>NZ_JBQFRB010000031.1:0-513 GCF_056537185.1 Ruegeria sp. CG4 | reverse complement strand
ACAAAGCCCGCAGGCACGCACAGCGTGCGTTAGAACTGGATCAATCGGACTATCGCGTTCAACACCGCTTGGGCCAGCTACATTTGTTTGCTGACCACGATCATCAACTCGCATACCAGGCATTTCAGCGGGCAATACGGGAGAACCCCAATGATCCTGAGGTTCTATATGGTATGGGCTTTCTACGGTCGCTTATGGGTAAGCCAGCCGAAGCGATTGAGTGGAACAACAAGGCAAAAAAGGTCAACCCGCGTTATCCCGGCTGGTACAATTTTAACGCGGCCCTTTCTCATTTCTTTATCAGAGATTACAAACAGGCAATTCTGCTGGCAAAAACCGGTATCTCAACTTATCCAAAGTCGCTTCCTCCGCGCCGTATCTTGGTCGCAACCCTTGCTGAAATGGGACGTCTGGAAGATGCACAGGTTGAAGCAAAGAAATTACTCGAAATCCGGCCGGACTTCCGTGTTTCTACACACAGAAACACACCCTTTATGCATACTGAGGACCAGG
>NZ_JBQFRB010000030.1:0-580 GCF_056537185.1 Ruegeria sp. CG4 | reverse complement strand
GTGTTTCTACACACAGAAACACACCCTTTATGCATACTGAGGACCAGGACCGGTATTTTGGTGCGATGGTTGCTGGTGGATTGCCCGAATAGAAAGGTTTTCATATCCCCGGATACTGGCTATATGCGCGGTTTCCACTTTTGGTAGCATCGTTGCATGAACGGATCAATCCGCTCCTCGGGATCAACAAAGCTCGCTGATGAATGTCTGGTTTGGGCTGCCATCGGCCGTCGACCAACAATGCAGCGAACAGCGACAACGATCCCTATCCTGCGTCGTCTTGCTCGTTGGTTACTGCACTGATACTCTGTAAACACGCTTGGCACGGAAGCCAAGCAATGGAGATTTTGTGTTTACGATTGCGGGAAACCGCTAAGTCCTGAACAGCAGGACGACCAAGCCAATTAGAACCTGCGCCAATGTGGCAGGCTTCCCTTTTTGCATGGCTCGTGAACACTCAAACTACAATCACCAATGCATGAGCTTTGCGCCCAAAGCCGACATCAGTTAAGGTGAATACCCCCGTCGATCACGACAGTTTGCCCAGTAATTGTATGGCTCTTACAAAACAACAGTGCCT
>NZ_JBQFRB010000029.1:0-640 GCF_056537185.1 Ruegeria sp. CG4 | reverse complement strand
TTGCAGACTGCGCAGCGAATTCCGAATAAATCACTGGCTTCCTCGATCCTTAAGTGCCGACATGTCTGGCAACGGGGCAGCGTTCGCTTTTACCTTAATGAGCACTTACTTCAGAACCGAACACTGTGCTAGCAGAGCCCCGGGTTCGAATTGAGGACACTGCAGTATTTCATTCGCAGCTAAACCAACCCATTTGCGTTACTTGATTTTGCCAGAGAGAATGGCGTCCGACTATTGGTGGTAGTGTCATTGATGGAGGATCGAAGGTTGGAAATCGTTGGAAGCGTCGCCTTTGTTAGTGGCGGCAGCGGTGGGCTTGGTTCGAAGATCTGTAGGCTCCTCGCTCGCAACGGCAGCAAAGTGGTTGTCGGATACCGCAGTGGATCAGATCGCGCGGAAGCAGTCTGCGCGGACATCAAAAGCCAAGGCGGCACGGCTCGCGCAGAACAGTTTGACCTCACCGAGCCTTCTTCAGTGCATGCCTGTATTGGCAGGATAGTCAGCGAGTTCGGCGGGCTGGACATTCTGGTGAACAATGCCGGCATGGCTTCTGGCGGGCTCAACTTGCCAACTGGTGATCTGGAAGCCCTCACCCCGGAGATTTGGACGGAAATGCTAACGACAAACTTTAGCGGTCCAT
>NZ_JBQFRB010000028.1:0-642 GCF_056537185.1 Ruegeria sp. CG4 | reverse complement strand
ATGGACCGCTAAAGTTTGTCGTTAGCATTTCCGTCCAAATCTCCGGGGTGAGGGCTTCCAGATCACCAGTTGGCAAGTTGAGCCCGCCAGAGGCCATGCCGGCATTGTTCACCAGAATGTCCAGCCCGCCGAACTCGCTGACTATCCTGCCAATACAGGCATGCACTGAAGAAGGCTTGGTAAGGTCAAACTGTTCTGCGCGAGCAGTGCCGCCTTGGCTTTTGATGTCCGCGCAGACTGCCTCAGCGCGGTCCGATTCACTGCGGTATCCGACAACCACTTTGCTGCCGTTGCGAGCGAGGAGCCTACAGATCTTCGAACCAAGCCCACCGCTGCCGCCACTGACAAAGGCGACGCTTCCAACGATTTCCAACCTTCGATCCTCCATCATTGACGCTACCACTAATAGTCGGACGCCATTCTCTCTGGCAAAATCAAGTAACGCAAATGGGTTGGTTTAGCTGCGGATGAAATACTGCAGTGTCCTCAATTCGAACCCGGGGCTCTGCTAGCACAGTGTTCGGTTCTGAAGTAGGTGCTCATTGAGGCAAAAAAGCGAACGCTGCCCCGTTGCCAGACATGTCGGCACTTAAGGATCGAGGAAGCCAGTGATTTATTCGGAATTCGCTGCGCAGTCTGCAA
>NZ_JBQFRB010000027.1:0-794 GCF_056537185.1 Ruegeria sp. CG4 | reverse complement strand
TTGAATCCATAGTTCTGCTATTCGCCCTATACCAAATCGCATATTTGTGGCGCCGGTCAGGCTTCGACAAAGTCAGATTTTTCATGACGGAGACCAAGCATGGTAACCAATAGACGCTGACACTGTGTGGGCGATGAGGTGGTGCGTGGCGGTGTGGAGTATTCGTCATGCAAGCTTTAAATCTACCCGTCATTCGAGTTGGCCGATCTGCGTGGAACAAAGGTCGGGTTATTGGCCAGAAGCGCCCGCTTTTGCCAAGGCATGTCTGGGCAATACGCGTTCGCTTAGAAATTTCAGAAGATTATAGGAACTTAGCACTCTTCAATTTAGCAATAGATAGTAAGCTCCGTGGTTGCGATCTTGTTCGCCTGAAAGTTGCAGACGTATTTGCCGCTGGACAAGTAAAGGAACGCGCGTCTGTCAACCAAAGCAAGACAAAGATACCCGTTCGTTTTGAAATTAGTAGTGGTACGAGAAACTCGCTTTTGAATTGGCTGAAACAACCTGCAATGAAAAGATCCGAGTACTTGTGGCCAGGGCGTTTTCAGCATCGGCTGCATATTTCTACTCGTCAGTACGCGAGGTTGGTTCAGTCATGGGTCGCTTCGGTTGGGCTTGATCCCAGTCAGTATGGGACCCATTCAATGCGACGCACAAAAGTGGCGCAGATTTATCGTAGAACAGGTAACTTGCGAGCCGTGCAGCTATTGCTTGGTCACACCAAGATGGACAGTACAGTGCGTTACCTGGGTGTAGACATCGAAGACGCACTCGCCATCGCGGAAGCCACCGAG
>NZ_JBQFRB010000026.1:0-833 GCF_056537185.1 Ruegeria sp. CG4 | reverse complement strand
GCGATTTCTTCTTCCTCAACTACTATTTTCAGGGTGGATGCGATTTCCCGAATAAGGTCGGCCTGAGCGGAAAACAATTCTTCGACGCCAACGTCATATTGTTCCGACCATAGAGCGTGCCCCGACTCTGTCTCTATCAGTGTTGAGTTAATCGAAATATTCTCGCCAACGCTCTGAACGCTACCTGACAAAACATATCGCACACCGAGCTCTCGGCCAATTTCTCGCGGTTTGACCAAGCTGTCCGCAAAGGTAATCGAAGTAGAACCAGCAATCACAAATAGCTGTGGAAACTTCGAAAGCTGCGTCGTGATTGCTGTTCCAAAACCTTCTGCCAGATAGCCGACCTCTTCAATTGTTGAGCGGTTCTCAAAGGGCAAAACGACGATGGACGGTTCGTCTGGGATGGCAAGCGCCAACTCCTCTTGTTCGGTCAGGGGTGCCACATCTCTGGATCGCCACCATACGACCGAAACCAGCACCAAACAGATGCATGCTGCACCGATTAGAGCTGGCACCCACTTGGACATGTGTGGTTTCGTATGCGCAACTGGCTCTGAAATAGCCAAAGCCTTGGCCTTGTCATCCAGAACGATTTGGAAGGCTCGGACTGGTCTCTCTATGTTTTTGACTTCGGTCTCACCCAGATCCTCGAAATTCAGATCCAGCTTGTCCTGTACCTGGTCCCTTACGCTGCGGTGAATGCAGATACCTCCGGGCTCAGCCAAGCCTTCAAGTCGAGCGGCGACATTGACGCCATCACCATAAATGTCTCCATCCTCGGCAATCACATCTCCGATATTGATGCCGATCCGAAACACAATTCGTTCGCT
>NZ_JBQFRB010000025.1:0-1096 GCF_056537185.1 Ruegeria sp. CG4 | reverse complement strand
GACATGGTGGATAGCTTAATGAAGATTCTGATCACGGGGGGCGCGGGTTTTATCGGGTCGCGGCTGAGCGCTGAACTTGTTCAGCAAGGGCATGACGTCACGATTTTCGACTCTCTGCACCCACAGGTTCATTTCCAGAACGAGACCAATTTCAGGATCGCCAAATCCTCGGGCGCCGGGATGATCGTGGGCGACGTGCGTTCGCGCGACGACATGCAGCGCGCCATGTCGCAGGTCCGGCCCGAGTTCATCTTCCACCTGGCCGCCGAAACCGGCACCGGCCAGTCCTTTGACCACCCGACCCGGTACAACGAGGTCAACATCATCGGCACCACCAACCTGATCGAGGCGGTGCGCGCGGCCGATACCCCGGTGCGCCGCATCATTCTGGCCGGCTCGCGCAGCGTCTATGGCGAGGGCGCCTGCGTGGACGCCAACAACGTCCTTGTGCCTGCGGTCGCCCGCACCAGCCAGGACATGTCGAACGGAGACTTCCTGCCGAAATCGGCCAGCGGCGAAACCCTGACACCGGTGCCGACCAATGCCGATACCTGCCCGGTGGCACCCGCCTCGATCTATGCCTCGACCAAGCTGATGCAGGAATACCTGCTGACCCAGGCCTTCTGGGGCACCCCGACCGAGGTCGGCATTCTGCGCCTGCAGAACGTCTATGGCCCGGGGCAGTCCATGTCGAACCCCTATACCGGCGTGATCTCGATCTTTGCCGACCAGATCATGCAGGGCAAGACGCTCAACATCTTCGAGGACGGCGATATCACCCGCGATTTTGTCTATGTCGACGACGTTGTGCGCGCCTTTGCCAGCACCGTCGCGCTGGGCAGTTTCTCGGATCAGATCGTGGATATCGGCGCGGGCGAGGCGGCGACCATCATCGACGTGGCCCGGCAATTGATCGACCTTGTCGGGGACGCGCGCAACGGCGTCCAAGTCACCGGCGATTTCCGCGCCGGCGACATTCGCTATGCTCTGGCCGATATCTCGAAGGCACGCCGCCTGCTGAACTGGTCCCCACAGGTCTCCGTCAGGGACGGCCTCAACCATTTCAGCATATGGGCAAAAAAGGAGCAGGGGTGAT
>NZ_JBQFRB010000024.1:0-1187 GCF_056537185.1 Ruegeria sp. CG4 | reverse complement strand
GGTTTTTTCACCCAGTCTCTTTCGGATCGTGATCCTGAGCTTTTCGGCTCGATCCGGTCCGAGTTGGGGCGCCAGCGCGACGAGATCGAGCTGATTGCGTCCGAGAACATCGTCAGCGCCGCAGTGATGGAGGCGCAGGGCTCGGTGATGACCAACAAATACGCCGAAGGCTATCCCGGGCGGCGCTACTATGGCGGCTGCCAGTTCGTGGACATTGCCGAGAATCTGGCCATCGACCGCGCCAAGCAACTGTTTGGCTGCGGTTTCGCCAACGTGCAGCCGAACTCGGGCTCTCAGGCCAACCAGGGCGTGTTCCAGGCGCTGATCAAACCCGGTGACACCATTCTGGGCATGAGCCTGGATGCCGGTGGTCACCTGACCCATGGCGCCCGCCCGAACCAGTCGGGCAAGTGGTTCAACGCGGTGCAGTACGGCGTCCGCAAGGAAGACAACATGCTGGACTACGATCAGGTCGAGGCGCTGGCGAAAGAGCACCAGCCCAAGCTGATCATCGCCGGCGGCTCGGCCATCCCGCGCCAGATCGACTTTGCCCGCATGCGCGAGATCGCCGACATGGTCGGCGCCTATCTGCACGTGGACATGGCGCATTTCGCCGGTCTGGTGGCGGCGGGCGAGCACCCCAGCCCCTTCCCGCATGCGCATGTGGCAACCACCACGACGCACAAGACCCTGCGCGGCCCGCGTGGCGGCATGATCCTGACCAATGATGAAGATATCGCAAAGAAAGTGAACTCGGCCATTTTCCCCGGCATTCAGGGCGGCCCGCTGATGCACGTGATCGCGGCCAAGGCCGTGGCCTTCGGCGAGGCGCTGCAACCGGCCTTCAAGGACTACATCAAGCAGGTCGTCGTCAATTCGCAGGCCCTGTCGGATCAGCTGATCAAGGGCGGTCTGGACACGGTGACCCATGGCACCGACACCCATGTGGTGCTGGTCGACCTGCGCCCCAAGGGCGTCAAGGGCAACGCCACCGAAAAGGCCCTGGGCCGCGCGCATATCACCTGCAACAAGAACGGCGTGCCGTTTGACCCGGAAAAGCCGACCATCACGTCGGGCATCCGCCTGGGTTCGCCCGCCGGCACCACACGAGGCTTTGGCGAGGTTGAATTCCGCCAGATCGCGGACTGGATCATCGAGGTCGTCGACGGCCTCGCCGCCAATGGCGA
>NZ_JBQFRB010000023.1:0-1225 GCF_056537185.1 Ruegeria sp. CG4 | reverse complement strand
GATCAGCCCCGCTTGTGTGGTCCAATTTGATTGTTTGTGCATGATTGGCCTTTGGTCCATCTGAACGATGGTTTCCGGGGCCGGTGGTTTATATCCCAGAGCACTGTGCGGGCGTTTAGTGTTGTAGTGTTTCCTCCATTCTTCGATCAATATCTGCGATTCTTTTAGGCTGTAGAAGACTTCTCCATTCAGGAACTCATCTCTGAACCGCGCATTGAAACTCTCACAGTAACCGTTCTCCCATGGGCTGCCTGGCTCTATGTATGCGGTCTTTGCTCCAACTGCATTGATCCAGTCTTGCACCGCCACGGCAATGAACTCAGGGCCATTGTCGGAGCGAATGTAGCTTGGCACACCGCGCATGATGAACAGGTCACTCAGAACGTCGATGACATCGCCGGAGTTTAGCTTTCGGTCCACTCGGATCGCCAAGCACTCCCGGCTGTACTCATCGATAACGTTGAGCGTGCGGAACGCCTTTCCGTCATCCTTTCGACAATGCACGAAGTCAAAACTCCAAACGTGGTTTCGATGCTCCGACCGCAGCCGAACACACGATCCATCATTTAACCAGAGCCGTCCCTTCTTTGGTTGTTTCATTGGCACTTTCAGCCCTTCCCGGCGCCAAAGCCTTTCGACGCGCTTGTCATTTACCTGCCAGCCCGCATCTCTCAGCAAAGCCGCGATCCGGCGATAACCGTAGCGGCCATACTGGCGGGCCAATTCTATCATGTCCGCCACCAGGCGCTTCTCGTCAGTTCGACCTTTCGGCAGCTTTCGCTGTGTGGATCGGTGCTGTTTCAGGACACGACACGCCCCCTCTCATCGTTTGCCTTGCAAACGACTGCCGGGCAGCGGGACGTTCTGAGACACGCAGTTTGTGGCGCACACGGTTGATGCAGGCACGGCGACGGGCGGGGCTCAGTAGTTTCCCTTGGCCGCCTCCGTCAGGATCAGTTTGTCCAGGGTCAGATCCGAGACGGCCTTTCGAAGACGCTCATTCTCTATTTGAAGGCGCTTGAGTTCCTTCAACTGATCCGCACCCATTCCGCCGTACTTTTTCTTCCAGCGATAATAGGTCTGTTCAACAACACCAATCTGCCGGATTGCATCCAGACGGGACATGCCTTGCCCCATCAATATCTCAACCTGCCGCAACTTCGAGACAATCTCTTCCGGCTTCGGTCGCTTGTTCGCCATGTGGTTCCTCCGTTTTCTTAACCAT
>NZ_JBQFRB010000022.1:0-1312 GCF_056537185.1 Ruegeria sp. CG4 | reverse complement strand
CGCAAGTTACTTCCTTCAAAAAAATAGTGGCCACTAGCCAAATGATGGCCATAGTGTACTGCGCGTTTCATTGGTCGTAGTGAGGTCGAAATGCTCGCAGACATGCGAGATATAGTTCAAAAGGCTCTCCCACTTGGGGGGCTTGCGCTAATATTCCTGTTAGGGGTGCTGACGCTCAGCCCATTCCTTCCTGCATTGTTATGGGCCCTTTTTATTTCGGTCGCCATTTTGCCCTTTCATGCGCAGCTTACAAACCAACTTGGACAAAGACGTGCACTGGCGACTGGCCTTACTGTCGTCGGGTTGATACTCATCGTACTTGTCCCGATGTTGTTACTTTTTCGCTCCGTTGTAGGGATTTTGCCAGAATTAGCGATTGCCGCCGCAAACAGAGACAGCCTTGAATGGATTGGCGTTGATCTTCCCGCCGGTATCTCCGCAACTTGGCGCGATCTTTGGATAGGAATACGAGATGACTTGGAGGCGTTGCGCACTTTGATTGGCGATGATCTGCGTTTGCTTCTCTCGACAATTGTGTTCGAAGGTCGGTTGATCGGTTATTTTGTTTTGGAGTTTTTGCTGGGCCTGATCCTTGCTGGGGTAATTCTACATAACTCGCAGTATCTCAGCCTGCTCGCAGGCAAGGCGGCACTAAAACTTGGAGGAACGCGGGTCGCCGACCTTGGTGCTCGCTCGATCCTAACGATCCGTTATACCGTGCTTGGTGTTCTTGGATCGGCGGCTGTACAGGCCTGTGTAGCTGCTTTCGCATACTGGCTCGTCGGCGCGCCACACTGGCCACTCCTGGCGTTCGCAACCTTTATGCTTGGCCTTCTGCAAGTCGGCCCGATCCTGATTTGGGCACCACTTTCGATCTGGCTTTGGATGAATGATCAGTCGGTCATGGCGACCTTTATGGTTCTCTGGGGGCTTGTGGCGGTTGGGCTTTCCGACAACCTCATAAAAGCACTTGTTGTATCGCGCGGAGCGGACTTGCCGGCAATTCTGGTTTTTCTTGGCGCTATCGGCGGGCTACTTTTTTGGGGAGTCGTTGGGGTATTCCTCGGTCCTGTCATTCTTGCACTGTGTCTCGAGTTGATTCTTTGGTGGCTCGGCGCGGAACGCTCCGATGACGAGGTTCGAGAGCTGAACGAAGAAGACCTCCAATAGCCTGAATCTGTTTGAAAAGGTTCTGAAGGGAACACCATGCGACCGATGCCCTTGCAGACTGCGCAGCGAATTCCGAATAAATCACTGGCTTCCTCGATCCTTAAGTGCCGACATGTCTGGCAACGGGGCAGCGTTCGCTTTT
>NZ_JBQFRB010000021.1:0-1362 GCF_056537185.1 Ruegeria sp. CG4 | reverse complement strand
TGTAGATGTAATTCACGTGCATGGCGTATAGTTCTCTCCTCTCTTGTGCCTTCTACACATGGACTGACTTCGGATTGCCCGTTACCGCGCAATGCCATACCCACCTGCACAATAAAGGGCTTATAGGTGTCATACCGTTGGTTTCGCGGATGTGTCAGTGTCGTTGAGTGTGGCTAGTTGTGTTCTCTGAAGAGGTTGTTCATCGCGTTCAGATGTTTGATGTTGGTTTCACCACAAAACAACACAAGAGATCCATGAGATGAACAACCCGCATAAGAATGCCCGAACCACGACGTATAGTCGAGAGCAGATGGTAAAACGAGTGCTGGAACAGCGGCAACCGGTGGAACAGGTTGCCCGGGCGTTTGCAGTCAGTGTTCGCACGGTGCGTAAATGGATTGGCCGCTACCTGGCTGAAGGAAGGGCCGGTCTGGAGAACCGCTCATCACGGCCAAGGTCTGCCGCTGCTGTACAGGCCAGCTGGTGGCGCAAGAAAGCTGAACAACTTCGCAAGGACTACCGTCTGACGGCACAAGAGATCGCGACCAAGCTCAATCTTGCCCGCTCGACAGTTGCGGCTTGGTTGAAGCATGCAGGTCTTGGTAAATTGAAGGCTCTTGATCCCAAGCCACTTGTGCGACGCTATCAACGCGAACGAGCGGGGGAGCTATTACATCTGGACATCAAGAAACTGGGGCGCTTTGAAGGGCACGGTCATCGCATTACAGGCAATCGCAAAGGCCGCACACCGGGACTTGGCTGGGACTATCTGCATGTGGCCATTGATGATGCCACCCGTCTTGCCTATGTGGAAGTTCTGCCCGATGAGACCCGGCACTCGACCTCAGCTTTTCTTGTCCGCGCTCTGCGCTGGTTTCGCAGACGGGGCGTGGCAGTCGAGCGAGTGATGACGGACAACGGTTCCGGTTACATCGCAAAACTGTTCCGCAGGATACTGCGGATGCTGAATATAAAACACATCCGCACCCGGCCCTACACGCCTAAAACCAACGGAAAAGCCGAACGCTTCATTCAAACCATGCTGCGTGAGTGGGCCTATGCCATCCCGTTTAAATCATCAAGAGCCAGAAAACAGGATCTGCCAAGATGGGTGAACTGGTACAACACTCAACGCACCCACATGGGCATTAACAATCAAACCCCAATTCAGGCCTTAAATGGAACAACCTAACCAGATTCCACAGCTAGTTGCCCTTTGAGGAAACGGCGGATCTCGGGAACGCGGGTGTCCGTCATCTCGGCCAGAGCTTTTGGTCCGTATCCGATCCGGGCAAGTTTGGCATCCAGATCATCAAACCCGATGGAGATGGTTTCCTCCACGATCTCACGGGTGACCTGATC
>NZ_JBQFRB010000020.1:0-1761 GCF_056537185.1 Ruegeria sp. CG4 | reverse complement strand
TAGCCCATTGGTGAGAAGTTTAAAATCATCCGGTCGCCGCCACATAGACCGAAACCCGCGAGCAAGGCTATCTAACGTATCATCCTCAACCACAATTCCTCGGCTTGTGAACTCATCGTGACGTTCAGAAACAAATTCTTGCAATGCGTCAGAGGCGTCTCGCTCCCGTTTGAGCTGCGCGTAGGACGCGGCGACAAATGCTGTGGCCAACGAGTTAAGCCGCGCTGCTCCCATTAGAAAACTAAGCGCTGCTTCAAAGTTGCCGTTGAAAAATTCGACCTGCCCCATAATCCAGTCGATGGCAGGCGGATGTAGCGGGTCCAGCGCCATCGCTTTCGAAACTACTTCGCGCGCCTTTTCGTGCAAGCCGAGCAATAGGAAAGCGTAGCCGCACCATGCCATCGACTCCGCCTCGTTTTCTATCATGGAAAGTGTCTTGTTGAATTGTGCCTCTGCCTCATCCCAAAGGCCAGCACAGAGATAGGAAAAACCAAGTTGGTCCTGAATGTAGACGTCCCGGTTATCCAGTGCCACGCCCTTTCGGGCAATTTTCAAAGTGTGGGCCGGTGCGTCAGCGTCCGCCAGCCCAAGCCACAAATCTATGACATATGTATCTGAAAGATACATATAAGATCGCGCGATGGTCGGATCGAGTGCGACCGCTCGTTCCAACAACGCTCTCGCCTTGGCCGTATCTCGTGCGTTCAGACCATCGCGTAGCGCCTTGCCCTTGAGCATCAGTTCATAGGCCTTCATCTGATCCGTTGGTTTCTGTGTCGAACGGTCGACGACATCGTGCTGGACCCTGCCCGGCAACACTGCGACGATATTTCGAGCCACTTCGTCTTGAACCGCCAGAACGTCTTCCAGTTCGTGGTCATATCGATCCGACCAGAGTTGAGTGCCCGTACCCGCGTCAGCGAGCTGTACCGAGATTCTCACGCGACTGCCGACCTTTCGCACGCTGCCTTCAACCAGGTAATCAGCGCCGAGAGCCTCCGCGATTTTGGCCGGATCTGTGTCCTGTGTCCGGAACCTGAAAGACGCATTTCTGGAAACAACCTTAAGCGTCCGAAAACGCGATAAACCCACAATAATGTCTTCCGCAATCCCGTCGCTGAAGAAGGCCTGCTCGGGGTCATCGCTCATGTTGTGCAGTGGCAAGACCGCAATAGTGGCTGTTCCTGACGATTCAGGCCGATCCGGTTTAGCGCATACAGCGCTTGACCCGCCAATGCGCCAAGCATGTACCGGTTCGGCAACGTTCTTTACTGTGTGCTGACCAGCATCCTCCCAAGCAACCGGTATACGATTTCCGACCACACGATATACGGCGTCCGACACCAACACACCGCCCGGTGGGGCAAGCTGCTCCAGTCTCGACGCCAGGTTCACACCGGAACCAAAAACATCTCCGTCGCGCATGATTATATCCCCAAGAGTAACGCCAATACGAAATTGGAGAGGGTCCTTACCTGCCGCTGATGCGTTTTGCCATTCAACCGCGCAGGAAACGGCGTCGACTGCGCTGTCGAAGCTGGCGAGCAGACCGTCACCCATCTGTTTGACGATGCGACCGTAATACCGACCGACAAGCGGAGCAGCAATATCGTCAATGTGCGCTGAAAGGACTTCGAGCGTGCCTTTCTCGTCCCGCTCCATCCGAGCGGTAAAGCCGACAAGGTCAGCAATCAGGATGGCCGCTAGCTTTCGCTCCACGTGTTGTCCTCCTTTCTGTTTAATACTGGTCGCTAAGTGTTT
>NZ_JBQFRB010000019.1:0-3444 GCF_056537185.1 Ruegeria sp. CG4 | reverse complement strand
GGGGTTTTATCTTTCACTCAGCGGCTTCTTCGTATTCTGACATTGGAGGGCATGTGCAGATGAGGTTTCTGTCGCCGTATGCGTTGTCGACGCGGTTGACGGGGGACCAGTATTTGTCGACGCCCATGGAGCCCGGCGGGAAGCAGGCCTGTTCGCGGGTGTAGGGGCGGTCCCAGTCGCCGACCAGATCGCGCACCGTGTGGGGGGCGTTTTTCAGCGGGTTGTTGTCCGCGTCGATCTTGCCGTCGATGATGTCCTGCGCCTCGGCCCGGATCGAGAGCATGGCGTCGCAGAAACGGTCCAGCTCGGCCATGGGTTCCGATTCCGTGGGTTCGACCATCAGGGTGCCCGCCACCGGCCAGGACATGGTCGGCGCGTGGAAGCCGCTATCGACCAGACGCTTGGCGATGTCGTCGACGCTGACATGCGCGGCCTCGTCCAGCGGACGGGTGTCGAGGATGCATTCATGCGCCACCCGGCCCGTTTCCGAGGTGTAGAGGATCGGATAGGCATCCTTGAGCCGTGCCGCGATGTAGTTGGCGTTCAGGATTGCCACTTTCGTCGCCTGGGTCAGACCCTCACCGCCCATCAGCAGCACATAGGCCCACGATACGGGAAGGATCGAGGGCGAGCCGAAGGGCGCCGCCGAGACCGGGCCCACGGCGGTGCCGTATTCCGGGTGGCCGGGCAGGTGCTCTTCCAGATGCGCCTTGACGCCGATCGGGCCCATGCCGGGGCCGCCGCCGCCATGCGGGATGCAGAAGGTCTTGTGCAGGTTCAGGTGGCTGACGTCACCGCCGATCTTGCCCGGCTGGGCCAGACCGACCATGGCGTTCATGTTGGCGCCGTCGATATAGACCTGACCGCCATGATCATGGGTGATCTGGCAGACCTCCTGCACCGTTTCCTCGAACACGCCATGGGTCGAGGGGTAGGTGATCATGCAGGCGGCCAGATGGTCCGAATGTTTCTCGGCCTTGGCGCGGAAGTCATTCAGGTCGATATTGCCCTTGTCATCCGATTGCACCGGCACCACCTGCCAGCCCACCATCTGCGCCGAGGCCGGGTTGGTGCCATGCGCCGAGGTCGGGATCAGGCAGACATTGCGGTGCGCTTCACCACGGGCGAAGTGATAGTTGCGGATGGTCAGCAGGCCTGCATATTCACCCTGCGCGCCCGAGTTGGGCTGCTGGGAGATCGCGTCATAGCCGGTGATCTGGCACAGCTTGTCGTTCAGATCGGCAATCATCTCGTGATAGCCCTGCGCCTGATCTTCCGGGCAGAACGGGTGCAGATTGCCGAACTCGGGCCAGGTGACCGGGATCATCTCGATCGTGGCGTTCAGCTTCATGGTGCAGGACCCCAGCGGGATCATCGCCCGGTCCAGTGCCAGGTCGCGGTCGGCCAGACGGCGCATGTAGCGGGTGATCTCGGCCTCGGCCCGGTTCTTGTGGAAGATCGGGTGGGTCAGGTACGCGCTTTCGCGCAGCGCATGTTCCGGCAGGCGGTAATGCTTGTTCGAGCTGTCATCCTTGCGGTCGATGCCGAATGCACCCCAGACCGCCTCGATGGTCTCGGGCCGGGTCTGTTCATCAAGGCTGATGCCGACCTTGGTCTCGCCCACCTTGCGCAGGTTGACGCCCCGGGCCACGGCGGCCTCCATGACCGTCTTCTGCAGATGGCCGACCTCGACCGTGATGGTGTCGAAGAACACCTCGGGTTCCACGGCAAAGCCTGCCGCCTCCAGACCATCGGCCAGACGCGAGGTCTTGCGGTGCACCGATTGCGCGATGGCCTTGATGCCGTCGGGGCCGTGATAGACCGCATACATCGAGGCAATGACGGCCAGCAGCGCCTGCGCGGTGCAGACGTTCGAGTTGGCTTTCTCGCGGCGGATATGCTGCTCGCGGGTCTGCAGCGCCAGGCGATAGGCCTTGTTGCCGCGGCTGTCGATCGACACGCCGATGATCCGGCCCGGCATGGATCGCTTCAGCTTGTCGGTGGTCGCCATGTAAGCGGCGTGCGGGCCGCCATAGCCCATCGGCACGCCAAAGCGCTGGGTCGAGCCGATGGCAATGTCCGCGCCCATCTCGCCCGGTGACTTCAGCAGTGCCAGCGACAGGATGTCGGCGGCCACGATGGCGATCGCTTTATGTTCATGCAGCGCCGCGATCTCGGCAGAGAAGTCGCGCACATGGCCATAGGTGCCCGGATACTGGAAGATGGCGCCAAACACCGCACCAGCATCCAGCGTATCCGGATCGGCCACCTGCACGTCGATGCCCAGAGGCTCGGCGCGTGTTTTAATGACCGCGATGGTCTGCGGGTGGCAGTTCTTGTCCACGAAGAAGGCCGCGTTGTTGGCCTTGGACCGGCCGCCGCGCTTGGCCATCGCCATCGCCTCGGCCGCCGCGGTGGCTTCGTCCAGCAGCGAGGCGTTGGCCACGTCCAGCCCGGTCAGGTCGCTGACCATGGTCTGGAAGTTCAGAAGCGCCTCAAGACGGCCCTGGCTGATCTCGGGCTGATACGGCGTATAGGCGGTGTACCAGGCCGGGTTTTCCAGGATGTTGCGCAGGATCGGCGCCGGCGTGGTGGTGCCGTAATAGCCCTGACCGATCAGCGAGGTCAGAACCTTGTTCTTGCGCGCCACCTCTTTCATGTGAAAGAGCGCATCGCGCTCGGTCATCGCCGGACCCCAGTCCAGCGGCTCTGTCTGCCGGATCGCCGGCGGGACGGTGGCGTCGATCAGCTCGTCCAGCGTCTTGAAGCCGATCACCTTCAGCATGTCGCGCATCTCGGTGGGCGACGGGCCGATGTGGCGGCGATTGGCGAAGTCATAGGCTTCGTAATCGGTCAGTTTGAAGGCCATTGCAGCGCTCCTCATGAAATGTCTCACCCAGCCGCTCTGGCAGGAGCCTCCGGCGTGGGGTAAGGGCCGTCCTGGAACCTGTCCGGGGACAGTGTCAGGCCCGAACGGGCGGAGCCCAAATCAGCGGCTCCGGGTGAAAGAAGGGGCGGATCCCGTCGGAACCCGCCATTTGCTCAGCCGATCAGGGCCTTGTAGCCGTCCAGATCCATCAGATCCTCCAGCTGCGACGCATCCGCGATCTTGATCTTGTAGATCCACGCCTCGCCCTCGGGGTCGTCGTTCAGCGAACCGGGATTGTCCGCAAGCGCCTCGTTCACCTCGACAATCTCGCCATCCACCGGCGCATAAAGCTCGGACGCCGCCTTGACCGACTCGATCACGCCGATCTCGCCGCCCTTCTCAAACTCGTCACCCGCTTCCTGCTGCTCGACAAAAACAACATCGCCAAGCTGCTCAGCCGCATGAACCGTAATCCCCAGCGTCGCAACTTCTCCTTCAACTCGCAGCCACTCGTGCTCTTCAGAATAATACGTCGACATTCCTGTTCTCTCCTGACTTCAACGCTTGTAGTTTTG
>NZ_JBQFRB010000018.1:0-2500 GCF_056537185.1 Ruegeria sp. CG4 | reverse complement strand
CGTAGTGGAGAGGGAAACAACCCTGACCTACAGCTAAGGCCCCCAATTCATGGCTAAGTGGGAAAGCAGGTGGGACGACCAAAACAACCAGGAGGTTGGCTTAGAAGCAGCCATCCTTTAAAGATAGCGTAACAGCTCACTGGTCTAAATAAGTTGTCCTGCGGCGAAGATGTAACGGGGCTCAAGCCATGAGCCGAAGCTTAGGATGCCGTAAGGCATGGTAGCAGAGCGTAGTGTGACATAGAACTCATCCGTATTTGCATCCACCTGTGAAATATCAGCGGGTGTAATGACGGATCGAGTTCTTTCGATGAAGCCGGCCTGTGAGGGATCCGGTGGAGAGATCACTAGTGAGAATGATGACATGAGTAGCGACAAAGAGTGTGAGAGACACTCTCGCCGAAAGTCCAAGGGTTCCTGCTTAAAGCTAATCTGAGCAGGGTAAGCCGGCCCCTAAGCCGAGGCCGAAAGGCGTAGGCGATGGGAACTAGGTTAATATTCCTAGGCCAGGAGGATGTGACGGATCACAGGTGTAGTTCAATCTTATCGGATTGATTGGGCTGCTGAGTGGTTCCTGGAAATAGCCCTCCATCAGACCGTACCCTAAACCGACACAGGTGGACTGGTAGAGCATACCAAGGCGCTTGAGAGAACGATGTTGAAGGAACTCGGCAAAATACCTCCGTAAGTTCGCGAGAAGGAGGCCCGGTTCCTAGGCAACTAGGGGCTGGGGGCACAAACCAGGGGGTGGCGACTGTTTATTAAAAACACAGGGCTCTGCGAAGTCGCAAGACGACGTATAGGGTCTGACGCCTGCCCGGTGCCTGAAGGTTAAAAGGAGAGGTGAGAGCCTTGAATTGAAGCCCAGGTAAACGGCGGCCGTAACTATAACGGTCCTAAGGTAGCGAAATTCCTTGTCGGGTAAGTTCCGACCTGCACGAATGGCGTAACGACTTCCCCGCTGTCTCCAACATCGACTCAGCGAAATTGAATTGCCTGTCAAGATGCAGGCTTCCCGCGGTTAGACGGAAAGACCCCGTGCACCTTTACTACAGCTTCGCACTGGCATCAGGATTGTGATGTGCAGGATAGGTGGTAGGCTTTGAAGCAGGAACGCAAGTACCTGTGGAGCCTCCCTTGAGATACCACCCTTCGCACTCTTGATGTCTAACCGCGGTCCGTTATCCGGATCCGGGACCCTGCGTGGCGGGTAGTTTGACTGGGGCGGTCGCCTCCTAAAGCGTAACGGAGGCGCGCGAAGGTTGGCTCAGAGCGGTCGGAAATCGCTCGTTGAGTGCAATGGCAGAAGCCAGCCTGACTGCAAGACTGACAAGTCGAGCAGAGTCGAAAGACGGCCATAGTGATCCGGTGGTCCCGAGTGGAAGGGCCATCGCTCAACGGATAAAAGGTACGCCGGGGATAACAGGCTGATACTGCCCAAGAGTCCATATCGACGGCAGTGTTTGGCACCTCGATGTCGGCTCATCTCATCCTGGGGCTGGAGCAGGTCCCAAGGGTACGGCTGTTCGCCGTTTAAAGAGGTACGTGAGCTGGGTTTAGAACGTCGTGAGACAGTTCGGTCCCTATCTGCCGTGGGTGTAGGAGACTTGAGAGGAGTTGCCCCTAGTACGAGAGGACCGGGGTGAACGATCCACTGGTGGACCAGTTGTCGTGCCAACGGCAGTGCTGGGTAGCTATGATCGGACAGGATAACCGCTGAAGGCATCTAAGCGGGAAGCCCCCCTCAAAACAAGGTCTCCCTGAGGGCCGTGGAAGACCACCACGTCAATAGGCCGGAGATGTAAGCGCAGTAATGCGTTCAGTTGACCGGTACTAATCGCCCGATAGGCTTGATTTGATCCAGTAATGGAAAGACAAATCAAAAACATACACCTCAGTAAACATGGATAACTTCGCAGCACCTGGCCGCGATGTTGATTGACATAACAACCGTGCAGGAACGCGCATCCGCTTCGCGAATACGCTGCCTCCTGCGCGTCGCCTTTTTGCTTCGCAAAAAAGAGCGACGGGGATTTTCCTCGGTTTGGTGGTCATAGCGCAAGTGAAACACCCGGTCCCATCCCGAACCCGGAAGTTAAGCACTGCCGCGCCAATGGTACTTGGGCTTAAGCCCCGGGAGAGTAGGTCACCGCCAAACCTAGTAAAATCCCCCAAAACCTCTCTAAACGATGAAACACTTTCCGACCCTGACGCGGGATGGAGCAGCCCGGTAGCTCGTCAGGCTCATAACCTGAAGGTCGTAGGTTCAAATCCTACTCCCGCAACCAGCGTCGGAAAATCTCAGAACAGCCCGTTCAGACTACAATTGATCCACTGGATCAATTGCTTAACGTCTTCACCTCGTCAGGCTCATAACCTGAAGGTCGCAGGTTCAAATCCTGCTCCCGCAACCACTTTTACCGAACCAGCCGCCGCAAGGCGGCTTTTGTCGTTCTGGACCAACCCTATCAGCGCCGCCAAGGCACCCTCCAACTCAATC
>NZ_JBQFRB010000017.1:0-47621 GCF_056537185.1 Ruegeria sp. CG4 | reverse complement strand
CATCAATATCTCAACCTGCCGCAACTTCGAGACAATCTCTTCCGGCTTCGGTCGCTTGTTCGCCATGTGGTTCCTCCGTTTTCTTAACCATAACGGCGGACCACTTCAGAGGGGGAGGATCACGAAAGTTCCCTTGAGGTCTGCGACTTGTTCTGCATTCAACATTCGGGTTCGCATACCGCGCAAAGCCACTAGCAGCTTGGCTGTTTCTTCTAACTCTTCTGCTGCACAGACCGCTGAGAACAGATCCTTTCCTGATACGACAGGTCCGTGATTGGCCAGCAGAACAGCACTATCATTGCCGCCCAGTTCGCGGATCATATCACCGGATTTCGGATCACCCGGCTTGACGTATGGAACCAGTTTGACCGTGCCGACGCGCATGACCACGTATGGTGTAAGCGGTGGAATACAGTCATTGGGATCGGTGTCTTCCAGGCAGGACAGAGCAGTGGCCCAGGTCGAATGCAGATGAACCACGGCGCCCGCTTCTGGCCGCGTCTCATAGAAGGCTTGGTGCAGAAAAACTTCCTTGGTCGGCTTGTCGCCGGAGACGTGGTGCCCATCCAAATCAATCTTGGCGATGCGCTCGGGATCGATATTCCCCAAGGTGGAGTTGGTTGGTGTCATGAGGATCCCGTCATCAAGACGTGCCGAGACATTGCCCGCAGTGCCGACGGAAAATCCACGCTCAAACAGCGAGGCGCATAGCTCTGACATCTGCTGCCGCAAAGCCGATTCATCCGAACTCATTTGCCTGCCTCCATCATTCTGAGCGCCTTCGCGAAAAAGTCCGGAGCGCCAAAGTTTCCAGATTTTAGAGCCAGCGCAATGGTTTCAGTTTTTCCGACGCTCAGGACAGGTACGCCCGGGTCGATCTCTGGACCAATTGACATGGCAGGAGACCCCAGTGCCTCAGATACGACCTTGGCGACAGCTCCCGACGTCTCCCCTCCGGCAACGACAAGGCGCTTATAGCCCGTTTGGACAAGTTCCCGGGTAGTTTCAGCAAAGAGATTGTCCAGCTTTTCCGCCACAGTTTCCTGACCGAATTGACTTTGGATCGCGCGCACCTCTTCCGGGCTTCCTGATGAGTAAGCGAGGGGGGCCTCACCTGAATGCTTTTCAAAGAAATCCAGAAGCGTTTGCTTAGTCACATCCCCGGACATGACACCCGGAACATTGATGGCGAACGTCGGATTGGATTCCGCATGAACATCGATCTGTCCGCGGGTCGCACCTGAACATGATCCTGCAAGGATGGCGGCGGGTCCAGCGATACCTGTGAACACACTACCACCTCTTTTGGACGACGCTCTTCTGACGAAGTTTCTGGGTAGACCCAATGCTATCCCGGATCCCCCGGTAGTGAGCTGGGCATCCTTCAGAGCCTCACCCCAGGCCAGCAAATCCTCGTCCGAGATCGCATCACCGATTACAAAGCGTTCGTTTGCGTTCTGCAAAGCATCAGCAATCGCCTCTAGCCCTTGCTTCACGGTGTCAACTGGCACTAACCCAACCGCTTCTTCGGTCTGATGCTGCAACCAACGCCTGATGTTGGCATCCGTCATCGGAGTAAGAGGGTGATTTTCCATCCCAGACTCGTTCAACGGCTTGCCAAGCACAAAAAGATGGCCCTGATAAACCGTACGCCCCGTGGTGGGAAAGGCCGGACAGAAAACCACCTTTTGCGCACTCAGTTCATTAGCCAACGCTTCCGCAACGGGGCCGATGTTTCCTTCTTTAGTGGAATCGAATGTGGAGCAATACTTAAAGATGAACTGCTCGCATCCTTGATCTTTAAGCCACCGCAGAGCGCGCAAGCTGTCCGCTACCGCTTCCTCAGTCGGTGCGGTGCGGCTCTTGAGTGAGATCACACCCGCTTCGATCTCCTCGTCGGCTGGGGTCGTTGGAATACCCGGGAACTGAGCCGTTCGTAATCCACCTTCCGGCTCAACGCCCTTGGCCAAGGTGTTCGCAATATCACTCGCACCAGTGAAGTCGTCTGCAATGACACCGATTTTCATAATTCAATGTCCCTCGTCGGTCCTGGATCCAACCTATGGATATGTGGTGCCGCACCGACGGGAAAAATCTCACGCACAAGTGGATCATGGCCGGGCACGATAAGTCGAGGATGCGAGGCCAACCTCTCCAGGGTCTTGAAACCATCCATCATTTCCTGCAAATCGACGACGATGGGAAAGGCTTTGCGTGCCATGAAATTCTCGTAGTAATGCGAGGCATCAGAGGCGAGCACCATCCACCCGGCTGCCGTTCTTACGCGAACACATTGCAACCCGCGCGAATGCCCACCGATGCAGTGTACCGTAACCCCATCTGCAATCTCGGCTTCTCCGTCGTAGAATATGACCTGGCCTGAATAGAGACGCTTTACGACCTCGCAGACATGGTCAGCCGTGAAAGGCGCACGCAGGTGATCATGGCACATGCAGGGACCTGTAGCGAAGGCCATTTCCGCCGACTGCATATGCAACTTCGCGTTGGGGAACATATGCAGTCCCCCTGCGTGGTCATAATGAAGATGGGTCACGATGACTTCGGTCACCGCTTCCGGCGCAATGCCCAGGGGCAGCAAAGCCTCGCGAGGGTCCATCGCAATGGGACGACCACGGGCAGCGGCCTCATCGGAGTCGTAGCCAGTATCGACCAGAATGACTTTGTTGCCGCGTTTTAGCACCCAAACGAAATAATCCATCGCATGAGGCGCGTTGTGATTGTCATCGATGATGAAACTATCAGCTCGTGTCCGGGCGTTGCGATCCGCGTATTTCACGGCATGGATTTCCCAATCGTTCATCGGATGACCTCGGAATACTGGTGAACTACCTTGGTGGCGATCATATCAGCCACTGCCGTATCGAAGGACTGAAAATGCGCACTTTCTAGGTGGCCAGAAAACGCCGCGCTGTCATCATAAACCTCATAGAGAAAAACCGTCTCGGGATCGTCGCCGAGGCAAACGTCAAACTGCTGGCATCCGGGTTCTTCACGCAAAGAGGTTGAAGCGTTTTCGACCATCAGCGGTAAAAAGGTGCATCTCGTACCGGGTTTGAGAGTGAAAGTTACAGTGACTACAAACATCAGACGGAAAGTCCTTTCAGACGTGAGAAAGCTCGCTTCGCGACGGGCAATTGGCTGAGGATCAGGCCAATGTTGAGCACTAGCAGAATGGCCGCACCAGGCCGTGAAAAGAAGACCGACAGATCCCCATCCGACAAGAACAGCGACCGGCGGAAGGTTTCGTCAAACAGGCTGCCCAGAATAACCCCGATCACCAACGGCGCGATTGGGTATTTCATCAAGTTCATGAAATAGGCCACGGCGCCTACTCCAAGCATCAGGTAGAGATCATTGATACCACCACCGACGCTGAAAGACCCAATTGTTGTCAGAACCATAACGACGGGTAAGAAGATGGTCTGCGGGATGGCAAGTATTTTGATGAATACCCGAGCGGTGAACAGGCCCATCAAGAACATTGTCAGGGAGGCCAGCACTAAAATTGCAACCACGCGCAAAATGATCTCGGGGTCTATCGTGGGGCCTGGGATCACGTTGTTGATCTTGAAGGCCCCCATCAAAGCCGCGGCGGGTGGCGAACCGGGAATGCCCAACACTAAAAGCGGGATTAGCGCACCACCAATACAGGCGTTGTTTGCAGTCTCAGAGCACAGCAGACCTTCCAATGATCCTTTTCCAAACTTGTCGCCCTCGGCAGATACGGTCTTGCCAACACCGTAGCTGACCCAACCGGCAACATCTTCGCCGACGCCAGGAAGCGCTCCTACCCCAGTTCCAATCACTCCTGACCGGCCAATGGTGGGCAGGTAGCGTCGGATGGAGCGTAGGTTCGGAAGGATGCGACCTTTCAGGGCCAGAACTTTCCCGGCCTCAACGTGCCTCAAGCCGTCGATGATTTGGGGGATGGCGAAGGCCCCCATCAAAACTGGCACGACCTGAAACCCGCTCAACAGGTAAGACCAGCCGAAAGTATAGCGCGGTTCAGACAACAGAGGGTCGAGCCCCACCATTGACATCGCAAGCCCGATCAAACCGGCGATCCATCCCTTAATCACCAGGTCTTCGCTCATCAAAGTGCCAGAAAGCAGAATGCCGAACAGGGCCAGCAATGCTTTCTCAGGGCTTGCGATGTTCTTTGAAACCAAAAGCAGCGCCCAGACAAAAATCAAAAGCGTGATGGTCCCGATAACTGTGCCAATAAAACTGGCCGTTGTGGTCAGCCCAAGTGCTTCGCCCCCTCGACCCGCTTTAGCCAAAGGGTAGCCATCCATGGCCGTCGCCGCGCTCGCTGCTGTACCGGGTATGTTCAGCAGAATAGACGGGTAAGAGCCGCCGTAAATCGCGCCGACATAGGCGCCGAGCAATGCGATAAGTGAATAGTCCAGCGGGATTTTGTTGCCGAAAAATCCCGTCAGGATCGTCACTGCTAGGGTTGCCGTAAGGCCCGGCAATGCGCCGAACGTGATGCCCAGGAACACGGATGCGATCAAATAAAGATAGGTCAGCGGGTCTACTGCCAGGCCCATGAAGGCAGCCCCAAATCCAGCCAGTTGCGAAAAGATAAAGTCCATCCGGTCAATCTATCCATAGCGGACGAAGCGTCACGTAGTAGTGGTATTCGATTTGTTTGAAGATCAGCCCTCCGCGCGCAGGTACGTTTTGGCGGAAGACGAAGGCCATCGCACAAACGAGGATGAGCGGGGCAAGTACTGCCACCAATGGAACGAACCGCAAAACCCGTTCGGTAGTCGCTTTGACCGGCACCAACAGCGTCAATGCGACCCACAGGATCAGCGTGAACCAATCATCGCCGTGCGCATTCCAATCCACCTGTGCCGGAAAGCCGATGAAGGCAAACAGTCCCG
Source organism: Ruegeria sp. CG4 (assembly GCF_056537185.1). Lineage (NCBI taxonomy): Bacteria > Pseudomonadati > Pseudomonadota > Alphaproteobacteria > Rhodobacterales > Roseobacteraceae > Ruegeria > Ruegeria sp. CG4. The sequence continues at coordinate 42,711 of NZ_JBQFRB010000017.1, read as the reverse complement.
CAGCAACTACTGCAATGCACGCCACCAAAGCACGCCGCGCATGCCCCCCGTAGTAGCCGTAAGTCAAAGCTGTAATCAGCAACCCAGAACACAGAATGAAGTCCACTCTGGGGACCAGCCCCACGACATATGCAAGAAGGATCAGGCCGATTGTTGAAGCTCGAAAGGCTTCCGACTTATCCCATCCGATACCCAAAGCGCTAAGCGCGTTTTGGGCTCCACCTGAGCGGATCGAAATAGCTAGCAAGACGAAGGACAACACAAGCAATCCACCGAAGATAAACAGCGGTACAATTGCAGCCGAGTTGTACCAATCCGATCCACTCACACCTGCGCGGTTTTCACCCCAAAGTGGAATTTCCGACGTCTTCCAAAGAAATAAAACGGCCACGGTAATAAGAACTATCGCTGCCCAAAAGTCGCGGGTCCGCATGACCAGTGTTTCGTCGATTTTGTCCATGCCTGCCTCCTACAGGAAAGGGCACGGTCAAACGCGCCCTTTCAAAATTGATCGGATTAGGGCTTCTCGATACCCAGCGAGGCCGGATCGACCGTGGCAGCGCCCAGATCTTGCAAGGTATAGGCAAAAGTAGCCTCGAGGTTCGCAAACAGCTCTTGCGCTTCTTCGCCGTGTTGACCACCGACATCGTAATTGTTTGCTGCGGCCCATTCGGCGACGGTTTCGGACGCAATCGCTTGCTCGAAGGCATCACCAAGCGCGGCCTTTACGTCGTCCCCGGCTGAACTGTGAACTGCAAACCCAATGGCCTGTTTGAGCGGCAAATACTGATCGAGACCGTCGTAAATGCCAAAGGCAGAAGGCACCGTTGCCCCTGCAATCTGCGCATCTTCGGGCGTCAGCATCGCGAGCGGCTTCAACTGACCGCCTTCGATCAGCGGAGCTTGTTCAGCCAGCGAAGTAACAACCAACGCAACCTCACCTGCTATCGCCGCTTCCTGCCCGGGCGCTGAGCCTTTGTATGGAACAAACTTGAACTCTGCACCGGACCCTTTCTCGATGGCGAGAAGATTCAAGTGGTGGATCGAACCCGCGCCGGACGCGGCAGCAGGAATTGTGCCAGGGGCGGCTTTGGCAGCATCAACCAATTCTTCCAGAGTATTGTAAGGGCTGTCCGCCGGAACCGAGATCAGATCAGGTGAACCACCGACAATAAACGGATACCAAAAATCAAATTTCTTGTCCCAACCGCCCTGCACAGCAGCGGTGACGTTCGACTCAGACAGACCAACCAGCGTATAGCCATCGTCTGGTTGATTCATGACGTAGACCATACCGTTAGAGCCTGCGACACCACCTGTTTGATTGATCACATTGATCGAGACCGGAAGGTGTTTTTCCATCTCGGCCATGATCATTCGGTTGATCGTATCCGTGCCACCTCCGGCCCCCCAGACCACAGCTGTAGTGATATCACGATAGGGATAATCCTGCGCAACAGCTGCCCCTGCAATGCCGGTCGCCATCACGGCTGCGGCCGCCAACCGCCCTAGCTTTAGTTTCATTTCCAAGTCCTCCCAAACATCTTTGCGTTTATTATTGCATTTATTTGCGTATACATTAAAGAATGCGTTGTCAACGGACTGTAGTGAAAGCTGCTATCGCGCTATGAATGCGAAACGGGAAGGAAGCGGGCTAAGATGAAGAAAAGTTATGATGTGGCAGTGTTCCACGGGGACGGAATCGGCCCTGAAATTATGGCCCCTACGCTTGAAATTCTACGCCAGCTCTCAGGCGAAAACCCCAGCTACGAATTGGCGTTTTCGGACGCGCCGGCAGGCGCCTCCCACTACGCAGAAACTGGAGAATCGTTTCCAGCGGGATCACTTGAAACGGCTCGCAACGCCGACACAATTCTGCTGTCTGCAATGGGTTTGCCGGATGTTCGCTACCCGGACGGAACTGAGATTTCACCGCAGATTGATCTGCGAAAGCAACTGGGACTTTTCGCTGGTGTACGTCCAGTAAAGGTAAGCAGCGGACAAATGACCCCCTTGGCGCTGCCTCCCGGAAAAGAGATCGACTTTGTCTTGATACGCGAAAGCACAGAAGGACTGTTCTTCACTCAAGGCGCTGGAGAAGTTACCGAACACGAAGCACGTGAAACTCTGCTGATCACTCGTGAGGTGTCCGAAAAACTGTTCCGTTTCGCGTTTGAACTCGCCCAGAACCGCAAAAGAACCGGGCGCGGTCAGGGTCGAGTTACATGTGTCGACAAAGCCAATGTATTCCGCGCCTTTGCATTCTTCAGATCGATATTTGATGCAGAAGCCGCCCACCATCCCGATTTGCAGGCAGACCATGCTTATGTTGATGCCACCGCACTGTGGATGGTCCAAAAACCTTGGGAGTTCGATGTCTTGGTGACCGAGAACATGTTCGGAGACATCCTCTCCGACCTTGGTGCAGGTCTTATGGGCGGTCTTGGACTGGCTCCATCAGCGGATATCGGGTTGAATCACGCTGTATTCCAACCCTGCCATGGTTCCGCTCCAGACATTGCAGGACAGGGTATTGCCAACCCTTTTGCGATGATCCTGTCCGCAGCAATGATGCTTGAATGGTTGGGTTTGACCCATGATCACCCAAGCCTGTCCAATGACGGCGAACGATTGCGTGAAGCCGTGGAAAAGGTGACTGCGAACGGAAAGAACCTAACGCGTGACCTAGGTGGCTCCGCCGGAACGCAGGATGCAGCCGCGTCGGTATTGGAAGCATTGTGGGCATGAACACTCGCCAAACCATCAGAGTCGCGTGTGTGGGTGCGGGGTATTTCAGCAGGTTCCACTACGAAAGCTGGTCCCGAATGCCCGGAGCGGTTCCGGTTGCATCCTGCAACCGTGATATCAACAAGGCGAAGGAAACAGGACTCGCCGCTTACGATGATCTGTCAAAAATGCTGGAGGTGGAAAAACCAGATCTCGTGGACATCATCCTTCCACCTGTGGCGCAGGCCGACGCTATCCGAACGGCACTGCGCTCAGGAATAAAATGGCTGATCTGCCAAAAACCTTTCTGCATGTCATTGGATGAAGCTAAGAAGATCGTCTCCGAAGCTGACGCAGTAGGCGCAACCATTGTCGTGCATGAGAATTTTCGCTTCCAGCCCTGGTATCGGGCGATCAAGGTGGCGATGACCGAGGGTCGAATTGGAACACCTCTACAAGCGACTTTCCGGCTTCGGCCCGGCGACGGACAGGGACCACAAGCCTACCTTGACCGGCAGCCGTACTTTCACGACATGCCGCGTTTCCTGGTTCATGAAACAGCGGTTCACTGGGTAGACACATTCCGATTTTTGTTCGATGCGCCCAGCGCAGTTTATGCGGACTTGCGCCAAGTTAACCCCGTTATCGCAGGCGAGGATGCAGGTTACATCCTGTTTGACCACCCCAACGGTTTAAGAGCTCTGTTCGATGGCAACAGATGCCTTGATCACAGCGCCGAAAACCTGCGTCAGACCATGGGCGAAGCGCTCATCGAAGGAACGGAAGGATCACTGGTTCTTAACGGCGACGGTTCAGTTGACTTCCGCGCTTTTGGAAAACAGGAGCGACGGCAGGTTTTACTTCCGAGCAATCATGATGGGTTTGGCGGAGACTGCGTACACGCCTTGCAAAGTCACGTCGTTTCAGGCCTTGTAAAGGGCACGCCGCTGGAAAATACGGCTCGAGACTATTTGGACGTGATCCGAATCGAAGAGAACATCTATCTCTCGGCTGCGGAGGGACGAAAGATCAATCTGGAGACGCCGTGAAGGGTCAAGACGCAAAAACTCTTTCCAATACGCAACGCGCTGTGAGGGATTTGCGAAAGATGATCCTGTCCGGCGAACTTGCAGCCGGAACTGACCATCTGGAATCGGAACTCGCCGAGACCCTTGGCATGTCCCGTACCCCGATACGGGAAGCTGCGCTGATGCTGGAAAGTAAGGGCTTGCTGGAAATGCGGCCCCGAAAGGGCGTGCGAATACTGCCCGTTTCATCAGATGATATGCGTGAAATCTACGACATACTGACGGAACTCGAGAGTCTCGCAGCACAGCGCGCTGCCGAAGCGGGCTATTCCGAAGATGAACTGGCGGTCCTTGCTGGATCAATTGCAAAGATGGATCAAGCCATCGAAGCCGAAGACCTTGAAGCCTGGGCCGAGGCCGACGAGTTGTTTCATCAGGAACTCGTTCGGTTGGGCGGCAACAAACGGGTCGAAGCGATTGTTGCCATGATGAGCGACCAGGTGCGCCGCGCACGCGCAACGACGTTGTTCATCAGGCCCCTACCCGTCAAATCCAATGAAGATCACCGGGTTGTTTTTCAAGCGATTAGTGAAGGTCGACCGGGTGTTGCCCGTGAACGTCATCGAGAACACAGGCTGCAAGCGCAGGCTATGCTTTGCGGGATACTAGAGAAGCACCGACTCAACAGCCTCTGATCTTCTCGCATCCAGTCGTTAATCAACTAAAATAACTGCATCTTTTCGGCACCAAAGGAGCTCCGAGTACTTGTCCACCGCGGTAATCGGCGGTTGCGTCCGGCGGCTCTAATATTCTTTTTTCAAATCACTCAAGCAATCACTGCACCGATTGGGGTTGAAATAGTTCGATTTCGTATTATTTTAGTTCGATATCGTACTATCGGAGACTCAAGATGCCAAATCGAAGACGTTTTCTCAAGATTCTAGGCGGAGGCACAATTCTGGCGGCAACTGGCGCGGTCGCGTTCCTCGCTACACGCACGCCGCATGAAGCGTTGGCTCCGTGGACGCCAAAACCGTATGACGACCCACGCAAGGCTGCTTTGTCCTACGCAATTCTCGCCCCCAATCCACACAACTTGCAACCATGGCTGGTCGAGTTCGTTGGGCAAGACAGGGTGCGCATCCACCGTGATCCTGATCGCGAGCTTCCGGAAACCGATCCTTTCCACCGCCAGCTCTATATTGGCCTTGGTGCATTTGTTGAGACGATGGTACTGGCAGCAGGTGCTCTCGGGTTTGATACCGAAGTCAAATTGCTGCCAGATGGGGATGAAGGGCCTATTGCAGAAGCAGTGTTTGTACCTGGAGGGGCACCCGATCCACTTTCAGATCAAATCCTCAACCGACATTCAAACAAAGAACCGTATACTGAACAGCGGCTGTCCGAGACGGAAGTGTCGGTCCTTGAAAACTACGCCACCCTGATTACCGATGAAGATTTGGTGACCCGTATTCAAGATCTTACGAAACGCGCTTTCGAAATCGAAATGCGAACACCGCAGACCTTGAAAGAATCCGTGGACCTCATGCGGATCGGGAAAGCAGAAATCGACGCCAACCCGGACGGGATTGAGTTACGCGATCCGTTTCTGGAAACGCTGCGACTTACTGGCCTTTTGGACAACGAGACCCTGATGAACGTTGACCACCCAGGCACTCAGTCACACATGCGAGGCTACTTCGCCATGCTAGACGCGACGCCGCAATACGCAGTCCTCACGACGGCTACAAACACGCGAAGCGATCAACTCGATGCCGGACGTCAATTGATGCGTTTTTACCTGAAGACAACCGAAATGGGCCTGAGCGTTCATCCGGTCAGTCAGGCCCTTCAGGAATATCCTGAGATGGCAGATGAATACACTCTCGCGCATGAGCTTCTTGCGTCACCAGGCCACACGGTGCAAATGTTGCTGCGTTTGGGGTATGGGCCTGAACCAATTGCCACGCCCCGCTGGCCGCTGGAGACACGAATTCTGAATGAAGCCTGAAGATGAGACCAACGAAGTCTACCGGTTCTTCACCGAGGTCGGGATCATCAATCAGTTGATCTCGACCAAGCTTGAAGCGTTCTTACCTGGTCGAATGACGGCGACCCAATTTGGAATTTTGGGCCATCTGGTACGGCGCCCCGAAGGTGAAACCCCACTGCAACTCTCAAACGCGTTTCAGGTGCCCAAGACTTCGATGACGCATATGCTCGCCAGCCTTGAAAATCATAACTTGATCACTCTTGAGACCAACCCAAAGGACAAGCGTTCGAAAATTGCCCGGTCGACGCCGCATGGCGTAGAGTTTCTGAAAACTTGTATGGATCGGATGTCGACAGCTCTTGGTCCGATGTTGTCCGAGCTCGGGCCCAAACCGTTTCATGAGTCTTTGCCTAATCTGGCGCTCATTCGCGAAACTTTGGACAGTGAGCGCGACTAGCGGAAACCTGCGTCGACCCAAGCAAACAGAAAAGCTCTCAGAACATCATGCAATCCGCGCCCGGCGGCAGCGGCGGTGATCCTTCTGGCAAGGTGGGCGTGTAGTCAAATGTCACAATCTTCGCGCCGCCATCGAATGCAACGAACAGTTGGTTGGATCCCGGCCTAATGGCGATGCCTTCTGGGTCGGTTCCGAACTCCAACAAGCTTTGCTGGGCGAGAAGCCGGCCATCAGCCGTGAACTCATACAGGCTGTTTGACCCTTCCCAGTCATCAACAATCAGCATGTGACCGGTACGCGGGTCAATCGCGATGCCTTGTGCCTCGCTTAACGGGGGAGAGAGCTTCATGGTATCCAACCTCGCCGTTAAAGCACCCTCTGAAGTGAACCAGGACAACCGTTCCGGGTCATCTTCTACGGTCACGATCTGCCCCTGGGCATTGATCGCGATGCCTTCGGTATCCGCGAACCCACCTTCCAATTCGAAAGGCGCTCCCAGGCGTGATCCATCCTTGGTGACACGTTGAAGACGGCCGAGACCGTCACCCAGCAACAAGTGATCCCCTTCAACAGCAATTGCTTTGATCCGAAAGAGATCGCTGGATATTCGGCGCAACTCGTCCCCTTGCAATGTAACGAGAATTGCTTCGGGCCCCTCGTTGGCAATCCACAAGCCACAAAACGTTGGATCGTAGTCAAGGCTTGCAGGTTGGTTGAGCTCGTAGCGCCCAGTTTCGCGCAGCTGCAATGCTACGACTGGATTGGACACGGTGCAGAGCAACAAGGCGATGGTCCTTGCAAACACTCGGAATGCTCCTAAAAACTGCATTAGAAAGGTGGATCGGTGTCGCGAAGAGTCAATGCAAAGAACGCATGAACTCCTAAAAGCTAATCGCATCACTTAGCCTGATCAGAGAGACTGAGGACACGAAAAATCTGCACGGGATTACCGATGCCCTTCATCTTTCTTTCTCCCAGTTCTTCTGTCTCTACATACTCTTCTATGTCTAAAAGCGCACGTTGGTTCAAAAGGATCTGCCCGTCGATGGCAAAATCGCAAAGCCTCGATGCAGTGATCACCACACCGCCGATAGCGGTGTAGTCGGCACGACCATGAAACCCGATAAGCCCTAGGGTCGCGTAACCGCTGCTGATTCCGATACCCAGACCCATTGCATGCCCAAGCTTTTGCCAAGGTGCTCGAATTTCTTCAAAAGCTTCGCTTATTGCTTTAGCCAATCGTACAGCTTGCAGAACGGGTTGATCGCAGGGAACCGGATCATTGAAAAAGACCATTAATCCGTCTCCGGCTCGGTATCCGATTGTTCCCTTGTGTAGTGCAACTAGTTGACCAACCTCGTCGTGGAATTGCTGGAGAAGAGTAATGGCTTCTTCCGGCTCAATCGCCTCAGAAACGGCGGTGAAATTCCGGATGTCGCAGAATAGGCAAGAGATGTATTGACGATGGGTCTTAAGAAGCTCGTCAGAGTTTTCTTCTACGACAAGCTCCGCCACCTGAGGAGCAAGGAATTGTTTAAGTCGCCCTAGCCTGTCAATCTCGCCTTCCTGGCGCTTCACCTTCTCTGTCAGCCTTTCGTTCAAAGCCTCTATTTCACGCGTCTGGTTACGAACCGTGTGGTTTAACGCGTCGAGAATGAAGTTTTGGTTTAGCAAAGCCGCAATCACCAAAAGCACATAGGCGAGCGCTTCTACGCGTTCGTCATAGCCAAAATACAGTGTGATAATCAGTATAGCGGCAGCAATTCCACCAAGGACGAGTGGAAGCTCTTTGGCATGCCGTTTCCGGTCTCTCCACAAGAAACTGACCGCCAACAAAGCAAACACCCACATGAGCACGGCTTGCGCATGTGGATTTATTGAAAGCGCTTCATACCCAACCAAATAAGTCAACAGAATTCCAGAATAGCATGTGGCCAAAGAGGCAAGTGCAGCCAAAACTGCTCCGATCCCTATTGGCATCGAAATTCTGAATTCCTCCGTTGCCACGCCGATACCATCGGCTACAGCACGCGACGAATGTTCCGCGGCGGAGTCACTTCTGTTCTCGGGATCAGACATGGTCCTCGTTTGCGCTTGGCCGCTGCCAGAGTACGTTTGAAATGATGTTGCGTCAAAACCGCCAGCCCCTATTTGGACGGTCGAGGTTTTTTGCGAAATCATCACCCTCAGACAAGACAACCTCAAGTTTCACATTGGCTGGCAACAGAGGTAAAATTAGGAACCTGACCTTCAGTAGAAACCAATCTCGCTTACATCTACGCGGGCCTCGTGATCGCGCCCGAAGGCTACAACTCCAACTGAAGTGATTGCGTCTGCAACGGGAATAGCGCGTAACATGGCACCTGATGCCTTGAAGCCTGACAGAGGTAAAGAGACTTCGGTCCATTCGTCAGAAGTTGCGAACTCGGCCTGATAGTATTGCCACGGAAGCACCGTGCCACGTGTTCTGAGGTGAACAAAGTACAGCTCGCCGTTCCCCCGTACCAACAGCCTGACGCCTGATACACTTGCATCTGGCCTGTCAGTCAACTTGCGTCGGAACTGGATGAAGCCGCCGTTGTTTTCTGTACTGACGGTTCCGGTCAACCGTGCGAATGCAACATCACCTTCCGAACTAAACTGCACCTGACCTGAAGAAACTCCTCCCATGACGGTGTCGGCAACGAAGTCCCAACGCTTCTCCGGAGACTTAGAGAAGTCTTCGGCAAGATTTCCATCAGCCTGTGCCATTGTAAATCCGATGATAACAAGACCTGAAACGAGCCCAGCGAAGTTTCCACGCATATCGTTCTTTCTCAGTTCAGTATTGCAATAGAAAGGTTCAAGACAGTGGCAAATGCGACCCATGCAAAGTACGGCAGGAAGGCTAGTGCAGAAATCCGATCCGAATTCCTGACCTTAACGATGAACACAACGATGACAGCCAACAACGCGACAATGACCAAAAAGGCAAACCACGGCAGTTGCAGTACGAAAAAGGTCGGGGACCACAAAAAGTTCAGACCCATCTGTGCCCACCACAGCTTCATGGCGGTCGAGCTTCGGTCTGTTTCAAACTGGCGCCAACCCGCCATAGCGATCAAGACATAAAGCGCCGTCCAAACCGGCCCAAAAATCCAATTTGGTGGATTGAAAGCCGGTTTAGAAAGCTGTGCATACCAATCGCCGGGTGCAGTCAGTGTCCCGATCAGGATGCCGCCTCCCACCATCAGCGCAAGGAATGCTATGCGGATCAACCAATTCGACATTGTTGGATAGCTTTCAGCAGTCCTTGGTCGTCACGTTCACAAGTGCTTCGGAAGAGAAGGTCGCAGTATTAGTCTCATCCGCATCGGTATATGACACCGTGGCGCCTGCGATCTCCGACCCTGTTACGGTGATTTCGCGTTGCCCGATAGTGTCATCGACATCGATGGTAAAGGCGAGATTGTCCCCGGCTGCGAGGGAGGCGATCTCAAGCTCAATTGTATCTTGCCCATCCACGACCGCTGGAATTTGACGCAGAGCATCCGCACCCTCAACGAATTCGAGAGGTTGGAATACTTCCACGCCCGCACCCTTTTCGGTAACGTCGAAAATCAGACGCCCGGCAGATTGCGACAAGTCAATTTTGACGGTCGAGGCTTCTACTTCGCAAGCTCCGACATTTTTCAAAACAAAACGGTCTTTGGGTGCGCCTTCTATAAAGCGAATTTGTACACCAGCCTGAAGCGAAGTAGCTGCAAATAATCCAAGGGTCGCCGCAAGAATACTCTTCGGGAGCATATTTATTTCCTTCCTTATTGGTTCTTGATAGATACGCTTCGGCGGATTTCTTGGATCAGACTTATGCCCTTTGACTATGGTGGTTTAGCCGACAGGGCCTTTCGAAGTTCCATGCAACGCTGTCAAAACGGTTAAGTCAAAACATGCCGTTTTCATTCTTGCTGTTTGCCGGAACCTCCTGAAGAACGTCCCAGTGCTCGACAACCTTCCCATCGACATCCAGGTGAAAAATATCGATCCCTGCGTACTCGAGACCATCGGGCCAGATTTGATGGCAATGCAGAATAACGTGATCGCCTTCAGCAAACGCACGTTTGATGTCCACACGCTTTCCCGGGTATTCGGCGGCCATGCGCTCGAAGTACTCGACAAAGGCTTGCTTGCCGTCGCCAACATGCGGGTTGTGCTGCGTATAAGTATCACCAACAAAGGTTGCTATGGCCTCGGCAGGTCGACACTCGTTGAACATCATTTCGTAGAAAGCGATGACGTTTTTCTTGTTTGTTCCAAGGTCCGGCATGCTGATCTCCAAATCGACGTTTGTACCGCCCAAAAATGTTGGTCCGCGTAATTCTTGGAAGCAACCTGGCAAAGATCTCGACCACTAACTGGCAAGAAGCTACGCGCTTGATTTTGCGTTCCGACTATTTCGAGGGTTAGCCACTTACTCGATTTCTTCGAAGTCTATATGAATATGATTTCCATCAGGATCGGCCACATGGATTTGGACCATTCGGGCGCCCGGGACGTCAGTTTTGCGGTACTTGATCTGACTCGAGCTCAGTTTTTCTTCGAATGCGCTCAAACCCGTGGCTGAGAGCGCAAAATGCTCGAGCTTGAGCTTCACTTCGGAGCCGACATTTGGCGTTCCTTCGTGCCCCACAAGGTGAACCACCGCGCGATCACCCGCATACAACCATGCTCCGGGAAACGGAAAATCAGGGCGGGCCCCAAGTTCCAAACCCAGGACCTCTTCATACCAAGTAACCATCTCAGGCAACTTAGTCGTCACGATATTCACATGATCCAGCCGCTCAATTCTCATCTAAAAACCCTCAAGCACGAGCTTTCCTTTGGCCTTGCCGCTTTCAAGGATAGCATGCGCTTTCTTTAAGTTTGTAGCATTGATCCTACCAAGTGTATCGGTCGCTGTGGATCTGATCTTTCCGTCATCTATCAACCCGGCGAGCTGATTCAGGATTTCGCTTTGACGGTTCATATCTCCAGTCCCAAAAAGCGACCGAGTGTACATGAACTCCCAATGCAATGAGATCGATTTGGGTTTAAACGGCGCGATGTCGAAGGTTTCAGGATCATCAATCAACCCAAAGCGACCTTGAGGTGTCATCACCTCTCCAGCTTGGGAAGCATAAAGCTGGGAATGGTTTGTCGAATAAATGAAATCCACGCTGTCTATGCCGAGAGCCTCGAGTTGTAAGCCAAAAGGTTCCGCATGATTGATGACATGGTGTGCGCCAAGCTCTCGAACCCAGTCTTGTGTCTCGGGTCGGGACGCAGTTGCAATCACCGTCAAGTCAGTGAGAGCCCGCGCCAATTGAATGGTAACTGACCCGACACCACCTGCGCCACCAATAACCAGCAACGTCTTGGTTCCGCCGGAAACGGCATTTTGGACTCGCAAGCGGTCGAACAGCATCTCAAAGGCAGTAAGCGTCGTGAGCGGCATCGCCGCAGCCGCTTTCGCCGGTATGGATTTTGGCGCTGCTCCGACAATACGTTCATCCACCAGATGAAACTCGGCATTGGTTCCCGGTCGGTTGATCGCCCCGGCATACCAGACTGCATCTCCCGGACTGAAAGTCTCAACCGTTTCGCCAACTGCTTCGACGATCCCTACTGCGTCCCACCCCAATATTTCAGGTGACGGGCCTTCAGGAGCACGTCTTTGCCGAACCTTCGTATCGACCGGGTTTACTGACACCGCCTGCACCTTCACCAACAAGTCGTGCCCCTTCGGCGTCGGTTTGTCGGCCTCAAAGTCGATTAAGGCGTCCGCCCGATCAATAGGCCCTGTCTCATTGTATCCAACGGCTTTCATAACGTGCTCCTTTGTCCGGTTCTGTATCAACCGATGACTGTCATTTCATTCAGCGTGAATTCTGCAACGGCGCCCTCTGTTGCTTCCAGGTAAGCCGCAAGGTGCTGAGCACCCATGTGGGTTTGCCAAAGCTCCCGGCTTTCCCAATTTTCGTAGAACACGAAATGAGCCGGGTTGTCGTTGTCCTGGTGCAGGTCGTAGTTAATGCAACCCTCTTCGGCACGGGTTATGTCGATGAGCTTGATCAGCTCACCCTTTACGAGGTCGATCTTATCGGGATTGGCTTTGATGTTGGCGACGATTGTCAGCTTGGCCATTGGATTAGATTCCTTGTGTTCATGAGCGATGTGCCAGATTTACTCCGCCGTTTTTTTGGGATAAACAGGACTTTTTCGAACATATAATCCGGAAAATCCGTTTAATGCTGCTAGACAATCTTCGCTTGTTTCTGACGATAGCCGAGAAAGGCAGTCTTGTGGCCGCAGCGCGAGAGACTGGGATGTCGAGCACGACAGTATCCGAGCGACTCGCGGCTCTGGAGGCACACTACGGAGTGGTTTTGTTCAACCGCACCACTCGTTCTATTAGCCTGACCGAAGAAGGCCGTACACTAGCTGACGGAGCAAGAAGCGTACTCAGTGAGGTTGCGGATTTGGACACACTTGTTCGGCACGGCGCCGAAACTTTGTCTGGCCCAATTCGCATAAGCGCGCCTATCGATTTGGGGCGGAGCTTTGTTTCCGAGGTTATTGCCGAATTCACCGAAGATAACCCTGCCGTCTCAATAGAACTGTCTCTTTCAGACGGCTACGTCGACCTTGTAGGCCAGGGTTTTGACCTTGCCGTTCGCTTCGGCAACATCACAGACAGCTCGCTCAGATTACGAAATCTAGGAAGCTACCAACGTTTCGTATGTGCGTCCCCAAGTTACCTAGCCTTATTCGGAACGCCTGAAAAACCAGAAGATCTTTTAAACCACAACTGCTTGGTCATGAGGTTTGGAGACATAATCGACAACGTTTGGGAGTTTGGATCAGGACCAAATGCCCGGCGCGTATCGGTAAAGGGAAATCGAATAGTCAATGATGGTTCACTCATCCGCGATTGGGCAATTGCAGGCCATGGGGTCGTCTTGAAGTCAGAGCTGGATATAGGCGACGATGTTCGATCTGGCAGGCTTGTTTCTGTCTTGCGCGAATTCCTCCCACCGCCGAAACCCTTGCAAATGATGTTTCCGCCTAGCCGAGCCCAACCACGTCGCATAACGGCCTTGGCTGAGCATTTGCGTCGCAAATTTGGTGTGAGTTGAGGCCGCAGGGGAAGACACTAGTCTGACAGCCGTTATGTTTGCTCAATGAATTTCAAAGTCGCGTTTGCTAGCTCTGCCCCAGCATCTTCTTGAATGAAATGCCCCGCTTTAGGCAAAACGGTATGATTTTGACCAACTGCGCCAGGGATCGACTTTTGGAACAGTTTGTCTACCCCCGCCATGACCCTGTCGTCTTCTCCAAAAACAGTCAGAAACGGGGTGTTGAGGGTCTTGAGGGTTTCCCATGCGGCCCGGTTGGCTTCTGAAGCTGGATTGTCAGGCGAGTCGGGCACCAACACTGGAAACTCTCGAGCGCCTGCCAGATAGCGCGCATCCGGGAATGGTGCGTTGTAGGCTGCGACCTCTTCTTCTGAAATTTTAGATGTCGTTCCGCCGAATACGATGCGTCCCGAATTAAATTCAGGTACGGATTGTGAGTATTCCCGCCATGAAAGAAATGCCTCACCCAAGGGCACGTCACCGGTGGGCAAGGCCGTGTTCGCCACAACAACACGAGAGAAACGCTCGGGCATACTCGCGACCAGCCGCAAGCCTATTAAACCGCCCCAGTCCTGGCAAACCAATGTGATGCCCGTTAGGTCAACTTTACGCAACCACTCGGACATCCAGTCTACATGGCGTTGGTAGGTGTAATCGAACCGCTCGGTTGGCTTGTCCGACCGTCCAAACCCAATCAAATCAGGAGCCAGAACTCGATGGCCCGCATCTTTGAATAACGGAATCATGTGCCGATACAGGAAGCACCAAGTTGGCTCTCCATGCATCAACAATACGGGCGGTGCCTGTTCCGGTCCCTCGTCCAAATAGTGCATTCGGAGACGACCGCCCTCGGTATCATCCACATCAAGATAATTCGGGCCGAATGCGAAATCTGGCAACCCGTCAAACCGATGGTCAGGTGTTCGAAGGAACTTCATTGTGAACTCTCCAAAATGCCGACGGTATTGGCCAAGCAACAGTGATCGATAAAACAAAGACGGTCCAGTACCAGCGTATGTCGACGTCAGGTTTGCATTTGTTCGCCGCCCTTCTTCTCTTTCTCGCAGCGAAAGTCCATTTGTATAGATCTCGGATTTTCTGCTCCAACAAAAGGATTGGCCTCCAAGACCTCATCTTGCCAGTTCTTCTGAGCTGAAGCAGAGTTCATTGTGCGGGTCGCCTAGAAGCGGCTCAGAAGAAAAGCGCAAGTCCGGTCATTGAAACAACCAAGAAAAGGAGAGTCATGATTCCGCCCGAGCGAACGAAATCGACCACCCGATAGCCTGCTGGGCCCATGATCAACGCATTCACCTGATGTGTTGGGATCAAAAATGAGTTGGACGTTGAAATTGCCACGGTGAGAGCAAATACGGCCGGGTTACCACCCGCCGATACGGCAATAGAAACCGCCAGCGGCACCAGCAGAACAGTTGCACCTACGTTGGACATGACCAGCGTGAACGCCGTTGCCAAAACGGCGATCCCTGCTTGCAAAGACCAGATCGGCCACCCCTTCAGAAGGGCCAACACATGCGCGGCAATCCAATCCGCAGTGCCAGTGTTCTGAACTGCTTGGCCCAACGGGATCAGCGAAGCCAGTAGAAAGACTGTGCTCCAACTTATCGACTCGTAGGCTTCGTCAATCGAGAGCACCCGGCTCAACACCATCCCAATAGCGCCGATCAACAGGCATAATGACAATCGCAGATCAGAAAACAGAATTAAGCTCAACGCTATTAGGAAGAAAGCAAGCGCCCATCCGACCTTGTGTGGGCGTAACTCTTCTTGGGGAAAGTCCGAAGTTACGACGACAAAATCCCTGTCTGACTTCAGTCGTGTCAGGCGGTCCCATTGCACGTGCACGACACACGTATCACCCGCCTGCAAAGGGACTTGCCCGATGTGCGTGGCTGAATGATCTTCGGTTTCTACATGGCTCAGTGTTTCTTCGCCGCGCTGAATGGCCAACAGAGACAAACCATGTGTCTGACGGAGACGCAAATCAATCGGAGTTTGCCCGACCACCGAAGATCCGGGGGGAATGACAATCTCTGCAACCCCTGATTGGGTCGCGGCGAAATCATCCGCAAAGACATCCAGCTGTGGCAAAATCTCCAGCCCGTATGGCTCAGTGAACTGTTGCTGAACGACCCGACGCAGACCAAGCACTGCAAGCCGTGCTGGCGCTTCGATTACGGTATCAGCCATCGGCGCGATGACCTTGTGGCCGCGATAGGATGTACCAAGAATGTAAATATTATGGGCGACCATGACATCCGCGAGCGTTTGTCCAATCAAGATCGAGCCTTCTGGAACACGAACCTCGAACATATCGGCCCTAAGCCCATAGGTGTTTTCTACATAGGTCTGCATGGACCGAGCTGAGCTTGCGTCTTCTCCACGCTCTCGCTGCGCTGGAAGAACCCAACGACCAAAGAGCACAAAGTAAAGCACCCCTGTCAGCACCAGCATCACTCCGATAGGCGTGACTGAAAACAACCCAAATGTCTCCATTTGTTGGTCAGCTGGAAGGGATGAGTTTGCCGAAACAATCAGGTCATTCAACAGGATGAGGGGCGACGACCCGACCAATGTGATCGTACCACCCAGAATCGCGCAAAACCCCATGGGCATCAGCAACCTGCTCATCGGTATTTCTGTACGCGCTGAGATGCGGCTCACAACAGGCAGGAAAAGCGCAGCAGCTCCTACGTTCTGCATGAAAGAGCTGATGACACCAACCGTTGTTGAAATTATGGGGATTATCCGGGCCTCTGTCGTGCCACCATTCTTGAGGATCAAGGCCGCGACCTTTGACATAAGTCCGGTCTTATCAAGCCCAGCCCCAATTACCATCACTGCGATAATGGACATTACAGCGTTGGAGGAGAAACCTTCAAAGAGCTTAGAAATATCGGCGAGATTACCTAGCCCTGGTAGATAGCTCAGTGCGCCAAGCAGTACCATTACAAGAATTGCTGCAACATCGATCCGTATAATCTCGGTAACAAAAAGTAAGACCGTAAAAGACAATAGACTCAGTACGGCTATCATTTCGTGCGTCAGTGTTGGTAATTCCATATCGTACTCCCAACCTGACGTTACCTGACTAGCAGCAAATACGAAGGACCAGCTCTGCGCAGCAAATAAGGCCAAAGTCCATCAGGCCGGCTCACGCGGCTTGTTTTCTCGGACGTGATATCTGCTGAAACCTGGATTTCGCCAACGCAAAGAGACGCTGGTGACAAACTCCCAAGCCTCTCTTAACCATCGCAATGCAAAATGAACTTTCACTATTTCTCGAGTACAAACACTTACATATTCCGTATCGTCATTATTCATATGGACTCGGCGCAGACCTTCGCTGCACTTACTGCTAGCAACAGCTTTGCGGGCTATGCTCCCCTAGGCGCGAGTATATGCTGGTCATTCCTGTCCGTCGTCGGAAGTTTTGGGTTAGTTGACGTACTTTGCAAGAAGTGTCTTCACAGGCAACGAGGCATTCAATCGAGTGGCCAATAAGAACATCCCTCCAATCTTTCGCTGAAGGTAAAGAACATCCATTGGAAGCTGGGGTGGGAAATACCCGGCCTCAGCCAAAGACATGCCTTCTTTGTTCAAGTGGTTGGAGAGCGCTCGGTCGGAGAAATCAAATTCATCCGCAGATAGGATTGCGTCAAAAACGCTGCGGATCATTCCGAGGATGCGGTCGTCAAATGGGCCATCACCTTCAATAAGCTTCAGTTGTATGGCAGCCTTTCGAAGCGCCGCGCCGTCTTCAAGCAAACCGGCGCGCAACAGATCCACGTATCCATCTATTGCAGATGGTTGCAGTGCGCGTGCCGCGCCAAAATCCAAGAGACCGATTTTTCCATTGGATGGGTTGTATCGGTAATTGGCAAAGTTTGGATCGCTCTGCATCATACCGAACTCAAAAACCTCGCGCAGCGTGAGATTGACCAAGGCCTCTAAGACTCGATTGCGTTCCTCGCTTGTCTCATCACTCACGGCCTCGATAGGGCGACCTTCCAGAAAGGACATCGTCAGAACTTCTGGCGTGCTCCAATCTGGATAGAACTCTGGGATTTTAAACGCTTCATCGCCCTGCAATAGGTCAGCAAAACAGCGCAGGTATTGCCCCTCGCGTTCATAGTCCGTTTCTTCATGTAATTGACTGCGCGCCTCTTGGATATACGGAGCCAGATCAAAGCTTTGGGGAAGCAGACCTGACATGCGAACCAGAGTGGCAACGTTGGCCATGTCGCTGTCGATACTGCGCGCGATACCGGGATATTGCACTTTGATCGCCACATCGCGCCCGTCTTTCAAGGTTGCACGATGTACTTGCCCTATACTAGCCGCCGCAATGGGCCTTACATTGAAGGTGTGAAAGGCCTTTAGCCAGTCCTGGCCCCAGTTTCGGTTCAAGACGTCACGCAGTTGTTTGGGGGGCATGAAATGCGCCTGATCTCGCAAACGCGCCATGATGTCAGCCAGTTCAGGCGGCAAGACCTCACCTGCATCCATTGAAATCAACTGACCCACCTTCATCGCGGCGCCTCGCATGCGAGCGAGTTGATCCGCGACTCGTGTCACGTTGCCGGGTGTCATCAACAAACCACGCATATCGGGTCGCGCGCCGCGACCGATCTCTCTTAGGGCGCGTGCTGCCATGCTCCCCGCAATGCCTGCCGTCATGCTGCTTAAACCGGCAACACGGACCAAACGGCTTGTAGGAACTGCCAAAGGGGTTGGTGAGGATTTAGGGTCGGTCATCAATACTCACCAAAATTCCGTGCCCGGAGCGCCTTTTATGCGACCCTTCAAGTTTTCGGTGACCCAACCTCCATAGAAATCCCCGGGTTGCGGGATCACCCGGTACTCACCAACAAAACAGGCGTCCATAAGTCCGGCGTAAAAGGCGAGATAGCCCTTAATCCGTTCAAATCTGATGGTTGGTGCAGCATAACTCCACGCAGCTTTCTTAGCCGCAGCTGCCCCGCTCTGAACGTCCCAGTAGCTCGCAACACCCTTCCACTCGCAGAATGATCTACCCGAGGCCTTTGTCAGAACGGCATCAATGTCTTGCGGCGGAATATAATACGTGGGGGCGTGGTGGGTTTCGAGAACCTGAAACGCCTGATCGGTTTCCACGATTGTTTGACCGCCGAGCTCGATCCGCACTCGATGAGGCACTGCCCGCAGCGCAGGTGGTCGCGGATAGTCTTGGATGTTTTCAGTTGTCCAACCTGTCATTTCGAACCTTGGTTATGAATCAGTTGTTCCATCTTCGAACTAGCGCCCCGACAGCGTTATTCTAGCGATAGAGCTTTCAGCGTATGGCAGGTGAACTTGCACCAAAATTGGGCTTAGTGTCAGCTTGGGACGGGCAACGTTATTTGACCGACTTTGCAGCCCGAACCGTCGAAATGAGTGTCCTAAATCTACCAGTTTGCCAATAGTTCGCCCATGCGCTCTAGGCCAAGGTCGAGGTTGGCAGCAGCACCTCCCCCCACACCCAGTCGGATGTGGTTCTGCATCCCATAAGACGAACCCGGTAGTAGAAATGTCCGATAGGGATCGGCGAGCAAGCGTTTGGCGAACACGTCGCCATCAATCCCATCGAGCCGTGCCAAACCAATTAATCCGGCCTGAGGTTTGACCCAATCGAGGTTGGGCTGATCGGCAACAAACCTATCCAGGCGTTCCAGCGTTTTCATCCCAGCTGCCCGTGCAGTTTTCAAAGCCTGATTATATCGGTCAGACCTCAAGGCGATTTCGGCGATGACTTCGCCAAGAATATTCATAATTTCGCTCGAGTTTTCCCGCAGAATAATAGCGTCCCAAATGAGATCTGAATCACGGCATATCATCCAGCCGGTGCGTAGCCCCTGGAGCCCCAGTGCCTTGGAAACGCTGCCCGTCGTGATACCCCTTGGATACAAACCAGCAATCGAAGGGGCACGGGACCCGTCCCACTCCAATCCCGCGTAAACCTCGTCAACAACCAGCCATGCGCCTACGCGATCTGCGATTTGGACAAGCCTTTCCAGCTCTGCTTGTGTCATCAACTGCCCGGTGGGGTTATTGGGGTTGGTCATAAAGATGAGCCGCGTGCGCGCTGTTACTGCGGCCTCAACTTTGTCGAGCGGCAATACCCAACCAGCCCTCTCTTCGCGGTCGACAAGTTTTAGCGTCGCGCCAACTGCCTCTGCCAATACGCCCGCTTGTGGCCAGCCCGGGCGTTCCGTTACGACTTCGTCGCCCGGTTGGACCAATTGCATGAATGCAAGATAATTGGCTTCCGCGGCGCCGGCGGTGATCAGAACGTCGTCTGGCTTGCAAACATCAGACAAGCCAGCGCGGTCCAAAACATGCCGTCGTAAAGCAGGCAGACCCCGAAAGCTCTTTTGGTTCCAATCCAACGGCAGCGCTGGATCCAGCGCATCCATGAACTCACCCAAACGCGGCGACTCGGACAAGGAAAACCCAACGAAAGCTTCTGGATCCGCTTCCGTGGTATCCAGTAGGTATTGAAAAAGTGTGTGTATCTTGACTTTCATGCTCTACTCAAAACCTTTGTAGTCAATCAGGGAGAGAGTCTGTGCAAGCAGAGGGATTTGTCAAAGGGCGACCGATTGACCTTGTGGTTTTGGACTACGGGCTGTTCAAGGTCCATTCCACTGGCCGCATCATAGGTATCTGCGGGTTTCTGATCCGAACAGATTTGGGAGAAGCAATACTCATCGACACTGGATTTCCTGAAAAATACGCCATTGATACCGACGCCGCGGTCATAGAAGATCGATTGTTCGAGTTTGGCGAGGTTCTGAAGTGCGAACCAGATAATCTGCCACGCGCACAGCTGGCAAAACTCGGGCTTATTCCGTCAGACATTACATTACAGATTTGTACGCACTCCCATATCGACCATATCGGTGCATTGGGCGACTTTCCAAACAGTCCCATTCTCATCTCCTCTGCCGAGCGAGCCTTACCTCGCCCCTTGTATTGGGGCGATATGCGGCCGATGGAATGGCCCGAGCAGGATTACCTGGTTATTGATGACGACGTAGAGATTGGGCCAGGTATCTTCGTTTTGATGGCACCCGGTCATGCGCCTGGCCAGATCGCGGTAATGGTCGATCTTCCGTCGGGGGCGATTTTATTGACTAGTGATGCGATTTCCCGACCAGCAGAAATCGACGAGAAGTTTGCCGGGTCTTGGGACGAAGATGCAGCAATTGCCAGCGCAGACAGGTTGATGCGTCTGGCATCCGAGCGAGATGCCTTTGTAATCTATGGGCATTGTCCAAAGCAGTGGGCTGTTCTGAAGAAAGCACCAGAAGTCTACAGCTGATCCCACCCCTTGGACCATTTTTCCGGAAAGTGATGTCGCACCAAAGAATTATCTGACGTCGCGCCCTTGGTTCAGAATAATCACATTCCCACTGGAAACATCCCCTGCCGGTGAAATGAGAAAACCAACCCAAGAGGCGATTTGCTCAGGTAGCATCGCATGACCATGTGGCATGGCACTAACGGCTTTCTTCAAGACTTCCTCGGTCAAGACATTGAACAACGGTGTCTCAGTCATGGCAGGTGCCAGAGAATTTACACAGATTTTATCCTTTGCGTATCGACGGGCGAGGTCTTTTGTTAGAGTATCCATCGCTGCTTTTGACGCGCGGTAGTGCGGAGGGTCGAACACATCGAAATTGTAAGCACCGTTCGATGAGATATTTACAATCTTTTTGATGCCTTCGCGTTCTAACATCAATTGGACCGCTTGCTGGCAACAATGGAATGCAGAATTAAAGTTGATTGCCATCTGCTTTTCGAGTTCCTCGGGCGGAATGTGCGGGAAGTCAGACATAAAGCAGGTGCCAGCGTTGTTTACCAAAGCATCCAGACCGCCATGGGCTGTCCTAATGCGCTCAAACGTTTGAGCCACGGCCAAAGGATCAGTTAAGTCAACGTAAATAGGTGTGAAGTCCGAACTAAATTCTGATGCCAGTTCGTTCAGACGCTCTTCTTTGAGGTCCAGACCAATCACATGCAACCCGTTTGTCTGCAATTGGCGGCAGATGGCCTGCCCCATCCCTCCCGCGGCGCCGGTCACAACAGCTGTTTTCATAGTCACTCCTCTGACCTCGGCCTCGTATGAAGCACAATAGAGTATAGTATGAACCAGGCATCCCTTTTACATGAAATTGGCACGGTTCAATTGGGCTTGAAATCATCGCTCGTCCTCTTTGGGCTCAGTGTGGTCATTCGCAGCTGTCTGCTAGGTAACTGCTCTGCGAAAATTTCCAACATTGGACTTTCGATAATCGCTGATGCAGCGTGGCCTTTTAGGCGCGTCAAAGGCTGCGCGGCATTGCATCGGGTTTCCCGTTTGCAGCCACTCAACGAGGCGGAATTGGCGCGAACTTAAGTCTGAGCACTTGGACCGTAGTGCCACAAACGCGAAAATTCATTGCTTAAGCGGACGGCGACCTCCGTAGCGGCTACTCCAAACCAAAATTTTGGCTGCGTTGCTCTAATGCGATACGAAAGTTCAAGTTCCAACTAGGGACTAAGAACAAACCTGACGGCGCCACATTTGCTGCATTCTTTCGCCGGTGTGCGTGGTTTCGACCGTGTTATCGATCCGCCGTTGGCGCGTTGTCGGGTACTTGGCGACCTTAATCCAGCGCAGGACATTGCGTCGGTGAGACGGTGGCAATCGCACCCATTTGTCCAAGTTCAATACAACGGATAAATCGTTTGGGACGATTAGAGCATTGACATCGTCAAAAAAGTTCCAAAGCCCTGAAGCTTTACCGGCTTGTATGGAAGCCTCTCCGGCGGGGTGCACTATGCCTTCTTGCCCAAGGCGCTCCGCCCTGTCCTTGTAGCTTTTGGACAAAGATTGTTGTTTTCGCGGGCTGATAAGTTGCGCCGTACGGTCTTCATCGATTCGAAATCGTCTTCCATCAATCCAACCATACGCAATCAGCGCATCCAACACTTCATCCCGGCTGACATATCTACACAGATGTGCAGCCTTCCACGTGATCAGTCGGACGCTCTCAGGTTGGGTAAAGTGCTTGTTCAGCCAGTCCCAAAGTTGATCTCTGGATGTGACCTCACTCTCAGTCATACGCTGCCGAGGAGTTCATGCTCGTGTCATCCGTTGCAAAAAAGCTTCAGCCGTCTTGACATGCTTGTTTTTGACTTCTGACGACATGCGCCCAGCCGTACGGCACATCATCGCCCATCGGGGATTTCCTGCAAGTCTATCGGTGTGTTTCAGGATAAAGCGCCAATAAAGTCCGTCCCAAATTTCGGTCCAAGGCCCTTTGCCCCAATGGCTCATTTTGCGAACATAGTTTGAACCCGAAAAGTACGGTTTGGTGGTGATCAACCCGCCATCGGCATGCTGGCTCATCGCGTAGGCATTGGGAACCATAACCCAATCATAGCTGTCGACGAACATTTCCATAAACCAGCGATAGACATGATCCGGATCAATTTCGCACAGAAACATAAATCCGCCCAAAACCATGAGGCGTTCAATATGATGACAATACCCTGTCTTGAGCACCCTTTTG
This sequence comes from Ruegeria sp. CG4, assembly GCF_056537185.1. NCBI lineage: Bacteria > Pseudomonadati > Pseudomonadota > Alphaproteobacteria > Rhodobacterales > Roseobacteraceae > Ruegeria > Ruegeria sp. CG4. Next base: position 19,756 of record NZ_JBQFRB010000017.1, on the reverse strand, counting down.
ATCGTGTCGTCCAGCGGATCAATACTGGTGGTTCCGTCGTAGAAAGCGCGGGGCATTGGGCGGTGATGGCCCCAATGATTTGTCGTACGCATCGGCACACCCAGGCTCTCATAAGTCGCGCGCATAAACTCGCGCCAGCCAATGATCTGGCGGATAAAACCTTCTACCGAATTCAAGGGAACGCCCTTGCGATCCGCATGCGCCAGGGCAGCGTCCAAAACTTGTTTTGGCGCCAACAATCCTATGTTCAATGCTGGCGTGAGAACGGCGTGCCATAGCCAGTTTTCGCCCTCAACAATGGCATCTTCATAGTCGCCAAAACGTTCGAACCGCCGTTCCAGAAACTGCGCCAGCCAGTCGGACGCAGCTTTGTGTGATGTCGGATAATACAACGTATCCAGGCTGCCCAATGCTTCTGGAAAATCAGCAAGAACGCTTGCTTTTGCGGCTTCATCAACTGCGTCATGGGAAGGCCAATCGATCCAAGGCAGGCTGCCTAACAGCGCCTTGGGCACTTTCTTGCGGTTTTCCTCGTCAAAGCTCCACTGTCCCCCCGTCGGTTGACCTCTGTCCATCAACACGTTCAAGCGGCCGCGTTGGCTTTTGTAGAAATCCGCCATGAGCCATCGTTTTCGACCGGCAAACCAATCTAGATTGTGGTTCCGCGGATTCAGAAAGCCAGGCGATGGCTGGAAATCGAGCGTGATTTCGGTACTGCCAGCTGCCGCCCGTAAACGTCTTTTTGCGATGAAGTCTACTGGGTCAGCCATGGTCATTTGGCTGACACCGCGATCACGCAGACTTTGAAACAGTCGAAGACATGCGCCCGGCTGCCGCTCAAAGGGCCATATCGCGGCATCAAAGCCCTTGGCTACTAAGCCATCTCTATAGCGCGCCATTGAGGCGCGGTGCAGCCAAAGCTTTTGCTTGTGCATCGTGGCCGGATAATACGCATCACCGAAGAAAAGCGGGTCTTCGAAAAGCACAACAATGTCTGGCTGGGCGGCCAGACCCGGGTGCTGTGCAAACAATTGATTGGGAAGTAGAAGAGCAGCAGAATACACGGGTTATGGTCTTTGTTGGCTGAGCAGATTCAGTTGGCCTAAGAGCGATGGGATCTTCTTTCGAAGGCCGAAGAATCCGGCCTTTGCATGAGACCATGTCATAGCGTCGTACGGTCGCATTATCCTGTACAAAGACAAGCCTGCGTCTCTCAATACAGGTTCTGCACGATCCAGGCGTGACCGAGTGGGGCCGACAGGCACATAGGCTGTTGCAATGGTCGTGACGCCGGCATTCCGTGCTGCCTCGATCAACGGACCACACCAATCCTCAGCTGATTTCGCGTGTTTTCCGTGGGGTTCCAAAGCGTTGCTCATCGCGCCCTTGGCAAAATCCTTTGCGACGTCTCCTATCAGATTTGGAGACCGACCATGCGTCGCCAAAAGTCCAATCGCGGCAGCAGGCGACGTCGGCATCACGCCTTCACCTGACAGATCATCCTCCGTCAACAGTAACAGATAAGGACTGTTTGAGGGTATGTGAGGAGTCGCAAGGGAAACAAGCGGGTGATCTACCGGCTCGGTCAGCGGTTCTGCAAATTTGGCCAAGCCTCTCGGTTGAAACCGTCCTTCAGTAAACTTGGCAATATTTTCCGGGCGCGCGAGGTACGTTTTGCCTTTTGTGTGCAATCCGCCGACCCACCGCCAGCTCAGCGTGTTAGACGCGGGATCACCATCCAGCAAATGCCGCAAAAAGAAATCCGCGCCAAGCTGCCAGGGAATGCGCAGTGTAAAAATCCAGATTGATGCAAACCACATGCGTGCATGGTTGTGAAGGTAGCCGGTCGCCACCAGTTCTCGCGCCCAATGATCGAAACAGTCGATGCCGGTACTGCCGTTTACTGCTTCATTGAAACGGGTCTCCAAGCCCTCATCATCTTTTAGTCGCTCAAAAGCGCTCAACAAATCCCGCTGATAAAGTGCCCAGACGCTGGGCCTTTGTTCCAGCCAACCCTTGAAGTAAGTGCGCCAAAACACTTCTTGCACGAACTTCTCTGCCGCGTTGGAACAATGCGACGCTAACACCGCTGCCAAAACCTCATTCTCCGTTATCAAACGGTGGCGCAGCCAAGGTGACAAACCCGATACATTGCTGCGTTGATCGGTCCCAAAATCGTAGTTCCGCTTACCTGCATAATGCCGACCGGCGCGTCCTACGAACTGCTTCAGCCTTTTAAGGCCATTGGTTCGTGTGGGCTTGAAACTGATCGTCTCTTTCGCTTCCGCAAGTTCTGGAAAAATCTCGGTCATGCGGCCGACCTGCATTTTTTTGAGCAGTATTTCACTTGATCCCAAGCGTTTTCCCATTTCTTGCGCCAGGTGAACGGGCGCTTGCAGATCGGGCAGATTTTCTGGGGCAAATCGGCTTTCTTCCGCATCCTCATCGTTAGTCCCCCAAAGGCAGGTCGAGTTGCTCTTGATCTTGAGCCGACCGCGCATCTTTGCGAGCAGTCCACCTGGTCTTTCGGCTCGCGTGCTTTGCCGCGATGGCTTGCGCTTGGGCGCGAAACTCAGTGCTCCGGCGGACATCCCAAACCCGCTCGCGCGCGGCTTTGGCTGCTGCGAGATGGTCAAAAACACGATCTGGATAGACCGTTCCAACGATTTTCTGCGCGCTTTCAACTTTCCAGGGTTCATGGATATGCTGATCCGAAATATTGGCCAATTCCGGCAACCATGTCCGAATGAACACCCCATCAGGGTCCTGATCGTAACCCTGCTTAACTGGGTTATAGATGCGCACGGTATTGATGCCGGTGGTGCCCGATTGCATTTGCACCTGACTCCAGTGAATGCCCGGCTCATAGTCGGTAAACATGCGCGCCAAATGCTCACCCGGGGCACGCCAATCCAGCCAGAGGTGATAACTCGCCGTGGCCATCACCATTGCGCGCATCCGAAAGTTGAGCCACCCCGTCGCTTGCACTGACCGCATGCATGCATCCAAAAACGGATATCCCGTTTCGCCTTTGCACCAGGCAGCCAAAAGCTCGCAATCTGGCGCTTTCGGTCGAAGCCCGTCGTAGAGCCGATGCAAATTTTCAAACTCAATTCGAGGTTCATCCTCAAGTTTCTGAATGAAATGGCAATGCCAATGCAATCGGCCTGAAAACGAGCGCAGCGATTTGCGCCAGTCCTTTGCTTGCGACGGCAATCTGCGTCTTTGCTTTTCAGTCGCTTGTGTTACCTCGCGCATCGAAAGCGCGCCCCAAGCCAGGTAGGGTGATAGCCGCGAACACGCAACGGCTCCCTCCAAAGGGCTGGACATCTCGCGTTGGTATCTTTTGCCTCGGTAGGTCAGAAAGCTGTTCAGCCGTTCCAAACCCGCAGCTCGTCCACCTGCTTGACGACCAACGCATAGATCATCCCGCAAGCCGAGGTCGTGCCCCGTGGGAATGTATCCTGGTTCTATGCCGATATGCTCTAGCGCAACTGGTGAAGAAACGGGCAGAGCCATAAATCTATCCCAACTTTCCGCCCAGCCGTCGCGAGACTTGAGCCTCCGAAAAACGCCATGGTTTTGCACTTCGTGCCACCGCACGCCATGCTCCCTGCACCACGCAGCGACTTGACGGTCCCGCTGATACGTCCAATTATTTCCAGTTTCCTCATGTGACCAAAGCTCGTCGATTAGACCACGATCTTTTAACTGGGAAAGGACCTCCACAATTTGCCCCATGCGCACAATGAGCGGCTGGCCCAGTTTCCCAAGGTCTTTTCGTAACCCAGCGATTGTCTCAGCAACAAAGTTCCACTGCCGTGTTGACGCGTCGGGTTGCTGCCAAAGCTCCGTTTCAACTACATAGAGTGGCAGAACTGGCCCGACCTCAGACGCTTGCGCTAGTGCCGGATGATCCGTTACCCGCAAATCTCGTTTGAACCAAACGACCTGCACGACACCTCCATTGTTCAAGTAGTGTACGAACGGCCACTAAAAATGGATCTTTGTTAAAGTCGTCTCCGCAATTCGCTGCTGACGTGGCTTTTGCACAAAAGCCATTGGCCTTCGGTACTTGAATGCTGGAAGTTTCTGCGAGGAGGGGTCATAGGTGTACTGTGTGCGCCTGAACTCGACCTTTTTCTAAGAGGCCCATTCAGCAAAAAAAATTGCCTCCCGGCGACGCCACTCACTTTCGTCTCCAGGAGGCTAGCCAGACAGATCTGGCGACTACGTGAGCAAAATCGACAATACAAACTTGCCACACACGCTGATACTTGAATCTAAAATACAACAATTCAACAATTTTTACGCGCGATAAAGTAATTTTTCTCGCGTGTTATATGTTTGCTTGTGTATCAGATCTTGCAGTCACGCCTCTGAAGACAGGGTCCCATTGTGCGAGTAGTTGGTCACTAGGTTGGACAACACTGTCGTAAATGAGTAGCCAAGCCAATCTGGTTAAATACGCATGTCCAATTTCGCATTCCAAATAGTCTGGGCAGTCCCATGACCAGACTATGGCCCGCGCTGTCTGTCATCCCAGATCATGACGGCGCGGGCATTTGGATCACTGCTGCGTTCTTGCCCTGCCTGTAGCAAGCGACTGCTTGGGGCTCGGTGCAGTCGTTGGCGATGGCCTGTTTGAACGGCGGTTTTGGGCCCTCCGTGCAAGGGAGAGTGATGCGGGGGAATGGACTTTTGCCAAGGATCTGGACGTACTATGCCACGCAAGGAGCGTACCGTCGGATCGAAGACCGGTGTTCTGATAGCATGACATGCTTCACGCCTGTCCTAAGCGGCGCTAGTCTCCGGTCATGGCAACACTGAAAGGAGCCGCCCAATGTCCCTCTTCTCTAAGCTCTTCGGTGGTGGCGAAAAATCGGAGCCGGAGCCGGTCTATTACAGAGGGTTCGAAATCTTTCCGGACCTGATGCACGAAGGTGGCAAATACCGTCTTTTGGCCCGTATAGAAAAGACCATCGATGGAGATCGCAAGACCCATACAGTGATCCGTGCGGATGTCTTTGAAACCCGGGATCAGGGCGAAAGCTTCAGTATCGCAAAGGCGAAACAGGTGATTGACGAGCAGGGCGAACGCATTTTCGATTAAGTAAACAGATAGCCCAATGTAAGCGATGCAATCGACAGGTGTCCCGCAAAGTAGACATCCGTTCCGATTGGGCGAACGACCGCAATGCGGACAAAGCCGACATTCTTCTGCGCAACCTTCGAAACATTGAAAATGCAGGATAAATTCGATGCGCACTGGAAAGTATCAAGTGCTGCCGTCCGCTCGAAAATTCGTTGTGACTTCTAGTTTGAAGTCGGCTCAAAACGCAGCGCTGGAAATAATTTTCCCTATCACGGCATCGTTGCTCCAAAACCCCGTGGTCACCGATAGTATTTAGCTTGGGCGCCGCAATCTTGTTGAGCGGAAGATACAATCAAAAACTGGATTTCAGTTGTTTCTGAATCTAGGCTTCAGCGTTTAGGGAGGTGCGGGCATGAAACGAAGACTTGCTGCAATACTTGCAGCAGATGTCGTGGGTTATTCGCGCCTTGTCCGCTCTAATGAAGAGCGGACGTTGGAGCAATTGCGACAACTACGGGAAAACGTCATCGAGCCAGCCTTTGCAAAACACGAAGGTCGGGTCGTCAAATGGATGGGCGACGGAGTACTTACTGAGTTTGCAAGCGCTGTCGAAGCTGTTTCATGCGCCTACGATGTTCAAAAGTCTATCCATTCACGCAACAGAGATTCTCCAGTTGATGAGGGGATTGCTTTTCGCGTTGGCATCAATATCGGCGACGTCGTGGTGGAGGGCGACGACATTCAAGGCGATGGAGTCAACGTGGCCTCAAGGCTAGAAACGTTGTCAGATCCTGGTGGGATCTGCATTTCGGCTTTGGTCTATGAACAGATCAAGCACCGTCTGGATGTGCCGTTTCACGACGCGGGTGAACAGAAAGTAAAAAACATTGCAGAGCCGATCCGCGTCTGGAAATGGGTGGGCTCGGCAAACAATGAAGCAACTAATCAAGAATCCACTTCTGAGTCAGAGCTGATTTCAACTCCTAGTCTGCCAGACACTCCGTCTATCGCGGTATTACCGTTTGACAATATGTCAGGTGATACCGAGCAGGAGTACTTCGCAGACGGCATGACAGAGGATCTGATCACCGACCTTTCAAAATTGTCTGGCTTGTTAGTCATCGGTCGCAACTCTTCTTTTGCTTACAAAGGCAAGGCAGTGGATCTGCGACGCGTCGGTAAGGAGTTGGGTGTGCGCTATGTCCTTGAGGGCAGTATACGCAAGGCAGGCAATCGGGTTCGTATGAATGCGCAGCTGATTGAAACCGCAAATGGAACCCACGTATGGGCCAATCGCAGAGACGGAACGTTAGAAGATGTCTTTGACCTGCAAGACGAGATTACAAGAGAAATTGTCGACGCGCTGTCTATTCAGTTACGGGAAGGTGAGGAAAAGCGTCTTGGCAGTCAATACACAGAGAATACTGAAGCGCGTGACTGGTTTCTTAGAGGGCGATTGCGCTATCGTGAGCCGGGTCCGCAAGCCAACGCTGACGCGCAATTACTGTTCACCAAGGCATTAGAAGCTGACCCAAGCTTCGCTTATGCAATGGCTGTTAGAAGCTATCTAAAATTCCACGCTTGGTTCTTCAAATGGAACACCCAGCACAACGCGTTCGACGAAGCTTTGGCTGGGCGGAACATGCCGCTAAGATCGATCCTAAGCTAGCGGCAGCTCACGCGTTTCTGGGCTGGATGCATATGTGGGGTGAGGGATTCGAAAGAGCTCTTTCTGAGCATGAAACAGCTCTATCACTGGATCCCAATTCCTCGGATGGACATTTGTGGCAGGCTTCTTCACTTATCTACGCGGGAACTCCGGAGCTGGCAATTGCTCCGATGGACCGAGCAATGCGGTTAGAACCGCATACCCCACCCATTTACCTTCTGAATTATGGTCACCTGATGTTGCAGCTTGACCGCTATGAAGAAGCTGTCGAATATTTGCAGGCGGCAATACGTAACGCTCCTCAATTTCCTATGAACTACATTTTTTTGTCGGCGGTAAAAACTGCGCAGGGTAAATTGCGGGAAGCAGAGGACGCCGGCTTGAAACTTCTCGGACTGATCCCTGTGGCTACGGTATCCACCCTCAGTTCCCAATTACCCTACGCAAAGCAAGAGCACAGACAAAAAATCGTTGCGGGCCTGAAAGCCGCAGGATTGCCGGATTAGTGAGAAGCAAAGAAGCCCGTTTTGGGATAGATGCGGACTTTCCTACCCTTCGCGGCAAACGATCAAACGTCCGCTTTGTAGTGTTTCAGAAACATCGTGACACAATCGTCCAGCACGTCCTTTGGCGTCGGGTTCTGGCCGAGGAAGTACTCAGGCCAAAAGAAGAAATTTTTGACAAGCGCAAGAAGTTGGTTGGTCGCAAAAACCGGGTCAGCCTTTCGGATCACTCCTGCGTCCATGGCTTCGCTGATCAGCCTCGTTACTGGGTAATCATGTGTTGCTGTTTCAGTGAAGAATTGCCGGGAACGGTCAAGGTGACGGATCAATTCTGAGATGACCATCCGGTTTTATCCGATGGCTGTCGAACAGCTCCATATTCGCGCCACTCAGCATCAAAAAATACTGGAGCGGGCTCATAGCGGGCGGCTGTTGCACTAGCATGACTGCCCACTCCGCGGCCGAAACGGACATCCTGTCGCAAGGTCGAATGTCCGCTCACCGTGGCTCAACCAACCAACGTGTCAAAGTCGCATGGACATTTCGTGCCAAGTCATTCCTCCATGATCAGAGGTTGATGGGCGAAGATAGTTGTACCCAAATCTCTGATAAAGCGGGAGATGATGCTCTTTGCACATAAGGTAGATCGCGGATTTGCCCATTTTTCTCATGCGGCCGGCGAATTCTGTCATCAGTGCCCGCGATAGGCCTTTTCCTTGATGCGCCGGATCCACGACGACAGACATAATAACGACATTTGACGCGTCGGGGTCATGCCCTACAAGTTCTTTGAATTCCTCGTCAGACATTTCAACGTTGTACGCACATCCGCAATTCACAAAACCAACAATCTCACCTTCGATTTCAAGAATGAGAAAACCATCGGGATAGACCTCGATTCTCTTTACTATCTTTTCGAGGGTAGCTGCTTCGTCGCCTTCATAGGCATCAGTCTCGATCTCAAAGCATCGAATTGCATCAGAGGGTTGGGCATTTCGAAATCTGTTCATGCAGTTACACTATGAACGATGGGTCAAGTTGTATAGCCGCCGTCGGTTTTGCTCGCATCATTGCTCAATCTGCGCTCGGCGCAGACACTCACTGCACTTACCCCTGGCGGCAGCTTTGCGGTCAATGTTGCCCCAGGCGCGGACACATGCTTTTCATTCCACAACAACGCAGCACACCCTTGACCGTAATCAGTTGCACATTTAGTCAACTTTGATCTGCCCGCTGGGACGACCCGGCCAAGCAAGGGAGTTTTTTTCAGGACGACCTGGCAAATTAGAGGTCGAACATGACAACTAAAACCAAACAAGCCAGGAAACTGATCGAGGGTAGACCTGCCCTAATCGTAATCGACATTCAAAAGAGCACGTTTATTGATGACAGCGAAGTACGCTCCATCGACAACATGCCGGGCTACAAAGAGCGCATGATCGCTGCGCGTGATTTGGTTGATGCCGCACATGATTACAATGTGCCAGTCATTTTCATCCAAGAAGTCCATCGTCCCGATAGGATAGACTTCGGCCGTGAACTGGATGGTGACGAAGACATACACTGTCTCGAAGGTGATCCAAGAACGGAAGTTGCAAAAGATGAGATGGGATATCGCAAAGGTGACTACATCGTACCAAAGCGACGGTATTCTGCATTTTTTGGCACCGATTTCGAAATCCTGCTGCGAGGTTTAAAGGTAGACACACTTTTGTTGTGCGGCGGGCTGACAGATGTTTGTGTGCACTACACATTCGTCGATGGCCACCAATCAGACTACTTCTGCCGCGTAGTAGAAGATTGCGTTGGAGGGTCATCTGTCCAAGCCCATGAAGCTGCTCTCAAAGCAATGGAGTATCTACAAACCGGCGCTGTTCAGAGCCGAAAAGCAGTGATCAAGGCCATCTCGTCGCTCTAAATTGCAATCGAACCGCTAGTACCAATTGGGGTGCGGAAACGGGCGGAGATTTTTGTCGCTTGAACGCCTTGGACTTGCCCGTTTGATGCAGAAGGAATCGGCAATTTCTGTACGACCCTTTGAGTTTGCGACTATGGCCCTTTAAAACCTCGATTGCACCGCAATCCAGCCGTCGGCGATTTAAATGCGAATATGACTATAGATAGTGAAGTTAACGCTTAGACAATCGCTGATGCCCTGACCTCTGCCGAGCAGATTTCCAAACTGTCTTCTGAGGCAGATCAGCTAGCGCTCCAATCTGTCACAGGCAACAGATTGGAGCGCTAACTGATCTGAGCAAGAGAACGCCGAAAAAGCCGTAGGCTCATTAGTAACAAAGCAATTCCTAACAACGTCATCCAGACGAATTCCGGCCAGACAGTCTCAATACCAGCGCCTTTGAAAACAATAGCCTGACTTGCTGACATGTAATGGCGTGACGGCAGAACCAAAGTACCTGCCTGCAACCACGCCGGTTGCCCTTCAATTGGGGTCTCTCCACCTGACAACATTAGCATTGGCAGCACAATCAACATGACCAGAAGCGCGAACTGCGCCATAGAGCGTGCAATGGTTGCCAGAAACACCCCAAGCGCCGTCGCAGTAAAAAGAAACAACGCCGTGCCAACCAAAAACAACATCTTGGATCCAGCGATACTAATGCCCAGAGAACCCTGCATCACAAAGGTTAGTGAAAGACCAGCGGCGACCAAAACCACTGCTGCATTCGCCCAAATTTTGGCAATGGCAATATCAAAAGGAGCAAGCGGCATGGCCAGGAGATGTTCAATAGTCCCGTGCTCTCGTTCTCTGATCATCGCAGCTCCGGTCAAAATAGTTGTGAGCCACATGATCTGGCCAATCAAAGCAACGATACCGGCAAAACGTACCGTATCTCTATTTGGGTTGAAGGCGCTTCTTAGAATGACACTGATTAAGGGAGCATCTACTAGATCGATACCAATTGCATAGCGATGTATTTCAGCGCTCAAGATACTGGCGATGTAGTTTGCGCCAATACCGGCCTGTTCCATTGCGGTTGCGTCAATAAGAACTTGAATCTCCGGACTGCGCCCTGCGCGCAAATCCTTTTCGAATCCGGGGGGCACAGCCACAACGAAAATAAAGCGCCCGGCATCCATGTACGCAGGTCCTTTTCCGGGTTCGATTTGGACGACCGGTTGGAACTCTGGTGGAAAAAACGCTGTGGCAAGTGCTCGAGAAAGTGGCGAGTCGTCTTCATCCGCAAACGCTATCGAGGCGTTGTTTACAGAACTTGCCACTCCCGTTGCTTCCATGATCGGGGCCAGCGTAAAAGACCAAACCAACAAGGCCATCATCACCCAATCACGGCGCAGGCTCATCACTTCCTTCAAGCCTAGCCAGAATATGCAGTAGAAGCGCTGCATTCACTTCTCCTGAGCCCGAAGACATAGGGCTGCGATCAGTGTCAGAACGGGTCCGAAGCAGGCGAGGGCCAGAATGTCTGGCGCAAGGGCCTCCCAACCCAAACCTTTGGTGAAAGCACCAACGTTTAGGTGTAGGAAATATGAGGAAGGCCAAAGAGAACCCACCACTTGTGCGCCTCCTTCAAGCGTTGAAACAGGTTGCAACAGACCTGAGAACTGGATTGTTGGGACAACTGAGGCGATGGCAGTTGCAAATGTGGCGGCCACCTGACTGGATGTCATTGTAGCGATCAATAACCCGTAGGATGTTGTTGCCCAAACGTAAAGAAGGGCACCAACAGCCAAAGGGAAAGGATTTCCTTTTAACGGCACCCCAAAAAGAAAAACGGTCATTCCGGCCAAAAGCAGAAAATTTGCGTAGGCGATCAATATGTACGGAATTTGTTTGCCGACTAGAAATTCAAGCCGCGTGGTTGGTGTCACGTAGAAATTGACAACTGACCCCAGCTCTCGTTCCCTTGCTACGCTTACGGCAGTCAAAACAGCTGGCAGCATAATCAGTAAGATAGCAGGCATTGCCGGAGCCATCGCGGCGATGCTTTCAAAGCTCTGATTGTAGCGAAACCGGGGTTCGATCCTGGCGATATCTATCTGGCTTTTGCCGTTGTTAAGGGCATATTCCTCTAGAAATGATCGGTGCAATCCGGAAACATATCCTTCAACCGTCTCACCCTTAAATGGGATAGCGCCGTCTACAGTTGCTAGTATCTGGGTCGGTTCACCCGTACTCATCTTTCGGTCAAAGTCAGGTGGCAACTCAACAACCAGAGAGACCTCACCTGCCACTAGACGGTCGCGCCCTTCGCTTGCGCTTTGCAGCGGCGATGTGGCTTTAAAATAGGACGATCCGGCGAATTCAGCCGAATAAGCACGACTCTCCGGCCCCTGAGAAAGGTCAAGTACCGCGAATTCAAGCTCATCGATATCCAGCGTAATTCCAAAGCAAAAAACCAACATTAGAATAGCAGAACCCAGAAACGCGAAAGCCAGACGCACCGGGTCACGAGCTACTTCAACAGTCTCGCGCCGCGCATAAGCCAATACACCAGAAAACGCTCCTCCCCCGGCGTGGGATCTGGCCCTAAAACCGACCTCTGGCGCGACAACAGAGACTGGTTTTTCTGCTGCTTCCAATATCGAAATGAAGGCGTCTTCAAGGTTTTCCGCCCCTTCAACGGTGATCAGTTCAGCCGGAGTACCTTCCGCTAGAACTCTACCAGCATGCATAAACGAAACGCGATCACAGCGTTCCGCCTCACCCATGAAATGGGTGGACACAAAGATCGTTACCGACTCATTTCGCGACAGCTCAATCAACAAGTCCCAGAAGGAATCGCGTGCCTCTGGATCCACACCGGATGTTGGTTCGTCGAGTATTAGCACCCGCGGACGGTGGATCACTGCTACGGCTAGCGACAGTCGCTGTTTGATCCCTAGAGGCAGTGCCGTCGCCAACGTATGCCGGTGCTCTTCGAGCCCAAAGCGCTCAGTGAGTTCCGAAACACGTTGTTCTCGGTCGGCAATTGCAAATATCCGCGCATGCAATTGTAAGTTCTGATGTACCGACAACTCGCCATACAAGGAAAAGGCCTGGCTCATGTAGCCTATTTCACGCCTCATTTTGCGATCATACGCATCGACAGGATTGCCAAATAACAGTGCTTCACCTGAGCTTGAAGGTAACAAGCCAGTCAGCATCTTCATTGTCGTGGACTTGCCGCAACCGTTTGATCCGAGAAACCCGAATATCTCTCCGCGATTGATTGTGAAGTCGACGTTGTCTACGGCCGTGAAATCACCAAAGCGTCGTGTCAGTCCACGCGCAACTATCACTGGGCTTGCTTCGATCTGCCCATTCGATTTGTTTTTCCCCGCCGGTTCGACAGGCAACTCCCTTGCTCTCAGACGCCGATATGCAATTTCGAGGTCGACATCACTTCCTTTCAATTCGGCGGGCTTCCCATGAAAGATGACTTGACCCGCGTCCATCGCGACAATCCGGTCAAAACCGTCGGCTTCTTCCATGTACGCCGTTGAAACCAATACCGACAGTTCAGGGCTTTTTACTCGGATTGCATCGATCAAAGCCCAGAACTGCCGACGCGACAACGGGTCGACCCCGGTCGTTGGCTCATCCAAAACCAAAAGTTTGGGGTCATGGATTAATGCACAGCAAAGGCCTAGTTTTTGCTTCATCCCACCCGAGAGTTTGCCCATCAGACGGTCTTCAAACTGCGCAAGCCCTGTCGCAGCCAATAGCGCTGCGATACGGTCATCCCGCTCTGAATACCCTTGAGCAAAGAGACCTGAGAAGAACTCGAGGTTCTCGCGTACAGACAGCTCCGTATACAGGTTTCGACCCAACCCTTGCGGCATGAAAGCGATGGCTGGGCAAATGCTGTGCCGATGACCGGAATCGCCAATCGGGCCGCCTAGAACGTCGATATTTCCGGATTGCAGTTTCTTTGCGCCGGTGATCAAACCAAGCAGTGTAGACTTTCCCACCCCATCCGGCCCGATAAAGCCAACCAGCTGGCCGCCTGGCAGTTCTAACGAAACAGAATCCAATGCAACATGCTTGCGATAACGGTGCGTAACACCTGAAATGTGAATATCGCAGGCGTCATCCTCTACTCTCATTCGAACAGCTCTTCTGGGATGCGTTGTTCAAGCGCCTCAGGCCAAGCAGCGGCTGGGTTCAGCCGGATCACAGCGACACCGCGCAGACCGGTTTTGACGTGCTCAATCCGACTTTCAACCAAGTCTATTGGGATACGGACGCGAACGCGAAAAACCAGTTGCTCTCGCTCATCCAGGGTCTCGACCTGTTTGGGGGTGAATTGTGCCTCGGGAGAAACAAAGCTCACGTAAGCAGGTATTGCATATTCCGGCAAAGCGTCGAGCACGATGCGAGCCTCAGCTCCAATGGGCAAAAGTCCGGCTTCACGCGCCGGAAGAAAAACTTCCATGTAAACATTCTCAAGGCCAAGAATAGTCAGGATTGGTTCGCCCGCGCCAACCACCTCTCCGGGTTCTGCAAGCCGGTAAAGCACGCGTCCGGGCAAAGGTGCCACTAGAGCGCTGTCTTCAATCTGTGCCTCAATCCTACGCACTTCCGCCTCAGCGGCAGCAATACGGCTTTCCGCGGTTGCAACTCGGGCTTTGGCGGCGCCTAATACTGCTGTAGCAACCTTATGAGTGGTATCGCGATCTTCAAAAATAGTTTTGGAGATGTTTTGTCCTGCCAGCAACGCCGTGGCACGATCAAGCTCTTGCTCGGCCCTGCGCTGTTCGCTTTCGCGTTGCACAACGAGCGCTTCTGCTTCGGCCCTTGTCTGATTTGCCAAGGCTACTTCGGCTCTAGCCCGGTCCAGGGCCGCAGATAACTCGTCTATGTCCATTTCGGCCAGGATTTGACCGGCTGCAACCATACTGCCCTCTGTTGCCGTTACCTTCGCAACCCGACCTGCATTAGTTGGTGCTATTTCGACTTGTTCCGCTTCAACCCGCCCGTTTCCTTGCACAAATCCGACCGGCAATTCATCGCCATCCTCGGCAACAACGAAATACAGCAACGCACCAGCAATTACTAAACCAGCCAAAATAAGAAAAACCGATAGGTTTTTGGTCATAGCGTTTCACCTGAAACAGGGTTTCTGGCGCAGAGTTTAGTGTCTCAAAAGACTCAAAGCCTTGTTTTGGATCAAAACCGATCCGGGCACCTCAGTTCCAAGCAATTGTTTGTATGAACACCGTTTTGGGTGTTGCAGGCTCTTTCGCGATGGGTCGGAAGAAGTAGACTTGAAGTGTTTTTGTTATCAGTTTGGTATTGAAACGGGTTGTCTTTATAGCCGCTCCGGCTTGGCCTACACTGACAGGACCTCAGAAATGGAGATCTCGGGAAAAGGTTATGCCATGACACGCTTCAAAAGGAACTGGACGTGCGAAGGTCATGTTTTTCGAAGTAGTTTTCTGGCCGTCGACGCGACGGTTTTGGCATGAGAGATACGATCAGCCCCTCTTCGGAACTCGCCGCTATAGTGGCACGATGGATCAACGCCTACGGTCGGGGCGATGGAGAGACGGTGGCACATCTTTTTTCTGATGACGCTGCCCTGTCATACTTTGGCTCAGCACACGGCGAGGCTTGGAAAGGCGATGCGCTGCGTCGCGGTATGGAGCAATACATCGGTGAGGATCCACGGTTCAAGTGGCACCCAAAAGACCTGAGAGGATTTGAATGCGGATCACTCGGTTGGGTCGAATGGGAAGCAAGCATTGAGGGTATTGAAACAGGACAGATCGCGCACCTACGTTCTACGGTCATTCTGAAACTCGACAAAGGATCCTGGAAGATTGTGCACGTTCACAATTCCCTACCGGTCAACAACGTAGAGGGATTTGGGTATGAGGCCAGAGGCTTTGAGGAACTGCTTGATGCCGCCCTCTCTACACCCCATGAACTCGGCCAAAGTGGTATAGCGACCATCATGTTCACCGATATCGCGGACAGCACAAAAATCGCTGAGGCTATAGGTGATACGCTTTGGAGCGACGCCCTCGGAAGACATCTGCGACTTGTCGAAACGCAGATCGTCGGGAGTGGTGGACGTACGGTGAAATCACTGGGAGACGGGGTGATGTCGTCTTTTGCTTCTGCAAGGGCAGCATTGCTGGCAGCTCAAAATATTCAACAGGCGAACGCGGCGGAAACAAACGAGCCAAAGTTGCGGGTTCGCATCGGCTTGCATACCGGCGAAGTGATAACTTCTGATGCTGATCACTTCGGGACTGTTGTCAACAAAGCAGCACGTATAGCCGCCCTGGCAGCACCAAGTGACATCCGCGTCTCGGATGCCACACGGATCATGGTGGGCGGATCACAGGAGTTTCAGTTTGCCGAGCAAATGACTGTTCCGCTTAAAGGTCTCGAAGGAGAGCATACAATTTTCAAACTCAACTGGCTTGAGACAACTTGAGACCGTAAGCATGAAAACAGAAATCCCAGTGCAACGAATAATGTACTCGAGTGAAGTCCCAATCTAGACACCCAAAGCTTATGTTAACACGCAATTTGATAGCCTAATCGGGAAGCCGGGTTGTAAAATGGAGCGGCGCCAACATGACTTCTGAAAGCAAAATTACTTATCTTTCTGACAAAGACTTGGAAGGTTTAGGTATCCAACCTTCGGAAGTTGCTGACGCGATTGAATCTGCGCTGATAGCCAAGGCAAGTAAGCAGCTTCATACGTCCCCCAAGACAGCCATTTTGCCCGGGGATGGACGGTACGCAATGTCGACCTTGGCAGTAGGAGATGATGGGTTCATCGTGACCAAACAGGTAACGGTGTGTCCGAACAATCCGGCAAAGGGGCTCCCTGCGATTAACGGCGCTATCATGGTAATGGACGGGCAAACCGGGGTTCTCCGGGCAGTCTTAGGGGCAAATTGGGTAACGGCTGTTAGAACAGCGGCGCTGTCAGTCGTCGCCGCGCGTCGACTTGCTGATCCAAATGCTGAGACAGTGGCTTTTGTTGGGGCCGGCGTGCAAGCTCACTCCCATTTAGTTGCGTTTTCCGAGGTTTTCCCATTGAAAAGCATTCGTGTGTTCGGACGTGGCAAAGCGAATGTCGACAAGCTTTGTCGCCGGGCTCGGGATATGGGCCTCGAGGCCCAAACAGCCACCAGTGCCAAGGACGCCTTGCGGGATGCCGATCTGGTAGTGACATCAATAACTTTGGACTATTCCATCGAACCTTTTCTGGATGCCCGATGGCTAAAGCCGACTGCCTTCGCCGCCATTACAGATGCCTGCATTCCGTGGCTTCCAAAGGGTATGACCGCTTTCAAAACCGTTATTGTTGACGACCGAAAACAGGAATCTGAAAGCGACAAACCAATGCTGCCATATCAGCGAGTAACTGGAGATTTGACGGAAATTGTCTCGGGAGCAGTCGATACCACTTTAAGCGAGAAACCGGCTGCATTCGCTTTCAGAGGGATTTCTTTGGGAGATTACGCCACAGCGGTACTCGCAGTTCGACGGGCGGCCGAGGCACGAGCTCGGCAAGAATAGGATTCTTTCGGCTTTGGGCTCAGCGCTGCCATTTTCTGCGATGAGCATGATTGACCGCTCGCAGCCCCGAACGGTCTTTCAAAGTTGGAAATTAACACCTCAGCCACCGTGGCTCGCTCCGACCGATTTTATGCTAAAGTAAGCAGGCACCAATTGGAGATTTTTAGCTCGGAGCAACGGAGATGGAACGCAAATTAGCGGCCATTCTGGCCACCGATATAGTCGGTTTCGCAGGATTGGTATCACGCGATGAAAGCGGAACATTAGCTAAGTTGGTTCGACTAGAACGTGAAATCATCGGCATGCAGGTGGAAGCAAACCGGGGTCGTGTTTTTAAGTCTACTGGCGATGGGTTTTTGGCTGAGTTCTCGAGTGTCTTTGAGGCGGTCAATTGTGCAATCAACATTCAACGAGCGTGCGCGCGCGAAGCACGCCAATCGAACAGTGACGACCCACTCATTTTACGCGTCGGAGTTTCGCTCGGTGATGTCGTTGTACACGGCGACGATATTCTCGGAGACGGCGTAAATACTGCCGCACGGCTTGAGGCAATAGCGGAACCAGGTGGAATCGCGGTTTCAGGAGAAGTAATGGCGCAAATAGCGGGCAAGATAGATCTTCCGCTGGCGGATTGCGGTCACAAAAGACTCAAGAGCACTGATACTCCAATACATGTCTACATGACCGTTTCAGAACCCGGCGAAGAAGGGGGTTTTCTGGATTTTGATGAAGATGAATTGGCCAAAACCTTAGTGACAGGTGGCTGCATCTGTGGGTTGGTCCGGTATGAAATAAACGCACCCGCCATAAGCACAGGGTATTGCCATTGTAGTTGTTGCAGAAAATTTTCTGGTTCAGCAGTTAATGCATGGGCGGCCTTTCCCGCTTCTGCTGTTCGATTTCTCACCGAGGAACCTCGATACTTCGCAACTACGCCAATAGCAAATCGTGGCTTTTGTGCCAAATGCGGCGCAAGCCTAACTTATAAGCTCGTTAAGCCAAGAGAAACGGCCTATCTGGTCCTGCTTACTTCGAGCCTCGACCAACCAGAAAACTTTTCTCCTTCGGTCCACTCTGGAATAGAAAGCAAAATGCCATGGTTTGATATTTTGGATGACTTACCTCGCACAAGGTCTTCGGACTCTAAAGTTTTGCAAGAAGCATGGTCAAGTGTCGGTCTACCAGACCCTGAAACTTGGGGACCTTTGGCTAAGCCGCCTGAGGCTTTTTAGTGATCGAGCGATTTCTGCTTTATCCGCAAAGAGAACACTCCTAGCGTTTGAAAAATGATAACATCGAGCCCAATGCGGGCGCCCATCCGACGGCAGTGCGGCTGCACAAAGACTGTCTGACGTCAGCACCAATGGGACAGTTTAAGTAGATTTGATAAGAGAGGGTTTCTGGCTCATCGTAACCGCCAAGGAGTGGAGATGAGAAAGAAACCCGGAACCAAGCAGAGCCACGGTGAGAAGGTCGTAAAGGACATTCGCCGTGTGACCCGCAAACAGTATTCCGCAGAAGAGAAGATCAGGATCGTGCTGGACGGCCTTAAAGGCGAGGACAGCATTGCAGAGCTGTGCCGTCGTGAGGGCATCGCGCAGAGCCTGTATTACAGCTGGTCCAAGGAATTTCTGGAAGCCGGCAAGAAACGTCTGGCAGGTGACACGGCCCGTGCGGCAACTTCCGCCGAAGTGAAGGATCTGAGACGGGAAGCCCGTGATCTAAAGGAAGTTGTTGCAGAACAGGCCCTGGAACTGCGTTTGCTCAAAAAAAGCATGATCGCAGATGGGGACGACGACGAATGAGGTATCCTGCATCTGAAAAGCTGGAGATCATCCGCCTCGTCGAAGGTTCGCATCTCCCGACCAAGCGCACTTTGGAAAAGCTGGGCATCCCGAAGACCACCTTCTATCGCTGGTACGACCGGTATCTGTCGGGTGGTCCTGAGGCGCTTGAGGATCGTAGTCCCAAGCCCTCACGGGTCTGGAACCGCATTCCGCAGCCAATGCGTGAGAAGATCAAGGACCTGGCACTGAAGGAAAGTGAGCTTTCCCCGCGTGAGTTAGCTGTTCGCTTCACCGACACAGAAAAGTACTTTGTGTCAGAGGCTTCGGTCTATCGCATCCTCAAGTCCTACGATCTGATCACCAGCCCGGCTTATGTGGTTTTGTCGGCCGCAGACGAGTTCCAGGACAAGACCACACGGCCGAACCAACTCTGGCAGACCGACTTCACTTACCTGAAGGTCATCGGCTGGGGCTGGTTCTATCTCAGTACGATCCTGGACGATTACAGCCGTTACATCATCGCTTGGAAGCTTTGTACGACTATGAAGACCGAGGATGTGACCGACACGCTGGACCTGGCACTACAGGCGTCGGGCTGTGATCAGGCAACCGTGCTGCACAAACCGCGCCTGCTCAGTGATAACGGATCCAGTTATATCTCTGGTAAACTTGCTGAATGGCTGGAAGATCAGGAAATGGATCATGTCCGAGGGGCGCCATACCATCCGCAAACTCAGGGAAAGATCGAGCGCTGGCACCAGACCTTGAAGAACCGCATCTTGCTGGAAAACTACTACCTGCCCGGTGATCTCAGGCAGCAGATCGATGCTTTCGTCGATCACTACAACCACCGGCGCTACCACGAAAGCTTACAAAACCTCACGCCCGCTGATGTCTACTTCGGGCGCGGACAGACCATTCTAAAACAACGAGAGAGGATCAAACGAAAGACCATCGAAACCCGGCGCTTGCTTCACCGCAAATCCGCCGCATAATCAAACCAACCAGATGAGCCACATCCTCTCTTAGATCAGAGCGCCATCTGTCCCAAAATCCCTGACGACGGACAATACGCTTCTAGATCATCGGTTGGCCGTTTCCTAAGCGAAGCGATTTCTTCTTCCTCAACTACTATTTTCAGGGTGGATGCGATTTCCCGAATAAGGTCGGCCTGAGCGGAAAACAATTCTTCGACGCCAA
>NZ_JBQFRB010000016.1:0-53487 GCF_056537185.1 Ruegeria sp. CG4 | reverse complement strand
AGAGGAGACAATCAAAACCGAGTTTTTTCGCTAACCAAATGCTGGAGGTAACCGCGCTTTGCAGTTGCACTTGATGCCGGCGTAGATCGACCTTAGTGCGATCAAGCAAATGTCCCCGAGCCGTGGTCAGACTAGCGACAGAGTTGACGCAGCGCGAGTTTCCGGCCCTGTTCGTTTCTTATGGAACTTGTTTCACGCCCATTCGTTAGAAAAAGTACTTGATTCCAATGTATGGACCATGCTGGTCGACATCATAGGCGAATTCACCGGAACTCAAAGTGTCACTATAGTCTACGCTAAAGTAACGATATCCGAATGTGAGCGCAGCTTTCTCCCACGGCTGATAGTCGAAACCAACGTTTGCGCCAACCTGGAGATCATTTCCACCGGCACCGAACCCGCCAAGTTCCAAAGACGCAATCCCAGTCCATTTCTGGTTTACCCGCCACATTCCGCGTATTCCGACTACTGGTTCGATCCAGCCCTGATCTCCGCCCAATGTAGGTGGATTTCTCGGTCCCGGGGTAGTTAGGTCAATTTCCTGACGAATGGAGTTGTACCTCAGACCGCCTTGGAGATCGATTGCATATCGCTGGCTCCTGCTACCGTACACGCCATTTGCAACACGGTAAGCCCCCAGCACACCAAACCATTTTTGACGAACGTCGACGTTAATCCCGGCACCGAGAGGGCCAGGCAATGTGGTATCCTGTTCGATCCCCACATAATTCGCATCAACGATGATCCCAAGATCCCCGTTCCAAGCCTCGTACCGGCCGGCTGCCGCGAAATCGAGCACATCCAGGACGTCACCAAGGTCCAGATCCAATTCCGCGGATTGTCCAGCCACGGTTGACGTACCTGTGGTTCTTAGGGGTGTGAACAGATAGAATGAGGCTTCATGCCGCCAGCCTGTTTCGTTTTGACCTGGCGCAGGTAGAGACTGAGCGCGGGAATGCCCGGGCATAGATAATACGCCGGACAGAAATACGAGTGCGCTAATTAATCTGAGATGGAGCATCGGAGTTTCCTTGCATATTGGCGGCGGTTAGTAGTTGAATCTGAGACCTATCCCGGCACCTTGGTCGTAGGGTCTGTCAGCACCAATACCGACCAACACATCTGCGTAGAGGGCAATTCCAGGGCTGAGGTTCTTACCGATCTGGAATTCTGCGGTCGCGGGCCACGCATCATTATCCCAATCGTATGGAGCTTTGATATCTGCTTTGACCCAATACCCGTCACCAAATGGCTGAAGCGCAATAAGGCGCATCGCAGTCTGGCTGACATCGGTCGAACCGTTATATGAAGCAAAGTGCTGGACCAGAGGGATCAGAGTCAGCCCAGTATTAGTGTTTGCAAATGCGAACCCACCAAATGGGGCTATCTGATCCGACCCGGTGCCGATGCCTTCGTCAGGGTCACCAAAATCGAGGATCCACTCCAAACCAAGTGCGGACTTCACGCTCCAGGTGTCATTCAAGGGTTTCTGTGAGGGAAAGTAGATCAGCTTGAAGCTTGTCTTTTCGAACCCGTTGAACCTTTCGCCAGTAGCATTCGTTGAATTGTAGTGGAGCTCGTATTTTAGTTTTAGATCGGGGCGTAACATGTATGCACCATCGACAAAGGCATCCTGACGGTCTGCACCCCGTGCCAAATCGAAGTACTGATATCGAATGTCGGTGTTGTTAACCGCAGCCAATGGATTTGACGCGTTTTCCTCAGCTTCGGAAGCAGAGCCTACCACGACCAGTGCATAGATCAGAGGAACAAGACAATGGAAGTTGCGTAACATCATACACCTGGGAGAAGTTGGATGGTCAGGTTAGACGGCGACAGGTTCTCGCCGCCGTCTACCTTCATCATTGCCAGCTGGAGAAGACTTCTCGGGTCAACTCGCTTTCGGGACGAAGGTTCTCAATACCTTCATACGGCACACCCTTGCCCAGCGGCAGATGCGGGTGTTTTGCAATGGTTTTCTCATGCCGCTTCACCATGTCTTGGAATGATGCACCGGACCATAATGAATACCCGACAAGCGGATGTTCTTCACGTGGGTCGCGATAGACATTGAACACGGGGGCCGCAGCTCCGGGCTGACCGGGGGCCGGCAAATGCATTTTGAACTCTTGCTTCACGACTGAACGCAACACGGGCCCTTCGTACACATAGACGTAGTCGCGACGCGAGTTGCCTTCACCTTCAAGTAGCAGCGCAGTCTGGTCAATGCCGTCGATCACGCGGTCGCGCGGGATGCGGTCAGTTGCGCCTGCGATCCGCGCGAAGGTGGTGAACAGGTCAGATACATGCACGATGTCACCTGCTGCACTACCTGGCTCAATAGCGCCGGGCCAGCGGATGAACGCGTCAGTTCGCACACCGCCTTCAAGGTGCTGCGTCTTGCCGCCGCGATAAATCAACTGGTTCAGACCGGACGTTCCTTCGTAGTGATACATCAAGCCATTGTCAGCCATGATCATGACGACGGTGTTGTTCGCCTTGCCAGTTTCATCCAGCTTAGCCAGAACCTCACCGATCCAGCCGTCCAGAACCTGCAACTTGTCGGCATGAAAGCCACCATTGCGGGAAACGGCTTGATCCGGATAAGCAAAATTCAGCGGATAGAGTGGCCAGTATTGCATAAAGAATGGGTCGTCCTGCGAGGCGAGGCGGTCTAGCTGTTCCAGTGCCTGTCGCTGATAGCGCAGGTTCATTTCTTCGTATTTGGCCTGTGTCCATTCTTCGCCCGGCGCCATGTCGACTTCGCGAGCCAAGCCGCCTACTTCCCCTTCAACGCCGGTTACCAGACCGTAGGGCTTGAATCGCTCATCCAGCTGGAATTGGTTGGACTGACCGGATGGATGGAAGCCAAGCATGTTGTTGGCAACCATAGCATCCCGGGTCATCAGGCTGAGTTGAACCTGCTGATGCAAGGGGAATGCGGCCCAATCAAACCCTTGGTTGTGCGGATAGGCCTGCTCAATATCGCCCTGGTGCCATTTCCCAACATGCGCAGTGTTGTATCCTTCTTCCTTCAGGATCTCGGCAATCGTGACTTCTTCAGCTGCAAGACCTTCGCCAACCAGCGCAACTTTGACCTCTTCAACGCCGGCGCGCACCGGATGACGACCGGTCAACATGGCCGTTCGTGTCGGTGTGCAGGATGGCTCAGTATACATCCTCATCAAGGACATACCTTCGGTGGCAAAGTCGTTGATGTTGGGCGTATCGAAACCGGTGACGTAGTTCATCGTCCGGTTACCCATTTGACCGAAGCTGACATCGTCGATCAGGATATACAGGATATTGGGCGGCTGGCCGCCATTGGCGTCGCGGATCTCGGCAAGTTTCGCCTCAATCTCGGTGTCCTGCGCATCCCATTGCTCTCCAAACTGTGCGCGCAAGAACTCAAACTCTCCATCATGGATGATGGGCGCATCCTGGGCAAAACCCGCGCCAGCCATCAGCACCATGGCTGAGGCATGTTTCAATAATGATCTCATCGGTATCCCTTCCCCTATGGATTACATCTTTCCTGCGCGCCGCAGCGATTGGAGGATTTCATCCCGAAGACCATCCAGGGTATCGCGGATATCGCAGGCGAATTGGTACGAGTGGCTTCCCGGCTCCGAGTTCATTGACAGAAACTCGTCACATAGAAGCTGATAGTCGCGGCAGATCTCATCGAATTCCGTATCCGCGCGCCGTAAATCCGCAATTGCGGTTTGGTGATCGGGAAACAGGGTATCAAAGGCGTAACGTTCCAATTGCGATGACTCATTCGATGGATCAGCAGACTGCCCTGAGTTTTCGCCGAATTCACTTCTCACAAAAGGTTTATCGGGGCATAATACGGTGTAATCTAATGCGTAACTTACTGAAAATATGGATTTAACCAAAGACACATCTACTGCACTGAATGAGGGCGGGTCACCTGTGCCCAAAGATGTTCGGGCGGCACTTCAGCGGCTTGTCAAATCTTCGACCTTCGCGGGTTCGCAGCGATTGCAGGACTTTTTGGTGTATGTGGTCGAAGAATCGCTCAACGGTCGGGCCGATGATATTCGTGCCAAGACCATCGCCATGGATGTTTATGGTGGGACCCCGTCAGAGATGTCGCGCCGTGAAAACGTGGTTCGGGTCGATGCTGGTCGACTGCGTCGCAAGCTTGCCGAATACTATGCCAAAGACGGTCTCGAAGAAGGCACGATATTCGACCTGCCAAAGGGCGGCTATGCACCTGAGATTCTGGTCAGGTCGCCCGAGACGTTTCAGCCTCCTCCGGCTGGGTCGGAAATCAGAGCAAACACTTGGCGTCGCCCGTTCGTTGGAGTTGCCGGCCTCTTCGTTCTAGCCTGTTTTGTCGTTGCTGTTGTGGTGCTATCGAAAAAACTGGCGGATCCAGTCGGTTCGCCAGCCGACGGACTGAGTCGTGACGAGCGCAGCGCCATATTTGATGCATCCCCTATGCGCCTTCAGGCTGTAAATCTGGCCAATACTGGTCGTGATCTAATCTTTCCGGCCTTGGAACCTGCGCGTCTTGACGCGGCCTTAACCATATTCAAGGGGGCAATTGAAAACGACGAAAGCTACTTCGGCGGTCATGCAGGCGCTGCGCAGGTCGCTGCGACAATTGCTGTGCTTACATCAGATGCCGACCTAGCTAAGGAAATGTTGAACTACGCCGACGCTCAGGCAAACAGGGCCATCGAGTTGGCCCCGGAAACGGGGTGGAGTCAGTCCGCAATGGCCTGGGTCAAGTTTGCCAAGGGAAACTGGCCTGAGGCCATAGAATTTGCGCAAAGAGCACGGCGTTTGGCACCGCACGACGTACATGTTTTGGAGTTCGTCTCGCTGGTTCTTCTCTATTCCGGTTCATTTGAACAAGTCGTAGAAATTAGCGAGGACGCACTTTCAAAAATCAAACTAGAGCGGGGTTATGTGTTTCAGAACGCGATGGGGTCAGCAAAGTTCCATATGAAGGACTATGAAGGCGCTGTGTCAGCCTTTGAACGAGTAACGGAAAAAGGCGGCCCTGTCGGACCTGTAACCGTTGCTTACCTAATGGCGTCACATCAGATGTTGGGGAATAAGGCTGAAGCTCAGACTCTATCTGAACAACTGTCACGCGAGTGGCCTGACAGTCGCGTGGGTGCGCTGTTTGAGAAGCTTTTTGCAAATCCGCAATACGGGGAAGACCTTGGTAACGCAATGAGACAGGCCAATTGGAAGCCACCAAGTTAGGAGTTTGAATTCGAATTGCGGCCGCTATTTCTCGCAATGCGGTCGTTCGCTACAACTTGCTTGAACGTCTAATTTGCGGACTTTGCCGCCATTGGCATTATTGCTCCAAAGGGCCGCAGACAGCCCAAAGCAGACCTACAAAATCGAGTCTTAGACAGGTGCACGCGCGCGGATGGGAGACGGTGGACCCCACTCACTTGAATATTCGATTTTATGCATGTTTTCTCGTACATATATACATTATTTTTTGTCTGGGGGGCAGTCATGAGAACTCATTTTGAACCCACGATTACGTTGTATGCTGCAACCGCCTTAGCGCTTTCATTTGGAACGCAAGCAGTTGGCTTTGAAGGCGAAGTGCCTCCTGATACGGTGGTCCCCGCACAGACCTACTCTCCGTTTGTTGACCGATCTTATCCTGATAAAGTTCTATTTGGTGATCTTTACTTCCACACTGAAATCTCATTCGACGCAGGGCTTGTTGGGACTTCTTTGAACATCCACGACGCCTTTCGCGTGGCCCGCGGTGAGAGGATAACTTCAAACACTGGGCAACCTGTTCAACTCATTAGGCCTCTCGATTTCCTCGCAATTACTGAACACGCGGAAATGTTGGGACTTGCGACCGCCGTTCGAGCAGCTGACCCTCGGCTTTTGGCTGACGAGTGGGGTCGTTTGACTTACGAAAGGTTCAATTCCGGGCAAGAAGGTCGGATGGAGGCGTTCGCTGATATCATCGAAATCGCATCAATCGAAGGGCGAGACCCGACCGCTGGATTGGATTTGGACGGTGACCTTTGGCAACAAATCGTGGAAACGGTCGACGAATACTACGAACCCGGCGTCTTCACATCATTGGCTGGGTACGAGTGGACATCAACTCCGAGAGGTAACAATCTCCACCGAGTGGTGATCTTCGGAGACGGCGTCGATAAGACCGGTCGAACCCGCCCATTTACCTATTTTGAAAGCGAAGACCCTGAGCCGCTGTGGGACTATCTGGCTGCGTACGAAGAAGAGACGGGCGGAAGCGCAGTATCTGTTCCGCATAACGGAAATATATCCAACGGAATAATGTTCGCGCCTACGAAATTCGACGGAACACCTATGGATGCGAAATACGCGGCCAAACGCATTCGTTGGGAGCCGATGCATGAGGTAACCCAGATTAAGGGGGATGAGGAAACGCACCCATTGCTGTCACCTGATGATGAGTTTGCGGATTTCGAAACCTGGGACGTTGCGAACATCTCGGGCACCGTCGCAAAGACCCCTGAAATGTTGCGCTACGAGTATGGGCGCTCTGCGTTGAAGGTCGGGCTCGAAGTTCAGCGGAAGACAGGCGTTAACCCATTCAAGTTCGGCTTCTACGGCACGACGGACACGCACACCGCGCTCCCAACCACGCGCGAGGACAACTACTTTGGAAAGTACCAACACACAGAGCCTTCAGCGAACCGTCACAACTTTGATGTAATCCCGGCCGAAGACCCGGCATTGCGTATCATTACGGCGCAAGAATCGGCTGCTGGCCTCACCGCTGTTTGGGCGCGCGAAAACACCCGCGAGGAAGTCCACGGAGCAATCAAGCGTAAAGAGGCCTACGCTACGACCGGGCCGCGAATGCGAGTCCGGGTCTTTGGCGGCTGGGATTTTGATGCCGATGATCTGTACGCCTCGGATTTTGTTTCCAACGGGTATAAGAACGGTGTGCCGATGGGCGGAGACCTTAGGAACGCGCCTAATGGGGTTTCTCCCAGCTTCCTGATCCGGGCGCTGCGCGACCCAGATGGCGCGAACCTCGACCGAGTCCAAATTATCATAGGCTGGATCGACGAGAGTGGCGAAACCCATGAGCGGATCTTCGACGTGGCAGTCTCCGATGGCCGAGAGATTGGAGAGGATGGCCGCGCACGCGAACCAGTAGGCTCGACGGTAGACATTGAAAGCGCGACATACAGCAACTCAATCGGTTCCGTGGAGCTCGCCGGTTATTGGCAAGACCCAGATTTTGACCCGAACAACAACGCTTTTTACTATGTGAGAGTGATCGAAATTCCAAAGCCGCGATGGACGACCATAGACGCAGCTTTCTACGATATACCGCTGCCCGAGGCGGTTCCCGCAGAAGTACAAGACCGTGCTTACACATCGCCGATTTGGTTCAGCGCCGAATAGTAAAACTAGTATTGCGACAAAGCTGGTCTTGATCAATTTCGATTCCCACGGAACACGTTGGCAACCAGCTCCAATGGCTCGAAAGTCTCGAAAGCGTGAGGACGCCTTCTGGCTCAGTTGCAGGACAAATCTAATACCCGTTCCGGTGCCACCGTGTCTTCTCGCTGGTAACGCCGGCAGTGGCCACACGCTGTACTTTGCAAAGTCTGCTTTCTGCGCATTGCAGACCTTCGCGCACGGCATAACACCCAACATTTAGCGAGTACATCATCCCAGGACCTTTAGATCTTTTGGTGTGAGCCGACTTTTCTCCGGCAATGTCCCAAATTTAATTCCTTCGATTTCGAGTTTGTCGCGTATCGCCACAAGTTCATTCAGTTTGTACTCAGATTGCTCAGGAACAACGTATAGTACTTGAGGAACCTTTCTCAAAAGAAGTGCTGCTCTTGCCAGTTGGTCAATCAAGTAGCCAGGATCAATTCTATTCCTTGGGCCTTTGATCTCAATCGCTGCAAAAGGCTCGGAGCCTTCGTATACGATTAAGTCTGTGGCAAGAGGCTCGAACGTTCTGCCTTCTCGAACAGTCAAATTTTCCACATTGAAGATGTCATTAGTGTTCTGTTTGAAAAGCATTTTTGCGCTTACTTCGAAGTCTCGGGCTCTTCGCTGGCCGCCAAAACCACCTCTGGCAATCACGACCGCGGGCTTCTCCGCCAATCGAGCTTCATCAAGAATAGATTTTGTATCCGCTTGAGACAACTCCCCTGAAAGGACGGCATCAGCTATCTCTTTGGATTTCTTGGGGTCATACCGATCTATCCTTGAAAGCAAAATAACTTGCATCATGGCCAGCCAGTCGGGCTTTGATTCAAAAAGATCGGGTCGGTTTTGTTCTAACCATTTCGCAGCGGACATCGGATTGCGAAGGCTTGCAGGCTTTGTGCCTCTGATCGCGGCAACGCTTTGGAGTGCATCGTCCGGAAACGCGAACCCAAAGGCTTGGCTGTCTTGGACAACGCGATTCAGCCACGCTCCGAGGGCAATCCAGTTTTCGGTTTTGGCCAAATCTTGAAATTCGTCTTCAGTCATCATCAGTCGCAATCATTTTATTCGCATTGAGCCCATTGCCAATGCGAATGGATGCATGTATAGAGCTCACATGAGGATAGATCGACACGCACCCCCGACGGCCCGACGCGTTCACAAGCGCGGAATGAAAAAACGCGCTGGCAAAATGTCTGGTGTCAAGTTCCCAGGCGTCATTCAGCTCGAAAGCCAAATGGAAGCAGCACTGGTTCGTTGCATGCAGGTCGACCCTCGTGTGATCTCGCTTAAGCCACAGCCTTGCACAATCGACATGGGAACCGGAAGAGCATTCGCAAACAAAGAAGCGGCGCTAGAGGCTAATGAAGGGCGTCAGTACAGGCCTCAGCTCTATACACCAGATCTGGAAATCGAACTTGTAGACGGGCGTGTGTTATATTTGGACGCCAAACACAGTGCTCACATAAATAGGAAGCCAGAGTACCTAGACTATCCTTCACTTCTTGCTGAAGTCGGAATTCCCTTGGTCATAGTTACTGAGGCGTTGTTACAAGGGCCGATTGATCGAAATGCTTGGCTGCTATTGCAAGGACAAGCCGAAGAGACCGCCCCTCAACTTGCAAGCAAAATAGCAAGTCTCAAACAGCAACGTGTGACGTTCAAAGAACTAAGAGAGAATATTGGTATCCCCCAAGCGAAGATTCTTCGCCTTATTCTTGATGGTTACCTGGTGTTCGATTTTTCACGTGAAGCTCTTGGGCCATCCACGAACCTCAATACTGCGAACCGCGACCGAAGACATCTGGAGGTAATCGAATTTTGAAGCAGATTGTCAAAAAGCGGCACCAGAGAATCATTCAATATAGGGGAGAAACCTATGCTGTCGATGGAGCGATAGCTGGGCGGGATGCATATCAGATATCGAACTCCCAAGGTGATCCTTTTGAGATATCTGGACAAGAATATCGGGACCATGTGCACGATGGGCTAGTGAAGGAAGAAGGCTTCGACAAACGTCCTCGCAATGTAACCGCTAAAGATGCACGTGAAGCTCAGCTCAGACTACGCATTGTGGAAAATGCACTAAAGCTTGGGGAGGAAGGCGTTCATTGGGCAAAACGCATACCGATACTTCAACGCGAGTTCGCCGAAGAACCCACTTTCAAAATCAAGGGTAACCGTTTTCCGAGGCAATCGACTGTTCAGAATTGGGTCAAATTGTATCGGCGCGGCGGGCCGGACGCGCTTTTGCCCAAGCACAGCAATTCAGGAAATCGTATGCCAAGGTTTGACAGCGTTTTCCACGAGATAGTGCTCGATCTATTGGAAATTCAATATACGTCGTCGGACAGACAAAATCTAACAAGTCTGTCTAGCGACGCTTATAATCAATACCAGTTGGTTTGCCAGGAGAATGGCATAAAACCTGGGTGCTGCGGACGCAAGGCAGTCGAAGCGATTGTGCACACAATCCCTCATTTTGACGTTCTAAAGTGGCAACTGGGCAGCAACGAGGCGCGCCAACACATGCGAATTGCCCAAAAATACTATGATATAACAGCACCTTACGATCAAATAGAATTGGACTGCACAAAAGCTGATATAATGCTGGTTGACGATAGCGGGGAGGTAATAGGTCGGCCGTGGATTTGTGCAGCGATTGACTGTGCTACTAGTTGGATTGTCGCATTTCAGGTCTTCCTACCAGATCCATCATCGGAACATGTGGCCAAAGCTCTAAAGGAGATGATTAGCTACCCAGAGGAAGACTTTTTCGAACAGCACGAAATTGTAAACAGGAAAAAAATCGCCGCACTGCCGAAAGTGGTTGTAATGGATCAGGGTTCAGAGAACGTGGGCGAACCCATCGATGCTTTTATCGAAGTTGCTGGTGTCCATGGCCATTGGGCGCAACCTCGAAAACCCCAGGAAAAGCCGTTTATCGAAAACTTGTTCGGGGCAGTTCGAAGCAAAGTCAGCCAGCTTCCGGGTGCGACTAAGTCAAAGGCATATCCCGACCGGGATCGAACCAAAAAAGCAATGGATGAAGCCCGTCTGACGCTAAGAGTGTTCAATTCAATAATGCAACGCTGGCGCTACGATGAATATGGAAGAACTCCGAGGAGAAAAGTCCAAGACATCTTTAAACGGGGTGAAACACCTAGCGCCGCTTGGGACAGATTGGCAGATGAACACATAGTGCCAGAACCCCCGTCTTTGGACGAGCATCACGCAGCGCTGATGATCCAATCCGAATCTCGAACTCTGTGGCACTACGGTATCGAATTCGAGAGTATGCAATACAACTCTGAAGACTTGGCAAGGCTGTACCGACGACTAGGCCCGCGCCAGCGTGTTGAAATACGCTATGCTCCACTTGATGCTAGGGAAATTTTGGTCGTGGATCCGCATACAGGCGAGTTGGTGCGCGCGTCCAACAAAGCAAAAGACTTGGCAGCACTTTCTTATCGTGAGCTAAGAGAATGCCGGTCGCCCAAGGCGAAACACAACGGACCAATCAAAACGGCTTTGGAGATCCACAAAGATATCCAAGCGCGCAGGACGTATAAGCAGGGCAAAAAAACTAAACTGCAAAGGAACCGCTCTGCGGAAATCGAAAAGTTGCGGGCCGCTGATATGCAGAACAGAAGTTTGAAAGAACCACAACTAATTGACCAAATACGGTCAGAGGTTGGTCACAACAAGCTCGCAGTTACGAGATCAAAGAACTTGCCAAGGGTCGAAAGAAAAGATGCTGGACCAAACAACTAGTAGAGCTCTGCAAGGTGCATTCATCCGACATAGCCGCCACGAATGGGCTGTCTCGGAGATAAAACGTCTTTTGAAAATTGCTGCAACCGAGGGTGGACGGATCATACCAATTTTGGGGCCGACGAGATGTGGAAAGACAGAACTGACAAAGGACTTGAAGGCACAAGTTGAAAATGACCGCAACGGCCCAAGTGCTATTCTGGTATCTTCAGATGTCATTCTGGGTCGACTTCCGCCACGGCCTTCCGAGCGGGATTATTACGGTTCTTGCTTGCGAAGCATGGGCTTCGATTTTGTAGAACGAGAGCGACCTGCCCAAATTCGAGAACGTCTTTTTCGGCTCGTAGTTGAACACGGCATCCAGACAATCATTATCGACGAAGTGAACCATTGCGCCGAAACTCTGACCAGGCACTCGCGTCGACAAGCCGCTGATCACTTCAAGACTATTGTTGATGAAACCTCAGTCACTCTGATTTTAGCTGGGTTGCCAATGTTCGAAGCGGTTATGGACAGCAACGAGCAGTTTGCGGGGCGCTGTTTGAACACCATTCGAATGAACCCCTATTGGTGGACCGTTGAAGCTGATCGAATC
Source organism: Ruegeria sp. CG4 (assembly GCF_056537185.1). Classification (NCBI taxonomy): domain Bacteria; kingdom Pseudomonadati; phylum Pseudomonadota; class Alphaproteobacteria; order Rhodobacterales; family Roseobacteraceae; genus Ruegeria; species Ruegeria sp. CG4. The sequence goes on along the minus strand of NZ_JBQFRB010000016.1, from coordinate 41,654 downwards.
GCGTTCTGCGATGCAATCTTTGCTGCGTTCGATTGCCTTGAGAAGTCCGGCATCCTTTTGGAGTTTGACCAAGATGATATGGTGCGGCGATTGTACGGAGTTTCCGGCGGGCGTGTGCCGGTGGCGTTGGAAGTGCTGCGCGCGCCCCTGGCGTTAGGTGGCCAAAATTTACCATACAGCACCAAAACGATTGCCGGGGCAGCGACGGATTCAGGTTTAGAGCGTGATCCGTATCAGTCGTTTTTTCAAGAAGAACCACCATCGGATACTGAGCTGATCAGGTCATACATCAGAGTCATGGCAGATGCTGGTCTCGAAGTAGAGCCTATGACGTCGCATGAGCTTGCGATTATGCGAGGTGTATGAGGTGCCGGGTTTGTTTTCAGTACCACCAATGAAAGGCGAGAGCCTTATCGGATATTTGCGCCGCCTAGCCCACGTAAATGGATACAGAGATGTCTCTGAATTTTTGACACGGTTCCAGCGGAAGTATGGGCGAATTCTAGTCGAGAACATCGAGCAATTAGAGCAGGAGATGGGCTTAGAAAGTGGTTTGTTGGTTGCTATTTCCCCTTCTGCCAACCCTGAGTCACCCAGCCTGAACTGGCGCTTCGAGCGGCATCATAGCGATCCGATTTGCCCTTCATGTCTTGCCGATGGCCTACCTTTTCAACAAACTTGGCGTCACTACTTGGTGACTGCCTGTCACCATCACAAAATACGACTTCAAGATGTTTGTCCTGTCTGCAAGGCCACACTGCGTCCGACGTCCGGCGGCTTTGATAAATGCAGTTGTGGTTTTAGCTACTCCGATTTCCCGCGGGTGGCAGCAAAGGACCACGAAGTGATCATCTCCGCCTTGATTGCGGGAGATTCAACGGTTGGCGAGCGGTTTCTTGACCTTGCAGGAGGGCGTCAGGCCCCAAAAGACATTGGCGCTTTTATTAACTTCCTAGCGAGTGGTTTCACTCAAAACCGCACGGGCAAGTCTGGGAAAACACAAACACCAAAAAGCGTCGCAGATTCATTGGAACTAGTTAAGCCGTTGGCGACTGTATTCGAACATTGGCCACATGGGTTCGAAGAACATGTCCGAGGATTGATACTGGCCGGAAATTCGGAATCCAATTCTGTGCCGTCAATGCTCGGGAGCTGGTATCAAAGACTGATGAAGTTCGACGATGATGCGTACCAACCTTTCAGAGATGCAGTGTCGCGTGCTGCTTCGACCGAGTTCAAGGGAGCCTACCTGGGAAAGCTAACGCCGTTGCAAGCTCGGGAATGGGTCTCGGCTAAACAAGCGGCCAAGGAACTGGGAATTTCTGCACAGCGCTTGGTGGCTGAAGTTCAGTCAGGTCAAATTGCCGGAAAGCAAGCCCGTAGCGGGTATGGGCACCAGCATACGATGATTCCACGCTTCGAAATTTCGAACATTTATCTGGATAGGAGGCGGTATTGGGATGGATTACAGGCCAGAGCCTACCTTGGTGTCACTAGAAAGCAATTTGACCTGCTCCGCGGGTCAGAATTGATCCACGAGGTTGCTGCTGAACACCGTCCTCCACTGGTTGATGGTTGCATTGATAGTGAAAGCCTAAAAGAGCTCACAACAAACATTCGAAACTGCACTCAAGTTCAAGCGGGCGAAACTATTCCGTTCAATCAGCTCAACCTGAGGCGCACAACTGATCGAGCTGCTTTAATGGATGTTCTTCAGAAAATCTCCACAGGCGTTATCAAACCTGTTGTTGCGGAAGAAAACATGCGACTTGGGGAGTTTCATTTTTCAGTTTCCGACATCGACCGCGAACTTGGGACGCAGCGGTTATCAAAAGACTGGACCGCAAATGATGTCGCAAAGTTGACGGGTTGGAAGGCCCAGGCTGTAACTCACTGGTGCAAGCTGGGCCTACTCGGATCTCGCACCGTTCCGCATGGCCCAAGCGAGTCTTTCTTGGTCAAGCCGCAGCAGCTTGCGATCTTTCAAAGCGAGTACATGCCCGTTGCGACACTGGCTAGGTCAAGAGGAACAACGTCCCGAAAGCTCCTGTCGGATTTTGAGAGCAAAGGAATTGAGACCCATGGGGCGCAAATGGAAGGTAAGACGACGCGAGGACACTTGGTAAAGCTGAGTGATCTGGCTTCGCTGCTGTCTAAGGCCGCCTAGTGCTTGCCTGCACCATCCGAAAAGAACACCACTGAAATGCGCTGTCCAATTGCGGGTTCGTGGTCGCGTGAAACCTGCTCAGCTTCCTCGATGAAACCGGCCGAGGCGGTGTGGTCTATTTGGCTTCACTCGCGGCACAAAAATGAAAGCGACGGCAGTCTGATACGGACGCTCAGAGCTATTTGGATTGCGGATTTTGCCCCTGATCCAGAGACTGATTGGGATTTAACATAAGTCGCAATTATGGAGCGTTTGGGCTCTCGTCGGCCAACCACCGCCGCACGAGAAAAACGGCCAGTCGTGAGTACACTTTCAGTGGTTACCTTGAGCCCAAGGTACAAATGTTTCAGCGGATACTAAGGTCAGCTATGCGCAGAAAGCAGACTTTGCAAAGTCTCGCCACAGCATCAAAACGGACGCTTATCGCTGTCTCGGATGTTGCGGGATAGAGTCCCAAAAGCGGTTATTGATCTTTTGTACCGCCTACCCAAGCCGCCTTCGCGTTTGGATCGCAGAGCAACAGCGTCATCTCAACTTGTCGGATTCTAAGCTAGACAGGCTCGATTTCTCTGTTGCCCTCCACCGCATCAAGACTTGTATCGTGGGTACTCGAAGTCCATATACACAAGGCTTACGTTTTTCTTTTTCGACCTGCTGTCTCCTCAATTCGGCGTTCAGTCTTTCGATTCAGACCGACCACGCCGAGTCGCCGCAATAATGCGGGCGGCAAGTATTTGGAGACTTCCACCATGGCAAATGGCACAGTAAAATGGTTCAACTCGACCAAAGGTTTTGGCTTTATCGAGCCTGAAGATGGCAAGCGCGACGTGTTCGTACATATCTCAGCAGTCGAACGTTCCGGCCTTAGCGAATTGAAAGACGGTCAGAAGGTTACTTTTGACGTCGAAGCTGGTCGTGACGGACGCGAAAGCGCCGCTAATCTGGCCCTCGCCTGACCTTTTAAGGGCACCCTTTTCGGGTGCCCTTTTGAACAATGGGCTACTATAAGCCGTCGGAGAACAAGTAACTTGCAACCCAAAGACTGGACGCGGGTGCTCGCGCAATACCGTGTTGCCGATGCGAAGCGCAGTGTTTTTGAACTTGCGATCACTGTTGTTCCCTTATTCGCGCTATGGGCCCTAGCGTGGTTTGCGTTATCTTTTAGTGTCTGGATCGCAATACTACTGGCCATCCTGAATGCCGCGTTTCTGGTCCGTATCTTCATCATCATGCATGATTGTGGTCACGGATCTTTCTTTAGAAGCCGCACCGTTTGCAATTGGACCGGCCGGGTTCTGGGTGTTCTCGCCCTGACACCCTATGACGTCTGGCGGCAAAGCCATGCGATTCACCATGCCTCAACCGGTAACCTTGATCGGCGTGGAATGGGTGACATCCCTACATTGACCACTGAAGAATACCTGAAGCGGAAGTGGTTCGGGCGTGCCGCGTATCGTTTGACCCGGAATCCCGTCTTCCTGTTCGGTGTTGCGCCGATCTATACGTTCTTTCTTCAAAACCGCTTACCTCTTGGTTTCATGCGGTCGGGCTGGCTGTACTGGGCAAGTGCGATGGGAACAAACGTCGCGATTGCAGGGATATTGGCTCTGGTTTTTCGGGCCGGAGGTTTTGAGGTGTTGGTATATGTTTTCCTGCTAACCATGATTGTCGCATCATCGATTGGTATTTGGCTTTTCTATATTCAACACCAGTTTGAGCACACGACCTGGGAAGGGGAAGAGGGGTGGAATCTTCAGAACGCCGCATTCTATGGAAGTTCTCATTATGCCCTACCAGGCATCCTTCGGTGGTTCTCTGCTAATATCGGCATACACCATGTTCACCACCTGGCCAGCCGCATACCGTTTTATCGGCTAAACGAGGTTTTGCGTGACCATTCCGAGTTGGAAAATTGCCAGCGTATTACTCTATATGAGAGCCTTCATTGCGCACGATTGCATCTTTGGGATGAAGAAAGTCAGCGCCTGCTGACATTTTCCGAGGCTTTGTCAAACGCCAATCCCAACAAGAGTTTAGTGTAATCTGGCGCGCACCAAAAAGGCGTCGACAGTATCACCGCCGAGGGCGCGAATGGCCTCTAGTCGGTGAAGGCCTTCAATCAGCACGAACCTCTTGTTGTCCGAGCGTATCTGGATCGGGGTCTTCTGGCCGTTCTTCAGAATATCTTCGGCCAGCGTCAGAACTTTTTGTTGATCAAGCGTTTTCGCCCGTTTCGCAGGAACATAGATCAGGTCGAGCGGATATGGTCTTTTTTCCAACATTAGCTACGTGGGCAACCTTTCGTGCATTTGTTCCGGTTCAGAGCTCGCTTCCAAAGCGGGGGCTGGAACGTACGTCATAGAACCGAGCGAACAGCGTCGCGCAGTTCCTGATGCATAATCCAAGTTGCTGGCTCATCGTCACTTTCGATGTGAGAAAATGCCAGGACCTGAGCGGCGCCATCATTCTGTACCGATCCGGCTTCGGGTAGGTCCAGTTCCAGATATTCTGCGATCAATAGTCCGATTTTCTTGAAAACCTTGATGGAGGCCTCGCGTGATTTGTAACCGGCTGCCTGAGACAAGTGACCAATGGTCAGACCTTCCCTACCTGCGATAGTAAGTGCTTTGAGCATTGTGACCTGCGCAGGGGTGAGCCTGATCTGGCGCAATGCCTCTGCATATTCTCTTGCACTGGGAACGAGCGTGCCGGAGTTTCCTTCCAAACGTCGTTGACCGCTACGTTTCCTGTCTCGTTCTTCGAGAATTTCTTTTAAGGCTTCAATGGCCAATGCTGGTGTTTCGCCAACTGCATCGGCAATCATTGCCTGCGTTTTAGCCGGTGGCTTGGGAAATGCGCGCGCAACGCAGTTACCACTCAGAATGCCGGCCTTAATCAAGTACTTGCCAAACTGTTCCTCAATCACACCGGCTACGTCAGCGTTCCGCGACTTACGAACACTGCGTTCCTGAAATGCTCTTTGTTCTAGGTCGCGAATTGCCGATTTTGGGTGTCGGAGGCTAACCTGAGGGGTGCTTTTACGCATCAGAGAAACACCACCACAATTATGGCCGCAACAATCACCGCCGATGCGACAAACATCTTTATGCTGTAGGACCAGCGTTGCGCCTTTTCGGCTTTGAGTATTTTACCCAGGTTTTCGTCAATCGAGTTATGGTTCACGGATTCGTCCTTCCGGATATGTCAGGAGGTATTGGTTCCCACCAACCTATTGTCGCGGCACATTTTCGGTGCACTTATCGTTCTGTCGTGTAAACGGCCGATTGCATTCCCAACCGTCACCTCTCCGATTCAAGTGAGCATTTGAAGGGACAAGGATCGCAATGCATCTGTCCCGGTTTGCGCGATAACCTCGTTTGCATTTCCATCCAGAAAAGGTTTCAGGCGCAAGATATGCATGCTGTGGAATTGCCACAGGTTCACAGCTACTCTCCGCTGCCCTGTAACCTCTGAGGCACACCCAACCATCCGCGCTGTTTTTGTCAGTCAGGCGGCCGTTGCTCGGGACATTAATCGCAACACAATCCTGATCCTCCTTACGAAATCCCCAGTTGCAGTGTATTTCTTGTACGCCAAACCTAGTTTCGACGTACCCATTTTGAGGTGAAATCACCTCTTCACACTCGTCCCCGATACGCTGGAACAACCGGTTGCACTCCCACCGATCTCCGGTTGATGCAAGATAGGCATTTTCTGGAACTCTTATTTCCTCACAAAATTCTCCTACACTCTGGAAACCATGAGTGCATTCCCAGCCACTGCCGTAGGAGCTGCCCGTCAAATATGCGTTTTCTGGTACGTCTGTTATTTGGCAGGATCCGTTCTTGTTTTCGAAACCTTCGTCACAAATCGATCCATCGGCATTGCCTGCGACTTGGGCAGGAAGCTGCGTCCCTGAGAACAACACCAAGATTGTCGGGATCAAACAAAGAATGCAGCGCGCAAACAGGATGAATGACTGATTGAAACGGAGCCTGAGACCTGATCTATCGGGCATCAAGCACGCAATTTATGAGCCATGTGTTGTTCATACGGCGCCTTCTTTCATGGGTCACGCGATGGCTGGCGCTTGTCAGGTGACAGTTGCGAATGCTAGCGAGGAACGAGCTCATAGCGAAGACCCCAGCGAAACCCGTTCCAATGCTGGGGCACATGCTACAGTTAGTCTGAAGGCCATTGGATCATCGAAGCCGGCAGCATCGCGGCGACGAATATATCTTTCCAATACACTCTTGTGGTTCCTAGCCTGTGAAGAGTCAAGGACGCACCCTCGTCACAAAGCGTGTGCTACGGAGATGTTAATTTTTGAGAGCAGTGAATGACTAGGTGGCTTAGAGAATAACTGAGAGGAAAAATTCAGCGTGATACCACCTTTGAAACGGAGCTATTGACGAACTGGCAGAAACTGAGTTCTGTGATGCTCAGTGCAGCTGCACGCACGCATTGCGCTGAAAGTCTGCTTCAAAGGCCAATTTCGGGCACTAGGGCACAATGGTGAGACAGGAATTCTGGGCACATTGATACCGCAGTGTGATCGGCCCATTGCCAAAGTAAATTTGAGTTCTGTTCCTAGCCTGACAACGAGACCAATCGTGTCCACGGCTGGCAAGCAAAACGAAGCGAACCGCACGGGTATCGTTCAAATCTGTTGTCGAAGTCGAGTAACTGTTTCTTTCGGATGGGCATCCAGTAGCGCGAGGAGCTTAAACGCAGGTCCTCCGGGGCGGCGGGCTCCGTTCTCCCACAGTTTGTAACCGAGCTCGCTCATCCCGATAAGTTCGGCCATTTCCGCCACGGTCAATCCGGCCTTTTCGCGGACTTCAAGCGGTGTAGCCACGGGCTCGGAATTGGTGTCCGAACGGGCGCCTTGCGCCGGATCAACGGACACAAGGCTGGGATCCGGTCCTGTCATCATCTGCTCCCTGTTATTGTCGTTTGAGGCATGGCCATAGGTCATGCCTGAAGTTCGCATTTGCGCAGATGTCAAAGTCTGGCGCGCAGGCGTTTTTCAACAGTGCTCAGCCTGCGGGTGGTCTGAGTCATATCCGTCCGGAGGCTCCGAATTTCATCAAGGATGCCTTGAATATCCTCCGATCCGGAAGTGGTATCGGTTGGTTCAAGCACACCTTCCCCCTCACCGCTCAGAAGCCAAACCAGAGAGACCCCAAGAATGCCGGACATCATCTGCGCCTTGTTTGCACGTGGCTCGGCACGGTCTTCTTCCCATCCCTGTACGGTCTTCAGTTTGACGCCCAGGCGACTGGCAAGCTTCTTTTGCGAGTATCCAACGGCTTCGCGCGCGGCGACGATCCGGTCGCCCAGAGTTGCCGCTTCATCACCGTAGTATGAGGTGTCGTTTGATATAGTCGTGGCTACGTTCATTCTGCTCTCTCACTTTGGTTGAAAATGTTGTGGCGCGGTCAGGCCGCGAGTTCGCTACGATCCGCAAGACGGATCGTCACAAGATTGCTGTTTTCATGACGGCGATATGGGGTCAGCGCCTGCGTGATGAAGGGTTGGATATCCATCCGGGACCGCTGCCACCGCGCAAACCTGCGGAACAAAGCCCAGGTGCACTCGTCGCTGGACGTAATCACAGTCTGAACACGGGTGACATCGGTGCAGACGTCCCGACGCATCACCTGCCCCAGCATCAGCGACGCAAGACCCTTGTCCGCCTCACCCTCTGAAACGCCGACCCGCCAGATAAACAGGGTTTCCGGGTCATATGGCAGAACATAAGCCAGTATCGCGCCGACCAGGTCTCCATCCAGTTCTGCAATAACCGAGAATTCTTTGTAGTCATCAAACGCCGCCAGTTCACCAAGCAGATCACCAATAGCTTGCTGATCCCCGGTACTGGCCAGCAAAGACACAGCTGCACCGTCTTCCGGCAAAGGGGGACGCAAAACCGGAATAGGTTGTTCGAACAACTCCAAAGAATGCTGCATGTACTGCTCCATCAATAAACTTTGATTAGCTAAGTAACACAGCGGCATCAAAACTTCAAAAGGCGAAGCAAAATTCTACCGAAACGTCATAAATATAGCTATTTTTGCGATATTTTAATTTGCAAGGCTAATTATATTGCGCTCCGTTAACGCTTGAGCAATCAATACAATTTTGACAATCTCACTCCATTCGAATGCGGAGTAGATACATGGATCGTATCGACAGCAGCCTTGTCGCCCTGCGCCGAATCCTGCGCGCCACCGAGATGTCCGGCCGGGAACTGGCGCAATCCGCCGGGCTGACCGCGGTCCAGCTTCGTGTGCTGCAAGTGATTGGCGAGACCGGGCAAACCACGGCCAAAGCAATTTCAATGCGTATGCATGTCAGCCAGGCCACTGTCACAGCGCTGGTGGACAAGCTGGCTTCGGGCGGCATGGTTGTGCGCGAGAAATCCATGACCGACCGACGGCAGACCAATATCCTGATCACGGATCAAGGGCGGCAAACTCTTGAGGACGCCCCTGATCCCCTGCAACAGCTCTATGTGCAACGGTTCAAGCAGATGGAGGACTGGGAGCAGGCAATGCTTGTTGCCGCGCTCGAAAGGGTTGCAACGATGCTGGACGCCGAAGATCTTCAGGCCGGCGCGATCCTGACAACTGGCGATTTGAACAAGACGGAATAATGGGCCGGATTTACCGACCCCTTCGCGTACCTTTTTGTTGAGGCTTTTATCAAGAAAGGATTTGGCGGCCCGAACGGACCCGTCGTCTACTTGGTCGATCTTTCATTGCCACATATTCATTGCGCGCTAGCGGCCAATCCCTACTTTTAGAACGACAGCTCCGCTTTGGGCTGCCTCCAGTCGTAGATGTAATGGCGCGAACGGCGACACTAAGACCGATTGGCTCATGAGACAGAGCGAGGAAAAGATTGGCTTCTTAAATTCTGGACAAAAATGCGGCTCGGATAGTTTGCTTCATAGCGTCTAGGGGCAAATCCGAATTATGCATGACCGTACAAGAGCGGCGTGGGAGGATGGATATGATGACAAACAATTGACCTCGTTGGTCGAGCATATGATGGATGCCTGATGCCATCGGGCGCTTATGTCAAAATTTGTTGTTCGACTTGGACATGCAATACACAGCAAAGTTGCTTAAATGGTATTGCTAAGTTTCGTCGCCAATGTCCGCTTCGGGCTGGTTGCGGTCAACCATGCTCATAGTAGAGACTGGTGGTACATAGTTCCGCAGAGCAGTGCTGGGGAAATGCTTATCCGTGGCGCTTTGGTTCCTAGCAGGAGAGGCGCTTAGAAGAAGCACGCACTACTACGACGACAGTCGCCATAGACTTCTTATGTCAAATATTGGTTAAGGGCGGCAGGTACGCTGTACTAGCGGTCTGGGTCTGTATCGAGTTTGCCCCAGAGATCATCAACCATATCTGAGAAGCCATCATTCGAGGCCTCCTTGGGCAGTAGACCAGCTCTTCGCCGGCGTTCGACCTCGGCCATTAGTTCTTCCTCTGTGGCTGTCTCAACCACATCACATCGAAGAGCTTCAATCTCGTCCGCTGTCCACGACTCAAATTTGTCTGCGTAGAAGCCTAGGGAATACGGCTCGTCATCAGAAATCTGCTTGATCACAGCATTCCAATCTTCGCTCTGGTTCGATTCCTTTTCGACCCTCTCATCTAGTTCGCGGATAGACTTGCGGATCATCGGCAGCAGCTCTGCCTCAACGCTTTCTTCGCCCGCGCCGGTCCCCGCAAGCCAAAGGTCTGCGATCTTGCGGACGAGCGCCCAGACCGTCTGACTTCGAGGGTGGCCTTCAATCTGGCCGCCCAGACCTTTTTCTTGAATGCCCAGCTGTTCAGCGGCCCGTTCGTTCATTCGAATATTGTAATCAGACACGTCCGCGAGTTCTGAATCGTTCTCAGCCACAGCTCGGGCGACCTCTTGATCACCAACATAGACAACCACCTTCAACATCCCACTACCTCTTCCTTCGCCGGTTCATCACTCGGTCCAGGTGGCTGTAGTCTAGATCTCGCATTATCCTTTGAACTCGCTCTGGATCGACTTCGCGATCTTTTCCAGCAGTGTGGACGATGTGTCTGACGTAGATCGTCAACGCGACAATGATCACGGCGGATAAGATCAAGCTGATAGGCTCCGCCCGCATCACTAAGTCTTCTTCCTTGGGTCTTCGATCCCGAGGTCGTCGAACACGTTGCCGCTACCATCAGTGATCTCGACATCATCGTCGTCAGTCACTAGACCCCAGGTGTTCTCTTTGACCCATTCATCCCGCCATTTGGGCGCGTCGGCCGGACGCTGTGCAAAATCGGCGATTTGCTCGAAAATCATTTTGCGCAATGCAAGCCAGACGTCCGGACCCTCTTTGCGACGAGCTTGCAACTCTGCGATCAAGTCATTTAGAGGAACATCCTGTAACGGGCGCCCGAAGATATCTTCTTCTGAAAAATCATCTATCATCGCTCAACATCCTCGACACTGATCGATAAAACTAAGATCTTGTTTGGTTTTACGGTGATCTGTTTTCCTTCAATCTCTCGAAGTTGGCCGTTCACCGAAGTCTCGCAGATTACGAAAATTGGGATTTCCTCTTCTGTAGTCATGTCACTCATCTGGCTTACCCTTCGGATCAGGCACCTTTCGCGACCGGATCTCATCCGAGGTAATCGGCTTGGTTAGTTTTGCTCGACCGGCCGCAATTTCAGCCTCCCGAAGTCTAAGCAAACGCAAGGTTTGTTCATCCAGCTCAACGTCGTCGTCATCACCCATCAGACTTCTCCCGAGTACAGTAACAGTGAGAACAGAGTACTTGAGACCCGTCGGCTGTCCGAACGATGTCACCAACGCGGCCACACTCTTCACACGTCACACCGCATCGAAATTCCATCCAGACAGCGTACTCCTGAATGAGATCGTGGTATCGACTGAAACCGATGCAAATCTTGCCATCCTGGCCTTTCTTAATGTCCGAAATCTGAATAGTTCCAGGGTCCAGTGCCCTGAAGTCCTGACTGAAGGAAAGCTTGTGGAGTGCTTGCGAAATCAAGACGAGCCAGCCCTTTCCGACAGCAGGAACAAGATATGTGCAATCCCGAGAAACGAGGTCTGGATAGTTTTCCACAATGTCCAGCTTCAGGCTGTCGGGCCAGGATTCTTCGGCGCCCTCAAATCGCCGCCGCAGAGCATCGTTGTAGCACCAGCTGCAAAGTGTCGTCACATACCCAAGGATGTTCTGGCGTTGGGCAGAATTAGAACAACCTTCACAAGTTTGCTCAATCTGATCGACACGCCATTGAATCTCTTCACTCGTAGCCTGGTTGCAGCCCGGGCCCTCATAGACGCGCAAGCCTCCCCATTTCTGTTTGATCTGAACGATGGACGGGCGTTCATCGCCAAACAGCTCGGGCTGCTCGTCGATCAACCTCTTCACTTTCTCAAGTGCAAGCGTAAGCTGCTCCGCCCACCCGGCACGATGCTCACCAAGCTGCTTAAAGACGCTTCCATGAATATCATTCCAGTCGACAACACTGCTCATCACTGACCTCCGGGCCCGCGCCTCATTGAGATCGTGTAAAACCTCCGCCATAGCAGTCATCATACGGTCGACCACTTCGAGGTCATCACACTCGACGTACAGACCCTCGGTCGACCATGTGACGTCAGAGACGTGCGGAGCTGGGTAGTTGTGCGCCATCACCAACCGCATCTCCTCGCTGTACCAGACGTCAAAAGATCGGAGATCATCTGGCGCTCCATGGTCCTCGATCACACCTCGGACCTTTTCCCGGAATTCCTTCCAGCTCTTTTCGACATCATCCATCAGTCACATTCTCCAGAACTTGGTCTTGTTGAGATGGAAGACCCCTCTCGAGATCTGGCAAGCCAGACCAGCCTTCGGGTGTGCGTCCGAGGCTCTCCTCGACCGATTGTTTGATGTCTTTGAAATCAATTGCGTTCGTGACGTCGCCCGCCATGTCGGACACCTCCTGAGGATGGTAGGAGGCGTCGGAATCGAACCGACTCGTGCACTCTAATCTGGAGCAATTACAAGGATATAAGCCTCGCCCGCATACCAATGCTGCCTCCCACGGATTTCGCGTGGGTTATCGACCTCAGGCCGATATTCGATGGCAGTGGATGCGTGTGTACGTCATGACCGCAAGCTGAACCAGTTCGCATAGCCATGTCAAGACGGCGCTTGCTGCACTTCGAGTTTCACCGCGTAGTTCTGGGAACCTTCTAGCTTAGCGTGTGCCCGATACACTCATGCATCTTATTTTGCGGGTCAGTACAGCGTCGAGTAGCTCTCCGACAGCGAAACGATTCGATACCCTGTGATCCGGACTCGAACTCAGAAACTCCGTCGATAGTTCGCTCTGAACCGACGTGCGTCTTTTGATCTGCGTCTTATGCGCTCCGTTCTGGAGAAATACAAAAGTCTTGATCTGACCAAACCTCAGCGGCAGCATTGACCTGCAACTTTCGAAAAATGGAGATCCCGGTTGCAAGACCTTGTAAGCCTCATTCCATTTAGCGTCTCGAGTCATTTGTGATGACACGTTCCTCACCTGAGCTGCTGGCGGTTTCGAGGCGTTGGTATGAAATACTCAGAACCAAGAAGAATACTGACGAGTTGCAGGATTTTCTGTCGAAAGCAGATGAACTACGGTTCGTTGGGACAGGAGAAGGTGAGTTTTGGAGCGGGCAAGCAGTTCGCGATGGGGTTAGCGGCTTTTTCGCGGAGATCCCGGCACCCGTCGTTTTCGAAGAAGTTGAAGCTGAGGCCTTCGAAAACGGAGAGACGGGATGGTCATCCTTCGTCCACAAGATTCAGTTTGTCGGCTTTGATGAAGCCGTCTTTTACCGCACCGTTCTGATTTTTGTCCTGGAGGGAGCAGCCTGGAAGATCATCAATCGCCACGCTTCAGTGCCAACTCCAAATATTGAACTCGTGGGTAAAGAGCAGCTGGCCATCCAAAAACTGGTTGATGCTGCGCGCGAAGATGGACCCGAGCTGATCCAAACCGAAGGTTTGGCTTCGGTACTTTTCACTGATGTGGAGGGCAGCACAACGTTGGCGGAGGCGTTGGGCGATCAGCGTTGGTCGGTGCTGATCGAAAACCACTTCCAAGTCTTGGCGGCGATCATTGAAAAGTATCATGGCCAGTTCGTGAAATCCCTTGGAGATGGAACGTTGTCCGTCTTTCCGTCCGCGAAAGAAGCACTAGCGGCCGCTATCAAGATTCAGGGGGCCATTGCATCGGCATCCGCAGAGCCATCTTTCGGTGTTCGGATTGGGATTCATACTGGTGATGTCGTGCAATCTCGTGGAGATTTTTTCGGTACGGTGGTCAATAAAGCGTCACGCATAACGACCGTTGGTGCGGCGGGCGAGATACTTGTTTCAGATGCGACTCGCGCCATGGTCGGAGGACGAACCGATTTCTCTTTTTCTGAAATAGAACCCAGACTCCTGAAAGGTCTACGCGGTCACCACGTTTTGTATCGGCTGGATTGGCAAGATTAAGTCTTGGGGGCGCCGTAACTCCGGCAAATCGCCTAGTCTCGTAGGGTAGCAGCACCGCCAGTTGTTTTGAGGTTCGCGGCACACCTCACATCGCCAGCAATTCCCGATGAATTTCGACCATCGCCCAGGTGTCGCGCGTGCAATACGCCACAAGACCAGAATAGACCTTCTCGCGCGCTGGATCATCCGGTTCGGTCAGTGTTACGTCCTTCCAAAGGCGAGACGCGCTCGCCCCCTCTTTGATGTCCAGATCATCGTATGAAAGTTCTGGCAAAAACGCTGGAAGAACGGCCTTGATAGAGGCGCTTCCCTTAAACGCGGGATCGTTGATCACTTCATCCGCAAACGGCTTCATAAGATCTACAACGCGGGCGTTTAGGCCTTCCAAGAACTCTGCATGCTCTGGATAAGTTTCCGCCATTTCCGTATTGCGCGATTTCTCGAACACAGCATACCAAACCACTACAGAGCCAACGTTTCCTATGTCCTCACGAAGCCTTTTCAGCAAGGCTGGCATTGGGTTACTGGCGTCTCGGTGGAGATACTCCCTGTGCTCAATTTCTCCGCCAGGCTCATGCTGGATATGCAAGGAATACTGGAAAGCCACTTGCTGATAGGGACGCGTTCCGTCCCAGGGTGGCAGCAAACTCTGAGACGTCTCGTAGTCAAAATAGTGAACCGGATAGACAATCTCGCTCAGAAACCTGCTTAACTCCTGATGATCGATTGTGCGTTCACCGTTCGCCACTGCTCTCAAGTAGCGCTGTGTCGACTTGCCTAACACAGATGGATCACTGATCTCGTCAATCTTTGTGATCCCGTCTGAGATGAGTTCCGAGGCTTTTTCCGCATTCATGAACGGAAGGCGGTGGATACTGTCATGCGCGAGAGGTGGGTCGAGTTTTTCGCGGATCTCCAGCCATTCACCATAGGATTTAAGGCGCGCACGTTCGGGGGACGGATCAGGCATCGTTCCGCTGGCAACGACGCTCAATGCCTGATCGATACGCGTGCGTGTTTTTTCGAGCTGCTCAGTCACCGCATCCGTGATGTCAGTGATGCTGACAAGCTCTTGCGGATTGATTTCGCCGTTTCTGACGTAATCACGGTTCACATGTGCCACTTCGCAGCGCGCAATGGGGAACCCCGCTGCCTCAAGTACGACACGCTGGAATGCGAGATCAAAAGTGTGTTCGGGCTTTGCAGATGTCCCGCTCTTGATCTCTGTCAGAACGTACCCATCGTCACTGCGGCTCACGATGTCGGAGATGCAAGTTATGGTTCCATCTTCATAGCGTCCCTGCGCCACGGCGTTTGCACCGTTTCTCCAAGCCTCCAAAGTACGCGCGGGCAGAGCCTGGTATTCTGAAAAATCTGAAAAACCGAGGCGAACGAGATCACCAAATAGCTCCTCAGCATATGGCTCAAACGCGTGCCCCTCGTCAAAACGCGCTTGCAATGAAGGGTCAATCGGCGGCAGCAGATGCCTGGCGTGTTTCTTGATCCATAGCCAGGCGGGGTGCCTGAGAAACATCATGTAATCTGATTTGGATAGCATCGTATAATTTGCATTCCAGAATTGATGAAATCAGTGGAAGACTATCGCGCCCAGCTATTGAGAGTAACTTTTCTTTGGTGAAGTAGGCGTCACAACTCTATTACAGCCTCATGTAAATCGCACCGACAGCTCGGTGTCCATGACACCACCAAAGCCCGCTGACCATTGTTCGCCCGGAAACACTGGCCATGCGTCTGTCAAAGTACCAGTTGTGACTAGCTCGCCTCCTTGAAGCCGGTCGGCGTCTGAGAGCAGAGAAACAAGATGAGCCAGGACTTCAATTGGGCCACCGAGCGCGTTTTCACCCTTGCCGGACTCGATAGCCTCGGTGCCCTTGAACAATGCTAGAGGCACTTCGGCCAAGCCGGTCAAGACATCATGCGTCGCCGCGATTTTGTCGCCAAGAACAAGGCAGCCGTGCAATCCTTGTGCTGCGATTGAGTCTTCGACCGAGAATTTCCAGTTGGGATAAATCGATTGAACAATTTCAAATCCTGGAGCAACCCACTCTACGCAACCTGCCAATTGCTCATTGTTCATTTCAGCCGTCGGCGTATAGCCAAGACCAAGTACGATTTCTGGCTCGATTCTCGGTTCTGAATACCTTGCCAAGTTTACCGGCTGATCAGTCGAAAACAGCCCATCTGCGTGGACCTCTCCCCAAATGGGTTGATCTACATCGTAAACAGGCCAAATCGCGCGGTTCGTGAAGCCGACCTTCCGGCCAACTCTCTTTTTGCCCTGTAGCTCTCGGACGCGACTTGCAATCGAATAAGCGTCATCCAGAGTCAGCGGTACTGCATCTGAAGACAGTTTAGTTATCTGCTGAGCAGAGGTCAGGGCATCAGCGATTGTTTTAGCGTTAGCTTCAATATCTCTTGTCATATTCGCATTATACGCGCCGACGGCTGGATTGCGATGCAATCAAGGTATTGAAGAATTAGGTTCCTCAATGCACAGGTATGAAAAACGATGCTAACTATTGGTCCATTCCCTAGGAGACCTGACATGACCAAACTTCGCCTTTTTGGTATCGTCATCCTTTTCCTTGCAGCACTAAGTGGGCTTTCAGAGCATCTGTTTTATGGCGGTGTCGACCCAAACGGCGTTCTGCAAGAAAGCTTCTTTTTGCCGCTGACTTTCATTCTCGCAGCAATTGGCATCGTTGTGCTCGTAGCTTCTTTGTTCCAATCGCGGCGTGACTGAGACGCGTCCGTCAGTTAGAACGCTGTTCCAAAACGCAAATCGGGTAATCTCCAGGATGGCGACCTCCGCCCAAGTCTAGGCAGGCCTCCTAATATTGGTAACGTTCGACCGCACGTCCCGCTAGGAACATGCATAACCCCACCGTCAATACGGTGAGCGCCAACAGTATCTTCGTACTCCGTGTCATTGCTCAGTTTATTGTTTCATTCTCTTGGTGTCAGTCAACCAGCTTTCAGATATTGTCGAAAATTGGCAAACTCTAAAACTCAAACTTCAAATTGGTTTCGTCGAGTTTCTGAATAAGGAACGCGCCCTCGATCAGATCAATCTCGGTCCAGAAGTTTTGGCCTACTAGCTTGAAAAGGTGCGTATCGGCAGAGCGGTGAGCATCTGCATTGATCTTAGCTATCGACTCCGAAATCCAATGATCCATGCCTATACTCAATGGCGCTGTTCAGCGCCCGTCAAGCTCGGGAAAATCGTTTCAAGGCTTGACCTTTTGCGACTGCTTCTACGCAAAGGTGGGTATGGTCGGAATGCAAAACCCGGCTTGTCTTGCCTCGCAGTAATTGCACGAGCAGGTCTGCATTGGGCAGACCTTCCCGTGTTGTGAGTTTGCTCATATGCCACAACAAAAAATCCAAAAAGATAAACTTTGTTTTTCCAGTCCTAAGTTGAGGTAGCTTCGCTTGTACCGCGAGAGGAGAAAGTTGGTGACAAACAATAGGCCGTTCCCACTAAGTCGAATTGCTCAGCTCATCACTCTGGCGAATATCTCATTCGTAATTTTGGCTTATTTGATGTCGCCAACCAAAGTACAAGCCCAAAGCTCACAGGCCTGCGTAGAATTGGGGTCTCCTCGAATAGAGTATGCTTCTGGATCTGAAAGCACTCGCGTTAATCAAACAATCTCAACGACGGAACGCACGTGTCTCCCGATCCCAAACGGACCCATTACAGGACTTACAATTGGAAATTCCTCAATTACGTCCTCAGGTGAAATTGAGTTGTATGTTCCGGGCCAAAATACCGTCCCAAGCAATGCTTCTGTGTTAACTCTTCTGAATGTTGATGTCGCGGCGGGTAGCGGAGACTTTGTATCCCGGGAAGCGTTGGCAACAAACATCAACGGGAAGCTCAGAGTGAACCTCATTGGAACTTCGATTGGTTCCGGCAGATCAATGACGTTCGCTCCCTTCAACGGCGCGAATATCGACCCCACTGAAGTCTACTTCCAGTCAGACCGACCGTTAACGTACGACAACCTTACTGTTATGGGTGCTACTGAAGTGGTTTTTGGGGCCTACTATATTCAGACGCGGGTTGCTGAGGCTTCTGATTTCACACTGACGAACAGTTCGATTTCTTCAACCAGTGACATGGCGATAGCGGCAGGCACGACCGTTCGGCTCGATGCAGCAAGCAGTTTGAACACCGTAAACTTTGAGAATTTTGGCACGCTGGCCGGAACGGGAACCGTGAACGCATTCAACTTCACAGTTAAGAACGGAGGGGTGCTTTCGCCGGGCTTTTCAATTGGTACGCTTAACAATAGTGGCGGTATCGCCTTTGAAACTGGGTCAAGGATCTTAAGTGAAGTCGATCCGACGGCCGGTCAGAAAGCCGATTTGGTGTCATCCAGCGGGCCCGTTATAGGGATTAACCGCGCCACTATACAAGTCGAAGCCGCTCGTCCCGGCCTGACTACGCAGGACTATGCTGCTGGCAACGACTACACGGTTTTTCAAGCCTCGAGTTTCGATGGAAACTCCCCAACTCTTGTTGCCGGAGGATCATTGCCCGCCCTATCCAGTCTGAGTATCTCAAACACGCCAACCGCGGACGGTAGAATTGATATTGCGTTTTCGACCCTCCCTGTCTCGAGCTTACCGCAGCATCCAGCAGTTGTTGGATCTCCCAATGCAAGCAACCTTGCTGGAGCGGTGGCCAACACCACAAACACGTCACCTGGAACCAACCTGACCAACGGCTCTACCCTGGGTAATACCGTTAACACGCTCACCAATTCAGGTTTAGCTGGGTTTAATCGTGTGCACGCAGAACCCTATTCCTCCAATTTGACCGTTGGGTTGGAGCAACTTGACCTGATAACCAACACAGTGCTGAGCCACGCTGACTGCCGCAAGTATCAAGCGGTTGGCTTCAGCAACGCGGATCAACCCGTTGCAGCAGGCGACATCGACTCGGCCCAGAGCCCTAGTGGCGCAATAGACTGCTCTGATCGGCGCTGGTGGATCGACACGGCCTATGTGAGCGGGGACGTTGATGGAAGCAATGGCCTTGGGACATTCGACTATTCGCTGGGCACCATTTTGGTCGGAGCGGATGTCGCAAGCACCGATAGAGGTGTGGTAGGCGTGTACGCAGGTTTTGGGACATCCTCCATGGATGAACACGATCAAGTCAATCAGGACTTTTCGACCGACAGCTATCATGTGGGCGTCTATGGGCGTACAACAACCGGAACTTGGGAGTTCTCCGGACTGATCGGTTACATGTTCGGTGAAACCGACGCCAAGCGGAATAACCCTTCTGTTGATGGCTTTACCGGAGGCGAGGCAAAGTCCGATTTGGACCAAGAGGGAATCCACGCCGGTATCCAGGCACGGAAGTTGTTTAACCTGGACAGCGGTGCAAGGGTTTCTACGGTTTTTGGATTGAACTACGGGCGTATTCAACAAGGTTCAGGCACAGAGACTGGCGGTGGTGACTTCAACTACTCAATTGAAAAAGCGGATGCAGAGTCTCTGGTCGCTTCCATTGGGTTTGACTACCAACGGGACTTCTTGACAGAGAATGGTTTGCTAACACCAATCGCCTTTGCCCGGTATGAATATGACTTCTTTGCCAACAAAGACAGTGAGCACGAAATCACTGTAACAAGCCCGATATTTGGCACGTTC
This sequence comes from Ruegeria sp. CG4, assembly GCF_056537185.1. NCBI lineage: Bacteria > Pseudomonadati > Pseudomonadota > Alphaproteobacteria > Rhodobacterales > Roseobacteraceae > Ruegeria > Ruegeria sp. CG4. Next base: position 22,259 of record NZ_JBQFRB010000016.1, on the reverse strand, counting down.
ACGCAAGTCGGTCAAAACCGAGGAGCAAATGGCTTCGTTCTTGGCCTGGGGCTAGGGTATCAGATCTCTGATCTGGCCAGACTAACGGCAGGATATGGCTATTCAGTTCGCTCCAACGGCCAAGAGCATGGCCTCGGTGCAAACTTAAGTGTTCGGTTCTGATTAGGGCGCACCAACGAAGAGGAGTAGTAATCTAGCTGCAACAACTTGCGGAAGCTATTGTGGCGATGTGAGCTTCATTCCCCAGCGATCAAAATTTGGGGATATTAAAAACATAGAGCCGCGATTTCTTGGCATCGTCTGTCAGGATGTAGAGAAGCCCTTTGGTCTCATCGAGAGCGATCCCTTCGGGATGTTTAACTTCCTTTTGTTTGCCATCTTCTGAGAACGTCAAACTGATAGACTTTACTGACTTGGATTTTGGATTGTAGACGAAGATCTGACGGCTTTTGTCACTCACAATCCAAAGTGAACGCGAGGACCGAGACCATGCCAGGCCACTCAAATCCAGTTCATTATCATCTACACGTTCGGAGATAAAACCTGCATCGCGGGCTAAAGGAATAATCTCAACAATTTCGTCTAGTTCTGGCGATAACACCATTAACAACCTTGGTTGTCCCTCAATGCCAACAAAGACCCGCCCAGATTCCGGGTCAACGGCGATGCCTTCGGGTCCCTTGTTCAAAGGGTTGCCGACGAGAAATTCAGAGGCGTCCGAGTAGCCCGTGAGAGATGTGAGAGGGATTGTAGTTAGTTGAATGGGGTCTGTCGGGTGAACGACTAGAATTGATCGATCAGTTTCCTGAAGTACTAAAACAGACCCATCTTTTCGTGATGCGACGCCCTCCAGATCTGATCCCGCCAATGAAGGCAGCTTGAATGAGTTTCCTAATGCCCCGTCGATTCCAAGTAGGTGCAGTTTAGGTTCAGCGTCGCTTACTGACCATAAGAAGCCTTCCGCGTTGGACAGAGACAATCCGGAAGGCTCCGAGAAGCCTTCCGATTTATCCGCCACCTTGAAGGAGTCGATGAGAGTCAAACCGGGACTCTCGGCGTGGGCGAGCTCGATCCATGCAAGAAATGCAACAGTAGCGCTTGCAAAAGAAGCTAGTGTTCCAAGCTTGGGGAAGCACCGTGAAAACCCAAGTTTCGACCGAAGCAGCTTGTGTTCTGACATTGGGTTTTCTCGCGCTTGGACCATATCCTTGTATCAGCGTTCGTATCACAGTCCGGACGCGATGTCCGAAGAATGCACGGTAATCTCTTTACCTGATCCCGCCTGTTGCGATTGAATTGAATAGGGCACGATGTGCCTTTGGTGAAGCGTAAGCCTTTGGCGTGAGCAGGAAGGAAGACAAGTTGAATACGACCCTCACATTTGTGACCGTGTTGTTGATGCTGCTGTTGCCAGGTGCTGCGGTGTCACAAGTCGACCCTGCGACGATGCTGGCCGGGGCTTCGGGGTCGGAAATCGTTATCGAACGCCGGTGGACGCAGTTTCGTGGCAAACAGGAACTGTATTTCTTTACTCTCGATGTGATCGTTACGATCATTCTGGCTGGCTTGATCGTCTATCATCCGGTGAGACGTAAAGCCCGTAGAAGTGTCAGCGATATCGTCATGCCGCGACTGTTCTTCCTTTATGCGCTTGTCGGCATGGCGGTTGGGTTTCTGGTCGTACAGCACGGATCGATGATCGGGTTCGTGATTTTTGGAATAGGAGCTCTGTTAAGGTTCCGATCAAATATGGATGACCCGGTCGACACGGTGGAAATGATTATAGTCACCGTGCTTGGGCTGGCGGTAGGGCTGGGCTTGCCCTTGATGGCCACACTGGTGGCGGTTGTATGTTGGTGTTTCATTTGGCTCGGTGGGCGAAACAAGGGCGTGGAAATTTCGCTCAAGGCTTCAAACGAAGAGCACTCATTGAAAGTCAGCGGGGACATTGAAGCCATGGCCGCAGACGCTGGCTGGAAGTTGGTCCGAAAACACCACGTTCCTGGAAAATCTCGCGTTTCTTTGCTTTTCATCACTTCGGGTGGATTGTCGGAAGCTCGGATCGAAGAGATGATAAACGATCTGGTCCCTGAAAAAGTTGAGTTGAAACTCAACCTCTAATCATTTCACAAGGTCTAAGCGCTTTAATACCGCATTCGGGGATCTGATCTCTTTCGGTAGCGACTTGAAGTTTACCGACCTTTCGAAATCGGGTCCACGATATACTGCTATCCCAAATTCTCCGTTTGGCTGGAACGTAACATGAGTGAAGCTGTGAGGTGATCTGGCTTTTGAGCCGATAAGCCGTCGCGGGCCACCTCCCAAACAAGCTTGAGAGACGTAAGCCACGCCGTCTTTCCAACCTGGATAGAAGGCATGATGGTGCCCTGACAAATGCAGTACGACACCGCTTTCCAGGTAGATTTTTTCAAGTGTTGGGTCACCGATGATTTCGCGTTCGCGCTGAATCGCGAAGGGCCAGAGTGGGAGGTGACTGAAAGTGACAATCGGGTCTCCATTTGCCCCCAGTTCCTCAAGTCTGTCCTGCTGGTCGCCGGATAGAGGTCCCAAGGTCGTAGCGTCCAAAGACGCAAACGTTACGCCCTGCATCTCAAAAGCGTAGAAGAACGGGTAGTCATCCGAAACCAGAAAATCGACGTCTGGTTTTCGTGGTATCCATTCCTCTGCGTATATTTTTCTTTCACGCTCGAACCCACGGTACGCAGAGGCATCATGGTTTCCTGGCGTGACCGCAAATGGAATGCCGGCAGCCTCTAAAGGATCTGATACGGCCTCGTGAAACGCCTTCCACATATCCCTGACCTGTTTGTCGGACACGTTGGGAATGCGCTGTCCCGCAACCATATCTCCGGTCGAAATAACCAGATCTGGATCAATCTCGACTATCCGCTTAATCGCTTTGTCGACGCGGGCATCGTATCTTACCGAACCATAGCTTCCGTTCAGATCCGATATGACGATAACATCCAATGCCGCCGCTTTGCAGGCGAGCAGAGCGGTCCAAATGAACACCGCAATAAGAGCAGAACACCTACGGGTCATTACAGTCCAAGGCCCCTACCTCGGTGTCGTTTCTCAAAAAGAATGCGACAGGATCCAAGTCGAACATCAAATCGCCATTTGAACAATTGCTCTGGAGGATGGACGTTGCCAGCGCAGTATTTTTGACAACTTGTGCAATCTGACTGTCTGACAAACCAAAGCTTTGCGATAGCCAGTCATGGATCGGGCCTTGGGTTTGAAGGTCACTATTCAATGCAACCAGGCGTCGATATGTGCTTGGAGAGAAGTGGCGAATTTTCTCCAGCATTTGAGTAGATTTCGCGAAGTTGGCATACTCGACACGCCCACCAGCATCGTTGTCGTTTAGATTGCTGCGACGGATCAATAACGCGTCGGCGGGAACGTCTCCATCGTTTGGTTCATGGTGCTTGGCTTTCTTATGCTTCAGTTTTCCGTCTTCGACCCAATACCAATAGGGTGTGAAGTCTATGTTTCCCACGCGGTCCTGCTGGCTAAAGATAAAATCAAGGAGAACAATCTCGGTAAGCTCTTGCATCCAAAAGGTCATCTGTTGGTCACTGACATCGGGACCGAGATCCTTGTTGATCATCCGGTCTTTACGGCCTTCTTCAACGCCCTCTGCAATGGCCTCTGGCATGGGTTTCGAAGAACGCAAAGCTAAGAAAGCGGGGGTTTCCTGAAAATCGCGGTTCTGACCTTTCCCCCATCCAGATTTGCGTGTGCCGTTGATTTCCGAGCCGTATCTATGCCCAGGACTATCAAGCAGTACACCGTATATTTGCGTTCGATCCGAAGTGAATAAATCGTCGGTTGGCTGGTATGAGGCTGGGTCAGCATCCGCAGCTGCGAAGACCCGCCAGCCTTCATGGTTCATGCGTCCGCCATGAGAGCCACCAGAAATCGCAAGGCCAGGCTCGGCGACCTCGGAAAAATGCGCCTGGGTGTCCATGCTACGCCAAACGGCGACTGGAATTTTTACAGTCGTGTCGAAATATCTGGAGAAATGATAGTAAAGCAGCGACGAGGTGGAAAAGGTTCCACTGGTGCCCTTTTGGTTCATGGTGGATTTGAATTTGGCCACCCTGTCCTTGGCCAGATCTTTCGCCGCCTTCCCCTCTTTGCAAGCGTTTCTCTCGAACTCAGAACGGTTCCCCGTGTAGGGTCCTTCCGAAATATCGTAGACGGCCATTCCTGGGCTGGTGCTCCAGGTTTTCGGGCAAATAGCAATTTCGGAGGCATAGAAATCGATCTCGCAATAGGCTGTCTCTTCCTCAAGATCGCTTTTTTGATACGCGCCCGTTGGAACTTTTTCGATCCGAATGCAGCGTTCCGTAACGCCGTTGGGACTCTCAAATGTCGTGGCTTCACCGAGGACATCGTCGCTCGCCCACAAGGCAGTGGGTGCAATGAAAGCCAGTGACCCCAGAAGATTGAACCTCATTTGGATACTCCTCCCGATATCATTTGGGGCAAATCGCTGCCTGTTGTTCGGTAGAGATCGTCAAATTGGGGTCGACACTGAATTTGGAGAACTTTGAGTCAATCCACTGGTCACACCCGCCTGAACATGGGGCACCGTTACGGGCCTCATTCCAATAATCCTTGGCCCTTTCTTCCGTCCAACCGCAAAACTGAACGAGCGCCATTGCCGACAATGCTCCCGAGGAATGAACGCCCCACATGCAGTGCACCAGAACAGGACCCTTTCTTGGGTTTTCAATCACCTCATGTATGGACGCCATGACGGCACTGGGACGGGAGGATCTGGCGCTCTGATAGTCAAAGGATCCGTTTCCACAACTGGTGCGACCGTATTCAGTGTTTTTGCCAAAGTCGGCATAAAACCCGGTTGAAAACCCTTCACCGCACAGAGTTTCGCGTTGACCTTCACTCAGGCCCGTTCGATCCTTATCGCCACCTTTGAAACCAGAGCGATACAATACTCCGCTTAAAACTGGGCGAAAGAAAGCAACGCCGTCAACGCCTCCGTCGCTACCTTTTGAGAGCATTTGACTGTTGCTTGGACCGCCATTTCGACTGGTTACGTCAGAATTCGCAGCGGTTGCGAGAACACCAATGAATATGAGGGACGTCAAAAACCGCATGCCAGCTCCTTTCTATTTTTCAGCCTGTTATGCTCACACTCTTCCCACTTGGAAATCTATTGGAGCGGCTCAATCTCAGCAGCCTTATCAAGTGCGCGATAGACTTTCCGACGTGAAGCTTTAAATCGGCCACACCAGATTGATGATAAAGACGACCACGAAGTAGGCCAGAAAAACTTTCCAGTTCAATTGGTGTTTGTTTTCTTCGTTTATCACGCCGGCCGATTTCAATGCCAGGTTTGTTACAATTAGAGCGACGATGGTAACCGCCGCATGTGCCAAGTCGAAATGCAAACTAAAGCTCCCTATTGCAGATATTTGATTGATGAAAAATGTGTCAGCAGTCACCTGATGGCAGCATAGTTACATCTGAGTACCTTCCCTCAGACGTCGTGATCCGAGCACAAGCAACAGTATCCTTGTTAAACCAGTACGAGGTCAGCCCTTCGCTGCGGACGAGTTCAAATCCGAGACTCTGGATGCCCATTTCAGCTTGGCCCGCTTTTGCCCCTTCAAATGACGAAAGATCGCTAGAGCTGCCCACAGTTGGTGCACTTGCATCCACTGATCCACCACTGTCGTCGCATGCTGCAAGCGCAGAAATACACGCTGTGCCGATCACCAATAGGACCTTGGGTTTCATCTGTTTTTCCTTCGCTTTTTGGACTTGCGTTCCAGGGTCTCTGATTGATCACCTATTCAATTCCGAAAATTACGTTGTAGCCGACGGAAGAGTTGCTGCGATTGATGACCTCCACAACATGATCACCAGATTGCCAAAGCTGTCCTCGATACTCCTTGTCCGCCGACATCAATCCCAACAGTTCAGAACCATCGGGGTTGCGAATAACGTAGTCCAAGGAGCCATTTCGCGGAGCAACGCGAACGTAGAGGAACTGTTCGTTTTTGGCACCCAGAACGTATTGCTGCGACGCTCCGGGCGCGAGTTCACCAACAAGTTCTGCGCCAGTGGAACCAGAATCAAATTTGACACGTTGGCTACCAGTAGACCCGGCGGCGCCTGCCATGGCTCCACCGCCATCATCCATCGCTTCGACAACCGACATCTCGCCGATGCTTCCATCCTTGTACGCGATGCAGCGCCAAAATGTTCCACCTGCATCTCGCAGCATGACGAGCGTGCCCGCTTCTGAGAACTCTGAGCTTTCAATCGTACCGGACTGACCGTCTGGTCCACCAACCTGCCGCAAATGGTCGATACACGCGTCGTCGGCTTCTGACATTGCAAAGGCAGCTGCGCCCGCGATTGCGAACATGGGTGTGAGGAGTTTGAATAAAACGAGTTTCATCAGATGGTTCCCTGTTGGCTTGTCCTTAGAGATTTGTTCCTTACAAAGCGGAACCTCACTTCGCTTCTCGTAACTTTGACAGAAATTCATCGCATGCCTGTGCGCTGCCGACGATCTCGCCCGTCGTTTCAATTCCTTGCAGTGACGCCATTTCGGAATTTACGCGGTTGAGGATCTGATCCGCTTGCTCGGCGGTGATAAGGTTCTCAGCTTGTGCTCCTTTCAATGTGGTGCAGACACCGGCGGACAAGCCTGTCGCAACGCCGACACCCATCGCGGCCCCACCACCCAAGGTCATCGCCCCAACGACGCCGAGGACGAGCCCGATCACAATTCCCAAGATCACTTTTCCCATGTTTTCCTCCCTTTTGGTGAGACAGAGCTCCACCTTCATTTCTGGTGTAAACTGCGAGCCCATCTGCAAATGAAAACCAGCGCCAAAATGTTGAGCATCGGAGCAATCGCTGCAAACCACGGCTTGGCGGACTCCGAAATTAAGTCCGCTACAAGTATCCAAGGTAGTCCCAACGGCAGTAGGTACACTCCGGACAAAGGGTCTCGTTCCTGTCCCAACCAGCCAAATGTGCCTGTCAAGAATGCAACCAACGCCAACAGGTACAGGACCGCGAATACGATGATGGTGGTTCTACAAACCAAGTCGAGCCTCAGCAGATCAAGCCAGTGCTGCGCAGCCGTTTTCAGCTACGCAGCAGACAGGTCACAATGCGCCTTCGTCGCCCAGGAACTCGATACCAGCTGTCGCGCCATCACTGTAAGCAATGCAATTCCAAGGAGCACGATCCTCGCCAACGCCGACTGTGACCTGTGTTCCCGCCTCGCTAAACGCAGATGAGAGCACCACGACTTGCGAATTGTTCGTCGTGTTGGCTACATCTCGCAAACACGCCTGCTGAGCCGGCGTGAGTTCGGCGGACGCACTGGATGTACTCGTCTCGTCGCAGGCCGCAAGCAGTGCGAAACATGTCGCGCCTGCAATCATCACCATCTTGTTGGACATTTTCTTCTCCCTCTTGTTCCCATGAAATTATTGAAATTGGATGCGCTTGTTTGAAGCTCTCGCGTCTGTGCAGCCAATAGAACATACCTCGATCCTGTGACCATCTTACCCAAAACTTGCCGCGGGGGGCTTGGTCGGCGGGACGATATTTCGTTGACTATCGGGGCCGACAATAACGTGTGAAGGCCGAATGACGTCACTGGCAAATGCTAGAGCAAACTCTGGAAAGAGGGCGAGTACGTTAAGTCTGAGCATCGCGTCCTCCCAGCGCTCAATCAATGTAAAGTGCCTTCCGACCGCCAGCACTCACTCCAGCAGTCGGAAGGGCTCGGCACAGCGAGCAGCAACGACAACAACGGAGGTAAAATAAAGTTGTGTCGAATTCGCATGTTTGAATCTAATTTCTCATAAATCAATGTTTTTTCTGCGCGTAAATTTCTCTACGCTCTCGTACGATAGGCCTCTGCGTTCAAACAAAAAAGTAAGTGGGAGCTGCGAGTGTGTTCCCCTGAGTGGCGAAGCGATTTGAGGCCGCACAGAAACAATGAAGGGATTGAAAAATGGGATTTGGTGAAGCCGTTAAAACGTGTTTCTCGAAATACTTCCAGTTTTCCGGTCGGGCTATACGCTCAGAATACTGGTGGTTCTTCTTGTTTGTGGTTCTCGTGAGTGCGGCTTTAGCTGTGCTGGATACGATCCTATTCGGGACCAACCCTGAAACGGGGCAGGGATCACGGGTTTTGTCCTCTGTTTTCCAACTGGCCGTTCTCATACCTATGCTGGCCGCCGGTTGGCGGAGGCTGCACGATACAGGACGACCTGGCTGGTACTTGCTACTGCCGATGGCGCTCAGCATTGTAACTCTTTTTGTTATGCTGGGTGGGGTGGCGTTCTTCTCGGTATTGGAGCAAGGGACCGAAAACCCCGATGCATTGCGAGGACCTGCGGCCGTCCTGGGCGTGACCGGCATTGTTGTTGTCTCAATTCTTCAATTGGTTCTGTCCATCCTGATGATCTGGTGGCTGACGCGACCTTCCCAAGAAGGCGCAAACGAATACGGCGCACCTGTTTCCTGATCTGGTTGCCCGAGTAACGGGCCGGAAACTCTGGCTGAATGACAGTACGAACCACAACACCATGGAGAGAGAAAATGAGTTTCAAATCGATTTCCATTGGAATGCTACTGATGGCAGGAGCGACCACAGCATCAGCGGAGTGGTCGTTCAACTCCGGGCCTAATCCCAATGCGTTTATTCAGACCGGAAACATGACCCTGGAACTTCAGTGTAACCGTATCCGCTTCGCTCCGGCTGGATATGAGGACAGCCAGGACATTGTGGAAAAGCAGGGGCTCTCCATTCGATTTTTGAAGAACGGCACCACCGAAGTTGGGGCATTTCAGGTTGGCGCAGAAAACGCTGCCGTCCAGATCGTCGACAACTATCCGGTCGAGGTCAGTTTCAATAGTCAAGAGGACTATGGTTTTGTACTGGCCCAGCTTGCGGCCAATGCATCGGTTAATCTGTCGATGATTGATCAAGATGTCAGCTACGGAATCTTTGACTTGAAGGGTTCCAGCGCGGCAATTCGGTCCCTTCGTTCCGCCTGCGAGTCAGATATTAACCAGGGGGCCTCCTACGAAGCGCCCGAAGGCATCGTCTATTGTGGTGGCGGGGCGATAGAGCGCGTGATCGAACCCGTAATTTTGGACAATCCAGAGGAGGAGTGGGACGCGAGAGTAACGGTCAACGGCGAGTCGATCAGAGCCATGACAGCCTACAGCTACTTCGGAAACTCTGAGCCACCGGCCGGATTTATCGTCGCCCTTCTTGGGGAAGACAGGTCCGAATTTCTGATTTTTAACGAAGGCTCGGCAAACTGGCTGGAATATGGGGACTACAGGTATGATCAGTGCAATTGATACCTCCTTCCAACCAGCTTCCCAAATAGCGCGTCAGATGAAATGTTTGGTCGCCGGGGTTATGCTTGCTTCGGGCATTGTTTGGACCTCACCAGCTGTCGCGGCTGATGTATCGCAACTTCCGCCCGGTTTGCAGGCGAAGGTTGATCTGGCGGCACGAGCCTGCACGGAGTTCAACAACGGTCACTTTGACTTAGATTGGGGCGCGGTTGAAAGGGTCGATCTCGACGGAGATCTACAACGCGACTGGGTTTTGAATGAGTCTGGTTTTGCGTGTTCGAGCGCCGCATCTCTTTACTGCGGAACTGGCGGATGCATGTCGCACTTCTTGATTGAAGAGGAGGTTCAATCCTTGCTCAACCAGGGCTGGACGGTTGTTGATTTTGGGCGTCAACGCGTTGTTGTTGCGGATATTCATGGATCCAATTGCGACGGAATAAACCCAACGCCTTGCGTCACCGCCAGTGTTTGGGATGCGGATGCTAAAACGTGGCGCTCGTCTGCTGGCGATTGGGAGTAAGCTGCATTTGAGAATTGCAGATAAGCCATAGGAGCTGGTTTGTTCGATGGGTTCTCTGTAGCATGTAAACTTAAGGGAAAATTGTGCATAGCTATGCGCAAATACCGCGCAGAGTTATGGGCAATCTTTCAAGATTTTCTTCAATGAAATCAATTTTGGGAATGCAGCGTTATGAGCGCACCTACAAGCAGTTGTTGATCCCGCAGTTGCGCAATCGTGGTTTGATGAGCAGCTCAGCCTTGCAAGGACTGGACGCTTCTTCTTTTCGATGACCCAATTTGTCGTCGTGGTGCGCAAAAAGGGGTGATTGAGCTAAGTAAATCGGCCTAGGTTCTTTCGCGGGCTTCATGAAAGTCGCGGTTCAAGAGACCCCCATTGGTGTCACAGGCGCCCCAACAGGTGCTGCAAATCCTTTGTCCATACTTAATTGTCGTCGGTGAAGTCCCAAGGAAGTGCCAGACGTGCAGGCATTGATCAGACGTTCGAACGACCGCAGCGATAGGCGTGATGACAGAAGGTCTCGTATTGGTACTTACTCAATGGCGACAACACAGGTGCGTGGCTGTCACTTCCAGCTTGCAGCTGTATTTGGCGTGATCTAATCGCCCTGTTCGGCCGATTGTCACCAAGTGTTTTCAGAACCTTTCTGGATACAGACTCATCATGTTCTGAACGTCCAGCTCACTCGAAAACGCGTCCGGATTATTCCAGATCACCTCATTTATATAGTCGCGTTCCGAGTGAAGATCATTGTCCGTAAGCCGCGGTTTCCGGGTTTCGGGGAAGGCTCTTTTGGTCCAACCGAACAGTCCACCAAATACGGTCCAGATGCTGGGTGACATTGTATGGGAAGCCATCTCATGGTCCTTTCCGAGTTACTTGTGCTGTCGCAACAACAGTAACTGTTCACCTGTTTTTCTGGTATCCGGCACAAAATTGTGCTGTTCTACAAAAATGAAGAACGGGTTCCGAAATTGGTCGGATATTCGTGTGTTCCTCTCTGTCTTCAGAGAAGGGTCGACGCTTGCGGCCTCCAGAAAGCTAAAGGTCTCCCAACCAACGGTTGCCCGACGCATTGATGTTCTCGAAAGAGAAACAGGCTTGACGCTTTTTGAGCGCGGTACGCACGGGTTCAAACCGACCCCAGAAGCCCTTCGCCTCGTTCCCCTCGCCGAAGCAATCGAGACTTCAGTCCTTGAATTTGTCGATTGCGCGAAAGAATTGACGTCGACACAACCCATCCGTATCACCGCTTATTCGGCAAATTTCTCCGCACGCATGATCGAAATCGTAAACGAGTTTTCCGCCGTCAATCAGGATGTCGCATTCGAGTTTTTGTCCAGCGTTCGGGCGCTGGACCTGATGGCGGGCGAGGCCGACATTGCTTTGCGCCTTGCAAGAACCGATCCCGATCCTGACCTGATCTGTCGTAAGATCAGCACGGCCCGCTGGTCTTTGTTCGGCAGCAGAAACTACGCGGACAAATTTGGCTTACCGGGGTCAACGAATGATCTGGCCGGGCATCAGTTTGTTACCTTTCAGCGGGACGATGTGCCAAATGTATTCCACGAATGGTTGACCAATCACGTGGAGCCGGACCAGATTGTCATGTCTTTCACTGAACTGGAGCTAATGCATGCGGCGATCAGGTCAGGGCAAGGCCTTGGGATCAGCAATGTCAAGCTGGTGGAAACAGACATGTCTTTCATCCGATGTTTCGACGAAATCCCTGAACTTGCGGTGCCGCACCTAATGCTCATTTCGCCGGAAGCCTATCGTCGGCCAGAGGTTAGAGCCTTCGTTAAGTTCTTCGCACCTCGCTATGCGGCAATCTACAAGTAGTTATTTATGCAAAAAGGATTGAGAACACGCGAACAAACTAGTTTGCATGTACGCCACGACCGCAGCAATAGAAGCCTTATGTGGCGAGCCCAAGGATACTCTTGAAGATGACAAGGGGAGATCAAATTGATCGCCGCGCCCCAGTCGCTGCAAACCGCCTTAACTCCGACATGCCATCACGTGGTGCATGACCAGGTTAAGAACTTCAACATCGTTCTGGTTAAATGTCTGGTATCGGAATTTGACCGTTCCCCGGTCTGGCTTTGAACGTGACGGTGTAATTGCCTCAACCGTGACGCGCACGCTGATCGTGTCACCGGAATACACCGGAGCCAGCCACCGTACCTCGTCCATACCATGTCCACCCAGATTGGTGCCGGTAAGTACACCAGTGTCGCGGAACAACCTGAAAGTAAGCGCTATTGTTTGAAATCCACTGGCGATGAGACCGCCGAACATCGACTCTGCGGCAGCCACTTTGTTAACGTGGAAGGGCTGCGGGTCATGAACCAGTGCGAAGTCAATAATCGCTCCCTCGGTCAGCGTAACGCCTCCGGTTTCGAAGGTTTCGCCAACCGACAAATCGTCGATGTATTTTCCGCTAGCCATGGCAAAAGTATAGTTTGATGCAGACTCAACCGTCAACGCGGAGCCAGGCTCGGCCGCCACTAATGCCGCATTATCTTTCGGCCATGGCAAAGATCGTATTGGAGAACTGAGCCAGTGGTCGTTGACCTATACCGCGGCGACAAAAAGGTGCGCTTCTTGCGGTACGTGCAATACGCCTTTTTTGTCATATCTAGACAAAGCGTCTGCAACCTCTTCCACGACCTTGTTGGTGACGTCAGCACCTGCATCCCTAAGATCAGTTTCGATTGGCAGCGCCATGATTTGCGCACGAAGGTCAATAAATCTTCGCTCTAGTACCAATGGCTCGTGACGAGCTATCTTGAAGCCTGCATCGACCAACAACTTAGAAATGAGGTCCCCATCTCGAAACGAAAAAGGCGCTCTGGCTTTTACTGCGGCATCTGTTCCAACATGCCGTTCGAGAGCTTTTGCAAGCGCTCCATTGAAGGGCGACACTGCGCGCCAACATGTCAAAAATAGCTGACCGTCATTGCGTAAGATCCTATGAACTTCCTGCAAAGCGGCGGATTTGTCGGGGAAGAACTGAAGCCCCTGTTGTATGAAGGCATAGTCAAACGTAGCATCTTCGAAAGGTAACTCGGTTACATCTGCTGCATACCACTCGAGCACATGACGACAATCCGGCTGATTGGACTGCGCGACTTCAATCATAGTTTCGTTCAGATCTACGCCAACAACCCGGCCTTTGCCCGTCAGTTTCCTTGCAATCTCTCGCGTCAAAGCCCCGGTGCCGCATGCGATGTCGATAACACAAGTGCCGCTTCGAAGCTGAACCTTCTGCATTGTTGCTTCAGCCAATGGGCCGAACATCGCAGGCACACTATGGTTATTGTACTTCTGCGCAGCCTCTTTGGTCAGCCGGAAATTGTCCGTCATCAAAATATCCTCCTAGCAACGCGTCAATAATTGGACCACCCAAAGTGACCCAAAATCGTAATCTCACGAGGTTTCAACCGGAAGGCTCTCATCGGCGCTCCACTCAGCCCATGAACCATCGTACAGGCGGGACTTTTCGAACCCCATTTGGCGCAACGCAAGGAGCCCACAAGAAGCAGCTATGCCACGGCCGCAATAGGCGATGACCTCATCGTCAGTTTGAATTCCCTTGTCCTGATAGTGCTTGAGGAGCTTGGAATGATCCGCCAACTTGAATGAACCACGTTCCTTTAGTTTGGCTGCACGTTCGGCAATGGGTATGTGTGCCAAATCCGGATCGATGTTCGATATCGCCGGTATGTTGACGGCACTGGGAATATGTCCCGAGCGACCTCCCCATGTGTGAACTCCGTCGCCTCGGAAGAGGTTGTTTGGTAGAAAGTCCACAATTCTGACTCCGGGCTTACCCATCGCATCCAAGACATCAGCTTTGCGGGCAATCCAATTGCTCTGCACTGTTGGTTCAAAGTCACCATGCTCAACGGTTAGATCGCCAGTTTCAGTGGGTCGACCTTCGAGTTTCCATTGCTGCAAGCCGCCGTCCAAGACCTGCACGTTTTTATGGCCATAGTGCGAAAGTGCCCACCAAAGACGCGCAGACGCCAATGGAAGCCCGGAGTCGTCGTAGACCACGACATGACTGTCGTCGGAAACACCCAACTCGCGCATCCTTTCCCCGAAGTCCTCTGGGCCGAGCATCATGTCGGGAGTGTTCTGAGTGCTGTCTGCAAGCTCCGTCGACATGCCAACATACACGGCGCCAGGAATGTGCTCGGCCTGGAACTCGCTCCTATCGTCATAGGCTACGCCCTTGCCGTTTTCCTCCCTAAACTTCCAGCGAACATCAATGATGCGTAGTTTCGGGTCAGTCAGGTTATCTGCCAACCAAGCCGTATCAATGAGCGGGCGAGTTGGGGTTGTCATACCTACGTTCTCCTCTAACCGGACGCGGGTCGAGCCGTATGGAATAATCCCCAAAATTGCTTTCGGAGTCCAATTTTGGAAAATCGAGATTTGATGAAGCAACTTTGGTTTGAACGGTATTTCGATGATTTCGTGAGACTTCTGAAAGAAACGGATGCTGAAGTCATGGCGCCTCGTAACGTCGATTTCCTTTGACTCGTATATGGCTAGGCATGCTCATAAAGCTCACTGACGGACAGGATTGGTACAGATAGTGGAAGGTTTGGATGCTTGAAGATCGGTATGGAAGCCCGCTAACGACCACATCACAAACTGCGCGAGACGCCTACGTTGAAGGCATCGACCGTTTTCTGGGTGCTTTTGATGATGTTGAAGAAGCCTACCGTTCTGCAATGCGGGCAGATGATAGTTTTGCTATGCCTTATGTTGGCCTTGCACGCTACCTTGTTACTGTCGGGCGTGGACAAGATGCAAAGCGTGAAATAGTCGTCGCAAAGGAACTGTCGCATGGCGTCAGCCCGCGCGAAGCCGCCCAGATCGACATTATCAGCGATCTCATTGAGGGGCGTGCACCGCAGGCCTACAGGCGCATCCGAGATCACGTCACAGACCATCCGCGAGATATTTTGCTTGCTCAGACATGTACCAGCGTATTTGGCTTAATTGGGTTTTCAGGTCAGGCTGGACGCGAGGCGGAGCAGCTTGCGTACACAACCCTGTTGAAGCCACACTATGGCGACGACTGGTGGTTTCTCTGCCAGCATGCATTTGCCCAGATGGAGGCCGGACAGATCGGCCCGGCCGCGGAAAACATCGAGCGCGCGCTTGAGTTGAAGCCAGACAGCGCACACAGTGCACATGTCAGGGCCCATCTCTACTATGAGAACGGGGAGACGGACGCTGGCTACGCTTATCTGCGCGAATTCTGGCAAGACTATCCCTTCACAGCGTATTTGCACTGTCATCTCAGCTGGCACGTCGCTCTGTGGGCGCTTGAGAGCGGCGATGTGGCAGGTATGTGGAAGCTGTTCGATGATTATGTTTCCCCCGACCGACCTCCTGCGCCACCACTGAACGTTCTGACTGATAGTGTGGCAATTGTTCACCGCGCCTTTTTGGCTGGCGAGCAAATTCCTCAGGAGCGTTGGCAACAACTCAGCGACTATGCTGTTCAGTTCTTTCCTTCACCCGGTTTGGCTTTTGCGGATGTTCACGCGGCTCTTGCGCATGCGATGGCTGGAAACAGAGAGCGTCTGGAAACAACCATTGACGGCGCAAAGGGACCCGCAGGCCCCACCGTTGCCTCAGTCGCAGGCGCATTCCGCGCGCTTGCGGATGGAAATGCGGATGAAGCGATTGAGAAATTCGTAAGTGTCATGTCTGAGCACGAACGCCTTGGCGGCAGCCGGGCGCAACGCGACATTATTGAGTTTTCATTGGCGCATGCGCTGGCAATTTCGGGACAATCGAATGAAGCTCGACGCATTCTCAACATGCATCGACCGCATACCTCTCACGACCATGCAGTTGCCACGCTAGAAGGATAGGGTGCCCGCATTTTTGACGCCCGCAATGTGCGCAAATTACACGTTTTCAACGCCAGTTAGAACAGAAGCTGTCGCACGACGTTACTAGGCCCCAAAAGTGTTGGTTGGCGGAAAAGACCAATCTGACTGCTAACATCAGCTTTCTCAAAAGCCCGTCTTAGGATTGTGCGAGCGGTGTTTGTGGTCTTGTCGGTGGGCTACTGTGGAGGGATTGGACGACGCGTCACTCACGCGGCCAACAAGTTGATCAGTCGCCAAGAAGAGTGCTTCGATCAAATGGAGTTCAAATAAGATGGGTCTATGCCTTGGATCGGCTTTGATGTCGCTAGTATCGAGAAACAGCCCATTGTGGTAATCTCCTACCTTTAATTAGGGGGTTATTGTGATGGAATACTATGATCTAGGTAGCTACAGCCGAAGGATCACAACCTCGTCGGACGAAGCCCAGCTTTGGTTTGATCGTGGTTTGGCTTGGACTTACGCGTACAACCACGAAGAAGCGATTGTATGCTTTCAGAATGCCGTGGCTGCGGATCCAAATTGCGCAATGGCGCACTGGGGCATCGCGTATTGCATTGGGCCGAACTACAACAAGCCCTGGGAAACATTCGAAGAAGACGAGAAGCCTGACTGTATCGCCTTGGCAAAAGCGTCAATCGAGGCTGCTGCGTCATTAAAGGACAAACTGACGCCTGTTGAACGCGCGCTCATCGAAGCCATTCCAGCGCGTTATCCATCCTCATCGGATATTGAGGATTTCAGCCCCTGGAATGATGCCTTCGCTGATGCGATGCGAAAGGTTCACTCCGAATTCGATCAGGACCTGGACGTGTCTGCGATTCTGGCCGAGTCGCTCATGAACCGCACACCTTGGCAGCTTTGGGATTTGCCGACCGGAAAGCCCGCCGAAGGGGCCGATACACTTGAAGCCATAGCAGTCCTCGAAACTGCATTTGATACACTCCCCGGAGCATGGGAACACGCAGGGCTCCTGCACATGTACATTCACCTGATGGAAATGTCGCCAAATCCTGAGCGAGCCCTTCGCCATGGTGATGTGCTCAGCACGTTGGTGCCTGAAGCCGGGCACTTGCTTCACATGCCCACCCATATTGACGTCTTGTGTGGAGATTACATGAACGTTGTGTTGCGTAATCACAAAGCCATCTTGTCAGATCGAAAGTTCCTGGAACGCGAAGGCCCTGACAACTTCTATTCCGTTTACAGGTGTCATAACTACCACTTCAAAATCTACGGAGCGATGTTTTTGGGGCAGCCAACGGCGGCACTGGAAGCTGCTGATGAGCTTGTCGAAACTTTACCTTCAGAGACACTTCGGCCAATGGCTGATTGGTTCGAGGCGTTCATTCCTATGAAACAACATGTATTGATCAGGTTTGGACGCTGGCAGGCTATCCTTGATCAGGATTTACCTGAAGATGCGGAGCTCTACAGCGTCACTATCGCCATGATGCGGTATGCAAGGACGGTTGCCTTGGCCAACCTACACAGGGTCGCTGAAGCCGAGAGTGAAAAAGCCAAGTTCTATGATGCTCTAGCCAGAGTTCCTGAGACCCGAATGCTGTTCAACAACACATGCCGGGACATTCTGAAGGTCGCTGAGCAAATGATGCTGGGTGAGTTGGCCTATCACACAGGAGAGCAAGAAACGGCCTTTGACCACCTGCGAAAGTCAGTCGAGATCGACGACAACTTGCCATACGACGAGCCCTGGGGCTGGATGCAACCCACCCGTCATGCGCTGGGTGCTCTTCTTCTTGAACAGGGCCAGATGGAGGAAGCCGAAGCTGTTTACCGTGCAGACCTTGGCCTGGATGCAACGCTTAGCCGGGCCTGTCAGCATCCGGGCAACGTCTGGAGCCTGCATGGCTTGCACGAATGTCTCGCCCGGCGCGGTGAAACGGTCGAAGCCGCCCACATTAAGCTACAACTGGACAAGGCCGCTGCCCGCGCCGAGGTGCCGATAAAGGCGTCGTGTTATTGCAGGCAGAAGGCGTTGGCCGCCGAGTAATCTCGGATCAACAGCAATGGCTGGGGCAATTGCGAGGCCCGCTTCTGCCGTTGATCGGGACTTGTTTAACTTCGTTGATGGCAACCGTCTGGGCGACCACAAGACCGGCAATCATCGCTTGGATGCCGTTTTGCGGTAAATCAGCCGCATGGTAGCATCGCGTAGGATTTGCAGTCGGGGGGCAACATGGTCTTAACATTCGCACAAATGGAAACTCAGGAAATATCCAAAGCAAATCCAATTTCAGCAACTGACGCGCTGGCAGTACTGATCGAAGACCCCAACGCACTTGTGGTGGACGTAAGGGATAGCGCTGAAATGGCGGCCACAGGTATCAGCCCGAGAGCAATTCCGGCTCCTGGTCGCGCCGTCGCTTGGATGGCAGACCTTGAAAGTGAATACAGATCTCAAGAGTTACAGGATCGTGGAAGGCGAATTTTCACCACTTGTGGCGGAGCTCCGAGCTATCGAGGCGCGGCAGCGGCAAATGTATTGACTGCGATGGGTTTTCAAAACGTGCAGTTCATCGATGGAGGGATGGCGGCTCTGATCGCAGCGGGCTCCTCTACAAAGCAGCCTTAAAAAAGGCGAAACCAACGGTGTTGAGCCAACACGCAGGGGTCAATAGAAGCTTCTCAGCTTGCAGAGTTGTGTCTCGATACGACTTGCGACTGAGATTTTAGCCAATTGACGAAAACCTTAGCCTCGGGGCGCTGAAATTCTGCCTGCGTCTGGATGTAATAGACGCCGAAGAGAGGCTCAGAGAACAATTCAGTCATCCGACCAGATGATAGATCGTCCTCGAAAAAAGCTCTGGCGGTATACGTGATACCGTCACCCCGGCGAACCGCAGTCATGATCAGGTTCCCCGGCATGTGATTTATGGTCAATGGTTCGGCAGGAATAACCCCGTGATAGGTGAACCAGTCAGCCGCCTCGTTGGTGCCCAGTTCCTGCAACCAGGGCAGCTTCGTTAAAGAGGCCGGGTCACGCAGATCTTGGCCTCCCACCAGTGAAGGTGCCCCGATCACGACCATGTCGGAAACAAGGACAGTATCCTCTTCTTTTCTCGGCATGCGTCTGTCGTGATACCGAATGGCGACATCGATACCACCTGGTCCTATCTGAACCAGTTCCGAAGTTGGGTTCAGCATCAAAGTGATCTCTGGATGTTCACGTTGAAACTCTGCCATTCTCGGCAATAGCCACTCCACCGCGAATGCGGGTGACATTGTCACTTGAACGGGGCGCTGCGCTGTGTGTTCTGCCAGTCGTTCGACACCCCTTCCGATAATTTCAAAGCCGATACCCAGTTCACGTGCAAGCATGATGCCTGGCTCGGTCAGCTCAATGCTGCGCCCACGTTTAGCAACGAGAGCTACACCCAAATGTCTTTCCAACGATTTCACCTGCTGGCTGACAGCCGCTTGGGTAACGTTCAAGCGTTCAGCCGCCACGGTGTAACTCCCTGCTTCCGCAACTGCTGAGAAAGCGCGCAAAGCGTTCATCGGGGGAAGGTGCAACCAATCCATACTGTAGTTTTTCTAAAGCTTTGTTAGACTATTTGAGTCGCATGATATCGGCATTCTTGACATTATTCACAGTGAAATCTGTTCTAAAATCATGAGATATTAGAGCAGATGCCTCATTATCGATGTAAACCTAGCCGTACGTCATGAGAGCTTGATACGATGAAAAAAATTCAAGGTGGATGTTACTGTGGTGCTGTTCGATACCAGATCGCGACACCACCTGTCTGGTCGGGGCATTGCCATTGTCGTTCATGCCAAATGGCCCTTGGTGGCGCCTTTGCAACTTGGGCTAAGGTAGCCGCCGAAGACTTCGCCGTTATCAAAGGCGAAATCCAACACATTGAGAAAACTTCGGGTATTCGCCGCGGGTTTTGTCGGGACTGTGGAACGACGTTGACCTATGCCGCCCTAAATGAAGTTGAGGGCCAAGACTGGAGCGCTGACGCTTGGTTTTCTGCTGTAACGTTGGACGACCCATCGATTGCGCAACCCAAGGCCCACATCTTCGTGTCACATCAGCAGCCATGGATAAAACTCGACGACGGGCTGCCGACGTTTCCTGAGTTTTAAGCAACTTTTCGAGCGAACGGAGAAGAAAGCGATGAACACTGTTTATTCATATGCCTGCAATGATTGCGAGGGCATGGAGGCCTGCCCAGGCAAAGTGGTTGCAGCGACCAAGGACGAAGTCTGGAAGCTCATGGAACTGCACGCGGTGGTCGCCCATGGAGAGGACCCCAGCTCGTGGGATGCCGACACTCGAGAATATCTGGAAACACTGATAAAGCCCGCGTGATCAAATAAATTAAGCTTCAAGTTCCTACGGATAATCGGCCAAAACTATCAACTTGGTTTGTTTAACCGCGAAGGGCAGCTTTCCTCCGCAGCTGGGAAATTGCTAGGCCCATTTGTGAGTATCCGGTTTGGGCTGCGGCCTACCGCCAAGGCGCCTAGAAGCGCAAGGCCATCACGAACCCAAATCGGAAACGTGTGAGATTGGTTTCCATCACAAACCATCCTGCTACAGCGAAACCCTGCTTCTATTCAGGCAAACCGGCTAGTCGCAAAGACGCACAGTCTTTCTCCAGCCTTTTTCTGTCAGAGAAAAGTTGAGTATTCGCCCAGTCCGATATGGAAAACTGAGGGCGGTATTTCATCACATTCCGTGCTTCATCGCGAGCGGCCTCAAGGTTCTCCGTCTCTACATGGACGATTACGAGGTCGAGGTGACCAAAGCCTTCAACCCTTTGACCATATTCGGTGAATGCTTTCTTGGCTTCCTCGTATTGACCGTCGAGTCGAAGGGCTAAACCCAGAACGCCTGCGTACCAACCTGGATAGTGAGGGTTCAGGGTAATGGCTTGTTGTGCGACTTGGATCGCTTCATTTGCCTGTCCATTGAAAGCTAGGGTGATTGACAGTCTGGCAGCCACGTCAGCGTGGTTTGGATTCAGCGCTAGTGCCTCGTTGAACTTCTCGATAGCCGAAACCAGCTTGCCATCGATTGCATCCGCAAAACCCGCAATAGCGTGAGCCTCTGGGTTGTAGCTGTCTATTTCCAGAGCCCGCTGAGCGCAGTCACGAGCCTCCGTTAGCGCGGCACGCCGGTCAGCAACAAATCCATGTCGTGCTTCGACAGTGCAAATGAATCCCAAAGTACAATACGGAGCCGAGTAACCCGGGTCGAGTGCAATTGCCTGTTGTGCAAATCGGCGA
The DNA here is from genome assembly GCF_056537185.1 of Ruegeria sp. CG4. Taxonomy (NCBI): domain Bacteria; kingdom Pseudomonadati; phylum Pseudomonadota; class Alphaproteobacteria; order Rhodobacterales; family Roseobacteraceae; genus Ruegeria; species Ruegeria sp. CG4. The sequence continues at coordinate 1,160 of NZ_JBQFRB010000016.1, read as the reverse complement.
GCGTCGGCCTGAGCTTCCCTGGTAATTCTGCGCGAAGCCTCAACGGCCTTTAGTTGAGCAGTCCACGCGCCTAGGTTATTTGTGCCGGATCCTCTGAAACGAGCCATTTCTCCCGCCAACAGTTCGACTTGAAGCTCGGTTGCAATCCTAAGTGCGATTTCATCCTGAACTTCGAATACATCTTCAATGAGGCGATCATAGCGGTCTGCCCAAATATGCATGCCGGACTTTGCATCGATTAGCTGTGCTGTGATCCTCACCCGGTTACCGCTTTGACGGACACTTCCCTCAAGAACAAGATCGACACCCTGCTCCAGACCGACCTGTTTCACGTCAACGGAGCGACCTTTGTAGACGAATGTAGAGTTACGCGCGACGACCAGTAAATTCGGGAGTTTTGATAAAGTGGTGATGATCTCTTCGGTAATTCCATCTGCAAAAAACTCCTGATCGGGGTCAGAAGAAAGATTATCGAAAGGTAAGACGCCGATTAGCAGAGACTTTGTATGGCTAGCCGGAGTTACTCGCGGTGGGGCAGAACCTGGCGGCGACCATTGGAAAACTTCTATTGGTGACGGCGCGTTCTTAAACTGTCGCTCTCCAGCGCGATAAAATTGCTCAGCGAGGCGCTCGTCAAGGCTGCGATGGACGACATCTGAAATTAACACAGCCCCTTCGTTGGAAGCCTCTTGTAGACGTGCAGACAGATTGATGCCATCGCCGAAAATGTCATCGTCGTCGAATACGACATCTCCAAGATGCACACCCACTCGTAGTTTCAATGAGGACTGAGTTGACACCTGGCTTTGAAGATCAAGGGCGCATCGTACTGCATCAGATACCGAGTTAAACTCGACTATCCATCCATCACCCATCCTCTTAACGACATTACCTCGATGATCGCTAACCAAAGGATCAAATAACTCTCGACGTAGAACACGAAGTTCGCTGAGAGTCCTATTTTCATCTGCCTTAATCTGGCCTGAGTAGTTTACTACATCGGCCGAGAGTACTGCGGAAAGTCTGCGGTCTCCATTCATGTCTATTGGTAGCGCAAATTACGCTGCTTGGAAAAGACAACATGATTTTCTGAACGTCGCGCATGTCGTAGTGAATGGCTTAGTGCAAAACTGAAAAGCGTGACTGTGAATGTCTGCTTC
>NZ_JBQFRB010000015.1:0-77073 GCF_056537185.1 Ruegeria sp. CG4 | reverse complement strand
GCCCTTGCTGAACAAGTTCAGCGCTCAGCCGCGACCCGATAAAACCCGCGCCCCCCGTGATCAGAATCTTCATTAAGCTATCCACCATGTCCACAGATGGCGCGTCACTAGTTCATTCAGGCGAATTTCGCAATGTAGCCGGGATATGCCGGGTGCAACCTGCCTGAAAATTCAACGTCTCAGGCGTTGTCCTGGAGCCGGCAGGTGCCGGCATTTATTGGGGCAGGTGAGCCCAAATACTAGCTACACGGCCAGTGCATTTAGGTTTCAACCGCCTCGCATGACCGGAGCACGTCCGCCACAAAAAGTTCAACTGCCTGTCTGTGCAGGCTGGAAGATCGCGTTGCGAGGTAGAATGTCGAGGTCCAGTGCAGTCTTTCAGGCGCAAGTTCTCTCAGACGGCCGTTTTGCCCAAGGCCTTCCACAAAGTGAACAGGCAGCGGCCCCAGAAAATGGCCGGTTTCAATCAATGTCGCCATCGCCTCCATATTCGCCACGACCGCCTTGGAATCCTGGGATTGCAGTTCTGGCGATACCAGCATGCCGTAGGACCTCTGGCAAATCTGATGTTGTGAGATAACGTCGAGATCGATCTTGTTGTCGGGAAGGCCGAACAACGGATGGTCGCGGCCGCAGTAGAGCCGATGTTCTTCCTGACACAGTTCGTTGTAGGTCAGTTCGGCAACCTGATTGCGAAAGGGCGCAATTGCCACGTGCAGTTCCCCGGTCAGCAGCCGTTGCGTCAATTCTGTTGGTGAGGCAACGACGACTTCCAACTGCACCTCGTTTGGCCGATCCAGAAAACGCTTGAGGGCTTCTGCCAGGTTCAGCTCGGCCAACGAGTTGACAGCGTCCACGACGCCGATCCTCAAATCGCCAGCTATCGTGTTTCGAAGCCCCAGCAGTTCGGCATCAAAATCACGCGCGCTCCGCAAGATGTCTTTGGCCTTTTTGTACGCAATCTCGCCGCGTTCGGTCAGCCAGAAACCGCCGCGCCCCCGTTCGCAGACCCGGTAACCAAGCGCTGCTTCCAGATCGCGGATTCTGATGCTGATGGCTGATTGGGTGATACCCAGCGCATATTGGGCATCGGTGAATCCACCGCAATCGACCACGGCAACGAATGTCTCCAGTAGTGTATTTCTCAGCAGTTTCAACGATCAGCCCTCACCGCGGTCATTGCATGAAGAATCCTTATGTCAACATTTACAGTATGATATTTTTTAATGAAAGGAACCGTGATGTGATCTCCCTCAGAAGCAACTGACTAAGCGAAACGGGAGGATATTCGCGTGGCTTTTACTCTTAGTACCCTAAGAACGACTGCGGCCGCCGCGCTGCTTGGGCTGGCGCCCATTGGTGTGCTGGCGGAAGACTGGAAATTCGCCATCGAGGAAATTCCGGGCTCGATCATGGATGCCTATGCGCAGGAGTTCAAATCCCGCATCGAAGCAGCGACGAATGGTGACGTGACCGTGACCGTCTATCCGATGGGAACGCTGGGCACGCCGACAGAAACAGTCGAGCAGGCCGCCGATGGCATCATCCAATTCACCAATGTCTCGATCGGCAACCTGGGCACTGTTGTGCCGGAAAGCCAGGTGTTCCTGCTGCCCTACCTGCTGCCGTCCGACCCGGCTGCAATCTCGAACATCCTGAGCAGTTCGGAAACCATATACGGCCCGATGAATGATGACTTCCGCCAGCGCGGTCTGGAAGTTCTGACGATGTATTCCGAAGGCCCGCAGGTCTGGACCACCAACCGCGAGATCCGCACGCCTGAAGATTTCGACAACTTCAAGATGCGCGTGATGGTGTCGCCGATCCTGTTGGAAACCTACAAGAACATGGGTGCAAGCCCGACGCCGCTGCCGTTTGGCGAAGTGTTCGGGGCGCTGCAACTGGGTGCTGTTGATGGTCAGGTTAACCCGATCCCGACCATCGAAGAGATGAAGTTCTATGAAGTCACCAGCCACCTGATCTGGGCTGGCGAGCAGGAGCTTGTCACCACTGTCGTGGCCGGCTCGGACTGGTTTGAAACCCTAAGCCCGGACCGCCAGCAACTGGTGCGGGACACCATGGCGGACATGACCGGTTTCATCGACGGTGTCGTTGCCGACTTTAACCAGCAGCGTCTGGACATCATCAAGGAAGCCAAGCCCGACATCGGTCTGGTTGTTCTGACCGAAGAAGAGCGTGACGTTTTCCGTGCACGCAGCACCGACACTTCGGCGGCCTATGTCGATACCGTCGGTTCCCGCGGTCAGGAGTTGCTTGACGCACTGCAGGCGGAGCTTGCGGGTAACTGATCTCCCCACCACTCACACAAAACTTCCTCACGCGCCCTGCGCGTGAGGGCTTTCAAAGGGAGGACACCATGCAAAGCGGCACCGCCACTCCCTTCGGCTTTTTGGGAAAGATCGACGCCGTCATCGGACGGATCGAAGTCTGCATCCTGGGCTGGGGGATCATCCTGATGGCCGTGAACACAATCGCCAATGTTTTTGGTCGCTATGTGTTCAACCAGTCCATCTATTTCTCTGAAGAACTGAACGAGTTCCTGATCGTCATCGTCACCTTCATGGGGCTGGGCTATGCCACCCGCAAGGGTATCCACATCCGCATGTCGGCGATCTATGACGCGCTGCCGATCAAACTGCGCAAGGGTCTGATGGTGGTGATTGCCGCCACCACCGCAGTCGTCACGGCGGTACTGGCCTGGTACGCGCTTGAATATGTTCAGAAAGTCGCCTCGCGCGGGCGGATAACTCCGGCGCTGCAGCTGCCGCTGTACCTGACTTATGTCTGGGTGGTGATCGGACTTGCGCTGGCCTCGTTCCAATACCTGCTGACCGCGATCCGCAACCTGAATTTCGCCGAGGAAGAGGTCTACGTCTCGTACCTAGAGGTCGACAGCTACGAAGATCCCGAGACTGCGGCGGCCATCAAGAAATTCGAAGATTCCAAGGAGGCAGGCAAATGACCGAGTTGATGCTGGTCGTCATGATCGTCCTGCTGCTGGCAGGCTTCCCGATGAAAATGCCGCTGATCTCGGCGGCGGTGCTGGGGTTCCTTGTCTACTTCCCGGACATGAACATGCAGATCCTGATCCAACAGATGATCGGGGGTGTGAAACCGGCTGCGCTGATAGCGGTGCCGATGTTCATTCTGGCCGCTGACATCATCACACGTGGTCACTCTGCCAACCGGCTGATCGACCTTGTCATGAGCTTCATGGGCCATATCAAGGGCGGATTGGCGATCTCCGTCACCTCGGCCTGCGCACTGTTCGGCGCGGTTTGCGGCTCGACCCAGGCGACCGTGGTGGCCATCGGCGGGGCGATGCGCCCCCGGATGCTGAAATCGGGCTACAGCGACAGTTTCTCGATCGGTCTGATCGTGAACGCCGCCGACCTTGCCTATCTGATCCCGCCGTCGATCGGCATGATCATTTATGGCGTCGTGTCGGGCACTTCGATCTCGCAACTGTTCATCGCCGGTATCCTGCCGGGTCTGCTGATCGTGGCGCTGTTCTCGGCCTATTGCATGGTCTACGCCTATCGCCATGACATCCCCGTGCTGCCGCGCGAGGGCTGGGCGCAGCGTTTTACCGCCCTGCGCAAAGCGCTATGGCCGATGGGTTTCCCAGCGATCATCGTGGGCGGTATTTATGGCGGTGTCTTCTCTCCGACCGAAGCTGCTGCGATCTGCGTTCTCTATGCGGTCGTGCTGGAGGTTGTGATCTTCCGCTCGATCAAGGTGGGTGATCTGTTCGATATTGCGTTGTCCACCGGTGCCATCACTTCGGTCGTTTTCATCCTGATTGCGGCAGGCGCGGCATTCAGCTGGACGCTGAGTTTTGCCCAGGTGCCACAGACGATCATCGCCGCATTGGGTCTGGAAAGTGCCAGCCCGCTGATGGTGTTGCTGGCAATCAACGTGGCCTTCTTTGTCGGCTGCATGTTCGTGGACTCGATCGTGGTGATCCTGATTCTGGTTCCGATATTTGCGCCGATGATCAAATCCAGCGGCCTCGACCCGGTATTGGTCGGTGTTCTGATCACGCTTCAGGTTGCCATCGGCGCGGCCACGCCACCCTTCGGCTGCAACCTGTTCACTGCCATCGCGGTCTTCCGCCGCCCCTTTGTTGAGGTGGTACGCGGAGTACCCCCGTTTCTGATCATCCTTTTGATCGTGACGGGCTTGCTGATAACCTTCCCTCAAATCGCCCTGTTCCTGCCGGAACTGGCCTATCGCTAAACCATAAGAAACGGAGAAAATCATGTCGGGACATGGTTATGAAGCTGGTCGTCTGAATCTGCCTTTTGTCGGCATCTCGACCTTTGGCAAGAAGCCTTATGTCGAGAACTGGGACGAGATTGACGCGGATGTGGCGATCCTTGGCGCGCCATTCGATTTCGGCTGTCAGTTCCGCTCGGGCGCACGGTTCGGGCCACGCTCGGTGCGCGAGGCATCGACCCTGTTCAGCTTTGGTCACGCGGGAGCTTATGATCACGAGGATGACGCCACCTATCTGGGCAGCGACGTTCGCATCGTCGATCTGGGGGACGCCGACATCATCCACACCAAGACCGAGGAGAGCCACGCCAACATCGAATACGGCGTCAGGAAAATCCTCGATGCCGGCGCGATCCCTGTCACCATCGGCGGCGACCATTCGGTCAATATTCCCTGCATCAATGCATATAAGGACGACTGCGCCAAAAACGGACCGATCCACGTGATCCAGATCGATGCGCATCTGGATTTCGTCGACGAACGGCACGGTGTCACCGTTGGCCATGGCAACCCGATGCGCCGCGCCATCGAAAAGGACTATGTCTCGGGCATGACCCAACTGGGCATCCGTAACGTGTCCTCGACCGCGAAAGAAGGTTATGACGATGCGCGGGCGCGCGGATCGGACATCCTATCAGTGCGGCAGGTTCGCAAGCTGGGCGTCGAAGGCGTTCTGGATCGCATCCCGGAAGGCAGCCGGTACTATGTCACGATCGATATCGACGCTTTCTGTCCGTCGATTGCGCCGGGTACAGGAACACCCAGCCATGGCGGGTTTCAGTACTATGACGTGCTGGAAATCCTGCAGGGCCTCAGCAAACGCGGCGACGTGGTCGGCATCGATCTGGTCGAGGTCGCGCCTGCTTATGACCCCTCGGAAAGCACACAAATCCTGGCGGCCCAATTGTTGCTGAACTTTATCGGGTTCATTTTCCACAACAGGAAATAAGCTCCCTCCCATGGCGTTCTCTGATGCCGTGACATGCCGGCACGCTGACAACAAACGTCGCGTGCCGGTTTGGACCGTTCCCATAATGCATTGACGGTTGCGAGGCTTGAACCAAGGCTCCTTTGCATCCTCGGACGATCGGTTCGGGAAGTGGAGCGAATCTCAAGATGTGCGACCCCAAAGTGTGTGCAGTGTTTGTTCAACGTCCGGAAAAGCTATGACCTGACTTACGAAACGTTTCGTTCATCAAGAAACTTCATCGTATTTTCCAGGCCTTGTCGCATGTGGTCTTCAAGGTGGTCCAGCATGTCATCCAGGCTGTTCCCATTGGCAAGCTGAATGTACTTGTCGTGGGACTCATGCAGCGGGCCGCCACGCCCGTGCGCCTTTTGATGCATGGCAAAGTAGAACTGCAGGTTGGGTTTCAGACGTTCCCAGCTTTGCAACAGCAGGGTATGCCCCGACAGCTCGTAGCACCAGGAATGAAGATGCATTTCGGCCATGATCGCGCCGTATGGATCATTGTTCGAGATGCAATCGCATAGCTTGTTGTTTCGCATCTGCAGGTCGGCGAGGCTGATCAGATCGCGCTTGTCCCAGCAGAACTGGAAGGCCATCTTCTCGAGCCCGGTGCGAAACGAATAGATTTCATCCAGATCAACCGGATCCAGTGTACGCAGGAAGGTTCCGCGGAAAGGCAGATAGACCAGAAGCCCGATCTCACTCAATTGAACCATGGCCTCGCGAAGCGTTGCGCGGCTTACGTCCAATTGGGCGGCAACTTGTGTTTCCAGCAGCTTTGCACCCGGATCCAGATTGCCGGTCAGGATCAGTTTCTGGAGGCGCTCCAGTGTTCTGTCTTTCAGCGTGTCGCCGGATTTCTCTGGTGAGGATGCTTGCCGTGTCATTTCGATCCCGTTGGTGGAACACCCGATGGGCGGAAGCCGAGATTACTTCTTTAAGCCAGGATAGCCAGAAAAATGACCGAAGCTGAACTTTCTATTCCGGTTCGACGGCTGGCTGCGTTGTTTGGAAACTTAAGTTAGTTCGAATATTCAGTATTGTCGACAATTATACATATTGTCGACAATATGAAAATCCTGCTGTAGTGTCGTGCCGGGTGGGGATTCGAAAAGCGCGAAACCTGGCTGCGATTGCCCACCCCATCGGCAAGAACAGTTCATCCGGTCCGGAACCGGGATGACGCAACAGGTGAAAAGGGAGAAATTCATGTTGTCGACCGGCGTTCTCAAACGGAAAATGAACTCGGGGCTCGCGGTGATTGGCGCCGCTGCGCTGCTGTCGGGCGCTCCGGCAAAAGCCGAAGAGTTCCTGACCATCGGCACGGGCGGTGTTACCGGCATCTATTACGCCGTTGGCGGCGGTATCTGCCGGCTGGTCAATCAGGGACGGAAAGAGCACGGCATTCGCTGTTCGGTCGAGAGCACCGGCGGTTCGGTCTACAATCTGCGCACGATGCGTGAAGGTGAACTGGAGATGGGCATTGTGCAATCGGACTGGCAGTTCCACGCCCTGAACGGAACCAGCTTATTCGAAGAAGATGGTCCGGATTCTGAGCTTCGCAGCCTGTTTTCTCTGCATCCGGATACGGTCATCATCGCCGCGCGCAAGGATACGGGGATCGAGTCGCTGGACGATCTTGGCGGTAGGACCATCAACCTGGGCAATCCCGGCTCTGGTACGCGAGGGACGGCAGAGGTTCTGGTAGACGCGTTGGGTTGGGACATGGATCACTTCGGGCTGGTCACCGAATTGAAGTCCGCAGAACAATCCGCAGCGCTGTGCGACAATACAATCGAGGCGTTTCTGATGGTCGCTGGGAACCCGGTAGCCAACGTTCTGGAAGCCGCCACAACCTGCGACATCAATATCATTCCGGTTGAAGGCGATGCCGTGCAGGCTCTGGTCGAGAGCAAACCCTATTACGGTAACGTCACCATTCCGGGTGGTCTGTACCGCGGCGTAGATGGAGACGTTCCGTCCTTCGGTCTTCCGTCCACCTTCGTGACATCCTCGGACGTGCCGGAAGAAACCGTCTACGTGATGGTCAAGGCGGTCTTTGACAACTTTGATGCCTTCAAGTCGTTTCACCCGGCCTTTGCCAACCTCAAGAAAGAGGAGATGGTCGTAAACGGACTGTCCGCTCCGATGCACCCCGGTGCAGAGCGCTATTTCCGCGAAGTCGGGTTGTTAAACTAACCACCTTTACCGGGGCGGCGGCCATCGCCGCCTCTGCACCACCTAGACCCAGCGTCCAGCTACGAGCGAAGATATGAGCGAGCAATCCCTGAGCCATTCCACCCATGACGCGCAGGAAGACCTGCGCAATCGGGACATCAAGATCTTTCTCAACGGCAGGATCGTACCGCGCAGCGAAGCCATGGTGTCCGTCTACGATTCCGGCTTCATGCTGGGTGATGGAATGTGGGAGGGTCTACGGCTTTATGACGGTGTATGGGCGTTTTTTGACGAACACATGGATCGGTTTTTTAACAGCTGCAAGGCCGTCTCAATTGATGTTGGCATGACCAAGGCCGAGGTTCTTCAAGCGCTGAACGACACCGCCAAGGCCAACGGTATGAAAACGGACGCGCATTGCCGGTTCATGGTGACCCGTGGTCCAAAGGACAAGCCGTTTCAGCATCCCGGGTTGTCACGGTCCGGGCCAACGGTAGTTGCAATCGTTGAGCACTCGAAACCGGTGGCCAGCCTGATGAGCCAGGGCATCCGGCTGGCCACCGTGCCTCAGGTGCGTGGCCTGCCGATGAGCCAGGACGCCAAGTATAACAGCCACTCGAAGCTGAACTGCGTCATAGCATGTCTGCAGGCCGAGCAGGCGGGTGCCGACGAAGCCCTGATGCTGGACCCTCATGGCTTTGTGAACACCACGAATGCATGCAACTTTTTCATTGTGCGCCGTGGCGAGGTTTGGACATCCACCGGAGACTACTGCATGAATGGGGTGACGCGCCAAAAGGTCATCGACCTGTGCCGTGCCAACGATATTCCGGTGTTCGAAAAGAACTACTCGCTCTACGAAGCCTATGGTGCCGACGAGGCATTCCTGACAGGTACTTTCGGCGCCCAGACACCCGTCGCGTCAATTGACGGGAAGAAGATCGGTGAACATGAAGGTGCCGGTCCAATGACCCGTCGCATACGAGAGCTCTACAAGCAGCTTGTGCAGCGAAATGTTCGCCATCAAAGCGGTTGCCCCGACTAAGCGGAGAGCATTGAGTGCGAACTGGCCAGTCTGTTGCTTTCTTCGGTCTGCAAAGTGCGCACCGCCTTCCAAAATGAGTAATGTTGAGGAAGGGGAACCTGCAAAATCACGGCGGACATTGTCCGCCCACATGGCCTCCAGAGTGTGAGGCAGGCATGTTCTTCCAACAGCAACTTGGCGTTATCCGCGTCTTTGACCAGAGCGGCGTCGAACATGCCTTTGGGATCAGAACTCTCAGTCTGATTTTCGAGCGCTTAGACGACCATATATTGCCAAATTGCTCTCGGTGGGGTGACTAGAGCATCCATTCGACCGGCAGCCACCTTACGACCGCCGTCAGCGCACGCTGGAAGCTGCTGGTTTCCGGTTCCGTCGTGTGAACGGTGACTGTCCCGTCATTTTCTTCTTGCAGCCAGATCACCTCACCGTTGTCGGCCAGTTCAACACGGTACGCGAATTCGGGCCTGTTCAGTTGATCGGCAAGCGATGCCGCAACCGCGGGGCTTTCGACCAGCAATCCCATTTCGGTATTGAGACGCGCAGATCTGGGGTCAAGGTTATAGGAACCGATAAACACCCGCTTTCCATCGGACCCAAAGACCTTCGCGTGTAATCCCGAGGCTGAACCGGCCAGTATCTCGGGCAGGCTTCGGTCGCGATGTTCCTGCCGTAACGCCCGAAGTTCCAGCAACTCGACACCGCTGTTCAGCAGGCCGTCCCTGTATCGCATATAGGCCGCGTGAACCGGCATGACGTCCGTGGCGTCCAGCGAGTTGGTCAGAACGCGGACCTTAACGCCGGACTTCGCCAACCCTTCCAGAATGTCAGCCCCTCTTTCACCGGGAATAAAATACGCCGAAACAAGGTCCAGCGAGGTTTCAGAGCCTTGCGCGAATTCGATCAGCCGTTCCACGATCAGGTCTTCGCCTTTGACTTCGCCAAGGCCTTTTGCCGGGTCGTCAGCAAAAAGGGTGATTTCGCTCCATTCGAACTTCAGATCATGTGCGGCTATTTGGTCGGTCAGCGCATTTTCCTGGATTGCCTTTTGATAGCCCGCGCCAACAGCAGTCTGTCGCGCAGCGTCCGCCGTGGATTGAAGGCTTTGTTCCGCCGGAGGTCCCAGAAAGAGGTCGGCGTCGTAGGATGAACCGCTGTTCCAGTATGAGTCGAAGGATTGCGAAACCTCGTCCACGATCGGACCAATGGCTATCGCGTCCACGTCCAGGTAGTGGGTTCCAGCGCCGTAATCGAAGTATATGTCGCCGACATTGCGGCCCCCGACAATCGTTGCCACACCGTCCACTGTCATTGATTTGTTGTGCATGCGTCGATTCAGGCGGCCGAAGTTAAAAGCATATGACAGGAGTTTGGGGTTTCTCAGCGTGAACGGATTGAAAATACGCACATTTGCGGTCGGCAGGGCATCGAGTTCGGCAAGATAACTGTCCATTCCGGATATGCCGTTATCGTCGACCAGCAGTCTGACACGCACGCCGCGCTCGGCCGCCGACCTAAGCTCGTCCAGCAGCATCAGGCCCGTGACGTCATCTTGCCAGATGTAGTACTGAGCATCGATTGAGGAAACCGCCTCTCTCGCGAGGATGGCCCGGGCCGCGAAAGCCACGCGCCCATTGCCCAAAGGCCGAATTCCGTCCCGCCCGGGATTCCGCTCGAGAGCGTTTTTGATCGTCTCCCCCAGGGGTCCGGTCCAGTCCGCATCTTGCTTCAGCGTTCGCTCAGAGAAGTTCTCTTCAGGAAGCGGAAATGCCAGTCTTAACCCGACTACGGCGATTGCGATCACCACCACTGCAATCAAACAAATCCTGATCAGCCGCATTCAGGGTCCCTTGTTGTGTGCGCCGGATTGGCCTTGTTGCCGAGATTGACCTATTGGAACTTGGATTTTCAAGAGAATAGATCGAAGCAAGTGGTTTAGCGACATGCTGTGACAGCCTTTGGGCGGAAGCAGACCATCGCGCGGAGTTCCGGACTCTGAGGAAGGGTACGGATCTCTGTCTGCTGATCTAAGAAGTGAGGATCAGCGCATCGAAGGAACAGGATCATTCACTCGTATTACGGCGCGGGTCGCACTTGAGGCTTTGCAGGGCGAACGGACGGTCACTGGCGGGCTTTGCGCCTCATGATACAGGTTTTTAACGCGGCCAATGCCGAATCCATTTCTTCCTCGGAATACCCGCAAAAGCCAAGGATCAGGCCATTGTGGGCCGAACCTTTGACTGAGAACCGTGATAGCGGCTGCGCTGTGACGCCCATCTCTGATGCGCGCATGGAAATTTCGGTATCTTCGAAGCCATCGGCGAGGTGCAACACGACCTGCATACCCGCCTGGTGGTTGATGAAGTGCCCATAATCCGAGAAATCGTGCCTGAGCCGTTCCAGAAGATATTTCCGCCGGTCATCGTATATCCGACGCACCCGGCGCAAGTGTCGGTAAAATTCCCCTGACTTCATGAACTCGGCCAGCGCCTGTTGGGGCATATAGCTTGCTTTCAGCCCGAAACGCCTCAACGTTGTTCGGAAACGGTCAATCAGGACCTCGGGAACGATGACATATCCCAACCGCAGTGAATTAGAGAATACCTTGGAGAAACTGCCGACATAGATTGCTCGGTTCAGACTATCAAATCCCGCCATGGCAGGGATCGGACGGCCCGCATACCGGAATTCACTGTCGTAGTCGTCTTCGATAATCCACGCGTCATTTCTTTGCGCCCATGCCAGGAAGTCCAGCCGACGGCTTGGCGACATGGCCCCACCAAGCGGGTATTGATGAGACGGCGTCAACACGGCAAGCTTTGGCACGGTGCGCTGTTCGGGCAAACGGGCACCACTTTCATCCACGTCCAGATAGGTTGGCGCAAGCCCCTGGGCGTCGGCAAGCTGGCGAACGGGCAGATAGCCGGGGTTTTCCAGGCCGACGATCTCGCCTTGGCCAACCAGACTGCGCAAACAAATCTCGATTGCATCGATTGAGCCGGCGGTCACGATGATCTGATGCGGCGAGGCATCGATCCCACGCCACTCTGATACATGTGCGGCGATGGCTTCGCGCAGATCGCTGTTTCCAAAACCGGAACTCCCGACCAGCATGGCCTCGGGATTTGTTCGGCAGACGCGGGCAACCGCCTTGGCCCACTGCCGGTGCGGGAACAATCGCATGTCCGGATAGCTGGCCTCGAAAGGGATCGGAGTTTTGATCTGTTTATCGGCGGATCGGGTCCCTGTGCGGCTTCCCTGTTTCGTCAACTCAACTTCACCCAAGGCACAAATGGTGTAGCCCGACCCTTGCAGGCTGCTCAGGTAGCCTTCGGCAACCAGTTGTTCATAGGCTGTCACGATGGTCGAACGCGACACACCAAGTTCAGTGGCAAACACGCGGGTTGGCGGCAGTTTTGTACCCTCGGCCAGATCGCCGGAAATGGCGCGGTCTCGGATAGCAGCACAGATCTGCTCGAAGACCGGTGTCTTTGCGGACCGGTCGATGGAAAAGGCAAGCCAGGGTGTTTGCTTCATATTGGTATGCTCATTTTTGTCAATTTTGGACATTAATGAACATCCAAAATCATGACAATCGATTCCCGACCAAAAACACCTTGAGGACGCCGCCATGACAGTGCGTAGAAATGAACACGGCCAGCTGATCGGCATGGCCTTGCCCAACTGGGCAGGCGCCGAGCACCCCGGACACAAGGGAATGGCCGGGCGCTATGCGCGCTTGATCTCTCTGGATCCGTTGACGCACACAAAAGAACTGTTCGAGGCGTTCAGCCAGGATCGTTCGGGAAAAATCTGGACCGACAACTTCATTGGACCGTTCAACACGGCTTCGAGTCTCAGGGCCTGGACCGAAGGCGCCAGCGGCGTTGACGCGCAACCCTATTTTGCTGTGATCGATCAGGAAACCGGCAAGGCGTCGGGGATTGCCAGCTTTATGCGCATCCAGCCCGAACATGGCGTGATCGAGATCGGCGGCATCACTTTCGCACCCGGCTTGCAACGCACAAGGGTTGCGACCGAGGCGATTTACCTGATGATGCAGCGCGCCATGACCGAACTGGGCTATCGCCGCCTGGAATGGAAATGCGACGCGTTGAACACACCCTCTCGGGCAGCGGCAGAGCGTTTCGGTTTTCGGTTCGAAGGCGTGTTCCAACAGGCAGCCACTTACAAGGGCCGCAACCGTGACACCGCTTGGTATGCGCTTTTGGATCGGGAATGGGAACCTGTCCAGCGTGGTTTCCAGACGTGGCTTGCACCGGAAAACTTCGATGAAGGTGGCCGACAGCACCAGAAGCTCTCGGACCTGATCGCGCTGGAACGCTCCAAATTCTACAAAACGGAGGACGTCGCATGAACCGACTGACCATGTTCGCCCTGTTTTACACCGCCAGTTTCCTTCAGGCGGGTGCCTATGGCCTCACGTTCATGTTGCCGCGCCTGTTCGAAACCTTTGGGGCCAATGAGAAAGTGGTGGGCGTAATGTTGTTCGTCACCACCATCGCCACGCTGATCACTGTCTATTATGCCGGTCATCTTTCAGACAGGTTCGGGCGCCTGCGCACGCTTGGTGTGGCCTGTTTGTCCATCGCGGCCGCGCTGACCGCCTATGGCCTCGCCGAAGGTGTCGGGGCGCTTCTGATCTTTGCCAGCATCGCGATCGGCTTTGGCTGGGGACTGACCTACGCGCTGTCGCCCATCGTTCTGACCCGCTTGGTCACGACCGCTGAACGGGTTCGTTATTTTGCCATTCTGTCGGTCGCCTTGATGGCCGGGTTCGGCCTGTCGCCGGTCATGGCGTCGATGATGGAAAAAGCCGGCATGACGGTGAACACCGCATTCTTTGTCACGGCCGCACTGTGCGCACTGGCCGGCGCTATCTTCTTTGCCCTCATCAAGCCTGTTCGCGCTCATTCCGAGGGCTCCGGCCCCGAGCTGCGCTCCTCCCTCTCGCTGGCCGGCGTCGCCGCTATCATGCGCTCGCGTGCGCGACTGCCGGTGATCATGGTCTGCCTTGGCGCGTCGGTCTTTGCCGGGATGAACAACTTTCAGACCGTCTTTGCGAATGAGCGTGGACTGGATTACGCCGATTATTTCCTGATCTACACGGTCACTGTCGTGCTGTTCCGGGTGGTGCTGGCGCGGTTCAAAGGCGGGCGCAATCCCTACATGACGATCGCCACCCTGCAATACGTGATGTTCGGGTCCGTTGTGCTGTTCATGGGGATCGGCGGCAATGTCCAGATGTATCTGGTCGTCGCCTTCCTGTTCGGCATCGGTTACGGGGTAAGCTATCCGATCCTGGCAGCGATGGCAGCCAATGATGCCGACCAGGACCTTTTGCCCCAGACACTTCAGTTCTTCGCTCTTTCCTACTTCATTGGCATCTTCGGCTTCCCGCTGGTGGCGGGATGGATGATCGTCGAATTAGCCAGCTTTGCACTTCTGATCCTGGTGGCCGCCCTGGCCGGGATCGAGGCAACCATGGCGGCATTACGCGGCGCGCAGCAACGCAAGGCTGTTCCGGTCAGCACATGACCCGGATTGCCAAGAACCTTGCGGCGGTGCAAGCCCGGATCACCCGCGCTTGTATCGCCTGCAACCGAAACCCTTCGGAGGTGACGCTGCTGCTGGCGACCAAGACGCAACCGGCAGCACGGATCCTTGAAGCCATGGCGCACGGCTCCTTCCTGACCGGCGAGAACCGCGTGCAGGAACTTGTCGAGAAATCACCGGCTCTGGCCGGGCACAGGATAGAACGGCATCTGATAGGGCACCTGCAATCGAACAAGGCGGGTAAGGCATTGGAACATGTCACTTGCGTGCAATCCGTCGACCGGCTGTCGATCGCCGAAAAGCTGAATCGCCTGTGCGAGGTTCGAGAACGGGAGTTAGATGTTTTCCTGCAATTCAACACATCGGGCGAGGCCAGCAAGTTCGGCATGGATCCAGCCGACGCCATATCATTCGCCCGTGCCGTGGCTGCACTGCCCAACCTGCGGGTGCGGGGCTTGATGACGGTTGGTTTGCTGGCCCCGCACCCGGTTCTGTCCCGCGATAGTCTGCGCGACTTGCGCCTGTTGCGGGACAAGATCACATCCGAAGATATAGACGACGTGGACCTGCGCCACCTGTCGATGGGCATGAGCACGGATCTTGAGATTGCTATTCAGGAAGGATCAACCATGCTTCGCATCGGGACTGACGTTTTCGGAAAACGAAACCTGCCGCCGGGAACCTTTTGGCCCGAAAAAGAATGGGAGTATCTGGCATGATTGCAGTCATCTTCGAGGTTGAAATCGCCGACGGGCGAAAACAGGACTATCTGGACGTTGCCGCAGACCTGAAGCCGCTGCTGGAGCAGGTGGATGGGTTCATATCCGTCGAACGCTTTCAAAGCCTGACCAATCCCGGAAAACTGCTGTCGCTTTCATTCTTTAGGGATGAGAAGGCTGTTGAAGCTTGGCGCAATCTGCCGCGTCACCGGGCCGGACAGGCCATGGGCCGAGACGGAATTTTCGAAGGTTATCGCCTGCGCGTTGCCGGTGTGATCCGGGACTACGGAATGAACGACCGGGAACAGGCCCCGAAGGACAGCCGGGAAACGCACAGTTGAAGGTTGGGTGCCTCGCTGCCGTCGATCCGCATCTGGAATTGCCTGATGACTAAGCAAGGTTCAGATTGCTCACAGCGCGAACAGATGCTTGCCGGAACAGACTTGCCAAGGGGGACATTTCACTGTCCGCCCGGGCCATTATGCCAATTGGCCCCGCAGTCAGACTTGTATCGATCGGTAGCGCCTTTAGCCGTCCGCTTTGGATGTCTGCGGCGACCACGCCCGTTGAAATGATCCATACGGCACCGCCGGCAAGCGCAACCTGCCGCCCGAACGCTGCGGAGACGGATTCGATCATTCTTGGAAAACTGCTCAGACCGTTGGCGATCATCATCCGGTCGACCAGCGGTCGGATCGCCGAGTCATCCGGTGGATAGATAACGGGATAGTCTGACAACTCGCTCAGGTTCTGGGCATGGACCAATGGGTGATCGGGCGCACAAACGATTGCGACGCGTTCGATATACATTTGAGTGAACGAGATATCCTTCATCGTCGTTGGTTTTCCCAGCCGACCGATGACAAGCTCCAACTGCCCCGCGTGCAAGCGATCGATCAAATATCCATGGGGGCCGTCCTCGACCCGGGGAATGGTGTCGGGCGAAAGCTGGGAAAAGATCTCTAGCGCATGCGGCAGTAACCGGGCGGCAACGCTGGGCAGGGCGCCAATGGAAATCGAACCGGCATCTCCCTTGCGGATCGCGGCGACGCTGTTCATCGCCATGTCCAAGGCTGTCATTCCACTTGTTGCGTGTCGCAAGAACACGTCCCCGGCCACGGTCAGTGTAATGCCACCCCTGTTGCGCTCCAGAAGGGTGGTGCCGGTGATGTCCTCCAGCTCTTTCAGGGTTTTCGAGATTGCAGGCTGACTGAGATTCAGGTTCTCGGCCGCAAGTTTCATGCTTTGTCGCCGCACGATTTCAACGAAGGCTTCGATGTGCCTGACTTTAAGCCTGCGATCGATCATAACTTTCCATTTTTGGAAACTAAATGGGACATAACGTCATTTTACATAACGGAAACCGTAGTGCAATCTGGTCGAAGTTGGAGGAGGGGACAGATGCGCACACAAGTCGTGGTCATCGGTGGCGGACCGTCAGGCTTGCTTTTGTCGCAGCTTCTGCATGTCCACGGCATAGACAGCATCGTTTTGGAGAGAAAGACCAAGGAATATGTCCTCGGCCGCATCCGCGCAGGTGTACTGGAAAAAGGATTTGTCGGCCTGATGGAAGAGGCCGGTGTCGCCGACCGCCTTCATGTCGAAGGTTTCGAACATGACGGCACGCTGATCGCTTATGATGACGAGTGCTTTCGAGTCGATTTTCGGGAACTTACCGACACGCCTGTCGTCATCTATGGCCAGACGGAAGTGACGCGCGATTTATACGCTGCCCGCGAGGCCGCAGGCGGCAGGATTGTTTTCAACGTGGAAGATGTCACGATCCATGATGCCGACACAGACACGCCGTTTGTAACGTTCACGGTCGACGGTAAGGAGCAGCGTGTGGATACCGATTTCGTGGCTGGCTGCGACGGGTTCCACGGCGTCAGTCGCCAGACCATTCCTTTGGATGTGCGCCGCGAATACGAAAAAGTCTATCCATTCGGTTGGCTTGGCGTTTTATCTGAGACGCCACCTGTCCACGAAGAACTGATTTATTCTTCATCGAGCCGTGGTTTTGCGCTGTGCTCCATGCGCAACGAGTCTCTTAGTCGCTATTACATTCAGTGTTCGTTGTCCGACAAACCCGAAGATTGGTCTGACGCGTCTTTCTGGGCCGAGCTCAAGCGTCGTATCCCGTGCGAATTCGCCGAAGCGTTGGTGACGGGACCGTCGATCGAGAAGTCGATTGCACCGTTACGCTCGTTCGTGACGGAACCGATGCGCTGGGGGCGGCTGTTTCTTTGCGGTGATGCCGCACATATCGTGCCGCCGACCGGAGCAAAGGGGCTGAACACCGCGTCTTCAGACGTACACTACCTGTATAACGCCCTTAGGGAGTTCTACGAAGACGGCAGCACGCGGGGAATCGACAGTTATTCGCAAAATGCGCTGGCCCGCATCTGGAAAGCTGAACGCTTCAGCTGGTGGTTTTCATCGCTGCTGCACCGGTTTCCGGATCAGTCCGAATTTGACCTTAAGATGCAGCAGGCCGAGATCGACTTTCTGCGGACAAACACGGCGGCCCAAAAGGCGATGGCTGAAAACTATGTCGGTTTGCCATATTGATGGGCATAGCCAAGGAGATAACGATGACGGATCGCTATACCACGGGAATGTCAGTCCGGCGCCGGGTGCTTGGTGATGTGCATGTGGACCGGGCGGAGGCACAGAAATCCGCCTTTGATGCGCCGTTCCAGGAAATGATAACTGAAACGGCGTGGGGCACCCTTTGGGCCAACGATGCGATCACACCGCGCGAACGTTCGATGATCACGCTTGCCCTTTTGGCGGCCACGCGGAACTTCGAGGAGATCCCGATGCATGTGAAGGCGTGCAGAAATACAGGTGCCTCGAGGGAAGACATCATGCAAGCTTTCATGCATGCGGCGGTTTACGCAGGCGTTGCATGCGCGAACCAGGCCGTGAAGCTGGCAAAACAGACATTTGCCGAAATGGAGGGTGAGGTGAAATGACCAGGCCGATGGACCTGTACCAGCGGGACCGCGAATGGCACCCGCCTGCCTTTTCCCCGAATTATAAGACGAGTGTGTCGCGCTCGCCCAGAAATGCCCTATTGTCGCTGGAACCATCGCTGAGCGAGGCCACAGGACCGACATTCGGCCATGATGATCTAGACCCGCTGGATAATGACCTGATCCGAAATTACGCCAAGACAGGCGATCCGATCGGCGAGCGTATCATCCTCCATGGCCGGGTTCTGGACGAAAACGCACGGCCCGTTCCGAATACCCTGGTGGAAATCTGGCAGGCCAATGCAGGGGGCCGGTATCGCCACAAGAAAGACACCTATCTGGCAGCGATTGATCCCAATTTCGGAGGGTGTGGCCGTACGCTGACGGACGAGAATGGCTGTTACACTTTCAGAACGATCAAGCCAGGGGCCTATCCCTGGCGCAACTGGGTCAACAGCTGGCGGCCGGCGCATATTCATGTTTCGGTGTTCGGCCCAGCCTTTGCGCAGCGGCTGATCACGCAGCTTTATTTCGAAGGCGACCCCCTGATTGCCAAATGTCCGATCGTGAACACGATTCCGGATCAAAACGCGATCGATCAACTGGTTGCCGCGCTGGATCTGAACGCGACGGTTCCGCTGGACAGTATCGCCTACAAGTTTGACATCGTGCTGCGCGGTCATCGATCGACCTATTTCGAAAATCGCCCGGACGGGAATTGATCATGGCTCAGAAGCTCGGTTATCTGAAAGAAACCCCATCGCAAACGGCCGGACCCTACGTTCACATTGGCCTGGCCCCGGGGGATGCAGGGTTTGACATCTATCGGCAGGAATTGGGCCGGGACGTTGTCGGCGCGCAGGCCGAAGGTGAGCGGATCACCATTCGGGGCAGGGTGCTGGATGGCACCGGCGCGCCGGTCAAGGATGTTCTGATCGAAGTCTGGCAAGCCAATGCCAAGGGGATTTACCCCGGGCAGGGCGAGGTCGAGCCCGGTTTTCGTGGATGGGGCCGTATCATACCCGATTTTGAATCCGGAGAGTGGATCGTTGAAACAGTCAAGCCCGGCTCTGTTCCGTATCGGGACGGCAGGCCAATGGCTCCGCACATCAGCCTGTGGTTAGTGGCGCGCGGCATAAATGTTGGGCTGAACACGCGGCTCTATTTCCCGGAAGAAGAGGCCGCCAATTCGGTTGATCCGGTTCTGAATCTGATCGAACAGGTTGACCGGCGGCAAACCCTGATAGCCGAAAGAACCCCGGACGGCTATCGGTTCGACATTCGCTTGCAGGGGGAAAATGAAACGGTGTTCTTCGATGTCTGACGAAACAAAACAAAACCCGTGTATTATTTGCGTGGCAATCACCGGCTCGGTTCCGACCAAGGCGGACAACCCGGCTGTTCCGATCAGCGTGTCGGAACAGGTTGAAAGCACACATGAGGCTTTTGAGGCCGGTGCTGCCATCGCCCATTGCCACGTGCGCGACGAAGAAGGCAAGCCAACCTCGGACCCAGATCTTTTTGCCGCGTTGAAAGAAGGGATCGAAACCCACTGTCCCGGCATGATCGTGCAGCTTTCGACGGGCGGGCGGTCCGGGGCGGGCTCCGCCCGTGGTGGCATGTTGCCGTTGCGGCCGGACATGGCGTCCTTGTCCGTCGGATCGAACAACTTTCCGACCCGCGTTTATGAAAACCCACCTGATCTTGTCGAATGGCTGGCCAGCGAGATGGTGAAATACGATGTCAGGCCAGAGATCGAGGCGTTCGACCTGTCTCATATCTTTCAAGCGGCCAAAATGCATAAGGCAGGTCAAATCAGGGATGTGCCCTATGTCCAGTTTGTCATGGGCGTGAAAAACGCCATGCCCGTTGATCGTGAGGTTTTTGATTTCTACGTGCACACAGTGCGCCGCCTTTGGGGGGATGTGCCATGGTGTGCGGCGGGCGTCGGGGCAAATCAGATCGTGTTGAACGAGTGGTCCGTTGTTTCTGGCGGGCATGTTCGAACGGGGCTTGAAGACAATGTGCGCCTGGACAGAACCACGCTTGCCCCGTCGAATGCAGCCCTGGTTAGTCGAGCCGTCGAAATCTGCGAAACGCACGAACGCCCCGTCGCGACTGTCGCGCAGGCGCGCGCGATCCTTGGGTTGCGAGAGGTCGCCGCCTGATGCCGAGCTTCGCCAGACCCCGTGACGTAATCCTGCACTATGAAGTGGCAAACCACGGTGTCGGCAGAGTGCCTGTTGTCCTTCTGAACTCTTTGGGGACGGACTATCGCATCTGGCGGGAAGTCGCGGCAGGTCTGGGCAAAACAGAATGCCTTCTTTGGGACAAGCGCGGGCATGGCCTGTCGGATTGCGCCGCAACTTCAATTGATACGCTGGCCGAAGATGTTGCCGATCTGATGGACATGTTGGGTTGGCGTCATGCAATTCTGTGCGGTGTTTCGGTCGGTGGACTGATCGCTCAGCGCATTGCCCACCGACGCCCCGATCTTGTGGCCGGGCTTATCCTGAGCAATACCGGCACGAAAATTGGGGATGACGAGGTTTGGAATACGCGCATTCAGGCTGTGCGTGAATCCGGTATCGATGCCATCGCCGACACGGTAATGGAACGTTGGTTTTCCAACCGTTTCCGAGCCGAGCACCCCGATGCCGTGGCCGGTTACCGGAACATGCTGACACGCATACCTGCCGAAGGTTATATCGCGACCTGCGAGGCCATTCGGGATGCGGACCTTGCCGAAACAACCAGCCAGATCAGAGTACCCACCATCTGTATCGGTGGGCGTGAAGATCAGGCAACGCCGCCCGAACTTGTAGAGGCTTTGGCCGATCTCATAAAAGGCGCAGAGCGGCATATTTTGCCGGATGTCGGGCATTTGCCATGCGTCGAAGCGCCGGGATTTGTCGCGGGTCAGATCCGGGCACTATTGGGTCGTGTGGCATGAGTGACGTGTTCGATCACCCTTGGTTGTCGGGCCTCTTTGGCGATCAGGAAGCCGAGGTGATCTGGTCAGCTGAACGCACGCTGGCCCATATGCTTGCCTTCGAAGCCGCCTATTCCCGCGGGCTTGGCGCCATTGGCGTCGTGCCGGAGGACCAGGCCCGGGCCGCCGCCGAGTTGATTGAGCGCGCCAATCCGGACCTTCGGGATTTGCAGGCCGGAACCTTAAAAGACGGGATGCCAATTCCCGCATTTGTGCGTGGTCTGAAGGCCGAGGCCGGGCAATTGGACGGTGCGATCCATACCGGCACAACCTCACAGGATGTGATGGATACAGCGCTGGCAATGACAATGCGCGAAAACTCAGATCTGATCGCGGATCGCCTGTCGACCCTGACCGAGCGATTGGGTAATCTGGGCCGCCGGTTCGGCAGCAACAAGATGATGGGCCGCACACGGATGCAGGCGGCATTGCCGATTTCGGTCGGGCACCGGATCGAGAACTGGAAAGCGCCGTTGATCGAGCACGGCGATAGCATCGAACAGATGCGCAAGAGTGTCGAGCGCCTGCAATGGGGCGGGGCAGTCGGAGATGGACAGGCCATTGGCGAAAAGCATCCCGACCTGGCAGCCTTTGTTGCCGAAGCGTTGTCGCTGCGCCCACCCAGCCGCAACTGGCATTCAGATCGCGCAACCGTCACCGATTATGCAAATCTGTTGTCGCTGATTTCCGGTTCGATTGGGAAAATGGGCCAAGACATCTGCTTGATGGCGCAGCAAGGTGTCGACGAAATCAAGCTTTCGGGCGGCGGTGGGTCATCAGCCATGCCGCATAAACAGAACCCAATTCTTGCCGAATTGCTGGTGACGCTGGCGCGCTTCAATGCCACGCAAGTATCGGGGATGCATCAGGCGCTTGTGCATGAACAGGAACGTTCAGGAAGCGCCTGGTCGCTGGAATGGATGTTGTTGCCAAACATGGCCAGGTGCACGGCCAGATCGCTTTCGGCAGCAAATGCCCTTTGCGCGCAAATTGTTTCAATGGGGGTGCGGGAATAGGCGCGAGGCAGACATCGCGCCAACCGTCAGATACCGAACTGCGCCATCACGACACAACGGAGGAGGAGAAATCATGACCATAAGGAAATCCTTGCTGAGTTCACTGGCCGCCCTGGCCGTTTCAGCAACAGCCAGCCTGGCCCAGGAAGTGACGCTGACGATGCATCACTTCCTGCCGCCAGTCGCAGCGGCGCACAAAGGCATGCTGCAGCCATGGGCCGATAAGATCACTGCCGACAGCGATGGCAGGATTGCGATTGAAATCTTCCCGTCAATGTCGATGGGTGGCAAACCACCTGAACTGTACAGCCAAGTCCGTGATGGGTCTGCCGATATTGTCTGGACAGTCCTGGGATACACACCGGGTGTCTTTCCGCGCACCGAAGTATTCGAACTGCCGCTTGTGCATGCAGGCTCTGCGACGGATACAACGGTCGCCATGAACGCCTCGATGGAGATGCTGGCGGAGGACTTCGATGACGTCCACGTCATCTTTCTGCACACCCATGATGGGAATGTCATACATTCAGCGTCCGACCCGGTGCGCACCCTGGAAGACGCAAAGGGGATGAAGCTGCGGACCCCCAGCCGTACGGGCGCGTGGGTGATCGAAGGCATTGGTGCGGAACCCGTCGGCATGCCCGTGCCGGCCTTGCCCGAAGCCATGTCGAAAGGCGTTGTGGACGGCGCACTGATCCCGCTGGAAATCGTGCGGCCCCTGAAATTACAGGAACTGGACAAGTCCATAACGGAACTGCCGAACGGAGACCGCTTTGGCACCGCGACCTTCATGGTGGCGATGAACAAAGACGCCTACGAAGCGCTGCCGGATGACCTTAAGGCCGTTATCGACGCCAATTCAGGTGCCAATGTCGCGCGCGAGGTCGGGTCTAATTGGGAAGGTTTCGAAGAAAGCGGCACCGAGGCACTTGAAGCCGCAGGTGTAGAACGGGTCGTGTTGTCCGACGAAGAAGCGGCCAAGTTCAACGCCGTGAGCGAACAGATCGTCCAGCGTTGGATTGACGAGGTGAGCGAGAAGGGCATTGATGGTGCAGCCCTCGTCGACAAGGCCCGCGCGGCAATTGCCGCAGCCCAGTCTGGCAACTGATTGGAAACCGGCCGAGCGGTCCGATGGTCGCTCGGTCGTTTGTGAAGCCTCGGGAATATGAGAATGCGCGTGGTTCTGAAACGGCTGGCGGATGCTTTTGCATTGCTCGGCGGCGTCATCCTGCTTGCGATTGTCGCCGTCACCACTACGAATGCTTTTGCCTTCATACTCGACCGGTTTGCCGGGGCGTTTGGCGCGGATGTGTCGGGCCTGCCGGGCTATGAGGATTTTGTTCAGCTGGCAATCAGCTGCGCAGCCTTGATGTTCTTTCCCTACTGCCAGGCAAATCGAGGCCATGTGTCAGTGGATCTGCTGATGGACCATCTGCCGAAGGCCGTGCAGCGCGGCTTCGATCTTCTTTGGTTGGGGGTCACCATCATTGTCGCTGTGTTTTTAGGCTACTGGATGGTTTTCGGTATGCTCGAAGTACGCTCGGACGAGGTGGTGACCAGCGTTCTGGGGTGGCCGACCTGGCCATTCTATTTCCCCGGCCTGCTGTCGATGATCCTGTGGGCTTTGATCGCGGTGTCTCAGGCATTCGAGGGCGCCGCAGATGCTTGATCCCATTTCCATCGGCATTCTTGGCCTGATCGTTCTTTTCGTCCTGCTGCTGCTTCGGATGCCCGTCGGGATCGCGATGATCGTTGTGGGGATTGGCGGCACGTGGGTGTTGAGCCAATCTGTCAGTTACATCCGGTTCGTGCCCTACCTGAAGCAATTCAAAAGCCTGTTGTGGGAAAACGTGGCCAACTATGACCTTTCCGTCGTCCCGCTGTTTGTCCTGATGGGCTATGTTGCGGCCGAAGCGCGACTATCCACTGATCTCTTCAAAGGCCTCGAAGCGCTCATGTCGCGTTTGCGCGGTGGCGTTGCGATGGCTGCGGTCGCGGCTTGCGGTGGTTTCGGTGCAGTTTGCGGGTCTTCTCTGGCGACCGCAGCCACGATGGGGCGCGTTTCGTTGCCCGAACTGAAACGGCTGGGATATGCGCCCAGTCTTGCCTCAGGATCACTGGCCGCCGGAGGGACCTTGGGAATTCTGATCCCGCCATCGGTAGCCCTGGTGATCTATGCGATCATCGTGGAAGGCTCGATCCTGCGGATGTTTCAGGCCGCTATCGTGCCAGGGATATTGGCCGTTCTGGGTTTTATCGCCGTGATTGCCATTCAGGTGAGGATGAAACCATCGCTGGCGCCAGAGCCGACGCAGATGGATCCGGTTGAACGAAAACTGGCTATACGTCGCCTCTGGCCCGTTATTCTGATTTTCGGTGCCATCATACTGGGTCTGGGCTTTGGTCTGTTCACGCCAACACCCGCCGCCAGCATTGGGGTTTTTGTGATAACGGCCTACGGTTTTGCGCTGCGGGTTTTTACGGGCGAAGGATTGGCGTTTTCCGGGTTGTTGAAGGCCATTCGCGCCACGGCAATCACCAGTGGAATGATCTACCTGATCCTTTTTGGCGCCGAAGTTCTGAAGGGCTTTTTTGCCCGCACTCAGCTGCCGCAGGCCTTGTCCGACTGGGCCGCAACCAGTGGTATGGATCCGATGCTGATCCTTGTGATCATGCTGTGCCTCTTTGTCATTCTTGGCTGCTTCATGGAAAGCTTGGCAATGATCCTTGTGGTGGTCCCGTTTTTCTGGCCGACCCTGATTGCGTTGAATGGGGGCGAGTACGCCACGGCCGAGACGGCGGCGTTCGGAATGGACGCCGATAACCTCAAGATCTGGTTTGGAATACTGGCGCTGATCGTTGTGGAACTGGGGTTGATAACGCCCCCCGTCGGGTTGAACGTGTTCATCATTTCGTCGCTTGCAAGGGATACGTCCATGGGCACGGTGTTCCGGGGCGTCTTTCCCTTTCTTGGTGCCGAGGTCGTACGGGTTGCATTGATCCTGTCGATACCGGCCCTGACGCTAGCGGTGCCGGCACTCATCGGGGGCTAAGCGAGTTTTGATACCTGTTTTGGACGCTTGCGCAGTATCTCCGACCTAGATGCGCTGTGATTTTGAGGAAAACGGCACGGCACCAACTTCCTTTTCGCCGTTTACAAATTAAAATATTCATTTTAGTGATTGTGTATGAGTGAGAATGCATGGTCCCGACGCACTTTCTTGTTTAACGCCGCATGCCTGACGGCATTGGGTGCTCAATCCAGGATTGCACTCGCCGAGGTGCAGCTTGGTACTTCGGCACGGATATCAACGGTGTCAGACGGGCACCTGTCGTTGCCGTCGGAGATGGTGTTCGGATCCATGCCGAATGAAGAGCTGAAGCAGCTTCTGAACCGCAATAAGGTGAACACGACCAAGTACGAGCCGGAGTGCAACGTTGCACTTTACCGCGACAATGAAAACACGGTGTTGTTCGATGTTGGGGCGGGGTCTGATTTCATGCCGACGTCCGGCAAGCTTCTGGAAACTCTTGAAACAATCGGCCTGGCGCCTGAAGACATCACTCAGGTGATCTTTACCCATGCGCACCCGGATCACCTTTGGGGCGTTTTGGACGACTTCGACGATCTGCTTTTTCCCAACGCCACGCACCACTTTGGCCGCAAGGAATGGGACTATTGGTGGAACCCTTCAACGGTAGGGTCGATAGGGGAAGATCGCGCCGCGTTTGCCGTGGGCGCAAAGCGACGCATGGAGGCGATTGAGGATCAGGTCGCGTTCTTTGACGACGGTCAGGAGATCCTTCCCGGTATCGCCGCTCGGGCAAGTTATGGGCACACGCCCGGCCATATGGCATTTGAAATTCGCAATGGAACCGAGGCCGTCATGATCGTCGGCGATGCGCTCGGGAATCCGCATGTCGCGTTCGAACGTCCGGACTGGCACAGTGGTACTGATCAGGACCCTGAAGCTGCAGCAACTGCGCGCACATCACTGCTGGATCAGATTTCTCAGGAGCAAATGAAAATCATTGGCTTCCACCTGCCGAACGGTGGGATTGGCCGAGTCGAAAAGACCGGCTCCGCATATCGATTCATTGGAGAGCCTTCATGATGCGATCGTTCGTGATTGCCGTTGCCTTGGCCACACCAGCCTGGGCCAGCGAAGATATTGCGGATCAATACCCGCAAAGCGTGCTGTATTCCAAACCGGTCGAATACATTCCCGGCGTCTATTCTGCCATTGGCGCAACTGCTCCGCCCACCTATGAAAACTCCGGTCACAACAACAACCTCAGCTTCATCGTAACCGGTGAGGGCGTGGTCGTTGTAAACGGTGGTGCGGCCTATGTGCTTGCCGAAGCGCTTCACAAGGAAATCCAGGCGATCACGGATCAGCCGGTCAAACTGGTCTTTAACGAGAACGGTCAGGGGCACGCGATGCTTGGCAATGCCTACTGGTCAGAACTTGGCGTTCCAATCATCGCACACTCGGATGCAGCGGCAGAGTTTGAGGAATACGGCGCCCAGATCCTGCAAGGGATGCAAAACTACAATAAAGACAAATCCGAAGGGACGTTTCTGGCTGGCCCGACCGAAACATTCGACGACGAATATGTGGTCGAGCTGGGCGACTATCGCATTGAGGCGAAATACCTTGGGCCCGCACACAGTCCCGGCGATATCTCGATCTGGTTGCCCAACCAAAGCCTTATCATCGCAGGTGACATGGCCTTCCACGAGCGTATGCTGCCGATCTTTCAGGAGACCTATACGGCCGATTGGCTTGAGACCTGGGACAATGAGTTCGAAGCCTTGAATGCCACATATGTCATTCCCGGGCACGGCCACCCGACAAACATGGATCAGGTACGCCGCTATACGCGCGACTACCTGATTTACCTGCGCGGCAAGGTTCAGGAGCACATGGATGCCGGTGGCGATCTGGCCGAGGCCTACTACGTCGATCAGTCGCCTTATGCCCAACTGGATACGTTTGAAGAACTGGCAACAAAAAACGCCGGACGTGTTTTTGAGCAGATGGAATTCGAATAGTTCAGGACTGCTGTGGAACGGGCAACCGCATCAGCAATCTGTGCGTGCTGATCGCCCCAACCCACATGAAGAAGACGGCGAGCCATGCGGTCAACGACAAGGCTGATCCACCCGACAAACCGGCCCCAACGGCACAGCCGCCTGCCAGCATCGCTCCGAAACCCATAAGAACGGCCCCGACCAGGTAGCGTTCCATCGGTGTATCCGGGCCAAACCGTTCAATCTTCCACTCTCCGGCAAGTATGGCAGATCCCGCTGCACCGATGGCCACACCCGGAACAAGGCCGATACCAAAGGACAGCACGACATTACGCTCTGCAACCAATGCCATCAGTGTATCTGTGGAGGGGCCCGTGAAGGTGACCGAGGACACGGGCACAACTTCAAAAGACGCTTGCGCGATTGCAAATGTCATCAACCAGCCAAATGCAACCGCCACCCCAACTCCTGCTGCGGATACGATCTTGGTGATCGTGACATTCCGGCGGATTGCAAATGCAATTGCCAAGGCCAACCCGAAGGCCGCAAGGCTTGCGTAAATCACCGGAGAAAACCCAATTATCTTGGACAGATCACGCGGCGCGCCTCCATCGATGGTCCAGATGCCGGAAAGCGCCTCGCGCGCCGGGCTGAGAACACCGGTGTAGGCCGCCTGAGCCACCAAAGTCAGAATCAACCCCGCTACAAGGGCTCGCAGGTTCCCGCTGGACGCCAGAACCAACAGGCGTGAGGCGCACCCGCGCGACAGAACCATTCCAACCCCGAACATTGCACCGCCAATTACCGCACCGCTGAGACTTCCCGTCGATGCAATCGCACGCGCCCCGGACAGGTCCAGCCATCCGAACGAGACAAACCCCTGCACCAGAGTCAGCGCTGCGGAGAAGGCAATCAGCCAAACCGCAAGTCGTGGCCCGAACTCACCTTCAGCGACCTCGACGGTCGAGGCGCGCAAACAGAAGTGGGATTTCTGGGCGGTCACACCGAATAGGAGGCCGACAAGCGCTCCGGCAAATGCCAGCGCGCCCGGGTCTCCCAGCAGATCGATGAGCCTCTCCATGGACAGAAACTCTCACCTCGTTGATTGTTCGTCTTTGTCTTTCGTCAAGTTACTATTGTGCGGCCATCGGCCGGCGAGCCAGTTGGCATTGCGTCCAAAGCTCGCCCAAAGCGGCTACCAACCTGTCGATGTCTTCCGGTGAATGCACGGGCGACGGAGTGATCCGTAAACGTTCAGTTCCCTTCGGGACGGTTGGGTAGTTGATGGGCTGGATATAGATCCCGAAATCACGCATCAGAACGTCTGATATGAAGCGGCATTTGACCGGGTCGCCAACCATGACCGGGATGATGTGGCTTGGGTTGGGTGTGTGTGGAATGCCCAGATCGTCCAGCCTGTTTCTGACTTCCTGCACGCGTTGCCGATGCAAATGCCGCTCCGCCTTGCTCTGCTTCAGATGACGAACAGAGGCCGCCGCACCAGCTGCCACGGCAGGGGGCAGCGCGGTGGTGAATATGAACCCGCTGGCAAAAGACCGAACAAAGTCGACAAGGTCATGGGAGGCCGCGATGTATCCGCCGACTACGCCGAACGCTTTGCCCAATGTTCCTTCGATGACGGTCAGACGGTTCATCAGACCTTCGCGTTCGGCAATGCCACCTCCGCGTGGGCCGTAAAGTCCGACGGCGTGAACCTCATCCAGATAGGTCATCGCGCCATAGCGATCCGCCAGATCGCAAATCTCGGCAATCGGTGCAATATCGCCGTCCATCGAATAAACACTCTCGAACGCGATGAGCTTCGGGGTATTGGCCGGCAGGTCCGCAAGGTGCCTTTCAAGGTCCGCGAGGTCGTTGTGCTTCCAGATCCGCTTGTTGCAGCGACTATGGCGTATGCCCTCGATCATCGAAGCGTGGTTCAACTCGTCGGACAGAACAGTGATACCGGGGATCTTGGATGCCAAAGTGCCCAAAGCAGCCCAGTTCGACACGTAGCCGGACGTGAACAACAACGCCGAGTCCTTGCCGTGCAGGTCTGCAAGTTCTTGTTCCAGCAACACATGCTCGTGCGTGGTTCCCGAGATATTCCGTGTTCCGCCAGCCCCGGCACCACAGCTGTCAATGGCCTGATGCATGGCGGCGAGGACTTTGGGATGCTGACCCATCCCGAGATAATCGTTCGAACACCAGACGGTTACATTCTCAGGACTGTTCTTCGTGTGGCTTCGGGCAGTTGGGAACTTGCCGCACTGACGTTCCAGATCAGCGAAGACCCGGTAGTTCCCTTCTTCCTTCAGCTTATCAAGCTGGTCGCGAATGCACTGCTGGTAGTCCATTTCAGTTTCCAACGGCCTCTTCGACGATCTCGGACAACAGGGCCTGAACCTTTTGCATCGGACCGTCAGGATAGCTTCGGTATCCCACCATCACGCCGCTATTGTTCTCGGCCACAAAAATTCCGTAGGGGCAGTAGCCGATATTCATTGGGTCGGCTTCCATCACCTCACGCGAGATCTTTGCTGAACAGAAGATGAAGATATCTGCGGCCGAAAAAATCTGTTTGTCGCTGCCGACGTCAGAGCCTGTTCGGTTCAGCATTTCACCGACATGGCTGACATAGTCGATGACCAGTCCCTGTCCCACGATCGCGGACTCCACGGCGAAGGTGGCATCGTCAAAACTTCCGTCGAAGGGAGTGGTTATGATCGCTTCCGCAAGCGCCTGGCTTGCCAAGACAGCGGAAAGCGCGGCCGTAGCGATAAAGTGTTTCATGATCGTGATCCTCCTCGTGAACCGCATTCTCTCAGGTTGCGCTGCGGGGGCTTTGACACCGGTCAACCCCCCCCCAGTCCTTTAGCCAAACATGTCCGAGGTGATACCCGCGTACCAACCAAGCGACTCTTCGTAGGTTGCTTTCCGAAGGTCTGTGTTTTCGCCTGTCTGACTGATGAAACCATCCACCTTGGCGATCTTCTCGGGCGTCGCTTCGTACGTGGCACCGACTTTGACCCCGTCATCTGCATCGATGAGCGACCAGCACGTATTCGAAAACTTGGCCGGAAACACTTTCGACCCGGTCAGCGCGCCTCGTACGGCATTTGCACAAACCTTCGCCTGACTGTTGGCCGAGAAACCGGATTTCGGCATGTCGCCCTGCTGGCTGGCATCACCAAGAACATAAATGTCCGGATCGGCTTTCGAGGACATGTCCGCCGCATTGACAGGCGCCCAGTTTCCGTCGGTCACACCCGCCATTTCCGCGATGCGCCCCGCTTTCATCGCTGGGATCACATTGCAGACATCGACCTTGGTCACTTCACCGTCGATGGTCACAGTCATCGCGTCCGGATTCACCGACACGTTGCCGCCGCCGAAGTCTTCACCGATCCAGTCTACCGTCCCTTCGTAGTGGTTTGCCCAGCCTTCCTGAAACAGTGACATCTTGGAAAACTTCGGTTTCGGATCAGCTACGATAATTTTTGCTGTCGGATTGTTCGCCTTCAAAACATGCGCGACCATTGAAACGCGCTCGTACGGCCCGGGAGGGCAACGGTAGGGATTCGGCGGGGCGACCATTGCAAAGATCCCGCCTTCGGGCATTGCCATTACCTGCGCTTTCAGGAGTTCGGTCTGGGAACCGGCCTTATATGCGTGCGGCATCTTGTTTTGTGCGGAGATATCCCAACCCTCGACCGCGCCATCGACGAAATCGATGCCCGGGCTCAGGATCAGCTTGTCATACGGGACGGATCCACCCCCCGCCAGGGACACGGTCTTTGCGTCGCGATCCACGCCAACCGCCCAATCATGAACCACGTTGATGCCATAGTCCGCGGCCAGCGTGCCGTAGCTGTGTGCAATATCCGAAAGCTCCTGAAACCCTCCCAAATAAAGGTTCGAGAAGAAACAGGTGTAGTACGTTCTGGACGGCTCGATCAGAGTAACGTCGACTTCGCCTTTGCTATCCTTGGCAATGTAGCGTGCAGCGGTTGCCCCGCCGGCGCCGCCGCCAACAACCACGACCCGTGGCTTGCCTTGCGCCAGTACCATCGGAGCGGACAGCCCGGCGGCAATTGCCCCGGCGGTTCCAAGAAATGCTCGTCTATTGATTGTCATCGCGTTTCCTCCCCTTAGTCACTTTCACTCTGGATTGTTGAAATAGGCGGCCAAGGCCGCGATCTCGTCGTTGCTTAGCCGTCCGGCGATCATTTGCATGACCGGATGGGGCCGCTGCTTTTGCTTGTATGCGTGCATGGCGACCACGAAGTCCTCATCAGGCCAATACACGATCGAGGGAATGCCATCGTCGGCCCCTTCGATCTGATGGCACGTCGTACATTCGCTGCTGAGATATGCGCCGTATTCAGGATCACCCTGGATCGCCAGAATTGCCGGGTCGACCGAGCGATCGGTACTTTTAGCCGTTGGATCCGCTTCGGGAATATCCCGGGGGTTGTCCGAAAACGCCCGAAGATATGCGATGACGTTGGCCCGGTCTTCCGCGGTCTTCAAACCGCGAAAACTCATCCGTGTTCCTGACGCAAAGGCACGTGGGTTTTCGATGTAAGCCGACAGGGTGTCCGCGTGCCATTCCAGGCCCGAATTTCCTGCACGTTTCAAGCTTTTCGAATAGTTGAAGCCATCCAGCCCGGCGGCCTTGCGACCGAAGATTCCGTTCAGATGTGGACCGATCTTGTTTTCAGCCCCGTCACCGACCTCGTGGCAGCCTTTACATTGCGCGAACACAGCTTTCCCGGCGTCCGCATCGCCCAGGTCCTCGGTTGCGTTTGCCATAGGTGCAAGACCACCCAAGACCGCAGCACAACTCAGTACCTTCGGCCACCCCATGGTCAGTCTCCGAACGACTTGAGATAGACAATGAGCGCCTGTATATCGTCCTCTTTCTTAAGGCCCGCGAAGGACATTCGCGTCCCCTTCATGTAGGCTTTGGGCTTTGCCAGAAACGCCGCCATTTCTTCGTCAGTCCAGACGAGGCCGTCTTCGGCGGCCGCCTTCATTGCCTTGGAGTATTTGAACCCTTCGACGGCACCGGCATTTGCTCCGATAATCCCATTCAAGGCTGGGCCCGTCCGGTGCTTGGCACTTTCACCGACCTGATGACAGGATTGGCACTTCTTGAAAACTTTCTTTCCGCTTTCGATCATCTCGGGATCAAGTGCGGCGGTTTGTTCTATTGCTGTAGCTTCCGCCGGTTTATCTTCGACTTCCACCGATGCTTCCTGAACCGAAGGATGCGCTTCGGTCGCTTTTGCTGCGGTTTCTTCAGGCGTAACATCCAAAACGGCCGCGCGCATGGTGATCTCCACGCTTTCCTTGCAGTCCGTCATGCAAGGTTCGCTGGTCCAGAAATGAGACTCAGCGGTTTCACGATCATCCACGATGAAACCGCCTGCATTCGGCATTTCGACTTCGAGGAAGTTCTCGTGCGACAGAGTAAACTCGTCATCGACGATGTCATTGGAATAAAGGATATAGGCCACCATCGCATAGACATCATCCGTTTCCAGCGACTGTGCGTTTCCGAAGGGCATGGACCGGTTTACATAGTCCCAGACCGTCGAAAGATAGGGCCAATAGGACCCGACTGTTTTCAGGGGGTCCTTGTCGGACAGTGTACCTTCGCCGCCCGCCAGTTTGGGCCAGTTGTCCACGCCTTCCGCGAAATCGCCGTGGCAGATCGCGCATTGCTCGGCAAAGACCTCTTCTCCGGTGAACACGTCACCAGAACCCTCCGGCAACCCGGTTCCGTCCGGAGCGACGTCCAGATCCCACGCCGCAATCTCTTCTGACAGTGCTGGCCGTCCAAGTCCGAATTTTTCGGCATGAGCCGGTACGGCCAAACATAAAGCAAGGGCAGAGGCGGCCAACAGCTCAGGATACTTCGACATTTTCCGCCTCTCCGGTCTCTTTGATCCACCAGGTCTGGATGCAATTGTTGTGGTAAATTGAATTCTCGCCGCGCACTTCACGCAGTTGGGCCTTGCTTGGCTGGACATAGCCTGTGGAATCCTTCGCGCGGGCCTGCAGAAGCATTTCGGACCCGTCCCAGTTGTAGTCCAGATAAAAGCGGGTCAGCGCCTTGTCCGTACCGGGCGCTGCCAGTCGGGCCGGAATCCAGTTCTTGCCCCCGTCCACGGAAACGTCGACACCCGTGATCGAGCCTCTTCCAGACCAGGCCAACCCTGTGATCACCAAGGGTCCCGGTCCGTGCTTTATCGGAGCCTGTGGACTGGGCGACGTTACAACGGACTTGGCGTCCATGACCCAAGTCCATTTACGGGATGTGCCGTCTTCCAGCGTGTCGGTGTATTTCGAAGTCTCCTCGCGGCTCTCAATCGCCATTTCCGTGACCTCGACACGGCGCAGCCATTTGACCCACATGTTGCCTTCCCAACCGGGGACGACCAGGCGAACCGGATAGCCATGTTCCTTGCGCAACGCCTCGCCATTGGCCTTGAAGGCCACGAGCACGTCGTCCATGGCCTTTTCCAGCGGGATCGAGCGCCCGTTCGAGGATGCATCCGCCCCTTCAACGTAAACCCACTTGCCTTCGGGCTTCACGCCGGCCTCTTCCAGCAGGGTGCGAAGCGATACGCCGGAATATTCCATATTGTGGATCATTCCATGGGTGAACTGCGCACCATTCAGTTGCGCACCGGCCCACTCCATACCTGTATTTGCAGCGCACTCGCAGAAATAAACGCGGTTCTCTCGCGGGAAGCGTTCAAGGTCTTCGTAGGTGAACACAAGGGGTGTATCGACCAACCCGTTGATCATCAGGCGGTAGTCCGCCTTGCTCAGTTCGATGGCGCCTGAATGATGCCTTTCGAACGCGCAACCCTGCGGCGTGATTGTACCGTCCAACGCGTGGATCGGTGTGAAGTTTATCGAACTGATCGTGTCGGCGGTCAGCCACTCGACATTGCGGCGCACGACGTCGTCTTCAAACTGGATCGGCAACCCGTAGGGGGTCGCATCCACGCCCTCACCAGTGGCCTGTGCCCATTCCTGAACCTGGGTAATCAGCGGATCGGGGCCAGCAGCGCGCGCTGCTCCGGCGCCGACTGCTCCTACTCCAACGGCGGCCGCGCCACTTAGAAATTGGCGGCGGGAGGGTGCCTTTTCTCTGGAGTTTTCACTCATCGTGTTTGCCTCCGTTACTCGATCAGCAAATTTTGTTTATGTGTTGCAAGTTCCGGCCGCGGCCTCAGGCGCCGATGACATCGACCGATGTATTCGGCTCGACGGTCACGGTGCCCTGGCCGCGAATGTGGTTTTCGACGACATCCCAAATGGGTGGGCCTTCGGTGCCCTCGTTGACGCTGGCCCAACCCGCCACGACGTAGGTTTTCGACGGATCAATCGCCTCGCCAGTCTTGAGCAGGGTCATTTCACTGATCCGCTGGCCTTGCGGTTTGGTTACGTCGATGCGGTAGCCAAGCCCGCCGACACGCACCATGTCGCCGCCCTGCTGGTAGTAGGGATCTGGGTTGAACAGGTTGTCACCGACATCTTCGAGGATGACGTGGATGAATTCGCCCGTCATTTCCGTGCGATACGCGTTCGGATAGGACATCGAGGTGACGTTCCAGATGTCTTCGCGGGTAATGTCCTGCCCCGGCAGGATCGACGGCCCCCAACGGACGCCGGGCGACATCGCGATGTCCGCCTCGCGCTGGTTGATCAGGGCATCGCAGATCAGATCATCCCAGGTGCCGTTAAAGTTGCCCCGGCGGTAAAGCAGCGAGTCGGTCTTACCGATGACCTCGCTCAATGCCGTTTCGAAAGGTGCCCGTTGATCGTTGATCAAGGCGGAAATGGCAGGATCTGGGGCGATAACGTCCGAGAAGATCGGGATCAGCTTGTGCTTCAACCCCATCATCTGGCCATCCCGCACATCCAGGTCCACGCGGCTGACGAATTTACCATTCGAACCCGACGCGATGATGTGGGTCTTGCCAACCAGAACTGGCTCGGGCAGCGCATCATGGGTGTGACCGCTGAGGATCACGTCGATCCCCTGCACTCGGGCGGCCATCTTTTTGTCAACGTCGAACCCATTGTGGCTGAGGACAACGACAACATCGGCACCGGCATCGCGCACTTCGTCGACCATGGCCTGCATGTTTTCGTCCCGAATGCCGAAAGAGTATTCCGGGAACATCCAGCCCGGGTTGGCGATTGGCATGTAGGGGAATGCCTGCCCGATCACGGCGACCTTTGCGCCGCCCCGGTCAAAGAACTTGTAGGGTTGGAACAGCTCGGCGGGCTCGTCCCACTCGGCGTCAAAGATGTTCTGGCCCAGGGCGGCAAAGGGCAAACCTTCGACGATTTCGTTGACTCTGTCGCTGCCCAGGGTGAATTCCCAATGGAATGTCATCGCGTTAGGTTTCAGCGCGTTCATGACATTGACCATGTCCTGCCCAGCCGTCTGGTAGCAGGTGTAAGAACCGTGCCATGTATCGCCGCCGTCCAGAAGCAGGGCATCAGGGCGGTCAGCGCGGATAGCGTTTATGACTGTCGAGACCCGGTCCAGACCACCGACCCGGCCATAGGTCTTCGCCAGCGCCGCGAAATCATTGTAGGTCAGTGCATAGGCAGACGGGCTTCCATCCTCGATCCCGTAGGCTTTGCGAAACGCGGCACCCGTCACATGCGGCATGTGCCCACGCGCGTCGCCGATACCCAGATTGACTTCGGGTTCGCGGAAATAGATCGGCTTGAGTTGCGCGTGTATGTCGGTGACATGGATCAGGCTGATATTGCCAAAAGTCTCAAACTCCAGCAGCTGATCCTGCGTCAGGCTTTGCTGCGCGGCAAGTCTGGCCCAGTTTCCAAACCCGGACGCCCCATAGAGCGCGGAAGCGGCCATCGAAACCTGCAGGAAGTCACGTCGCGAAATCATCTATCGGCTTTCCTATTTCACATATAAATGTGTGAATGTTTAATCAGTCGAAAACCCGCGCAAGACATCTCTTGCGCGGGTTCAGTGTTATTGACGCACGGCCGGAGTTTCGACCGACAGCCCGTTGCCGCGCGAAGCAACGTAAAGCTCCAGCGCGCGGAACTCATCCGATCCTTCGGCAAAGGTTTCCGCCCGTGTGTCGCGAATACAGCCGCGGAAACGATTGTGGCGCGAAATCAGCTTGGCCTGTTTCAGGCGGTAGGTCGGAAATCCGTTGATCATACCCTGGCTCAGGTGATCCGCCCGGATCATGTTGCCCCAGTTGTCCTCATGACAATTGGCGCAGCTCAGTTCCAACTGGCCATAGCGGGTATAGTACATTTCCTTACCCTGCTCCCAATAGGGGGCGGCATCGCCATCAATAGCGACGTTCATCGGCATCCCGCGTGACTGCAGACCAATCAGCGCGACCATTCCCTGCATGTCGCCGCCGGACCATTTCCAGGCATCGGCTTCCATGCGATCCGTACGACACTTGTTGATCAGATCTTCCATAACCATCAGCTTGCCGCTTTCGGCATCGACCTTGGGCATGGACGCCTGCAACCCTTTGAAGCTCTCAACGCCATCATGGCACGAGGCACAGCTTTCACCAGCGGCACCGTCAGCCGCCTGGAACAGGTCCGCCGCCTGGTCGACAAAGATCATCGCCGGATTGTCAAAATCGTCGATTTGAAGCGCCTGGGTTTCATCGGTTCGGAAATGCCACCCAGAATAGATCTTGTCGAAGTTTTCGACATGCGCCGGTGCTGCGGTTACCGAGATCATATCCAGCTCGTCGTTGATCACGAGATTGTCGCCGTCTGGTTCGGCCACTGCCGCCACTGGGAAAGCCAGAATTGCAACAATCGCCGTAAGTGCCTTATTTTTCATTACGTTCCTCCCTTGGTGGACCAGCGCCAGAACTCATATCCGGCGCTGACCTGCCTTAGCGGCCGAGCCGTCAGGCGATCTCGATCGATTTCTTTTCGTCGTAGACAGAACCGTCATCGTCGTACCATGTGAAGACAAACTCACCGGCCTCGGGCACGGTTGCTTCGAACTGGAAGTACGGGTTTGTCGAAATCGCCGGCTCCATCGTCACATCAACGACCAGCTCACCGTTAAACTCGCAGGTGAAACGGTTTATGATCGAACGCGGGATGACATTTCCTTCTTTGTCTTTGCGCTGACCGCTTTCCATTTTGTGGCTGATCAGCGTTTTGATCGTGATCGTTTCGCCAGCAGCGGCTGTCTTGGGAACCTTGACGCGGGGTTTTACACCGGATGCCATTGGTTGAACTCCTGTTCTTCAGGGCGCGTGGCGATCAGCCGCCGCAGCCGCCAATTGTCACTTTTACGGTCGCGGATGCCTTGGCAAAGCTACCATCCGCCATCTTGGCCACAGCAATGACGTCCTGCGTTCCGGCCAGGCGGATGCGCGTGGAAGCGGCCTGTTCGGCCGCCAGCGGGCCGAAATTAAACGTGGCAACGCCCGGCTCGGGGTTGCCTGCCGCCACGATCAGAATTGCGGAAGCACCCGGCGCACTGACTTCAATCGGTACAGTATTGCCGTTCTCGGCAATTTCCGGCGCCGTAAGGGTGACACCACCGTCCGCCATGTCCGCCCCGCCGGTAAACGCCGCGATGGCATCTTCGGCGGCCGCATTGGCGCGGAGCGGCATCAGTGTCAGGAACGCGGCGCTCAGGCCAAGGGCCAGAGTCTCGCGACGAGAAAGTTCCATTTTCAATCTCCTTCGGATTCTCGCAATTTCACGCCTTAACGCGTGATCATTCCTCTTTCAGGGTCGCCAGAAATGCGACCACATCCTCGATCTCCTGCGCGGTGAGGATCGTCGTCAAAGGCGCTGACGGAGCTTTGCCGGTATAGGCGTCGCCGGGGCGGATATAACCGTCATCCTTGTAGAAGGCGGGCATGACCGTTCCTTCAAACGTCATCTTGGCATTTGCGACCAAGCCGCGAAGTTCTGCTTCGCTCCAGCGATCGCCGGCTCCGTCCAGCATCGGTCCAACTTCGCCATGAAACGGAATTTCCGCCAAGGCTGTAACCGCATGGCAGGCCACGCAGTTGCCCTTTGACTTGTCTCCGACGATGATCGCGCCGTTTTCGACATCACCTGCAACTCCGGTCAGAGAGACCTCGATTGCACCATAATCATCATAGGCTACGTCTTTCGGGCCTGTACCTGCCGCATAAGCGGCGACACCTGTCATTGCGCAGACCAAAGTTAAGAGTCTCAGCTTCATGATCCCTCCCATTTGCTACCGCGCCGATGGCGCTTTGCGGCCCAAAGCTTTGGTGTACCGTAGTCGACGGGCAGGGTTCGTCGCAACATTAAATTCATCAAAATGAATTTTTTTATTTGTAACGCTATCGCTCAGTCCTGCGAAATATTGTTTCGCTCCTGAATGCGCCGCGCATGATACCGTTGAAAATCCTCACCATTATCAAGTTCGTATCGTTTCTCATTGACCCACGTGAAAAGATCGAAGGTTGTTCCTTTGGAGAACGCGCCTGGCATGACGGCAACCGCCGCATTGATGGCCGTGGCGTCCTGTGGAACTTCTTCCGGCAGAAAAACAAGCGTCGGGGTGAACAGAATCCCCCACTTGCGCATCAGCGCTCTTTGCTCATTTTCTTCCCCGTCAAAGTCGGTGGCGGTGGTGCTTCCATGCAGATCCAATTGGACCACAAAGAAGTTGTCTTCGATATACGTCGCCAGATCAGGCTGGGGGAAAACCTCATCATGCATCTTTTTGCAATAGATGCAGCCTTGTTGTTCAATGAATAAAACCAAGCGTTTACCTTCGCTTGAAGCCTCTTCAAGGTCCTCGCGGAGGTCCTTGAACGTATCGCGCATCCACGGCGTTTTGTGCAAGCCGTCGTCGCCCAGTTCCGCCGCGGAAACTGCCCCGCCCAACAGGCATGCTGCCAGGAATAGTAATACTCGGTTCATGTCTTTCTCCTGTCTTAGCCAATCGCCGCAAGCCAGGGCATATGGTCCAGCATCCACTGGGCGATGAGGTTGATAGAGTTGGTTGCAATCAGCACGCCGAAGAGAATCAGCATCCCGCCCATTGCCTTTTCGATCAAAGGCAAATGCTTCCTGAACCGCGCCATCCATTGCATGAACGGACGAACCAAAAAGGCCGCCAGAACAAACGGCGCGGTCATTCCTGCACCGTAGACGAACAAAAGCATTGCACCACGCCAGGCCGTCTCGGTACCTGCCGCCGTAAACAGGATTGCCGCAAGCACCGGTCCGACGCAGGGTGTCCAGCCAAAAGCAAAGGCCAGTCCAAGAACGTAGGCTCCGATCAGGCTTATATTCGACGTCTCGCCTATGTCCGCGCGAAACTGGCGATACAGAAACCCGATGCGGACAAGCCCAAGGAAATGCAGTCCCATTGCAATGATGATGGCCGCCGCGATCCAGCGTAGAATGTCGAAATACTCTCGGACCAACTGCCCAAAAATCGAAGCCGTCGCTCCGAGAGCCATGAATACGGTGATGATCCCGGCTGCAAATGCGATTGCAGATAACGTGGCCCTGCGACGGACGCCGGGCGAAATGTCGGAACCTGCTGAAATCTGCTCCATCCCGACACCCGCCAGATAGCTGAGGTAGAAGGGCACAATCGGCAGGATGCAGGGAGAGAGAAAGGATAAAAGCCCCGCGACCAAAGCTCCTGCAAATGTAATGTCGAGCATGGTCAAACCCGTCCCAAAGCGCTATTATTCACACATTCAAAATAGTAAAGATATATCGTTGCGGTCAATCGGAGCTTGAGATGCGTCACTTACTCTTGCTTGTTCTGGCAATCACATTGCTTGCTTTCCCTGTGTCTTCACGGGCCGAAATGACACTTCTGATGGCAGAGGAAGATGGGTGTATGTGGTGCGCCCGTTGGGATTCCGAAATCTCTCAGATCTACCCGAAAACGCCCGAAGGACATACCGCACCATTGCAGCGCGTCGATATCCACGCGGCACTGCCAGACGGTATTTCTCTGACTAAACCCCTCTACTACACGCCGACCTTTGTTTTGTTGGACAATGGTAACGAGGTCGGCCGGATTGAAGGCTACCCGGGCGAGGACTTTTTCTGGGGCATGTTGGGTGTTTTGCTTCGTGACGCAGGAATACCGATTGAGACCTCTGGCTAATTGGCGGCAAATTATATAAACTGTTTTGAATACGTGAAGCCAAGACAGCGAGGCATTCTTGTTGGACAAACCATCGAAACTGCCTGTGTTCTCGAAGGACATGTGTGCAGAAGATCTGGACCGAATGATGGAAAATGCCCAGACGGCATCAAACTTCCTGAAGGCTATCAGTCACGAAGGGCGTCTGATGATCCTGTGCTATCTGTCCTCGGGGGAAAAATCCGTCACCCAGATGGAGGAGATGCTATCGGCTCGGCAGGCTGCGGTCTCTCAACAACTGTCTCGCCTGCGCTTCGAAGGTCTGGTCAAAACCCGGCGCGAAGGAAAAACGATCTACTACAGACTGGCTGACGACCGATCGACACAGATTCTCGAAGTTGTTTACGATCTTTTCTGCAGGGAAAACTAGAGACCCTGTCTGAAAGGCCGCCAGCTTTGGGAGGGGACTGGCCATGTTCGAATTGCTGGGAGACGCCAATTCCGTTGCCCTGATCGGTTTGATCGGCGGGATAGTGTTGGGATTGGCGGCACGTATCGGCCGATTCTGCACGTTGGGCGCGATTGAGGACTACCTCTACGCGGATGATGATGGGCGGCTGCGAATGTGGGCCGTTGCAATCGGTGTGGCCATTGTCGGTAGCCACGCGGCTATGGCGTTGGGTTGGCTCGATCCCGTCGAAACGACATATCTTGCGCAATCGTGGAACCCGATCGGCTCGATCGTGGGGGGTTTGCTGTTCGGCTACGGCATGGCCATCAGTGGAAACTGTGGCTACGGCGCATTGGCAAGGCTGGGGGGCGGTGACCTCCGATCATTCGTAATCGTATCTGTCCTTGGTCTGTCAGCATACATCGCAATGTCGGGCCCCCTGGCATATCTCAGGGTTTCGGTATTTCCTGTGGAAATGGATATTGGCCAGCCGCAGAGCATCAGCTTTCTGGCCGAGCGCTTGACCTCTGTTCCGGCCTGGTTGATTGGTACGCTTGTCGGCGCCGCCATGGTGGGTTTCGCTCTGGCAAACGAACGGTTTCGCCGCACCCCGTCGCGGGTATTTTGGGGCGCAGCCGTAGGACTGGCGGTCGCCTCAGGTTGGCTTGGAACGTATTGGGTTGCTGCTCACGGCTTTGACGGAGAGACGGTGCAGACCCATACATTCGCAAGGCCGCTGGGTGACACGATACTCTATCTGATGACGGCATCCGGCACCACGCTTTCCTTTGCTGTTGGTTCGGTCTCAGGTGTTCTCATCGGAGCGTTCCTTGGATCCTGGTCCAAGGGCCATTTCCGGTGGGAAGCGTGCGAGGATCCACGTGAACTCAAGCGGCAAATGCTGGGTGCCGCCATCATGGGCCCGGGCGCGGTCATCGCGGTTGGATGCAGCGTTGGACAAGGCATCTCTGCCTTCTCACTTCTTGCCTACAGCGCGCCCGTCACATTCGCTGCGATCTTCGCTGGGGCAGCCCTTGGTTTGAAGCAACTCGTCTCGGGGCTGTCCTTTATGACTGAACGTTGAGTTCCTAATTCGACGCCAAACGGAAACAACTTCCCGCCGTTTCCCTGACGTCGGTGAGTTTCTTTCGCCAATAATCAGTTCGTGTTGATAGCGTTTTCTTGATTAGCGCCTCATACCTCATCATGATCCAGATATGTCGGTCGAAATTGAAAAGTGGCTAAATGATCTCGGATTGAGTCAGTACGCAGATGCTTTTGCGGAAAACGATATCGATGCGCGCGTTCTGCCATTGTTGACATGCGACGACCTCAAGGAGCTTGGGGTAAGCCTGGGTCATCGAAAAATCATTCTCGCTGCGGTTCGGGAACTGGGTGGCCAACAGAAATTGCCCACTTCACCCCAGTCAGCGGACGGGCAAGTCCATGAGAAGGATGAGGAATTTGTTTCTGATGAGGCTGAAAGTGGAAGTCCATCGAAAAGAAGATCTACAACACAAACAGCCGCTGAGAGGCGACATTTAACAGTCGTGTTTGCTGATCTGGTTGGCTCGACAGAACTGACCAATCGCCTGGATCCCGAAGACATGCGGGGTCTGTTGCAGAATTACCAGGATGCCGTCGCAGGGGCGGTAAGCCGATATGGCGGCTACGTCGCGAAATATCTGGGCGATGGCCTTCTGGTGTTCTTCGGCTGGCCAACGGCCTATGAAGATCACGCTGTTCGCGCGGTAAAGGCCGGTCTTGAGGCTGTTCGACGGGTCAAAGAACTTAAAACGCCGGACGGCGAGCGTTTGTCGGTCAGGCTGGGCGTTGCGAGTGGTGATGTGGTGGTCGGCGACACGGTCGGAGAAAACACTTACGAAGAAGGCGCAATGACCGGCCCGATCGTCAATCTTGCGGCTCGGTTGCAGGAATATGCAGAACCAAACTCAGTCGTCTTGTCTGTTGAAGAAACCGAAGCAGCCTTGCATCAGATATTTGAGTTCAAATCTCTTGGGCAAACCGAACTCAAGGGGTTCAGAGAACCACGCACTCTGTTGAAAGTAGTTTCGGAGCGCAGCGCGGAGAGCCGTTTTCGCGCTTCACACAGAAATGACGCCGGCAGCGCCATGATTGGCAGGGATTACGAAAAAGGGATCCTTTTGCAGTCGTGGCAACGCGCCAAAAGCGGTCATGGGGAGGTTGTCCTTCTGGCGGGCGAGGCCGGAATTGGAAAATCGCGCCTGACAGAGGAATTCCTTGCAGAAGTCGCCGCAACTGACGAAGCCGATGTGATAAGACTGAACTGTTCCCCTTATCTGACCAGCAGTCCTTTCCACCCGGTTACGCAGCGAATTTCCCAGGACGCGGATGTTGAACCTGACTTTGATGACAATCTGATCCTCGACCATGTCAGGAAGATGCTGGAGGGCAGAAAAGGCTTGGACTGGGAAAAGGTCTTGCCTGTTTTCGCCGCCTTGGTCGCGCCTCGTAGCGCGCTCGCTCGAGAAGTACTCGACTTGACGCCGCAGGAGCAGCGCGACCTAACAATTCAAACCTTGATCCACGCGGTTCAGGTTCGGTCAAACGTGCGTCCGGTTATTTTGTGCGTTGAGGATGCTCATTGGATCGATCCTTCGACGCAGGCCCTGTTGGAGCGTTTCAAAGCGATTTGCACCGATCTTCCCCTGATGATGTTGATAACGCACAGACCGGGTTGGGAAATGGCCCGTGACGATGGAGCCTCGCACGTTCAGACCCTCTTGCTGAGGCGGTTTGATTCAGCTCATGTCTTCAATCTGGTTCGCAATATTACCGGTCAGGATCCGGACGATGCGCTGATCGCCGCAATTGTTGAGAAGACGGATGGCGTGCCTTTGTTCGTCGAGGAACTGACCCGCGCAATCGTCGAAGCCGGAGAGCAGGGACAAATCCACATACCGTCGTCTTTGAAAGGTGCGTTGATGGCGCGGCTCGATGCGGTTTCACCAGAGGCCAAACAAGTCGCGCTTACGGGAT
Organism: Ruegeria sp. CG4; assembly: GCF_056537185.1. NCBI lineage: Bacteria > Pseudomonadati > Pseudomonadota > Alphaproteobacteria > Rhodobacterales > Roseobacteraceae > Ruegeria > Ruegeria sp. CG4. The sequence goes on along the minus strand of NZ_JBQFRB010000015.1, from coordinate 33,642 downwards.
CCGTCATTGGTCGAGAGTTTGAGCCGAGCATATTGAGTGCCGCAATGAGCCTGGATGAAGCCGACATCATCAAGCGTCTCGAAGAGCTTTCTCGTACCGGCCTGATCTTTGAAAGCGGGCATAATCGTGGGCATTTCGTTTTCCGACATGCCCTTATTCGTGACACTGCCTATCAGTCTATGTTGAGCTCTACCCGAAGACAGCAGCACTCAGGTGTGGCGCGCGCTTTGCTGCAGATGCGATCCGCTGAGATTGAACGCAGACCCGAATTGGTCGCCCGCCATCTTTCAGAGGCCGAAGAATGGCCCGCTGCGTTCGAAAAATGGCGCACTGCGACTGAAATGGCCCTCGGGCGATCCGCTAGTCAAGAGGCGATGGTCAACGCCCGGGAAACACTCAAAGCAGCAGAAAATCTCGGACCTGAGAACAGTGCTGAAACGATCAAGAGCAAAATACTGATCGGTCGCAGCCATGACAGCCTGGGTCAGTTGCCAGAGGGTATAGCGGTCTTGAAAGCTGCTTCGGACGCAGCCCGTGTCATACGTGACGTAGAGCTCGCTGCAGATGCGGCCAACCACTTTGCGGATTCGTGTATGATGTCGAGCGAGAAATACAGCGAGGCAATTGAACTTTGTGACGACGCGCTGAAGGACCTGCCCGACCATGACGAAGTTCGCCGGTGCAGGCTGATGAGCCAACTTGCGCGCGCGCACATGTTTGCTGGCCAGCTTTCCGAGGGCGTGCGTTTTGGCCAGCAATCCATGGAACTGGCCGCGAGACTGGGTGATTACAAATCCCAGTTCTCTGTGATGATGATGCATTTTGGCGCGCCGTTTGTCGCGCGCAAAGGAAGAGAGGCACGCCATTGGCGTGAAAACCTCGATGCCATGCATCGGGTGGCCGAGAACCTGGGAAGTATTGATCAGGGTCGAAATTGGACACTCAGCCTGTTTGTCGGAGCCGAAATGGCCGACCGAGACCTGATGGACAAATCGCTCGAATTGCTGGCGGAGAACTCGGAAAAGGAAAACCATCTGCAGCTCTACTGGGTTCAGAAACACGCACGCGCCATGATTGCAATTATGGACGGCGATTTTGACCAGGCCGAAAAGCATGCAACCGAGGCGGTGCAGATAGGTCGGAAGACCCACGGCGAACACGTTGAGGGCGTCTTCGGTGTTCAGATGTTCACCATCCGCCGCGAACAGAACCGTCTGCACGAGGTCGCGCCGGTGATCAAAAAACTGATGACGGACAGCCCCGATGATATTTCCTGGAAACCGGGCTTTGGCCTGATCGCGGCAGAGTTGGGATATACAGAACCAGCCGAACGCATTTTGAACGAAATGGCAGAAAATGGCTTCGATCTTCCACCGGATGCCATGTATTCGACCACATTGTCCTATCTTGCCGACATTTGCGTCGCCGTTGAGAACCTTAAGCATGCCAAGACCCTCTTTGACATGCTTGCCCCATACGAAGAGCTGACGATCACCGCTGGGGCAACCACAGTTTGCACCGGGGCTGCTGCGAGACGCCTTGGCAGTCTGGCCGCGCTGCTGAAGGACTGGGATACTGCCGAAAGGATGTTCGAAAAGGCTATCGAAATAGACACGCACATGAAATGCCCGCCCTGGATTGCGCATAGCAAGGCAGCCTACGCATCCGCGCTACGGCGCCGGGGTAGCGCGAGTGATTTGAAGCTGGCGTTTCAACTGGAAGGGGAAGCGTTGGCAATTTCACAGAAATTGAGTATGGTTTCCTTGAGGTCAAAGCTCGAAGGAACAGCCAGTTAAGGCCATACCATGCTTGGGGGAGCATCATGCCAAGGTACATCATAGAAAGACAATTCGCCGAGCAACTGAACGTCACCGACGATGACAAAATCCACATCAAGCAGATCAATGACGAGGTTGGCGTCGAGTGGATTTTCTCGTTCCTGAGCGCAGACAAGCGCAAAACATACTGCCTGTATGAAGCCCCTGATGAGGAGAGCCTCAGAAAGGCGGCCGAGCGCCTGAACATTCCTGCCGATGTCATAACACCTGTGGATCAGATCGATCCGGGCATATTCGCCTGACCGTCAGCCGGTCTTTTACCTGAAAGAACGTAGCTCCTTCGTGAAGGGCTTCATAAGTACATGAGGCAGCCGTGCAAGAAGCCTGACCTGACAATGGGGAGGCCTAAGCATGTATGACCTGAAAACACTCGACGGAAGCACAGCAACTGTGGATCAGGAAGCGCTGGACGCGCTGGATGCCTCACTTCGTGGCGGTGTCTACCTGCAGGGAACTTCGGAATATGAAAGCGCAAGGACGACCTGGAACAGTATGTTCGAGCGTTATCCCGGGTTCGTAATCCGCGCCATGGGGGCGAGCGATGTCCAGAAGGCAGTGAACTTTGTCAGAGACGCAGGCCTCATGATCTCGGTCCGGTCCGGCGGGCATCAGATTGCAGGTCATGCTGTTGCGGACGAGACCGTAATGCTCGATCTGTCCCAGATGCGGTCTGTACACGTGGATCCCGTCAACAAGACAGCGCGGATTGCGCCGGGTGCACTGCTTGGCGACGTGGATCGCGAAACTCAGGCTCATGGGCTTGCCGTTCCCGTTGGCATCAACTCGACCACGGGTATCGCAGGCTTGACCTTGGGCGGCGGCTTTGGATGGACCACCCGGAAATTCGGCATGACTATCGACAACCTGCTTTCGGCAGAAGTCGTGACAGCAGACGGCGCGATTGTAACGGCCTCTTCCACGAGCCACCCTGAACTTTTCTGGGCCATCCGCGGTGGGGGTGGAAATTTCGGGGTCGTGACTTCCTTCGAGTTCCAGTTGCACGACCTCGGACCCGATGTTCTGTCAGGCCTGATCGTACATCCGATCGAAAAAGCGCCGGAGCTTCTTGCCCAATTTGCGGCCATTGCAGACAATTCCCCTGATGAACTGACCGTCTGGAGCGTAATGCGCAAAGCACCGCCTCTGCCTTTCCTGCCGGAGGAATGGCATGGGCGGGAAGTGCTGATCTTTGCGGCTTGCTATAGTGGACCGATGGGCGAGGGTGAAAAGGCGATGTCACCTTTACGTGCGCTCGGCGAACCGATTGCCGATGTCATATCACCGCACAAGTTCGTGGACTGGCAAGCCGCCTTTGACCCCTTGTTGACGCCCGGGGCTCGGAACTATTGGAAAAGCCATGATTTCGATGCGCTATCCACGGATGCAATTACCGGTCTATTAGAGGCAATTTCATGCCTTCCCGACCCGGCGTGCGAAGTCTTCATTGCCCATGTGGGTGGCGCAATGGCCCGCGTTGAAACCAGCGCGACAGCGTATCCGGAAAGATCGGCGCATTTCATCATGAACGTTCACACGCGTTGGGAAGACCCCAGCAAGGACGGAGAATGCATTGAATGGGCGCGCAGGCTCTATGAGCAGATGCGACCACACTCGACTGGCAGCGCGTATGTGAACTTCATGCCAGAGGACGAAGCGGATCATATGACTTGCGCGTACGGCGCGCATGGGGAGAAGCTAACAAAGATCAAAGGCAACTATGATCCAAATAATCTGTTCAGGATCAATCACAACATCTTGCCCGGGTGAAGCCATGCAGTGCTTGCAAAGTCGGGCTGAGTAGAGACCCGTAACCTGATTTGGTGCCACATAAATGCTCTCTTGGGTGTACCAAAAGCCCGCAGGGACCTCTTGATTGCCGTCTTGAGGGTCCATACGAATCCGGTTTCGAAATCAACCGAATGAGGCGGCGAAGAGCGGACCGTGCATTGCATATCTGCCGGTCTTGCTGATGGAAGCGTTCCGCCAGCTTCACCATAACCGGCCCTCGTTTCCCGACCTGAGCGGCTCGCATGTGATCAATAAGGTAGTGCGCCCGCCGCTCTCATTCTCGGGGGCCTAAACTACACACTGGGTCTAAATAGCCATTGCAGGCTGTCCAGACCTTTGGATGACACTTATCCGCTTTTCTCTGAACGAGCATATCCGACGACGCCAATTCGGTTTTGGAAAGATGCGTACAGATTTCTTTTTGATACCTGCCCAACAAATTCCGATTTTTGACTTTGTTTCATAAGCGCGTACAATTCCAACAGCTTTTAGCGTTGGATTTTCAAGTTGGCCCACCTTCACGAAGACGACGGTAGGAAAAGCGGCCAGCACGGGAGGGGGAAATGAAGAGATTTTCTGTTTGGTTGTTTGCCCTCCTGTCGCTTACGGGGTGCTGGGAGAAGGAAGAGGAAACAGCCGAAACGGTCGTCCGTCCCGTCAGGGCAACCGAGATATCCGATCTGTCCAGTTTGCATGACCGGTACTTTGTTGGAACAGCCAGAGCCGCGCGCGAGGTGTCCCTGGCATTTCGCGTCCCGGGCAACGTGGTCGGAGTGGACGTTCAGGTTGGCGACCTGGTGGCCAAGGGCGACGTTGTCGCAGCCTTGGACCCGGCCCCATACCAGGCCGAGGTCGATCGGCTTTCAGCAGAACTTGAGAGCGCGCAGGCGACGTTCGAGAACGCCAAGCTTCAAACGGACCGGCAGCGTTCATTGGTTGAAAAAGACGTTGCTGCGCAAGCGACACTTGATCGGTTTGTCGCGGGTGAAACATCAGCTCAGGCAGCAATCAATTCTGTCCAGGGCGCGCTGGACAGGGCCACCTTGGATTTGACCTATACAAGCCTGACTGCGCCATTCGATGGGCGTGTGGTCGCAAAATACATTGAGGATTTTGAAGAGGTCGCGGCACAAAGCCCGGTTCTGCGCATTCTGGATGCGGAGCACATCGAAGTGGTGATCGATATCCCCGAACGATACATCGCCCTGATCCCGCATATCGAGGACATAACCGTTACTTTTGACGCTTTAGGGGACGTGATCCTGCCTGCCGAGATCAGTGAGATTGGTTCTGAAGCTTCTGCAACCACCCGAACCTTCCCCGTCACGCTGATTATGGAGCAACCAGAAGACTCGCTTGTTCTTCCGGGCATGGCAGGGCGTGTCAGCGGTCAGCCAAAGGAAGGGCACGAGCCATTTGACGCGATCACGGTTCCTGCCAGCGCGGTTTTTGTGCCCGAAGGGGAAACCGACCCTCATGTCTGGGTGTTTGACGCAACCTCGGAAACCGTGACCGCACGGAAGGTTGCACTTGGCACACCCCGGTCGCAAGGGGTCGCCGTCAGCGAAGGACTGGAGTTCGGCGACGTGGTCGTTACGGCCGGCGCGAACTCTTTGCGAGAGGGCCAGAAGGTGTCGCTGCTTTCTGAGGATTCGGAATAATGGGCCTTGCCGCATTCGCTGTCCGCAACGCCAAGTTTGTTTGGTTTACGGTCGTCATGCTCACGTTGGGCGGCATTTCGGCGTTCTTCAGTCTTGGCCAGTTGGAAGACCCCGAATTCACCATCAAGACCGCAGTTGTAACCACCCCCTATCCCGGTGCCAGCCCTGAAGAAGTTGAGCAGGAAGTCACCGAACGGATTGAACTCAAGCTCCAAGAGATCAAGGAAATCGACTACATCTCGAGCGAAAGCCGGGCCGGCATTTCGACGATCAAAGTCGAGATCCGTCCGAATTACTGGTCCGATGAACTGCCCCAGATCTGGGACACGCTGCGCCGCAAAGTCAGGGACGTGGAAACAGACCTGCCCCCTGGCGCAGGCCGTCCTGCTATCAACGACGATTTCGGTGATGTCTTCGGGCTTCTGCTGGCCATGACATCTGATGGGTTTACCGCCCAGGAACTCGACCGGTTCGCCGAAGACTTCAAGCGAGAACTCTCATTGATCGACGGAGTCGGACGTGTCGATCTGTGGGGAGAGCGCGACAGGGTCATCTATCTGGAAACACGGGAAGAAGCTTTGGCTGCGCTGGGCGTATCGGCTCAGACCATTCTCAGCACCTTGCAGACGCAGAACGCGATTGTGGATGCGGGGCGGGTGAACATTGGCGACTACCGAATGCGGATTGCGCCAAGCGGTACATTCACCAGCCCGACGGACATTGCAGATCTGGTAGTACGGCCAAGCGGTCTGGATCAGGTTCAAAGCGGCCAACGTCGGGGCCCGGAACTGCTCCGGCTGGGTGAAGTTGTCGAGGTCAGGGAAGGCTACGCTGATCCACCGACCACAATGATGCGCTATAACGGTCTTCCGTCCATTGGATTGGCGATATCCTTCCAGTCAGGTGTCAACGTCGTCAGCGTGGGAGAAGCTGTAGATGCAAGAGTGTCTGAACTGATCGCGGCCTTGCCTGTGGGCATCGAGGTTGAGCGGGTTCATTGGCAGTCCGACGACGTGAATCTGGCAGTCAGCAGCTTCCTGATCAGCCTCGGACAGGCTGTTGCGATTGTCTTGGTCGTTTTGACTCTGGCGATGGGTGTTCGGATGGGCATCATCATCGGCAGCGGGTTGATCTTGACGATACTCGCCACCTTCATTCCGCTGGCGATGCTGGGCATAGATCTTCAACGCATGTCCTTGGGCGCGCTGATCATTGCGCTGGGCATGATGGTCGACAACTCAATCGTCGTGGCGGATGGCGCAATGGTTCGGATGTCGCAAGGCATGGATCGCGCGAAAGCCGCAATCGACGCCGCAACGCGCCCCGCCATGTCCCTGCTTGGGGCCACGTTCGTCGCCGTGATGGCCTTCTACCCGATCTTTGCATCTGTCGAGAGCGCGGGAGAGTACTGCCGAACACTTTTCTCGGTTGTCGGGATTGCGCTGCTGGTCAGTTGGCTGTTGTCCATGACGGTCACGCCACTGCAGTGTGTTGCCATGCTGCCCGAGCCAAAGGGCGGAGCCAGCGAGACTTTTGACACCGGTCTCTACGCCGTTTACCGTCGCTTTCTGGCCGCCGCGATCCGGGTCCGCTACCTGACGATCGGTGTAGCCCTGGGTGCTTTGGTTATCGCAGGCGTGGGCTTTGGTTCGGTTACACAACTGTTTTTCCCGACCTCTTCGATGACCAAGTACATGATCGATTATTACGCGCCCGAGGGAACGCGGATTGAAGCCGTGTCCGAAGCCATAAAACGCATCGAAGAGCAGGTGGAAATGGATGACCGCGTGACTGGTATCGCAAGTTTTATCGGGGCAGGCCCGCCGCGTTTCTACTTGCCCGTCGATCCCGAAGGGACCAATCCGTCCTACGCGCAAGTCATCGTGAACGTCGAGGATTACCGGGACATTCCCGAGATGACCAAAGCCATCTCGCTGTGGATGTCCGAGAATATGCCCGAGGCAACCTCGTTCACGCGCCAGTTTGGTGTGGGCCCCAGCAATACCTGGGCGTTTGAAAACCGTATCATCGGCCCGGCAGATGCCGATCCCGAAAACCTGCGCGAAATCGGTGACCGGGCCGTTGCGATACTGGATCGGCATCAATGGACGAAGGTGGCGCGCACCGATTGGCGCAACAGGGTCCTGAAGACCGTGCCTGACTATGACCAGGACCGGGCACGATGGACGGGCATCACGTATGAAGACCTTGGCAACACGACGAAACGCGCGTTTGACGGGCGTTCGGTTGGCCTCTACCGCGAGGGCGATGAGTTGCTGCCGATCATCGTCCGGCCCGGCGCGGAAGATGTGGCCGCCGTGGACAACTTTGAACTTCTGCAACTGCAGTCTCCGTTTTCAGTGGAACCGGTCCCGTTGGCCCAGGTCGTGCGTGGCGTGAATATCCAGCCGGAAGACCCAACGATAAATCGCCGCGACCGGCGCCGTGTTCTCACCGTTCAGGCCAATCCCATCGACAGCGTTACCCTGCCAAGCTATCGCGCCGCAGTTCTCGCCGATTTTGACGCTTTGGAGGCCGACTTGCCGCAAGGCTACAGCATGGAGTGGGGCGGAGAGTACGAGGACACGGTATCTGCTCAGGCGTCCCTGATCCCGGGAATGATACCCGCGTTTTCGATCATGGCTCTTATCGTTGTTGGCCTGTTCAACTCGTATCGCAGGCCGCTGGTCATCTTCCTGACGGTTCCTTTTGTGCTGATAGGCATCGTCCCCAGCTTGCTTCTCACGAACACGCCGTTCGGATTTGTGGCATTGCTCGGCGGCATGAGCCTGGCTGGCATGATGATCAAGAATGCGATCGTTCTGATCGATCAGATCAACGACAATTTGGCTGAAGGCCAGCCGGGATACGACGCCGTTTTGAATGCCGGCGCCTCAAGACTGCGCCCCGTCGTATTGGCCGCGGCAACCACGGTTCTGGGTGTGATACCGCTGCTGCCGGACGTGTTTTGGGTGGGTCTTGCTGTCACGATCATGGGCGGATTGACGGTGGGCACGATGCTCACAATGATACTCGTCCCGGTTTTGTTCGCCACGCTGAATGGTATCCGACAATCACCGCAGGCCGTATGACATGGCCTTTCGCACCACAGTCGGATCAGTTTCTTCCGAGCGAGATAGATTTTTGCGCAATTGATTTAGCGTTTGGGGGGATAAGGTGGACAATACAATACTGTACTTCTTGGTTGGAATATTCGTAGTTGGCCTGCTTTCGATGGGATATTTTGCCAAGGGCAGCGGAGCACTTTGGGTCATCGCAATACTGGTCGGCGTATTGCTTGCAATGGTCGCATTCTTTGGAGGCTACTTTGATGAAGCACCAAAGTGAATCTTGAAGGCCTGAGTTTTGCCAAAACCATCATGCTTACTGTCGTTTGGCCAACATCAGCACGAATGAGACAGTTTGGGGTGTTTTGATTAAGGCAGGTTTACGGCTCATCGTAACCGCCAAGGAGTGAAGATAAAAAAGAAACCCCGAAACCACTGGGCCAGAAACGGGAGCATTTCCTTGAGGGTTCCGCCCCAAGAGCCTGCTGCCGTTCGATGTTCCGATGACCTGGCTGGAGTGGCAGGATATTTTCAACATATTAAAATAAATGGAAAAAGCTCAATGGGCGATTTTGGGGGATCGGTTTGAATTCAGTCATGTGTCTCACTTTTTGCTCTTGATTGTTTTGGCGTTTGGGGACTCGTCGGCCATACGAATTTTACGCTTTGGGCAGGAGCCGGATGTTCGCTGCATTGGCAAAAGACCGACGGGCCGGGGAACAAGCGAACTTTGACCAACAGGCCTGTCTGGAACCTGCCAGCTCCGCTCTCGCAAAGAGGTGCCGGGTGATGTTGTCGACCGGCTGTTGGTTCCGGATGGGAAGATCTGGAAGCCCAAAAAAAAGAAACTGGCCGCACTCAATAAATCTGACATGGCATCGGGGGAACATTTTTGGTCAAATGGCTGCCGAAGGTTCCGTTCCCTGGGAAGAATAAATAACTTGCCGATATGAAAAACTTAATTTCCCGTGGCATATCGAAGGCCCTTGGCCGTGGCAGAACACAGCTGCTTGAAAAGCCAGAGGCTATTCCGCCGGGAACTAAAAGTATTCAAATGCCGCGGGAACAATCCAAAATCTTGTCGCGCTGTCTGTCGATTGATCTGGAGGTTGATCCCAAGGAAGCCAAGTTGTTCGCCTTTGCAGCCGTGCCGGAAGGCGATGGAGAGGGGATCGTTCATCGGAAAGGTGACCTGAAAGCCGCGCTTGAAAAGCTCGACCTGTTTTGCGCCGGTTTCGCACATGTTGTTGGACACAATATTCTGCGCCATGACCTGCCGCATCTCATGGCGGCCTCGCCGCGCTTCGCAAAGCTCGCGGACGGACCGATTGATACGCTGTGGCTCAACCCATTAGCGTTCCCGCGTAATCCCTATCATCATCTGGTCAAACACTACCGCGATGGGCGGCTTCAAAGTGGTCATGTCAACGATCCCGAGTTCGACGCGCGTCTCGTGTTCGAGGTTCTCCGCAACCAGATCGACGCCTTCGTATCGCTGAACACGTTGTCGCCAGAAACGATGATAGCCTATCACTGGCTGTGCTGCCGAGGTCCTGGTAGCGTCGGATTTGATCGGTTGTTCAGCGACGTGCGCGGGGCGCCCATCCCGACCGAAGCGGAAGCGCACGATGCCATTCAGACGCTGCTAAAAGACGTGGCCTGCGGCGCGCAGGTGGACGCCTTGCTCGAGCGGCTCTCGGACACTGGGCTGGGTTGGCCGATGGCATATGCCATTGCCTGGATTTCGGTCGCTGGTGGGGATTCTGTCATGCCGCCTTGGGTGCGGGCGCAATTCCGTGACGCTGCACGGCTCGTCAAAGACCTGAGAGATACGAATTGTCGTGATCCGCACTGTGCCTATTGCGCAGAGCACAATGATCCCACCCGAGCACTCGAACGTTGGTTCGGCTTCCCAAGTTTCCGCCCAGAACCAGTCGACGAGGACGGACGCCCGCTTCAAGAAAAGATCGTGGCGACGGCCATGGAAGGCGACAACCTCTTGGGTATCCTTCCAACGGGCACGGGTAAGTCTATCTGCTATCAGATTCCCGCGCTGTCTCGGTTCGACAAGACCGGGGCATTGACCGTCGTTATATCACCGCTTGTGGCGCTGATGGCGGACCAGGTTCAAGGCTTGGTACGGGCCGGAATTTCCTCGGCGGTTACGATAAACGGGCTATTGTCTTTGCCCGAGCGTCAGGATGCGCTTGACAAGGTGCGGCTTGGGGATGCTGCGATCCTTTTGATTTCGCCCGAACAACTGCGCAGCACAACAGTTCGGTCCGTTCTGTCACAGCGCGAGGTAGGGCTGTGGGTGCTGGACGAGGCGCACTGCGTGTCTAAATGGGGGCACGATTTCCGGCCGGACTATCGCTACGTTTCGCGGTTTATCAAGGAAAGCTCAGGCGACGATCCGGCTCCGGTGCTTTGCTTGACCGCAACAGCAAAGCCGGACGTCGTACTGGACATCCGCAGTCATTTCAAAGAGCGGTTGGGGTCCGAACTGGCGTTGATCGATGGTGGCGCGTCGCGCTCAAACCTAAGCTTCCAGGTGCTGCCAACGCAGCGGGCGACCAAGATGACCGATATCCTCGACACGATCGAGGCCCAGCTTCCGCGCGAGGGCGTGTCTGGGGCGGTCGTCTATTGTGCGACCCGAAACGCTACAGAGCGCGTGGCGGAGTTCTTAAAACAACAAGGCATCGCCGCTGAACGGTATCACGCAGGCCTTAGCGCCGATGACAAGCGTGAGATTCAAGAGGACTTCCGCGTCGGCAATCTGCGCGTGATCGCGGCCACCAACGCCTTTGGGATGGGGGTCGACAAGCCGGACATTCGTCTGGTGGTACACGGAGACGTGCCGGGGTCACTGGAAAACTACTTGCAGGAGGCGGGTCGCGCCGGACGGGACCGCGAGCCTGCAAACTGCGTCCTTTTGTTCAATACCGAAGACGTCGATCGCCAGTTCAGCCTCAGCGCGCGCTCTCGACTCGCGCGGCACGAAATCGGCGCGATCCTTAAGGCGCTTCGGCGTCTTGATGCTCGGACCGGAAAAGGCGGCGAAATTGTCGCGACACCCGGTGAGATCGTTCATGAGGAGAAAGAGCGAGACTTCCAGCGGGACAGCAATACCGACGATACGCGGGTGAAGACCGCCGTCGCCTGGCTGGAAGAAGCACACCTTCTGAACCGCGAAGAAAACCGGGTGCAGGTGTTCCCCGCCTCGCTCCGGATAAGAAGCATGAAGGAGGTCCGCGAAATCCTTGCATCCGCCGAGATCACCGAGCGGCGACGCGAGGACCTGGCCACCATCGTGCAGCATATCATCAACGCGCCGCAGGAAGAGGGCATCACCACGGACGAGCTCTGCGGGATCAGCGGGCTTACGATGTCGAGCCTGCGTAAAGCCTTGGCGGATCTCGAGGCCCTGGGGATTGCAAAGGATGATACAAACATCACCATCTTCGTGCATGTGCGTGTCGAAAATGCCTCGCCGAAGCGGTTCGAAGCGGCATCCCGGTTGGAAGCTGACCTGATTGCGATCCTTGGAGAGCAAGCGCCAGACGCGGACATCGATGAGGCTTTGCCCTGCCATCTGGCCTCAGTGGCGCAGGCCTTGCGGGAGCGGGGACACGCCTCCGTGCGGCCCGATATTGTCGAGGGGTTGCTCCGTGGGATGGCGCAGGATGGCCGCGACATGGATGGCGGAAAAGGCAATATCGGCCTACGCAAGGTGTCCAAAGGCAGTGTCATGGTGCGAATGCAAAGGTCATGGGCGGTAACCGAACAGACCGCTCAGCTTCGCAGGCAAGCCGCAGAGCGTTTGGTTTCATACTTGATCAACAAGGTTCAGGCCGGCCTGCGTGGGAAAGATGTTCCTGTCGAAACCACGCTTGGCGACCTACTTGCAGCAATCAACAGCGATGCGCTGTTGCGGGCATCTGTCAATGATCCGGCAAAGCTGATGGATCGGGCGCTTCTGTGGCTGCACGAACAGCAGGTGGTGACTCTGGGCAAGGGATTGTCCGTGTTCCGCTCCGCCATGACGTTGCACATAAATCGGAAAGGCGGCGCTTTTACCACCCAACATTTCGCGCCGCTCGAAGACCATTACACCGAACAGACCGTCCAGACCCACGTGATGGCGGCATATGCGAGCAAAGGCATCGACGATATCGATCAGGCCCAGCGGCTCGCGCATGACTATTTCGCAATGGAGCAGTCCGACTTCATGAAAGCTTGGATGCCGGGGAAAATTTCGGAGTTCAGACGACAGGCAACGCCCCAGTCTTATGCCGAGATCGTCGACAATCTGGGGAACTCGACGCAAGAGCAGATCGTGCGTGACGACCGCGAACAGACCAATGTGCTTGTGCTTGCGGGACCGGGATCGGGCAAGACACGCGTGCTGGTCCATCGCGTCGCCTATCTGGTCAGGATCAAACGCGAAGATCCAAACGGTATATTGGTGCTCGCCTACAATCGCCACGCGGCCGCCGAGATCCGGGAACGCTTGCGTCTGCTGATCGGCGAAGATGCTCGTTTCGTGACGGTCTTGACCATCCATGCCTTAGCCATGAGGTTGATTGGCGCGAGTTTCGCCGGACGGGTGGCGGCCGATGAACCTGATTTCGAGACGCTTCTGATCGATGCGGCACGTCTCTTGCGTGGCGACGGGCTGGACAAAGTCGAGGCCGAAGCCTTGCGAGAGACCTTGATCCAAGGGTTCCGCTGGATACTCGTGGACGAATATCAGGACGTGGGCCCTGAGGAATACGCCTTGATCGCGGCGGTGGCCGGACGCAGTATCGACGACCCCGATCAACGGATCAGCCTGTTCGCAGTCGGCGATGACGACCAAAATATCTATGCGTTTGCCGGCGCATCGGTGCGCCACATTCGACAATTCGAACAGGATTATTCCGCCAAGCCGGTTTTTCTAACCGACAATTACCGCTCGTCGAAAAACATCGTCAGCGCAGCGAACGCCGTGATCGAAGGATCTCGGGAACGTATGAAAACAGGCCATGGGATTACCGTCGACCAATCGCGGCAAAAGGACCCGGCCGGGGGTATCATGGAAAGCCTCGACCCGGTTGCGCAGGGGCGGGTTCAAATCCTTGGCTGCCAGGCCGGGAATGACGTTCAGGCCCTTGCGGCGGTCAACGAGATGATCCGCCTGTCAAAACTGATCCCGGATTGGAGCTGGAAGGGCGCGGCAATCATTTCTCGTGATTGGCGCAAGCTTCTGCCAGTCCGCGACTTTGCCGAGGCCCATGGAATTCCAGTCGAAATGGCGAACGAAAACTTGCCGAGTGTTTGGCGTACCCGTGAGATGCGGAGCTTCATCGACGGTCTGCGCGAGAGGCAAGCAGCTTTGGTCAGCTTGAGCGATCTTACCGAAACCCTGAACACGATACCCTCAAGCCGTTGGACTGACCGGATCGGCGAGGGACTTGGCCAACTTGCGCGTGAAGTTGATGGCAAAGCGCTGCCGAGCCCCGACGTGATCGAATGGTTTGCTGAATGGTCGAAGGACTCATGGGGCGAGCAGCGCGGCCTCAAATTGTTAACGGCGCACCGCGCGAAAGGCCTCGAATTCGACGATGTCGTGATCCTGGATGGCGGTTGGGAACGGCCCTCGCGAAACGAAGATCAGGACGCGCCGAGGCGTTTGTTCTATGTCGCCATGACACGTGCAAGGCGAAATTTGATCGTCATGAGTAACGACAATCACGAATACCTTCCCACCGAGTCGCCTTCCGTCGTCACGCGGCACGTGGTGCCCGACTTGGCGACAGTCCCCGGCCCGCGCCGGTTCTTTCAATCGCCGGAAATGAAGATGGTCGACCTGTCGTTCGCAGGACGCCAAGGTGATCGGCACGTTGTTCATGACGCGATCGCCGAAGCGCAGGTTGGCGCGCCAGTCAGGCTCTCCAGTGTCGGAGATCGCTGGCAGATCGAGGATCTTCAAGGTCGGATCCTCGGGCGGATGGCAAAAGCATTCGCGCCCCCGATGGGCACGAAATTTGTTACCGGCGAGATCGCGGCCATCATTAATTGGCGTAAGGAGGATGCCGATGAGCGTTTTCATCACCTGATGAAACGCGCCAATTGGGAAGTTGTTGTGCCTGAACTGGTATTCGAAGAGGTCAAGGGGGCTGAAAGGGTTTTCGGAAAGGATCAGAAGGTCAAGTAGGGCGGTCAGGCGGTCGTTCGCTGCACTTGCAATAAAGGATCGCTTAGGGCCGGTCGGAACTTCCGAATGAATTCAAGGTTGGAAGATTTACAGGTAGTATCTTGTATTTATTCAATACATGTTCGGTGTGCACGGTTAAGCGACAGGACAATACCATGACCAACTTTGCCGACAACGATCTACTCACGCTACAGCACGAAGTACAGCGGTTGTTGGGGCGATGCCTGTTACGGCTCCAACAATATGAGCGGCTGATCAAAGCTATGGTGGCGCATCATAGGCTCTCAGGGCCGATTCATGACTTGGAGCGTTCAAGGGCCGCGCAGGTTGACGCCACGGCGCGTAAGACGCTCGGCACCTTGGTGCGCGATCTCCTCGGATCGTATGTCGTTGCTGGTGAGATCGAACCTGCCGAAGGGGCGACGATCAATTCTCCTGAAGGAGCCAATTGGTTCGCCATGCGGATGTCACTTGACCTATCGAGTGAGGATTTCGCTCGGGTAGAGAATGAACTCAGAGACATGGTTCTTCTACGGAACAATCTGGTTCACCATTTCATCGAGCAGCACGATCTCCGGAGCTTGAATGGATGCCGCGGCGCGAAAGATACATCGGTCAGCGCATATAACCGCATCGACCAAAACCTCGAGCAACTTCGGGAATGGGCTAGTACCATGGAAGAAATGCGCTAGGCT
Source organism: Ruegeria sp. CG4 (assembly GCF_056537185.1). Lineage (NCBI taxonomy): Bacteria > Pseudomonadati > Pseudomonadota > Alphaproteobacteria > Rhodobacterales > Roseobacteraceae > Ruegeria > Ruegeria sp. CG4. Next base: position 18,393 of record NZ_JBQFRB010000015.1, on the reverse strand, counting down.
CTCCCACAAGTCTTGCAGTCGGAGAAGTTCAAAGACGTGTTTGTCAACGGAAAGTAAACTGGGACGCGCCGCGCATAGTGAGTGCCTTGCGAGAAGCATACTGTGCATCGGCTTTCGATGGATAGGCGCCGTTGGCTTAGGCAGGCATATAGAAATGGTCCGCGAAATACCCGGCTGTGGCATCAGGCTGAAGACGTCGAGTGGTGCCAATGCAGAAATTCACTTCCTGCTCGCGAACAATTCATCCAAGCAATGATACGGTGCGGTGTCCCGAAACTGTGCGACGAGCGCGAGGTCGTTTGAACGATAACGCCCGTAGGTTTTCAGAAGATACTGTACATAAAGAAGCAGAGCGATTGTCGTTCCCGCTGCTGCAATGTTGAATGTGACTTCCCACCCTGTCATTTGGGTGCTCCCTTAATTGATAAGTTTCGCTTCTCTCCCGGCGCAGTAACGATTTAGGACCGAGCGGGTTTTAATCGGTCCGATACTCCGTCGGGTTTTCGCGAGCCGATACGGTGACCGATCGGTTTGCAGCTTGACCAGAGCGTAGGGGCGAGAGTTTGTGTTCCATTCGACCCGCAAGTGGTTCATCGCCCAGTGCGAGCGAACGGGTTTTCCTGAGCACTTCACAGCCTCTCTGGTCGGTCACCAATCGGCTCGATCGGAGAACGGGATCACCTACGGGATTTACTCGGCTGGGATCAGTGATGAGCAGCGTCGGTCGATCGTCGATCAGATACGGCTCCCGATATGAGTTTCCCGGACATCGACGCGTTCGAGGAGCGAGCAGCGATTGCCGAATACGACGGCGGGTGCACCCGTAAGGCAGCGGAAGATCTGGCAGCTCGGGCTCAGGGGTTCCGGGATGCTGAAGCCTACTGGCAGTGGTTAGCCCACAATGTCGTTAACCGCAGACCACCCTGAAATCCAAACCTCGGCGGCCCTTAGCGGTTTGCCGGGGGATCTCTGCTTTTCATTCTTTTTCCAAAGATGACGTTGGTCGTAGGTGGCGGAATGAAGGCTGTGCGGACAAAACTGCCGGTCATTACGTCGCCTGAATTGCTTCCCACAATACGAGTAGATGCTAACGCCCGTGTCGAAAATGTAATTTTGCTCAGCCAGATGTGCTCAAGTACACAGTCTGGAATGCGAAAGCCTGCGCGGCTAAGATTGAATTAAGTACATCGCAACCAAAGGCGCGACAGTGATTAATTCGCCTCAGAACACAAATCGCCATGGGTCGCAAAAACAGCTTGCGCGTGCACGTGAGCGTGAGCGTGCGATGCGGGCAATCCTTCAGGTCATTTCACGGTCCCGTGACGACGAAAAACCTGTTTTTGATGTGATTCTTGAAAGCGCGGCACGATTGTGTAATGCGCCATTTGCATGTCTGTTTCTGGCCAATGATGAGCGCACCTGTTTGACAATCCCCGCCTATCACGGCGCCCGGTCACAATTCGTTGAGCTGATCAATGCCAATCCGTTGCCAATGGACCCGGAACAATCACTGACGGTACAGGCGATGATTGCTCGCGAACCGCTGCAGATCGCCGATGCAAGAGACCAAATTTACGATGCCGGTCAACCGCACCGGGTTCACGCGGTGGAAGTTGAGGGCATACGCACACTTCTTACCGTTCCGCTGTTAACACCGGATTCTTCGCTAGGGGTTTTGTTTCTCTACCGTCGGGAAGTGTTGCCCTTCACAGAAGATGAAATCGCCTTGGTGCAAACCTTCGCTGCACAAGCCGTTATCGCCATTCAGAACGTGCGGCAGTTCCGCGAGCTGCAGGCTAGGCTAGAGCGTGAAGTGGCGATGCGGGATATTCTGGAAGTCATCAGCCAGAATCGGGACGATGATGGCCCAGTGTTCGATCTGATCACGCGGAACGCGGCGATACTATGTGGTGCACCGGTGTGCACTTTGTGGCGCGTCGAGAATGGCATTATCCACTACTGCGCCAGCTATGGCGTCCGCGGCGAAGCCCTCGCCGAGACGGAACTGACGCCAGCAGAACCGCTTGCCGACAATACTTTGACTGGCCGGGTTTTCCGCTCTCGAGCGGTCGCCCGGATCGACGATGCTACTGACGAAAGTTATCTTGATTACGAATGGGTCCGGGCGCGGGGCCTGAAGTATCTGGTGGGTGTACCTATCTTTGTCCGCGGCGAAGTGTGGGGCAGCATAAACCTCATGTGGCCGCCCGACCGCCTCCCGCGTGACTCGGATACCCAACTGGTCGAAGGCTTCGCCTCCCAGGCCGCCATTGCCATCGAGAACGTGCGCCAGTTCAGGGCGCTGGAGGCGCTCAATGCCGAATTGGGCGATCGGGTGCAAGCCCAGGTGGGCGAGATCGAGCGCATGGGGCGCCTAAAGCGGTTCCTGCCGGCGGCGGTTGCAGATACCGTCATTTCGTCGGGATCTGAGAAGTTGCTGTCGAGCCATCGGGCGCTTCTGGGCGCGCTGTTCTGCGACATCAGGGGCTTCACCGCCTTTTGCGAGACGGCGGAGCCGGAGGAGACCATCGAGGTTCTCCAAACCTATCACGAAGAGATGGGAAAGCTGATCAACGCCCACGAGGCGGGAGTTGATCTGCGGATGGGGGATGGCATAATGGTGCTGTTCAACGATCCGCTGCCCTGTGACGACCCCGCAGGCGAGGCGGCGCGGCTGGCGATTGCCATGCGCGCGCGGATGGTGGATCTTTGCATGCGATGGAAGCGATTGGGCCACCGGCTGGGTTTCGGTGTGGCTGTCTCCCTTGGTTATGCGAACATTGGGATCGTGGGGTTTGAGGGGCGGTTCGACTACACGGCTTCTGGCACACCGATCAACCTAGCGTCGCGTCTTTGCGACGAGGCAGAGGATGGAGAGATCCTTCTGAGTCCGCGGGCGGCCATCGCGCTCGAGGATCGGTTCCTCGTGGAATCGCGTGGGGAGTTAACGCTGAAAGGCATCCGGGAGCCAATGGAAGTGTTTCGGCTGACCGGCATAGCTGAGGCTTAGTCAATGAGTGCTTAGGGCTCAGGCCAGTCGTTCGCGGTATCTGGTATTGATGGCCGCTTTAGTGGACAAAACCGCCATTAGCTGCATAGCGGCATCGGATTGCCAATTGGTCGAAACCGCTACGGGCTTGTTGTGGCGCTTCTTAACGCTTTTGCCCAATCCTCTAGATGGCTATCGTGATATGGGCCTTGCTCGGATTTGAAGGTCACGACACCCTTAGCGTCGAGAATATACAAGCGCTCTGGTGCGCCAGCGTAATCGTCATTTATCCGATTGTCTGGCCAATCTAGGACAACTTGGCTGTGAAAGCTGAAGGCCCTTCGCCAATCATGGGCCACCTTGGCACGCTCATTCATATTTGTTGGTTGAGCGTACATAATTTTGTCGGCACGGTTGGAGTTTGTGTTCCATCCGTCTGTCGGATGCGCTTCCAGCGTGTAAACGAAAACGAACTGAACCGAGTTTTCAAATTCGCCAATTAACTGCTTCATGCGCTCGGATTGACGACGAAATATGGGACACGTGTAGCTCCCGAAAATCAACGAGACAGGCGCATCGCGAAGATCGGATAGCTTCAGTAAGTCGGATGAAACGTCTCCATCCTCACATAATACGTGCGCCAAGAAGTCTGGAGCCGGTTCACCTAAGTTGGCCTTGCATCTCGTTTCTGACGCTGCCGCTTTGTCGAGATAGTCAAGAAAATCCGCCTTACTAAGACTCATCGCATCTTCGAATTCATCATCGGACATACCGTCCATCTGATCACGCATACTGAATGCAATTTTGCTCACTGTTCTTCCTCCGCCACACCAAATTTACCACGAGTGGCCAAGAAGTCTGAAGCGATTATTCGCAGCGTGTCGCTCGAACGACAGCTACGCGGACAAAGCGGCTGCTGTGTATTGGAAGCGGTCACTCTTGACGGTCCACCTAGCAAAGTCATTGTCTAACACTTACTGACTGAATGCGTGAGACGGGACAGTGAAGATGCCACTTGATACGAATTTAATCCTATGCCCGATAAATCTTCGTCACGTGAGGCTGGATTACAGCGCCTACGAAGAAGCAATCGCAATGGCTAAACGCCGAGAAGCGCGGCTTCTCGTGGTGACAGTTGCGCCAGAAATGGAGCGAAACTTGAACATTCGCGACTCTGTTGGATATTGGAGCGAGCAACTGAAGAAGTTTGTTGAAGATCACCCAGCAGAAGGCGTCGAACTTGAAACCACTGTCCGGACCGGAGCGGTGCATCGCCAGATCGTGAAACTCGCGGATGAACGCAACGTCGACATGATCGTAATGGAGGCGGCCAATCCAAAAATCCAAGACTATCTGTTGGGTACAACCGCCAGTCATGTCGTTACGCACGCTAGGTGCTCTGTTTTTGTTGTACGTAACTAGCCGTTCCAAAATGGCCAAGTACCGCAGTTTGATGTAGTGGCTCCCCTATCTCAATGGGAAGCCACAACTGCTTTCGACTGTTTCTCAGAGCTTCTTGTATTCAGATCGCAAGGCCAACCACAGGCAGTAGCACATGATGAGTATCACCAGTGTAAACGGAATCCCCATGGACACGGCGGCTCCCTGAAGGGCGTTCAACCCACCGCCGAGGAGCAGTGCAATAGCGACAAGGCCTTCAAGAGTACACCACCATACACGCTGAACGACGGGCGCATCCAACTTGCCACCTGCGGTGATTGTATCGATCACCAGTGAACCGGAGTCGGACGAGGTGACAAAGAAGATCACAATCAATACCAGCGAGATCGGCGCAATGATGTTGTACAGCGGCAGTTCCTTGAGGAAACCGAACAAGGCGCCCTCCGGAGCATAACTGTCGATTACAGTGGCTTTGACTCCTTCAGCACCACCGGAATTCAGCATGTCGATGGCCGCACCTCCGAAAGTGGACATCCACAACGCACAAACAGCTGTTGGTGCAATCAGAGCACAGAGTACAAACTCACGCACGGTGCGACCCCGGGAAATCCGTGCAATGAACATGCCGACGAAAGGCGACCAAGCAATCCACCACGCCCAATAAAATGTTGTCCAGCCGTGGAAAAAGCTCGTATCTTCCCGCCCGAACGGATTGGAAAGCGCAGGCAGCAATGTGACATAGTCCACCATGACTGAAACGTAGCGCGCGATTGCAGCAGAAATTCCGGTCATAGCGATCACAAAAATAAAGAGCCCGACGGCCATTATCATATTTATCTCAGACAGTCTTTTTACGCCCGCGTCCATGCCCAAGAGGACGGAGCCAAGAGCGATAAGCGTGATGGCAACGATAATGATAACGGTCAGCGTCGGGGACGGTGAGATGCCAAACACCTCGTTCAGACCTGCAGCAACCTGTTGAGCACCCAGGCCCAAGGACGTCGTGAGGCCGAAAAGTGTCGCAAAGACTGCCAGCGTGTCGATGAGATGTCCCCAAAAGCCCCAGACTCGTTCTCCAAGCAGCGGAAAAAAAGCCGACCGGAGCGTGAGTGGCAGGTTCAGGTTGTAAGCGAATATCGCAAGCGCCAATCCCACTGCAGCATATACAGCCCAGCCTTCGAGACCCCAGTGATGTATTGTCCCGACGACACCAATATACTCATTGCCCGGTTGACTAATGTCGATGTTCAGGGGCCGTGCATTCCCGTCTTCCGAAAAGTTGTAATACACTGGCTCCAAAACACCAAAGAACAGGAGGCCGATCCCGATCCCTGCCGCAAACATCATTGCGATCCAACCCGCATATGAGTAATCGGGTTTCGCATCCTTTCCGCCAATTCTGACTTTTCCGACTGGCAGGACAATAAGCGCCAGGCAGAACAATGTGATGGCATTTACCGACAACACCAGAAACCAGTCAAAGGTACTGGTCAGCCATGGCCGGAGCCAGCCGAAGAATGCAGCAGCAGCTTCCTGATTGGCCAAAGCCACGATCACGAAACCCAGGATCAGCAAACCAGAGACAATGAAGACGGGGTTGTGGATATCCAACCCGAGCGGCCTGATGTTGTCTTGTCCGAGTTCATACTCAGTCTCGAAGTCCCAGACACGTGGGTCCGGGTCGAGCATCTTTTTGGGACTTGAATCTGACATTTTGCCTCCCATAGCGCTGTTTCATAAGGTTTATCGTTGCACGGCATGCGACGATCTGTCCAACACTGAGTTGGAGGGAGCTGCAACAGGAAACGGCGCATCAAGTCCCAGGACAGCAAAGTCACGAAACAAAAAACAGTCAAATCAGCTTCGATAGCTAAACAATTTCAACAGGGTAACTTTGTCGCGTAGCGGCAAAATTAGTCGGCCGAGAGCGCCAAAACCCACTCGACTAAGTGACTCTGTGTTCTGAAGTCTGTCGTAGCCATCTCGGCTAAACTGCAGAACCGTTAGGTCAAGCTCATCCCTGTCTAACAGCATCGGGGAACTCGCAGCTGGCTCAGTTTCCTCGGGTAGCGCAACCGTCAAGTGGGCAGAATTGACGCGTTTTAATTGCTTACGCTTTGGCACCGGTACCACAATTCAATCTGCTGTCCTGTGATATCCGCATTGGGCTGATATTGTTAAAAAACTCCAGTTTTGGCCAAAACCGGTAAATAATTACCCATTGTCAGGCGGTTGATTTTTTTAGCCAGGGGGTCGGCCGAAGCAATGGTTCCGCGATGTGAGAGGCTGTCATGGCCTGCTTTGGGCAAGTGGTGTCAGCATTGCTGACGCGATGGAAATCGGCGAAAAAGCGAGTGGGCCGAATTCTCGAGTTTTTCAACAATATTGGCTCAATTCGGTCATTCGCAGTATCTTCGTGAGCGTCTACTTCGCGGACGCACCCTACGCCAACGGGCAGTTCTACGTGAAAAGATCAGTAGAAAGGTACTTCAATCCGGAGTCGCAAATGATCACGGAAACGGTCTGGCCCTTGTGAGGGCCTTTTAGCAGCTCGACAGCACCCGCCACGTTGGCGCCGGCAGAAAACCCAGCAAAAATGCCTTCTAAACGCGCCAGATTGCGACAAGTCTGACGTGCAGTGTTGCCATCAATTTGAAGAAACCCATCCCACACGAACCCTCGAAGGAAATCGAGATCATCCATAACATACCCACCTCCCTGAATGGGATGTTCGGGGCTTGTCACTTCCTGACCGGCGATAACTGCAGCGCCTTCGGGCTCAATGGGATAGCATTTGATCTCTGAATTTCGCGATCGCAGGTACTTGGAAGTCCCAGACAAAGTGCCACCCGATCCGACAAAATCACAGAATGCATCGATGTTGCCGCCGGACTGTTCCCAAAGTTCTGGGCCAGTCGTATGTTCATGGGCACTCGGATTACCTTCTCGTTGGAATTGGTCAGCTCGAAATGCGTTGCGTTCAATCGTCAGTTTTGTAGCCACGCGATCAACCTCTGCGAGGTCAGCGCCGGATACTTCCCCGGGGCGACTTCCCGGCATTTGATCTACCAACACGACTTCGGCGCCAAGAGCCTGCATCATTTGTGCGCGCTCAGGCGAGTTGCCTTTGGACATGACAGCAATGAATGGGTAGCCTTTGATACTGCAGATGATGGCAAGGCCGGTGCCCATATTGCCACTTGTCAGCTCAACGATTGTCTGCCCTTGCTCTAACGTGCCATTGGCCTCAGCTGCTTCAATGACCCCAAGCGCCGCGCGGTCTTTTTTGGAGAATCCGGGGTTCAAGTAATCGAGCTTGGCTAAAATTTTTCCCTCGCAACCATAATGCTTTACCAGCCGATCAAGAGACACCAAAGGTGTGTTTCCAATCGCTCCGAGAATGGAACAAAATGTACCAGTCATAATAAGAGTCCCAACTCTGTTTCGAAGCGAACTTTGGTAGACACTGCAGAGTTTTGCAACTTGGGCGCCTGGGGCTCAGCCACCAAAAAGTAACGTAAGGCTGCTCTGTAGGCGACACAACCTATCGCGGCAATCAGGTTTGGCGTTAGAGACTGGCCAAAACTGATATCCAGTCTCGGTTATTTAAGTGGCAAAAATTTTCTTGTGGATACCTGCTGAAGTGCGAGCTCACAAATATACCAGCTGGTTTTCTACTGCTTCCAATAGTGCCGTCTTAACTGCGTCGATCATTTTAGTGCGAGGTGAGGCTCTCATATTCGCCAGGCCAACAATGCGCTTAGGTCCGTTCTGTTCAAGGGGAATACTTTTGAGCCGCAAGTGGTCATATGCAGCTAAGCGGCTGTCTGGTATGATTGATACGCCAAGTTCAGCCGCCACCATACTTGAGATTGCTTCAAGGCTCTCTAGTTCCATGGCGTCTTTGACTTCAATGCCCTTTCTTTGCAGCCAAGTCTCGATTTGCCTTCCTACAACCGCATCACGCGTAAAACGAATAAACGGTGACGCACCAAGCAGTTCTTTCGGAGGTAAATCTGGGGTGTTTTCCGAGACAAGCAGGACCAATTCTTCGGATACAATTTCAGAGAATTCCAACGTGTTTGGCAGAACATCTGGTCGGGAAATGATCGCCGCTTGAATCTGCCCGCGATCTAACTGTAGCAAAAGCTGATTGGTCAAACCTGGAACAATTCTTACACGGATATCCGGATGCACGGACTTTAGCCTCGCTAGCGCAATTGGCACCAATCCAGTCAGAGTTGTTGGAACGGCCCCCAAAGTTATTTCACCAAAGAGTTCGTTGTTCGACCTCACCCTTTCCGCCAAACCGTCATATGCGGCCACCACCGCTGCAGCCTCTTCGGCGAACGTTAGCCCGGCATGAGTCAGTTTGGTTGATTTGGCCGATCGGTCAAATAAAACGAGCCCCAACGTGACCTCCAGATTCCGCATCTGGTGACTGACCGCCGACGGAGTTAGATGCTCCGCCTCTGACGCGGCACGGAAGCTACCATGTCGATGAACTGCGATTAGAGTTCGTAGTGACCGAATGCTCATATCGATAACCTCACTACCGCCTAAACCGTGATCGATATGTGAAAGTTTTTCACTGATTAGTCAAAGAATTTTCGTTTTTGTTCATTTTTGTTGATGTGTACCTTGCGCATGGCATGCCCAACGAAACCAAACCCAGAGGTGCTTATGGTTGCTCCCAAATCCAACGCTTATACTTCCATCGTTGCCAAACCCTTCGCTCCAAACCTTGGGGCTGAGATTTATGGAGTCGATCTAAGCCGGCCTGTTCCTGACAACCAGTTCGCAGAGATCTGCAGCGCTTTTCACACCTATCAAGTTCTGTTTTTCAAAGAGCAGAAAGAAATTCCGCCTGCGCAGCACATTGAATTTGGGAAACGCTTTGGACCGCTTCATGCGCACCCCGCAGCCCCAACAATGGAAGGATATCCAGAGATTTTCGAAATCCATGCAACCAAGAATTCCAAGGTAGCAAACGGTGAGTTCTGGCACTCTGACGTCTCTTGCGACGAGACGCCTCCTCTTGGAACTATGCTTCAAATCCATATCGCCCCTCCCTGCGGCGGGGACACTATGTTCAGTGATATGTATGCGGCCTACGACGATCTTTCTGAACCGATAAAAGATATGATCAACGGCCTGTCTGCGCTTCATAGTTCAGAGCATATCTATAAAGGCCGCTATAGCGACCGGGGACAAAAAGACAGCGATATTGATTGTCCCGAAGCAGTTCATCCAATTGTTAGAACTCATCCGGAAACGGGCCGGAAATCGCTATTTGTGAACCGAACATTTACGACAAAGATTGTGGGCTTGTCGGATAAGGAAAGCGATGCGATCCTCGACATGCTTTTCGAGCATGCGGAACAAATCAACTATCAAATCCGGTTCAGGTGGTCGCTTTACGACATGGCCTTTTGGGACAACCGGTGCTGCATGCATCGTGCTATCTGGGACTATTGGCCCGCAGAGCGTAAAGGGCGACGTGTGACCGTGAAAGGCGATAGACCTGTTTAGTCTCGACTGAACCGAATTGCTCGATCAATGAAACCAAATCTTTAGGAGCGCTAAGTGCGAGCTGCAGTCGTAAGAGAGTTTTGTGAAGACCTTTCGATTGAGACGGTCCCGGATCCAACCTGCCCAGACAATGGAGTGGTCCTGGAGGTCGCTGCCTGTGGCGTATGCCGCTCGGATTTCCATGGATGGTCTGGTGCACACCCCAAAGTTCAAAATGGCTCCATCTTAGGGCACGAATACTGTGGGACCGTGGTAGAGGCAGGGCCTCAAGCGAAGCACAAAGTTGGTGATCGCCTCATAGCGCCATTCATCTTAGGCTGCGGCAGCTGCAACGCTTGTCAAACAGGCGTATCAAACACTTGTGCTAACCAAATCGTTCCTGGATTTGGAACGCAAGGTGCATACGCAGAATACGTTGCAGTGCCTTTTGACCACAACTTGGTTCACTTGCCAGAAACGCTGTCCCCTGCCTTGGCGGCAGGGCTCGGGTGTCGTGTCACCACTGCTTGGCATGCTTTGACTGACCGTGCAGATGTCGCAGCTGGTGAATGGGTGGCTGTCCACGGAACCGGAGGGATTGGCTTGTCCGTTCTTCTATTGGCAAAAATGCTTGGATGCCGAGTTGTCGTAGTGGATGTGGTTGAAGAAAAGCTTGAGTATGCAAAGCTCAACGGCGCGGACGCAACAGTAAATGCAAGCAAAGAAGACGCCGCAGCAGCGATCCGAGATATCACGGATGGAGGAGCACAGGTTTCCATAGAAGCGTTGGGTATCGAAACAACGACGAACGCATCCGTAGAGTGTCTCGCTATCCTTGGCCGACACGTGCAAATTGGTATGCCGTCGGGCGACGGCCAGATGCAGGTGAACATGCGTGCAATCTATTCCAAACAACTCTCGTTTTTTGGCACTCGTGGTATGCCTTCATGGAAATACCCCCGCCTTCTAGGAATGATCGAACGTGGCGAAGTGGATATCCAGCCAATGGTCGCCAGAGAAATCCGATTGGAAGAGGCTAGCAATGAACTTCGCGCAATGAATGGACCGACTTCCCCAGGAACCGCTGTTATCACAAGGTTTCAGCCGTGATCGGCCCAAACGCCTTATGGGTTTTTTAAACAGTCATTCCCTCTATCATTGTGCGTCCCTATGCAAATTCAGTTATTCGCGCAATCTGGCTGTTCCGGGTAACGCAATGAACGTCTGCTTTTGGCTCTAGGCTGTCATTCGTGTATTAGGCTTGAGCGACCGCTTTGAAGCCATCGACTCCATAGGCCCCGCCACCCGCCAGCACCGGCGACCAACCGTCAGCCCCAGGAACGACTCGTCAACGGTCGTCTCAGCATCAGTGGATGGTTGATCTCGTAAGCACCTGTCGGCACTCGTAGACGGGTAGGCCAGCCCCGTTTATGCCCCAGTGGTTTCGGGTGTTCTGACTCCCCCAGACTACCCCTGTTACCCAACCTCTAGCAGGAGTTCTATGGGGGTGGGGAATAGGTATAAGTAATGAATAGAAACCGGAGGATAGAGAGGCCCTAGTACCCTCCTTCCTGATCCATAATACACAGAGGGAGGAGGAGGTTATGGGGGAGACAGAGAACCCATGGCACTCGCGCCCGATCGACGTTCACCGCTGGTCGGACCATCCGGAGGTGGCAGAGTTGATCGACCGCATCTTGGACGGCCAGCGCTGAATGGGGTTGGAGAGACATCTAGGCATGTCAGGTTCGAGCCCAAATGTGTAAGATGCTGCGTTCGGCTCGGGTGGCAGCGACCCGCAGTTTTCTGACTTTACGAGGCAAAGGCCGCTGGGCATTGCGGATCGGCACGACCGGCCCGATAGCGGCCATTCGACGGTCTGCAGCGGGTGGGGATTTGCGCTAAAGGTCCGCCCCGAACCAGTCAGTACCTGCCGGGATACATACTCATCATACTTTGGACATCGGCATCGCTGGAGAAGGCGTCCGGGTTGCGGGAAAGAACCTCCCTGATGAATTCCCGCCGGGACCGGGCGTCATCGGGCTGCGTTTCCTCAGTGCGGGGGCGCAGGGCGAAGTTGAATACACGCTGGATGAAGCCAAGAGCCTTTTGAAGCGGCGGGACTGTGCGGGTGCTGGTCATGAATGCATTCATCTCTCGGGCCTTTTCTGCTGCTGCGAAGGCTCTCCCACTGTAGTGGCTGCGGGATTTTCGGGTATCGGCCGCGGCGATGTGCTATTCTACAAAAATGAAGAGCGCATTCCGGAGCTGGTCAGAAATCAGGGTCTTTCTTGCCGTCGTGCGCGCGGGGTCCACCTTGGCTGCCTCGCCCCAGCTCGGCATGGCCCAGCCAACTGTTGCACGCCGCATTGAGGCGCTTGAGCATGAGCTTGGCATAACCTTGTTCGAGCGGGACACGCGCGGCTTCCGACCGACCGAAACAGCACGAGCAATCCTGCAGAAGGCGGAAGAAATCGAAGCGGCGGCGATTTGCCTGGCCGAGACAGTCGAAACGTTGCGCAGCACCAGACCGATCCGGATCACGGCCTATTCCGGCAACTTCTCGCCCCGGGTCGCAACGATCTTCAACGAGTTCTCTTTGCTCCGCCCCGATGTCAGCTTCGAATTCCTGCCCAGCGTCGAAGTCCTGGATTTATCGGCTGGCGAAGCGGACATAGCACTGCGCGTGACAAGAAGCCCTCCCCATCCGGACCTCATCTGCCGCAAGATAAGCACCGCGCGTTACGCGCTTTTCGGATCCCATTCATACGCCGAAAAACACGGGTTGCCGACCTCGGTAGAAGACTTGTTCAACCATACGTTTGTCAGCTTCCTACGTGAAGGTGTGCCGTCAGCCTTTCACGATTGGCTGATCCGCTATGCGGAACCTGATCAGATCAGGCAAACCTATTCCGAGCTGGACCTGATGCATGCCGCCATCCGGTCGGGTCATGGCCTTGGCATCATAAACGTGAAACTTGCCGAAAGCGATGACACGCTCATTCAATGCTTTGCGCCGCTCGAGGAGATGAACTCGGAGCATTTGATGCTGATTGCGCCAGAGGCTTATCGTCGCCCCGAAGTAAAGGCCTTCGCGAAATTCTTCGCGCCCCGCTATGCTGCCATTTTCAGGTAGAATCTTCCCGTGAAACCGGAATAATGAATTGCGGCGGTCAACCACACTGATTGGGTTTTCATCCGCACACCGACTGTCTATGAATTGCGCCCCGAGCGACCGCTCTCCGGCTAGCCAGTCTACGCTTCCTCAGACGGAAATTCCCGTTGGTCACGTCCGATTCCGGCTAACTGCGGTTATAATCTCAACCGAGGCAGACGACCGCTCCGCCCGCATTTCGGTCGTTCGCCTAACCTCCTCCTCCCTCTGTGTATTTTGGATCAGGAAGGAGGGTACTGGGGTCTCTCTATCCTCCGGTTTCTATTCATTATTTTTACCTATTCCCCACCCCCATAGAACCCCTGCTAGAGGTCAGGAAAGAGGAGTAGACAGGGGGAGTCAGAACACCCGAAACCACTGGGGCATAAACGGGGGCATTTTCCGTAGCAAACGGGTGCCACGGGTATCGAAGTAACGATGTTCCGATCAACTGGCTGGGGTGGTAGGAATCCTTGCCCACCGATGAAACCTAAGAGCTTTTCCAACCGGTGGCCGGAACTGGGGCGGTTTCGGGGGCATTTAGCGGAGCGAAGCGATAGGCGGCACGAGGACGAAGGACGAGTGAGCGCGGGGAGTTTAGAGGGTGAACATCGGGCATTCTATTAAGCGAAGTAGACGGGCGGAATGGAGCATCAACGGGTCAGCATGGGCAATTAGAGCCGCTGGCAGCCCCATTTTACAGTGGCGACAGGCGCTGGCGGGGCCAATGACGGTTGAATGCGATAAACAGGCCTAAAGTCGAATTTCATTTCATTTTCTGCTATCCTCAAACTCGGAGGATTAGCATGGAGCGTAGGATTGCTGCCATTCTCGCCGCCGACATGGTTGCGTACTCGCGCCTGATGGAGGCCGACGAGACAGGTACCATTGAGCGACAAAAACGACACCGGATCGAACTCATCGACCCCAAGATAGACACCCATAAAGGTCATATAATAAAACTAACGGGGGACGGAATGATTGCCGAGTTCCCCAGTGTCGTAGAGGCAGTTCACTGTGCGGTTTCGATTCAAGAAGCCATGAAAACCCGAGAAGAGCATGTCCCTGAAGATCGCAAGATCCGCTATCGAGTTGCGGTCAACCTTGGCGATGTAGTCTTCGACGAGGGGGATATCTACGGAGACGGTGTCAACATCGCGGCTCGGCTGGAAGAATTGGCCGCACCGGGAGGAGTGGTCGTATCCGGCACAGCCTACGATCACCTCAAAGCGAACGTGGAAGTTGGTTATGAAGATCTAGGAGAAAAGAGAGTAAAAAACATATCCACTCCTGTCAGGGTGTATCGGGTGGTGCCGGGCGGGAAGCCGCTTGTTTCAAGCTCTGGAAATTTTCCAATCAAGGTAGGCATTTCAATGTCTGCGATCATCCTCTTGCTTGCACTAATGATTTGGCGACCATGGAAACCGGAATTCGATCCTGCCTCAGTTGATCAGATGGCCCTTCCTCTGCCGGACAAGCCTTCACTCGTGGTACTTCCGTTCGACGATTTTAGTGACAATCCAGAACACGCATTTTTTGCAGACGGGATCACCGAAGACCTGATCACGGACTTGAGCAAGCTGTCTGGCATTTTCGTAATTTCACGAAATTCAAGTTGGACATACAAAGACAAGGCCGTGAAATCCCAGCAGGTCGCTGAAGAATTGGGGGTACAATACATCCTTGAAGGGAGCCTGCGCAGAGCAGGAGATCAAGTCCGTGTAAATGCACAGTTGATCGATGCCTTGAGCGGTCATCATATTTGGGCCGACCGATATGACAGTGATGTTCAGCAGGTTTTTGAACTTCAGGACAAGGTCCTAGAAGAAATAACATCTGCATTGGCGGTTCAATTGACAGCCAAAGAAAAACAGGAGTTTGGAACAACAGAAACTGAACATCCTGAAGCGTATGACTCGCTGCTGTACGGCCTTGAACTTCTGCGCAGTGGCAATTCTGATGACACCTTGAGCGCGATTTCCAGATTTGAAGACGCGATCGCAATCGATCCCGATTACCACAGGGCTTATGCTGCCTTAGCTGCGGCCCATTGGCGAATTGTTCAGAGTGTCTGGTTTCTGGCCATGAGTGGCGGGTTTGAACGGTCTTGGAAAGAAGTGGAAAGAAGCCTTGAAAAAGCGATGGAGGAACCATCGGCTTTAGCATATTCGGTTCAGGCAGAGATTCTTGTGGAGCAGGGCCGCCACGATGAGGCATATAAGGAATTAGATAAAGCGTTGGCTCTGGCGCCAAATGACCCTGACATACATCTCGTAAAAGCCAAGGTCCTTAACGCGACAGGGCGTGCGTCGGAAGCGGAAGCGGCGGTTCAGTATGCTTTGCGTTTTGACCCGCTTGAACCAACCCGCTATTTGCGCGAACTGGGTGTTTCCCAGCTTCACCAAAAAAAATATGAGGATGTCGTGGCAACGATGCGACGCGTGCTCAACCGCAATTCTGACATAGTGGCCGATATTACAACGTTAGTATCCGCGCTTGGTCACTTGGAGCGGCTAGAGGAAGTCCCTGATCTGGTAAAGCAGTACGACGCTCTTGCCCTGCCGTCGTTTTATGATCCCTTCACGGCTGAAGAAAGCCTTATCTGGTGGTACGGTGACATGTACGGTTACGACCCGGATTATCGCCGACATTTGTATGAGGGCGTTTTGAAAGCCGGGGTACCACCCAGCACTGGCAATGACATTGATTACGATGATGTCGCAGACCAAATGACACGTGATGAAGGTTTATATTACCCTGAATCAATCTCTCGTATTAATACTGAAGAAGCACATACTCTTTGGGAACAAGGCGCAGCGAAATTCGTCGATGTGCGCGCGAAGTTGGATTTTAATGCCGGGCATATACCCAATTCCTTCAACTTCTCGCTGTTAGTTGGTCTGTCACGAGACGCGCTTTTGGAAATAGCGGAACTTGATGACACTATGGTATTCAGCTGCCATGGGCCACATTGCCCATATTCTGCGTATGCCGCAATAAAGGCCCACCTCTGGGGCTTTGAGGATTCTCGGTACTATGCCGGTGGGTATCCAGATTGGGTCGAGCAAGGCCTTCCAACGGCAATCGTTGAAAACGATTAGCTCGTCGCTCGCCAACTACCCTTGGTTTCACTCTGAAAAAAGACAGAAACGTCGGCTGCGAGCTTCTGTTGGGCGTAGAGCAGACGTTCAGTTGGTACCGGTCGATAAACGCAGAGAGCCAAAACGATCGTCTCAGTATGCTATTATTGTTAAGACCAAAAATCCGGAGGAACTCGAATGCTGCTCCGCCAGTTCCGATTGACCGTACACGAAGGCAAGGCCGTAGAATTTGAGACGATTTTTCGCGATCAAATACTGCCTCTTGTGAAAAGCCAGGATGGCTTGATCTGGGTGGCAGCCGGAAAGCCTTGGAGGGGCGACCCGAACGCATTCTGCATGACAATGCTCTGGCGCGACTTGGATTCGATAAAAAATTTCGCGGGCGACAATTGGCTCGAAGCGCGGATTGAGCCCGAGGAGCGAGATTTGATTGCCTCGGCCAGCATCGAGCACTTTGAGCTGCTAGGATCTGTGGGTCCCTGAAAGCTTTAGTAACGCTTTGTCCGCCTAACAGAAGCTCGTCCAGACTGATTGAACGTCCGCTCCCCCGAAAACCGAGCAACTTCCTGCATCTAAATAAAGAAGCAACTGCAGGAGTTTGATCCATGAAGTACCTGTCTGCCCTCGGCGTTCTCGTCGGGGGTTTTCTTTTGCACCCACCGCCCAAGGCTGTCCTGACGACGATGCTCTGGGTGGTGTCTCGGTCCCATCCCGCTGTCTCGGCGCTGGTTCTGCTGGCGGTCCTCTGGACGTGGAGGTCCGACGATGACTGAGCTGAAGCTGAACCCCGGTGACGTCGTGGTCATCCGCGCCTTTGATGACGTCCCTGAACATCTGTTCCGCGTGGAAGAGGTGTTCGAAGACTGCGTGACCGGCTTTGCTGTGACCGGCCCACTGGCTGGTACCTACGGCGAACCGGCCCTCGAGATGATCGTCCGGCGCGTCCCTGACGCCTAACGGCAATCCCTAGCAATCAACACTGAAAGGAGGAGACCCATGTCTGCTCACATTCGCTATGCCTATCTGAAGGGCCATACGTGGTTGTTCAGACGCAACTATCCCGTTGACGTGGCTCTCGCGCTGGGCGCTCAGGCGCTGAAGCAGAGCCTGAAGACCGGGGATCGTAACACCGCCCGTGTTCGAGCCGCTGAAGTCAATGCCCGCTTCGAGACACTGGTGGAGCAAGTCCGTGGCCAGGCAGAGGACGCCCTGTCTGCCACAGAGAGCACCGCTGACGTTCCTGATTGGCTCAACCAGCCAGAGTCGTCTCTCTTGCGTCTCCGGGCCACTCTGGAGGGCTCTGGATGCAATCTGGAGCGGTCTGCCTTCACCACACCATCTGCGCCGGTTAAGGTGCCGGTTCGTGACCTGAGCCGCGCCTATCTCTCCCGGCGCAGTAACGAACTACGACCCAGCGGGTTCAAATCGGTCCGATACTCTGTGGGGTTGTTCACGAGCCGATATGGTGACCGATCGATATGCAGTCTGACGCGGGCGGAGGGGCGAGAGTTCCTGTCAGCGATAGCCCAGCTATCACCGATGATCGGTAAGTTGGAACGGACACGCGGGCTGACCCTGGACCAACTCGTTACCTACTCGTCTCGGGGATCAGTAACTATTAAGGCCAGAACCCAGCGGCGGATCTGGTCGCAGGTCAATCACTTCCTCGACTGGGTGGTCTATGAGGGGCATCTGGAGGTCAACTCGTTCCGGACGGTGCCGTTCGATCGGAAAGTGCGTCCTCAACCCTATGCGGTGCCGACTGACGATGAGGTCTCCAGACTTCTGGCGTCTCGTGATCCTGAGCTTCATTCCGTTCTGCTGACTTGCCTGTTGACAGGACTGCGCGCAGGGGAAGCGGTCGGGCTGCTTCGGGAAGACCTCGTGACCAAAGGCAACCTCGGCGCGTTCGTTCATGTTCGACCTAACCAACTGCGACTTCTGAAGACCGACGCGGCGGAGCGACTGGTGCCGGTTCACCCGGTGCTGGATGAGACGTTCCGGCAGCTACCATCATCTGGTCCTCTGTTCCCCGACCTGACCGTGGCACATGTCACTAAGGGCTTCGCGAGACTGAGACGGCGGCTGGGTCTGGAGCGACCGGGACTGGTGTTCTGATCCTCCCCCTCTGAAGTGGTCCACCGTGATGGTTAAGAAAACGGAGGAACCACATGGCGAACAAGCGACCGAAGCCGGAAGAGATTGTCTCGAAGTTGCGGCAGGTTGAGATATTGATG
>NZ_JBQFRB010000014.1:0-89199 GCF_056537185.1 Ruegeria sp. CG4 | reverse complement strand
AGCGGAACGACACCAACCCAGCCCGATAGCGGCGGCACAGGGGGCGGCAGCAACCTGCTGGCGGTGTGCGATGACTTTATCCTGGACATCGCAGGTTTGCCCGGCAATGGCGAAGCGGATCTTTTGGGGGATGCCTCGGTCGTGAACACGGCTTCTGGCCCGGCCATTCATTTTGACGGGCAGGGCGATGCCGTGAAACTTGGCCGCCTTCAGCAGTTTGAGTCTTCGGATAAGCTGGCGTTTACCGTCGAATTTACCCGCGATCAGGCGGATGGCAGCGAGCAGCGCCTGGTCTGGAACAAGGGCCGCGTGGGTCTGACCCTGGATGATGACGGACTGATTGCGCATGTTCAGAACAATGACGCCAAGTTCAGCAAAGGGTTCCGGGTCGATAATATCGGTCTCAATGACACCGATACTCATCAGATCACACTCATTGTCGATGAAACGGCGGATCGTCTGCAGGTTCTGGTCGACGATGTTCTGGTCCTGGAGGAAACCTCCGTGGATTTCGACTTTGTCGATGCGCATGGTGGCAAGCAATGGGGATGGAACCTCGGCTCAACGCGCAAGTACAACGTGGATGGTGAAATCAGCCACTTTGCCGTCGATGACGACGTTGCCTTCATCGACTCGCCGGTTACACCTGACGATTGGCTGGGCGCCTAAAAATACACTGTCTTGCATGCGTGCAGAGACAGAAAAAAGCGTGTTGGCCGGGTGTAAACTTGCACCCGGCCAAAATAGCATTCAAGGGTATGCGCAGTGTGGACTTGTGCGTTCAGGATAACGGGTTCAGACAGTGCAGAGAGTTTTGGGTTTTTGAGTTATGATTTTATCTGATCGTCACCGCTTTGTGTTCATTCACATACCAAAATGCGCCGGCACATCGGTGCGCAATGCGGTTTTGCCTTTTCACGACGCAGATGTCAGATTTTTGAAAGAGGTCGAGAGCCACCCGGAACTGGGCGAGGTCGATTACCGCCATCTGCCACTTGCGCTTTTGCGTGATCTGGACCCCGAGGCGTTCCGGAAACTGCAGGAATACGAAAGCTATGCTTTGCTGCGCGATCCGTTCCGGCGGTTCCAGTCTGCGATGTCGCAGCGGGCCAAGATGTATCTGGGCAAGGAATTCGCCCAACTCGGCGATGAGGAAATTCGCGGCGAAACCCAAAAGGTCATCGCCTATCTGCAGTCCGGCCCCAAGGTGATCGCGCCCGATTACGTTCACTTTTCGCGGCAGTCCGATTTCATCAGGCTCAATGGGGAACGGCTGGTGCGGCACCTCTATCCGGTCGAGCGGCTTGATCTTCTGGTTCAGGCACTGTCCCGGCATATCGGCACAGACGCGCTGGAAATCGGGCACGCAAACAAGACGACCGTGTTTCGCCATCCGGCCCTGAAACACGCCACATACAAGGGCAGTGCGCTGGCCCGGCGGATTCTGCCGGCCCCGGTGCATGAAACCTTGCGCGTTTCGGCCCGGCGCGTGCTGATGAAACCGGGAAGCGCGCAGCCGCATCCGGTTTTCCACGAATCCGACCTGCAGGATTTTGTCCGGGAATATTACGCCGCTGATATTGCGCTGTATCAGGAGGTTCTGGCAGATGTGGCTGCGTGACTTGAGGTTCGGGTAGAAATTGGAGCGGGCGGGTGCGACCGGTACAGGAATGGCGCATACATCTGGGGGCGCATAAGACAGCGACGACGCATCTGCAGGACACATTGCTCGCGCATCGGGATCAGCTGGCGCAAAAGGGTATCGACTATATTCCCAGAGAGGTGTTCGGCCCGCTGCAACGGCGCTATGCCAACCCAAATCACTGGCGGCGGCGGTTCTGGTCCGCGCCGCTGGCCTATCAGTTCCGGCGTCACATTGATGCTTTGCGCAATGGCGCTGAAGCGGTCATGCTGTCGGATGAAGACTTGCTTGGATATTCCGACGATCTGCTTGCACCCGGTCTCTACCCGTCGTTTCGCGGTGCGCATCTTGTGAATGCGCTGTCACGGGGGGCTTCGGTCAAACTCTTTCTCGGTATCCGGGCTTATGACAAGCTGCTGCCATCTGCTTATGCGCAGATGCTCAAGACCTTCGCACCCAGACCGGAATGGGCATCTCGGATCGGTGACGCAGTTCTTGATGCGCCGCCCAGCTGGCCCGACCTCATCGAGCGGCTTCTGAGCGCTTTCCCCAACGCCAGCCTTCAGGTCTGGCAGCACGAGGAATACCGGGTCCACTGGCAGGAGATTTTGACGGAATTCGCGGGTCGGGATGTCGGAGCTTTCCCGGACTTGCCCCCGCCGGCGCGTACGACCTCGCCATCACACGAGGCGATCCGCAAGGCGGAAGATCTGGACAGGTCCCTGTCGGTTCAGGACCGGCGCGCCCGCGTCAAACGCATCTACTACGAAGAACTGCCTGCCGGATCCGGCCGGTCTCCGTTCCACCCATACCGGCCCGAGACCGCCGCCGCCCTGCAGCAGAAATATGCGCAGGACCTGCAGCGGATCGAACGTGACTATCCGGGGATGCTGCTCCGGATGCCCTGAGCTGCGGAAAGGTCAAACGGCCTTTGGATGTTTCACAGGCTCGGTTTCATCAACATGCAGCAGGGATTTTGCAATTGCCAGTTTCTGCTCATCCCATTGCCAGCGCAGCTTTTGTACCGGTGCCGCGCCGTTGTCCAGAATGCGGGCTATTCGGGCGGTGTCGCGGTTGCGAATGATACAGTCATGGACCAGATGCGGCCCTAAACAACCGATTTTGGGAACTTCACGCCAGGCCCGGCGGAAGGGGCGGCGCATGTAGATCAACAGCTCAAAGAGTGTCTGGCACCAGAAATAGAGATGCGGTTTCTGACGGTTTTCCCAGTAGCGGATGCTGTAACTGTACCAGTCCGCCATGATCGGGCTTCCGGGCTCGGAGGCCAGGAACCAGGTTGCAACCTCGCGGGTATATCCGGGCCAGGTGAACCAGCGGGTTTCCGGGGTCCAGAAGAAGGCGAAGAAGCCTCGCTGCCCCACAATCGGCAACCACTCGTCCAGCGGCTTGATGCAGAAGGCCGTCGCGTCCGCCCAGACGCCGCCGTGATCTTTCAGCAGCTTGAAACGGAGGATGTTGGAATAGGATTGAATCGACATTTCTGGCGACAACGGAGGCAGATCGACGAAATCCTTGACCGTATTCCGATCGAGAACACGTATCGTCCAATCCGGGTTTTTTTCCTGCCAGGACGCGATGCACATTTTGACGACTTCCGGCGCCTCGTCGATGCCCTTGTCCCAGAACATCCAGATGTTGCGCGGAATTGTTCGCGGGACTGCGGCTTCAAAGCCATCTGGCTGTTTTTTTCCGATTTTTCGGGTGAGCTTGCGCACCAGGCTGCGGAGCTTTTTAACTTTAACCAGAGATACAAAAAACAAAATCCAAGGGTTTCTCGCCAATTTAATCGCTCCTATCGTCCCCCGCTGGTGTTTTAGCTGCCAATTTGATGTGGCGCCAGACGTCAGTCGAAAAGTGAAATACCATTCACGGACACTGTTGCTCAGCAGGTATAAACTGGAAACAAAACGGTGATTTTGTAACCATTGTTCGAGGTGGGTTCGGGCGTAAGCGGCGCGATTCAGTTCTGCGTTGCGAGCAGGACGGTGGTGTCGGTATACTCTTATGCGGGTGTCCGGGGCGCATTGGACATCAGAGTGGAACCGAAACGAGCAGCTCATACAGGAAGTGGATGCGTTTTGGTAACGCAGGCAGAAATACAGCATAGGTCACGGAAAGGGCGCGGTGCAAAAAGTACCGGGCCTGCGCTTTTCGTTGTGCCCGCCCTGATCCTTGGCTTTATCCTGCCCTATTATTTTGATGTGGCCGGGCTGCGGCTAGGCGGATACCGCATCATATTGATTTTATTGTTTTTCCCGGCGATCATCCGCTGGCTTGACGGAAGCGACCGGATCCGCGCAATCGATATCCTGATGGTATGTTTTGCGCTGTGGGGCGCGTTGGCCATTCTGGTCAATCACGGATTTTCGCAATGGGAATTTATCGGCATCCGGATCATCGAGACGCTGTCGCCCTACTTCATTGCACGCTGGGTGATCAGGGATGCGGATGCGTTCCGGTTCTTTACCCTCTGGTTGTTTATTGCCGTCCTTCTGATGCTCCCGTTCAGCATTCACCAGAACAATACGAACCGGTCCATCCTGTTGGATTTCTTCGGCAATTTCGGCGATGTGTACCGAACCGTCCAACATGAGCCGAGACTGGGTCTGTATCGCGCACAGGGATCGTTGCCGCATCCGATCCTGTATGGCCTGTTCTGTAGCCCGGTATTTGCCCTGGCGTGGTATGTTCTGGGGTATGACCGGAGCATTTTCTACAAGCTCCCAAGAGTGGGCCTTGTTGCTCTGGCCGTATTCTCATCGCTGTCTTCGGGAGCATGGCTGTCGGTGGCGGTACAGTTCGCACTGATGATGTGGTCGACGGTTCTTGCCACGGTCAAAAAGAAATGGAACCTGCTGCTTTATATGTTTGCGGGCATGTACGTGTTCATTGAAATTTTTTCGAACCGGTCTCCGGCACAGATATTTGCATCATATTTGACGTTGAAGCCGTCAACGGCATGGAACCGGATTCACATCTTCAACAACGTCACCGATGACATCATGCGCAACCCTGTGTTTGGCATTGGTCTGAATGACTGGACCCGCCCAAGATGGATGCTTGCGAGTGTGGATAATTTCTGGCTGGTGCTTGCGATGCGAAATGGCATCCTGGGGTTTGTGTTGTTGCTTGCCCCGGTCATTCTGATTTTTCGCGATGTCGGCCGGGCGCCTCTGACCGGCAGGCTGGCAAGTTATCGGCTGGGGTACCTTTTTTCACTGGCTGGCATGTGCGTTGCGGCCATTTCAGTGCACCTGTGGGACGCGATCTTCTGTCTGCTGATGTTCATTCTGGGGGCGGGCATCTGGTTCATTGATGCCCGGGACGAAAGCGATGTGGAGCAGTCAGAGCCTGTATCCGGGCGCGAGCGGCGGATCAGGTATACCCGGTTTGAATGAGATGAGGGATGCCAGCCAGATGACGGTTCAGGACAGCAAGGTGATGACGGATGCCGGTCTGGGGCATAAACCGAAACGCTCGCGGTTGCGCAAGAAGGTTACTCAGGTTCCCATTTCGATCCGCAAGAATTATGGGCTGCTGAAGAATCCGGAATTCTGGCAGATGCTGCCGCTGCTGCTGGTTTGCAGGTTCAGTGAACGGGCCTTTGCCAAAAGCCGGACCAGGATCTTTGTCGGAACGCACCACAAGGCCATGACCACCTATTTCAAGGCGGTGCTCAAGCTGCTGGCTCTTGGACTTGGGGTGCGGTTCGAGGATATTTCCAAGGGCCCTCCGAAACCGGAAACCCGTGTTTTCCTGTCGCCGCACAGCCGGACGCCTCTGGCCGAGATCGGACCGTACCGGGGGATACATATCATGCGCGATCCACGCGACATGATCGTATCGTCCTATCACTACCATCTGTGGACAAATGAACTCTGGGCCCATGTGCCGGACGAGACCGGCAAGACCTATCAGGAAAAACTGCAGGCTGCCGGAAAGACCGAAGGGCTGTTCATGGAGATCCGCCACTTCATCTATTTCAGCCGCGAGAATCTTGAGAACTGGGATCTGTCCAACCCGGATGTTCTTGAAGTGCAGTATGGTGATCTGATGGGCCCCCGCCGGGACGAAATCTATGCGGAGATTTTCGCGTTCCTCGGGCTGACCGGCAGGGCGCATGAATTGGGCGTCCGGCTGATGCGTCTGTTCGAGGCGGGCAAGCGCAGCAAGGTGTCCGCGACGAAACCAAATGAACGCGCGCATATCCGCAGTGGCCGCAGCGGCCAGTGGAAGGATGAACTGGAGCCCGAACATATCGCCTATATCGAGCAGGAACTCGGGCATATTCTGGACAAGTTCGGGTATGCCCGATCAGGTTAACGGCAAAAGCCGCTTCTTTGTCATTCCAAGCGTACGGCGCAACCGCTTTGCCGGCGGCATACGGCCAGCCAGAATGTCGTCGAACTGAGCTGGTGTCATATCGCCACGCAGGGACGTGCGGGCGCGCAGGAAGCTGTGGTCGTTCATTCGTCCTGCATCGCTGGAAAATGCGACCGTATATCCGTTGCGGCGCAGCGCGCGCAGGACACGGGCGTTGTACAGGCCAAAGGGGATACCCGCCTCGGTAACGGGCAGGCCGCAAATGTCCTGCAGTACACTGCGGGATTGCCCAAGCTCCTGGTCGAGCGCATCCTGATCCAGCCCCGGCCAGCCGACATGCGCGATGCCATGGCTGCCAATACGCATCCCCGCATCCAGCAGGGTCGAAATGTGGCTACGGCCCAGGGACCCGGGCTGGTCCAGCCGTCCGGTCAGCACAAAGAAACTTGCGGATAACCCCCGTTCGGCCAAAGCCGGAAGTGCGATGTCATAATCCGACAGGTTGCCATCATCGAAGGTCAGAACAAAGGCCTGCGGATCGGGGGCTGCGGCGACGCGATCAAGAACTGCCGTAAACTGCGCCTCGGACAACCAATAGGGGGCCTCATCCTTTTCGAGGTCGCGGGCCGGAGAGCCAATGCCGTGAAAATTGAGACCGATCCGTCGTGCCATCTCAGCGCTTCAGCCTCCCGTGCAGCGTTTCGGCCAGGCCGATCAGGCTTGCCATGGGGCCCTTTGGCCAGGCCTCGAAGGGTCCTGCGGCCGTGGTGTCGGTGCCGCCGGTGCGCAACTTGAAACGGGTGACGCTGGGATTTGCATCCTGATCTATGCCACCCAGATCAAAACACCTGATCCCATGTTCCCGGCAATGCAACATGGCGTGCCACATCAGATAGTGCCCGGCATTGAGCGTGCGCCCCGCGTCCGAGGTTGCCCCAAACAGATAGACAGCGTTTGTGCCGGTGCGTCCGATGGTCATTGCGCCGATATCGGCACCGTCCTTGCGCGCGATCAGAACGTCGTGCTCGAAATCCGGCCCCGCGAGCGGATAGTAGAAATCCGGCGGAATATCGGGCTGGAATCCCTTGGCAGCCTGTACCTGTTCGTAAAGCTTGTGAAATCGCCCGGACAGGTCCGAAATCGGGCCGGTCTCAAACTCCATTCCCGTTTTCAGCGCATTGCGCAGCGGATTGCGCCATTTGCCGTGCAGGGCGCGCATCAGGGTATCGTCGTCCTGATCGGGGTCGATCAGAACCGTCCGGTATGAGCTTGCCCGTTCGGAGGGCAGAAACCCTGCCCCTGTTATTGCGTCGTCTGAGGGGGAGGCCATGACCGGGAAGCGCAGGCGCAGGACATGACCGCTTGCATGTACGTGCTGGCGCAGGTCCGAGAGGATTGCGCGGATCATGGCTGCATCGGGGGCGTCGCCCCCCTTGGGGTGGATCAATGGCCCGGCGGCAATCCAGGCGACCCCGCGTTTCAGAACCGGAACCCGCTTGATCCTGAGGCATGCCGCAGCCACCGGTGTTCCCTGCGTATCATGCAGGCTGACAAATTCGGCGGTTGCCCCTATGCGCCTGGCTGCGGCCTCCGCATAGGTCAGGCTTTGTTCATAGGTGAGGTCTTCGAACCCGCCGCTGAGGCGGGGCCAGTCTTCCGCCTCGACCCGGCGCAGAGAGAGAGTGCCAGCCCCCATCAGATCGCCGCGGTTTCCGCACGGGGGGTCAGCATCCGGTCCAAAGCGGCCTCTTCTTCCGCTTCAAGCGGTTTGGAGGCCCGCAGGGTGAACTGTTCGGGAACCGGCCCCTCGGGGCGTGGCGTGGCCGGTACGCCGTGTTGTTCCAGGAATGCCGCAACACTGGTCAGGATGCGTTTCGGGTCGGCGCAAAGCGCCTCGTATTCGACCTGTAAATGCCTGTCTGATCCGATATGGGCGCAATCGCGTTCAATATCATTGGCAACGCCGACAACCTGCCGGCAGGCGCGTTCGATGTCGGTATCACCACCTGCATTCGAGGGGCGGACGGACCACCATTCCTCATGGTCCCGCTCGGGTCCCTTGTTTCGCCTTTGGGCCCGGATGATGGATCTGGCCGTGTCCCTGGCATCACGGCGCACTTCGATGAAAAGGCAACCGGGAAACAACGCGTCCAGCAATCGCACACGATTTGAATGCATCACGTTCTTGTTGATGAACGGAGCGTCCGACAAGGCCGACATGCCGGCCAGCGTTGCCCTGATTTCCTCGACGGGCAGGGACGTAAGGTGCCGTTCATCCACCCAGGGGCCGTCCTCGAGCCATCGCTGCCAGATCCAGCCGCCTTCATTCGGGGCAGCCCACCCCGAAATGTGACCATAGTCGCTTTGGTAGACAGGCGTGTGATCTGAGATCAGTTTCCCTCCGATCCGGGTGGCGGCCAGAGGGGTTTTGTAGAACCGGTGTGCGAGGTTGGAGAAAAAGGAAAAATCGAAGCCGGTTGCCATAAGCTCGTAAAACAGCGAGGTGCCGGATCGGGGGGCGCCGAGAATGAAGACATGCGGCCACCGTGCGGCCGGTTGCCGTGCAAGCATCCGGCGTTCAAGCGGGGTGAGAACGGTGTGGACAATGCCGCGCAACACGGGCTTCGCCATGCTCTTCATGTCATCATGTCCGGGGCGGGTTGCGGCGGCACCTGCCCCTGCGGAGGTCTGATCAGGGCCCCCAGCAAGAACGCAAGCCGCGCCCGCCAGGCTCGGGCGCCTGTGTGGCGGGGCTTTATCAGGCTTACGGGCAGGAACCAGACACCCCGCAGCAGATCACCGATTGTCATGAGGCCGGTTCCCAACCACGCGATCAGGGGGCCACGCGAGAAGCGCAGAAACAGAATATGCCCCTTGGCGATTTCAACGGATTTCCAGGGCGAGGTCTGCCCGGTGGAAACCGCGCCGTAGTGCAGAAGCCGGATATCCGGATTGTAGCGCACTTTCAGACCGGCCTGCCGGACCCGCCAGCACCATTCGGATTCCTCGCTATACATGAAAAAGCGGTCATTCATCACACCGACAGCGTCGATGATGGTCCTTGGCACCATCATGAAACACCCGGCGACGACATCGACATCCTGTACGGTGTCGCGGGCGCGCGAGGCATAGCGCTGATCTCCGAACATGCGGGTTTTGCGGATGATGCGGTTCGGTACCAGAATGTTCCAGAACAGGCTGCTCAGGGAAACCTGACGGAACAGGGTGGGTTGTTGTGCACCGTTTTCAAGTGAGACATGCCCGCCGAGGATGCCAATATCGGGATTGTTTTCCAGATATGAGACGGCGCGTTCGAGCGTTCCGTCATAGACCTGCGCATCCGGGTTGAGGATCAACAGATAGCGTCCCCGCGCCTGCCGGATGCCGATATTGTTGCCCCAGGCATAGCCGCCATTATGCCCCGCCGCCAGGATCCTCGCTTCGGGAAAGGCCGTCCGCAAGGCAGTGACGCTGTCATCGCTTGAATCGTTGTCGACGACAATGACTTCGAGGTTCAGACCCCCGCAATGATCCAGCACGGACTGTACTGCCTTGGACGTCACATCACGGGTGTTGTAATTCACGATTATGACACTGAGATCCAGTTCAGGACGGGCGGGCGGCGTATCGGAAACCGATGATTCCGGCTTCTGACCGTTTTGCTCGTGTTCCATCCTGTCCGGTTCTCTGGCTATGTACATCGAATGATCTGTCACAATTTACTAGTTTAACTCACAGGGTCCCGGCCTGGGATCGGTCTAACGCTGCTTTGCCGGTTTTGAATCCAGGTAATGCTTCAGAAGGCGCTTTGGAAACTTAAGCAGGACTTTTTCAACGCCGTCGGGCTGACCGACAAGCAGCCAAAGCAGCAGATGCGTTGCGATATATGTGAACGTTCCCGCCAGCACCTTTGTCAGGAAGATGACAAGCAGCCTTGGGACGTCATCCCAGGAATCGAAAGCCCAGCCAACATGGGCGGGTGTTCCAAACGCGCTGCCAATGAACAGAACCACCGCAACCATGGCAAGACACGAGATGATGCTTCTCCAGGCCACGGTCAGCGGGCCGAAGAAAGTCCGGGTTCCGTGTCGCTTGGCGATCGTCAGTGTCATTGCAATGGCGGCAACGCTTGCCGCACCAGCGGCGATCAGTGCGCCGGTGAAACCGAAATTGACGCCGACCAACATGAAAATGCACACCAGCATCAACAGAACGGAATTTCGGACAAACAGGAGTTTCGTTGATCCTTCGACATAAGCTGCCGCCCGAACATTGGCCTGCAGGGTCTCAAGGGCCTTGAGCGGAGCCAGGACCCATATCACCTGCGTGGCCGCAAGCCATTTGAAGCCAAAGACAACAAGGATGATGTGATTGGCGACCAAAGCCATGCCGACGGACATGGGCAGTACGATCGCGATGAGTAGTTCGTTCAGCCGGATAAACGCTTCGTCCTTGCGGTCCGTATGGCGGGCGATATCTGCAAGACCCGGATAGATTACCCGCTGCATGGGTGCAAAAAGCTGGGTTGTCACCAGCGTACTGATGCGGTTTCCAAGCCGGAAAATCCCGGCATCTGCCAGCCCCAGGGTCGCGCCGATAATCAGTTGCGGCATGTTCTTGGAAAAGAACTGCGCGATCTGGGCGCCCAGGGACCAGGTGGAGAACGACAGGCTGTCGCGCCACCGCGCCAGCGACAACCGCGGCACCATCGGGGCCATGCTGAATGTCCAGACGCCGCGGGCTGTCAGGGCGCAGAAGTTGGCAACGACAATTGCCCAGAAGTCGCGCCAGATCCAGGCAAGGGCAATCGCGGTAACCGAATAGATGACCCGAATGAGAGTTTCTTCGCCCGCCGCATAACCAAAGCGAAGCGTTCTTTCAAAAAGTATGAAACGCGGGCTTCTGAAGGCGACCGTAATGGCCAGCAGGCAAAGTGCGGGCGTAAGCTGAACCAGTTCAGGGATACCGATAAGGGCAACCAGAGGCCGGGACGCGTAGAACAGAAGTGCGACCGTCACCCCAAATATCACCTGAAAGGTGAAAATGGTCTCAAGGTGGTCCTGTGTGACGTCATCCAGCCGGATCAGCACAATGGCGATCTGGCGTTGCAGCATCTCCAGAAAGGCCGTCGCAATCAGAAAATACGCGGCCACACCGAAATCTTCCGGCGTCAGAAGCCGTGCCGTAATGGCCAGCGTGACCAACCCAAGCCCCTGCCGAAACAAGCCCGAAGCAAGCAGAGTCGCCGCACCCACCGCCAGGGCGGAGCTGCGGTTTGACCTTGGTTCATTAGGGTGTTCCAAAAGCGCTATCTTTCCATTTTGGAGACAAATACCAGCATAGCAGACAATTGTTTCGCTTTCCTCTTTCGCCAAGGCTGCGCCTGAACATACGGAGTCGCCGCACTGGTAAACCGGTGATTGAGTTGATATTCAAACGAATGTTGGTGCGTTGCGAGTGGAAATTGCATGATTTTCGTTTTGAGTCAGAATGTTGAACCGATTTCTAATGTGCACCCTTGTTCCGTGTCAAAAAAATGCAGCACTTTGCAGGGTAATTTTTTTGTAAGTTTCCCAGATTGATCTCTGATTGTGCAAGGGCGCTTAATACAGGGCACCTGATATTTGTATGAGCAGCAGCAGGAACGCCACCTGCCAGTTTTAAAACGGTAAAGCAGTATGAAGATTGCGATTTTTGGCCTGGGGTATGTGGGGTTCACGGCAGCCTGCTGTCTGGCCCGCGAAGGGCATGAGGTGGTCGGCGTCGATGTGAATGCCGACAAGGTTTCCGAAATCAACGCCGGGCAGCCTCCGATCAAGGAACCCAAGGTGGCCGATCTGCTGACGGATGCGCTTGGCCGGAACCTGATCCGCGCAGTGGTTGAAATTCCGGATCTGTCCGATGTCGATCTGGCCATCGTCTGTGTCGGCACGCCCAGCTCGACCGACGGCTCGCACAACATGAATTTCGTGGCCGAGGTGACACGCCAGATCGCCAGGGCCGTCTCGCCCGACCGCGCGCGGCCCCTGACGGTGGCCTATCGCTCCACCTTCCGTCCCGGTACCGTCCGCCAGTTGATCGAGCCGATTTTCCGCAGCACTCTGGGCGACCGGACCGCGCAGGCGGTCGAGATCGTCTATAACCCGGAATTCCTGCGTGAGGCGTCAGCGGTGGATGATTTCTTCAGCCCGCCCAAGATCGTTGTCGGCACAAGTGACGGCGGCCGGTCCGACGTGATGGATGAGATGCACGAAGGTCTGGATGCGCCGGTTTTCTACACCGCCTATGAAGAGGCCGAGATCACCAAGTTCGTCGACAACACCTGGCACGCGACCAAGGTGGCCTTTGCCAACGAGGTTGGCCGCATCTGCCAGCAGATGGGAGTTTCGGCGAAGACCATGCACGAGATTTTCGTCTCGGACACCAAGCTGAACATCTCGGCCTATTACACGCGCCCCGGGGGGGCGTTTGGGGGGTCCTGCCTGCCCAAGGACGTCCGCGCGCTGCAGCATATCGCGGGCGAGGTGGGCGCGCATACGCATCTGATCGACAGCCTGCTGCGCACCAACGAGGCGCACAAGACCCATCAGGTGCAGAACATCATGGCACGGTTGCCCGAAGGGGGCCGGGTCCTGATGGCGGGGCTGGCCTTCAAGGCCGAGACCGACGATCTGCGCGAAAGCCCGAATGTCGACATCGCCCGCCGGCTGCTGCAGGGAGGGTATCAGTTGTCGGTCTACGACCCCGCCATCAGGCCCGCCGATCTGCGCGGTCAGAACCTGGGCTATACCTTTACCCACCTGCCGACGGTGGGCAGCCTGCTGGTCGATCGCGCCACAGCCGAGGCCGGGCCATGGGACTTGGTGATCGGCTCGAACCGGATCATCAACGAGCTGAACCTGGGCGATACAGAGGTGGTGCGAACCTATGAATATGACTAGCCCCGTGCCCGCCGTTCAGCCGGTTTCGTTCGAGGAGCTGCGCCAGAGCCAGCCTCTGAAAGGGCTGAAGGTTCTGATCGTGGTCGAGAACCTGCCGGTGCCCTTCGACCGCCGCGTCTGGATGGAGGCGCGCACGCTGGCCGCCGCAGGCGCGCTGGTCTCGGTCATCTGTCCCACCGGCAAGGGGCATGAGGAACGTGTGTGGGAAGACGAGGGCATCAAGGTCTATCGTCACCCGCTGCCGTTGGATGCCAGTGGCGCGCTGGGGTATCTGCTGGAATATGGCGCGGCGCTGTTCTGGGAAAGCTGGCTGGCGCTGAAGATCAAGTTCACGCGCGGCTTTCACGTCATCCATGGCTGCAACCCGCCCGATCTGATCTTTCTGGTGGCGCTGCCCTTCAAGCTGTTTGGCGTGCGCTATCTGTTCGATCACCACGACATCAACCCCGAGCTGTATGAGGCCAAGTTCAACAAGCGCGGGTTCTTCTGGAAGCTGATGAAGACGTTCGAGCGGCTGACCTTCGCTTCGGCCCGGGTGTCGATTGCCACCAATGAAAGCTATCGCAAGATTGCCATCGAACGCGGCGGCATGGCGCCCGAGGATGTCTTTGTCGTCCGTTCCGGCCCCGACCTCAGCCGGTTGCAGCACCTGCCGCCGAACCCCGCCTGGCGCAATGGTCGGAAGTATATGGTGGGTTATGTCGGTGTGATGGGCGATCAGGAAGGCATCGACCTGCTGCTGGAATCCGTGGCGCATCTGGTGCAGGTGCAGGGCCGCGACGATATCCAGTTCTGCCTTGTCGGCGGTGGCCCCAGCCTTGAGAAGCTGCAACAGCAATCGGTCGATATGGGCCTGTCGGACTACGTCACCTTCACTGGCCGGGCCCCGGACCATGATCTGTTCGAGATCCTGTCGACCGCCGATGTCTGCGTGAACCCGGACCGGGTGAACGAGATGAACGACAAGTCCACCATGAACAAGATCCTCGAATACATGGCGTTCGAAAAGCCCATCGTTCAGTTCGACGTGACCGAAGGGCGGTTTTCGGCGCAGGAGGCTTCGCTTTATGCAAAGGCCAACGATCCGGTGGATATGGCGGACAGGATCGCCGAATTGCTGGCGGATGATGAACGGCGGGCCGTCATGGGCCGCTATGGCCGCGCCCGGGTCGAATCCGAGATGGCCTGGCCGCATCAGGTGCCCGCGCTGATCGCGGCCTACAAGCGGATCTGGAAGGGTTAGAGCGCAATCCGAAAAGTGGGAACCGGTTTTCGGATCACATTGCGCGTCACTTCAAAAGCCTAGAACGGTACGAATTGCGGCAGGCGGTTCAGGCTGGGTTCCATGAACCGTTGCAGCCTTGCATCCGCGTCCGCCTCGGTTTCGCCAGGCAGGATCGGGGTCACAAAACGCACCAGCGCGCCATCGGTGCGCCCCATGGTAAAGCCGTCCTGAACCACACTCATCTTGGCGCGGAAATCGTTGACCATGCGTTTGCCGCGCTGTTCGAACCAGTAATAGACCAGCTGCTTTGAAAGCTCTTTCTGGATCACCGCGCGGTTGACGGTGAAGCTGCCATAGGGCGTGTCGCCCGGGTTGATCTCATAAGGTTCAAGGCTGAAGATTTCCCAGCCGCCCACCGGCAGGCAGACCTCGGGCGAATGGATGCCGTCACCATCGGTCTGCTTGTTGTAGAAGGCCACGAACATGTTCACGAAATCACCCGATCCGCTGTCGATATAAGTGGCATGGAGATAGTCGCTGGCACCCAGCGTCCGTTCGACATTGGGATCAAGGCTGGTGGTCGAGCCGGACCACTCGCCCAGCTGGCGCGGATAAAGAACAAAGGGATCCCGCTCGATCGGTTTTACTTCCGAGGCGGGCCGCAGGGTCCATGCGGTCGAAACCGCAAGCGTCAGAAGGGCGGCGATGGCCAGTGCCACCGAGGCGCGGATGCCCAAAACCCGCAATGCGACGGTGCCCAGCCCTTGGGTGTCCAGATCGATTGTCTCGGCAAAGGGCTGCGGGTTCGGGGCCAGGCGCTGCAGCCCGATGGCCATCAGGAACAGAATGGCCACGCAAAGCAGGAAGATGATCCAGCCTTCGAAGAAATGCATGAACCCTTCGGCCTGCTCGATGCCGTGCTGGTTGACCAGAACGCCAATCACGCCGATGCGGACCGAGTTCATCAGCACGGTCAGTGGCGCGGCTGACACCAGCAGAACCACCTTGTGCCAGATCGGGCCACGGTAAAGCAGCGCAAAGAGGTACGAGAAGCTGAGGATCGGGAACAGGTAGCGCAGTCCGGAACAGGCCTCGGCCACCTGTAGCTTGTAGACCCCCAGATCGATGATGTTGCCTTCGATAAAGACCGAAACGCCCGCCAGTTGCACGAACCAGACGCCAAGCTCGGACGATATCCATTGCAGGAAGATCGTGAGCTTCCAATAGACGAACTGCGGCAGGGGCAGCATGAACACCAGATGCAGCACAGGCAGCTGATGATATTTGCCCCGCTGCCAGCCGAACACGGTCAGCATGACGCCACCGGTCCAGATGATCATGGCATAGGTGACGATATCGGGGATGCGGGCCAGATTGCCCAGAACGGCGATGATCAGTGCGGCCGCGATCACCAGCACACCGGGCCAGCGGTCATGAACAACCGGATTGGGTGGCGGCATGTCCCGCAATTCGCGCAGGAACAGATACAGCGAAATGATCGGGATCAGAGGGCCATGGCTGTATTCCGGGGTGCTCCACGCGGCCCCCAGCGAGACGATCCCGATCCAGAAGATGGGCATTGATCCAAGCAGCAACAGGGCAAACCAGAACAGCCCGGCAGAGCTTATGGCCGGCAGTCCGCCCCGGGCCGCCTCAAGGAGATTGCCGCGGCTGTCTTTCGAATCGAAACGATGCATCACGGATTATCATGCATAATAAAACATGCCCCGAAATCATGACGGCCCGGGCTCCCGCGATTTTGATCCGCAGCCGAAACAATAAGTGATAGCCGGCGCCTTTGTTGACGGTGTGACCCCGGCCCGGAAAAATCAGGGTCTGAGGGTGAACCGCCGCCCAAGTGTCAGGAAGACCGAATTCGAGGTCGCCTTAAAGCCGTTCTGGTCGTCCATCTCGTATTGATAACCCAGATTGACCGCCCAGTCCCTTGAGATCGCGCGCGTATAGGAGGCATTGAACGTGCCGCGCTGTCTTGGATTGGCCGAACCCGTCCCTTCGTCTTCCTGATCGATGAAATTGACGCTGAAAGACAGGCCGGATACCGGGTTTATGAAATAGTCATAGGTCAGGAAAGCCAGGGTTTGCCGGGTTTCCACGCTTTGTGTGCTGGTGCCGACCCGGCGCTGAATCGTTGCGCCGATCCGTGAGCTGGCCAGCTGATAGCTGTAGTCGATCTGACCGATCGGCGTCACCTCGTCAAACGGTCCCCGGGTGAAGCCGGCATTGAAACCGAATACCCCGCTGGCGCGCCGGAACGTTCGGCCGGCGGTTGCGTTGATCCTCGAACCGTTCACGCCGAATGTCTGGTCAAACAGAATATCGGCGTTTCCGTCCGGCAGTATCTTGTTCCAGGCAAAGCTCCAGACGTAATCTTCGGTCACGTCATTTGTGCCATTCGCGCGTTGCGTGTCGTCAACCTGGCTGTAGCCGATATTGGCACTGACACTGGTGATGGCGGAAATGTTGTAGGTTCCACCAACCGATACAACGGTTGTCTGCCGGTCGGTCCGGACGTTGTCGTCAGCTACGAAATCCCTGTAATCAAGGGTCAGGTTCCCCTGTAAAGTCGGAGAAAACCGAAACAGAACCGCTGCCGTGTAGTCGTCGGATTTGTTGTTGAACAGGTTCGGGTCGATTGTGTTCGAATAGCTGCGTTCGCGGTGATTATAGGTGAACCGGAATCCCAGGGGATCGGTCAGACCGGTCTCCCAATCCAGGTTTCCGCGTGTGTTGACTTGATCGCCGATGGTACCGATGACGTCGGAGGCATCGATGACACCGTCCAGGTTGGTATCGGTCAGCGAACGGTTGAAGGACAGATCCCTCTCGCGGTATTCCGCTTGCAGGCCAAGTCGGCTGTTGGCGCGGGTCCGCTGATAGACCAGCCGTGCAAGTGGATCCGAAAAACTGGATTCCGTTCCGATGATCGGTTCATTGGCGATCCGGTACAATCCCGACAGATCGAATCTCAGCGTTGAATCCGATGTCTGGTTCAGGACCCCCAGCGCCAATGTGTTTTCCCACCAGGTGGTGGACCCAAGCGACGGATCGGTCAGGCGCAGGTTGTCGTCATGCCTGAGCGAGGACAGGTAATCCAGCGTGACGGTCAGGCCGGTTCCGGTGCCGGTCTGCTGACCCGCTGCCGGCAGGCCAACCTGCCGCGCGGGGTTTCTCAGCGCCTGCTGCGAAATAAGCTGCTGGCTGGGCGATTGCTGTGCAAGTGTTGAAGCGACCGTCGACTGTTGCGTGGTCGTTTGCTGCGTCGAGGCCTGCGTCTGCTGTGTTGTCTGCTGTGTCGAGGCCTGTTGCCCGACCGCTGGTGTAAGTGAAATTATAAGAGCCGTCCCGCCCCCCAGCATGGTGGACAGCCTGAATTTCGATTTCCCCACCTGTATCAGCCCCTATTCGAACAAGCGGCGTGCTGGCACGACAACAACGTCTCCGGGTCTGAGCACTGTACTGCCTTGGATGCCACTGCCCGAGCCATTGTAGTTATAAGTATACTTGTTCATCACGCCTGTTTTACTGTCAGCCCGGCGCAATTCGATGCGTTTGCGGGCCGCGAAATTGGTCAGGCCGCCGGCCTGCGCCAAAACCTGAAGAATGGTTGTGCCTTCGGTCGCCAGATGTTTGCCGGGTATGTTGACTTCACCCATGATGAAAACATCAATGGTCGGTCCGGTTGCGGCCAGCCCGCCCAGAAGCGGAGGGGGCGCCAGCGAAGCGACCGAAACGAAGACGGTCGGCGGTGTATTGAAATTTGAGGACAACGCCGATGCGAGAGATGAGCTGAGCCCGCTGGTCGAACGACCGGCTGCCCGAAGCGAGCCGGCAAGCGGGAAATTGATGGAACCATCCGGCAGCACCAGAACGGTTCGGTTCAGCGTGGGATCTTCGAGAACTTCAACCTGCAGCGCATCGCCGGCTTTGATCTGATACGAGCCCTGCGCCCACGCCCCGGTCGCCACAATCATGGCGGCGATGAAAGCGATCAATGGTCCTATTACTGTCCGCATATTCAAATCTCTCGTTTTTTTCTTTTATGCCTGTTCGTGGGGCCTGAAACAATCCTTTACGAGTCCGACGGTTATGAGATGCGGCAGAAATGCAGCGAAGCCTGCCATGGGGCACTATTGCCCCGGATTGTCGGTAACGCTGATCTGCTCAATCTCAGTCTCAAGCGAGGGTGAAACGTCCAGTGGAATCCCCGTTTCCAGAGCGGCCCGATACGCCCGCAAGGCGTCTTCTTTCCGGTCAACGGCAACATATGCCTTGCCCAGGTGGTAAAGCACCAGGGGATGGTCGGGAAACGCGCGTGCTGCAGGTTCAAGATAGGTCAGCGCTTCGTCGTAGTTCCCCAGCCGATAGGACAGCCAGCCGTAGGTTTCCTGGAACACGGGATTGCGGGTGCCGCGAAGGCGCCGCGCCAGCATATGGGCGCGTTGCAGGCTTTCCTGATCGCTGCGATGGGTTGTCAGCAGGCTTGCCAGATTGTTGGCGACGACCAGAGACTGGTTGCTGAGGGGATATAGGGTTTCATAAACCGAAATGGCCTGGTCCAGATCGCCGGCGCGTTCATGAACGGCTGCCTGCAGCATCAGCAGATCGGGATTTTCGGGCTGCGCAGCCAGCGCCTGGGTCAGAACGCTCTGGGCCGCGTCCGGGGTGCCGTGTTCGGCTTCCAGCGCATGCAGCGAAATCCATGCCCGGGTAATGTCGGGGCGTTCCCCGAGAACGGCACGGTAAATCTGTGCGGCCTCGTCATATTCTCCGTTGCTGGTCAGGGCATGGGCCTTGATCATCCGGACCGGTAACGAATCAGGATCATCTTCGAGCAACTGATCAAGCCGGGCGAATGCTTCTGCGATTTCGCCCTGCACCAGCATCAGGCGGATCAGGGCGATATCGGCGGGCAGGCCGAATTCGGGATCCTCGGCCAGCTCGTTCAGAAACACTGTCAGGTCATCGGTCTGCTGCCGGGCAGCCAGCCTCTGTGCCTTCAGCTCATTTGCCAGACGCCGCGCTTCTGGGGTATCAAGCTCGCTGATGGACTGCTGTACCGTTTCCAGACGGTCCCAGTCCTGTGTTCCAAGGTAAATCTCACCCAGCAGGAACAGCAGTTCCGGCTGGTTCGTATCCTGACGCAGGGAATCGACCAGAACGCGTTCGGCGATTTCCAGATCGCCATCCGCGATCAGAAACTGCGCATAGCGAAGCGTCTCTTCCGGTGCATTCCGGGACACCTCGGCCGCCAGGGCCAGCATTTCGCCCATCAGTTCCCGGTTGCCGTTGCGCTCATGAGCCTGCGCCAGAAGCGTCATCAGCTGAGGGTCGCGGGGGGCCTGACCAAGGGCTTCACGCAACAGCACGATGGCATCGCCGATATTGTCCTCATCAATCAGCCAGGACGCCTTGAACTTGATCGCATCCACCTGGGTGGCGTCCTCGGAAAGGACCTTTTCGATCAGGGTCCGGGCTTCCTCGGACTGGCCGGCCTGGAACAGAATCCGGGCAAACTCTATCTCGTTCTCACGAGTCTGTTCGGTCCGTTCCGCGCCCTTGAGCAGATCCCGCATGTCGGCAATGGCGGCCTCTTCATCGCCCGAGCGGAATTTCAGTGACGCACGCACGGTCTTGAACCGCGAGGCATTGGGTCCGTCCTGCGCGATGATCCCGTCCAGTTCGGCAATTGCGGCCGCGGTGTCGCGGTGCTGGTCCAGAAAGGCGACCAGCCTCTGGGCCGGCATGTGATCTTCGGCCTGTGGTTCCACTTCGGCGCGCAGCATCCGTTCTGCGGCGTCCAGGTTGTTCTGATCGATGTAATGCTGAATCAGCACCTGCTCGATTCCCTGATCGTCAGGGAAGACCTGCGCCATCTGCTTGAGCAATGCCTCGATTTCAGCGGGCTGATCCAGTTCCTGAAACGCCCGCAGCCGGGTTGAATAGAGATTTGGATGTTCGGGCGCAAATTCCATGGCCGCAGCTGTCTGTTCCAGCACCCCGGTCCAGTCACGCTGACGGATCAGGTGGTCGATCAGGGCCTGCCGGGCAGTCAGAAGCTCGGGGTGGGTGGCCAGCATCTCCTGGGCCGCAATCACGGCAAGCTCAAGGCCGGCAGCGTCGCCATTTCTGACCGCATCCGTATAGGCCAGCGTATTGTTGATGGACCTGATCTCGATATCGTCCGGGGCCAGTGCGGCGGCCGCGGCGCCGTGACGCCGCACACCATCCCAGTTACCCGTCTCAAGCGCAATTTCGGCTAGGCTGCGCTGCCCTTCGAGGTTGTCCGGATATTGCTCTACCAGCCGCAGATACTGACCATAGGCAAGAGACAGATTGCCCTGCTCGCGCTCCAGCCGCGCAAAGGTCAGGCGGGCCTCCTTGTGCTGACCGTTGAGCTTGAAGACATTCTTGAATTCAACGCGCGCGCGGTCGATATCCCCTTTTTCAAGATGCTCCAGCCCGGCCTGGAAATGCGCCTCGGCGCGTTCCTCGGCTGTGTCGCAGGCGCTCAGGAACAGCGAAAGGCTCAGAAAGGCAATCACCAGACGATTGCCGATCAGAAAGCGGGATTTACTAGATGCGGTCATGACTCGGGCTTCCGGCGGCGAAAGATACAGGGTTCTGATCAACTACATTCGGGGGCAGCCCCCGGTGTCAACAGCCTGTGCCGCGCAGAACGACCGAAACCGTTCGCATCAGGATCGAAAGATCGGAGGAAAAAGACATGTTTTTCCAGTATTCGGCGTCGTGATGGGCCCGCTCGGCGAACGAAGAATTGTTGCGCTTGGAAACCTGCCACTGTCCCGTGATGCCGGGCAGCATCGAATAATACTGTTTGCCGGGATACAGTTCCTGCTGGTTCACCATCATCGGGCGGGGGCCGACCATGGACATCTCGCCGATAAGCACGTTCCAGAACTGCGGCAGTTCATCCATCGAGGATTTCCGCAGGAAAGTGCCGAATTTGATGATGCGCGGGTCATTGCGCAGTTTCTGGTTCCGGTTCCACTCCTCGCGCGCCGCGGGATCGTTGGCGAGGTGTTTTTTCAGCACCGCCTCGGCATCGTGGACCATCGTGCGCAGTTTGAGCAGCCTGAACACCTTGCCGTTCCGGCCAACCCGTTCCTGCCAGTAAAACGGTGTAACCCCCTGGCAGGCCAGGAAGATCGCGAGAAAAAGAATCAGCGGCACGGCAAAGGGCGCGGTCAGCAGCACGAACGCGATGTCAAAAATGCGCTTGCCCGTGCTTCTGTAGAACCCCGGACTATTTGTCGGGGCCGACATAACTGCAATATTGTGGTAGCCCGCGCCAGCGTTGGCCACCTCTTTCGAATGACTTGTCACTATTTAAACCCCCAGCACACACGAATACCCAAGAACCACCTACACAACTCAGGAACTAACTACGCTCGACCTCAACTTATATACAAAAAACTTTATGTTTTTATGTCGGTTGCGGTTCCGCCTTCACAAACTCATCAGGCAGACACCCGCAACCAAGTGTTAACAAATTCCAGTCAGCTTGCAAAACATTAATCTCGCGCATCAGCTCCCTTGCCGTGCGATCATAAGTGGCTGAAAGGGGCATCCGGCGCCAGAATTTTTCTGCAATCCGGCGCAGAGAATTGAAGATTTGTTCGCGAACGCAGAACAATGCGAAGGTTTGAGGGGTTTTGGTCCGAAAACGGGCCGATCAGAGGTCGTGGAACGGTTCTGATCATCGGTTTGCGTGGGGCTGCCGCGCCATTTGTTTTGAGCAGGTTTTCAAGGGTTTCAGGGAAACAATCGCCCTATATGTGACGAATTGGATCAGCAGGTGGGTTAATTTACGGCAAGTAGGTATTAGTGGTGCCCCCTGTCTTGATTTTGTGGCAGGGTAAGAGCCAAGTATTATTTGTTCATGTGATTATGTGTGTTGCGTAAAGGTTTGCCGGTGGTTCAGAGTGCGTATTGGAATGTTCTCCAGGGGGGCCGTATTAGTTTTGACAAGGCAGAAGGCAACCGTGGTGCAATGGCGTCCAGCGATGGATTTTATCTAGATTTCTTCGGGCTTGACCGGCGGCCGTTCACGTTGCTTCCGGATCCGGGATTCATGTATTGGTCGCCCCTGCACAAGCGGGGCTACTCGATCCTGCAGTTCGGCGTCATGAGCTGTGCGCCCATTACCGTGCTGACCGGAGAGATCGGCGCCGGCAAAACGACGCTGGTCCAGCATCTGCTCAGTGAAATGGAGCAATCCATCACGGTCGGGCTGATCTCGAATGCGCAGGGCGGCCGGGGAGAGTTGCTGCAATGGGTGCTGCACGCGCTGGGACTGCCGATCGAGGAAAACGCGACCTATGTACAGATGTTCCGCGAGATACAGGACTTCCTGGTCTCGGAATATGCCGAAGGGCGGCGCGTGGTTCTGATCTTCGACGAGGCGCAGAACCTGACGGTCGAAGGGCTGGAAGAGATACGCATGCTGACCAATATCAATGCAAACACGGATGAGCTGATCCAGCTTGTGCTGGTCGGGCAGCCCGAGTTGCGCGATATGGTTCTGGACCCCAAGATGCGACAGCTGACACAGCGGGTGGCGGCCAGTTTTCATCTGGAGCGCATGGATCAAGCCTCGGTCGAGCGCTATATCAGGCACAGGATGAAGATTGCCGGCGGGTCAGGCGAGGAATTCACGGAAGAAGCATGCAGGATCGTTTTTGAACAGACCCGCGGCGTCCCGCGTCTTGTGAATCAGTTCTGTGATTTCGCCTTGCTTTATGCCTGGACCAATGAAACGGACAAGGTAAGCGAAGACGTGGTCAATCAGGTGATCCAGGACGGTGTTTTCTTTGGTGGCAATTCGCTTGAGAAGGAGCTGACAGTCTGAGATGGGCCCGGTTCGCTATTATTCATCTATTTTTCTGAGACGGTTTCAGTATTTCCTCGTTGTGGCGACGATCGTGTCTGCGGTTTCTGTCACAGTCGCGATGATCCTGCCGCCGACTTATGTCTCGCAGATGCGGCTGATCGTGGAATCGCCGCAGATTCCGGGAAGTCTGGCCGCCAGTACCGTCACCACACCGGCGTTCGAGCAGCTGCAGATCGTCGAACAGCGCCTGCTGACACGGCCGGTTCTTCTGGACATATCACGCAAGTTCCAGGTGTTGGCAGATCAGGAAGACGCCAGCCCAGACCAGATCGTCGATGAGCTGCGGGCAAAAACCGATGTCCGTATCGTGGCCGGTCGCAATCAGGCGAACCTGATGACCATCACATTCGAAGGCAGAACCGGGCAGATTGCAGCCGGGGTGCTGAACGAATACCTGACCGAAATCCAGAAACTTGACGTGACCTACCGCAAGGAACGGGCGTCGGATACGCTGGAATTCTTTGAACAGGAGGTCGAGCGCCTGAGTGACGAGCTCGACAAGCGCAGTGCGCGAATTCTCCAGTTTCAGCAGGAAAACTCCGCTGCTCTGCCCGCAAGCCTGCAATTCCGGATGGCACAGCAGGCATCATTGCAGACGAATTTGCAGCAAACCGATCAGCAGGTTTTCTCGCTTCGGGATCAGCGTGAAAAACTGCTGGAAATCTACAGCACGACCGGTCAGATCACCCCCGTCGGGCAACAGCCGCAGACACAGGCGCAGCAGCAGCTCAGCCAGTTGCGCAACCAGCTGGACAACCAGTTGGGGATCTATTCCGAAAGCAGCCCGCAGATTAAGATATTGCGCGCCCGGATCAACCGCCTGGAAGAGGTTGTTGCAGCGGAACAGACCACCACTGCCGCATCGTCTGGCCAGCAGACGGGAAATACGACGCTCGACCTTCAGCTGGCTCAGCTTGATTCACAAATTGCCACGCTTGAAGACCAGCGGGTTGTGACCGAAGAGAACCTTAAGAAGGTGACTCTGACAATCGATCAGACTCCGGCCAATGCGATCACGCTGGCAGAGCTGCAGCGCGACCACAGCAACATCCAGGCCCAGTATAATTCCGCGGTCAGCCGCCTGGCGTCTGCCTCGACCGGTGAGCGCATCGAAGTTACCTCGCAGGGGCAGCGTATTTCGGTGATCGAACATCCCGCCGTGCCAAGTTCGCCAACCAAACCCAACCGGCTGATGATTGCGGGAGGGGGGACAATGTTCGGCATTGCGCTGGGGCTGGGGCTGGTTGTCCTGCTCGAGCTGCTGAACAAGGCCGCGCGCCGGCCCGAGGATCTGATCAACAAGCTGGATGTCTGGCCGATCGCCACCATCCCTTATGTGCGCTCCAAGAGCGAAGTGATGATACAGCGGGCAACCTGGGTGAGTATCATCCTGGCGATCCTGGTGAGCGTGTCCGCAGGGGTCTGGGCCGTGCATACCTACTATCTGCCCCTGGATCTGATTACCGAAAGGGTGATCGAAAAGTTGGAGGTTTATTGGTGATTTCTGTCCTGACTAAATTGGGGGATGCGTGATGGAACGTCTTCAACAGGCGATTCAGAAAGCCCGTGAGGAACGTGAAAGCCGCCAGTATCAACCGCAGCTGCCGCACGAAGATCATGGTCCTGATCCGGATGAAAGCAGCGGAGACAATATCTGGCTGACCGTGCCCGAGATCAGAATTGATCCGCGTTCCGTATCCCGGAAACGCCTGATGTCCTATCGCGGCGGTCCTGATGCCACGCCTTATGACATGCTGCGGACCAAGATGCTGCAGCAGATCCGGTCCAACGGCTGGCGCCGGGTGGCCATCACCTCGCCCTACAGCGGATGTGGTAAAAGCACGACGGCGGCCAATCTGGCCTTCAGCCTGGGGCGGCAGGACGATCTGCGGACGATCGTGATCGATTTTGACATGCGGCGGCGGGGGCTGGCCGAGATCCTGGCCCAGACCGGCAATCACAGCATGGCGGACGTCATTCAGGGGAAGGTGTCCTTTCACGATCATGCTCTGCGCCACGGGGAAAACGTGATTTTCGGCCTGAACTACACGCCGACAAACAACCCGGCGGAAATCCTGCAAAGCAAGCGAATGATCGAAACGCTGGAGCAGATCGAGGCGGAATACCAGCCCGATATCATGTTGTTCGATACGCCGCCGCTGATGGCAAGCGATGACAGCCACGGGTTCCTGAGAAATGTCGATTGCGCCCTGCTTCTGGCGGCTGCCGAAGAGACCAGCATCGACCACATCGATGTTGCCGAGCAGCAGTTGGCAGAGCTGACGAAAGTCATGGGGATCGTGTTGAACAAATGCCGGTATATCAGCGGGGCATTCGGCAATGAGTACGGCAGCTACTGACGCGGTCATTATCCCCCATTACAACGATCTGCCCAGGCTGGAGAGATGCCTTCAGGCCCTCAGAGAGAATGATCTGACGGGGACGGAAATTATTGTCGTCGACAATGCGTCCCCCGTTTCACTGAATGACATGCAGCAGGCCTTTCCCGAGGTGCGCTTTGTGGTGGAGCCGCAAAAAGGCGCGGCCCACGCCCGAAATCGCGGTGTGGCCGAGACCACCGCGTCACGGCTGTTTTTTATCGATGCCGACTGTGTTCCCGCGCCGGACTGGCTGGCGGTGGGGCGTCAGATAGCCGACCGGGCCGATCTGATTGGCGGCCGGGTCGATGTCTTTGATGAAACCCCGCCGCCGCGCAATGGCGCCGAGGCCTTCGAGGCGGTGTTTGCCTTCAACTTTCGCCGGTATATCGAGGTTCAGGGATTTTCCGGTGCGGGCAATCTGCTGACCCGGCGTGATGTGTTCGACGCGATCGGTGGGTTTATCAATGGCGTATCGGAAGACC
Organism: Ruegeria sp. CG4; assembly: GCF_056537185.1. Lineage (NCBI taxonomy): Bacteria > Pseudomonadati > Pseudomonadota > Alphaproteobacteria > Rhodobacterales > Roseobacteraceae > Ruegeria > Ruegeria sp. CG4. The sequence continues at coordinate 63,252 of NZ_JBQFRB010000014.1, read as the reverse complement.
GGGAATGGACCATGCGGGCGGTCGCCCGCGGCTACAGCCTGATTTACGAAGACAGGTTTCAGGTCAGTCACCCGTCCCGGCAGAACTGGCCTGCGCTCAGGGCGAAATGGCGCCGGACAACGCAAGAGGCTTATCAGCTGAACGGAACCGGGGCTGGTGCGCGTCTGCGATGGGCACTTCGCGGACTGGCGATGCCCGCCAGCGCGGTCGCGCATACGCCGAAAGTCCTGTCCAGCGACAAGCTCGCGTCATCTGGTGAGGTTTTGCGGGCAATATCCACGTTGTTCCGCCTCAGATGCCAGCGGATGCTCTGGATGCTGCGTCAGGCCGCAGGCGGCAACATCTGAACAGACCAAAGAGAAAAGGGACCGCGCTGCGGCCCCTTCCCATAAGGTCAAGTCGTTTACCTTATTCAGGCTGTCTTGCGACGGCGTGTCAGCGCCAGACCACCAAGTGCGGTCAGCAGCAGCAGACCACCGGCCGGCAGCGGAACAGCAGACACATCGAAGTCAAACGTGATCGGACCACCGGTTGCCGATTGCGAATTGGCCCAGCTGAACACCAGGTTCTGGCTCAGAGAACTCGGGCTCACGCTGCTGAAGAGTGTGCGAAGCGTTGTCTGCACACCACCCAGGATCGATGTTGTCGCCAGAACATTGGCAGGGTTTGCCGCGTCGACCCAGCTCATCGTCAGGCCGGTAAACGTACCCAGAACGTTGATCGTCACCGAGGCGTTCGCGGTCCCTTTCAGCGGATCGACCGGCGATGTGAAGTTCACCGAGTACATGCCGGGGCCGCCATTGGTGCCGACAGTTCCGATAAAGAGTTGATCGGACGTAATGTCGTAGCTGTTACCAGCTGACACCACTGTCAGCGCGCTGGCTGATCCGGCCATCATTACAGCTGCGATCAGTCCCGCAGCCATCATTTTCAAAGATTTAAGCATAAATTCCCACCCTCGACCTTTGTACACACAATTACACGCATCTTTGGCGTGGCACCTAACTTCAAAATTTTTACCGTAACTTTCGTGGATTGCGAAGGCTTTTCTGAAAAAATGTGTCTTTTTTAGGGCATTAGGGCGCATCGTGTAACATAATGCGACTATTTGATTAGGTTTGTTTCTCTTGTGTGAACGAATATGCGGCGAATCTGGCATTTGCGAGGCGCCGAGTCGGATCGCGCCCGCCGGGTTTTGCAGATGTTCGCGGCACTTTTTTCCGAACCAGAGGATCGTATCCTTTTGGAAAAGTTGGGAAACAATCGCCGCCAGAGCGGTCAATTGTCCACGGAAAAATTCCCTCAGATCGCCTTCGATCACGCCTGACATGGAAAATTCACCCAAGCGTGCGGCCCGCCATATTTCTCCTTCGACGCACGGGAAGTTTCGTGTAGCGTTGAACTGTTATTGTACCAAGTTCAGGCACGCATTCTCGATCGGGATTTCAGTTCGGCCGTTTGTTTAAACAGTGCCTGCCTATTAGCAAGGAGATGATGCGGATGGGTGGTGAGCCAGAGATGGTGAAAATGACCGGGGACGCTGATGAACGCGCCTGATTTTGATCCCAACGACATGCATCTCGACGCCAAACGGATCCTGGTGACAGGCGGGGCCGGGTTTCTGGGCTCGCACCTTTGCGCCACCCTGCTGGAGCGCGGGTACGAGGTTTTATGTGTCGACAACTTCTTTACCGGGCGGCGCGGGAACCTGCGTCATCTTCTGAGCAATCCCCGGTTCGAGGTCATGCGCCACGATGTGACCTTCCCGCTCTATGTCGAGGTGGACGAGATCTATAATCTGGCCTGTCCCGCCTCGCCGTTTCATTACCAGCACGATCCGGTGCAGACGACCAAGACGGCCGTGCATGGCGCGATCAACATGCTGGGGCTGGCCAAGCGGGTGGGTGCGCGCATCCTGCAGGCCTCGACCTCGGAAGTGTATGGCGATCCGCAAGTCCATCCGCAGACCGAGGATTATGTGGGTCACGTCAATCCGATCGGGCCGCGTTCATGCTATGACGAGGGCAAGCGCTGCGCCGAAACGCTGTTCTTTGACTACAACCGGCAGCACGGCCTGCCGATCAAGGTGGCGCGGATCTTCAACACATACGGGCCGAACATGCACCCCGATGACGGGCGCGTGGTGTCCAATTTCATCATGCAGGCCCTGGCGGGTGAACCGATCACCATCTACGGCGACGGCAGCCAGACCCGGTCCTTCTGTTTCGTCTCGGATCTGATCGACGGGCTGATAAAGCTGATGGAATCGCCCAAGGACGTGACCGGGCCGATCAACCTGGGCAACCCGGTCGAACTGAGTATCCTCGAACTCGCCGAATCCGTGATCCGCCTGACCGGCTCGAAATCGGAACTGGTGTTTCGTCCGCTGCCGCAGGACGATCCGATCCAGCGCCAGCCCGACATCACCCGGGCCCGCGAACAGCTGGGCTGGGCGCCCCGGGTGCCGCTGGAAGAGGGGCTGAAGGCGACGATCACCTATTTCGAGCGGACCGCCATGGCGGTGAAGAACGTATAGGGCGGCAATGACGGCACAGGACGCCTCAGAAAGATCGTCCCGACGGTTTTGGGCCTTTGTCCTGCTGGCCGTGACGGTGATCGGCTGCCTGTCGGTTCTGGCGATCAACCGGGGGCCGCTCTACTACTTCGACACCGGCAGCTATTTTCGGCAGGGCGATGCGGCGCTGTCCTTGATTTTGCCCGAGCCGAAACAGGATGGCGAGGAGGCCGGAACTGGCAATGCCGGCACCAAAGGGTCCGGCAAAAAAGACCAGACGACCGGCGGGTCCCGTTCGATGGTCTATGCGCTGCTGGTTGCCGCATTCTGGCGTGCCGATGCATTGGGCGGGGTTGCGATCGTTCATCTGGCGATGCTGCTGCTTGCGGTCTGGCTGACGATGCGGGTGTTGCAGCGCAGCGCACAGACCGGGCGCAGCACGCTTCAACTGGTGAGCCTTCCACTGTTGGCCGCCGCGACGACCGCGCTGCCTTTCTATGTCGCCTATGTCATGCCGGATATTTTCACATCAGTGATGCTGATCCTGATTGCGGCGGTTGTTGTCGCGGGTCGTTACATGCATCCGCTGGAATGGCTGGGGGCGCTGGCGCTGGCCGGCTTTGCCATTGTGCTGCACCCTTCGCATCTGGGGATTGCCGTGCTGATGGTACCCTTTGCCCTACTGGCGGCCCTGCTGCGCCTTGGGCAGGGGCGGTGGCTTGCGGCAGCGTTTGTCGCGGGGCTGGTCGTTCTGGCCATTGCCGAGCGCAAGGCGTTCGAATTCGCGGCCGAGACCGTCACCAAAAAAGAGGTACTTTACACCCCTCACATCACCGCGCGGCTGATTGTGGATGGTCCCGGGCTGGCCTATCTCAACGATGTGTGCCCCCGGGACGATCTGGCGACCTGCGCTCTGCACGAGGCGCTGTCCTGGTCCGATGACCCTTACCGCCTGACCGCCACCCACATCATTTTCGAACGCTCTGAAAATCTCGGGTCCTTCCGGTTGATGCCGATCGAGGATCAGCAGGCCGTGGCCGCCGAACAGCGTGCCTTCTTCCTGAAGGTTCTGGCGGCGCGTCCCTTTGGCACGATCCTGGCCCTTGGCGGCAATGCGGCAGAGCAGTTGGGTATGAACAGCATCAAGATGACCATCCCGAACGAGGCTGTCATCCGAAATGCGAAATCGCTTTCGGGACTGCCCGAGGCGCAGCTTGCGGTTCTCGACAATACTGTTCTGACCCGCGATCAGCCCTGGCTGAGCCCGGTCAATTCCATCCACGCGACGATCTACCTGATCTCGGCGATTGTCGTGATCGGGTTGCTGCTGTGGCCCGGACGGGTTGCCCCGCCGCTGAAACTGTTTGCGCTGTTCATCCTGATCGGAATTGCCGTCAATGCGCTGGTTTGCGGCGGTGTTTCACAACCCGCGGACCGCTATGGTGCGCGCGTGATGTGGCTGCTGCCCTTTACGGTAGCCTTTCTTCTTCTTGTTCAGCGGTCAGGACCGCCGCGCGCCACTGCCGGAGACCCCACGTGACTTCAGACCAATCCCTTTCCATCAGCGTGATCATGCCCGCCTACAATGCGGAACATCTGCTGCCCCGTGTCCTGCCCCCCCTGATCGGGATGCTGAACACCGGTCAGGTGCAGGAGGTTCTGGTGGTGGATGACCAGTCCCCCGACGGCACCGCGGCGCTGGCCCGCGAAATGGGGGCGAGCGTTCTGACCACGCCGGTCAATGGCGGGCCGGGGGCGGCGCGCAATCTGGCCGCCGAACATGCCACGGGTGACATCCTGTGGTTCGTCGATTCCGATGTCATCGCCTGGCCGGACGGGGCCGAACATATCCGCAGCGCGATGTCCGAAGACAATGTCGGGGCGGTGTTTGGCTCGTATGACGATGCGCCGGACGGGCAGGCCTGGTTTTCGCGCTACAAGAACCTGCTGCACCGCTATCACCATCAGCGCGCGCAGCGCGAGGCCCGCACCTTCTGGGCCGGCTGCGGCGCAATCCGCCGCGATGTGTTCAACGAGGTTGGCGGGTTTGATGTGAAAACCTACGAAGTCCCCTCGATCGAGGATATCGAACTGGGCTACCGGATTGCGGGAACCGGGCGGCGCATCCTTGTCGAGCCCCGGCTGCAGGGCAAGCACCTGAAAGTCTGGACCATGCGCAACAGCCTGAGCACCGATATCTTCTGCCGCGCCCTGCCCTGGTCGCGGCTGATGATTTCACGCGAGGGGCTGACCGATGATCTGAACACCTCGATGGCGGAACGCATCCGGGCCGCGCTGGCCGGGCTGTTGCTGCTGTCGGTTCTGGTGCTGCCCTTCTGGCCGGGGTCGTGGCCCCTGCCCCTGTTGCTGCTGGCTGCTGCTTTTGTCGCCAATTTCGATCTGGTGCGCACGATGGCGGGCCACGGAGGCCCGTGGTTTGCATTCAAATGCCTGCTTTATCATCAGGTCTATTACGTCTACTCGGCCACCGTCTATGTCTGGTGCCTGTTCGAATATCACGTGCTGGGACAAAAGCAGAAACTGCGCGTCACGCGAAACTGACAGATCGCGTGACATTGCCGATCAATCGGGTTGGGATCAGAACTGTTTGGCGGGCAACTGTTCGAACGGCAGCTTCTCGATCTGATCGAAACGCGGGTTGCTTTCGTGCACGTAGAACGTGTCGTAAAGCGAATTGCGCACGAAATGATAGCCATTGGCAAACAGCAACTCGTTCAGTTCGGGCGTCGGGCGTTCGATTGTCATCGCCAGGAAACGGTATTTGTCGAACGGGAAGTCGCGCATGATCCGCGTCTCGGACCCTTCGACATCCAGGCTGAAATAGTCGATGTCCTTGGGGGCGTTGTAACGATCGAACACCTCGTCCAGCGGCACGGCCTCGACCGTGACGACCTTGCCCTTTTCCCGGAACCGGGCCAGCTTTGCGGCGCGGCGCTCGGTCATGTTGTCGGCCTCATCCACCAGCAGGCTGCTGCGCTGGCCGTCGATCATGAATTCCAGCTGACCCGGTTCGGGGTCGACCGCCAGCGGGACCGGGGTGGCCGAACGGTGGTGCCAGTTGATGATCTTGTTGTAATTGACCGGATTGGGCTCGATCAGCAGCCCGGTCCAGCCATAGTGTTTTTCCAGAGCGAAAGTGTTTGAATCGGAAAACCCGTCGGCGGCGCCAAGCTCGACAAAGAACCCGTTGCGCTTGCCGTTGAAGACCTCGTTGATCACCCACATGTCCTGTCCCCGGTCCGAGACGCGCTTGGGCAGATAGCCAAGATTGTTCATGGCGAACCGTCGGCTGAAATTCCGGGTGCTGACCACGCCGATATACGCGAAATAGGCTGGTTTCTGGAGGAGCGGATAGGTTTCAACCAGCTTGGTAAGATTCTGCTTCATAAAGTTCTCCACTTAACCGCCCGCTCTTGGCTTTTCGGGCAAAAACATTGTTGCACAGACATCGGCTATCTTAACCCTGCAATTTTCGCGATATCCCACACCGGGTACAGCGTTTCGCGCGTTCCGCGTCCGAAAATTGTGTCGAATGGCACGTGATAGACACGCGCAATGCTGACCGGAACGTCGGTGGTCCCAAAGTCGCTTTCGTAAGCCGCGCGATCGCGTACCACCAGGATCCGGTCTTCGACCGGTTCACCGATCATGGTCTCCCCGTCTTGCGGGGGTTCGGATGCGGGGCGTATGAAATAGTCGCTGGCGGTGCCGGCCGGTGCCGGCATTCTGGCATGCACGTAAACCGAAAGCCCGCCGGCCATGTAACGGCTTTCAATCTCGGCCTGCGTCCAGATCGGCGGGAAGGCTTCACCAAGCAGCGCCTGCACGACGCGCATCTCGTCCAGATCGGGGAACGGGGCGGCCTCGGTCTCGATGGCGATGCGGTGCCCCAGATCCCGTGTCTGGGTAAACGGGCGCAGAGTTTCCGGCCAGCTGATCCAGGCACTGACCGCCAACCCGGCCAAAGCACAGGCCAGCGCCGGTGCGGTCGCGGCCTGAACCGGACGCAACCGCCAGAAAATGATCAGCGGAATGACTGCGGCGGGCGCGAAATGGTGCGGCAGAATGCGATAGGCCTGAACATAGAAGAACAGAACATAGGCGATAACGGTCAGGGTCAGGGCTTTGGACAGCTTGTCCTGCCAGCGCCACGCCAGCAGGGCCAGCCCGGGCAATATCCCGCAGGGCAGCAGCCAGAACAGGAACCGTCCGGTGTCAAAGATCGTGACAAACCGCAGGCGGCGCAGGATGCTGCCCGTGTTGAACTCGCTGGACGCACTGGTCAGTCCTGACGACCGCAGAACCATTTCAAGCAGCGATGCCAGGATCACGACGCCAAGGGCGATCACCCCTCCGGTGATCACCTGCCGGAACGGCAGGGGCCGGGTCAGCAGGAACCAGGAAATCAGGAAGAAGCCAATCAGCAGAAGGCCGTTCGGCGCGGTCAGCAACGCCAGCGTGGACACAACCGCCATCCAGCCGAATTTCCGCTCGGTAAAGAACAGAATATAGCCCAGCACCCCCAGCAGGATCATCGGTTCGCGCGTCATGGGCAGGGCGATATCGGCGAAATAGGGGTTGTAGGACGGATTGAACGCCATCACGAAGGAGAACAGCAGCAGCGCCATTCCCAGCCCCAGAACGGCCCATACATCGGTGCGCCCGTCCGGGCTGCGCACAAAGCCCAGCATGACCCCGAACAGGATCGAGACGCCCGGCAGATAGGCAAGGCGGATGGAGGCTTCGTAAGGACCAAAGAACCGCATGAACCCGGTTTGCAGGAAGGTTTCCGTCACCATCTTCGGGGTCGGATATCCGCCGATCCCGCCGGAATCCGGCGGCCAGAACGGCAGCCCGCGGGTAATGAACAGCATCGCGTTCAGGAAACTGTGGGCCCCGTCATCATTCAGCGCCTCCCAATAGAACTTGGGCGTCATCAGGATCAGCACCGCCAGCGGCAGCATGATCATCCCGGTGACATCCCATCCCCTGCCCCGAAAAATATCCGGACCGGACCGGGCCGAAACCAGGCCAATGCCGGGCAGGCAGAGCAGAACAATCAGAAAGCTGAAGGCCGCACCCGTCATGGAAATGCCGCTGATGGCCTGCACCGCCGCGGCAGCGGCGGGCACACCAAACAGGGAAAACGTAAACCCCTTGAGTAGCCAGTGTTCGAAACGGTCCCCGGGCGCGGCAATTCCCAGTGCCAGAAGCAGACCCGGCGCAACAAATAGCGCTGACGCCGACAGGACGACCAGTGGTGTCCAGATATACAAAAACAGAGCGTCACCGGGGATGAAGTATGGCGATGGCCCGTCCGCCAGAGCAGTCTTTGCCGCCAGTACCGCCGCCGCATCCTGACCAGCCAGCACAATGCCGGTCAGTACAATCAGGACTATTGAAAGGCGCAATACCATCACGTCTTATACAAACTCATCAAAATACAGCAGGCACAAAGTGCCCTGTAAAAACCATACCGGTTTCCTGCTGAATGTAAGCCACTTCAATCAACCAATTTACGGATAACATGTAATTCTCATCTGGTTGCGAGTTTTATCTCAATTGGATCGATTGCGCGTCTGATACGACATCAATACAGCAAACCGGTTGGCATTGGCGGATATGGGGAAACAAATCGGCTGGGTTGGCCATTCGCGGCGCTCATTGATCCGGTCAGGCAGCCTACCCCGGCCTTCTGCCCCCTCCCGAAGCTGATCGCAAAACAGCGGCACGGGGCCGAGTTCCGGACGGGATCATTCATCGGCAGAAATGATGCGGCGAACAATTCCGGCTTCTGTGCCGGGCAAGATGCACATCACGTCCGCCCCGACCGGAGGTCAGAGGGCGGTGCTTTTGCGAAAACCCTTCTTCAGAGATGATTTCTTCTTGCTGTCGGCCTCGAACTCCTCGTGATAGGACCGTTCGACATTCACATCCCAGACATCGTTGTTTTCACCCATGATGTTGCGGGCGGCATACATCGCCGACAGCATCGAGTGATCCTGATTGTTGTACCTGTGCAGGCCATTGCGGCCGACAGTCTGGAAGTTCTCAAGCGTCTTAAGCCAGCCGCTGACCGTGTCCAGGGCATCCTTGTATTCGCTGTCATAGACCGGATAGGCCTTGGGCTGCCGGATGACCGCGCAATCGATGACGTCACCGGCCTTGGCCAGATTGAGTTTTTCAAGCTCTTCGCTGGCGAGATGTTTGAGATCCTCGTCCGCAGATGACCACAGCCCGTCGCCTTTCTGGCAGAAATATTCCATCCCGATCGAAGCGGTGTTCTGGTCGGGCAGCATTTCCTTGGACCAGGCCCGGAAATTCTGGATACGGCCAACCTTCACCTTGGGACTGTGGATATAGATCCAGTTGTCCGGGAACGGGTCGGCGTGATCCAGGATCAGCGTCACAATCAGGAAATCGCGATACCGCAACCGGTCCGCGGCCTCGATCACTTCGGGTGGCGGCGGCGGGTCGAAGGCGTGGATCAGGTCGCGCACCGCCATCGAATTGATGAACTCTGCGCCTTCAACACGCTCGGTGTGCTTTTCACCATCTTCCGTCCAGTGGCATACATCGATCGACGTGACGCGATTGCCATCGCGGTTCACCTTGGTCACTTCGGAATGGGTTTCGACCGAACCACCCTTTTCCCGGATCAGGTCGCGGGTCTTTTCCCACATCATGCCGGGCCCCAGACGGGGATACTGGAATTCCTCGATCAGGCTGGCCGTGTCATTGGCGCCCGAAATCGCGTTCCAGACCGCCTTGGGCAGGGACAGGTTCTTGATCCGCTGCGCGGCCCAGTCGGCGCGGATTTCCGAGGGCGGGATACCCCATACCTTTTTCGTATAGCTGTGGAAGAAATGCATGTATAACCGCCCGCCAAAGCGGTTGATCACCCATTCTTCGAACGTGTCTTCCTGCGGCTTGGGGCGCAGCTTCCATTTGATGAAGCTGCCTATGATCTTGTAGGTCTCATAGGGACCGATATTGCCCAAAGCGTTGAAAATCCGCAGCGGATAATCATAGAACTTGCCGCGGTAGAAAATTCGGCTGAGGCGCTGCACGGTGATGAAATCATCCCCCATCACCTCGTGCCACATATCCTCGACTTCGCGTACCTTGGTGAAGAACCGATGCCCGCCAATGTCGAAGCGGTATCCTTTATGTGTTTCGGTTCGCGAAATACCCCCCACCATATCCGAGGCCTCAAAGACCCGGGGAACATGTGTATCACTCAGTTTCTGGAGTTCGTAGGCAGCTGTCAGACCGGCTGGTCCACCTCCGATGACTACGACTGGAACAATGTCTTTTGGCAAATCACTAACATCCATACAAAAACCCTTGTCTCAGGGTACAAGAGGTTACCGTCGATTCACAACAAATTCCTAATGGGCCCCAAAAGGCAAATCCCACCCGCCACGTCTTTCCCTCCCGGACGGGGAAAACGGGGGCATGAATAAGCAGGCGGCAGCGGTGTCCGAACCCAAAGGGCCGGAACCCCGGGAAGCCTCGGCCACCTCTTGTGAAAGCGGATAGCTGGCGTGCGGGGCGCGCAGCCCCTGCCGCCTTTCAGGTAACAGATGAGACACCCAACATATTGAATAGTAATACAGTTATTCACCCCAAAAATTGCTTGCACGCCCTTTGAATCCGCCCTTGCCAATCCCGAAACACACCTGCGGCGGGCATCACATATCCGACCTGTACCGCCACCCATTCAGGCTGCGGAATGTGTTGCGATTTGCCCCTGATCCCGGTGCGGAAAGGGGCGTCAACAATACCGCCCCATCCGTCATATTGTGCATGCCCAAGTGCCAGAGTGTCCGGAAATCGGATGCATCATGACTCGGAGCCTTGTGAATCTTGACATGGGCGCAGCGCTCCCGTCCTACTGCTTGCGAGTGTTTGTAGGATCAAGTCACATCGGGTCCGGGTTCGGGGCCTGAAGATTGGTGGCTGGCTTCGTTGTTAACGAGGGAGCAATTTTATGAAGTGCGTTATTCTGGCCGGCGGCTTGGGAACCCGGCTCAGCGAAGAAACCGTCAGGATCCCGAAACCCATGGTCGAGATCGGAGGCAAACCGATCATCTGGCATATCATGAAAATCTATGCCGCCCATGGCATCACCGATTTCATCGTCTGCCTTGGTTACAAAGGTTACGTCATCAAGGAATATTTCGCGAATTTCTTCCTGCACAGTTCAGATGTCACAATCGATCTGGCCAGCGGCGGGCTTGAAATTGCCAACAGCAAGTCGGAACCGTGGCGCGTGACGCTGGTCGACACCGGCGAGGATAGCCAGACCGGGGGGCGGCTGCGCCGCGTCATGCATCTGCTCAAGGATGAAGAGGCCTTTTGCATGACCTACGGGGACGGGGTCGGGAATGTCGACATCAGCTCGCTGGTCGCGTTCCACAAAAGCCACGGCAAACGCGCCACTCTGACAGCGGTCGTGCCGCCAGGGCGTTTTGGCGCGCTGGAACTGGCCAGCGACCAGATCGAACGTTTCGCCGAAAAGCCGGGCGGTGACGGTGGCTTTATCAATGGCGGGTTCTTTGTACTGCATCCTTCGGTCGGTGAACTTCTGGACAACGATGGCGCGATCTGGGAACGCGCCCCGCTTGAAACACTGGCCGCAGACGGCGATCTGATGGCGTTCCGCCATAAAGGCTTCTGGCAGCCGATGGATACGCTCCGCGACCGTCGCCAGCTTGAAGCGCGCTGGCAGGAAGGCAATGCTCCATGGAAGGTCTGGGAATGAAGCTGGGTTCCTCTCCGAAAATCATCCTGCTTGGCAATCTGGGTTATATCGGCCCGGTGGTGGCGTCGGCCTTGCGGAAATCTTATCCCAACGCCAACCTGATCGGCCTTGATCCCGGGTTTTTCTCGGACCGGCTGACCACACATGACGCGTGGCCTGAACGGGTTCTGAACCAGCAGATCATCGCGGATATCCGCGACATCGACGCATCACTGTTCCAGGGGGCCGATGCGGTTGTCGCGCTGGCGGCGATCTCGAACGATCCGATGGGCGCACGGTTTGAAACCGTCACCACGGAAATCAATCAGGACGCCATCGTCCAGGCGGCGCATCTGGCCGCCGAGGCCGGGGTATCGCGTTTTGTGTTCGCCTCCAGCTGTTCGGTCTACGGGTTCGCCGAAGGTGATGCCCGATCCGAGGATGCGCCCCTGAACCCGCTGACCGCCTATGCGCGCAGCAAGATCGGAACCGAGCGCGCGCTTGAGGCCATGGATACGCCGGGGATGCTGCGCACCGCATTGCGCTTTGCCACCGCCTGCGGCCCGTCGCCCCGGTTGCGGCTTGATCTGGTCCTGAACGATTTTGCCGCCTGCGCCATCACCGCAGGCAAGATCACCGTCCTGAGCGACGGCAGCCCGTGGCGCCCGCTGATCGATGTGCGCGACATGGCGCGGGCCATCGACTGGGCGATCACCCGGACCGAAGATGCCGGGGGCCAGTGGCTGGCGGTCAATGCCGGGTCGGATGTGTGGAATTACCAGATCCGCGATCTGGCCCAGGCCGTGGCCGAGGCTGTCCCGGGGGCCAGCTATTCGATCAATCCCGACGCCTCGCCCGACAGCCGTTCCTACCGGGTCGATTTTTCGCTTTATAAGCAGCTCGCGCCTGCGCATCAGCCGGTTCAGACGCTTGAAGGCACCATCCGGGATCTGCTGCAACTGCTGAATGACATCAACTTTGGCGACGCCGATTTCAGATCGTCACCGCTGATGCGGCTGAAGGCGCTTGAAGAGCATATCCGCAATGGCACGCTGAGCGAGGATCTGCGCTGGAGGATGCCGCAATGACACAACCCGTTTGCCGGAGCTGTGGTGCAGCCCTGACCCAGACGCTGGTCGATCTGGGGCTGTCGCCGCTGGCCAATTCCTATGTGCCGCCCGAACGCGCGGACACGGCCTGCCCGCGGTACCCGCTGCATGCCTGGGTCTGCAACGACTGCTATCTGGTGCAGGTCGAAGACGCCGTGCCTGCGGATGAGATTTTCAACGCCGACTATGCCTATTTCTCCAGCTATTCGGACAGCTGGCTGGCCCATGCCAGGGCCTATGTCGAGAAGATGGTCGACCGGCTTGATCTGGGACCGGATGATCTGGTGATCGAGATCGCCTCGAATGACGGGTATTTGCTGCAGTATTTCGTTGAAAAGGGCATTCCGGTTCTGGGGATCGAACCTTCGGGCAGCGTGGCGGCGGCCGCCGAGGAAAAGGGCGTGCGCACGCTGGTCGATTACTTCGGCGAAGCGCTGGCCCGCAAGGTGGCCGAGGCCGAGAAACCTCCGGCGCTGATCACTTCGGCCAATGTGCTGGCGCATGTGCCTGACATCAACGATTTCGTTGCGGGCATCGCCACGCTTCTGACGGGTGATGCGGTTTATACGGTCGAGTTTCCGCACCTTCTGAACCTGATCAACGAAGTGCAGTTCGACACGATCTATCACGAACATTACTCCTATCTGTCGCTGCTGGCGGTCGAGAAGATCTTTGCCAAGGCGGGCCTGCGCGTCTTTGACGTCGAAGAACTGCCCACCCATGGCGGGTCGCTGCGGGTGTTCGCCTGTCTTGAAGGGGCCAGCCATCCCGAAGGGCCCGGTCTGGCCAAGGTCCGTGCGGATGAAGTTGCGGCACAGTTCGACCGCCCGGAAGGCTACATGAACTTCACCACTCAGGTCGAGGCGCTGCGCGACGGGCTGCTTGCCTTCCTGCGCGAGGCCAAGGCCCGGGGCGACACCATCGCCGCCTATGGCGCGGCGGCCAAGGGCAACACGCTGCTGAACTATGCCGGGATCGGCCCCGAGCTGATTTCCTACTGCGTCGACCGCAATCCGGCCAAGCAGAACACATTGCTGCCCGGCAGCCATATTCCCGTGCACGGGGTTGAGGCGCTGCGCGAAGCACCACCCAATTACGTACTGATCCTGCCGTGGAACATTCGGGACGAGGTCACGGACCAACTGGCCGACCTCAAGGCCCATGGCACCCGGTTCGCGACCGCCGTGCCGGAGGTCAGGATCAGCTGATGGCGCGGGTTCTGCTGACCGGGGCGACCGGATTGATCGGTCGCGCGACAGCTTCGGCCCTGGCGGCAGCCGGGCACGAGGTGGTGACGCTGGGCCGGACAGGCTCAAGCGACATCACCTGCGATCTGCTGGACCCCGCAGCGGTCACCACGGCCCTTGAGGGCGCCCGTGCCAGCCACCTGTTACATCTGGCCTGGCATGACGGCGCCCGCGACCGATGGACGTCTCCGGCCAATCTGGACTGGATGGCCGCCACGTTGCATCTGGTGCGCGAATTCGCCCGCACCGGCGGGCAGCGGGCGCTCTGCGCCGGCAGTTGCGCGGAATATGACTGGTCGGTGCCGGAACTGTCCGAGACAACGCCTTTGCGGCCACACACCCTGTACGGGGCGGCCAAGGCCGGGACCGGGCTGGCGCTGTGCGCGGGGCAGGACGCGCTTGGCCTTTCACTGGTCTGGGCACGTATCTTTTTCGTCTATGGGCCGGGTGAACCACCGGGACGCCTGTTCGGCGACCTGATTTCGAACCTCAGGGCGGGTCGGCCGGTGGATTGCACCGACGGCCTGCAAGAGCGGGACTTCCTGCATGTCGGTGATCTGGCGCGCGCGCTGTCACACCTGCTGGAAACCGATGTGACCGGCACGGTCAATGTCGCCAGCGGCACCGCAATCCCGGTGCGCAAGCTGATTGAAGAGGTCGCCAACCAGATGCATCACCCCGACCTGATCCGGCTGGGGGCCATCGCCCGCGCGGCAAACGACCCTGCCCGGCTGGCGGCGGATGTGACCCGGTTGCGGCATGAGGCCGGTTTTGCGCCGCAACATGACATCGCCTCGGGCGTGGCTGATATTCTCAGATCCGAAGGGGGACAGACGTGAAGAAACTGCTTGTCCCCCGAAAGAAGTCTTTCATGCGCTTCGCCATGGTCGGCGTGCTGAACACGGCGTTCGGCTATGCGCTGTTCACCGTTCTCAGCCTGTCCGGCCTGCCCCCGCAGATCGCGCTGATCATCTCGTTCTCCGGCGGGGTTCTGTGGAATTTCATGACCCATGCCCGGCTTGTGTTCGACACCAGGGGCATGGGACGGTTGCCTTATTACATCCTGTCCTACCTGGTGGTGTACGCCTTCAACGCCCTGTCGCTGGAGGGTCTGCTGTCCATGGGATTGCAACCGATCGTTGCGCAGGGGCTGATCGTTCTGCCCGCAGCCATTCTGGCCTTCATCCTGATTTCCCGGGTGCTGACAGACCGTTTCCCCTGGCAGCCGGAGGTTTGAAAATGTGTGAAAACAATACCCCGGCACCTCTGCCATCAAAGAGCAACCCGACCGTGGAGTCTGAAAATTTGACATAGACACTGTCCCGCAAGGATAATTTACAGATGCGTCTTTATCTCGCCGATCTCGGCCACAATCTCGTTACCGCAACGTCGGACACCTATCCGCTGGGTGTCGGCAATCTTGCGACCTTTGCCAAAGCCTATGCGAAAAGCCCGACCCCGATCGAGGTCGCGATCTTTCGTGACCCTGAGGAGCTCAAGGTCGCGATCGACACCGCCACCCCGGATGTGGTCGGCTTTTCCAGTTACTCCTGGAACCACCATCTGGCCCTGTCCTTCGCCGACTATGTGAAAGCGGTCGATCCCGGCATCCTGACCCTGATGGGCGGACCCAACTTTCCGCTGACCGAGGAAGAGCAGGAAAGCTGGATCCGGACCATGCCGCAGATCGACATGCATGTGCGCGGCCCGACCTATGAAGGCGAGCGCGCTTTCCTGAGCACGCTGCAACGTTTCATCGATGTCGGCGGCCGCCGCGAAGGCATGTGGGAAGAAGCGGTCGACGGCGCGCTTTACGTACATCCCAAAACCGGAGAGATCCTGCGCGGCGGCGAACCGCCCCGCATCCGCGATCTGGACGAAATCCCCTCGCCCTATCTTGCCGGGCTGATGGACAAGTTCTTTGACACCGGCCTGTTTGCGCTGATGCAACTGGCGCGGGGCTGCCCGTTTACCTGCGCGTTCTGCAATTCGGCGGTCAAATCGAACTCGAAAGTGTTCCGTCATTCGTTCGAGCGGACCAAGGCCGATCTGGATTACATCGTGGCCCGCATCAACCATGCCAGCCCGCTTTGTTTTGCCGACGACAATTTCGGCATGTACCTGCAGGATGAAGAGGTGGCCGATTATCTGGGCCATCTGATGGAGAAATACGACTGGCCCAAATACATCCGCACGACCACGGGCAAGAACCGGGGTGACCGGATCATCAAGGTGATGCGCAAGGCCAAGGGCCGCTTGCCGATGACCTCGTCGGTGCAATCCCTGAATCCGGAGGTTCTGAAGAACATCAAGCGCGACAACATCAGCCTGGATACCTATACCGAGGTGCAGCAGGAACTGCACGCCAACGGTATGCAATCCTATGGCGAACTGATCCTGTGCATGCCGGGCGAGACCAGGGAATCCTTTATGGACGCGGTGGATCAGCTGATCGAAACCGGTGTCAGCCGGGTGGCCGCGCATCAGCTGATGCTGCTGCATGGCGCACCGCTGGCCAACCCGGACAGCCGCGAGAAATTCGGTTTCAAAACGCTGCATCGCGTGGTTGCCCGGTGCCTGGGCCAGTATACCGGCCCGACGGTCGTCGAAACCGAGGAGATGGTGGTTCAGTCCGAAAACTTCTCGTTCCAGGACTATCTGGACACCCGCGTTTTCCATCTGCTGCTGACGATCTTCTACTACGAGGACAATTTCGAAGAAGCGTTCCGGCTGGCGCGGTCCCGCGGCATCCGGCCCTTCCTGATCGTCAAGCACATGCAGGACATTCTCGATCAGGCCCCGGAACCGTTCCGGGATGCGGTGGCCGGCTATCTGGAAGAGAACCAGCAGGAACTGTTCGAGACCCGCGCCGATTGCGTTGCCTGGGCGCAGGAAAACTACGAGGGTCTGATCAGCGGTGAACTTGGGGGCAATCTGCTCAGCAAGTACTCGATGATTGGCCGGTTCATCGTGCTGGACGAAGCGCTTGCCTTCCTGAAACGGTCCATCAGCGATCTTCTGGACAAGGACGACCACGAAGCGCACGCGATGCTCGACACGATCATCAATTACTACAGCGCCGTGATGCTGCACGTGCCGTTTTCCGAAACCCTGGAACACGAACCCGTCTGGAGTTCGTCCTTCGATGTCGAAGCCTGGCGGAGTTCGGGCTACGAAGGCGTACTGCAGGATTATCAGTTCGACGCGCCGCGCGAGTTCCAGACACAGGTCGATCCGCGTGTGAAAACGACCCTGTTGTCCCGGATCGAAACCTTTGGCGAACATGCCTCGGGGTTGGGGCGGTTTACGCGGACGATGTTTGCCAATGACTTCAGGCGCAACTTCGTGAATGCCGAAAACCAGCACGCCGCCGAATAGGCCCCGGACAGAACGCTGAACGCGCTACTCGGCATCCGCCAGATAGACGACCTCGCGCCCCGGGAAGGCCGCGATCACGGCTGCGTTCTGATCGGCCCCCAGATCGCGCAGGAAGATCGGCTTGTCCTGCGGCAGGAACGGATCGTTCAGATACAGTGCTGACCCGATATCACCTTTGGTCGAGACGAAGACCAGAGCGTTGCCCAGTTCTGAGGCCTGCGCCAGTCGTCTGATGTCACCGGTAAACCCGCCATATCCGTCATATTTCGAAACGCCGCGCCACGAGGTGAAGCTGACAACCGAGACCGCGCAAAGCAGCAGAACGACACAGTGCAGGCGACCGCGATACCGGTCCGGCAGTCGGTCGTTCACCGCCTCGATCCCGGCGGCGGACAGCACCAGAACCGGCAGCAATGCCGTATGCCAGTAGCGCGGCCCCAGATAGAACGTGCCGGTAAACCAATAGAAGAACAGCACACCCACAAGGGCCACAAAGATCACCAGCATGGCCCGGTCGAACCCGGTCAGGTGCTTGCGCCAGATGAACACGATCCAGATCGGCACCAGCGATCCGAAGGTCCAGCCCAGCAGTTCGAGGTTGAGCGAGGCAATCCCGTTGACCAGGTTCAGCAGGCCCTCGGCCGGGCTGTGGCCAACCCAGATATCCAGCGCGCCCCAGCTTTTGGCGGGTGGTCCCACATTGGGTCCGAAACCGAACGCGTTTTGCGTGTCGGGCCAGAGACGGCTGAGGTAATCGGATTGCGGGGTCAGCAGCGCATCACCGGTGATCCCGTAATTGAGCAGCAAAAAGACGGAGCCCGACAGGACACCGCCCACGGCGCAGGCCAGCACCTGACCGATCCCTGAAGGCAGGCGGCGCAGCAGCCACAGGCCCGTCAGCCCGCCCACGATCAGCCCGTCCAGCGGCCGGGTCACAAATCCCCATCCCAGCGCAAGCCCGGCAATGAACGCCAGCAGGATCGCCCCGCGCGCCGAAGCCTCTCCGGCGCGGATCAGGCACCACCAGGCCAGCAGCACCACGACCAGCATCACGGAATGCGTCATCAGCGTGGCCCCGATGGCCAGCACCCAGGGCGAGGTCGCCATCAGCAGCGCGACCAGATCCGCGCGCTCCCGGCTGACGGCGCGGCGGACAATGTCATGGGCCAGCCAGACCGAAATCCCGGTCAGGATCGGATTGATCACCCAGGGTACTCCGATCAGAACACCCAGGCTCAGAACAATGGCCCAGCCCTGCGCCGGAACGCTGATCCATTTGCCCTCATGCGCTTCGAGAAGATAATACTCCAGCGCCGGTTGCGCCGCTTCGGGCGGGGCCGGAGCCCAGAGCGTACCCGCCGCAAAGGTCCGCGCCTGAAAAAGATAGGCCAGTTCATCCTCGACATGGGGCACACGGTCGAACGCCGTCCAGGCAAGGATTGCGCTGGCCACCGCGGCAAAGACCGCCAGAGCGGCAACCGGGATACGCGGCATGTGATCGGGACCCGCCACGGCGAACATGGCGACCAGCGTGGCCATCTGAACAAGGGACAGCGCACCGCCGACACCAACCTGCAGCCCGAAGGCCATGTAATAGCCATAGGCCACGTAAGGCGTTGCGGACAGGCAGAAGACACCGACCAGAACCATCAGAACAAACAGGCGCAAAATGCCCGCCCCGGCGACAAGACCCCTGATAGCCTCGCGGCCGGCAGGGCGCATCAGAACAGCGCCCGTCAGCACCGCCTGCGCGGCCAGTATCATCAGCATGATCAGGTTTTCAGGCGGGTTGGCGGAAATCTCAAGCCGCGGAAACCAAAGCGGCTGGGTCAGCCACAACCGGGCGGAACTGCCCAGAAGAACCAGTGCGGCCAGCGCCCCGAACAGGGGCAGCCCGCGCAACCAGAAGACCCCGATCAGAACCACCGCAGCCGCCGCCATGACCGTAAACCACAGGCGCAACTCGGCCAGCGTGGCATTGGTAACAGGCGCGTCCATGGCCCAGGCGGGACCTGCGCAAATGCAGAACACAAGCGCAAGGCAGCGCCATTGCCACCGGTTTGTCTGCGCGGTCATGCCAGATGCTCTTCTTTGGCCAGGGCCGGATCCCGTGCGGGGCCTTCGATATTGATACGCTCCTGTTCCGTAACGATGGGACCGCCGCGCACCTGATTATGGATCGAGGTGATGTATTCCCCCAGCATCCCGATGAACAGCATCTGGATACCCGACAGGAAGAACAGGGATACGATGATGGTCGTTGTCCCGCGCGGCGCCTGATCGGGATTGACGAAAAACAGCACCACAGAGATGAGCGAGAACAGGATACAGGCAATCGCGATCACCAGCCCGCTGATCGTGCAGAACCGCATCGGGGCCCGCGTGAAGGAGAAGATCGCATTCAACGCCTGATCGACCAGCGCCATCAGGCTGTGTTTCGACAGCCCCTTTGCACGGGCTTTCCAGACATAAGGCTTGATGATCCGACGGAAACCGCAGCTTGCGATGATGCCGCGGATGTAGGGATAGTGGTCCCTATGCGCCAGCACCGCCTTCAGAACCTTGCGGTCGATCAGTTGGAACTCTCCGACCGACGGTTCCAGCCAGACATCCGACAGACCGTTGACGATCCGGTAGAAAAGCCCACGCGCGTTGCGCATCACGAACCCTTCCTCGCGGGTGCTGCGGGCACCGGCCACTACGTCATAGCCGCTTTCCCACAGTTCGACGAATTCCGGGATCAGCTCGGGCGGGTCCTGCAGATCGACCGGCAGCATGACGACGATCCCGTCACCGGTCGCATAGCGCAGCCCGTTGAAGGTTGACCGGAACACCCCGAAATTGCGGGCATTGACCACCACCTTCACATCCTGATCCTTTGCGGCGATCTCGCGCAGGATGTCCACGGTCCGGTCAGAGGAGGCATTGTCGATGAAAATATGCTCGCGCCTGTAGCCCGGCAGTTCCGTGTCGAAAATCGCCTTTACGGTTTCATAACAATTCGCCACGTTGTCTTCTTCGTTGAAGCATGGCGAAACAATGGAAATTGTCTTCATAGCTTTATTTAACATCAAACAGCACCGCTTACCCCACCAATACCCGGGTATAATCATAACATCCCGCGAAGTTCGGGATTCGCACAACACCTAACCTGCAGGAATATCGTGAAATAATGTATGCGAACTGCCACATAGAGGGCTAAATCCCTCCTTGTCCGGCAACTATTCCGCCCTGCTATTGTTTCTTGTGCATTTACTCCGTTTAGTATGCCCGGGCATTGTAAACCGACAGTTGTTCAGATGAATCGTAAAATCCGTAATTCGCTCTTCAAATTTCACACCTGGCTGGGCCTGCATCTGTCGCTTTTCTTCACGTTCATGTTTCTGACCGGCTCGCTGCTTGTCGTCGGATTCGAGCTTGAATCGATCGCCCGTCCGGCAATCTGGACCACCGCCCCACAGGAAGAACGCACCGCCAGTTTCGGCATGATCTACGATGGCGTCAAAGAGGCCCACCCCGAAAGCGATGTCGTCACGGTGCTCAAACACCAGGCCCCGTGGTTTGCGCATCGCGCCTTTAGCCGCACGGGCTGGGGCGAAAGCATAAGTGTCTGGACAGACCCCGCGACCGGGGCCGTTGTCGCGGAAACACGGGCCCTGGGTTTTCGCAGCATCCTGCGCGATCTGCACGACACGTTCCTGACCCAGCAGAAGGTGGTTTTCATGCTGGTTTGCGCCACCTCGGTCCTGCTGCTGTTTCAGATAGTGAGCGGCCTCATTACATACCGGCGCTTCTGGAAAGGGTTCTTCCGATGGCCCAGCAGGTCGGGTGGTTTCCGGGCCTGGGCCGGCAGCACGCACCGGCTGACAGCGCTCTGGTCGGCGCCGATGCTGGTCTTGGTCGCCGTCAGCAGTTTCTATTTCCTGCTGGGTACCCTGGGGTTTGAAGGCTCAGCGCCGAAACCGCAACCGCCGACCCCCCGCGATACGGCCCTGCCCGCCAATTTCAATTCGGCCCTCATCGATCAGGCCGAGGAACGTGCCCGCGCCGCCCTGCCCGGGTTCGAGCCGATCAACATGTTCCTGCCCGGCAGAAAGACCGATGGCCTCGTGTTTGCCGGGTATGTGGAGGGATCTTCGAAACTTTTCGGAACAACCAGCGTGTCGATCGACCCTGTGACGCTTGACGTCCTGAGCACCTCGGCCCCGGGCGAAGCCGGAGTGTTTGCCTATTGGCGGCCCTTGATGAACATGCTTCATTTCGGCACCTGGGGCGGCGCGTTTTCAATGGCCTTGTGGGTCATACTCGGGCTGATCGCCACCGGCCTTGCCTATACCGGTGCACTGATTTTTGCCGCCCGGCTGGCCCCCCAAGCGGCACATCATGGCCCGTTCCGGCGCATCTGGCGTGGCTTGGGATGGACCCGGTGGGCTTATCTGCTGTTGCTGGCGGGTACTTTGGTTACGGCCTTTGTCCGCTATGGTCCCGACTCTTATGAAAAAACCCGCGCTTTCCCGGTTGATGCCCCCGGTTCGGTCGCCCGGCTGATCATGCAGGAACCACTCAGGCGCGATACGCCCCTCGATATCGAATTGCGCATCGGCGAGCCGGATGTCAGTGCCGCTGTGGTAGAAATCAACAAAGGCGAGGCGCAGCCGGTCGATCTTGCCCCAAGCGGCAAAAGGATCAGCGGCCATTTCCGGATGACCCCCTCGGAGGTGGAAAACAACATTGTCGCCCGGTTGCAAAAACCGGATGGAACCGAAAAGACCGTCACTTTCCGGCTGGGGCAGCCGCTGTGGTAGGGGCGGCTTTCCGCCCCTCCTCACTTGTCGGAACAGATACCTGACCGGGCTTTCTATCCTTCCGCCTCACGGATATCGGATTCCGGATTCACATCATCGTCCGGCCGCAGCATCGATACCAACAGGTGCAGCCTGTTGCGCTGAAACAGGAAGGCCAGAAGGCAATAGACCGCAATCCCGGTCAGGGTTCCGACCAGCAGGATCAGAACTCCGGAGACATCCCCCAGTTTCCAGACCACCCCCTGCACCGAAATCGCCATTCCCGCCGACAGCAGGAGCGGTGCCAGATGCTGTTGCATCAGAAGCGGGGCGGGCAAACCGGCGATCTGTCCCAGATTGGCGAACTTGAACGGCCAGACCAACAGAAAGACCAGAACGAAACCTGCGGTCACCACCGTCAGGCCATAAGACGCGGTTGCCGCGATCACGATTGCGGCCAGCACGACCTCGACCCAGGACAGAACCGCCAGACGCCCGGCCTGCCCCGCGGCCAGGCAATAGGTCTGCTGTACCTTTTCGACGCACAGGTACATGCCGAACACTGACATCAGGCTCAGAACCGGGGCCGCCGGGGCCCATTTCTGGCCGAACAACAACACCAGCGCGGGCTCTGACAGAACCGCGAGCCCGGCAAAGGCCGGGAAGGCCACAAACCCGGTCAGACGCATGACATCCAGCAGCAGATCGGCAGCCCGACCGCCCCCCCGCGCTACTGCTCCGAATGCAGGCTGCGCGACGGTACGCATCGGAGTGATCATAAGGAACGAGGCAATCTCGATCACCCGCCAGGCAATCGCGTAATACCCCGCCTGCACCGGCCCCAGCATCGCGCCGATGATCACCGCGGGCGACTGCACCGCAGCCAGTTCCGCCGCGCGCAGTCCCAGGATCCGATGACTGAAATGCAGGATGGCGCGCATGTGATCCCGTGACACGTCAAAGGCCGGCCGCCACGACACCGCGCCCCAGGCCATCACGATATTGGTGGCCGTCATCGCCAGCCGCTGGCCGACCAGGCTCCAGACCCCATATCCCGCCAGTGCCATGCCAATGCCCACGACCCCGCCGACCGCCGCCCCCAGCGCCGCACGGATGGCCAGAACCCGAAACCGCATTTCGCGGCGCAGGATCGCCACCGGCACCGCCGTCAGCGAGATCATCAGTATTGTCGGGGACAATCCGATCAACAATCTTCCCGCAACCGGTTCATTGTAGAAATTCGAGACCGGCACCGCGCCCAGATAAAGCACGATTGTCAGAACTGCCCCCAACAGCGCCAACAGCCAGAAAACCGAATTCAGCCGCTCGGGTGACAGGGCATCATGGGTCAGCAGAATGTCCGAGATCGTCTCACGCACCAGGAATTCGGAAAACAGCACAAACGCCGCAACCATCGCCAGCAAGCCAAAGGCCTCGACCCCTAATATGCGGGCAAGAATGGCAAAAATGATGAAGTTGAACGCCTGCTCGACCCAGATACCGGCCGACATCCAGGCAACTCCGCTGCTGAAACTCTGCCGCCCTGACATCAGTTTCCTTCCCATCGCCCGAAACCGGCCGCCTGCCGGGGGGATATCTGTCTCAGTACATTCACACCTGCTGCACGCAGTAAGAATAAATACAAAACCTGACGCTGAAACGATCGAATGTGGTCAAATTTTTTGTCTATGTTCAGCTCATCTGTGTTTGAATACTATAGACGACAGAGGGAATTAGGCTCGTAGCGCTCCGGATGCCACACATATCATGCGGATGGGAACGGGCAGAATATATTAAGTACGTAAAGGGTTTCCATTTTCATGAACAAGGTTGCCGAGCAGATCACCCCGGACAACGCTACAACCGGTGCGCCGGACACATCGGGCATGAGCCTGAGCGTGGTCATCCCCGCCTATAACGAGGAAAACGCCGTCCGCCATACCGTCGAGGATGTGCGGGCGCATCTCGAACCGCTGGGTATTCCTTATGAGATCATCGTGGTCGATGATGCCAGCCAGGACAACACCCGCGCCGAGGCCAAGGCCAGCGGCGCCACCGTCACCTATAACGACGTCAATTCCGGCTATGGCGCCAGCCTCAAGCGCGGTGTGCGGATGGCGCAGCATGAATATGTGGCCATTCTCGATGCCGACAGCACTTACCCCGCGCGGTATCTGCCAGGCATGCTGGCCATGTGCCGCGATCAGGATATGGTCGTGGGCGACCGGGGGGCTGCGATGAAGAACGTGCCGCTGTTGCGCAGACCGGCCAAGAAATTCCTGTTCGCCTTTGCCTCGTTCCTGGCCGAGCGCAAGATCAACGACCTCAACTCGGGCCTGCGCGTTTTCCGCAAATCCGAACTGATCCCGTTCCTGCCGCTGCTGCCGCAGAATTTTTCCTTCACCACCACCATCACGCTGTGCATGACTTCGAACGGCAAGCGGATGATCTATACGCCGATCGAATACGGCAAACGGGTGGGTAAATCGAAGATCCGGCCGATCGACTTTCTGAACTTCATCATCCTGATCCTGCGCATCAGCACGCTGTTCAACCCGCTGCGCGTTTTCATTCCGCTGGGACTGGCGTTCTTTGTTCTGGGCGTGGTGAAGCTTCTGATCGACATCACGTACTGGAACCTCAGCGAAACGGCGGTGTTCTCGTTCCTGGCGGCGATCATGATCTGGTCGCTGGGGCTGATCGCCGACATGATCTCGCGGCTGCATCTCAGACCGTGAGGTGAGCGGCAGAATGCGTTTCGATTCAACCCGACAGCGCTGGCTGACCCGGATCGCCGGATCGGCTCTTGGTCTGACAATGTCCGGAATGCGGTTTGGCGTTCCGAAAAATTCCCAAAAGGAAAAGTGCAAGTGACGGATGTTTCCCGACCCGAAGGGGGCGACAAGCCTCATATCATCATTCTGGGTGCCGGACCTGCCGGTCTGGCCGCAGCCCATGCCCTGACTGGCCAGGCCCGCATCACGGTGATCGAACGCGCCGCCATCGCGGGCGGCAACTCGGCCTCGTTCCCGATCGAAGGCGTGATCTGCGATTATGGCTCGCACCGGTTTCACCCGGCCGCAGAGCCCGAGGTGCTGCAGGACGTGAAAACACTGCTGGGCGATGATCTGCTGCTGCGTCCGCGCCACGGGCGTATCCGGCTGGGCGGCAAATGGATTCACTTCCCGCTGAAACTGACCGATGCGCTGATGCGTCTGCCCAAACCCTTTGCCGCATCGCTGATCGGGGACATGGTGCTGAAGCCGTTTCGCAAGAAAAGCACGGGGCCCGAGACATTCTCGACCGTGCTTTACGACGGGCTGGGGCCGACGATTTCGGACAATTTCTATTTTCCCTACGTGCGCAAGCTCTGGGGGCTGGACCCCGAGAAACTGGCAGTGACACTGGCGGAACGGCGGGTCGGCAGCGGTTCGGTCGGCAAGATCCTGATGAAGATGCTGCGCCTGCTGCCGGGGCTGCGCAGTGAAACTGCGGGGCGGTTCTTTTACCCGCGCAAGGGGTTCGGACAAATCTCGGGCGCGATGCTGGAAAGCGCGCGCGCAAATGGCGCCACCTTCCTGTTCAACACCGAAATCACCGCCATCGACCGGGACGGCAACCGCATCACCGGCCTGACGATCCGCGACGAAGATGGCGAGCGGCACCTGACCGGCGATCTGATCCTGTCGACCATTCCGCTGACCGGGCTGACGCGCCTGATCGACGCCCCTCCGGCGGAAGTGGTCGAGGCCGCCCGCGCGATCCGCTTCAGGGGCATGATCCTGCTGTATCTGGTGCTGGAAACTGACCAGTTCACCGAGTTCGATGCGCATTACTTCCCCGAACTGTCGATCCCGATCAGCCGGATGTCGGAACCCAAGAACTACAACGCCAGTGGCGAGCCGAAGGGCGTTACCGTGCTGTGTGCCGAGCTGCCCTGCGACCCGGATGAAAAATGGTGGTCCATGTCCGATGAAGAGCTAGGGCAGGAGTTCGCCAAATGGCTGGGCCAGCTGGGCTTGCCCGTCACGGTACCGGTGCGCCGCTGCGAAACCCGGCGGCTGAGCCATGCCTATCCGGTTTACGATGTGGGTTACGAGGCGCGGTTCGATACGGTTGATCAGTGGCTCTCGGATCTGGACGGATTGCTCGTATTTGGAAGGCAGGGATTGTTTGCCCACGACAATACGCACCACGCCTTTGCCATGGCCTATGGCGCGGCGGATTGCATCGACGGCAAAGGCAGTGTCGATCGCGCGAAATGGAACCGGTATCGCGAGGTCTTTGCCACCCATGTGGTGGAAGACTGACCCATGCCCACCTGGCAGGCTGATATCCTGATGTATCATTCGATCTCGGATGCGCCGGGGCCCACCTCGATCGCGCCCGACATCTTTGCCGCGCAGATGCAGGCGCTGGCCGCATCGGGCCTGCCGGTGGTGACGCCGGATGCGCTGGCCAACCCGCCTGCCCCCCGCGTGGTCATCATCAGCTTCGATGACGGGTTTGAGGATTTCGCCGATACCGCATGGCCGATCCTGCGCGATCACGGCTTCTGCCCGATCGTCTATCTGCCATCGGGCCTGATGGGCGGCACCGACAGCTGGGCCGGGGGCAACATCCCCGCCCGCCCCCTGATGGGCTGGGACCGGGTTGAAGCCCTGGCCGGCGAAGGCGTCCGTTTTGGCGCGCACAGCATCAACCACCCCAATCTTGCAGCGCTGGATCCGGAAACGCTGGAAGAAGAAATCTCAGGATCGGGACAGGATATCGCCGCCCGGCTGGACCAGCCCATCCGGCATTTCGCGCCGCCTTACGGTGCGACAAGCACAAGCGTGCGCCGGCAAATCGCGTTGCATTACGACACGTCGGTCGGCACAAGGCTGGGCGTTGCCGGGCCGAAGGATGACATCCACGACCTGCCCCGGCTCGAGATGTTTTATTTCACCGACATTGCCCGCTGGCGGGCGCATCTTGACGGGCGCGGCGGGCCGTATCTTGCAGCGCGCAAACTGATGCGGGGCGTGCGCGCGGCAATACGCGGGAACCCGTGGTGAACAGGTCTTTTTCCACCTGCGGCTATGGCCGGATGCGCAGGGCGGGTTGTACGATCCGGCATATCGGTTCTCAACAAGTGACAGGTACGAACATATGCATATTCTGATTACCGGAGGCGCCGGGTTCATCGGCTCTCACCTGACGGAACGGCTGATCGGGGATGGTCATGCCGTCACTGTTCTTGATGACCTGTCGACCGGGCTGATGTCCAACCTTGGTGCCGTCGCCAATCACCCGGATTTCACCTTTGTCGAAGGCAGCATCCTTGACCGTCAGTTGGTGGCCGATCTGGTTGGCCCGGCGGATATCGTTTTCCATCTGGCGGCGGCTGTCGGGGTCAAGCTGATCATGGACGAACCCAGCCGGTCGATCCTGACCAATGTTGCAGGCACCGAGAACGTGCTGGATGCCGCGCTGGTGGACAAGACGCATACCTTCATCGCCTCCAGTTCCGAAGTCTACGGCAAAAGCACGAACTTCCCGTTTCAGGAAGAGGGTGATCTGACCATCGGCGCCACCCGCAACCTGCGCTGGTCCTATGCCTGCGCCAAGACACTGGACGAGTTTCTGGCGCTGGCCCATGCGCGTGAATCCGGCCTTCCGGTCACGATCCTGCGGTTCTTCAACACCACCGGCCCGCGACAGACGGGGCGCTATGGCATGGTGCTGCCGAACTTCGTGAAATCCGCGCTGGAAGGCGCACCGCTGATGGTGCACGGCACCGGCGAGCAGTCACGCTGTTTCGGCCATGTGGCCGATGTGGTCGAGGCCATGTGCCGGCTGATGACGCTTCCCGAAGCGCGCGGCGATGTTTTCAATGTCGGCACCGATCAGGAAGTCACGATCCGCGCTCTGGCCGAACAGGTCATCCGGACAACCGGGTCTGTTTCGGAAATCCAGTGCGTGCCTTACGAAACGGTCTACCCCGAAGGGTTCGAGGACATGCAGCGCCGCCTGCCCGATGTCTCGAAACTGCAGCGGATCACCGGGTTCCGTCCGATGCGGACGCTGCAGCAGATCATCGATGATATCGTCGCCGAAATGAAACATCCGGTTTCAGCATGAGCGGTCAGGTCCTGTCCCGTGACTGACCTGGTCATCGGCTCGGGGCCGTCGGGCGTGTCCGTGGCCATGGCCCTGCTGAGCCGGGGCCGTCAGGTTCTGATGCTGGACGGGGGCCGCCGGCTGGACGCCCCCGCCCGGGAACGGCGCGACGGGCTGGCCGCCAAAGACCCGGATACCTGGACCGCTGCCGATGTACAGAGCTGGCAGGCCCCGCAATTCGACACCCCGCCCGGACAGGTGCGCCGGTTCGGATCGGATTTCGCCATGGTTCCGGGGGCAGAGACGCTGGTGTCGCCCGAGCGGATCGGATTGCGCGCCTCGCACGCCACAGGCGGGCTGTCCAACCTCTGGGGGTCGGCGGTTCTGCCCAACCGCGCCGAAGATATCGCCGACTGGCCGATCGGAATGGATGACCTGTCACCGCATTACCGCTCGGTCGCGGAATTCCTTCCCATAAGTGGTCGGGTGGACGCATTGCAGACCCTGTTCCCCGCCCTTTCCATGCAGGAACGCGCGCCCCTGACCCCTTCGCCCCAGGCCGAGCGGCTGCTGGCGTATCTGGATCGGCGCAAAACCCGGTTGACGGAACTGGGTGTCCATGCCGGAGCTGCGCGGCTGGCTGTCGGGGCCGGCTGTCGGTATTGCGGCCAGTGCCTGCATGGCTGCCCCTGGGGACTGATCTATGCATCCGGCCAAACGCTCGACACTCTGCGCCACCACTCGGCCTTCCAATACCGCACCGGCCTTGTCCGCCGCTTCGAGGAACACCCCGATCAGGTCACGGTCACGCTGGACGATGGCGAAACCCTGCAAGCCGACCGCATCTTTGTCGCCGCCGGGGTTCTGGAAACGGCACGGCTGATGCTGGCGTCGTCTCCGGACCCGGCAGCGCGGCTGCAACTGCAGGATAGCCAGCATTTCTTTCTGCCCAGCCTGCACCGCTGGCGCGCGCCGCGTCGCCCGGACAGAAGGCCCTATCACACCCTGCCGCAGATTTTCATTGAACTTGATGACCACGAAATCTCGCCCCATCTGGTCCATGCGCAGGTCTACACCTGGAACGAGTTCTACGCCCATGATCTGATCAGCACTTATGGCTCTAAACTGCCCGGATCGGCCCCTTTGTGGCGGCGGCTGGCGCAGCGGCTTGTCGTGGCGCAGGCGTTTTTGCACTCGGCCCATTCCGCCCGGATCGACCTGACACTGGCCGTAGACGGACGGCTGGCCCCGACCGTGCAGGGCAATGACGAAACCGAAAAAGTCATGGAACGGGCAACATCCCGGCTGGCCCGAACCCTGAAGCTGGCGGGGCTTGTCCCGCTTGGCTTCGCCCGGCGTCCGGGTGATGTGGGATCAAGCTTTCATGTTGGCGGCTCGGTCCCGATGGCCAAGGCGCCCGTGTCCGGACAATCCGACATTCTTGGGCGGCCGCACGGGTTGTCACGGGTGCATCTGGTCGATGCCTCAAGCCTGCCCAGCATCCCGGCCACGACCATCACCTTCTCGGTCATGGCCAACGCCCATCGCATCGGGACACTGGCCCCCTGAGATCATAATCCGGTCAGTCCAGTTCGCGCACCAGGCGGATCACATGCCCATGGCCTCGGTTATAATAATGAGGGCCGACACGAAACGCGGAACGGTTCTGCCATGCCGGTGCAGACGGACCGCCTGCGCGAATTGTCCGGAACTCGCACTCTTCGTCCTCGACAAAAGCGGAACCGTCGATCTTTACGGGGTCATGGTAATCTTCGAAACAGTCCTCGACCCATTCGAACCCATTGCCGTGCATGTCATATAATCCAAACCCGTTGGGCGGATGAAGGCCAACGGGGCCCGGCCCGCGTTCGGTCCATATGGACGAACAGTTGACACAAGCGGCGTTGTTCTTCCCGATATCGTTTCCCCATGGAAACCGGGTGACTGTGCCCGCCCGGGCGGCATATTCCCATTCCGCATCCGTTGGCAGGCGATAGGTCTGGCCGGTTCTGGCGCTCAGATATGCGGCATAGGCCTTTGCATCGCTCCAGTCGACGATAGTCATGGGTTGATCGGGCCGATAATCCACCCCCAGGTCGGGAGAGTAGGGTTCGCGCCCGGTGATCGTCTGCCAGTCCGGGTCCGCCTGGGCCTGCTGCCACTGTCCATAGGTGATTTCATAGCGCGAAAACGCCAGAGGGCGCGGGATACGGGCAAGGCGTCGCGGACCTTCCCTGTTGGCATGCTTCAACTGGCGCCGAAGCGGCGGGTAATCAAAAAGATGCACAAACCGCCCGTCCTCAAAAATCGGAGAGCCTAGCAGGAAATAGCCCCGGGGAATCTCGACCATGTCCGGGCAGTCGGCACAGTCGCGGAAAACACGCCCCGGTCCGACCGCCTCATCCCCGGGCTGGCGCAGCGGAAAAAACTGGGCGGCTGCAAAAAGGGCTGCGCTTTGGATCCCCGACAGATCCGGCTCGGGCAGTTCCTCGTGCTCTTCGGTTTTCCGTAAGGTGGTATTGAGATCGCGCACCGCCGTATTGGCGATCACGACCGTCGCAACAACGACGACCGCAAGCAGTGCAATCAGCAGAACCCCGAACAGCATTGTTCCAAACAACCGCAGCGTCCATCGGACGATACGTCCAAGCCAGGACCCGCCATCCCGTGTGTTCGAAGCGTTATTGAGCTGCATAAAAATCCCCCCTTACGGCCCGGCAACTTTGTAATTGTCCGACTATCCGATTCCGGTTTCAAAGGCCCCCGCCTCCAGCGCACGGGCCAGCGCCTGATTTCCATTCTCATGCGCCGCGCGTGCCAGCGCTGCACCATAGGCTTCAAGCACCGGGGCTTCATGCCAGATGTCCACGAAAGCCTTGCGTGCAGCGGCGGCCTGCGCCGCGCGGCGATCCGGCTGATGCTGCAACGCGCGCATGGCGGCGATCAGATCGTCCCGGGTTTCGAAAAGCGATCCGCCCCCCGCCCGTTCGACGATCTCGGGGAACGGCCCCAGGCGGCGGGCGATCACCGGCGTTCCCAACCGGAAGCTTTCGATCAGGATGATGCCAAAGGTTTCATAGCAAACCGACGGCACGATCAGCCCGATAGCACCGCGGTAATAGGCGTTGAGCTCCTCAGGCGTCTTTCGGCCCAGGAATTTGATCCGGTCATTGCCTGCAGCCTGTTTTTTCAGCTCATCCGCGTAGTCGCCATCGCCCAATATCAGAAGGTCGGCGTCCGGGTAGCGGTCGAAGGCCGGGAACACGTCCTGCAGCCCTTTGATCTTTTCCAAACGTCCGACAAACAGGAAATAGGGGCGCTCATGCGTGGCCGGTTCCGGCAGCGCGTCCTGGTCGAGGTCGGGCAGGAAATAGGGCAGCACCTGCATGTCCTGACGCAATCCGAATTCGCGATGCTTGGTCTGGCTGAATTCGCTTTTGGCGATGATCAGATCCATATGATCCAGCGCCCGGTCCAGCGCGCCGGTATACCGCCACAGCTGCGGCGGGCGTTTATAATTCAGCACACAGCGCAGGCATTGGCGCTCGTCGCACAGCTCGCGCCCGTGCCGCCACAGAACATGGGTCGGGCAGACCAGCCAGTGCTCATGCGCCTCATAGATCTTCAGCCCCTCGCCCATCGGCAACAGGCCGGGCCCGCCGATCAGCGATGTGTTGTTGTGCCAGATGATGTCCGGTTTTCGTTCATCCAGTATCTCGCGGATGCGGGCGGCATGAACCACCGGGCGGCCCAGCTGCTGGGTCAGCAGGTTCGACATCATGCCGTTGCGGCTGCGCAACCCGATCCGCCGCACCCCGTCAGGTGGCCCTTCGGGCTGGGGCTTGCCGCCCAGGATCAGATAGCTGTCTTCGTCATGCACCACCGTCACATCGTGCCCTCGCGCCACCAGCGCCCGGGCCATGCGCTGAATACCTACGGCGTCGCCACCGAAGGAAAAGGGCGGGTAAAATGTGGTGAACATCAGAATGCGCAACGACTGCATGCGAATTGTACCGGATTACCAATAACTTTCCGGTATGAAACACGATCCCCGTAACAAGCAAAAGCCCCAAGCCGCACGGACCCCCGGTTCACCACCGGTGTTGCGGACATGCTGCAAAAAAATACGGGCTGCGGCAGGGGTCGACCATGACATGGGCAAACGCAATGCAGATGGTATGGTTGGGAAATCGTTCAGAAATTTGGTCCGGCCCCGCTTCAGATGCAAACCGTCCCCCCAAAAAATCCCCTGCATGTCGTCGAGATGGGCACCCAGTTCGGCATGGGCGGTATCACCCGGCATATCCTTGGGCTGAGTGACTGGTTACAGGTACGAAACCATCGCGTCACGCTGGCGGGAACGGCGGATATCTGGGCGGGGCCGGACCGGCAATCGGGGTTTCTGGACCTGCCCACCCGTTATGTCGCGGGTGACGGCGGCAGCATCGCCAACCGGCTGCGCCACACAGCCGTCGCAGCCTGGCGGTTGCGGCGCTGGCTGGCGGACAACCCGGCTGATCTGATCCATTGCCATGAATCCGCGCCTGCGCTGGTCGCCAACCTGGCCCGCACCGGGCGGCGCATTCCGGTGGCCGTCACCTATCACGGGTCCGAACCTGAACGGATCGCCGCCTTTGGCCGGATTGCCGCGAAATGCGATCTGGTGATCACGCCCAGCCACCGCTCGGCCGAGGATCTGGCCACGATTGGGAACGTGCCGCAGGACAAGCTGAAGGTCATCGGGCTGGGCGTGACGCCACCGCCCGACGACAGCACGGACGAGATCGCAAAGCTGCGCGCCGAACTGCTTGGGGACGGCGAGCGGGTGATTGTCACGCTGGCCCGCCTACTGCCGCAGAAAGGGATCGACATCCTGATCGACTGCGTCGCGCAGATGAAGGAGACGCATCCGGGCTACCGTTTCATCGTAGCAGGCGACGGACCGGATGAGGCGCAACTGCATGCGCTGGCGCAGGAAAAGGGCCTCGGCAAGCACCTGCGTTTCATTGGCCGCACGGACAAGCCGATCCGGCATCTGCGCGCGGCAGACCTGTTCCTGTTGACCTCGCGGTGGGAAGCGCTGCCCTTCACCATCGCCGAAGCGTTCCAGGCCGGCACCCCGGCCGTGGCCACCGCCTGTTCCGGGGTTGTCGAACTGATCGACGACAGCGTTGGCGCGGTCGTGCCCATCGGCGATATCGACG
This sequence comes from Ruegeria sp. CG4, assembly GCF_056537185.1. Taxonomy (NCBI): domain Bacteria; kingdom Pseudomonadati; phylum Pseudomonadota; class Alphaproteobacteria; order Rhodobacterales; family Roseobacteraceae; genus Ruegeria; species Ruegeria sp. CG4. Next base: position 30,146 of record NZ_JBQFRB010000014.1, on the reverse strand, counting down.
CGATCTGCGCGGCGGTTGCGGACGTCCTGTCAGACGAAGACCGCCGCCGCGCCCTTGCGGAAAACGCCCTGAAACGCAGCCGCGAAGACCGGTTCGACCCGGATTGGGTGCATCGCCAGTTCGAAAAGACCTATTACGATCTGGCGAACCGCCAAAGGTGACAGCAGATCAGGGGCGTTTGGTGATGTAGCCCCAGACCTCGCCCAGCGTCCAAGCGGTCGACAGCAGCATGACATAGGGCAGTGCTTTGAGGTACCGCATCCCCCGCCCCTTGCTGGCCTGCAGCTTATAGTGACGCACCCAGAGCAGTGGCGGGATCAGCGGCCCCGCCAGGATCAGCATCAGGCGTTTTGCGTTGCTTTGGTTGCGCACCCGGATCTCACCGAACAGGCGGCCCCAGTCAAACCGTTCGGGCAGCAATTCCCGAAAGGTTGCCTTGGGGCGATGGTGATGTACGACCACCTCGTTCGACAGCCACAGCTCCTCGCCCTGTTCGATCAGATGCCAATGCACGATCGGCTCGTGATAACGGTCTTTCCACAGGTGCTGGGTCTCATCCAGCGCTTTGCGGCTGTAGGTCAGGTTCACATCCGACACCCAGTCAGCCGGGCCGGTGTCAAAGGGTCGTCCGTAGCGCCCGAAATCGGTGACGTAAAAGGCCCAGTTCAACGGGCTGACCGGCTCCATGCATTCAATCGCGCCGCCGATCACGTTCTTGCCGGTTTCCGCATAAAGCCGCACGATGGTGCGCGCCCAGTCGGATTGCGGCAGGCCGCGATCTTCGAGAATGCCGATGATGTCGCCCGTTGCGGCAGCCAGCCCCGCCGAACGGCGGCGGTCGTAAAGCTCGTGCTTGCCCGCCTCGGACGTGATCGGGCGGATGGGGTCGATGACGCCAAGGTCCAGAAATCGCACTTCGGGATAGTCATCGGCGTATTGCGCCACATCCGCGACGCTGGCGTCATAGGGAATGATCACATCCAGCGGCGGCGGGTCGTCGAAACTGCGCACTGCTTCAAGAAAATCCCGCACATAGCTGCCGCCCTGTACAATGGTCAGAACAATGGAAAGGGTTGGATCGCTGCTCATCGGATTTTCATGTCCCCCAGATTGTCCAGTATGACCGGCTGACCGCTACGGGTGCTTTCCGGCACCGCCGCCGCGATCTCGACCGCGCGCAGACCTGCGTGACCATCGGCGCAGTTCAGGCCGGTCTCGCCCCGGGTCAGACGGATGAAATCGGCCAGTTCCTCACCAAAGGACAGGATGGCGGTCGTCTTCCAGGATTTCAGTTTCTCGCGCACCATGATTTCCGGATAGAATTTGCGCACCCGTTTGGGCGCGCCGCCCGGCTTGTCCATGGTGATGACAAGGTTCTGCATCGGCGCATAGGCCCCGCGCACCATGCCGTGCGATCCGTAAACCTCGATCACGCTCTGATACCCTTTCCAGTCGTTCCAGCAGGCCTGATAGATTGCCGCAATGCCATCGGGGTTCTTGAAAATCGCCATCGCGTTGTCTTCGGACCCCGGCACGTCCCAGACCTTGTTGCTGGCCACCCCGTAAACGCTGGTGATTTCGCCCAGAATGAAGCGCGTCATGTCGGTCATGTGGATGCCCACATCCCATAGGGCACCACCGCCTGAGAACTCGGCCTGATATTCCCAGTCATGGGTGAAATGGCCCAGCCCGTCATGGCCGCCATAGACCCGAACATGGTCGATCTCGCCAATCTCGCCCGAAGTCGCGACCTCTTTCACATGCGCAAAGGACGGGTAATAGCGCATGTTGAACCCGGCCCCCAAAGCCTTGCCCGCCTTTTCCGCCGCAGCAACGATCCGCCTTGCGCCTTCCACGGTCGGGGCCAGCGGCTTTTCGGTCAGCACATGCAGCCCTTCGGCAAAGGCGCGCAGGCACAGCGGTTCGCGCACATGCGCGGGGGTCGAGATCACCACCGCATCCATCGGGGTGGCAAAAAACCGGTCGAGATCGGTAAAGGCGGGTGCACCGTCGGCCACGGCCACGGCACGGTGAAATTCCAGATCCAGAACCGCCGCCAGTTCGGCATCAGGAGACTCGAGAATGTTCTGAACCCGCATCTGGCCGATCTTTCCGGCTGCTCCGATCACACCGATCTTCATTCAATTCCTCATTAACAATCGCGGGCACGTAACGGGCTGTACCCGGCATCTCTAACAACAATTCACCTGCAAGCGGAGTAGCATAGGCGCTGCCTCCACGCTAGGTTTCTGAATGACGGCGCTTGCCGGCACAACGGAATCGCAAAGGGACATGACGCCGTGAACATCGCCGGATCGAACCACCTGAAGGGCAAGGCTGTCTTCGTGACCGGCGCAACCGGCTTTGTCGGCAAACGGCTTGTTCCCGCCCTGCTGGAGACCGGCGCCAGCGTCACCGTTCTGCTGCGCAGCCGTCACGGCGCGCGCGCGCTCGAGGCCATCGGCGCGCAGGTCATGACCGGATCGCTTGGAGACAGGGCCACCATGGAAACCGCACTGCGGGATCAGGATGTGCTGTTTCATCTTGCCTATGACATGCGCGCGCCTGCGGCAGACAATCTTGCCGCTTTCGATACGCTCAGAACGGCAGCGGAAACCGCCGGGGTTGGGCGGATCATCCATATCAGCTCGATCGTTGTCTATGACGGCTGGCCGCAGGAGGACCTGACCGAGGAAAGCCCGTTGTCCCGTGCCGGAGGCACCCCGTACCGGCAGGCCAAAATGGCGATGGAACAGGCTCTGATACAGGGGAAATGCCCGGCGGCGATCCTGCAGCCGACGTTGGTTTATGGCCCCGGAAGCATGCTGTGGACCGACCGGCCTGCGGATTGGATGGCAGCGGGCAGCGTGGTGCTGCCGGACCCCGAGGGGCTGTGCAATGCCGTTTTCGTCGACGATCTGGTGCAGGCCATGCTGCGCGCCGCCGTGCTGGAAGACCTGGGGCGGGAAAGGTTCATTATCTCGGGCGCTGACCCCTTTGCCTGGTCGGATTTACTGACCGGCTATGCCGATATCATCGGCCATGGAAGTGTGCGCCACATCCCCCTTTCATCCCTCAAAGACGGGTTGCCGCCGGAAGAACCCGGCGAGATCCCCGACACACCGCCGCTGACCGCCCGGATCAGTGCCGCCGCGCGAACCTGGATCGGACGGGAAAGGTTCGAAAAGCTGGTCCACAAAGTGAAAGGGTTTCTGCCCGCTCAAAACGAGATGCACCCCGATCGCTATATGCTGGAACTGTTTTCAACCAGGGGGCGCTGCCGGATCGATCATGCCCGGACCCGGCTGGGCTATACACCCGCGCATGACCTTGAGGCCGGACTGGCCGCCACCCGTGCCTATCTGCTGGCCCGCTATGGCAAATGATGCCGCTGTATATAAGATTGTTTAATCATTTCAGGGATGAAGACATTTGATCCATATCGCCGTTGATGCAACGCCTTGGGAAAACGAACGTGGCTTTGGCCGGTTCACTCGTAATCTGATCGCTGCTCTGGCCGCCCGCGACAGCGGCTTTCGCTATACGTTATTATTCGATCAGGAACCAACGCGGCCCGTGCCGGACGGGGTCGAAACTCTTGTTGCAGGGTCTGATTTGTCCATGTCCGAGGCATCTTCGGGTGCCAGGGCCCGGGGCGGTGCCGATCTGCTGACAATGGCCCGGGCGGCCCGGCGTATCGACTGCGACGTGTTCTTCTACCCGGCGGTTTATTCCTATTTCCCCCTGCCCGCCCGGCGCCCCACCGTGGTGTGCTATCACGACACGATCCCCGAACGCTTTCCTGATCTGATCTTTCCCAAACGTCTGAATTTCAGGCTGTGGCAGGCGAAATGCTGGCTGGCCAAGATGCAGGCAACGCGGGTGATGACGATATCAGATGCCTCGGCAGATGATCTGACGCAGATCCTGCGCATTCCCCGTGACCGGATCGACACTATCACGGAGGGGGCCGAACCCGTTTTTCGACCATCTCAGGAAAAATCGGCTCTAACAAAGGCCCGGCAGGCCTATGGAATCCCGTCCGACGCCCCCTTGCTGGTCTATCTGGGTGGCTTCAACCGGCACAAGAATGTGCTGCGCCTGATTGAGGCCATGCCTCGGATTCTGGCACAGGTTCCGGAAACGCGTCTGGCCATCGTCGGGCGCACGACCGGCGCGCGGTTCTGGGACAACATCGAAGACCTGAAAGCCACCGCCGCGGCCGATGCGGCCCGGTCCGAAAGCATCGTATTCACCGGTGAAATCGACGACCCGGATCTGGCCGCCCTGCTCAATACCGCCGATGCGCTGGTGTTCCCTTCGCTGTGGGAAGGGTTCGGCCTGCCCGCGCTTGAGGCGATGTCCTGCGGCACCCCGGTTCTGTCCTCGGATCGCGGCAGCCTGCCCGAGGTGGTGGGCGATGGCGGGCTGTATTTCGACCCCCTGTCCAGCCAGGCATTGGCGGATCAGGCCATCCGGCTGCTGACCGAACCCGGCTTGCAAGATGACTTGTCGCAAAAGGCGCTGGCACAGGCCGCAAACTTCAGCTGGGACAAAGGCGCTGAATTGGCGGAAGAGTCTTTCCGGCGCGCCCTGCGCCCGAAATAATAAAAAATATCGCCCCGATTCACTTTCCCCGGAAAACCTCAACAATTCCTTCCATGGCTGAAAATTAGGCCTGCTTTGGAAACGCAGTGCCGCACTCTTGAACCGGGCTGACAAATCTATTGGATTCGCTCTCGTTCCGCCCTATCCGTGGAAAGGGCCGGAATTCCCGGAGGCTTTGCCGCGAATTGATTTCAGTCTGACTTTGCACGACCAGGATAGATTATGAACTGCGAAACCTCACATCATCAGTCCCTCAGACAACGTATTGCGGCGCGCGACGCGCGGGTTGCCGTGGTGGGACTGGGCTATGTCGGCCTGCCGCTGGCGCTGACCGCCTATGACGAAGGGTTCGACACCACCGGCGTCGACCTCAACCCCGACCGGGTTGCGCGGATCAATCAGGGTGATCAGGTCATCTCGTATCTGGCACAGGACCGGATCGCGCAGGCGGTGAACAGCGGGCGCTTCAGCGCAACGCAGGATGCCGCCGCGCTGACTGACGCCGATATCGTGCTGGTCTGCGTGCCGACCCCGCTGACCGATGCACAGGACCCGGACATGCGCTTTGTCGTGGCGGCCGCGCAGACCATCGCGCAGCATCTGCGCCCCGGTCAGATGGTGGTGCTGGAAAGCAGCGTCTGGCCCGGCGCCACGACCACGCTGGTTCAGCCCATCCTTGAGGCGGGCGGTCTGCGGGCAGGGTCCGATTTCTTCCTGGCTTTCTCGCCCGAGCGGGAAGACCCGGGCAATGACAAGTTCGACACGCACAGCATTCCCAAGGTGGTCGGTGCCGACGATCCGCTGTCGCGGCAACTGGTCGAGGATTTCTACCGCGCCATCGTCACCAGCGCGGTGCCGGTCAGTTCAGCCGCCACCGCCGAGGCGGTGAAGCTGGTCGAAAACAGTTTTCGCACCGTCAATATCGCGCTGGTCAACGAGTTGAAGACCGCGCTTGAAGCGATGGACGTGGATGTCTGGGAGGTGATTGAGGCCGCGGCCACCAAACCGTTCGGCTTCATGCCCTTCTATCCCGGCCCCGGCATTGGTGGGGCCTGCATCCCGGTGTCTCCGGCCTATCTGGCCTGGCGCGCCGCGGATGCAGGATCTGATACGCCGCTTATCAATCTGGCCCGCACCAGCAATGACGCGGTGCCCGAGATGCTGGCGGCCCGGATGGCCGCGGAACTGACCGCGCGCAACGGGTCTGCGCTGGCCGAAACCGGGCAGCCCCTGACCGGGCAGCGGATTTTGCTGATGGGCATCGCCTACAAGCGCGATGTCGAGGATACCCGCCGCAGCCCGGCGCTGGTGCTGCTGGACGAGTTGGAAAAGCTGGGGGCCGGGGTCGATTATCACGATCCGTATTTCCCCTGCCTGCCGGAAGGCGGCGAATACCCGCAGCTGGCCGGGCGGACCTCGCAGCCGCTGACGGGTGAAACCCTGAAACGCTATGCCGCCGTGGCCGTCATCACCGATCACAGCGCGCCGGATTACGATCTGGTCGCACGCGAGGCGGCATTGGTGTTCGACACCCGCAATGTTTTCGAAAAACAGGGAATCCGGGTGGCGGACGGGCGTCTGGTAAAGATGTGATCAGCCCGGCCATATCCCGGGAACCGGGATCGCAAAAAAGGCGGACGGACAGGGAATTAGGCCCCAATACACCCGTTTCGGCGTGTTTCGGACCCATGAAATCGCGCCAATCGGCGGAGCTTTGCACGTTTTGAGGGTTTGGGTGGCCACGGATTGCCGCCATAAAATTTTTGCGAAATAGTGCACCCAACATTCCAATGTCTGCAAACAGGCAGTGTCGAACGAGTAGTTGGGGCAAAGCCCCGTCAGGTAAAATAACCAAATTTTAACCCAAGGTGGTTCACAGTTTTGCCATGATTCCGGCGCGGAATCATACCGGGCACTCACCCGGTGGCACAACTACGGCCACTTTGGAAACTGACGCGGCCAAAACCAATGCCGGAGGACCGGATAACATGATGGGAATTCTCGGAATAGCTGTCCTTGTCGGCCTGGGTGCCAGTGGGATTGCTTTGTACTCCGGTATGTCCGTCCTGATGGTGCTGGGGATCTATATGCTGTCAGGCTGGGTGTTCATTCTTGCGGCCGGCCTCGTGATCTTCGCCATCAGGTCTTTCAAGCCGCAGACGCGGGAACAGGATCACGCCTATTCGGGCTGAGCACCTGTGACACCCGGGAAACCGCCGGGACATCTTTCATTGCTGTTGCAAACGCATGGCAAGGCGCCCGTAATTCCGCGCGCCTTAGTCCCGCCCCGCGACCCGCTTGGCCACATATCCCAGAAAGGCCCGCTGCGGATTTCTGATCTGCGGACGCCCCGACGCGGCCCAATAGGCCAGCCAGTCCGCCTCCAGCGCATAGACATCGCGGCCCGGTGCCATCGCCCTGGCCTCCTCCAGCGCCCCGGATGGCAGAACCGGTTTGTCCGGCCCTTCGACAACCTGACCCCGGCGCGAGAAGCGGATCAGGTCTCCGGGCTCTTCGGTCATCTCGTAATCGGGCAGATGATCGGCGGCGATCATGTCCCGGATCATCTTGCGGAACACCCGCCGGGGTGAGGCCGAACCCGACTTCTTCAGCAGCACCTCGACCGATATCCGCCATTCGGGCTGACGCCCGCAATGCTTGCGCGCCAACTCGTAGATCCGCCGCTCCAGCGGTTTGCGCAGGCGGAAGTAATCGCGGCTGAGCGTCAGCACCGATTTTGCCAACACCGCGCGGAACAGCCAGTCGGACAGTTTCACGCTGACGCTGACCATCCGGCCCGCCCGGGTAAGGCGGACGATCTCCCAGCTTTCGATCAGGCCAAAGCCTGTGGTGGTCTCTTTCTCGCCGGTGACGATGTTGGTGGTGATCCGGGTTCCTGCCAGCCGCTCGAACGCCTCGCGCAGGCGCTTGTAGCCATCGCCGCTGGTCTCGCGGTTGGTGGCCACCAGCAGATCATGCGCCTTCAGATGCAACACCTGGCTGACGGTCCGGCCGGCATTGATCGCCGCCATCAGCTGGCTGATGCAAAAGATCAGGATGTCCTTGTCATGGATCGTCGCCAGACCCCGCACCGAGGGCGTTACCGTGATCTCGACCCCGTTATGTTCGTAATTCAGGATCCGCCGATCCGGTCGGGTCGAGAGCGAAAACATCGGATGCTCCATCGACCCCATATCGGTCTTGGGCAGCGCATCGAAGATATCGCATACAAAAAAATCACCCGTTGGATGCCGGTCAGGCAACAACGCCCCTGACCCGCTCATACTGCCCTGCCCATATGTTCCTGCCCGAATCTTCGTTCGTGGTTTTATTGACGCTTACCGTAAAGTTATCCACAGGAGGCGTAAAGCCGCCGGATCGTGGGTTCAGAGTCACTGCAACGTGGGTTCAGAGTCACCCTTTCGTGGGATCAGATTCACTTGGTGTATCAAAAAACACGAAAAACCTTTTTTTTTCTTATGTTTAAGAACGATGATCCAGCACTGTAACTAATAAAATAACAAGATTCTAACTGAACAATTTTTTGCATCGCGCTTCAAAGCACCGTCTGAACCAGCAATTACCCCTTATTTTTGCTTAGAAAACCCAGTCTTGTACTCATAATGCTTTCGCATGCTGTCTTTTGTGGTATATTGGGGAAAACATAGCACATGGGCAGAATTTCAATGCGAGCAGGCACATCCGAGGGGCTTCCCCCGTATTTCAATATCGACCCGGACCTGGCTTATGAAGAACTTGGGAACCCGACCGGAACCCATGATTTCTCAGCCATTGCCGATGCGTGCGCCCGAGGGCGTGCGGACCTGGCCAGTCGGGGTCTGGAAGAAGGCGGGCACAAAAAACTGCGGCTGTTTTCGACCTGGGAAATCACCAAGTATCTGATCCCCGTTGCCCCTGCTCATTTCCGCCGGGTCCTGAAGGCCAACCCGGATTTGCCTCAGGGGCGATCCGAAACCGAAGGCGGCGCCAAGTGGTTCACACTGGACGAGGTGCTGCGCCTGCGGACGCATTTCGCCTCGGAAGGCTCCAAGGCCAAAGAATATCGCCCCTATCGCCCCAAGGGGCTGCCGGCAAAGATCGTTTCGGTGGCAAATTTCAAGGGCGGTGTCGGCAAGACCTCGACCTGTGCCCATCTGGCCATGTCCGCCGCTCTGGATGGCTACAGGGTGCTGGTCATCGATCTGGACAGCCAGGGGTCGATGACCTCGATCTTCGGCGGCAAGGTGACCGATGAATGGCAGACGGTGTTCCCCCTGCTGGCGCGCCACTATGCCACCCATCTGCGGCGGGACAATCAGGGACGGCTTGACCGGGGCGAGGCCCCGCATCCGATCGACGACACGCTGTCGGATGCGTTGAAACTGCGCGGCGGCGATCTGATCCAGAAAACCCACTGGCCCAACATTGATCTGATCGGCGCACAGCTGAACCTTTACTGGGCCGAATTCCAGATCCCGGTCTGGCGCATGCAGGGCCGCAGCTGGAAGCTGTGGGATGCGCTGACCGAAACGCTGGAAGAGGATGGTGTGCTGGATGAGTATGACATCGTCTTCATCGATACCCCCCCTGCCCTGGGTTATCTGACGATCAACGGGCTGGCGGCCTCGGATATTCTGCTGGTGCCCATGGGTGCTTCGTTCCTGGAATTCGATTCCACCGGCCGGTTCTTCGACATGCTGCATTCCACGTTCCAGTCGATTGAAGAGGGGGAGAATATGGCCGCCCGCGCGCTGGGACGGCCCGAGATGGCCTTTCAGTGGGATGCAGTGCGCACGGTCATCACCCGCTATGACGGCAGCCAGCAGGCAGAGCTGGCCGGGCTGATGCAGGCCTATCTGGGCCGCACTCTGTCACCGCACTGGCAAGGCTACACGGCGCTGATCGGGCAAGCCGGGGAACAGGTCAACGGCATCTACGAGGCCGATTACCGCGATTTCAACCGTGAGACCTATGTGCGCGGGCGCGAAACCTTTGACGCCACCTATGCTTCGTTCAAAAAGCTGCTGATCGGTGTCTGGCGGGGCGAAGAGCTGGCTGGGCAGACCGAAGCGGCAGAAACGCCGGAACTGACGCTTTAAGCGGGATGTTTCGCGCGCGAAACACGATCAGCGGTGCCCGGTGCAGAGTCTGATCCGCGCAGGAAAAGGAGAATGTGATGGCAAAACGAAAGCGACTGACCCCTGCCCGGTCGGATTATCTGGACGACACCCGCCCGGCCATCGGGGCGCAATCCATGTTTGCCCCTGAGGCACCACGATCCGCGCCCCCTGTTGCGCAGGTGGCAGGTGCCACGGCGGCACAGGCCGCGCTGGAAGAGCTGTCCGGGGAATTGCGTGCGGCCCGCGCCGAAGGGCGTCTGGTGCAGGACCTGCCGCTGGATACTGTCGAGGAAACCTATCTGGTACGCGACCGCCTGGCCGCCGATGATGCGGATATGGAGGCCTTGAAGGAAAGTCTGAAGGCCCGCGGACAGCAAACCCCGATCGAGGTTGTCGAGCTGGAGGGCGGGCGGTATGGCCTGATTTCCGGCTGGCGTCGGATGACCGCGTTGCGGGCGCTGGCGCAGGAGACGGGCGAGGCGCGGTTTGAAACCGTGCGGGCGTTCCTCAGACAGCCTCAGAGCGCCTCGGACGCCTATGTGGCCATGGTCGAGGAAAACGAGATCCGGGTCGGGCTGAGCTATTATGAACGTGCCCGGATCGTGGCGCGCGCGGCGGAGCAGGGGGTTTACCCGGATGAGGCCGCTGCTTTGCGCGGGCTGTTCGCATCCGCCAGCCGCGCCAAGCGGTCGAAGATCGGCTCGTTCATTGCGATCTATCACGCGCTGGATGAACATCTGCGCTTTGCCTCGGCCATCCCCGAGCGGCTGGGGTTGTCGATTGCGAAGGTCCTGAAGGATGATCCGAAGGCCGCGCGCCAGCTTGCCGGAAAGCTGGATCATATCCGGGCCGAAACATGCGACGCGGAACTGTCGGCTCTGACACGGGCTGTGAACGGTTCCGGTTCGGATCGCTCGAAATCAGCCGTATCAGAGTCTGATGCACCGCCCAAAGAGACAATTGGAGACATTCAGTTGAAGCAGAGTCGAAACGGCGCGCAGATCACCCTGTCGGGGCGGGGGATGACAGAGACATTCCTTGCAGACTTGCGGAGCTGGCTGCACGCGCGCGACAACTGATGTTTCGCGCGCGAAACAGGGGTCAGGGGATGGCGCGGGCCTCGTCCGCGTCCCAATCCGTTCCCTTGAAACGTTCGACGATGACGGACTGGTAGTCGAACCTGCCAAGACGTTGCGCATAGTGGCACCGACCGTCGATCAGAACGCCCGGATCTTCGAGCGTGAAGATGGCCAGCTTTTCCCGGCCGTCCGCATCCTTTAGCCGAAAGCGCGTCGGGGCACCGGCAAGGGGCAGAACCTCACAGGCGGGGCGTTGCCAGACAAGCATGTCGTCGGTTCGGCACAGGGCTTCATCGTTGCCAAGATCAATGCACCCGGTCTGCTGCTTCAGCCCGGTTGACGGCTCAAGACAGACATGGACCGTATGACCGTCGTGAAAGACCGCACCCTGTTCCGGAAATGCGGGGCAGGGGATCGGGCTGGCGGCAACAAATGTCGGTTCCATCGGGCGGTGATAAAGCTCGGTGAAAATGCCGGGCACAGGGTTGTTGCGATGAAAGACCGTCCACCCCAGCAGGCCGCCCCAGCTGAGTTCCGGATAGTCGAGCCCACCGGAGATGCGAAAACTGTCGCCGTCAAACCCCGGAGTTTCCGAGACCTGCGCAAAGATCGCGTGTGCTGTTTCCGTATCCCGGCGTCCGGTTTCCACCTGGTCCGACCAGACCGTAATGCTCAGGGCAATGGATAGTCCCGTCAAGGCGACCGCACCGCCCTGTACCACGCGTCCAGTGAAAGAACCGCGCTGCCACCAGCCGCATATCTGGCCTGCTGTGATCAGAACCGCGAAGACGGCAAATGGCAGATAAGCCACGACACGCCCCGGCATCCATAGGGTGGCATAAGCAAACCATGCGATCACCGGCAAGATAAACAGCCCGGCAAAAGCGCCAAAGGCCACCCGCACCGCCGGAACCAGGCCAGCCGTCCGCCAGGCGCGGAGCACCGCCCACCCGGACGCCAGCAGGGCCACTGCGAGGGTGGTGGCGTAAATCAGTCGGAACACCCAGGGTGTGTGTTGGAACCCGCCTGAGTGCAGCCTTTTCCAGAATGTCGGCAGAGCTGCCAGTTTTTGTATAACCTGGTCCGAGCCTGGCTGGCTAAACCGGGTGACTTCTCCGGCATGGGAACTCAGGCCGACGGCGATCCGCCACTCCAGCAGATAGACGAGGATGGCGAAAACAGATCCGATCAGGGCCACGAGGACCGCGCGCGAAACGGTTTTTAGGGAAGATGTGTCGTACCGCATGATCTGAAGCGCGATGAACAGGGCACCGAATGGGGCGAAGGGCTGATAGATCGCGCAGGACAGGGCCAGCATTTGTATGGCGAGAAGGGCACGGGCAAACCACGCCAGACCGATTGGTCGTTCGGCAAGGTTCCAGAACATCCGGTAGGCTTGCAGAGAGAGGGCCAGTGACAGGGGAAACGCGAAGACATGGGATGAGAAGTTCAGCGCATCGATCATGTAGATGTGGCAGATGCTGAGGCTGAATATTGCAGTTGCGGCAAGCGGCGTCTGCCGTTCGTCGGTTGCCGTGCGGGCCAGTGTCCAGGAAATCCAGAACAGGCAGGCAAAGGAAAGGGGCGCCTGAATGGGCGTCAGGAACCGCTCGCCCATGATGAAGACATAAAGCGCCTCCATCGCCCATCTGCCTTCCTCGGTTGTCCAGTTGAGGGGCATGCCGCCAGCAGGTGCCCCGTGAACCTGTCGCCAGTCATCGGGGTTGTATCCATCCAGCAGCAACCCCGGAAGGGTTGCGACGCAAAAGATGGCGGCACTTATCGCCAGAGCCTGCACCAAGGTCAGATTGAAATTCTTTAACACTGAAACACTCCGAACCCGTTCAATCCTTGTGTAGCCTATTGTTGGGACATGCGGTTGAGAAGCACGGGATCAGACAAATCTTTTTCGCAGCAGGGCGTTAGTGTGGGGGAAAGGCATCGATGTCGCCCAAGTTCCTTATGGAACAGGCCTGATGGGGGCTTGGTAGGCGGCAAAGTCAGTCAAACCTGATAAGCGGTACTTATCGGATATAAATGGGTCATTTTCAAACCAGGTTTGTAATTTGCAAAACAGGAAAAAAACAATCACCAACCAAAGCAAAGCCTGTTTTATAAAGGTTAGATCCGGGCAGGTCTTGCCCTTGAAGCCCGGGTTTTCTGAAAATTTCCCGCCAATACCGTAAACCGCTGACTGACCGGTGCCGAGATCAACCTTGTGACATGAAACACATGTGTCTTATGGTCGGGAAAGATGGTGTCTTTAAAGTGATTTAACGGTAATGAGCATGTCTTCTCGCAGTGCTGCGGTTCTTCCTGTCCTTTTGCTTGCAATAATTGCTCTCAGCCGCATCGTCTCGATCTGGGACGGGCGGGACCCGGGCTATGATCAGGCAATGCTCATGTCCAATTTCCCGCTTCCGCCCTTTGCCACCTATTTCGGACCGCTGCCCTATTTCGAGCAGGCCGCTCCGCTGGGGTCGGTTTTGGAACTTGATCTTGTTTCGCGGATTTTCGGGAATGAGGGCCTGACACGTTTCACGGTCATTCGCCTTATTGCGGCAGCCCTTGCCGTTGGGGGCTATTTCATCCTCTGGCGCATTATGCGGCGGTATTTTGAAACACCCGAGGTGCTTTGGGCGATTGCATTGCTGGCCTGCACCAACGAAGTGCTTCTTTTTACAACAAACCCCAAACAGTATGTGTTCGGGTTCTTCTTTGCGTGTGCTCTTTTATGGGCCGGTCTTTCCTTTCTGGACAGGCCCACGCTCAAACGTGCTGCGGTGTTTACCGGCTGCGCAATCCTGGCATGTCTGTTTGCGTTTACAGCCCCTTTGATCCTTGCGACCGTTGGCGGGGGATTGCTGGCAGAGCTTATCTCCAGACACCGGAATTCCGCCATGTCAGGGCCGGACTTCCAGCAGGGCCTGTACAGATTGCTCGGTCTGGGGGCGGTGACGCTGACGATCAGTCTGGGGTTCCATGTCTGGTACACCTTGCCGATGGCTGAACTGGACCAGATTGCTTATGCCGACCGTTATTTAGACTCTTTTATCAGCGTCACAGCCCCCTTTTCAGCTCAGACAATCGAATCTGTCCGGGGCATTCTGAACGTCTATTTCCTGATGATCGAACCGGTGTATTTCCCGCAGACACTGCATGTGTCCGGGTTGATCTGGCTGCTGCCGACCATCCATGTCTTGTGCGCCGTGATCGCGTTGGTGGGGTTGCCGACCTACTGGCGCAAAGCACCCGTTCTGGCCGGGGGGCTGGTTATCGGAACCCTGGCCTTTCTGGTGTTCAACGCGTTTCAGAAGCTGCCGATCACATCTGTCCGGCACTTCCTGTTCTTTACGCCGTTTGCTGTTCCCTGTTTCGCAGTCGGTTCAATCGTTATCCTGCGCTGGGTTCTAAACCTTCTGAGGCTGAGCCGCGTGGCAACGCCCGTGATCTGCGTGCTCAGTTTCGGCCTGGTGAGCGTGGCGCTGGCTCGGTCCGCCGATCTGAAAAACAACGAAATCTCGGCGCATCTGGAGATGGTCGAGCGTCATCCGGCAAAAATGTGGGTCTATTACGGGGCTCAACCCAGCTTGCGGGCCCTGCGTCCGGATCTGATGAGCGGCGAAAACTTCGAAGTGGTTGGGCTGCTCAACCACAACAGTACGACACAGTCCTGGCAGATGCAGGCGCGGGACGATGACAACTTTCTGACCAGCGACGATTACGTCGAACGCGCGGCCAAATGGCTTTCAGGGACTGATCCGATCTGGCTTGTTTTTGCGCATTACTGGCCCGAGAAGCTGGTGCCCGGAGGGGTATCCCGGTTTGTCGAGCTGGCACGTGCGGATGGGCGTGTCTGCAAAACAAGCACTGACAAAGGCGGGATTCTGGTGTTTTGCGCCGAGGCTGACGCGATCCCGCAAGCCATCGACGCCGCCTTTAAGTAATTAGGCATTTACAAGACGGGCCAGAGGGTTTGCCTGCATGGCCTGAACCGGCCTGTCACCCGGTCTGCTGTTCTTTTGTCTCGGCCCAGCTTTCCTGCGCCGCCGGGTCGATCCGGTTGGTGATGAAAAGAAAGATCGCGCCGATCCCGCCAACGGTGAACATGACGGCCTGCCAGACCAGACCGGCGGCAACGATTGCTGCGGCATCGGCCCCGAACGGGACAAGCATCGATGCCAGCACGCCCTCGCGCAGACCCAGCCCGTTCAGTGTGACTGGCAGAACGGCGATGATCTTGGCCAGCGGCCAGGCAAACAGCCAGGGCCCGACATCGGTCCCGATGCCTGCCGCCCTGCCCAGCCACCAGGACATGAGCACCAGCGCGGTTTGAATGACGACAGATGACAGGAAGACCGCCAAAAGCCGCTTGGGCTGCCGAGAAATGGATGAAAAATGCCCAACGAGCTTTTCCGCGAAGGACCGCCCGGGCAGGTTGGGGAAGACCCGCCAGACCAGATCGAACAGTTTCGACAACATGACGAGGCACAGAAATACCAGCGACAGCAAAAAGCCGGTCAGCAAAAGAAATTGCAGCTCGCCCGACCGGCCGGATGCATACACGATACCAATGGCGGAAATGGTCAGCAGGGCCGTCATGTCGATCAACCGGTCAACGGCGGCCACACTGACGATCCTGGGGGCGTCTCCGATGGAGCGGTACGCAACAGCGGCCCGGACCGCGTCGCCTCCGATCGCGCCGGGAAGGCACAGATTGGCGGCCAGACCTGCAAAATGCGCGCGAAGGGCAGTTGAAACAGGCAATCCGCCATCAAGCAGATACCGCCATTTCAGCGCCGCACCGATATGGGCCATGATGAACAGGCCAATCACAATCAGGAAGGTTGAAAGGGGGACAGACCGGAAGGCTGCCAGGATCTTCTCGTCTGAGAGCAGCCAGAAAAGCAAGAAAAGGGCGACCAAAGATCCGCCGACACGCAATAACCAGTTGCGATACTTCGGTGACAACCGCTGCAAACCTACACCCTATTACCCCAAGCGATCATGCCCTCTACTGTGAATTGTATCAATTCACATTTAATTCAGGGGCTGCTGGCAGATCGTTTGATCAATTCAAAACATATCCCGGTAAATGAGCGCGGGCTGACCGGTTTGTCACTATCGGCAATCATGCTTTTTAAAGGGCTGTGGTTCTGAAACACCATGAAATCAAGGAAACGCGGCGCTAACGCCCTGAATTTTATCCTGTAAAAAAGGGGTGAATAAGCGGGCAGTGGGCACCTGCCCAATCCGGATGTTTGGTGCCGGCTTTGAAAAATGGCAACATACCTTTTATTTTGGATTGATTGTTGCTTTTTGGTCAACAATTAGGGCTGAGCCAAATTCATGACCCGTGCCGTGCGTGATGCGCGAAGCGCCCCGCTTGGGCATGTTTCTACCATAGGCGACATAAAGATTTATGGCTCTGCACCGACAAACCCTGTTGAAAAAGGCCGGGATGAGCTCGGTTGATTGCTCGACAATCATGTCTCAGCCGTCGGGAATGTCCGTGACAGACTAACATTTTCAGGGTGAAATCGACGGTATCGGCACTTTGTGCCAATGTGCCCGAAAAGGGATGCCCGGAGGACTTTGGCGGCGGGTTCCGCCTGACCGGAACATGATTGTTTTTTGATTGGTGCCCTGAATTGAGTACGAGTGTGACCGGAGAAGCCCCATGACCCAGCCGTCTGCCACGCCTGGCCGCAATGATCTTGCCTTGCTTCTGTTCATCCTGCTTCTTGCAGCCGTGCTCAGAACCGCAGGGCTGAACGCGCCGTTGTGGTACGATGAAATCTGGACCGTCGATATGCATGTCAGCCTGCCCTGGGGCGACATGATGCGCGAATACTCGATGAACCATCATTATTTCTTCAGCATGAAGGCCAAACTTGTGTCCCAGATCTTCGGGGATCAGGCCTGGGCCTATCGCTTTCCCGCGGTGCTGTTCGGTGTCGGCATTGTCGGGGCGATCTGGTGGCTGGCGAAAGAGGTTGCCGGCACCAGGATCGCACATATCTCCGCCCTGCTTGTGGCGCTGTCCTATCATCAGGTCTGGTTTTCCCAGAATGCCCGCGGATACACCGAACTGGCGTTCTGGAGCACACTGGGCCTGATTTTGTTTCTGCGGGGTACGCGCCACCCGACCATCGGCACCTGGATCGCCTTCGGGCTGACCGCCGCTGCCGCTGTTTTCACGCATCTGACCGGTGCGTTTTTCTTTGTCGCTCTGGGGTGTGTCTGGCTGATTTCCCTGATGACCGGGTTTGGCCGGGGCGCCCTGACCCGCAACTGGGTGGTGCAGCCGCTGATCGGCGTGGCGGTGGCGCTGGTTCTGGTCCTGCTGGCATATCTGCCGATTTTGCCAAGCATCGCGGGAACCGTGGGTGAGGTTTCGGCAACATCCGCCGTTGATCCGATGCAGGAATATCAGAACCCGATCTGGACCATTGTAGAAGGCCTGAGAACCGCGGTCGGGAACACTGGGCCCCTGACCCTGATCATTGCCATCGGGGGGCTGATCACCATCGCATTTGGCGCGGTCGGGGCGCACGCGAAGCAACCGCTGTTTTTCCCGTCCATCGCCATGCACATCGTCGTGACGCTTGTCATTCTTCTGGCGCTCGACATGCGGATCTGGCCGAGGTTCTTCTTTGTCGATATCGGTCTTGTCATCGTTCTTGCCGTCATCGGCTGCTGGTACGGTGCCGGTGTCGTAACACGGATGATCGGGCGGCCCCGGTACGGGCAGCCATTGTTTGTCATCGGCGTTCTGGCGATGATTGCCGTGTCCCTGTTTCTGGTGCAGCGCAACTATGTTGCCCCAAAACAGGATCTGGCCGGGGCCTTTACGCTGGTCGAAGAGACCCGCAGCCCGTCAGAGCGGATTTATGCCATCAATCCGGGCGGCCCGATCTTTGCCAGTCATTTTGACGCGGACTGGACAACCGTCGGCGATGCGCAAGCCTATGCGCAGGCGATGGCCGAACCCGGTCCCGTGACGCTGGTTATCCTGTTTCCCAACCGGATGCTGCGCGCCATTCCGGAACTGAAGCGTGATGTCGACGAGCGGCTGGAGTTTGTCCATGCATTCGCCGGAACGCTTGGGGATGGCTACGTCCTTGTTTATCGGCGCAAGTGAGCAACGGGCAATCCGCCGGTCCGGGATCGGGCATCCCTTCCCCGGACGTCACAGTGAATTATCATTTCCGGGATCAAGGCCCAGGCTGCTTTCAACGATGTAAAGCGGGCGCTTTCGGGCCTCTTCGTAAAGCCGGCCCAGATATTCCCCGATCACTCCAAGCACGACCAGTTGCAGCCCGCCGATCAGCAACACCGCGACCATCAATGACGCATAGCCGGGTACATCCACCCCGTGGATCAGGGTGCGCATGATCAGGAAAACGCCATAGACGATCGCCCCCAGCGCGGTCAGCATGCCGATATAGCCTGCAACCCGCAGCGGGACGGTGCTGAACCCGGTGATGCCGTCCAGTGCGAAATTCCACAGTCGCCAGTAGTTGAACTTGGTCTGCCCGGCGGCGCGTTCGGGCCGGTCATAGGATACTTCGGCATGTCGAAATCCGACCCAGGCAAAAAGCCCTTTCATGAACCTGTTCTGTTCGCGCAGGCGTACAATGGCCCGAACCACGCGCTGATCCATAAGGCGGAAGTCACCGGTATTGGCCGGGATCGGCACACCTGACAGCCGGTTGATGACCTGGTAGAACCTGAGCGCCGACCAGCGTTTCATCGCGGTATCGGTATCGCGGTGACGCCGCACGGCATAGACGACATCATACCCTTCGCGCCATTTTTCAAGAAACGTCCCGATCAGTTCGGGCGGGTCCTGCAAATCCGCGTCTATGGGAACAACCGCCTGCCCCGAAGCAACATCGAGCCCCGCCGTCAGGGCAACTTCCTTGCCGAAATTGCGCGAAAAGTTCAGCACCTTGATGCGGTTGTCGCGGTCATGCGCCTCGGCCAGAAGGCGGGCTGTTTCATCCGTGCTGCCATCATTGACGCAGATGATCTCAAAGCTTTCGCCAAGGCTTTCAAGGAAACGGCCCAGACGGTCAAACAGGATCGGCAGGACATCCTCTTCGTTGAACATGGGCACAACGATACTGAGCGTCGGCGCCTCTGCCCGGGGCAGGGGGGGGCGGGTTTTCACGTTCTGCGGCGCCATGGCGCGTGCCCTTTCCTGTCTGTTTGGACACAGGTGATCATGGTTTTGCCCCGGGCTCAAAGAGTTCTGCATGGGCCTGCAGTTTTTCGATTTTCAGTGTCTTTTCATAACCACTCAGCGCCCCGCGCCGTGCATCGGTGATGACAGGCTTCTGGGCGGTGTAGGGGACGCTGGCAGTAAAGACCAGCACGCACAGCAGCGTCACGGCCAGCCTGCGGCCGATGCTTTGAAACAGCCATATCGCACCGGCCGCGCAAAGGATCAGCAGGTAAGGCACAAAGATCAGAAGGGTCGGCCGGGCCGGATTGGATGTTGCAAAAAGGATCAGCGGTGTGACAACCGCCAGCAGCCACAAAAGCAGCGTCCGTTCCTGGGGGTAGTGCAGGGTAGCTGATGGCAGGCGGGGGACAAAGGCGCCCCAGATGGTGCCCAATACCGGAAAAAGCAGTGCCAGAAAGGGCAATATGGGCAAAATCGTCAGGGTTAGGATCTGATTGTGGGGGCTCGGGGCAAGCCAGAACATGAAGCCGGCTGAACAGATGGCGGCAGAAGCCAGAACCCGGATCGGAATTTTCCGCTCGGGGCTGGCCAGGGGCGCTTCGCGTTTGGGGGCTTTCAGGCTGGCCGTCAGCAATAGCAGGGCAAAGGCCAGAAGAAACCCGCTTGGGGTGGGTTTGATCTGTAGCGGCGGAACGGCGAATTCATACTTTGCAAACAGAAACCCGAACGAGAAGTATCCCATCAGAAAGTCGGAAGGCAGGCCGATACCAGCATCCTTGGGGGCATGGTAGACCGCATGGATCAGGGCCGGGGCTGACAGGATGCAGGCCAGGGCCTGTACCTGAAACAGCCGCGGGGCCTGCCGCAGGCTGATCCGCCGTGAAAGGTGAGGGGTTTCCGGTCTGTAACGGGGTAAAACCAGCATCGTCCAGAACAGGTGGATCAGGATCAGGGGCCAGAACAGACGGGCTGTCAGAACCCCGGCCATGACCGAGGCGATATAGGATATCTCGATTCCGGGTCGCGGCACGCGCGCTCGGGCAAGGCGCAGCAAAAGCCAGGTCGAGAGCAGGGACAGGAAGGTCCCGGCGACAAACATTTCGGCCATCTGGCTCCAGAAGATGTGAAAGCCGTGCAGCGCCAGCAGCAGCGCGGCCAGGCAGCCGATAGTCGATCCAAAGACGCTGCGCGCGATCACAAAGATCAGCGGGATCGACCCCACGGCAAGCATGACCCCCGGAAACTGCAGGGCGAAATGCGAGGTTCCGAAAGCCTTGGTCCAGCCCAGCATGGCCACATGCCAGCCCATCGGGCGCGGGTCGTCGTGGAAATGCCACCGAACGGTTTCGGCAAGACCCTGGCGTGGCGACGGGTCGGAAATGCCAGGGGCGTGGATTTCCGCAAGCGACAGACTGCGGAGTTCGATCCCCCAAAGCCGCAATGCGAACGCCAGCGCCACTGCGGCCGCCAACGCGAGTGCAACAGCAAGATTGCGATACTCACGCCTGATCGGGAAAACGCCGTTTCCTCCGAATGGGGTCATCGGATTGTGTCCTGCAGGCATTATTTGTCGGATGCGGATTGCAGACCGAAGATATCCTGCAAAAGCGTTTCGGCATCGTTTTGCAACAAATGCGCGCCCTGCACGCTGAGGTGATCCCCGTTTCTGAAGACCGGTTCATTGTCTTTGAACAAGGGACAGATGGCCGGGCCACAAAGAGACAGAAAGAACGCTCGATAGACCACATTCGGATGCGCCTCTGCCATCTGCACGAGCAATGGTTCATATATTGCCCTTTGGGTCGCATAGTTTTCGGTATGCATACCGATCTCTTCCTGCGGATCGTGGGCCTGGAACAGCAATGAGCGCATGTGCGTTTTCAGATCCAGATCATCGCTGCTGGGGACGTCATCCAACAGAATGAAGCGGCGCTTTGGGAAGGCGGCTGCCAGTCTGTCGATGCCCGTAAGCAAAGCTTCGCGGTTTGTTTGTCCGTTCCGGTCGGTCTGTTGGGCATCGAACCAGATATCGCCGCTATGGCGGTATGTCGCGCCGGTTATCTGATGTTCCCAGAACGCGGTGATGATGACGGTATCGATTTCGGGCCTGTCAGCCAGAAAGCTCATGAACGCGTCGGTCTGGGCGGCATATGTCGGATCACCCTTTTTCTGGATTTGAGGCAGCGGACGAAATCCAGCTTGCGTGTATTGATAACCACTCAGCCCGACGGATTGCGCGGCCGCAAAGATCGCGGGGCTGAAAGCATCGGCATGGCTGTCTCCGACAAGGGCAAAACTGGGGGTGACGCCTGGGGCGCCACGCTGGCAGACATCCCCTGTTGCTGCACGTTCTGGCGTGATGAAATGGCAGTTGCGCTGATCATGCAGGAACCGGTCCTCCTGCAACAGTCTGGCGATGTCCGGCGGCATCCGGGCGGGCAGCCCGCCGGTTGCGACCAGACCACCGCCCAACCCGGCGATGAGGACTGCGCAAACGCTGCCGTAGGCAAAGATTTCCCGGCGGCCGAAGCCCGGGCTTTTCCGGAACGGGGCCTCGACATAACGCCACGACAAAGTCGCCAGCAGAAAGGACAGCAGGACGCATCCCAGGATCTCTGGAAGCGACAGAGGATCGACCGAAACATAAATGGCAAAGACCAGAACCGGCCAGTGCCACAGGTAGAGCGAATAGGAAATCTTTCCGATGAAGACCATTGGTGGCACGGACAGCAATCGCGTTGCGAAGGTCTTTCTGTAGGCTCCGGTCAGGATGAGAATGGCCGTACCAAGGCATGGCGGCATGGCCGACAGCCCGGGAAAAACGGTTTCCGGGCCATAGGCCGCCACCGGCCAGACGATCATCGCCATGGCCGGCAGGACCAGCCAGAAGACCAGATTGGGTCGTGTTTCAAGAAACTTTCCCCACCCCTGCGCGACGCAGATTGCGGTGATAGCCCCCAGCAGCAGTTCCCATGCGCGGGCCTGAGGCAGATAGAAGGCGCCGGGAGGGTTGCGTTGAACCATCCAGATTGACACGACCAGTGAAACCGCCGCAGCGGCAACAAGCCAGATCAGAACGGCCGAAGGGCGGAACAGTCTGAACAACAGGGCGAGTATTGGTGGAAACAGAATATAATACTGCTCTTCCACCGCCAGAGACCACGTATGCAACATTGGTTTGAGGTGCGCGGCCTCGGTAAAATAGTCCGTTTCGAAGTAAAAATAGAGGTTCGACAGGAAGATATTCGCGGCAAACATGCTTTTGCCGAAATCAGCCAGATGGTTTGGCAAGAACAGCAAAACGGCAAACACCGTTGAAACCAGCATCACCACAAACAGGGCAGGAAGAATGCGCCTGACCCGGCGCTCATAGAAGTTCATGATCGAGAACCTGCCGGCTTGCAGATCCGTCCACAGAATTGTCGTGATCAGAAAACCGGAGATGACGAAGAAGATATCGACGCCGACGAACCCCCCCGGAAAGCCAAGCCCGGTGTGGAACAGCACTACAGAGCAAACGGCAACTGTCCGGAGGCCGTCAATATCCGGGCGATATTTCATCTACGTACCCCCTTTGAATGCATATTCTGTGTTAGAATGAAATATAATTGCAAATACTTATGCATTGTTGAGTCAGGTTATGGTCATGAGCAGAATAAGTGCCTGCTTATCCAAAAAATGGTATGAATGATAGAAGATGACGTTTCTGGCGTTTTAACGGCAGGGCTGCGGGAAAGGTCTGTAAACTCCGGCAGGGCGTTCGAGTGCAAAAGGTTTTGGTGGCGAGTTCGGTGTTCGGATGAAAAGGCTGTCCTTCAATACTGTGACAGGATTGGCGCTTGTCGGTCTGGCGCTGCTTTTGCCGGCCGGTGTGCTGATCGCGGTGTTGCGGGGCAGCGATGCGGCTGCCGATCCGGCGTTGTCTCAGGGGATATGGGTGTTCAGGGCCGTCCTGATCCTGACCGGGGGCTATCTGCTGTTGCTGCGGGTTCTGCCGGTTGGCTATCCACAAACGCCGCAACAACCGGAACTTGCGCCGGCAAGCCAGACCCAGACCGTTGTTTTTGGCCTTGTGTTGCTCGTGGCAACCGGTTTGCGGCTTTATCACCTTGGGACCGGGATCTGGTATGACGAGATTCTGACATCCGTGAACTACATGCCCCTGACGGTCGGCCAGATCGTCAGCACCTATCACGATGCCAACAACCATGTCCTGTTCTCGGTGCTGGCGCGCCTGTCCCTGTCGGTGTTTGGCGACAGTGTCTGGGCCCTCAGATTTCCGGCGGCGGTTTTCGGTGTCGCCGGCATTGCCGCGATGTACTTTTTTGCCCGCCGCGTCGGCCCGACCCAACAGGGCCTGTTTGCAGCCGCGCTGATGACATTCTCCTATCACCACATCTGGTTCAGTCAGAACGCCCGTGGCTATACCGCGTTGCTGTTCTTTTCCGTTCTGTCCAGCGCCTGGTTTCTGGATGCGATGCGGCAGGGAAGCCCGCGCAAATGGGGTTTGTATTGTCTTGCGGTCGTGCTGGGTGCCTATGCGCATCCGACCATGGGCCTGATGGTGCTGGCGCATTTTGCGATCTGGGCTGCCGCCTTGTTCCAACAGGACGCAGCGCGCAGACCTTACCGCTGGAACGGGCTGTTTTGCGGGTTCATTCCGGTGGGTCTGCTGACATTGCTGGCCTATGCGCTGGTTTTGCCCAGCATGGTGGGCGGCGCATTGCTGAATTCCGGGCTGCAGGGCAGTGAGAATGAGTGGACCAACCCTCTCTGGGCTCTGGCAGAGGTCTTCAGCAGTCTGCAGATCGGATTTGCAAGCGCCGGTGTTGTCTTTGCCGCGGGTCTTGTCTTTGCCGCCGGGGTTGTCAGTTTCGCCCGAACGCGACCGGCTGTCGTGGCCTTGTTCCTGATCCCGTTCGGGGTCGGGTTCATTGCAATGACCAGCATCGGTTACACGCTGTTCCCGCGGTTTTTCTTTTTCACCTTCGGGTTTGCCATTCTGATCGTGATCCGGGGCGCTTTCGTCACCGGCCAGTTGGCGGCGCGGCTGATACGGTTGCCCGCGCCTGCGGCCGGCTGGCTTCCGGCGGTGCTGTGTGCGGGCATCGTGGCCGTGTCGATCCTGTCTTTGCGCCATGTCTATCTGCCAAAACAGGATTACGCCGGGGCGATCGCGCTGATCGAGCGCGAAAAGCAGGCCGGAGATACAGTTCTGGCTGTCGGGATCGCGGGATTTCCGTTCAATGATTATTACCACATGGGATGGGACATCATCGAAACGGGTGATGACCTGGATCGCCTTGCGGCGCGGTCCGGCAGAACGTGGCTGGTCTATACCATGCCGGTGCATGCCAGGACCACGTACCCGGACATTCTGGCCCGGATCGAGCAGGAGTATTCCCCTGCCGGGCGGTTCTTTGGATCTTTGGGGGGGGGCGAGGTTGTCGTCAGCCTCGAAAACCGGGGCGGGGGCCCTCGCGCGGATGATAATGGTTCGGATTATTTGAAGGATAGCGATTGATATGTGTGGAATTTGCGGAATCCTGCGGATTGATCCGGCGGCCGAACGCCCCGGAGAGGGGCTGGTCTCGGCCATGGCGATGACGCTGATGCATCGCGGGCCGAACGATGACGGTACATGGCTGGATGAGGATATCGCGCTGGGTTTCCGGCGTCTTTCGGTGATCGACCTGTCTTATGCCGGGCATCAGCCAATGACCAACGAGGACGGCACCGTGGTGATCGTCTTCAACGGCGAAATCTACAATTTTCAGGAACTGAAAGAGAAATACCGTCTTGAAGAGCATGGTCATGTTTTCAAGTCGCGTACCGATACCGAGGTTCTGATCCACCTTTATGAAGAGATCGGCCTGGACATGATCCCCGAGCTCAATGGCATGTATGCCTTTGCGATCTGGGATACCCGCAGCAAGTCATTGCATCTGGTGCGCGACCGCTATGGCATCAAGCCGTTTTTCTATCAGAAAGATGACGGTCATTTCCGGTTCGGATCCGAGATCAAGGCGATCATCGCCGATGACCGGGTTGCGCGAAAACCGTCGATACAGGCTTTGCACGACTTTCTGACCTTCAATTATATCCCCGGCACCCAGACGGCCTTCGAGGGGATTTCGGAGGTGCCGCCGGGCCATTACATGTCCGTTTCCGCCGAAGGGGGGATCACCACAAAGCGCTATTGGGATCTGGATTTCAGTGTCGATGCCGGCATCACCGAAGAACAGGCGATCTCGCGGTCATACGAATTGATGGACAAAGCCTTGCAGCGCCGTCTGATCGCGGATGTGCCGATCGGGGTGTTTCTGTCGGGCGGGCTTGATTCCAGTACCCTGGTGGCGCTCATGCACAAACATGTGGACGAGCCCATTCACACGTATTCCGTCGGGTTCAGGGACCAGAGCTTTAACGAACTGCCCTATGCCCGGATCGTGGCCGAAGCGTTCAACACGACACATCGTGAGGTAACGATTACGGTGGATATGGTGCGGGACATGCTGCCGAAATATCTCAGCTTCACTGATGAGCCATATGGAGACGGCTCGGCGATACCGACATATTTCATCAGCGAACTGGCCAAGGACGAGGTGGTGGTCGTTCTGTCGGGTGAAGGCGGCGACGAGGCTTTTGCCGGATATGACACCCATGCGGCTTACAACATCTACAGGCAGGCGCGGAAAATACCGGGGTTCATCCGGAACGGCGTGCTGAAGCCACTGGTGAACTGCCTGCCCGTTTCAGACAAGAAACTCAGCTTCGAATTCAAGGCCAAGAGGTTTCTCGGCGGGCTGGACCTGCCACCGGAGGAGGCGCATCTGTGGTGGCGGATTGTGCTGGGCGAAGCCGAGAAATTCGACCTTTACGCGGATGGGGTGGCCGCGCCCGGTTCGCTGCAGCCTTCGGTGCGGCATTTTCAGGCGGCTTATGAGCATTGCGGGGCGGACGAGATCCTGTCGCGGCTGATGTATATCGATTCAACCGTCTTTCTGCCCGATGATCTGATGATCAAGAACGACCGCATGACCATGGCGCATTCTCTGGAGGCGCGGGTGCCCTTTACCGATCCCGAACTGACCGGGTTTCTCGCCCAAGTGCCGTCAGCGCTGAAGATGAAGAACCGGCGCAAGAAACACCTCATGCGCCGCGCGATGGAGAATGATCTGCCTGACAGCATTCTCGACAAGAAGAAGGTCGGGCTCGAGATGCCCTATTCGCGCTGGCTCAAGACCGAACTGAAAGACCTGATGATGCGCTACCTTGGGCCCGCGAATATCGAAAGGACGGGCCTGTTTCGGGTAAACGCGGTTCAGGCGCTGATCGACGATCATCTGGCCGGCAGGCGTGACAATGGCCGGCCGCTCTGGGGGCTTCTGAATTACATGATGTGGTACGAGCTTTACATCGATGCCTAACCCGGTTTGCGAAACACCCAGAGCGTCGAAATCACGTAGCTGGCAACGAAAGAAGCACCGATCGCGACCAGCAGGATGAACCAGAACGGCAGGGCGGTCACATATCCCAGACCTGCCACCACCACGAGGCGGACCACCAAGGATGACAGGACCGCCAGCAGGTATTTGCCATATCCCCGCAGCGAGATCGTGCTTTTGTCGGTATGCTCATAGCTGAAGATATTGTGCCCGCAGTAATTGATGGCCGATCCCAAGACAAAGCCGCAGGTCGAGGCAAAGACATAAGGGGTGAAAAAGACCAGGGCGAGCAGCACCGCCAGCAGGTAATCCGCAATCGTGCCCACAACGCTGATACCGAGAAACCTGAAGAATTGGTGTTTGTCATTGAGATTGGAAATCATGGTCTGGGCAATCCGGAACACTCATCGGGTGGGTTGATCTACGTCCTGTTCAACAGGTTTTGGGCGGGCCCTGAAAAGGCAGCAAGGCGGATGCCACCTATCGGCGGGTTGGATAGCTTTTCACCAATGAGGAACCGGCGTTTAGGCGTTCGGTCTGGCTGCCGGGGCGCACGCCATATTCATGAAATCCGTTTTCGGCCCCGGTCGCATAATAAATGAATTCACGGTCATAATATCCCTGCGCTGACGGGGACTGATCCTGAACGATGGCGTTGTTGAGGACAACCCAGTCGCGCTGGTTTTCGAAACCCTTGATGCCACTGACGACGTTCTGTTCGATGACGACGTGGCGCGACGATGCGATATTGATGCGCGGGATGGTGATGCCGCCGTCTTTTGCGCGCCGCACCCGAATGATCGAGTTCTTGCGGATTGACAGGTTGTCGATGCCATCCACCGAGATGCCGTGAACATGCGCATTATAGATGACGTTGTTTTCGATCAGGACATTCTGGTGGCGCAATTGGGGGTCGTTCATATTCTTGCCGCTGCTGCCGATGAATATGGTCTGGGTGTAATCCCCGCGACCGATATCGAAGACGTTGTCGCGGATGACAATGTCAGAACTGCGCAGCCCGGAACCGCGCATGATCTGAATCATATCCCGGTGATCGCGGTTCGGAACGCCCCGGAAGTTGTGCAGGCGATTGCCCTCGACCAGAAGGCCCTCGATACCGCCAAACCCCATACCGTCCGACCGGATGTCATATATTTCATTGCCCTTCAGCACGATGTCTGTGCCGTGGCCGCCGGTCACGGCTTTCCACCATTTCCTGAAGGTGTTGTTCAGAATACTGACCGAGGAACTGCCCTTGAAGCGCAAACCGCGCCCGTGTCCGACGCCGGAATTGTGATCCCCGTCGAAAACCGAGTTGGCGATGGTGATCCTGTGGCTGTCCGTAATGCTGAACGGGTTGACCGAATCCTTGTCCCCGGGCGAATAGGCATAGTCGAAGACCAGCCCGTCGAGCGTGACGTTGCCGGCCCTGTCCAGACGCAGTTCGGTGAAGCAGGCGGGCGACCCGGACGTCGCCGAGCGGATCGTGACAGGTTTGCGGAAAGCCTTTTTGATTTTCAAAGAGCCGTAGTTGCCGCCTTCCAGAACGAATGTTTCGCCGCCCTTCGCTTTCTTGATTGCCGCCGAAAGCTCTGAAGGGGAGCGGATGCTCTGCCCGTCGTTCGTGTTGGCCACCTTCGTTGTGATCTTGGGGCCGGTACAGGCTGCGGCCGCTGACAGAGATGCCGGAAAGGAAAGCAGCAATAAGCAGACGCAAGCCAGAACTCCGACAGAGCTGTATATGTGTCGTCGCATAAGAGACCCGCTTTAATCACTACTACCACGCGGAAAGGCTACGAGTGCGGACAGAGCTTGTCCACAGCAGTGTATGGGCGGAGCCTGTGGCGTTTCGGCGGGTAAATCGCACTGGTTGACGTAGGGGAACCGGGCAATTCATTGCCGACACCCTCCGGAGATACGCAAGGACGCGCCGGAAAAAAGGCTTTTCTGTGTCCATTGTTGCGGCATGGGAATCAATCCGTAAAACCCATGATTACCGCTAAGGGAAGTGGAACAATTCCCGGTATCGAGTATCGAGTTCACTCGGAAATGAAGGCAATGGGGCAATATTGTCCCAATACAGGCAACAGTTTCCAAACATAGCCATATTCCGGCCAATCTGTCGCCCTTGTGCGACTGTTCCATCCGTCCTGGGTGAGCGGGATCAATAGCGCTTTGGGTAAGCGCGTTTGGAAACACAGGTGAAAGATGTCGACGACAATCACAGTAACTTCCGCTGCAGAGCTGAACCAGGCTCTGTCACAGGCGACAGGGGGGGAAACCATCCTTCTTGCTGCCGGCGACTACGGCACGTTGAATCTGGATGGGAAATCAGGTTTCAACATCAACTACGCATCGAACGTGACCATCAAATCGGCAGACGCCAATGCGCCCGCCACAATCTCAGAGATGACACTGGACGGCGCATCGAACATAACCTTCGAAAACATTGTGTTCGATTATACGTTCAACGGTGAATCGACGAGTTATAAGCCGTTTGAGGTCAAGAACAGCGCAAACATCACGATCCAGGATTCGGTCTTTGACGGAGATCTGGCTCAGGGCGTTTCCGCCATTGATGATGGCTATGGTACGGGGAAGGCCCTGGCCGTGCGGGACAGTTCGGGTATCGTGATCTCGAACAACGAATTCTATGACTGGTGGAAGGGGCTGAGTGTCGGCGCCAGCACCAACGTCACCGTCTCGGGCAACGATGTGCATTCACTCCGTTCCGACGGGATGTCGTTTGGCGGGAACCAGAACCTTCTGATCGAGAACAACTACCTTCACGATTTCCGCGCCTCGCCCAATTCCGGGGACCACCGGGACATGATCCAGTTCTCCAAGGGGCTTGGGCCCAGTGACAACGTGATCATCCGGGACAATGTGTTCGACATGGGGACGGGCACACACGCGCAGACAATCTTCATGGGCAACGGTAAAACCGACCCGAATGATCCGGCCATGTTCTACACGAACATTCTGATCGAAGATAACGTGATCTACAACGCCCACACTCACGGGATCACGGTGACCGGTGCCAAGGATCTGACGATCTCGCACAACACGATCCTGGCTGTTGACCGGAGTGTCACCGGGGGGATCACGATCCCGAAGATCAATGTGACAAGTACCTCGCAGAACGTCACGATCGACGGGAATGTTGTTTCCGGTGTTGCCGGGCATAACGGTCAGTCCGACTGGACGGTCATAGACAATGTCTATGTTCAGAATACGGACCCGAATGCGGCCAACCACTACGACAACATGTTCATCTATTATGCGACTGCGGCACAGGATGGATATAATCAGTACGGTGTAATCCCGGGCAGCGCTGTTGACACGATGAATGCCGGCGCAGACCTCGCGATGCAGTTTCCCCTGTCCTACGATGCATGGGTTGGCAGCACCGGGGTCAACGCACCACCCGCGTCAAGCAATCCTGCCCCGGCACCAACACAGCCGACCCAGCCGGATAGCGGGACGACACCAACTCAGCCCGATAGCGGAACAGAACAGCCGGACAGCGGGACCACTCAGCCCGATACCGGCACCACTCAACCCGATACCGGGACCACTCAGCCGGACAGCGGGACCACTCAACCCGATAGCGGAACGACACCAACCCAGCCCGATAGCGGCGGCACAGGGGGCGGCAGCAACCTGCTGGCGGTGTGCGATGACTTTATCCTGGACATCG
>NZ_JBQFRB010000013.1:0-102871 GCF_056537185.1 Ruegeria sp. CG4 | reverse complement strand
TTTCGACCTCACTACGACCAATGAAACGCGCAGTACACTATGGCCATCATTTGGCTAGTGGCCACTATTTTTTTGAAGGAAGTAACTTGCGTGAAGATGCTATTAGAGACTCAGAATTTGCGAAAGCGCAGAGCGGAGACAAAGGCATCATTGTCATTTCCCGCATGGCAGCCGTTCTTCAGATCTGATCGAATGATCGCGTCGAGCCCAAATCGGAGGTCCATCTTCAACTCTGGCTC
This sequence comes from Ruegeria sp. CG4, assembly GCF_056537185.1. Taxonomy (NCBI): domain Bacteria; kingdom Pseudomonadati; phylum Pseudomonadota; class Alphaproteobacteria; order Rhodobacterales; family Roseobacteraceae; genus Ruegeria; species Ruegeria sp. CG4. The sequence continues at coordinate 102,632 of NZ_JBQFRB010000013.1, read as the reverse complement.
TTCGGAGAAGCGCAGAACCGCGAGTATCCCAAGGAACAGGTTAGTTATTCGAGCAGTGCCCTGCCTGCCCTTCAGTATGCATTCTTCAGTTACAAACCGATTGACCTGCATACATTCCAAGCCCAGCGCCGGCTGCCGTAGCCAAGGCATTGCCTGTCCCGCCGCCGAAGCGATTTCCAACTATTCCACCAATCGCAGCTCCACCCAAAACACCTCCGGCACAACGAGCATCATGTTGGACTTGTGCCTGAGTTGGCGTTGCCGGTACTCCGCATGCGGTCAAGAAAATTGAGCTTCCGAGCAAGCTGGCTATCAATGCCTTCTTCATCAGGATTTCCTCGTGATTTACCAAGTCTATTAGCTTTTTAGGTGGTCCGTGGCTGGCTATTACACAAGGCATAAACCGCTGTATGGACAAACGTTAACCTAATCTCAATAAAGGCTGCTAAAGACAAAGCTTCTGACGGCCTGTGATAAAACTCAATTCGTTTATTCGCTTTGGCTTGTCAAATTGTAGCATTTTGTTTCGCTTTACCCTGCGCAAATGCCTTGCACTGCCCAAGCATAGTTATTCTGTCTGTGAACACTGCGGTGTTCAATGCAAAGGGCTGGTTTGTCCGCAATGCGGCAATTTAGTGAAGTCCGCCCGACGTCTGCTGTGTCCGCTTAACAGGCATTCATTGAATTCTACCGAACGGTTGCTTGGAGCCCGAAGCGGTCACTAAAATGCGACAAACAAAGCATTCCGTTTCTTTTGCTTTAAGCAATTGCTGCAATGCGGCATAGTGATGGTGCATGTGCGATAAAGTCTCATGGAGTTTCGGTTGTGCCTAAGAAAAAAATAGATATCGCTCTTCAGGGTGGTGGATCGCATGGCGCTTTCACTTGGGGCGTTCTGGATCGATTGCTGCAGCTTGAAGATCTTGAAATAGTAGGCATTTCTGGCACCAGTGCCGGGGCAATGAATGCCGTCGCCCTGGCACAGGGCCTAACACAGGCTGGGCCTGAGGGTGCTCGCAACTTGCTTAGGCACTATTGGACACAGGTGAGTCGGGCCAGCAGGGCGAGTCCATACAAACGAACTTTGTGGAACAGGTTACGAGGCGATTGGAGCCTGGAGCATTCTCCCGGCTTCATCATTTCCCAGTTTACACGTCAAATGGCGTCACCGTACCAGTTCAATCCGCTCAACATTAATCCCTTACGGGACCTTGTGCGGAACTGTTTTGATTTTGAAGCCATCAATTCAGCAGAAGGGCCGCGCATCTTTCTGTCCGCTACAAATGTGCGGACCGGGCGCCCCAAAGTTTTTCGCCAACCCGATCTAAGTGCAGATGCGGTCATGGCGTCGGCCTGCCTTCCACATGTCTTCAAAGCTGTGGAAATTGACGGAGAAGCGTATTGGGATGGCGGTTACATGGGTAATCCACCGCTCTTCCCCTTGGTGGACGAGACCGAGGCGCGAGACATTATCATTGTTCAAATTAATCCGTTCGAACGCGCGGAAATTCCCACAACGCCCTATGAGATCGAAAATCGCCTTAATGAAATTACGTTCAACGCCAGCTTGATGAAAGAATTACGCTCTCTAGGGTTCCTTTGGGAGATTATAGAACACGACAATCTGGATCGCGCGGCTTACCGCGATGGGCGCTTGCACAGGATCCATGCATCCGGGGCTATGTGTGACCTCGGCGTGTCCAGCAAGATGAACGCCGAGATGGCCTTTCTGGACTACCTTTTCGAAATCGGGCGTAAAACTGCTGACGAGTGGGTGAACTCAGAGTGGCCAGACGTTGGAAAGACCTCAACGTGGCGGCCTAGAGAGATTTTTGAAGAAAGCCTCCAGCCGGCGCATCTGGCCGAAGGTACCGATCGGGAGGCCAAGAAATGATGGATATAGCCTCTGTTCTACTCTCGCTCTTTTTGCTCATGTACTTTGCGTTCCGCGGTGTCACGCTGCTGATATTGGCGCCGCTCCTTGCTTTGCTGGCAGCTGCTTTGACGGGCGCATTGCCGCTGCTGGCCAGCTTCACGCAGATATTCATGACGAATACAGGCGATTTCATCATTTCGTTTTTTCCTCTGTTCTTTCTTGGTGCAATCTTCGGCAAGCTAATGGACGACAGCGGCTCGGCGCGTTCGATCGCACATTGGGTGATCTCCAAGCTTGGCACTGACAAAGCCATTCTGGCGGTCGTCTTGTGCTGTGGCGTACTAACCTATGGTGGGGTCTCGCTCTTCGTGGTGGCATTCGCGATCTATCCGATCGCAGCCGCTCTCTTCCGTGACGCGGATATTCCCAAACGGCTTATTCCCGGAGCGCTCGCGCTTGGCGCGTTCACTTTCACGATGTCGGCTCTACCCGGCACCCCTGCGATCCAGAACGCCATCCCGATGCCATTCTTCGGAACCACAGCCTTCGCCGCACCGGGTCTTGGGATCATCGCGGCCGCCATCATGGCTGGTCTAGGAATGGCGTGGCTCAACCGCCGCGCGTCCCGTGCAGAAGCTGCCGGTGAAGGATATGGACAACACGATGAGGTGCTTCCCGAACTGGACAGTGAGATGCGCACGCGATCCCAGGGCGAAGGCTTCGACTTGAACGAAATTGAACCAAGCAATACGCCTCAAACGATTGAACCGAGCTTCGCGCTGGCCATCACCCCGGTAGTGCTTGTGGTCGTGGTTAATTTCCTCTTCATCCAGGTAGCCGTTCCGCGTTTTGATGCCAGTTATCTTGCCGAACCGTTGTTTGGTCAGACAACAATTGAGGCTGTACGTGGCGTTTGGTCAATCATTGTCGCACTTACCACTTCGATCCTGTTTCTGCTCGCAGCAAATTGGACCCGTCTGGTAAGCGTCAAAACAAGCCTCAACAAGGGAGCTGATGCGGCCGTATTGCCGATCTTCAACACAGCCAGTCTCGTGGGTTTTGGCGCCGTTATAGCGGCACTACCGGTTTTTCAGGCGATCACAAATGCCATGCTCGGCTTGAGTGAGGGCAATCCACTTATTGCCGTGGCGGTTTCTGTTACGACGCTCTCAGCGATCACGGGATCTGCCTCTGGCGGTATGAGTATCGCTCTTGATGCATTAGGTTCACAATTTGTCGAACTTGCCGCCGCAACCAGTACCTCGTTGGAAGCCATGCATCGCGTAACATCTGTCGCTTCGGGCGCTCTCGACGCCTTGCCCCATAACGGTGCGGTGATCACGGTGCTCGGTATTTGTGGACTGACCCATCGAGAAGCATATGGTGATATATTCGTAGTTGCTGTTCTGGTGCCGATGATTGCATTGATTGCAATCATCCTGCTTGGATCACTTTTCGGCGGGTTTTAAAGCCTGATAAGATCAGAAAACTCGGCGCAGCGCCGTCGTCGGATGGAGAGAGATCGCCACCCATCCGAACGCCTTTTACGTAGCCTAAGGTAGGTTCGAAACGAACATTTGGATAATAAATGCATTAGCAATATCGACAAAGAAAGCTGAAACCAACGGAAGCACAATGAAGGCAAGCGGAGATGGGCCGTACTTGTGCGTCACAGCAGTCATGTTTGCGATAGCCGTTGGCGTAGCTCCGAGAGCGAAACCCGCGAAACCAGCCGACATCACGCCAGCAAAGTAGTTTCGCCCCATCGTTCGATAGACAACGAAAATGATAAAAACAGCAGCAGCGGCAGCTTGAAGCGTCATAGTAACGGCTAAAACCCCAGCCGAACCCGCCAAAGTCCAAAGTTGCATACTCATCAGCGACATTGAAAGAAACACCGCTAGCGAGAAGTCTTGCAATAGTTGCAAAGAAGCGGTTCCCGTTGGTGTTTTGATCTTTGGGAAAACTCTGGGCGTCAGGTTTGCAAGTAAAATACCAGAAAGAAGGCATGGCACGAAGAGTGGCAAGTTTGCTCCGGTCAGCTCCAGCGATTCATCTGCAATGTAACCAATCACAATTGCAACATGTGTCCAAAGAATGGCTCTCATCATTCCAGGATTTGTTGGACCACCGGTTGGATCGTTTGAAGCAACCACTCCACTGCCTTCTTCGTTGGAATTGGTAGCCGCAGTTTTTTCCTTCGCACTTGGTTCTAGTTGGTCACGGGCGATCAAGTAGCTGGCGATTGGACCACCTATCAGGCTCGCCATGATCAATCCGATCGTCGCCGCTGCTATACCGAGTTCCGCTGCGCCCACTACAGCATATTGCTCTTCTACCACTGGGCCCCACGCTATCGCGGTACCGTGACCACCAATTAGAGATGTAGTTCCCATCATCACACCAGCTTGGGATGGCAACCCAAATAGTGAAGCCCCAACAACGCCTATTCCGTTTTGGATAAACATGTACCCAATGGTCAGTACAAGCATAAGGCCCAGAAGCGGTCCGCCTTTAATTAGGTCCGAAAACCTGGCATTAAGCCCAATTGTGGTGAAGAAATAGATCAGCAAAGAGTCGCGCGAAGCCAAATCATAAACTACTTCTCGACCTGTCGCAGTCACCACGCCTAGCGTCACAAGTGCAGCCAGCAAGCCCCCTGAAACCGGCTCGGGGATTGAGTACTTGCGTAAAAACTCAAACTGCTCTGTGAGCCTGGAACCGAGAAAGTACACGACGATGCCCAGTGTCACAGCAATAAAACTATCAACCACTATCGGTTCTGCCATGAACAGCCTCCTAACTTCGCTGCGCGACTAACCCCACCTTTTGCAGCGGCATCGCGTCCTTCGAAAACTACGACAACTCTCGCTTTGGTTTGCTGCACTCAACCTTGGAGGTGGCAAAGCTCTACCTGCAGCCTTTTTAGTTCTGTCTCATAGCACTATTTAGAGATCTTCTTATTCTTCGCCATTCCCAACACCTCTTTGCCACAAGTAGCTTTTTTTCTTAGCACACTTGAAGTGAGTTCGTTCGCCGCAAAGGACTTGGGGACAAAACAAACCAACAACCTACGCGTCCAGAATTTCCGGCGCCTCTATTACCGGCCACCAGACATGCGTGGCGAGCCATTCATAATCAGCCCCACCGGCACCGTTCATTCCAGTTGATTGCTTGTGTGCAGAAATAAGTTTTTGGCTGAAACGATGCCCCCCTCGGACGAACTTTTTGAGTTCGCGATGCACGGTCCAGTTTAGAGCCAATCCCAACTCAGTGATTTGAAACCCATCGTCAACACGCTGCAAGTTCGGGTCAGCTAAGAGCTTTAACTGTCGTCTTACGCTGGTCTGAGGCAGGTTTGTGTATTTGGCTAAACCGCGCGTTGTCCAAGGTTGAGGGTGAATAACAAGTGCTTGATGCACCCTCTGCATAGGGGGAGGATACTTGAAATGATCAAACGTTACTTGCCAGCGGCGCCAAAGACGCAACCGATTGCGCTCAGTTTCACTCATCGACATAGTCAAATACTTTAATGGTTGTGGTTCAACTGGCAAGTCGACTTAAGCAAGGTTCCCGTTAGCGACATGAAGCCTATGTGGTTTACCGTGGCGGGCGATCGCGCCAAAGTGTCCCCGACTTTAAACGCTGATAACCGTAATCAAACAGCGCTCGCATATACTCTGGATCGAACGGCTCAGCTAGAGGATAGTCGAAGTCCGTCCCGATCCAAGCGGCTTGGTATTCAGCGCCTCTCTGAAGGCTTAGTTTGTACGCAATCGTGAGATCATCTACGCCTTGTGCTTTAATAAGTGTAGAAAGCGAGCGTGCAGATACTTGGAAGACCCCCGGTTTTGTTACTCTAAGTTCTGGCTTAACTTTGCCGTTTCGGATCGCATATAGCTTGCCACCGCGAGCATATTTTCTTGGGATATCCCATCCAGGCACGTAAGCGGTCTGAGAATAGACACCACCATCAACGTGAAGTTCATCCCGAACACCATCCTGAGTTTCGACGTCGATCAAAACGGGAGGGAAAACGCCAGGTATTGAGGCTGAAGCTAGCAGCACGTCTACGAACACCTTTTTTGCGTTTGCTGCCCCGCTATTTGCGATGACGCCCAGGTCCCAAAGCACCGGCCTTTGTGCATCCAAGCTGACCGATTGAACCAGCAAGCGTCGGCCGCGACGATGTTCGTTGGCAATTTTTGCTAGGAAATCGTCAGTAATGTAGCTTTCTATAAGTCGCCTTAGTGGATCAGAACTCTTCACAGAAGCACCGCTCAGGATCCCAGTAACGAACCTTCCTCTGAAAATTCGGGACGGTGGCAGTCCACCGTATAGGTTTTTTAGCTCACCGTCATAATTGCTGCCCAAGAACGCAAAGGGCGCAGCCAACGCACCTGTGGAGACCCCTGTGACCGCCATGAACTCAGGGCGAGTGCCGGCTTCGCTCCATGCGGTAAGAATACCGGCGGCGAAGGCTCCATCTTCGCCACCCCCCGACAGCGTTAGTGTGTAATCTGACGAAACCCCCGATGCTTGTCGCTGGCGCAGAGCGGTTTCTAGAAGCTCGCTTATATTGGCCGGAGCAATATCAGCCCAATAACGAGCACCTTCGATGCGTGGGACTTGCGGGTTCTGGAGATCCGTAGCGCTTACTGGGGTCCTTGAAATACTTGAGCAAGCCGCTTGAAAAAGTAGCAGAAAAACAAAGAGTTTTCTCCAATTCATGCGTCCCGTCTCCCCCACAACTATCTGACTTGGACTAGGCCAGGACAAACGCCAATATCATTAACATGGACCACGTCTTTTGATCGTGGTTTTGATCTAAGGTGCGCTGTGTGTGCTCCCATCGCATTAGTCGCCTTCAAATTGAGCTCAACAAAAAGAACTTGATTTTCATGGTATTAACGTTTCTCGGAAGGGGCCATTTCTGTACTGGTTGGTAGGACGTCGGTGTGAGATGTCTGCTCAGCACGAGACACAGGCTCAACTGACCATACCCTTTTTCCCAAATACAAAGCAAAACAGAGCATGACCGCAAAATTCACCCAATAGAGCGCGATGTCACCGAAGTAGGTGGTAGCGGCATTCGCGATCAGGGGGCCAGTTATGGATCCTAAAGTCCAAACCAATAGCATAGTTACCGCCGCCGAAGACACAAAGACCGGAACCGTTCGGTCCAACGCGTGCGCTACAAGCAAAGAATAAAGGGTGAGCAAGCTACCACCCAGCAACACCAATATGATGGAAAGGACCCCGAAACCGATTGAGTTGTAGTCGAATGAATTGGCGCTATGGTCGTAATCCACATCGACGAGAACCCCCATGACAAAAAGAACAAATGTTGCAGTGACCGATGCAATCAAGATTACTATCCGGCGATCCATCTTGTCGGATAGCCGACCAAGCGGAAACTGAAAAAGAACACGTCCGAAGTAGATTAATGCGACCATAATGGCCACATTTATGATCTCTATCCCAAGCTGGGCAGCGCTGTAGGGAACCACGCTCAACAGCGTTGTCGACACCATACCTATAGCAAAAGCACCGACAGCCGCAGCCGGTGCATCTTTGAACAATCCGCGCACCCTAATTGGTACCGGGGCGTCATTGTTGGGCGGCGTTGATCGAGTAGTCGAGATAACCATAATCGAAATGCAGTAAAATAATGCGACATAGACGAATGCCTCTCGGATATCACCAGGCACTACAAAAACTAAAAACTGACTGAATACCGCGACGATGCCTACGACAATCGAATAGACTGCGAGGACACTCCCACGGGTCTTTTCCGCTGCGGTCTCATTCAACCAAGTGTCGCCGATCGAAAACAGCCCTGCAGTCGCCAAACCGGCCAGGAAACGCAAAAAGATAAGAAAAGAGGTGCTGGTAGAAACAGAAAATAGTATCGCCACAGCTATCGCGATAGCAGCCCCAAACGCAAATGCACGGATATGGCCAAAATCGACAATGGATCTGGCCACGACAAAGCAGCCGACTAAGAATCCCGCCGAATATGCCGACGCCGCCACGGAAGCAGCTTCTTGAGATGCCCCAATTTCAGAAAACGCAAGTGGAACCAAAGTGCCAGATCCAGCAGTAGCCAATTGCACAGCAGCCATTGCTATGAAGAGAGACTGAAGATTGAGAACTTGTTTTCTAATTGCCAACACACCCTACCTTCAAGTTTTTGCTACTTCTCACATCTACTCAAGTAGACGCGCAGTATCTCCCTGAAATATGCGCCGCATCCCAAAAAACTGTAACTCTGATTTCTACTGAAATCGAAAACCGCTTGACACCATTGCGGTAGGTCCGGCTTTCGCTACGGCAGCATTCTTGTTGAATTTTAGCTTACGCTTTGTAATCCAACAATAAACTGTTTCCAATTCATGATATTTTCGCTGAGCCATTTTGGCTCACCCAAATTTGTGAAAGTCTACTGTTGCAGGCAGAGTTGGTTCAAACGATCTCTTCTCTCGCCAAGTTTCTTGTGCCCATCGCGAATGCCCAACAAGCGAGCAGCTTCGAATAAGAAGGTGAAAAATATGCATCTGAACTTCTTAGGGACGTTGGCGGCTGTTTTATTTTGTGCTTTTCCCATCGTAGCCGCAGCACAAGATACCCCCGCGACGATAAGACCAGCAAAAGTCTTCACTGTTCTTAAAGCCTCATCTGATTTTGAAAGAATTTATCCTGCTATTGTCTACCCTTCGAGGGAAGTTGAACTCTCTTTTCGAGTCAGTGGACGAATAATAGACTTACCAATTAGGGCCTCCAGCAATGTGGTGCAGGAAGGCGTTGTTGCGCAGCTAGACACACGAGACTTCGAAGTCGAGGTAGCAAGACTTAATAGCCAACTAGAAGAGGCAGAGGCGAATCTAATTGTACTGAGGTCAGGCGCACGCCCTGAAGAAATTACAGCTTTGGAAGCCTCGGTACAGGCCGCTAAAGCTCAACGAGATCAAGCTCGCGAAGAATACATCCGCTCAGCTCAGCTTTTGGAGAGGGGTGTAATCCCTACTGCCCAATACCAGCAACGTGAAGCTGCCTTTCGTCTGGCAGAGGCCGAACTGGTGTCGCGAGAAGAGCAGCTGACAATTGGTCGAGTCGGTGGGAGGCCCGAAGAGATAATTGCAGCGGAAGCGTCGATCCGTGGCCTAAAAACACAGGTTCAATCGGCAAAAAACGATCTTTCTGATGCTACGCTTCGAGCGCCGTTCGATGGAACGATTGCCAAGCGCAACGTGGACAACTTCCGTAATGTTCAAGCCGGTGAAACCATCGCCTTAATCCAAGATCTTTCGACCGTGGATGTAAGTTATGACTTGCCCGGCACTGACATAATCGCAATGTCGTCAATTGGCTTCGACAATGTTGTTAGTATGGTTACGTTTGACTCGTTGCCGGGCGTAGAATTGAACGCAGACCTTGTCGAGTTTTCAACGCAAGCAGACGCAGCGACACAAACCTATCGTGGTCGTCTATCAGTAACCCCGCCTGAAGACTTGGTTGTACTGCCTGGGATGGTAGCGCGCGTGATTATTAGGGCGGACGGGCAAAGCGACACGCATGTTGTGGTTCCACTTTCAGCATTAGCGGCAAGCCCCGACGGTTCCCCTTATGTCTGGCTGTTGGATGGATCCAGCAACACCGTTAAGCGCCAACCAGTTGAATTGGGAGAAATATCTGACGACTTCGTGGTCGTAAAAGATGGCCTTGAAGAAGGACACATGGTTGTAACCGCAGGCTTGAGCGAACTGCTGGATGACATGGTAGTTCGCCCGATTTCAAAAGTTGGTGAGTAGCAAATGGATCTCGCTAGGTTTGCAATTGAGAAGCGCCTAATTTCGGCGTTGGTGACTATTCTCATCTTGGTCGCTGGCTATTTTGCATACTTAACTCTTCCTCGTTTCGAAGATCCTGAGTTTATTATCAGGCAAGCTCAGGTCATAACACCTTATCCGGGTGCCACTGCAGAAGAAGTCGCAGAAGAAGTCACCGAGGTGATTGAGAATGCTCTACAAGAGCTCCTAGGGGTAAAAGAGGTGAAGTCAGTTTCATCACCCGGACTCAGCACTGTGACGGTCGAATTTACAATCCCCACAACTCCTGATTTTCCGTCACTTCACGCAAGATTTGCCCAATTGCGCGCAAAGATACTTGACGCTCAAACTAGCCTGCCGCCGAACTCACTCCAATCGCAAGTCTACGATGACTTCGGCGATGTGTATGCCTTGTATTTCGCGATTGTTGGTGATGGCTATTCTATAGCCGAGCTCCACGAGTACGCGAAGGAGCTCCAGAGGGAGTTGGTTGCCGTCAGCGGTGTTTCCAAGGTGGTCTTAAGTGGTGAACAGAATGAAGCAATCTTTGTAGAATACGCACCAGCAAGGTTAATAGAACTTGGAATATCACCACAAAAAATTGGGCAAGTTCTGGAGGGGCAAAACCTCGTAGCGCCGGCGGGTTCCATCAAGTCCAACTCGCGTCGCATAGAGATACGGCCGTCGGCGGCAGTCGACTCAATTGACGCTATCAAAGACTTAGTCGTTTCTGTGCCGAGTAGCGGTGCATCATTTCGACTTTCAGATATCGCAACCGTGTCCCGCGGTTACGTTGAACCCGCGAGCCCCCTACTTTTTCGGGACGGCCAACCTGCAATTGGAATTGGAATATCCAATAGCCTGGGCGGAAACGTTGTGAACATGGGCGAAGCAGTGAAGCAACGGATAAACGAGTTGGAGAACCTTAGGCCAATCGGAATCCAGATTTTGCCAATCTCTGATCAGTCTGCTTCGGTAAAAGAATCGATCAACGACTTTGTCATGAACGTGGTTCTGGCGCTCATCATCGTTGTAGGCATATTGCTTATTTTTATGGGGTTAAGATCCGGAATACTGATGGGAGGTATTCTGTTGGTCACAGTTGCAGGCACGCTTGCCGGTATGCAGCTATTGGGGCTGGACATGCAAAGGATTTCACTAGGCGCGCTAATCATTGCACTCGGCATGCTGGTTGATAACGCTATTGTCGTTGTCGAAGGTACGTTGGTCCGAGTTCAACGCGGTGAAGCCACCAGCAACGCTGCTATCACTGTCGTAAATCAAACCAAATGGCCGCTACTCGGAGGAACAGTTGTAGGACTCTTGGCGTTTTCTCCAATTGGCTTTTCACCGGACAACACGGGCGAATACGCCGGGAGCCTCTTCTGGACTATTACGATTTCCTTGCTCTTTTCGTGGTTGATAGCGATATGGCTCACACCCTATTTTTGTACTCTGCTACTGAAACCAACCTCGGAAACACCGCCTGCAGAGAATGCTATTCTCCGTGCATATCGTTCGCTCCTCGCTTATGCGATCCAATACCGGCACCTTACGGTGGGCCTTATTGTTGCGCTCTTTTTCTCTGCAATCGCAGGGTTTGCGTTAGTACCGCCGGGTTTCTTTCCCAACAGCACCAGGGCGCAATTTGTGGTGGATTACTTTTTGCCAGAGGGAACCGACATTGAACAAACCAGTCAGGACATGCGAGAGATTGAAGCGCATCTCTTAACTCTACCTGGTGTCACGTCCACAAATCTTTCCGTGGGCAGCGGGCATTTACGCTTCATGTTGGTATACGACAGTGAAGACCAGAACCCCGCCTATGGTCAAATTTTGGTGGACGTGGAGGATTATCGGCGGATCGATGCATTACAGCCGGAAATTCAGTCTTGGATCAACCAAAAGTACGCTGACTCATACGCAAAAGTTTGGAAGTTTGTATTGGGTCCTGGAGGTGGATCGAAAATCGAAGTCGAATTTTCTGGACCCGATCCCGTTGTGCTTCGCGAACTCGCCGAAAAGGCAAAACTGATATTTGCTGAAAACGGAGCCATCGCGATAAAAGACGACTGGCGCGAACAAAAGCAGGTAATTCGACCAGTTATTGACACAGAAAACGCCCGAAGGCTGGGTCTCACCCAAGCGGAGATATCTAGGGCAGTTTACTGGCATCAAGTAGGGGCGCCTATAGGGATTTATCGCGAAGGCGACAACTTATTGGACATAGTAATGCGCCCATTCGAAGCAGACCGAAACAATATTAGTGACCTAAAAAACATCCAAGTTTACAGCGATGTAGCCGGAGGATACATTCCGATATCTCAAGTTGTAGACCGATTTGACCTTGTTTTCGAAGCTGGGAACCTTAGGCGCATCGACCGCAAGCTTGCAATCACCGCACAAGCCGATAACGCACCAGAAGTACTCTCAGGCGACCTTTTCGCTCAAATCCGACCATTCGTAGAGGCAATCCATTTGCCGAGTGGGTATTCTCTTGAATGGAGGGGTGAGTACGGGGACTCGCAAAGTGCAAACGACGGTTTGGCTTCGACCATGCCGCTTGGGTTCGGAGCGATGATTGTCGTAGTTTTCTTCTTGTTTAATGCAGTCCGTCAGCCACTGATCATATGGTTGACAGTACCTCTGGCTCTCATTGGAGTCGTCTGGGGGCTCGCGGCAACCAGAACGCCACTCGAATTTATGGCAATACTGGGTATTTTGTCTCTAACAGGGATGCTAATCAAAAACGCTATCGTCCTTATTGACGAAACCGATACTCAGATTGCTGGTGGAAAACCTCGATTGCAGGCTGTTGTCGACTCAGCTGTTCTACGCGTCCGCCCAGTGGCACTGGGAGTACTTACTACTGTACTTGGAGTAATGCCTTTGCTGTGGGATCCATTTTTTGAGTCGCTCGCAGTGGTGATTATCTGCGGTTTGAGTTTTGCGACCGTTCTTACGCTGATAGTAGTGCCGACTCTGTACTCAATATTCTTTAGAATAAATGAGGACGAAACAGCGGCTTAGTAACTAACCTTCAGATCTTCATCTCCGCAAGACATATCACGCTTTCGCCATGTTCCAGGTTTTAAGTACGTGCTTTTGCATTGACCTGCTGATTTGGATTGACCTTCTATTCGCGCGCCCTTGCCAGACCTGCAGAAATCTAGGTCTCCAAGTGCGGAAACTAACTTTTTCGCAATCCTCTAGCATTCTTGGTTCAGAACAGAGATTCTGTTGGAACATTGCGAACAGTAAGTTTGCCTGACCAAACCTCTGCTCGTTCGGCGTTTGCCGAAAGACATTTTTTCTGAGCCGTTCTCGTAGATTTCCAAAATCTGCTTTCTGTGCATTTCTGACGTTCTGCGGCCGGAAGGTTGCTCACCTGCGAATTGGAGCTTTGTCCCCACGGCGGAATTGCATACATTGGATTAATTGTCCGGATTGGGCTGCGACCGGTCAATATGATTGCTGCGGAGAACGGCAGCCCTGAGCCCTGAGCGGAAGTGTCAAAATCTTGCTGCGCGCGCTCGCAGCGCAGATTTTTCTGCACCGGCGTAAAATTTCACACTGCTTCCCAGAGGTAACAGCAGCCGTTCATGAATGCCGCAGCAAATCTGAAAACGCTGATTCACACTGTGCGGGACAAAGCGCCAATTCGCTGCGGCTGCGCCAATGACCGCTTGTCGGAAATCGCTGGCCAAACAAGGTTGTTTGTAAGTGCAATCATTAGCTCAGCCGTTACTTGAATTCTTGCTTGGCTTGCGAACGCCTGCAACTCTCAAAGAGTTACTGGTTTCCCGTGAGGGGTACGAAGGTACGCGGCTTCCCAATCGGTGCGACGCTGCATGCGGGTCTCCTCGGAAATACCGGCGCTCTCGGTGAGCGTTTCAAGTGCACTCAGGACTGCGCCATAATATGTGTCAAGATTATCTGGAGTCCCTTCGCTCTCGGCACTCCTCAATTCTTGGCCGAGCGCTTCGGCCCAAGCCGTCGCGGTGAAATGACCGGCTTGGACCAAGTTGTCCGCCAAAGCGAGAGCCTGCGCCTGCCAAGGCTCATCGAAGGCCGGCTGGGGTGGAGCGAGTGGATCGTCAGGCCGGAACAAGGTAGCTTTCCCACAAATCGAGGGTGACATCGTCACGCGGATTAGAACCCTCACCCCACAAGGTAATGGCGCGGAAGCTAACCGTATAAAGATGTTCCGGTACCTCGACACCTTCGGCATTGCGGTCTGGCAGCACATGCGCTCCATGATGGGCAAGAACCACACCATTCAGACCGCGCACGTACCGGGGAAGGCGCGTATGATTTGCATGCGTATGACGCCGCGCTCGGACCGTGTCTCCGACAGAAAAAGCGGGTTGTTCTAACGTTTCTCTCTCAAAGCTGAAAGCCGATGCAGCTACATCCGCCACTGCATCTTCAACCGTTATGGAAGGAGGCGGCGCAACGGGGTCTTGTACGTGACCGCGTTTGACATCCTCAAGTGTTATCGTGCCGTTATCGAGCATCCGCACCAGATTGTTGGTGCACCACTTTTGAAAGTAGGAAAAGGCGAGGTAGTCAGCAGGCACCATGCGTTCTAGCCCGTGGCGAAACCAGTCGATGGTGCTTCCGGGCGCAATCGGCGACCAGCTCAACGCAAAGGCGCGTTTTTCCCACTCTTCCAAGTCGCGGAAATCCTTGTCGCCGCTCTTTACGGGCACCGGGCCAAAACCCTCAACGCCGCCGAGATCGTGGATGCCGTCCATCAGCCCGCCTCCGCCTTCAAATCTCGCTCTGTCCCGATCATGGAGTTTCGGGTGACAAGGGCTGCCAAGCGTTCCTCACTCCACCCATCGGTTCCCGAGGGCCGTTGCGGGACAACGATATAGCGAAGCTCGGCAGTGCTGTCCCAGACGCGGACGCCCACATCTTCAGGGAGTGCCACGCCGAACTCTGCAAGCACTTTTCGAGGCTCTCGAACGGCGCGGGCGCGGTATTCGGTCGATTTGTACCACGCCGGTGACATCCCCAGGATTGAAAAGGGATAGCAGGAGCACAGCGTGCACACGACGATGTTGTGCTGCGTGTGGGTGTTCTCGACCGCCTTCAGGTGAGCACTCGCATCCCCCTGATAGTCAAACTCCTTGATGGCTTCTGCCGCGTCATCCAACAGGCGTGTCCGAAACCCCGGATCAAGCCATGACCGCGCCACTACATGCGCCCCGCGTTTCGGTCCGATATGCTCGGAATAGGCTTCAATCCAAGCGTCGAGGCTTTCAGGCGCGACCAGACCACGTTCAACTGCAAGACTTTCCAATGTCTTAACCCTGAGCACAGGGTCTGACGGCAAGTGTGTATGCAACTCGCGGTGCAGCTTCGCAGCGTTTTCACTGTCAAATGTAGGCATTCGCGTTCTCCCCAACACGACACTAGCACCGCCCGCTAAGTGATGCGATGTATTTTGGTCTTGCCTGTCAGGACGGTCTGAGAACCTGACTTCCATACAAAGCACATCATCCGGAAAATGGGTTCGCAGATGTCGATGAAGTTCCAATCCGATAGCAACCCCTGCGTGTGAACCGCTGCGGTTATAGCGCCAAAAACGGTGGTTATTGGCAGTGACAGAAACGTATGAGTTCTGTCCAAATCAGCGCACCGCGTGACAAATGCGCGGCAATTCAGCAAACTCGTCTGAAAATCGTAGGAGAACTGGATGCCGCTTGAACTGTCCGACCCCGTAACCAGCCAGAAAAAGCTCCGAGAGATCATCCCGGAGTGGAAGGGCAATGCGAGCAAGAAAGACCTCGACCGCGTAAACGACGTCGCGCGGGAGTTCATCACTCGGTCGCCTTACGTAATCATTTCCTCGGCTGGTGTTGAAAACCGTCACGACGTCTCCCCGAAAGGTGACGCGCCAGGTTTTGTGCACGTTTACGATGACAAGACTCTCCTCGTGCCAGACCGTCTGGGAAATCATCGCGTCGATACCTTTGAAAACCTGTTGATTGATGACCGGGTTGGAATGTTGTTCCTAGTTCCCGGCCATAAGGAAACGCTACGGATCGCCGGGCGCGGACGCATTGCCGCTGACGAAGCCCTGCGCGAACGCTTCGAGATCAACGGGCGGCTGCCTGACCTCGTTCTGGTTGTCGATGTGGAACAGGTCTTCATGCACTGCTCGAAATCGTTGGTTCGGTCGAAACTCTGGTCACCTGACACTTGGGAACATGCACAGGACGCACCCAGCTTGGCTCAGTGGGTCAAATCAACCGTCGACACAGAAGAATCCCTCGAACAAGTGCAGGGCAACCATGATCGAGATCGGGAAACACGACTGTACTGATCTGGGTATCAAAGGTTTGCCAAAAACCCCTTGCCAAAACCTGCGCGCCAAAAACGGTCGTTTTTGTCATCGAGGCGCAAGGCCAAGAAAATCGCGGCTGGCCAAAAACCTACGGCAAAACTCATAGGGTTTTGGCAGGTTTTTGCCCTACTCGATCACCTCAGGCGGCAACATGTCTTCAACGGTCCCGGTGATCCGCGCCTTGCGGCCCACGCGGGGGCGTTGCAGCTCGGCATAGGCGGCTTTCCGGCCCTCAATGTCCTTCGCCCCCCAGCCGATCAGGACGCCAGTGACGCGCCGCCCGGTTTTCTCAGGCACCACGGTCACGGTGAAGTCAGACAAAGGCCCCGCTTTCTTTGCCTATTCCGACAACTACTTGATCGACACAGACCACGGGATCATTGTCGATGTAGACGCCAGCCGGTCGAACAAGACGGCGGAGGTTGGTGCCATGCGCAAGATGCTCGACCGAACGAAAGAGCGGTTTGGCGTGAAGCCCGAATGGATCGCCGCTGACACCGCCTACGGATCATCCGACAATCTGGTCTGGCTAGTTCTCAAGCGCCAGATCCTCCCCTTCGTCCCGGTCTTCGACAAGGGTGAGCGGACCGATGGAACCTTCTCACGATCCGACTTCACATGGGATGATGAGAATGACCGATACATCTGCCCTGGCGGCAAGGAGATGCGACACACCTGGCGTACCTATTCCGATCCAAAGCGGAACGCGCCAAGCTGGCGCGCCCGCAAATATCGGGCGCGGAAGTCCGATTGCACGGATTGCGTGCTGAAGGCCAAGTGTTGCCCGAACTCGGAGACCCGCGCAATCCACCGCGAGAAATACGAGATCGTCCGAGACTTCGCCCGCCAATGCACGGCCTCAGAGTTCAATCCAACGGCCCAGAGGCGGCGCAAAAAGGTCGAGATGCTCTTCGCCCACCTAAAACGCATCCTCGGCCTGGGCCGGCTCCGATTACGCGGCCCATGCGGCGTCCAAGACGAGTTTACCCTCGCAGCCACCGCCCAAAACCTCCGGAAGCTAGCAAAACTCAAGCCCATGGTACCGGCCACAGGATGACAAGCGGCACCGTCTCAGATTGCCGAACAAAAATTGGCCACAACCAACCCCAAAGCGCAAAATCGAAATGAGTTCTTCAATGGAATCGGCTCAGAACGGCCTGATGCTCGTGCGGCGACGCCAGTGTAACACGCTTGTCGAGACCGTTCATCGGCACGGCGGTCCAAGTCTTTGATCTTGTGTCGTGTCGCTCAATGCACGGTCGTTGGCAAATCAAGAGCCGAAGTTCACGCTCTGGGCGGCGAAACCGGGGTGAGAGCCCAACCTCTGATTCACTTTTTCGCTGCGAGCGCATGCAGCACGAAAATCGCTACAAGAGTTCGACTTACAATGCTGTGCGGTGGCAGAGATAGCGACGCAACCATGCAGCAGTTTTGCCTCTTGGACCGGCCAAGTGACATCACGGAATCTAGAGGCTAGTGTCTTCAATTTAGGGGTTTCATTATGTCGAAATTGAGTTTCGCTGAATTTGGATCTGGGTTTCCGTTACTCATCCTTCACGGAGGCAGGTTGGATCACCGACATATGGTTGATGCGGTCGAACCGTGCTTTGCGGGTTTAAACGGGTGGCGAAGGGTCTATCTGGACTTGCCGGGATGTGGGCAGTCAACCGGATTCGAGGGTGTGCAGTCACAAGATGATATTGCAAGTTGCGCCCTTGATTTCGCGCGTTCTATTTCCGGCAGTGACGGTATTGCCGTGATTGGTGAATCACGTGGCAGCTACATCGCCCAAGGCCTAGCTTATTCCGATCCGGAATTGATTGCAGGCCTGTGTCTCATTGTCCCCGGGGGATTTCCAACTGACCCGCCGCCGCCAAAGCCTGAAGCCCGGCCTATCATTGCGCGACCAGACTTGCTCAAAGGGCAGCCGTCTTCAGTGACAGGTCGAGCGGAGAGACTGGTGATCCAGACCCCCGAAATCATCGAGAAAATCCGCCAGACGAAGGTCCCCGCCGCCGCGCTCCACGATGCCGATCTCGAAGCGCGAGTGACAAACAAATTCTTGTTCTCATACCACGACGAAATGTTGGCATCGCGGTTCGACAAGCCTTCGTTGATTCTTTCGGGCAGGCAGGACTCGATCTCCGGCTATGCTGACACGATGGCGATGCTTGAGTGCTATCCGCGAGCCACCTACGGACTACTCGATATTGCGGGGCATTCGTTGAGTTGGGAACGCCCTGCTCTGTTCAAAGCCATGCTGCAAGACTGGTTAAGTAGGCTCAAATCAGAAAACTGAATCAAAATTGGGCTGCATCGATACCAGACCTTCACTGCGCAACCAAAACGGATGGCCGAAAAAACGCTGACGGTTCAGTCAAAATCCTTCCCTGAGCGTGTAAACGTGTCGTCCCAGATCACGAAAAAAGGACTTTCGAATCAATGCGTTGCTTCAGTCTGGTCAAGATATCTGCACAGACCGCCGTAGCGATACCAAGTAGATCGCACCAATTATAGCAAGGTTTACAAGTCCAAAAACCGTAGCGTTTGCAAATGCCCAGAAATACGTACCTGCTAGGTCGAATGTTAATCCCCCTTGCCATCCGCCGGCCGCGTGACCGAGCCAAGCAAAAGCCAGCACAATTCCGGTCGCCGAGGCGCGTCGGGATGCTGGCGTGAGGGCACGCACAGACACCAATACGCCGGTCATTACGCCGCCGTAGCCAAACCCATAGAGAACGACGAAAACCCAAAACGCCTGCAGCGATCCAAGCGTCATGAAACCAAGCATCAACGCAGTTTGCCAGGCCGTGGCTACCATCCACGCCCGAAGCGGACCAATCGTGTCGGCGAGCCGTCCAAAGAAGATGCGCCCTGCAATTGCCGTTATGAGCATCAGAAGCAATGGACCACCGGCTTCAGCGCCGACTCCGCAAACGATCTGAATGAGAGGCACAAGGTGGATAAGCGGCACGGCCATGCCTGCACAGCACCCCAAAACTGCAATCGACAAAGCGGGAAGAACCAGACGGGGCGAAAGCGTCGAACCACTTTCAACCTGGGCTGCGGCGCTCCCGTTGCCTTCTGGCGGATCGATCATCACGAAGGACAACGGCACCAGTACAACCGCGCATATGATCCCGAGGTAGCTCAGCGCGCTCTGCCACCCCACGGTTTCGATAAGGTATCCGGAGCCGAACGGTACGAGGCCCTGGCCTACCGCCTGCCCGGCCGAGGCGATGCCTATCGCAAGTCCCGCTCCGCGTCGGAACCAGCCGCCGACCAAGGCAATAACGGGCGCAAAGAATGCCCCGCCGCCGAGTGCGCCTGCAATAAAAAATAGGGCGTAGAATTGCCATAGCGCGTTGGCGTGAGCGGACAGCGTTAGGGCTGCACACATTGCACCCGCGCCAATGAGGCAGACCGTACGGGTCGCTACCCTATCGGCAAGAAACCCCATGGCAATGCCGCCGAGCGCAATGCCGATCAGCCCGAAGGAATTGATGGCCGAGGTTTCTGCTCTTTGCCAACCGAATTCTTCCTCGAGCGGCACCAGAAACGCCGACATCCCGTTCACGAGGGTTCCCATCGCCACTGCCAGAAGCATGGCCGCGGAGATGGCGACAACCCACCTGAATCGGGATTCTGGGATATCTGCGGCTTCCTTCACCTGGATGGCTTTCCTTCATTTGAACGCAATCGCGTTGATCCGACAGCTAGATCGCTGCAAACTTTATGTCACTTCACTAGTGAGTATACCTATGGAGGATGGATTTGAGTCAGACCGGCACCCGAGAGAAGATTCTTGCCGCTGCCTATCGGCTTTTCTATCGAGAGGGGTTTTCGAGGGTCAGTGTCGATGCGATCGCCGAGGCGACCGGAGTGACAAAGCGCACCATCTACTACCATTTCAAGAGCAAGGATGACATCGTCGCAGACGTACTAAACGCACAGCACGATTATGTCCTCGGTCGGTTCAAGGCCTGGGCGGGACCAAGGGAAACACCCCTAAACCAAGTCATCGAGAACCTATTCCTTCAACTCACGGACTGGGCTGATGGTGACAACTATATGGGGTCAGGGTTCACACGGATCTCTACCGAGCTTGCTGATCGTCCGGGTCACCCGGCACGTCTGGCAGCCAGCGCGCACAAGACAATGACAGAGAAATGGTTGTCTGAACTGCTTCATGAGCATGGGCTGGAAAGACATGATGAAATCGCCAGACAGGTAATGGCCTTGATTGAGGGCAGCATGAGCCTTGCTCTGATCCACGGCGACACCTCTTACTTCAAGGCTGCCGGCAGAGCAGCAGGTGAGTTGGCATTCCGGTCGGAGGAAAAATGACACTGATTGTACGGAATGAGGTGTCGTGGCCAGTTCTATTGTCCCAGATTTCGGAAAGGATCAGAAAAGCGCAAACCACTCACTCGATCATTCTCCTTTTTGGTCCTTCGAGGGCAATGTTGCCATGTTTCGTTGCAGGAGCATGTCTATTTGCGCAGTATGAGTTGCGAGTGCTTTCAGCAGAATTGGACTACATCAGATGAAACGCCTTTTTCCCTCTCTACCCGACAACGCTACGCTTGGAAGTGTTTATCAAGCCTTTCCGGATAAGCTCGCGCCGCTCTGTGCATACGAAAGTCTGGTGATGCGGGGTGAGAGCGATCTCTCGGTTGCGGATCGTGAACTGATCGCAGCCTATGTCTCGGGATTGAACGCCTGCGCATACTGCCATGGTGCACACATTGTTTTCGCCAAGGCCTACGGTATTGAGGTCGAGACGATAGCGGCATTGATGGAAGATCGTGACACGGCCCCTGTCCGGGAAGACCTGAAGCCAGTCCTTGCCTATGTTGAGAAACTCACCGTCTCACCATCGCGCATGACGGAGGCGGATGCGCAAGCCGTGTATGCGTCGGGCTGGTCGGAAGGTGCTCTGTTCGATGCCATCCAGGTGTGCGGCGTTTTCAATCTCGTGAACCGCTTCATCGAGGGCACAGGCGTTCAAAGCCCCGGCAATGACCCAAGAGAAGCCGATGAGGCGACTTTGGAGAGGTGCCGAAGCGATACATTCTACACTGATTTCGGCCGTCAAAACGGCCTTGATGTTTGATGTGAAGAGGCTTTGTCGGTGTCAGCCTGCCTTTCGCGCGACGACAACAAATTGGGTGAGGGAAAAGAAGAACCGTCCTTTTTTCGCAAGGCTAACTTGCTCGTCGAACCAAGCCTGCGCCACGGCTTCCTCGACGTGTTCGTTCGCAACGGCGTAGTTCTTCATCAGATGCATCATCATGATCGCAAGGCCGTCGGGTTTCAGCTCGTGGTCCGTCATGTTGTGCGGCACAACGGCCTCGATCTCATGACCCTTGGCTTTCAGGACGCTTGGCAGTCGTTCCGGCAGCGTCCCACTGGCAAAATGATCGTCCCAGGAGGCGATCATTTTTGACATGCGTTCGGGATCATCACTCGCCCAGACAAATGTTCCAAAGTGCAAATCACTGATGACAAGTCGTCCACCCGGCTTCAGGCAGCGCAGGACGTCATCGACCGCGCCGGAGACATCATCGATGTATTCAAACGTCTGTACGGAAACCGCTTTATCAGCGGTGCCGTCCGGGAGAGGGATGCTGTCAGCGACGCCTTCCAAGAAGTCTACGTTGTCATAAGGCGCGCAGCGCTCCTTCGCGGCGGCCAACATGTCCACGCTGGGGTCAACGCCGACGACTTTGCCGTCGCTTCCTACGGTTCGCGCGAGCTCGGCGGTGAGCAAGCCATTTCCGCACCCGACATCAAGGATTGTGTCACCAGTACTGGGCTTCAGAGCGTCAAAGGAAGCTTGTCGCCGGCGGGTCAACTCGGCGCCCTCATAGGCAATCGTTAGCAATCGGGTGGTTTCGGCGTTGAACTGGAGCATGGGCCGTCCTTCTTGTTCTACATTCGCTTGGAAACGGGTTGATCCGAAAATTCAATCTCGGCAGCCTTCAAGATGGCCTCAACATGGGCCGCCGTCGCGTCCAGAAAATCAAATCCTTCAGCAGTGAACCTTGCCTGACCCGCGCTTTCGGGAAATGCTGGCGTCAGGTCTGTGCAAGCCAGAATGATCAGCACGTCTTGTGAATCTCTGACAATCGATTTGACGAACGTGATCAGACTGTCCCGACCTTCGATGGCTCGGCCAGCGTAGAAGAACTCTTCAAGAAGGCTGGTCATCCCAGTCACGTCAGTCTTGTTTGGCTGGATTGATGTGACACCCAGCTCTGCCAGCCCATCGGCAAAGAGGTTGCCATTCATCGTGACGCTCGTGCCAAGAACAATGGCCTTGGCGGGTACATCCGGGCGGACCTTGTCCGCCACGGCCTCGACAACGCTGACTACAGGCAGGGGTGCATCCTGCGAAATGGCATGCAATCGGTTGTGCGGTGTGACACTGGCGATGGCGGCACAATCGCAACCGGCCGCCGACAACCTTCCAAGTGCCAGCCTGAAGATGTCGTCAAAACCTGCCCAACTCTTCTCATCTCCCGCAACGCCGCGTGCGGCGACGGTTGCAGACATATCAAGCGACTCGATTGTCATCTCGGGCGATCCCTTGTGACCGGCCTTTTCGGCTGCCCTGCAAATGGCTTCGTAGTAGGCGACCGTCGCGGGCCAGCCCAGACCGCCGATCAGGCCGATTTTACGTGACATGCCGTTTCACTTGCAGCACCTTCTCACTAAATATAGGAGGCAACCTATATAGGATGATTGCTATATGCAGAGTGAAATCGAGTCAACGGCAGAGGCTTTGCGGGCACTATCGAACCCGAAGCGCCTCACTATCGTTCACTGGCTGGCGGATCCAACCAAGCACTTCCCGCCACAACGCGACGGCGATCTTGTTGCGGATGGTGTCTGCGTTGGGTTCATCACGAAGAAGATCAAGTTGAGCCAGCCAGCCGTCACCGAACATATGCAGGTGCTCGCCGCAGCCGATCTCGTGACATCCAAAAAGATCAAGAACTGGGTGTTCTATAAGTTGAACAAGAATGCGTTTGCCGCCGTTCTGAACGACCTTTCGAAAGGCATTTTGGGAACCGAGAAAGAGGTGAATGCTGGCAAGAGTGTGGGAAGCTCTTCGATTTAGCTTTGCCGACAAGTAAAGAGCAGTATGGGCGCTAGGGGGACAATAGATATGGCCGATCCGTTTCAAGATGTGGATGCAGCAGGGGAGGACTTCATTTCTGCCTTTGCTGACTCTATGGATGAACGTCAGGCAGACCCCACCATGGAGAAAATTGTTTCGTCATATCTTGGGAAGCTCGCGTTTCCAGAAGACAGTCTGACGATTGAAGTGGGATGCGGTGCCGGGGCCGTCACCCGTCGCATTGGCGAGAAGGCCAATCCCGCGCGTGTTATTGGCTTCGAGCCCTCCAGGGGCTTTGTGAAAGAAGCGAAGACCCGGGTCCAAAGCCAAGACAACGTGGAATTTGAGGTCGCGGATGGAGCCGCTCTGCCACTGGAAGATGGGTCAGTCGATAACCTGATCATGCATACAGTGCTGACTCACGTTGAAGACCCTGCGTCACTCTTGCAGGAAGCCTCGCGTGTGCTGAAACCCGGCGGGTGCCTGGTCGTTTGCGATGCAGACTTCTCCAAAGCGTCATTGGGGAACTATCCGAATGATCCTCTCGATGCCTGCGCCAAGATCTTCGTTCAGGAGTTCGTCACTGACCCACATGCGGTTGCGAAATTACAGAGGCTGGCCACCGAGGCTGGGTTCGTGGTGGAGGATTTCAGTTTTCAAAGTCGGAGCGTTCTCGACAATGACCAGATGTTGCCCTGGGTCGAGGAAACCGGAAAGGTGCTGATGACGCGCGGCGAGATTGGCCAGGCGCTGCATGACGGTCTGGTTGCGGAATATCGCCGTCGCGCCAAAAGCGGCACCCTTTATGGCTATCAGGTCTTTGCAACGCTCATAGCCAGACGGCCTTAACTCGAACAAGGACGCGAAACCGTGCAATCAACCAGACAACTAGTTTCAGACTACCGCCAAACCTGGGAAAGTGTCATTCGAGGTGACGCTCCGCTCAAGGAATTGGACCGCTTTTTCAACGTCCCATGCTTCATGGTTTCACTGGATGGCCAAATGACGCTTTACGTCTCTCAGACAGAGATCACTGATTTCAATCAAACGAGGCTTGATGCGTTCCGTGCTGGAGGTGTTCACAATGCCTCCCTGCGCGCCGTGGATCTGTTTAGCCAAGGGCCTCATTTGAGCCTAGCAGTCGTAAATTGGGAGCTCACGCGGGAGGATGGGTCATTAGAGCGGGCCTGGCGGCACTATTACACGATCTTGGATAACGAGAACGGCGTTGCGCCAACTATCGTGATTTCCGCATTTCAGACCGGATCGTAGTCACAGCTTGGTTGTATCAACAGCAATTGAGCGTCGGCGTATTCAGAGCACTCTTTATTGAATGATACAAAACTGGGGGGAAACATGGCTGAGACAGAAACGCCGGACTCTTTTGCCGCTTTGGAAAGGCGAGAATGGGCAAAATCGGATGTCGCACAATCTTATGCCCGCGTCTTTGCCAAGGCCGCAGACATGGTGGTGCCAGCGATGGTTTCTGCGGTTGGGGCAAGACCTGGTTCCAAAGCGCTCGACTTGTGCTGTGGTCAGGGAAACGTGACCGCTGCTCTGTGCAAAGCCGGTGCGCAGGTGATCGGGCTGGATTTCTCACCGGCCATGTTGGAGATGGCCCGGGTTGAGGTGCCAGAGGCAAAGTTTGTCGAAGGCGATGCCATGTCGCTCAGCTTTGAGGATGAGACCTTTGATGTCGTGACAATCGGTTTTGGGATGCCTCACGTCCCGGACCCACCAGGAGTTCTGGCGGAGGCACGACGTGTGCTCCGTACTGGTGGCAAGCTGGCATTTTCTGTTTGGTGTGGACCTGAAGTTGACACGGCGCTTGGCTACGTCTTTGGCGCAATAGGCCAACACGGGTCTCCGGATATTGCCTTGCCACCTGGGCCTGGCGCAAACGACTATGCCGATCCGGAGATTGCATTTCCCGTCCTTGAGAAGGCTGGTTTCAGAGATTTTCAACAAGTCATTGTCGCGTCGAAGTGGCACGTGACAGACCCAGGTGCGCCGTATGACTACTTCCTTGAAGGAACAGCCCGCGGTGGTGCACTGCTGCGACCGCAACCCGCCACGCATGCCGCTGCAATACGTGCGGCCGTTGTTGATAAAGTTCTGGAAAAACATGGATCGGGACCAAAGTGGGAGGTGCCTATTCCGGCTGCCATGACTGTGGTGACCGCTGATTAGTCAACCATCTCGACTAGGGTCGCCATTTGTGAAAGGGGCCGAGTAGGTTGTTCCATCAGGCGTTGGTCGCTGTGCCACACCGACACTGGTCAAAGCCGACTTTGGAATAGACGCAACAGTAAGACGCATGGTTCGCGTATAACTTGTTCCGCCGGGCTAGGGTGAAAAATCAGCTAAGGTTTTTGCTAAATCCATGACTGTTAATGTCTGCTCCGGCGACTTCGCTTCGGAGCCGTGATTGAAATGCTGCATATGCAAGAAGATGCTGCGTCAGCAGTATCTGCGACTGCACAAGTCCGCAAAGTCCGCAGAGCTGTCATTCAGGCCTGGTGCCGCGAACGGCCACTCCGAGCCCAAACTGGACACTGGTTCGCTACGCAGCATTCATCAATTTGGGCGGAAACTGAACCTTCGCTGCGCATTGCGCCAATGTTCGCTCCTTTGAGGCCTTGTTACCTACGTACCGCTCAATTTGCGAAACTTAGATGGTGAAATTCCAAACCAGCTGGCAAATGTGCGGCGGAAGCTGTTGACCTCGCTGAAACCAAGATTGAAGGCAACCTCCGCGACAGAAAGGTCAGTGGCAGAAACGAACAAGAAATCGGCGTTTCATGGCTATCGTTTTGCCACCGTGATAATAGATCCAATAGCGGTCCTGCCGACTTGTTTGTGTGGTTGTTTTTTAACGAGGGGGTACACGGTTGGATCTAAGGGGTGAGCCCGCTGCCAAGTCTTAATGCAATGGCTTCGTGGCTTACCTCGCATTCGAATACAGTGAAAGCTAAACGTCTCGTACACTGGATGTGCGAGGCTGGTAAACTTTCTCCCGGTACAGGTGGTTTTACCCCGCCCGCGGTACCACCACCCAAAAATTTTGTGTTCTACACCTACACAGGCAGAAAAAGGGGTGTTTGGTACCTTACAGCCACCTATCCTTAAACCGCTTTTGGAAGTTGTACCTGCGGCGGGTCCAATAACCAGATAAGTTTGCGCTTAGGGACCGTGGGGGATCAGGGGTAAATTCGGTTGAGGGTGTCGTAACATCGCCCTGTCTAAGAAGTTCTTCAGCGGAGGTACTTTCAGGGATGGGAACTCGACCTCGGCGACCACCGAACCGTCTTTCTTTAGGGTGATCTTCACCTTGGACAGTTCGATTTTTTGATCTCGGTCTTTCTTCCGGAGTTCGTATTCCTCCCCAACCGGATCCCCGATCAAACCACCTTGGTCCGGTGTAATGTCGGGGTCTGGTATATGGAGTTCAACTGGTTCCGGATCGTCTTCCAACGGTTCCGAGATCGGGTTGTCGGTGATCGTCACCTTCACCCCGATCATACGTTCAATCTCACACAACAGATCCGGGATAGTTGTTCTGGACTACCCCTGAATTCTACGACCGTTTTTAACGGTTGATATGTTGTACCGTCGTTGGACATGTGTAACATTATTATAATGTTTTAAACGTTTCAAAACAACACAAAAAGTGTATGGTTAGAATGACTTAGATTACAACGATGGCGAGGCAACCTAGCTCCAAAACCGTAGGTCGCGGGTTCGAACCCTGCTGCCCCTGCCATTTCCTTCCATGTTGTCGACGAAGCCCAGGTTGGGGATACCCTTCCTTGTGCGGGTTCAGTTTCACGGGCAATCGCTGTTCCCTCCGGCGAATGAATGGCCTATTGTCCCGTGCAGACAGAACGCACCGGGATGGGGATACATGTCGCGTTTCGATGGTTACTTCCTGCGGCAGTTGCTGGTGCTGTTCGGATTTTTCACTCTGGTTCTGGTTGGCGTCTTCTGGATTACCCGATCAGTCAGCCTGTTTGACCGGGTTATCAGCGGTGGTCAGTCGGCCATGGTGTTTCTTGAATTTACGGCCCTGACACTGCCGACGCTGATCCGCACGGTGATGCCAATGGCCGTATTCGCCGCCGCAGTCTATGCCACCAACCGGCTGAGTCGCGAAAGCGAGATGACGGTGATGCTGGCCACTGGTTCAAGCCCGTGGCGGCTGGCGCGCGGAGTATTGGTTTTTGGTGTCATTGCCGGGCTGATGATGGCGGTCATCAGCATATTCCTGCGCCCCACATCCGTCGATCAGCTTGAGCAGCGGCAGGCCGAAGTCGCCGGGGACGTCACCGCGCAACTGTTGAACGAGGGTGAATTCCTGCACCCGGCCGCTTCGGTGACGGTCTATATCGGCAGCATTGATCTGGACGGTACTTTGCACGAAGTATTTGTTTCCGATCGTCGCGACAAACTGAACTCGGCCAGCTATTCCAGCAAGACGGCGTATCTGGTCAACAACGATGCGGGTCTGCATCTTGTGATGCTGGACGGGATCGCGCTGCGCCTGGACCGTGAAGGCCGGACGTTGTCTTCGACCCTGTTTCAGGACGCGTCTTACGACATATCCGGGTTGACCAGTTCGCGCGGCATGAACGACCGCAGCCTCGAAGCGGTTCCGACAATCGAGTTGCTCAATGACCGGGACGCAATCTCGGCAGCGGAAGGATTCAGCCAGGGCGAGATGATCGAGGAGCTGCACCAGCGGTTCTCCTGGATCGCGATCTGTATTGCTGTCGCGATGGCGGGGTATTCCACGCTGATGCTGGGCAGTTTCTCGCGGTTTGGCCTTTGGCCACAGATATTCGGGGCTTTCACCATCCTTATTCTGCTGGAGGGTGTTCGCGGATTTATCTCTCCCATTGTCATCGCCGATCCTGCCCTGTGGCCGATGCTGTATCTGCCGGCCTTCGGGGGCATCCTGATTTCCTGCATGTTCCTGTTTGTTGCGGGCCGGCCGCTTGTCGTGATGCGGCGAACCGAAAGCCAGACAATGCCGCAGGCAGGCACCTGAGTTCAGCCGCGAAGATCGGCAAGGCAGCTCAGGATATCGTCGATGCCCGCGCCATCACGGCGGGTCACCAGATAGAGCGGCAGTAACAGGTCACGTGCCCCCTCGATCGGGATCAGTTCCTGCGATCGCAGGTGGTCTTCGATGACGTAGCGCGGGAAATACCCGGTTCCGCCCCGGCGCAACACATAGCGCAGCGCCATCATGCAATTGCCAAGAAAAATCGTCTGCCCCGGCGCCTGTCGGGCCACGGATTTCACGTGGTCCTGATAGACTTCACCCAATTCCAGATTGACAAATACCAGATCCTGGCCGGTGTCGGCCGTGCCCCGGGTTCGGACAAGTATCAGGCGCTCGGTGCCCAAGTCGTGGAACACCACGCGCGGATCGGCCGGTTTCTCATGGGTCAGGGCGGCATCCAGAACATGCGTCGCGACAGCGTCGACCATGTTCAGATCGTGGTCATAGTTCAGCGTCAGCAATAGTTTTCCGGATTGCCGTTCGAACCGCACGGCCAGATCAACCAGCAACGGATCCCAGATGCTCAGCTGCGCGCCAAGTCGCAAGGCGATGCGGTTCTGGGATTGAGACGGCAGGTCGTGTGAAGCAAAGGACCAAAGCGACAGCATCTGTTCGGCGTAAGGGCGGAATTGCCGCCCGAAATCAGTCAGTGTGGTGCCACCCGCGCCCCGATTGAACAGTTGCTTTCCCGTTTCATCTTCAATCGCGCGGATACGCGCACTGACCGCGGTCTGGGTCACGTTCAGCTTGCGGGCCGCGGCGTGAAAGCCTCCGACCTCGGCAACGCACAGAAATGTTTCGAGCGCTTTGATCTGCATGCCGAAAGTATTTTTTGATCGAACCGATAAAATCAATTCATTTTTTTGGCCACAGGGATTGCACTATCATGATGCGCAACTTCAGCCAAAGGACGCGCCATGCTGGACAAAAGCCACAAACCCACCTGGACCAGTTTCGAAAACGCCACCAAGGAAGATTTTCTGGCGGTAATGGACTACGAAGACGCCTATAATGCGGCCCTGCCGGATCGCATTCTGGATGCAATCCGCTCGCTCGATGAAGAGTGGACGCCCTATCCTGTAAACCGTTATCAACACAGCCTGCAGGCCGCGACCCGTGCCTATAACGACGGGGCCGACGAAGAGATCGTCATCGCTGCATTGGTGCATGATACGGGCGATATCCTGTCCCCCTACAACCATGGTGAGCTGTCAGCGGCGATGATGAAGCCCTATGTCAGCGAAAAAACCTACTGGATTCTCAAGCATCACTGCGTGTTTCAGGGGTATTATTACAATCACTTCCTGGGTGGCGACCGCAACGCCCGCGACAAGTATCGTGACAGCCCGTACTGGGAAGACTGCCGGTATTTCTGCCACGAATACGACCAGTGCGCCTTCGACCCCGATTACCCGACCAAACCGCTGGAGTTCTTTGAACCCATGTTGCGCCGGGTTCTGAACAAGGGAGAAGGCCACATGGAATTGAACGAGACGGCGGACGACGGCAAGACTGATTAAGAAAAATGAAAGGCGGGCCTGAGTGGCCCGCCTGAACCGATCAGCAGCTTGCCATCAGACGATAGACGATCTGCGCGGCGGTAAAATCCCATGCGGCATTGCCATCGGGGGCCAGTTCGACCACATCGAGTCCGACGCATTTTCGCCCCTTCAACGCGTGTTCCACCAGATGCAGCGCCTGGTAATAGGCCAGCCCACCGGGTACAGGGGTTCCGGTTGCCGGCATGATCGCCGGGTCCAGTCCATCAACATCAAAGCTGACATAAACCAGTTCCGGGAAGTCTTCGGGCAGGTCGATGGCGTGGATGTTGTCGGTCACCAGTTCTTCGGCATCGACGTGAAAAACGTTGTTTTGTACACGGCTCTGCGCCTCTTCTTTGCAGAAGGCACGAACGCCGAACTGGGCCAGGCGGATGCCTTCTTCGGCCAGAAGATGCATGACCGAGGCGTGGGAGTGTTTTTCGCCCTGATAGGCGTTGCGCAGGTCGGCATGCGCGTCCACCTGAACGATACCGATTGGTTGACCCAGCGCACGGGCGACGCCCATGACTGCACCGTAGCTGAGCGAATGCTCGCCACCCAGCGTCACCGGCACCTTACCCGCGCGCACTGCGGCTTCGGTGCGTTGGGCCAGGCGTTCCATGATTTCCGGCAGCGAGGCATCGCAATCCAATGGCGGCTCGGTGAAGATGCCCTGCAGGCAGGGTTCAGCGCTGTCGACGATCCGCTCCAGCTCATTTGAGGCCTCGATAATTGCTTCGGGCCCTTTGGCCGTGCCCGAGCCATAGGACACCGTGCGCTCCAGCGGCACCGGGATCACGTGGAACCGCGCGTCCTCGGTGCGCTCGGAAGCGGTCAGTTCACTGTCGAGAAAAATGCTCATGAGAGTCTGTCCTTAAAGTCTTCATAGCCGAACTTTTTGATGATTTTCAGTTCGTCTGTTTCGCTGTTCCACAGCGCGATGGTTGGCAGCGGCACGCCATTGAATGTGTTCGTCTTGACCATCGAGTAATGGGCTTGGTCCAGGAAGGCGAAGCGCTGCCCGATCTCCAGCAGCTTGTCCCATGTGTAGTCACCGATCACGTCACCCGCCAGACAGGAGGGGCCGCCCAGACGGTAGGTGTGGCCAGCCTCGGCTTCATCCATCAAAGCCGGACGATAGGGGGCTTCGATCACGTCGGGCATGTGGCAGGTGGCCGAGATATCGGTGATCGCAAGGTTCATGCCATTGGTCGGCAGGTCGAGGATTTCGCCAATCAGAACGCCTGCATCCAGTGCGACGGCTTCGCCGGGTTCAAGATAGACATCGATGCCATATGATTCGCGGATGCCCTTGATGAAAGCGACCAGCCCGTCGCGGTCATAGTCGTCGCGGGTGATATGGTGCCCGCCGCCGAAGTTCAGCCATTTGAGTTGCCCCATGAACGGCATGAGTTTCGGTTCGACGGCGTCCCACGTGCGCTGCAGCGGCTCGAATCCCTGCTCGCAGAGCGTGTGCATGTGCAGGCCATCAACCCCGGTCAGGGTTCCCGAGGTGAGCTGGCTGACGGGCGTTCCCAGCCGAGAACAGGGGGCGCAGGGATCGTATTTCGGAATTTCACCCTCGGAGTGTTCCGGGTTGATGCGCAGGCCGACCTGAACGCCCGCAGCCTGTGCCTTGGCGAGAAACCGATCCTTTTGCGCAGGAGAGTTGAAGATGATGTGGTCGGACAGTGACAGGATCTCGTCGATATCCGCGTCCTTGTACCCGGCGCAGAATGTGGCGACCTCGCCACCGTATTCTTCGCGGCCCAGCCGAGCCTCGTAGATGCCGCTGGCGCAGGTGCCACCGAGATGTTTGCGTACCAGGGGGGCAAGCGAGAACATCGAAAACGCTTTGAGCGCGCTCAGCACATGCGCGCCTGATCGGGATCCGATATCGGCGAGAACGGTCAGGTTCCGCTCGACGGCCTTTTCATCGACCACGAAGCAGGGGGTCGGCACACGGCTCAGGTCAAAATTGCGGAAGGCTCCGGCATCCCCGGCTTGTGTGGTCATCATGTCGGACATAACCGGCGTCTCCTTGGGGTGGAGAGGCCGGGGGCGCTGCCCCCGGACCCCCGGAGTATTTGGGAAAAGATGAAGACCAGATCAGAATTCGACGGGACCGGCGAGTTCGTGAACCTGCCATGGCAGACCATGTTCGTTCAGCATGTCCATGAAATCGTCCGGGTCGAGCTGTTCCATGTTCCACACGCCGGGCTGGGTCCAGTTGCCCTTCAGTACCTGTGCCGCGCCGATCATGGCGGGGACGCCGGTGGTGTAGCTGACAGCCTGGCTGCCGACCTCGGCATAGCATTCCTCGTGGTCGCAGATGTTGTAGATGTAATAGGTCTTCTCGCCCGAGCCATCCTTGGCCTGACCCGTGGCGATGTCGCCGATGCAGGCTTTGCCCTTGGTTTCCGCGCCCAGATCGCCAGGATCGGGCAGCAGGGTTTTCAGGAACTGGATCGGGATGATTTCCTTGCCGTCGTGCATCACCGGGTCGATGCGGGTCATGCCGACGTTTTCCAGCACTTTGGCGTGGGTGATATAGGCGTCACCGAAGGTCATCCAGAAGCGGGCGCGCTCGATCTCGGGGAAGTGGGTCGAGAGCGATTCCAGTTCCTCGTGATACATCAGGTACATGTTCTTGGGGCCGATGGCGGGAAAATCGAACTCGACCTTGTGGGTCATGGCGGGGGAGTGCTTCCACTCGCCGCCTTCCCAGTGGCGGACCTCGGCCAGCACTTCGCGCAGGTTAATCTCCGGGTTGAAGTTGGTGGCGAATTCCTGATCGTTCGAGCCGCCATTGGCGTCCAGAACGTCGATCTGACGAATGGTGTCCAGCTTGTGTTTCTTGAGCCATTTGGCGAACACGCTGGTAACGCCCGGATCGAAACCCGAGCCGAGGATGGCGGTCAGGCCGGCCTCTTTGAACCGCTCCTGATAGGCCCACTGCCAGTGGTATTCAAATTTGGCCACATCCTCGGGCTCATAGTTTGCGGTGTCGAGATAGTGGATGCCGGCCTCGAGACACGCGTCCATCAGCACCAGGTCCTGATAGGGCAGGGCGAGGTTCACGAGGATTTCTGCACCGGTTTCCCTGATCAGCTTGACCGTGTCTTCAACCTTGTACGCGTCGAGTTCGGCGGTGGCGATTTCCACGCCAACACGTTCTTTCACCGATTTGGCGATGGCGTCGCATTTTGATTTCGTGCGGCTGGCCAGAGTGATCTCGGTGAAGATGTCTGAATTCATTGCCATCTTGTGCACGGCGGCGTGGGATACGCCGCCTGCGCCGACAACCAGTGTTTTGCCCATGGGGTTTTCTCCTCTCACAGGGGGTTATTCGTAATAGGTGTAGCCGTTGATCGAGTCGCGGTAGGCGCTCATCAGGGTTTTGCGGTCCTTGGCTTTCAGAGTACCGGTCGAGATCGCCTCGTCCACCATTTTGCGGAAGGCAGCGACGCAGTCGCCGGGATCAAACTCGACATAGGACAGAACTTCGGAGATGGTGTCGCCTTCCTGCTCGTGCAGCAGGTCGAAGCCGCCGTCAACGCGCAGGTCGATGGTGACGACGTTGGTATCACCAAACAGGTTATGCAGATCGCCCAGCGTTTCCTGATAGGCGCCAACGAAGAAGACGCCCATGTAGTATTCGCCGTCTTCAGGCAGCGAATGCACCGGCAGGCTGGGAGAGACACCATCGGCCAGGATGAAGCGGTCGATTTTGCCGTCGCTGTCGCAGGTGATGTCGGACAGGACCGCGCGGCGGTCCGGTGTTTCGTTCAAGCCCTGCAGCGGGACGATTGGGTGCAACTGGTCGATGGCCCAGACATCGGGCAGGGACTGAAACAGCGAGAAGTTGCAGTGGTAGATATCGGCCACTTTTTCAAGCTGGTCGTCCACATCGGTTTCCAGATCGTCGCTGGCCGCAAGCGCCTTGAGGCGGGTCATCAGCGACAGGTAAATGCGCTCGGCCCGGGCCATCTGGCGCAGGTCGACATAGCCGCGCCGGAACAGGGCACGCAGTTCATTGCGATAGAAGGTGGCGTCGTTCCAGCATTCCTGCAACCGGTCGCTGCTGAGGTAACTGGACACAGCGGCCAGATCCGAAACCATATGGTGATCATCGGGTTCCACCTCGGGCCCGTTGGGCGCATCGTAGAGCGTGCTTTCCAGCACGTTGAACAGCAGCATCGACGAGGTTGCCACCACAGCGCGACCGCTTTCGGTGACCAGAGTCGGGTGGGCCACTTCGGCCTCATCCATCGCGTAGGCCACGGTTTCGACGACATTGGCGCAGTATTCCTCGACCGTGTAGTTGATCGAGTTCTCGGCGGCTTTCTTTTCGCCGGTATAGTCCACACCCATGCCGCCGCCGAGGTCCAGATGGGTCAGCGGTACACCTTCGCGCGTCAGCTCGGTGTAATAGCGGCAAGCCTCGCCCACGGCGCGGCGCACGTCGTTGACGTCCTGCACCTGAGATCCGAGATGCGAGTGCTGCAGCTTCAGGCAATGCAGCAGACCGGCCGCTTTCAGTTTGTCGACAGTAGCGACCAGCTGATCGGTGTTCATGCCAAAGGCGGACCGGTCGCCCGAGCTTTCTTCCCACTTGCCGCTGATCTGGTTGGTCAGTTTGACCCGCACACCGATCAAGGGCTCGATGCCCAGATCGTTATAGACCTCGATCACCGTGTCAGCCTCTTTCGGGCTTTCCAGCACGATGACGGTGTTAAAGCCGATCTTGCGGCTGAGGATTGCCAGTTGGATGAACTCCGCATCCTTGACGCCGTTGCACACGATTAGCGCTTCGCTGGCCAGACGATGGGCAAGCGCGATCACCAGTTCGGGTTTCGATCCGGCTTCCAGGCCGTAATTGTACTTCTTCCCGAACTCGACGATCCGGTCCACGACCTGCGCCTGTTGGTTCACCTTGATCGGGAAGACACCGCGATAGTGCCCCTTGTACCCGGTACGGGCAATCGCATCACGGAAGCTCTCATTGATATGAGCGATCTCGTTTTCCAGGTAGGAACTGATACGCAAAAGCATCGGGGCCCTGATGCCGCGTTCCTCAAGGTCGCTCAGGATGCCGGGCAGGCTGATTGCCGCAGCCTCTGGCGCCATGGGATTGCGCAGACCGATCTCGCCCTGCTTCGTCACCTCGATGAGGCCTTTGCCCCATTTTTCAACCCCGTAGATGGAATGCGGTGCGTTGGGCGTGTGTTTCAATCAAGTCAGTCCTTGTAAGTCTGGAGTGCCGGTTTTGCGCCCGCCAATACGGTAGCAGTTTGATTCGTCCAAGTTTAATCTATGCGACGGAAAATGCCGAGGTTCAGCCAAACGCCCGGACAGGGATCAGGTGGTTGTCCCATTGGCAGTCCAGTTGGGCCAAATTGTTGGCGCTGATGCCGCTCAGGCTGCCGATCACTCCGGTGCCGGTGGTAAAGACATACCCCTTAGGCCCTGCGCTTAACCCGCATACATCGTCAAGCTGGTGGATGCTGGCCAGTCGCCCGTCTGCGACATTGAACTGATGCAACGCGTTGCCGCGCGGGCAGGTGATCGCGACGGTTTCGCCATTGGCAGAAAACGCGATACTTCCTGCGTAGCCTTGAAGCGTGGCTTGATCGGTGTCGGGTGCCGCCAAAAGCCTGGGCGCCTGACCACGGTGATGCAGGCCCAATAACGGCGGGTGAGCGGTCGCGTCGCCGTGCCATTGCATGGCAAAGGCAACAAGGCCATCCCGGCGCACTGCCAGATGACGGGTCGAGCTCTTGTGCATCGCGCGCGGCAGTTCCACCGTCTCCAGAATGTCGCCGGACAGGTCAAGATAGGTCAGGTTAGGTTTCATGACCGGCAGGTTCAGCTTGGTGCGGCCCGTGTCGGGATGGGTTTCGATCCCGCCATTGGCGACGACCAAAGAAACGCCATCCGGCATCAGGCGCAAGTCGTGCGGGCCGATACCGCCCGAGGAAATCTCTCCGATCCGGGTGTAATCTTGGCCGTTCCAGATGCCGATGATGCCCGCGCCAGCGTCATAGTCGTTTTCGGTCGTGTAAAGCCTTGTTCCATCTCGCGAATAGGTACCGTGGCCATAGAAATGGCGCCCTTTTGGGGCCTGCAACTCGGCGATTTGCACCCCAGTGGCGCAATCAATCACCGCGGCAAAGGTGCCGGGACGGCGGGCAAAGGCCACCGCCTGCGGCAAGTGTGGATGCGCGGCGGCGGCGTGGCCCCGGGCGGGCAATGGCAGGGAAAACAGGATGGTTCCGTTCACATCCAACCCGGCCAGGCGGTACGTATCATCCGGGAATAACGCCGCAGCCAGATAGTCCGGGCCGCCCACCGACGCCCACCCCTTCATGGGGGCAAGACCGGCGGCGGTCAGACCGACCAGAAAGCGGCGGCGGGTGGTCATGCGGATCAGTCTCCGTCCAGTGAGTTGAACCCGGCGCTGATGCCAAGGGTCGGGCCGAGTTCGGTAGAGGCAATAGCGCGGATGTCGTTGATCGACTGTTGCAGCGCTTCGACCCGGATGCGTCCCTGTGGATCGGCGACACCCGCAAAGGCCGGATCGTCCAGTGATTGTGCCCGGCTTATGGCTCTTGCAAAGGTGGCGTCCAGATCATCGGCAATCCCGGGATGACCAGTCGACAGATGAGTGGCAAGATCGTGCAAGGCGATCAGCGACAATTCTACATGGCGCAGGGATCGTTCGGACCGGCGTGCCTCGGCCCGGTTGGGGCGGGGGCGGTCATGCGTTCCCATGGGGCGGCCAAGGCGGGTGTCGGCGGTAAATTCCAAACCGGTGATCAGGGCTTTGAACAGTTCCTGCATCGCTTCATCATCGGACCGGTAGGGGCCGTCGGGTCCGGGTCGAGCCATTTTGCCGGCATAGGACTGCCAGTCGTTGTCAATAGCCCGCGCATTCCGTTCGATATCTGTCGCGATGGCCCGAACCAGCGCGCAGCGATAGTTATCCGCGCCTGCCACGGACAGTTGCGGGTCGAACAGAACCTGCTCCAAAGCAAAGAAACCGCGCCCAGCGATGGATGTTTCCGCGAACCCTTCGGCGGAATAGACCGCATCATCTTCCCGGGCGATCAGCACTGACAGTGCCTTGGGCGTGAAACCTTTACTGTCGGGCCAGAACGCCAGGGCAAAGGCGCGGTCATCGGTTTCCGATGGGCCAAAGCGCAGGTGGCTGGCAGAAATCCATGCGTCGAAGGCATCGTGATAAGCCGCACGCAGATCGGGGGCGTCCGTTGAGCAATCCGCCTGCGACGATGCTTTCAGTGTGCCGGACGCGCCCGCAAGCTGCGCAAATCGCGGCAGGATGTGGGATTGCACCGTGTTCGCGAGTACAGCCTGACGATCCTGAGCCTGGACAGCTATTGGCAGTATGAGGGCAGCCAGTAAGGTGAGAATTCGCATGAGTCAGAGACTTTCGAGAAAACGCACAAGGGCATTGCGGTCGGCTTTTGGCATCGAAACAACACTGTCCCGGGCCGCCTGCGCCTCACCCCCATGCCACAGGATGGCTTCAAGCAGCGACCGGGCGCGCCCGTCATGCAAAAACTGGGTATGGCCGGACACCTGTTCGGTGAAGCCAATGCCCCACAGCGGTGCGGTGCGCCATTCCCGGCCATCGGCGCGGGCTTCGGGGCGGTTGTCTGCAAGTCCCTCGCCCATGTCGTGCAGCAGCAGGTCGGAATACGGCCAGATCAACTGAAAGCTGTGTTCAGGCCGGTCGTCCATGCGGTGCGTGACGAAAGCGGGCGTATGGCAGGAAACACAGCCGGAGGTGTAGAACACCTCTTTCCCGCGCAGCACTTGCGGATCATCAACATCGCGTCGGGCCGGAACGCCAAGGTTCTGGCTGTAGAATGCAACCAGGTCCATGCCCTGCTGGTCAATTTCGAATTCCCGAATGTCCTGATCGCCATGGGGGGCCGCAACGCAAGCAGTCTGGCGGTCGGTGCAATCGCCGTGCGGGGCCGGGTAGAGCGGGCTGGAAATGCCGATGTCACCGGCAAAGGCGGCGGCGGATTGTTCCATGATCGTCGGCATTCCGGCCTTATGGCCGAACCGGCCCATCATCGGTTCACCAAATTCCGCTGACCAGACGATGTTCGGGCGTCCGGAAATTCCGTCGCCATCCATATCTTCGGGATCGGCGTTGGCCAGCAGATCGTCGACCGGGATGGCTTCAAGCAACCCCAATCCGATCATCTGTGGCGCCACGCGGGGGCTGAACATCGCGTCCGGGTGCAACGGGCCGTATCCCAGATCTGCCGCGCTGTAGGTTGGGCGGCGCAGGATGGCAGTTTCGCCTTCCGACAGTTCAACGAGGACATCCTCATATGCGATATCCAGCCGGTATTCGGCCGGATGGCCGGGCAAGGCAAGGTCCTGCATCTGGCCGCCGTAATTCGGTTCGGGTCGGGTGGCGATGTAGTCCTCGATCTCGGAGTACCCGTCGTCGGGGCCACCGGGAACAGACACGCGCAGGAACATCGATATCGCGTTGTCGTCCGGGCTGTTGGGCGTATGGCCGCGCCCGTCCTTGATGTGGCATCGCTGACAGGATCGGGCGTTGTAAAGCGGGCCCAGACCGTCCGAGGCCAATGTAGATGCGGGGGACGAGACCCAAATCTTTCTGAACAGCCCGTTGCCGACCCGGAAATCCAGCTCCTGCTCGAAGCTCAGATTGCCCGAGGGTTGTGAAAAGGCATCGGCGTCCTGGCGCGCCCGCACGGTGGCCGCCCCGGCGGGCAGGTCCTCGAACCGTTGCGGCGCGCTGAAATCATCGGGCAACGCCGTGACGGCGGAGATCCGGTTGCGCTCTTCCTCGGTTCTGGGCTGGAAGTTCAGGTGAATGTCACGCAGTTCGGCGGACAGGGAGGGGGTGGCCACGCACGTGACCACCGACAAAAGACAGAGTTTAGTCCACTTCGTCCATTTTCGACGCGTTGAGCTGCGCATAATTGGCTTCGCCGATCCTTTCATACAGGTCGAGCTGTGTTTCGAGGAAGTCGATATGTCCTTCTTCATCGCTGATCAAATCCTCGAACAATGACATCAACACATAATCGCCCGCCTCGCGGCAATATTCCCGGGCTTCGACATAAAGCGCGCGGGCATCCTGTTCCGCCGCCAAGTCGCATTCCAGCGTTTCCTTCGGGGTCTGGCCGATCCTCAGAGGATCGAGTTTTTGCAGGTTGGGATGCCCTTCCAGGAAGATGATCCGTTCGATGAGCTTGTCGGCATGGCCCATCTCTTCGATGCTTTCCTCGCGGCTTTTCTTGGCCATATGGCCAAGGCCCCAATCCTCTTGCAGGCGGTAGTGCAGCCAGTACTGGCTGACCGCCGTCAGTTCATGCCGCAGGGATTTGTTGAGGTATTCGATGACCTTGGGGTCGCCTTTCATCTGCACTCTCCTGTGTTGCTCCGCTGCGCAGGGCGCGGAGTTGCATGGGGACTTCCAGATTATCGCAGGACCGCATCGAGTCGAGAAAAAGCGGCATGCATCCGCCACAATCCGCTGATTTCCCAAGCGCATGGTAGATTTTTCCGGGCGTGATCACCGTGTGCGGGTCAGACGCGCGCATCCAGTCGATCGCGGCGCGGATGTCGTGGTCCGAGATATGTGTGCAGTGGCAGATGATCATGGTAATGTGCCCATTTTTGCGGTCGAGCTTTGATGCAAGTTGGGGGTTCAGATGCGGCTTTTCACATCAAACCCCGGTGATCCGGATATCCGGAAGCACCCACGTTCAGATGCTTCCGGTTCAGTCAGGCCGGGAGGGGGTGTCCGACCAGACAGGTCTTATTCGAACACCGAACCTGGGTTATCCAGGCTGTCCGAGCCTTCGATGCTGACCTGATCCAGGTCCAGCGCAGCCACGACACGCTCAATGGTCTTGGTCTGGTCGATCAGGCCGTTCACACCGCCCATGATCAGGACCTCACCGCCTTCATTGCCGCGTTCCAGCATCTGGTCATAGGCAAAGCCTGCCTCGGCTGTCGACTTCAGACGACCCAGCGCCTGCATGGTGTTGGCCAGTTTGACTTTCATCTCAGCGTCCAGCGACGGGTCGGTGGCCAGTACCAGGTCCGACAGCGACGCACCGGAAACCGGTGTGCCGTCGATGCGGGTATAGCTGCCCAGATAGACGTTCTGAATGCCCAGCCCGTCGTAGTAATGGCTGTTGTGAGTGTTGTCCGAGAAGCAATCATGCTCCTCCTCGGGGTCGTTCAGCATCAGGCCAAGGCGCATCCGCTCACCCGCCTGTTCGCCATAGGACAGCGAGCCCATGCCGGTGAGGATGGCGCTGACACCGGCCTTGTCGCTTTCGGCCAGCGCGGCGCGTGCCGCACCGCCTGACTGCCACTGGGCGGCCATCCATTCCAGATCGCTGACCAGCAGTTCGGTTGCGGCGCTCAGATACTGAGCGCGGCGATCGCAGTTGCCGCCGGTGCAATCGTCACCCTGCACATAGTCGGTATAAGGACGGTTTCCCGCGCCCGAGCCGTGGCCGTTCAGATCCTGGCCCCAAAGCAGGAATTCAATGGCGTGATAGCCGGTTGCGACGTTGGCCTCGATGCCGTCTGCTTCGTGCAGGGTTTCACTCAGCAATTCGGGCGTGATTTCGGCGGCGTCGATAGTGTTGCCGGACAGATCGAAACTGGGGTTGGCGATGACGTTCAGCGCCGCAAACTCATTCTCGTCGGTCGGTCCGCCGTAGGAGGCGTCGACATAGTCGATCAGCCCCTCATCCAGTGGCCATGCGTTCACCTTGCCTTCCCAGTCGTCGACGATGGCGTTGCCGAAGCGATAGACTTCGGTCTGCTGATAGGGCACGCGGGCCGCGACCCACGCGGCGCGTGCGGCGTTCAGCGTGGCGTCGGACGGATCGGCAATCAGTGCGTCGACGGCGGTTTGCAGGGATTTTGCGGCAATCAGGCTGTCTTCAAACGTGGCTTCGGCGATATTGGCATAGGTGTTCAGAACGTCCGCCCGGGAGGGCGCATCAGCGGCAATTGCTGAAGTTGCGGCAAGTAGTGTCAACGTACCCGCTGCGGCAAAGCGTTTGGTCATGATGATTTTCTTTCCTGTCAGAAACAATAGTTCGGGTGTCTTGTGGCAGGCACCGTTCCGCCTATAGCTGATTTAATTAGTCAGGAATGTCAACCTGAGTTTTATTGTCGGAAATAGTCGTATTATGTTCCGACCGCGCCCCCTACCCATATCTGGCGAGATCTGGCCGGGGTGCTGACATTGCGCGATTGACGGATCGGAATACAATAAAGCCGGTGATTCTTTTTGAACGGTGCACTGGTTATGAAAGCAGCGATGGTCGCATTTTCCCTGATGCCAGTCGTTGTTCTGGCCGAAGAATCTCCCATTGATCCGCAGCATAGCCACGGTACGGGAACACTGATCGTTACCCACTCCGATACGAGCATAAAGCTCTCATTGTCCGCGCCCGGAGCGGACATCGTCGGGTTCGAACATCCGGCGGAAAACAACGACGATCGCGTGCTGGTAGCCCGGGCCGTGTCGGACCTGTCCAAACCGCTGGAGTTGTTTGAACCTCCGATCGAAGCTGGCTGTTTTAACGCCTCAGCGAATGTAACGCTGACCAGCGTCGCACAGGGGCAGAGCGACAAGGCAGGTGACGAACGGCATATGGAATTTGTTGCCGACTATCGGATCACTTGCCAGAACGCAGAGCAGCTTGATCGAGTAAAGTTCGCGTATTTCGACAGGTTTCCGAACGCCGGGATGCTGCGGCTTCAGGTTGTTTGCGGCGATGTTGCTCAGGTAAAGGAAGTTTCCCGCGCAGACCCGATTGCCGGTTTGGCCTGCATCCAATAGCACGCAAAGCAACCGCGGCGTCCGCGACGTTCAGATACCGAACCGGGTCAGTACGTTCCTTGTGATCCGTTCAACCTGCCAATCCCGCCGGGTCAGCCCCATGACCCATTCACAGGTGGCGGCGTTGAACACCTCACCCTTGCCGCGGTGCCAGTGCACGATCACCCCGTTGCCGCGGGTGCTACGGTCCAGCGTTTCTTCGGTGACTTCTCCAAAGATTGCCTGCGCTTTGAACCTGGCATCATCGTCCCCGATGTAGACGGTTTCACCCCAGACGCCGTGGTCGGGTTCGACATTTGCAGCCAGACCCAGCGCAAGGATTTCGACCTCTGGATCGGTGCCGTCATTTCCGTTGGCAAAGGGCAGGCCATCCTCCATCAGGTAGTCGACGCCATCCACCTCGTACCCGAAAATGCGCGAGGTCGCACCCAGTTGGTCGCCGTAACCCAGTTGGGTGCCTGCAAACGCCCAGTGTCGGGGGCGATAGACGGTGAAGCCGCCGCTGCCCTGACCCGCGCAACGTCCGAGGCTGGCATACACGCCCCTCAGTCCGTTTGCGCCAAAGGTCTGTGCGCCGGGCCAGTTGGCGGGGGCGACTTCCCATGCGGATGTGACCAGATGGTCCCGGTTCGTCCCTAACAGAGGGTCCTGATCGGCATTGTATTTGTAGCAGACCTGCTGACGGCCCTGATCCTGAATCCGGGTCTGCCATAGGAAGTTTCCGCCAAACCGCGCCACCTTGCCGCCGTTTTCGGTGAACCGGTCTACGGCGTGGCGCATCGGGGCAGACCAGTATTCGTCGTGACCCACGAAAATCGCACATTTGCAGCGGTTCAGCAGGTCCGGGTCAGCATCAAGATCGTGCTGAGTGGCAAAATCCAGATCAAAACCGTTCGCTTCGGCCCACACAGCAAAATGCCGTTCGTAACTGGCCCAGCCGGCCGAGGCGT
The DNA here is from genome assembly GCF_056537185.1 of Ruegeria sp. CG4. Lineage (NCBI taxonomy): Bacteria > Pseudomonadati > Pseudomonadota > Alphaproteobacteria > Rhodobacterales > Roseobacteraceae > Ruegeria > Ruegeria sp. CG4. The sequence continues at coordinate 60,003 of NZ_JBQFRB010000013.1, read as the reverse complement.
ATTTCTTGGAGTACCCATAGGAATAGGCCCATTCCATGTAGGGGTAACGTACCATTCCACCGGGCACATGCGGGGCTTCGGGAACCGCGCGCGGGGCGCCGTGGGGCAGTTTACAAAACCCACGGGTCCAGGGGCGCCGGGTCGAAACCACAGGTGAAAATGCATCACCGTCTGCGCCCGTGATGCCCTGATAATGGTTCGAACCTCCCCAGCAGTTGTAGGCCAACCAAGTGCCGGTGGCACAGACCAGAACGTAAGGGGCGGGCAGGCGATCCGCCGCGCGGCGCAGCAGAAACAGGTGATGCTCTTCGACCCGGTCGCCGTCCTGCTCCGCACTGAAGGTGATCAGGTATCCGCCCGGGCGCCAGTCATCGGGGATGGTGAATTCGTAGGCGACGGCCCAGTCACATCCATTCACCGAACAGTCCGGCGGGGTGGTTTGGTGCATGCCGGGCAGGTTGGTTTCGTGAAGCAGCGGCTCGTAATCCTGCCCGTCGCGGCCAATTTCCAGTGTCCAGTTTTGGGCAGTGGTCGAAACCCGCAACGCAACCCGATCGCCCGGTGCATAGGACATGCGGTCCGTATAGCCCCAAATTTCCAGAACTGAGCCGTCTCCGGCCGGTCCGATATAATAGTTATCCAGAATGTGGCGGGCCTTGGCGCGTGTGCGCGGCGTTGTTGCGGGGCCGGGATTTTCCGATCTGGTCATGGGGCCATCCTGTATCGGTTTGCTGCGATCCGCTGTGCCTGCACGGTGGTTCGATCATGGCGAGAAACCTGCAAGCAGAAAAGTGAAAACGCTGTTGTCGGCGGGGCACTGGACCGCGCATCATGCCGCCTGCGCGATCCAGTTCTGAAACAGGTGGGCGCCGGTCTTAGTTTTCCCCAAAGCCGTGACCGAGCAGAAGTAGCCGCGTTTGCTGTCATGCTCGTGGTCACAGGCCAGCGCCAGGGTTCCGTTGGCAAGAAACTCGTCAATCAAGGGCCGCCAGCCAATACCGATGCCCAGACCGTTCTGAATGGCGCGCAGATAGACCATGAAACTGAGGTAGGTGTCATGGCCGGGTGGTGGCGGCACTTTCTTTCCGGTTCCCTGGAAATACCGCCCCCAATCGCCGTTGTGGTCACGCTCGGACATATGCAGCAGTTTTTGCCCGGCCAATGCCGCGCGGGAATAGGGTTGCCCGTTGTGCAGCAGGTCGGGGCGGCAAATGGCCACCATGCGCTCGGGGAATATTTGCAGCGATGGGCAACCCGGAATGCCGTGTTCGCCGAAAAGAATAACGACATCACATTTTGCCGGATCATAGTCTGGGTTCTGATCCCGGGTGACAATCTGGAGCTTGGTGTCGGGGTGATCCGCCTGAAACCCGGCCAGTCTCGGCAACAGGTAAAGGCTGGTGAAACCGATGCTGGCGCTGACCACGATCGTGTCCTCGTGCGCGCGGGTTCGCACCGCGTCAAGCCCGCCTCGGATGGTCCCGAATCCTTGTGACACTGCCTTGGCCAGCAAAACCCCGTCTTCTGTCAGGGTCAGGCGAGGCTTGGTGCGGGCAAAAAGCCGGGTCCCCAGTTCCGCCTCAAGCGCCGCGACATGGCGGCTGATCGCGGGTTGCAGCACGTTCAACTCCTCGGCTGCACGGGAAAAGCTAAGGTGGCGGGCGGCGGCGTCGAAGGCGTTGATCTGGTGCAGGGGAATGGACATGCGTCACAATCATTCATTGTAGGAACAATATTCATTCATCATTTCCGTCTTTTTCTTTCGCTGCAAGCGGGCAAATCTGTTTGCGGAACCAAATCAGGGTCGTTCCATGGAAAAGACGATTCTTGCGCTGGGTGGCGATGGCATCGGTCCCGAGATCGTGGGCTATGGACTGCAGGTGGCCGAAGTGCTGGCGCAGCGATACGGTATTGCGCTGTGCGTTAGGCACGGGCTGCTGCACGGCGCTTCGTGGGAGGTGCATGGCACGTTTTGCACGCCCGAGGTTCTGGAACTTGCAAAGGCATCGGATGCTGTTCTGGTGGGCGCGGTCGGCGGACCCGACTGGGATGACATCCGGGTATCCGGCGGCGCGGAATGCCAGGACGGGCTGATGTATCTGCGCCACCATCTGCAGACCTATCTGGGGCTAAGGCCCGCGCGGGCATGGGCAGGATTGATGAACCGGACCCCGTTCCGGGCCGGTGTTGCCGACAGGGCGGACATTTTGATCCTGCGCGAAATGTGTGGCGGTGCGATGTTTGCCCGCGAACGCGGCCAGCGTCGGGTCGATGGGGTGCGGCAGGGTTATGACCTGACCGCTTATGACGAAAACGAAGTCGCCCGGTTTGCACATGGTGGGTTTCAGTTGGCTCGCGAACGTCGCAGGCGTCTGGTCAGCTGCGACAAATCCAATGTCATGGAAAGCTACAAACTGTGGCGAAACGTCGTGACCGAGGTGGCGCAGGAATACCCGGATGTCGAATTCGAAAACATGTTCGCCGACAATTGCGCCTATCAGTTGATGCAGCGGCCTGCGGAATTTGATGTCGTGTTGTGCTGCAATCAGATGGGCGATGTGCTCAGCGATCTGACGGCGGTGTATGCGGGGTCACTGGGTATGCTGCCGTCGGCTAGTCTGAGCGCCAGTCCCGCCCGTGGTCCGGTGTTTGGCATGTATGAAAGCACCGCCGGGTCTGCGCCGGACATTGCGGGTCAGGGGAACGCCAATCCGGTGGGGACGATCCTGTCGGTCGGGATGATGTTCAAATACAGCTTTGGCCTGCCCGACCCTGAAAACCACCTGCACAGAGCTGTTTCTGCCACATTGCGGGACGGGATCATGACGCCCGATCTGGGCGGCGCAGCAACCGGCGCCGAGATGACCGGCGCCATTCTGGACAGGTTGCCGCAATGAGTGGTTCGTTCGATTATGTCATCGCCGGAGGCGGCTCGGCCGGATGCGTTCTAGCGGCGCGGCTGGCCGAAGATCCGGACATATCGGTCTGTCTGGTCGAGGCGGGCGGAGAGGGGCGCGATCTGTTTATTCGGATGCCTGCGGGGAACGGATTCGTGTTCGGCAACCCAAGGCTGGACTGGGGCTATACATCCGTTGCTCAGCCCGGATTGGGGGGCCGTTGTGTTTACTATCCGCGTGGCAAGGCGCTGGGCGGGTCCTCGATCGTCAATGGCATGATCTACATGCGCGGTGTCGCGGCGGACTATGATCTGTGGCGGCAGAAGGGGCTGGCGGGCTGGTCTTACGCCGAGGTCCTTCCTTATTTCCGCCGGGCCGAAGGTGCCCGTGACAGACGGGATGCCTGGCATGGCGCGGATGGCCCCCTGAAGACGGAACCGGCGCGCAATTTCGGCCTGATGGAGCAGGCGTTTATCGCGGCGGCGGCAGCCGCCGGGCATCGCGAACTGGACGATCTGAACGGTCCGCACAGAACAGGTGTGGCGCGCAATGACAGCACGGTTGCCAAAGGCGTCCGGCAGTCGGCGGCGATTGCCTACCTGAAATCCCGGCCAAAGAACCTGACCGTCCGCACTGGCGTTCATGTTGCGCGGGTTGTCACCGAAGACTGCCGTGCCGTCGGACTGCTAACCTTGACGGGTGAGGTCATCCGGGCAGAGCGCGAAGTGATCCTGTGTCAGGGCGCCATCGGGACGCCGCAGTTGTTGATGTTGTCGGGGATTGGACCGGCAGATCATCTGCGGTTTCATGATATCGATGTTTTGGTCGACCTGCCCTCGGTTGGCGCGCATCTTTCGGATCACCCGAATGTGTCGATGCAGTTCGGATCGGACCGCGCGGACCTGAGCCACGCCAAACATCAGCGTCTGGACAGGGCAGCTCTGCTGATGGGACGATGGTTGCTGAACGGATCGGGCCCCGGGGGCGGCGCTTTTTTCTCGACAGTGCTGTTTCACGCCTTCGACGACCCCAAATGGCCCGAGCTTCAGGTGCACATGACCCCGATGGTGGTTGAGGAAAACCTGGGTGACAGTGCGCATGAAACTGTGCCGTTGCTGAACCGATTAGGCCGCAAGTTACTGGTGCGCGGGCGAAAGATGGCGCGACCTGGTGTGCAGATCGACATCAATCTGGAACGACCGATCTCGGAGGGTACGGTTCGATTGTCCGGCACGGACCCTCTTCTGCACCCGGTCATCGACCCCAATTACTTCGCCGACCCCCGCGACCTGGAGTGTCTGAAGCGTGGCGTTTCCGCGATGCGCGAGGTGATGGCACAACCCCAGATCGCGCAATATCTGACGGGTGAAATCGGCCCGTGGCACGGGGCCAAAACCGATGCGCAGATTACCGATGCCATCCGAAGAACCGCCTATACCGGCCATCACCTGTGCTGCACTGCCCGGATGGGTGAGGTGCTGGATTCCCAACTGCGCGTGCACGGGGTTGAGGGGCTGCGGGTCTGCGATGCCTCGGCCATGCCCGCTCAGATCACCGGAAACCTTTACGCAACTGTTGTGATGATGGCCGAGAAAGCCGCCGACATGATCCTTGGCCGGGCACCTCTTCCCGCTGAACATCCAATGGAGACCGCGTCATGAGCAATATCCGGACCTTTCGGTACTTTACCGGCAACCAATGGCACGACCCGGCGGGCGGCGCATATATCAACAGCGAAATCCCCGCCAACGGAGAAGTATGGGCCCGTGTACCGGATTGCCGCGAAACAGATCTGAACCGAGCGGTCGAGGAGGCGCGCAAGGCATTTTACGACGGACCCTGGGGTCGAATGCAGCCCGCCGAACGTGGGCGGGTGCTGCGCCGGATCGGGGACGTGACTTCCCGACACGCCGAGCGTCTTGGGGTGATTGAGACACAGGACAATGGCAAGCTGCCTTCCATGATCACGCCGGGCTTGCAACCGGGTCAGTGGCAGATCGACAGCTGGCATTATTACGCAGGCATGTGCGACAAGTTCGAAGGCCGCGTGATTCCGGCCGAGGCACCGGACATCCACAACTACATGACATGGGAGCCGTTCGGCGTGGTGGCACAGGTGCTGCCGTGGAACTCTCCGTTGGGTACGCTGATCTGGAAGCTTGCGCCTTGTCTGGCGGCGGGAAATACCGTTGTGATCAAACCTTCGGAGCATTCCAGTTGTTCGACGCTTGAGCTGATGGACATCTTGCTCGAGGCCGATCTGCCGCCCGGGGTTCTGAATGTGGTCACAGGTTATGGGCCGACAACCGCCAAACCGATGATCGAACACCCGGATGTGCGCATGGTCAGTTTTACCGGCGGCACGGCTGGCGGGCGGGCCGCAGCAATCGCGGCTGCGCAACAGGTCAAACCGGTGGTGATGGAACTGGGCGGCAAGTCGCCGCAAATCGTGTTTCCGGATGCGGATCTGGAACTGGCGGTGAATGGCGTGGCTGCCGGGATATTTCCACCCGGTGGGCAAAGCTGCATTTCCGGCTCGCGCCTGCTGGTGCATGCCGAAGTGATCGAAGATTTCACCGACCGCCTGGTGGATGTCGTGAAAAAGGCGCGGGTCGGCGACCCGCTTGATCCCGCAACCCAAATCGGGCCGATAGCCAACCGGCCACATTATGAATCTGTTCTGAGCCGGATCGCCGCCGCTGAGGAGGCCGGTCACAACCTGCGACTGGACGGACGCACAGCCTGCCGGGACAAGGGCTATTATATCGGTCCCACCATCTTTTCCGATGTCCCGAACTCTGCCGATCTGGCGCAAAACGAAGTTTTTGGCCCGGTTGTCAGCACCGAAGCCTGGACCGAGGAACCCGAGGCCATTCGCATCGCCAATGATACGGTTTACGGGCTGGCCGCCGGGATATGGACCCGCGATGTCGCACGCGCGATGCGGGTGGCGTCCCGGATCGAGGCCGGGACCGTCTATATCAACAACTACTTCGACGCAGCCACCCAGTCGCCGGTTGGAGGCATGAAACAATCAGGCTACGGGCGCGAAAACGGCTGGGAAGGGATGCGCTGTTTCATGCAGACCAAATCCGTCTGGCTGTCGACGAACCCGCATCAACCTGATCCTTTCGCGGATTGAGTGGGTGCGAGGATGGGCATTTGGATGACGCTGCTTTCCGGGTCCACTCAGCCGAAAGGGGGTACACCGTGACGGCCATTGAAACACTTGCGCAATTTGCGGTTGCGGCCCGCCCGGACCCGTCTGTACAGGCGCAGACTGCCCCGGCGGTCGTCGATTGTTTCGGGTGCATACTGGCTGGCGCGAACAGTGCGGTGGCGCGTCAAACACGGGCGGCGTTGGCCTTGGTCGCGCGCGGTCCGGTCCGTGTTTACGGTGCGGATCAGACCCTGTCGGCCCCGGTTGCCGCGCTGGTAAACGGGGTCGCGGGCCATGCCTGGGATCTGGATGACTGGGAAGAGCCGGGAAATACCCACCCGACTGTTGTTCTGCTGCCCGCCTTGCTGGCGTCCGCGCATCTGACCCCGGTTTCCGGAAAGGACCTGATGACGGCCTATGCCGTGGGGGCCGAAATCATCATGCAATTGGGTAAAGCGGTGTCATTGGCGCATTATGCACGTGGGTTTCATTCCACGGCCACGCTGGGTGTCATCGGTGTCGCCGGGGCGGTTTCGCGGTTGTTGGGGCTGTCGGCGGGCCAGACAGTGCATGCCCTGTCTTTCGCGGTGTCGCAGGCAGCGGGCTACACAAGGCAATTCGGGTCCAACGCCAAGCCCTTGCAGGCCGGTTGGGCCGCCCGCAACGGTGTTGAGGCCGCCTTGCTGGCAGCCCAGGGCCTGACGGGGCAACCGCATGTAATGGACCACGAACGCGGGTTTGCAGGGCTTCTGAGTGACTATGATGCGAAACGGTTCTCAGGCGTCATGTCGCGGTTGGGGCGGGACTGGGCTCTGTCCGATTATGGGCTGATCCTGAAACCCTGGCCCTCGTGCGGATACACGCACCGCCTGATGACTGCGGCGGTGGAAATCCGTTCGCGACTGGCCGGGGGCGTGCATGGGATTACGGCCATCGAGGCATTCATGCCAGATTTCCACTATGAAATCCTGCCATTCGATCGCCCGGCATCGCGTACCGAAGCCCTGTTTTCGGCTCCGGCCTGTGTTGCGCAAGTTCTGGCAAAGGGACAGCTATCGCTGCGCGACAGCGCGGATGCGTTCTGGGCCGACCCCGAAGTTGCCCGGTTGATCGATTTGACCACCGTCAAGGCAGAACAGGCCAAAAACCCGGCGCTGAATTATGACCCGGATCAGCCAGACAGGCTCAGGGTTGAACTGACAAGTGGCGAGATTGTCCAGGCCACCTGCGCCGCCCCTCTGGGTCATCCATCCAACCCAATGACGCCTGACCAGTTGGCGGACAAGTTTTCTGGTCTGACTGGATTGCCTGAGGACAGTTACAAGACTGCACTCAACTGGCCGCAGGCGGACAACGTTGCCAGTTTTTTTGACAGGATCGATCAATGACTGCACGTAAACGCAACGGCGGACGCGCCGCCCGCAGGCACGCAAGGCAGGATGGCGCGGGAATGGGCGTGACCGAGGCGATCTGGCCGGGGATCGAAGGCGGAAAGTTCGCCGCACTTTCGGCCAGGGAACTTTCGCTGATCGATACCACGGCGATGCGTATTCTTGGGGAAATCGGGCTGAAAGGGGCGACCCGGGACTGCATCGACACGGTCTGTGCTGCCGGTGGGTCCCTGACCACGGACAGGCGGCTGTTGTTTCCCGAACCTTTGGTGCGGCGGGTCCTTGAAACCGCCGGCCGCGGGTTTCACCTGTTTGGCCAGCGGCCCGAGCATGATTTGGACCCGTCAGGTGCGCGAACGCATTTCGGCACGTCGGGTGCGGCGGTTCATATCATCGACAGCGAAACCGGTCAGATCCGCGACACGACCTTGCGCGATCTTTACGATATGGCGCGGCTGGCCGAAGCGCTGCCCAACATCCACATGTTCCAGCGCACCGTGGTGGCGCGGGACATCACGGACCCGCGCGAGATGGATCTGAACACGCTTTACGCGTGCCTGAAGGGAACGGCCAAGCCGGTTGGCACCTCATTCGGTTCGGCAGCCGTTCTGGAAGAGGCCGTCGGTATGCTGACGATGATCACCGGCGGTCCCGAGGCGCTGCGGGCACGGCCGCCGCTTTGTATCTCAACCTGTTTTGTGGTGCCGCCGCTGAACTTTGCCGAAGAGGCGCTGGAAGTCATCGCGACTGCCGCGCGCCATGGCATTCCGTTAAAGCTGGTTTCGGCGGGGCAGGCGGGCGCCACCAGCCCCGCACCGCTGGCCGGGGCGGTTGCCCAGCAGACCGCCGAGGTGCTGGCAGGGCTGGTATATGTCAATCTGCTGAATCCCGGTCATCCGGCCACTTTTGGAGCCTTACCCTTTGTCAGTGATCTGCGTACCGGTGCGATGTCGGGCGGCAGTGCGGAACAGGGGCTGCTGATGGCGGCCTGTGCACAGATGGCGCGGTTTTATGACATTCCCTGCGCAGTCAGCGCAGGGATGACCGATAGCAAGATGCCGGACTTTCAGGCCGGATATGAAAAGGGCTGTACCGAGTTGTTGTCCGCGCTGTCGGGTGCCAACCTGATCTACGAGGCGGCAGGGATGTATGGTTCGCTTCTGGGCTGTTCGCTAGAAAGCTTTGTTCTCGACAATGACATGATCGGTTCGGTGATGCGCGCAACGCGCGGGTTCGAGGTTTCGGAAGACACGTTGTCCCTTGAAACCATCCGCGATGTCTGTGTCGGAGGGCCGGGACATTTTCTAGCGCATGATCAGACGCTGAACCGGATGGAAAGCGACTATTACTATCCGGCGATGGCGGACCGGCGCACGCCACAGGAATGGGCGGCGGCGACAGATAAGGATCTGCTGGAACGGGCCCGGCAGCGTACCCGCGAATTGCTGGCGGCCCCCGACCCCGGTCATATCCCGGTTCGGCTGGACGCGGAAATCCGCGCGCGGTTTCCCATTCGCCGGCTGGGACACGCCAAGGGTTGATCAGGCCGAATCCCCGCGCTCGGGCGCAGGCAATACAAGGCCGGATGGCCGGAACCGGCCTGGGTCGCAGAGGCCCAGATACATGCGCCCGATCCCCGCCAAACCAAGCATCAGGCCTGGCGTTTCACCGCCTTCGACCAGGCCGCATCTCCATTCCCCGTTTGCAGGGGGTCGCATTGCCAGACCAAGTTCACGGGCCAGGGCTATTGCCTCGGGATCAGGGCGGAGCTGAGATGAGTAGATCAGGGGTTCGACGATACTTCCAAGGCCATGGCAAACGCTTGCGTTTTCTTCGAAACCGGCGCGTTCGGTGGTCAGTGCCTGCCGCGCCCGTCGCTTGCAGGCGAAGATGGCGGCGTTGGCTTCTGCAAGGGCTGTCTTGTCGCTGGTCAATTGCCAGGCCCGAAGCCGCGACAATGCGATGCCGCCCGACCCGTAACACCAGTAGGTGGGGTAAACCATTGCTTTGGGGTCACCGGCCTGATCGGCCCTGACATCGCGCAGATCGGGCCAGCCGCATTGGTGGCGATCGAACCATTGCCGCTCGTACTCAAAGGCGCGGAAACCGGCTTTGCGATAACGTTCGTCCCGGGTCGCGGCCCAAAGCTCCAGCAGCGCGAGCGCTGGGGAAGAGGCACCGTGTGCAAGGCCGCAATGTGGAAAGGCGTGTGACGTTTCCGCATTTTCTTCCTGCCATGACAGTCCGATACCAGGTCCGGACTGCGCCCGGTCCAACAGCCATTCGCCATTGAGGTGACAGGCGCGCAAGATATTATCGCCGGACTCTGGGCCGTGCAGTGTCAGCAAGCCCGCAATCGTTCCCGATGGCCCGGCGATCAGGTCAAAGCTGCCATCCTGTGGGGGCGGCGCCGTCAGAGCTTCGCGCAGAATATTCGTATCGTCTGCCATCTCCGTTTCTGGCAGCATGTCGTACACGGACCGAACGGTGCTCAGAGTGCCGATGAGGCCGCTGTACCATCCGTGCGGTGTGACGCTGCGCCGTTCACGTATCAGGTGCATGGCGCCGTTGGCTGCGCCGGATGCGGTGTTGGCGTAGTCTGGATTGCGGGTTTGCCGCCACATCTCCGCAAGGAACAGTGCAACCCCGGCCAGTCCGCCGTAAAGGGATTCGTCGATTGTCTGGTAAACGGACCGCCATTCCCCGTCGACCAGATCCATTTCATACCCAAGCCAGGTGCAGCAATCTTCGTCCCGGACAGCATCGCGCACCAGTTGATCCGCGATAGCAGTGGCGACCGCAAGAAAGGCCGGGTCTTGGTTGCCTTCGGAAGGCGGGGGTGATGGGTCCAGTTTTCTCACGGCAATGCGTACTCCGGGCTGTCGGCAGCTTCGGCCCATGGCCGATCCGGTGCGATGCCTTCGGACGAGAATACGGCGCGCACGGATTTGACCCAGTCCGTGGGCTGTTCGATACCTCGATCAACGCAGCGCAGAACACCCCGCGCCACCAACGCGCATCGGGACGACCCAAAGCTTTCTCCCCGTGCTGCCGGGTCGTCGGCCACGCTGACCCCGGGGCAAAGCTTTCTGGTCAGGGGGGGAACCGGATCACGCAGGTCGTCGCATGCAAGCCTGGCGGTAGCGGCGATGGCCTGGGCTGCCTTTGCGAAATCTGGTCGGGGCAGATAAAGGACAAGCGCATCCCGGCGATCATATTCGGCCGGGCGTCTGGGGCACTTAAGGAAATATGGGAATGCGTCGCCCAAAGCCTGACTCAGCGCGTGAACCAGAACAGGTGCACCTATTGGCATTACGTTCCAGTACACCCGGACAATCGGGTGCCGGTTTGCATGCCAGGGTTCCGAGAAGGTGACGTAATCGCCAGGGTTCATGGTTTCGGAATCCCGGCGGGCCACAACCGAAACGGTGTCGCCGGGGCGAATACGCGCGCCACGGCCATCTTCGGGCAGGCAATCGATCACGTGGAGCACCCGCCTTTCGCGTCCGCGCGTTACGGCAACCTTGCCGCGTCTGGACACTTTCGCGACATGCCACCCGTCCTCCCATCGGTGCGAGGATGCGTGCGCTGTTCTCAGCAACTCGCACAGATCGCGGTCTTCTGCATTCAGGCCCGGTTTTTCACCGACTGCACAATACCAGTCCCGATAGAGCGCATCCGTCAGGGGGGCGGGATCGCCGCTCCTAAGGGGTCCACTGGCCAATACCCGCGAAATGACGTCAAACGCCGCAGGTAAGGCCTCGTCCAGCGCATCAGCACCCATTGCTATACCGATCCTGTTCCAATTCGCGGCCCGTCCCGAAGAAGGGTTTCAAGCCATTTCGGAGTCTGGCACACCCTCAGCGCCATGGCCAAGGCTACCTGACTGCGCGTCCCGTCCGGGCTTTCCATCGATTGCAACTCGACTGTGGTCTGGACAAGTCGGATACCGGTGTAGAGGCTGCATCTTTTCAGGAAATCCGTATTTGCGGATCCTGAAGTGCCGGTGGCGCGCGTGTAGGCTGAATACAGATGGACCGCAGCCCGGCCGGCTTCGTTTTCAGGGACAGAGGCAAGTGGCTTGTTGTCCGGGCTGCCGGGCAGTTGCGCCAGCTGAAGGTACTCCTGCACGGCCGTTGCGACGTCCCAGGCGGGATCGCCCAGACCCGCCAGTTCCCAATCGACCAGCCGGATCTGCACCGTGCCATCCGGGCCGGATTGCAGCAGGCAGTTGTCCCATTTGAGATCGCCATGGATGAGGCAGGTTTCCCGCCATGTTGCCTGAGCGCGGTTGATGCAGGCCATGACCGCCGCACGCGCAGCCGGATCGGGCAGGAGGTGATGCAACTGTTCGTGCAGCCCACCGGAATCCTCGGCCAGCATCCAGGGACGAGCCGAGGGAAGGTGCGTGTCATCTACGTGTCCCTGATGCAGACGGGCCAGCACGTTTGCTAGGCCATCAAGCACGGCTGGGTCATCCAAGGGGTTGCGCCCCATGAAGTCGTGCAGGGTTGTGGCCGGGTCCAGAAGTTCGGTGATCAGGATGCCTCGATCCGGATCGGAATGCGCCAGATAGGGCGCGATGCCGGGGCTGAGCGATTGTATCGCCTGATAGCAGGCGATCTCGCGCCGGTTCCAGTTGCTGGCGGATCGGGTGCCCAGTTTGACCAGAAACGTTCCCTGTCCGCCCAGATGAACAGTGGCTGTTGTCGCGCGGTCGCGCCGGGTTGCCATGATGCGCATGCCCTGTTGCACGATCCGCGCTGTGGGGATCAGGTTACGGCTGCGCAGAACAGAAGCGACCCGTTTTTCCGCACGCGGCCTGCGCGATGGTTCTGTGTTCGAACGAATGGCGGCATCGGTCATGTCGTAAGGCCCTCAGGAACACCCCCGGGCGGTTGGCCCGAGGGTGCGTGGTCGTTACATCCGGCAGGATGACTTAGTACTCGTCATCATACCCGTAGTCGTCGTCCCAATAGTCGGCGTCGGACTCGGCGCCATACTCATCCACCCATTCATCGTCATAGGCGTCTTCGTACATCGCGTATCCGTCGTCCCAGTCGTCGTATCCGTCGTCCCAGCCGCTGTCATAGTAATCTTCGTCGCCAGCGCGGAAGCAAGCCAGCGTAGGACGTGGGCAGCCTGCGAGCGTCGGACGCGGACATCCTGCAAGTGTCGGGCGCGGACAGCCTACCAGCGTGACCCGAGGGCATCTCGGCCCGCTCAGGGTCGGGCGTGGACACCACGGTCCGGTGAAGGTCCGGCGCGGGCAGCGTGGCCCGACGGTTGTCGGACGCGGGCACCACGGCCCGACCAGGGTCCGGCGCGGGCACCATGGGTCAACCAAAGTCCGGCGCGGGCAGCGCGGCCCGACGGTTGTCGGACGCGGACACCACGGCCCGGTCAGGGTCCGGCGCGGGCAAAGGGGTCCAACCACCGTTCTGCGCGGGCATGCGGGTCCGACGATCGTTCTGCGAACAGGCCGGTGCAACCGGTCATATGCGGCCTTGATCTGGACAATGCCGGATCCGGAATGCTGGTCGAAGCCGCTGGCCCCGATATCCTTGGCCGTTGCTTTCAGTATGGATTTCAGCTGTGCCTGCGTTGCGCTGGGCTGGGATTGCTTCAGCAACGCCACCGCACCCGCAAGGATCGGCGTCGCCGCCGAGGTGCCGGAGTCACTTGTGAAATACCCCGTGAAATGGCTGATGGAACAGAAGTCAGGCTTGTTCGAATCCAGAGCGGCAGGTCCGCGGCTGCTGTATCCGATGAACTCTTCGTTCTTGTTCACCGCGCCTACGGTCATCACCAGCGGGTGGCCATTTGCACCCCAGATGCTGCGTCCCGGGCCGTTATCGGCGCCGCAACGGTTGTCGGGGCAGGTATCTCCGCAGTTACCGGCGGCGAAGAGCACGAGAATGCCTTCGTTGATCGCCTCGACCACCTTGCGGGTAAACGGGTGGTTGGGGTTGCGGGCATAGGTGGTATCCCATGTTTCCTGGAAAATACCCCAACTGTTTGTCAGAACTTGCGGAGTGCCATTGCTTCGGAACTGGTTGATGGACCAGTTGAACGCCTGCAATGCCCGGCTGATCGTCCCGGGCGAGCCGCCAGATCCGGCAATCCGCAGATCGTAAAGCTGGGCTTCGGGCGCCATGCCAAGAACATCGGTGGCGCACATGTTGCCGTGATTGCCCCATTTGCCGGATTCGGTGCCCCAGTCTGACGGCCATCCGCCGATTACGCGCGGGATGCGACGCGAGGTCTCTCCGTTCTTGACCGGTCGGCCTTGCGCGGTGATGCCGCTGTCCAAAACGCCGACAACAATTCCGTTTCCACGGAACCCCGCCGCCCAGACCTGATCGACCCCCAGATAGGTGGCGACGTCGGCCATGTTACCCTTTGGCGTGCCGGGGCTGCAGTCGCAGGGCGGGATCGGGCATGCTGCCATGCCGCCGCTTGTCTGCGGCCCGTACGGATTGTCGACGGGGAAGCCGTCGATTGGGACGTCGCGCCAGACACCGGCCACTTCGGGGCGGTTGCGCAAGGCTGCCATTGCGTCTTCGCTTGCAACGGTGCCGCGCACCACGAAGGTTTCGTCAGGGGCCTGACCCGAAGCGGCAAATTCGGCGCTTCCGGTGCCGCCCATGCTGACGGGCTCGAATTCATTGTCGACAGCGAAGCCGTCGCCCGAGAAACCTTCGGCCGAGGACATCGCCATGGGACCGGAGCCGCCGGGTGTATAGCGCATTTCGACCAGTATGCTCAGCCGGCCCTTGCCGTCAGTGGGCTGGGGAACTCCGTTTGGGGGCGAGCCGTTGTCGCCGTTGGACTTCCTGCCACGCGTGGTTTTTTTAGCAGCCATCTTTATACCTCCATTGGGTTAAATTTGGTGAACTGGAAACTGGTTGCGCAGGTTGTCGGTCGCGGCGAACGTCGCCACGACAGATTTCGGGATTGGTTGAGTTTGAGTGGTGGAAGAAATCCGGTTCAGCAGGTTGAACGCGGCCTACGGGGCAAAAGGCGCAATTGGCGTATCGCCCCAAATGTTTATGACGTCCGGCCGCTGATTGAGTGCGTCCAGAGCTTCCGCGTCGGCAATGGTTCCGCTGAGTATCACGCTGGTCGGCTGCCTTTGTGCGCCGTGGCCCGTCTCGTTCATCGGGACAGGTTCCAGATCCGGGTCGAGTTCGAACCCCAGCTTTCTCATCTGAGTGGCCAGTGCTTCGGGATCCTGCAAATCGAAATGTGCAGACGCGGTAATCTCGACCATAACGCGCATATTCACGGCCGGACCCTTTGCAAAGGGTGGGTGGTGTCTGACGAAAGGTCTCGCGACAGAATATGCTCCCGGTGGATCCAGGCGGTTCGATCCGTTGTGGTCTTCTCAACACCTGTTTTGTGAAGGAGTGCCATTTCACAACCTCGGTTCGTACGGGATCCGGCGTAATACACGGAGCCATATCAAATTCTCGTCGGAGATTCGAGCGGGGAGTGCTCATGACCGTTTCTTTCAATACCTGCGCAGATGCGGGCTCGCCCGGGCGTCAAAGCATCAGGTCAAAAGAATACGGATTAACTTGTTAATGCCACGGCACGTGTCTGGTGTTTCATCCGAAAGCGGGAGCGTTCCGGCAGAGGCAGAAAAGCCTGCTGTCGAAGGGGCGCTGTATGCTTCGGTCAGGTCCAGCCGCAGTTCAAGCCGCAATCCTTTGGAACAATGGCTCTGAGGCCACCGAGCGGAGAAAAAGTGGTGCCCGCCGTCTACATTCAATAACTCGTATAAACGCGATCATAATAGCGTTTTAGGCTGGTTTTTTCAATTCTAAACAGAGTCCGCCGGGCGCCGGAATGGACGGCTTGCCTGTGCACCAGCCCGGTTCGGCGTCAATGATCCAGCGTTTGCAGAAAGAGGTTTTCCGGTCCGGTCTCGTGTAAAAGGTTGATAAGCTGCGCACATCCCGAGGTTGTCCGGAGCGGTTGCAACGCAGCGGGTTTGTTAGGCCGGGTCGCTCGCGCACATTGCGTTGATGGTCAATTTGGCTCGGCTGATTGGGTTGCCGCCGGGGTTGTGCTTGCGAACGCCCCAATTCGGATCCCCGTTTCGGCGCTGGGTCCGGGACGACCGGTCCGCTATCGATTCCCCTATTTTGCGGCGACAGGAACTGGGGCGGCCCGCGTCAGCCGGTCGGTCAGGGCTCTTCTCCAACTGGGGATTTTACGAACAGGATTCTGATGTCGGAAACAGTTGCGAACGTGGTCTCTGACGGTGTGCATGGGATCATCCGGTTAGTTGATTGACTGATCAATAAAAATCCACCATGGTCATCCCCGCAGATAAAATGACCGGTTCGATCCGCGCTCGCCGTCTGCTCAGAACCATACGTTCGCAATACAAACCCGCCGGAGAAAACCAGTTCCGGACTACCCATCAGCCATGTTTCGGAGACCTCAGAACATGATCGCGCAGCCTCAGGCCAGCCATTACGTGAATGGCGCCTATCTTGAAGATGAAAATGGTCGATCCCTTGATGTGATTTACCCAGCGACCGGAGAGGTGATCGCGCGGTTGCACGAGGCCTCGCCCGAACTCGTCGATCAGACGATCGCGCTGGCCCGGACGGCGCAAAAAGCCTGGGGCGCCATGTCCGGCACCGAACGCGGGCGCATCTTGCGCCGAGCCGCCGACATCATGCGCGAACGCAACCATGAGCTTTCAGTGCTGGAAACCTATGATACCGGCAAGCCGTTGCAGGAAACCCTGGTTGCGGACGCAACATCGGGCGCAGATGCGTTGGAGTATTTTGGCGGTCTTGCAGGCAGCCTGACCGGCGAGCACATACAGCTTGGCGAAGACTGGGTCTACACCCGGCGCGAACCGCTGGGACTGTGTGTCGGCATCGGTGCTTGGAACTACCCCACGCAAATTGCCTGCTGGAAGGCCGCGCCAGCACTGGCCTGCGGCAACGCCGTGATTTTCAAGCCTTCTGAAGAAACTCCGCTCTGCGCGCTCAAGGTTGCTGAAATCCTGTCCGAGGCAGGCCTGCCGCCGGGTCTGTTCAACGTGCTGCAGGGGCGGGGTGAAACCGGCGCTGCCCTTGTCACTGATCCCCGGGTGGACAAGGTATCGCTGACCGGTTCGGTGCCCACCGGGCGAAAGGTCTATGCCGCTGCGGCTGCGGGCATGAAACATGTCACGATGGAGCTCGGCGGCAAGTCTCCGATGATCGTGTTTGACGATGCCGATCTGGAAGACGCCGTCAGTGGCGCGATCCTTGGCAACTTCTATTCTTCGGGGCAGGTGTGTTCGAACGGGACACGTGTGTTTGTTCAGAAGGGCATCAAGGACGCGTTTCTGAACCGCCTGCAGGAGCGGCTTGCCAACGCGATCATCGGTGACCCGCAGGATGAGGCCACCAATTTTGGCCCGCTGGTCAGCGCGCGTCAGTTGGAGATCGCCCAAAGCTATATCGAGGCAGGGAAATCCGAAGGGGCCCGCTTGGTTTGTGGCGGCGAACGGATTGAACGTCCGGGCAACTGGATGACGCCTGCGGTTTTCGCCGACGTTACCGACGACATGAAGATCGCGGTTGAAGAGATCTTTGGTCCCGTGATGGCCGTGCTGGATTTCGAAACCGAGGAAGAGGTGATCACGCGCGCCAATGCCACCGATTTCGGTTTGGCCGCCGGTGTGTTCACCAGCGATCTGAAACGTGGGCACAGGGTCATCGCGCAACTGGATGCCGGAAGCTGCTTTATCAACTCGTACAATGATGCGCCGGTCGAAGCGCCGTTTGGTGGCGTCAAGCAATCGGGGGTCGGGCGCGAGAACTCCAAGGCTGCGATCGAACATTACAGCCAGCTCAAATCCGTCTATGTCCGCATGACGCCGCTTGAGGCGCCATACTAAAGCACGACAACGGTGCAAAAGGATGCCGGTTCGGCCATTGGCATGATTGCCTTTTGGCCGATCCGGCTTTTGTTTTTTCGCTTCGGCGAGTGGTTTTATGGGGCCAATGCAGTTGGGCCTGTCAATGCACGAGGTCGAAATGCGCCACGGTGACGGCTTGATGGCCGGGCGGTCGCGTGTACGCAAGCCTTGCGGGGCAGCGCCCGAACAAGCGCAGTTGGCTTCTACCCAAGTCTTAACTCCTGAAATTTTTCGAGTACGATTGAGGTGGTTTTGCCGCGGCAATCAAGGTCGCCGACCCGTGAGCATATCATACCACAAGCCATCGGAAATTAGTCGACCCGCTCATCGCCCGTTCTGAAGATTGTGTGATTGGGTCTTTGGGTTGCGGCTCCGAAAAATGCATCGCCGAGCTTGCTGAGCCCAGGCGATTCCGCCCCTGACGTTTTGCCCGGAAGGTTGCGTGCGTGGGAAGTTCACATTTAGTATCGCAATGTATCGATGTGAAACACCCGGCGGTCAGCCGGTAAAATGTCTATCTGGGGGGAAGTGTATGAAACAGTTTTGCTATCGGGTGCTGACGGCAGGTCTTTTCGCGTCGCCTGGATTTGCGCAGGATGCTCCGATCATACACGATGCCGAGTTTTACATTCTTCAGTCCCAGCATGAAGACCAATGGGCACAGGATGACGCTGCGGTCGACGACGCTCTGGCCGCATTTCGGGACGGCAACGGAGGCAACCCACCGAACATCGTCAGTGTGCTGATCGACGATATGGGTTTTGGCGACATGGGAATACCCGAGCTGAACGCCGTGCGGGGATATGAAACGCCGAATATCAACGATTTCTCGGATCAGGCCATGCGAATGGTACGCATGTATACCGAACCCTCCTGTACGCCGACGCGGGTGGCGCAGATGACCGGGCGGTTGCCGGTGCGGATGGGCATGGGCGACACGACAGTCGATATCGCAGGTTTTGGCCTGCCGGAGAACGAAGTCACGCTGGCCGAGGTCCTAAAACAGGCGGGCTATGCGACCAGTCATGTGGGCAAGTGGCATATGGGCGACATCGCTGAAAGCTGGGCGATGAACCAGGGATTTGATTACGCTCAGCACGCAATCCACCAGCAGGGGCAGCTGACCATTTTCAACGACGACGCGATCAGGGAACAGGTTTCGGTCGCGATCCGGGATTACGACGACAAGTACACGCTGGACGGCTGGTTCCGGCCGGATGCTGCTGCAATGATGACCGTGATCGAAGGTGAAACCGGCGGCCCAATCCGTGAAATCCGCATGGAAACCGGTGAACGCTGGAATGCCGCTAAATATGACGAGATGAACCAGGCGTTCCAGGACAAGACGCTGGAGGAACTGGATCGCCTTGCAGGCGGTGAGCATCCGTTCTTCCTGCAATACTGGCCGATGATCCCGCTGGACAACACCCGTGCCGGACGATCGGGACCGGAAAGCGTGAATGGGGGACTTTATGTCGACAAGATGCAGCTGCTGGATCAGTGGCTGGGCGATCTGTTTGCCCGCTTGGATGAACTTGAGCTGACCGACAACACCGTTGTCGTAGTGATGGGCGATAACGGACACTTCACAAAATACGCTCCACAATCCGGCTTTACGCCGTTGATCTATGCAGGTGGCAAAGGTGACACGACCGAAGGCGGTGTCCGCGTCGATGCCTTCATCCGTTGGCCTGGTATGATCGAGGCTGATGGTCTGCTGAACAGCATCATTCACGTCTCGGATCTTTACACAACGCTCTCCCGGTTCGCCGGGGCCGATCAGCATATCCCACGAGATCGTCTGGTTGACGGGGTGGACCAATCGGCCGCCCTGTTGTTTGCCGATGAAACCAAGGCGCGGCGCGATCATGTCATCATCTATTCGGTCAACAAGCCTGAGGCCGTTGTGAAAGACCAGCTTAAGCTGAAACTGCCGGGGCCCGGGGAAAGTGCGATTCTCGCGAAGTTCTTTGATCTCTACCGGGACACACGCGAAGAATACTCGGTCTCGACCGAGGTTGGCGCCTGGGGCGGTCAGGAGTTCGCGCGGATTCTGGGGCGTCACATGGCAAGAAAAGAGAAATATCCCGATACAACGCCTGCCTACGGTGTGCCCTATGAAGGGATCGAGAACATACGCCCCGAAACGCAACAGGCCGTAGATGCGTTCATGACCAAACGCGCCTCTGCGCAGCAATAACGCAAAAACCGGAACAGGATCACGAGGTGCAGATGGTCGGAAACATACTCTTCGCTGTTGGCCTGATCGCCTCGCTTGGGATCGGATTTGTCTATTTCCGCGATCTTGGCGACATCTCGCAGATGCTGTTGAAGGTGAAGCGCGAAAATATGGTGCGGTTCATCCGAAACGAATACCGCCTCATCGGCATAGGGCTGAGTGGCTTTGCCGTTTCAACGCTGGCGCATTTCCTGTTTGGCGGTGGTCCGCTCTGGCTTTGGTTTGTCGCCGCGCTGCTGGTGATATTCCTGTACGGGTTTCCCTATGTCTGGGTGCATCTGGGTTTGCGGAACCAGCTTAACACGGCGCAGTATTTTCCAATCAGCGAAGCCCGGAAATACGTCGGGTCGACGGCGCCGGTTATCGTGATCGAAAACAATGGGCACGCCCGCGCCCATCCGGATGCGCAGATTATGCGCCCGCATCTGGCGGGCAATGAAAAAGGTCTGGGCGGCGAAGACGTCGTGATGACCTACTGTGCCATGGCCAATCTCGGTCAGGGATATTCGCCGGCCATCGAAGGCAAGCGGCTGAACCTTGAGGTTCTGGCCCAGCACGGCAACAATCTGATCCTGCGTGACAATGATACCGGCGAGCCGATTCAGCATATATACGGCTTCCGCGAAGCGGATCGCGACCCGAATGCGGACGGACCTGCCTGCCCCCTGCGGCCGGAAGCTCGGATGAAGCCATGGCCCACGTATCGGATGACGTTTCGCGGGTTTCAGAAGGCCTTTCCCGACGGCGAGGTTTACCTGAACAAACCCTCTTCGAACCTGCTGCTGCGCCTGCTGGACATGGTGACGGAAATCACTTTTGGCTGGGGTATTTCCCGCCAGCATCAGGAAGATGCGCCGGTGATGGACAACATGGAACGCTCGGACAATCGGCTGCCGAACAAGACCTATGTCTGGGGGATCACAATCGGGGATGATGCGGCCTGCTGGACCGACGATTTCATTGTCGAGAATGACTGGATCGTGAACGCGCGGGTTGGCGGGCGCGACGTCGTTGTCAGTCTGGACCCACGTTATGAGAGTTTGGGTGTCTGGTACAACGACAGCGGCCAGCCCGTGACCCGATGCAACTTCTGGGGTGTTTCGGATCAGGGCCAGTTGCAGAGGGTCGAGACGCTGCGGGCCGGCGTGTTCTGGCATGTTTGGTCCGAGTTTTTTCCAAACACCGAAATCAATCGTGTAGAAGGTGGTGAAGACGTGGTTGGAGAGACCGCCGCGTGATCCGACGGGCCCGGGGAGCATTCCAATTGCGACGGCACACTTGTTTTTGGAAGCCTCGCTGGGCGGTTCCCCGGCGCATTGACCTTCCCGGTTGCTTGGGCAGGATTTCGCATTTCGGCATTGTACTGATCCTTGCTCTGGCAACTTGGGCGTACCTTGCCGCTGCCGTCAGGGGACAAGAGATACAGTCGGAGAACACAGACCTGCGCTATGTCGGATCGGAGCAGTGTAAGGGCTGCCATCAGGATGCCACCGACGCCTGGATGGGGTCGCATCACGCGCTTGCCTGGACCAGCCCCGCGCCGGATACCGTCCTGGCCGACTTTGACGGAACCCGGTTCGAGCACGACGGGGTGCAATACGAGTTCTCAGTCGACAACGGAAACTACCGCATTCACCTGACCGAGACCGACGGCACGGTGAAAGACTATTCCGTCCATTCCGTTGTCGGGGTCGCGCCGCTGCAACAGTATCTGATCGAAACCGAGCCGGGCCGATTGCAAAGCTTTGATGTCGTTTGGGATGTCGAAAACGGTCGTTGGTACCACTTGTACCCCGACCAGACATTGCCGCCGGATGACGGGTTGCACTGGACCGGACCATACAAGAACTGGAATGCCCGCTGCGCGGAGTGCCATGCGACCGGTTTCGAAAAGCGCTATGACGAACGCCGTCAGGCCTATGCTTCGGTTCAGGTCGAAACGGGGGTCGGATGCGAAGCCTGCCACGGCCCCGGTTCGGCGCATGTCGACTGGGCGGAATCTGCCGGAACCTCATCGGTGCCCGCGCCCGCGGGATACGGATTTGCGATGGATTTCGCCGGGGCAGGGGCTGAGGCTGCGATACAGCAATGTGCGACCTGCCATTCCCGACGTGAGCCGTTTGGCGAGGGAAACCCAATGCCCGGAACCAGTTTTCATGAGGCTTACAACCTGTCATTGCTGCGCCCCGGCCTATACCACGCCGATGGGCAGATTTTGGACGAGGTCTATGTCTACGGGTCGTTTCTTCAATCCAGGATGTATTCAAAGGGCGTGACTTGCCTGAATTGCCACGACGCCCACAGCGCCGAATTGAAGTCAGACGGAAACGGCGTCTGCACGCAATGCCATTCCCCGGCAGGCAATCCCGATTTCACGTCTTTGCCGCTAAAGCTCTACGATGATCCTTCGCATCATTTCCATGAAGCGGGGTCCGAGGGTGCGCAGTGCAAAAACTGCCATATGATCGAGCGTGTCTATATGGGGACAGACGGTCGTAGGGACCACAGCTTTCGTATCCCAAGGCCGGATCTGGCGGACGTAACCGGTGCACCGGATGCCTGTACCGACTGCCACGCGGATCGGTCGGCAGAATGGGCGGCGGCGGAGATAGAAAAACACCATCCGAATGCAGCAGCGCGCCCGCATTACGGCGTCACGCTGGCGGCCGGGCGGTCTGATCCAGTGGGCGCCAAGCCGGACCTGAACTCTCTGGCGCTTGATGACAGTCAGGCGGGCCTGGTCCGGGCAACAGCCCTATGGCTGTTGTCTCAGGTCGCGGATGAGACTACCGCCGAGGATATGGCACCTCTGTTGGCGCATGATGATCCGCTGATAAGGGCGACGGCCATCGCAATTCAAAGGGCTGCGCCGCCCCGGTTGCAGGCGGACAGGCTAAACGAACTGCTCGACGACCCGGAAAGGATGGTGCGGATCGAGGCTGCGAAGGCCATGCTGGATTTTCCTGCCGCCGGTCTTCCGGAGCAGCAGCAGGACAAGTTGCAGCAGGCGATGTCCGAGTGGCGGGCCTCGCTGCGGGCGCGGTCGGACTTCCCGGAAACCCATCTGGTACTGGGTGGAATGGCGCTGACCTTCAGAAATATTCCCGCAGCAAAACGCGCCTTTCGCGAGGTGGTGCGCATGGATCCGCAACGCGAAGAAGCCTGGGTCATGATGGTCCGGATTGCCGCAGCAGTCGACGGGCGCGAGGCGACGCTGGCCATTCTGGAGGAGGCCCTGAGCAAAGTGCCGGACAGTCAGGCCCTAAACGAGTTGCGCGCCTCGGTCCTGGCCCAATAGACACACGCCTTCTACAGGTTCTGAATTCCGTGAAGGGTCAGTGTGCTGACCACGTCCGAGTAATCTTCGCGCGCTTTTGACCCTGCACCAGTGTTCCACATGTAATACCAGTTCAACATGCCGAAAACGGACATGGTCGCGGCGCGCAGCTTGTTCTTGTCTGTTCCAAGAACACCCGGAGCCAGTTCTTTCAGGATGTCGCTGACGAAATTGACCAGATCCCGCTGATAGCCGCGCAGGACCTTTTGCTGCTCGTCGGGCAGTGCGGACATGCCGCTGACCTGAACGCGATGTTCATCATCCGCGCCCTGATAGGCGAACAGGATTTCTTTTATCGCGGCCCGCAACTTCTGTTCAGCCGTCAGGCCATCCGTGTTGATGCCGCAGATCCTGTCGCGCAGATCACGCAGGTAGGTTTCAAGGATGTCATACAGGATGGCATCCTTGCTGTCGTAGTAGTGGTAGATATTGGCTTTTGATATCCCGCACTCCTTGGCCAGCAAGGACATCGAGGCACGGTCGAACCCTTCATTGGCAAATACCCGTGCCGCCGATTTCAGGATTTGAGCACGTTTCTGATCGTGATCTTTGGCGATGGTACGGGCCAAGGTCTACTCCTTATCGCGGTTGTCGACGACCCGTTTGGCTTTGCCTTGCGAGCGTTCAACCTGTCCGGGGTCCTCTACAATAATCTCGGTTGAAACACCAATGATGTCCTTGATCCGCTTGGTCAGCATGCGCGCCGCCGCGGTTTTGGATAACTCATCGGTCGAATCCGGATTGGCCTCGACCAGCACCCGCATCGCGTCCATGCGGCCCGATTTGTAAAGCTCGATCTGGTAATAGGGTGCCAGTCCGCCGGTCGCCATGACCTGTTCTTCGATCTGGCTGGGAAAGACATTTACGCCGCGCAGAATGATCATGTCGTCGCTGCGCCCGGTGATCTTGGCCATCCGGCGCATCGACCGGGCGGTTCCCGGCAAGAGACGCGTCAGGTCGCGGGTGCGGTAGCGGATCATCGGCAGGCCTTCCTTGGTGAGCGTGGTGAAGACCAGTTCGCCCATTTCCCCGTCCGGCAGAACCTCCCCTGATTCCGGGTCGATGATTTCGGGCAGGAAGTGGTCCTCCCAGATCACCGGACCGTCCTTGGTTTCGACGCATTCGTTGGCGACACCCGGCCCCATGATTTCCGACAGGCCGTAGATGTCGACCGCATGCATGTCAAAGGCGGCTTCGACCTCTTTGCGCATGGCGTCGGTCCATGGCTCGGCGCCAAAGATGCCAACCTTGAGTGAGCTTTCGCGCGGATCAAGCCCGGCCTTGTGAAACTGTTCGAGAATGTTGAGCATGTAGGACGGCGTCACCATGATCCCGTCCGGACGGAAATCGGTGATCAGGCCGACCTGCTTTTCCGTCTGTCCGCCCGACATCGGTATGACCGTGCAGCCAAGCCGTTCGGCCCCGTAATGTGCGCCCAGACCGCCGGTGAACAGGCCATACCCATAGGCCACATGCATCATGTCACCCTTGCGCAACCCGCTGGCGCGGATTGAGCGGGCGACCAGATCGGCCCAGTTGTCGATGTCGTTTTGCGTATAGCCAACAACGGTCGGCTTGCCCGTGGTTCCTGAAGACGCATGAATGCGCACGATTTCGCGGCGTGGAACGGCAAAAAGCCCGAATGGGTAGTTATCCCGAAGGTCGTTCTTGTAGGTGAACGGGAACTTTGCCAGATCAGACAGGCCGTGCAGGTCGTCAGGATGAACGCCGGCCTCATCGAAACGCGACCTGTACATCGGCACGTTTTCATAAGCGTGACGCACCGACCATTTCAGGCGGTCCAGTTGCAGAGCCCGTATCTCATCGATCGATGCGATTTCAATCGGGTCCAGGTCAGCTTTGTTGGGGCTAAGATCTTCCATCGCGGTCTCCTCCAAACGCGAAGTTATTCTTTGAACAACTGGCCGTTGATCGCGCGGGACATGCCGCGAAACTCGGCGATCAGTTTGTTGTCCTGATTGGTGACCCGGACGTCGTAGATGCCGCTCCGCCCGGTCAGGGATATTTCCGTCGCCGTGGCGGTCAGGCTGTCGCCCAACTGTCCGGGGGCGAGATAACTCATCACCGTATGCTGCGCCACGGTGACGGTGTTTCTGCTGTTGCAGGCAAACGCAAAGGCGCTGTCGGCAAGGGCGTGGCTGACGCCGCCATGGCAGATGCCCACACCGTTGCAATGGTGGGCCGCGACGGTCAGTGTCAGCACGGCGCGGCCTTCATCGACCTCAAGAATTTCCATGCCGAACCACTTGCTTGCCTGATCGTTGGCCCACATGGCGGACGCTGATTTTTCTGCCCGTTCTTTCGCGTTCATGCTTACCTGCCCTGAAAATTCGGTTTGCGCTTTTTCAGAAAGCTGGCGACGCCCTCGGCATAGTCCGCGCTCTGACCGCAGGTTTTCATGGCTTGCGCCTCCAGATCCAGCTGATCGGAAAGGGTGTTTTTGGCTGCGGCGTGAATGCATTCTTTTGTCAGCCCGTAGCCCAGCGTCGGGCCATTTGCGAACTGTTCAGCCAGCGCGCGGGCCTCGGACATCAGTTGATCGTCCGGCACCGCTTTCCAGATCAGCCCCCATTCGGCGGCTTGTGCGGCAGGCAGGGGTTGCGCTGTCAGGGCCAGGCCCTTGGCCCGCGCTTCACCCAGCAACCGGGGCAGGTGCCAGCTTCCGCCGGTATCGGGTATCAGCCCCACCTTGGAAAAGCTCTGGATGAACTTTGCGCTCTCGCCCGCCAGGACCATGTCACAGGCCAATGCAAGGTTTGCGCCCGCGCCGGCGGCAACACCGTTCACCGCGCAGATGACCGGAAAATTGAGCGACCGGATCAGCCGAACAAGCGGCGCGTAGAAGGTGCGCACAGTGTGCCCAAGATCGGGCGGCCCATCCATCTTCGAAGGGTCCCGGTCGCCAAGATCCTGCCCTGCACAAAAACCGCGCCCGGCGCCGGTCAGCAAGATGGCCCGCGCTCCGTCGTCGCGCGCTTTTTCCAGCGCGGAACGCAGGGCAAGGTGCATTTCCTCGTTGAAGGAATTCAGTTTGTCAGGGCGATTCAGGATGATTTCGACCCAATTCCCGTGACTTATGGCAATAATGGTATCGCTCATGGCGACCTCGCGTTTGAAATCCGGCAAGTTCCATATTGCATTAACCGAACGGTTGGTCAATAAATAACCGAGTTGCGAATCTGAACCGAACTGGGAGCCGGCATGACGCAATCCCCGCTGGTCAAAGTGGATCTGGAAGGCGACATCGCCTGGGTCACGGTGAACAATCCGCCGGTGAATGCGACGTCGTTGCAGGTGCGCCAGGGGCTGGCGGATGCGGTTGATGCCGTCAAGGATGCCCGGGTTGCCGTTCTGCGCTGCGCCGGTTCGACCTTCATTGCCGGTGGCGACATGTCGGAATTCGACAGTGCGCCTGTTGAACCTCACCTACCTGATGTCGTGCAGATGATCGAAGACAGCCCGGTACCGTTTGTCGCCCAGTTGCATGGCAACGTGTTGGGCGGTGGCTTCGAGATTGCCATGGGCTGTGCCTGGCGGATCGCTGCGCCGGGCACACGGTTTGGGCTGCCCGAGGTCAATGTAGGGCTGATCCCCGGTGCCGGAGGTACACAACGACTGCCACGCCTTGCCGGGATGGACGTTGCAATTGATATGGCCTGTTCGGGAAAGCTGCTGACAGCCGAAGTCCTGCAAGAGCTTGGGGGTGTCGATTTGGTCGCTGAAAACATCGACCTGGCGGTCAGAGAGTTTGTCGCGGATCTTCCTTCGCGGCCTGTTCCCGTCAGTCAGCGGAAAGTGCAAGACATAGCGCCCGATCTTTTTGAAGTGTCGCGAGAGGTGCTGAAAAAACGTGCCAAAGGTCAGCAATCCCCGCTGGAGAACCTGACGTCGCTGTCATGGGCGCTGGAACCATTTTCGAAAGGCCAGCCGAAAGAGCGGGCGCGTCACCTGGAACTGAGACAAACCCCGGAAAGCCGTGCATTGCGTCATGCTTTTTTTGCGGAGCGGACAGTGACCAAGCCATCGGCAATTCAGGGTGCCTCACCCCGCGCGATTAACAGAATCGCTGTGGTCGGCGGCGGGCTTATGGGGGCCGGGATCGCCACGGCCGCGCTGAACGGTGGTCTTGCTGTAACCCTGATCGAACGTGATGCCGAGGCGGCGACAGCGGCGGAGGCGCGCGTTTCAGAGCTTTTGAACGGGGCGGTAAAGCGCGGCAGAATGACCGAAGAGCAGATGCAGGATCGGTTGTCGGCCTTCAGCGCCGTGGACGATTATTCTGGCGCCGCAGACGCGGATCTGGCGATCGAGGCGGTATTCGAAGATCTGAGCGTCAAGCGCACGGTTTTTGCAGACCTTTCCGCCCACATGAACCCGGACGCCATTTTGGCCACCAACACGTCTTATCTTGATCCTGTCGACATATTCGAAGGGGTGCAAAACCCCGCC
Organism: Ruegeria sp. CG4; assembly: GCF_056537185.1. Classification (NCBI taxonomy): domain Bacteria; kingdom Pseudomonadati; phylum Pseudomonadota; class Alphaproteobacteria; order Rhodobacterales; family Roseobacteraceae; genus Ruegeria; species Ruegeria sp. CG4. The sequence goes on along the minus strand of NZ_JBQFRB010000013.1, from coordinate 32,578 downwards.
CGTTGTCTGGGGCTGCATTTCTTCAGCCCGGCACATGTCATGAAACTGCTTGAGATCGTGAAAACCCCTCACACCAGTGCCGAGGTAATCGCGACAGGTTTTACTTTGGGCAAGACGTTGCGCAAGGTTCCGGTCCTGTCGGGAATATGTGACGGATTTATCGGCAACCGAATGCTGGCCGCATACAGGCGCGAGGCGGATTACCTGCTGGCCGATGGTGCCATGCCGTATCAGATTGACGCCGCGATGCGCGCTTTTGGAATGCCGATGGGGCCATATGAATTGCAAGACCTGACCGGGTTGCAGATCGCCTGGGCCAACAGAAAACGCAACGCGGTCACGCGTGATCCGCAGGAGCGGTACGTCACCATCGCCGATCAGCTTTGCGTGTTGGAGCGTTTTGGGCAGCGCAGCGGTAAAGGCTGGTATCGTTACGAAGACGGCAACCGCGCACCGATCCGCGACCCCGAGGTCGAGGCGCTGATCAAAACATATTCTGCCGAGCAGGGCATTACACGCCGGGAGTTTTCGGCTGAGGAAATCACCTCCCGTATTCTGGCCGTTCTCGCCAACGAAGGGGCGCTGATTGTCAGGGAAGGTATCGCCGAAACCACGGATGCCGTCGATATGGTTCAGATCCATGGCTATGGTTTCCCACGCTGGCGCGGCGGCCCGATGCAATACGCGACTGAGGTGGGATGGAAAAAAACGTTGGAAGCCATGCAGTTGGTGGCGTCCGAAAGCCCCGCGTCCTGGAAGTTGGCGGCGGTGCCCGAAAGCTCTAAACCCGTTGATGGTTACAAAAAGGACCATTAACGCATTCTTAACTCATGTTTCACTGGGAGGAGACAGATCCATGAAGTTCACTAAGTTGAGTACCCTTCTTGCCTCGGCCGCGCTGGCCGTTTCGGGTACTGTGGCGCTGGCGGCGGATTACACGCTGACCATTTCCAGCTGGGCCCCGCCGACCCATGGCATCAACGCAATGATGTGGCCGAAATTCACCGAAATGGTCGAAGAAGCCACGGATGGTAAAGTCACCGCCGAGCTGAAACTTGGCCTTGCACCTCCGCCCGCGCAAATGGACCTGATCATGGATGGCGCAGCAGATGCCTCGATCATTTTCCACGGCTACCAGCCGGGTCGCTTCGTCACTACAAAGATGATCGAACTGCCCGGGTACGAAGGATCGGCCGAGGCCGCATCGGTCGCCTATTGGCGCGCCTATGAGAAGTACCTGAAAGCGGCCGACGAGCATCGCGGGGTCAAGCTGATCGCGCTGCACACGCACGGTCCGGCGCAGCTGCATTCAAGCGCTCCGGTGACATCGCTGGATCAGGTCTCGGGGCTGAAGGTACGTATCCCCGGTGGTGTGGGTGGCGACGTTGGAACGGCGCTGGGCGCAACCGGCATTCAGGTTCCGGCCCCCAAGGTCTATGAAACGCTCGCGTCCAAAGCGGCGGATGGCGTTGTCATGCCGTTTGAATCCCGCAAAGGCTTCAAGCTGACCGAGGTCGCACAGAACGTTTACGAAGTGCCCGGCGGGCTCTATCGCGGCTCGTTTGCGTTCATTATGAACGAAGATACGTTTGCCGACTTGCCCGAAGATCTGCAGAAGGCACTGGAAGAGAAAGTCTTTGGCGAGCCGCTGAGCCGTGAGATCGGCAAGATCTGGGACCAGATCGACGCCATCGGGCGCGAAGCGACCGAGGCGGCGGATGGCAACAGCATCAACGCCGCGTCCGCAGAAGATCTTGAACAGTTCAATCAGATTGCGGCCGACGTTCGAAGCAAGGTGATTGGCGAAGTCAATGAAACCGGTATCGACGCGCAGGCAACCTATGACCTGATCGTGCAAGAAATGGCGGCTCAGTAAGGCTGCCCGGCTGGTGGGGTTTCCCACCAGCCATTTTTTTACCGGCAAGAGACATAATCATGCGAAACCTCGTGATCTGGGCGCGGCGCGCCAGTTTTTTTCCGACGCTGCTGGCCTGTGTGGCCCTGTTCATCCTGATGGTGATGACATTCTGCGATGTCATCCTGCGCTCGGTTTTCAATGCTCCGATCGAGGCTGCGACCGAACTGACCCGGATTTTGATGGCCATTCTCGTGTTTTCAGTCCTGCCCATGATTTCCGCGGGAAAAGGCCAGATCGCGGTCGATCTGACAGACGGTCTGTTTTCCCGTCTTCGCCTTAGCCGGGCCCGTGACGCTGTGGTTTACCTGGCATCGGGGATCATGCTGATCTGGCCAATCAACAGGGTCTGGATCCTGTCCGAGCGCGCGCGCGACTACGGGGACGTCACAGAATACCTGTCGATCCCGGTCTTCTATGTCGGCTGGTTCATCACCTTCTTCACCGTTATTGCTGCCATCGCGATGGTGATTACCGGTCTGATGTACATCTTTGCACCCCACGCCCTGTCGGAGCAGACCCAATGACCGCAGCCCTGATCGGTTTCGCACTGGTACTGGTTCTGGTGCTGCTTCGTTTGCCCATTGTCTTTGCGATGGGTTTGGTTGGCACGTTTGGCTTCGCCTACGAACGAGGCGGCGCGATTTTTTCGGAACGGGGGCTCAAGGCCGCCATGTCGATGGTGGGCCGCCAGATCACGGACACCGCGCAGGACTATGGCCTGTCGGTTGTGCCGCTGTTCATCCTGATGGGCCTGTTCGTCAATAAAGGCGGATTGGCGCGTGAACTTTACGCGGTTTCGAACGCTTTCCTGGGGCATTTTCGGGGCGGTATCGCGATGGCGACCGTCGCCGCCTGCGGTGGTTTTTCGGCAATCTGCGGGTCGTCTCTGGCCACGGCTGCTACAATGTCCAAGGTTGCGATGCCCGAAATGCGGCGCTATCGCTATTCGGACGAGTTGTCGACCGCCTCGATTGCGGCAGGCGGGACGCTGGGCATTCTGATACCGCCTTCGGTCATTCTGGTGATCTATGGCCTGCTGACCGAAACCTCGATCGGGAAGCTGTTTGTCGCCGGGATATTGCCGGGGATGATGGGCATCCTGTTCTACCTGTTCGCGGTGCGCTGGACCGTCTGGCGCAAGCCTGATTCAGGCCCTGCCGGTGAACGCCACGGCTGGGGCGAGCGTCTGACGGCGCTGCGATCCGTCTGGGCCGTGCTTTTGTTGTTCTTCCTGGTTATCGGGGGCCTCTACGGCGCGTTTGATTTTCACCCGCTGAACCTGACCTTCAGCCCGACCGAAGCGGCGGGTATGGGTGCGATGGGCGCGTTCCTGATCGCCCTGTCGCGCGGCGGCCTGACGCTGAGTTCGACATTCGAGGTGCTGAAGGAGACGTCATATACAGCCGCGGCCTTGTTCTCGGTGCTGATTGGGGCGCAGATCTTTTCGAATTTCATCAACCTGGCTGGTTTGCCCGAAGCGTTGATTGCGCTGGTCACGGCGTATGAAGTGTCGCCTTTCGTGGTGATCCTGATGATCCTGGGCATCTACATCATCCTTGGCTGCGTTTTTGAATCGCTTTCGATGCTGCTGCTGACGGTGCCGATCTTTTTCCCGCTGGTCACGTCGCTGGGCTATGACCCGATCTGGTTCGGTATCGTCGTGGTCGTTGTGACCGAGATCAGCTTGATAACTCCGCCCGTCGGTCTGAACGTGTTCATCCTGAAAGGCGTGGTGGGCGATGTGTCGACCGGAACGATCTTCCGGGGCGTGACACCATTCTGGGTTGCCGACATCTTCCGCCTGGCGTTGATCGTTCTGGTGCCTTGGCTGGTGCTGGTCCTGCCCGAGCAGATGGGCGCGATGGGGCACTGATGTTCGCGCTGACCGCACTTCCCGAGGGGTTCCATCAGGACCCGTATCCGACCTACGCCGCTTTGCGCGAGGATGCGCCCGTTTGTCTGCAGCCGGATGGCAGCGTGATCCTGTCCAGATACGAAGATCTGGATCTGGTGTATCGCGATACACGCCGTTTCATTTCGGACAAGAAGGCGGTTTTTGGCCCGAAATACGGGGTCGATAGCGCATTATACGAACACCACACCACCAGTCTGGTGTTCAACGATCCGCCGTTGCACACCCGTGTGCGCAAGGTGATGGTCGGCGCGCTGAACCCCCGCGCGCTGGCGCAGATGGAGCCGGGTCTGGTCGAACTGGTTGATCGCCTGCTGGACGAGATGCAGGCCAAGGGCCAAGTCGAACTGATCGAAGATTTTGCCGGCGCCATTCCCATCGAGATCATCGGAAATCTTCTGGGCATTCCCCGTGACGAGCGTGAGCCTTTGCGGGACTGGTCGCTCGCGATACTTGGGGCGCTTGAGCCCAAGCTGACGCCCGAGCAGGAGGAGCAGGGCAATCGCGCTGTCGCCGATTTCGTCGAATACCTGCGCCGGATCATCGACGGCCGCCGCGCCAGTCCGGGCGACCCGGAAACAGACGTCCTGACCCGGCTGATGCAAGGTGATGTGGACGAACGGTTGACCGAAGTTGAGCTGTATCAGAATTGTATCTTCATTCTGAATGCCGGTCACGAAACCACCACAAATCTGATCGGTAACGCGCTTGATCTGTTGCACAGGCACCCGGATAAACGGGCTGAACTTCGGACCAGACCCGACCTGATCACGACGGCGGTGGACGAATTCCTGCGGCTGGAAAGCCCCAACCAGTTCGGCAATCGCCTGACCACCGAGGCAGTTGAATTCCATGGTCACATGATCCCGGCGGGTACGGATATTCACCTCTGTATTGGTGCTGCCAACCGTGATCCGCGCCAGTTTGACGACCCCGATACCGTGAAACTGGATCGCCGTCCCAACAAACATCACGCCTTTGCCGGCGGACCGCATACCTGCGTCGGGCTGACTCTGGCGCGAATGGAAGGGCGTGTTGCCGTTGGCCGTTTTCTCGAGCGCTTTCCCGATTTTGAGTTGCAGGAGGGTGCGCAAAGAGGAAATCGCATCAGGTTTCGCGGCTTTGCCCGTCTGCCAGCTCGGGTGGCATAGATGCGGCATGGATAGGCATTTTTGCTGTTTTATATTTGACCGACCGATCGGTTAATAATAGTTTGATCCGAACGACCCGGCCAAATTCGCCGACCGGATGCCAAGGATGAGGAGGCACATATGACCATCCAACAGATTTCCAGCTTTGCCGCCGGTGAATGGATTGCGCCGGGTGAAGGCGCCCGTTCCATCGCCAGTGCAGTCACCGGAGACGTAATCGCGACCGCGGGTAACAACGCGCTGGACGTGCAGGCAATGCTGGACCACGCGCGGGATTTAGGCGGGCCTGCCTTGCGCAGGATGACATTCCACGAGCGGGCAAAGATGCTGAAGGCGCTGGCCATGCATCTGGGGCAGCACAAACAGGCACTGTATGATCTGTCTTTCGATACAGGCGCGACTCAATCCGACCACCTGATCGACATCGATGGCGGCATCGGCACGACTTTTGTCTATGCGTCCAAGGGGCGTCGCGAGATGCCTGACGGGCATGTCTTCCTGGACGGCGAGGTCGAGCAATTGTCGCGCAACGGAACGTTCCTGGGCCAGCATGTCTGCACCCCGTTGCAGGGCGTCGCGGTGCATATCAACGCATTCAACTTCCCGGTCTGGGGCATGTTGGAAAAACTGGCGCCAACGTTGTTGGCCGGGGTTCCGGCGATTGTAAAACCGGCCACCAACTCCTGCTACGTGACGGAGTTGTGCGTGCGCATCATGCTGGATTCAGGCATCTTGCCCACGGGTGCCTTGCAGTTGGTGACTGGCGGACTGGGCGATATGCTCGACCGGCTGGGAATGCAGGACGTGGTCAGCTTTACCGGCTCGGCCGAAACGGCGCTGAAACTGCGTGCCAATCCGGTGATCCTTGAAAACTCGGTGCGGTTTGTGGCGGAACAGGACAGCCTGAATGCCTCGGTTCTGGGGCCGGACGCGGAACCCGGAACGCCCGAGTTCGACCTGTTCATCAAGGAAGTTCAGCGCGAAATGACAACCAAGGCGGGGCAGAAATGTACGGCCATCCGCCGTATCATCGCGCCGGAAACCCATGTTCAGGCTGTGATCGATGCGCTTTCGGACAGATTGGCAAAGACGGTCGTCGGCAATCCGAGGCTTGAAACCACCCGCATGGGCGCGCTCGTATCACAAGGCCAGAGGCGCGATGTTCTGGAAAAAGCCGCGATCATCGGGCAGGAGGCCGAGCGGGTTTTCGGCAATCCTGAAGACTTCGCCATTGACGGTGCGGATGCCGAAAAGGGCGCCTTTGTTCCACCGATGCTGTTCCATTGCGCCAGCCCTGATACGGCCCGGCGCGTGCACGATACCGAGGCCTTCGGCCCGGTCAGCACCATCATGGGTTATCGTGATCTGGACCATGCGGTTGAATTGGCGAACAAGGGGCAGGGTTCACTGGTGGCGTCCGTGATCACCCGCGACCCATCCGTCGCGCGCGAGATTGTCATGGGGGCCGGGGCCTATCACGGGCGTTTGTATTTCAACAACCGGGATTCGATGAAGGAAGCGACGGGCCACGGGTCTCCGTTGCCGCACATGGTCCACGGCGGCCCCGGTCGCGCCGGAGGCGGCGAAGAGATGGGTGGTGTGCGAGGGGTGCAGCATTACATGCAGCGCACGGCAATTCAGGGCTCGCCCGATATCCTGACCGCGATCGGCGACAGGTGGGTTTCCGGTGCGACCGAGATCAAAGGCCCGGCGCATCCTTTTACCCGCCGGTATCACGATCTGGCGATTGGCGAGACCATTCATACGGCACCGCGCACCATCACCATGGACGATATCGAGCATTTCGCGCATTTCACGGGCGACACTTTCTACGCCCATATGGATCAGGCCGCGGCCGAGCGGAACCCGTTCTTCCCTGGTCGTGTGGCGCATGGTTATTTGTTGCTTTCGTTTGCGGCGGGTCTGTTTGTGGAACCCAACGAAGGTCCGGTTCTGGCCAATACCGGGCTGGACAATCTGCGTTTCATGAAGCCGGTGGAAGCAGGCGATGCGATCAAGGTGCGGTTGACTGTCATGAAGAAGACCGGGCGCAATGATGAATACGGAGAAGTGCGCTGGCACGTGTCGCTGACCAACCAGGATGGTGATCTGGTGGCGGAATATGAATTGCTGACAATGGTAGCCTACTGAAGCAGGTCGGATGGCAATTTCCTTTGGCCGGGCTATACTTAGGCAATGAAGGATCCGCATTCTGACTGGTTCGAAACCTGTATTGCCCAGCTGACGGCGTCCGGCACGCAGCGGGTCTGGTCGGTGCTGGTATCGATTTTTGGCGATCTGGCCCAGAACGAGACCGATCAGATCAGCGGTGCCCTTATCACCCGGCTGACCGGGCTTGCCGGGATAAAGTCAGAAGCGACCCGCGTTGCTTTGCACCGACTGCGCAAGGAGGGCTGGATCGAAAGCACCCGGAGCGGGCGCAACAGCACGCACAGCCTGACGGCGTTCGGGCGCGCTCAAAGCGCCGCAGCGGTGCCGCGCATCTACGCCCGCGAAACCGTGCGCCCGGAAACCTGGCATGTCCTTATCGCGGACAGTTCGGACGGGTCCCGGCAGGAACTGGCCGATCTGCTGCTGACCGGTGACTACATTCCACTGAGCAGCACGGCAGCGATGGCTCCCGGTGAGGCTCCGGAAGGTATCGAAGACCTGTTTATTGTTCAAAGGGGCGACCTCTCGGTTCCCCGCTGGCTGCGCGAACGTTGCGGACCAGATGCGCTGAACGAAGGATATAAACAGCTTCTGACCCGATTGCGGGCGGTTCAGGAGAGCATTCCGGCCTCGGGTGTCGGCGATCCGTTCCAGGCGGCGGTGCTGCGGGTCCTGATCGTTCACAGCTGGCGCCGCATCGTTTTGCGGCACCCGGATTTGCCGTCAGAGTTTCTGCCCGAGGCGTGGAAGGGTCCGGCCTGCCGAAAGGTTGTTTTCCAGATCCTCGACAGGTTGCCGCGCCCTTCGATCGAGGCGCTTGAATCCGCTTTGACCGGATAGTGATCGCGGTATTTCCCGGTGGCGAAGGTCGGTGTGTCGAACAATAAGTTACATTGATTCAGAAATGGCAAAAAAGCCGTAACATATTTCTTGCTTCGAATCATCGCGACCCGTATTAACCGACCATACGGTTGGTATTTCCGGCCGTTGCGACAGGAGGCCTTTGATGGACGCATTCATTTGTGACGCGACACGTACCCCGATTGGCCGGTACGGTGGCGCGTTGTCTTCGGTCAGAACAGATGACCTTGCGGCGGTGCCGATCGCTGCACTGATGGCCCGGAATCCGCAGGTGGACTGGGCCAGTGTGGATGACGTGATCTTTGGCGATGCCAATCAGGCCGGTGAAAGCAACAGGAATGTGGCGCGTATGGCGGCGCTGCTGGCCGGTTTGCCGGTTGATGTTCCGGGAACCACCGTGAACCGGCTGTGCGCCAGCGGCATGGACGCGGTGGGCATGGCCGCGCGTGGAATCCGGGCCGGCGACTTCGATCTGGCAATTGCGGGCGGCGTGGAAAGCATGAGCCGCGCGCCCTTCGTCATGCCCAAGGCCACCAGCGCCTTTAGCCGCGCTAATGCGGTTTATGACACAACGATTGGCTGGCGGTTCGTAAACCCGAAGATGAAAGACATGTACGGCGTGGACAGCATGCCGCAAACGGCTGATAACGTGGCCGAAGACTATGGCGTAAGCCGTCAGGATCAGGACGACTTCGCGGCCCGCAGCCAGGCTCGCTGGCAAGCAGCGCATGAGGCGGGGATTTTCCGGGATGAGATCACCCCGGTCTCGGTCCCGCAGCGCAAGGGCGATCCGGTTGTCGTGGATACGGACGAACATCCCCGCCCCGGAACCGATGCTGCGAAGCTGGCCGGATTGAAAGGTGTGAATGGCCCCGACAAAACCGTGACCGCGGGTAATGCCTCGGGTGTGAACGATGGCGCAGCGGCGCTGCTTCTGGCCAGCGAGGTGGCAGCGCACAAGAACAGCCTGACACCGATGGCGCGCGTGGTGGGAATGTCCGCTACGGGTGTCGAGCCGCGCGTCATGGGCATCGGCCCGGTATCGGCCAGCCGCAAGGTGCTGGCCCGCGCCGGTCTGAGTATCGATCAGATGGATGTGATAGAATTGAACGAGGCGTTTGCGGCTCAGGGTCTTGCCACGCTGCGCGAGCTTGGTGTTGCCGATGATGCACCGCACGTGAATGCCAATGGCGGTGCCATTGCAATGGGTCATCCGCTGGGCATGTCGGGGGCCCGCATCGTGCTGACCGCGGCTTATCAACTGCAACGCTCGGGCGGGCGCTATGCGCTTTGCACCATGTGCGTCGGCGTGGGTCAGGGCGTCGCCCTGATCCTTGAACGCGTCTAAGGGAGGAGACCCCAGATGTATGCTCAACTTGTGAAAACGGCCGGAACCGGCGTCAAATCCAAAGACGAGATGACGGATCAGGAGCGCGAGTTTCAGGACAAGATCGACCGCGATATCAAGGTCGAACCAAGGGATTGGATGCCGGATGATTACCGGGCGACCCTGATCCGCCAGATCGGCCAGCATGCGCATTCAGAAATCGTCGGCCAGCTTCCCGAAGGCAACTGGATCACCCGTGCGCCCACACTGGAACGCAAGGCGATCCTGCTGGCCAAAGTGCAGGATGAGGCCGGGCATGGTCTGTATCTTTACTGTGCGGCGGAAACGCTTGGGGTCAGCCGCGACGAGATCACCGAAATGTTGCTGGACGGGCGCATGAAGTATTCGTCGATCTTCAACTATCCGACCCTGAACTGGGCGGATATCGGTGCCGTCGGCTGGCTGGTGGATGGTGCGGCGATCATGAATCAGGTGCCGTTGCAGCGCACATCGTACGGGCCGTACTCGCGTGCGATGATCCGCATTTGCAAAGAAGAGAGTTTTCATCAACGGCAGGGTTATGACGCCATCCGCAAGATGGCTGAAGGTACGCCCGAGCAGAAGAAAATGGCGCAGGACGCGCTGAACCGGCTGTGGTTCCCGTCTTTGATGATGTTCGGCCCCTCCGACAAGGATTCGGTGCACTCGGCGCAGTCGATGGCGTGGAAGATCAAAATCAACACCAATGACGAGCTGCGCCAGAAGTTCGTGGACCAGACGGTTCCGCAGATCGAGTTCCTTGGCCTCGATTTGCCGGATCCCAGCATCAAATGGAACGAAGAGCGCGGCCACTACGATTATACCGACCCGGACTGGTCCGAGTTCTTCAACGTCATCAAGGGCAATGGTCCGTGCAACGTGGACAGGCTGGCTGCGCGCAACAAGGCGTGGGACGACGGCGCGTGGGTGCGCGACGGCTTGCTGGAACATGCCCGCAAGAAAGCCGCCCGCAAGCACGCGGCAGAGTAATCAGGAGGTTCCGCTATGAAAAATGAATGGCCCCTTTGGGAAATCTTCATCCGCGGCCAGCATGGGCTGAGCCACCGGCATGTTGGTTCGCTACATGCACCGGATGCCGAAATGGCGATCAAGAACGCGCGCGATGTCTATACGCGCCGCAACGAAGGCGTGTCGATCTGGGTGGTTGAAGCCCGGCACATCGCGGCCACCGCACCCGGCGAGAAAGGCCCCCTGTTCGAACCGTCCGAGAGCAAGGTCTACCGCCACCCGACCTTTTATGACATCCCGGACGAAGTGGGGCATATGTGATGGCAGAAGTCGACAAACAGGCCCTGCTGCAGTTCCTGCTGCGGATGGGCGACAACACTTTGGTCCTCGGGCACAGGGTGTCCGAATGGTGCGGTCACGCGCCCGTGCTGGAAGAGGACATCGCGCTTGCCAATACGGCGCTGGACCTGATCGGTCAGACGCAGCTCTGGCTGGGTTATGCGGCCGAAGTTGAGGGCGAAGGCAAGTCGGCGGACGATCTGGCCTTTCTCCGCGACGTCTGGGATTTTCGCAACGTTCTGCTGGTCGAGATGCCCAATGGTGATTTCGGTCAGACCCTGATGCGTCAGTTTCTGTTCGATGCGTGGCATTCCATCATGCTGGGCCGACTGATCAGATCGTCGGATCGGACTGTGGCCGAGATCGCTGAAAAGGTCAGCAAAGAAGTGGCGTATCACCTGGAAAGATCTGCCGACACGGTTGTCGGTCTGGGAGACGGAACCGAGGAAAGCCATAACCGGATGCAGGCCGCCCTGAACTACCTTTGGCCCTATGTCGGAGAGATGTTTGAAGGCGACGCGGTCGATGAGGCCATGGTTACGGCCGGTATCTCGAGCGACCCCGGCCAGTTGCGTGAAGAATACGATACGCTGGTGGGCCGGGTCCTTTCCGAGGCGACGCTGATCATTCCCGAAAGCCGCTTTGCCCATAAGGGTGGTCGCACCGGCCAGATGCATACCGAACATCTGGGCCATCTGCTGTGCACGATGCAGTGGCTGCCGCGTGCCTATCCCGGTTGCCGGTGGTGACAGTGATGGCGCGGCCCTCCGTCGGTGAAATCTGGCAGTGGCTGGACCATGTGCCCGATCCGGAAATCCCCGTGATCTCTCTGGTGGATCTGGGGATCATCCGCGACGTCGCGTGGGAAGATGATCTTTTGGTTGTCACCGTCACACCAACCTATTCGGGTTGCCCGGCGACCAGCGTCATCAATCTGGATATCCAGACGGCGCTGCGCGAAAAGGGGATCGACAGGCTTGAACTGCGCCGTCAGCTTTCACCTGCATGGACCACCGACTGGCTGTCGGACAAGGGGCGCGTGCGTCTGGAAGAGTTCGGCATCGCACCGCCGCAACCGGCAGGCGGACCCGAACGCTGTCCGCGTTGTGGTGGCAACCATCTCGAAAAACTCAGCCAGTTCGGCTCGACCCCCTGCAAGGCGCAGTGGCGGTGTTGCGACTGCCTGGAACCGTTCGACTATTTCAAGTGCATCTGAGGGAGGAACCCATGGCGCGCTTTCATGATCTTGAAGTCACAGACATCCGCAAAACGATCCGCGATGCAGTGGTCGTGACGCTGAAGCCCGAGAATGGTGCGGCTGCCGAGTTCGACTTTACGCAAGGCCAGTACCTGACATTTCGCCGCGACTTTGACGGTGAGGAACTGCGCCGATCCTATTCGATCTGTGCGGGCAAGGATGACGGTGTCCTGCAGGTCGGCATCAAGCGGGTCGATGGCGGCGCGTTTTCGACTTGGGCCAACGAAGACCTGAAGGTGGGGGATACCATTCAGGTGATGCCTCCGATGGGTGGGTTCTTTACCGAACTGGATGCCGGAAACGAGAAGCAGTATCTGGGTTTCGCGGGCGGGTCCGGCATTACCCCGGTGCTGTCGATCCTGAAAACCACCCTGTCACGTGAACCCAATTCCAGTTTCACGCTTGTTTACGCCAACAAGAGCGTGAACTCGATCATGTTCCGCGAGGAGCTTGAGGACCTTAAGAATAGCTTTATGGGACGTTTCAACGTCATCCATGTGCTCGAAACGGATGCCCAGGAAATCGATCTGTTCACCGGAATGGTGACGGAAGAGAAATGCGCGCAACTATTCAAAACCGGTTGGATCGACATCGAAAATGTCGATACCGCATTCATTTGCGGCCCCGAGCCGATGATGTTGGGCATAGCCCGTGCATTGCGTGATCATGGACTGGATGACGGTCAGATCAAATTCGAACTTTTCGCCAGCGCCCAGCCCGGTCGGTTGAAGCGCAAGGCCAAGGCCAAGGATGCCGCCAGCAGCGCCAATACGGCAAAGGCCTCCATCACGCTGGACGGCGCAACCCAGACCATCGATATGCCCAAGGACACGACGCTGCTGGACGCGGCTTTGCAGAACGCGATGGATGCGCCCTATGCTTGCAAGGCCGGGGTCTGTTCGACCTGCCGCTGCAAAGTGATTGAGGGCGAGGTGGAGATGGTGACCAACCATGCGCTGGAGGATTATGAGGTCGAGAAGGGCTATGTTCTGTCCTGTCAGTCCTTTCCACTGACCGACACTGTCGTCGTCGATTATGATCAATAAAGAAGGGGACCTGTCATGCCGGATGATATGAGCATTGAAAGCTACCTTGCGCAGGGTGGGGTGCTGACAAACCCTTCGAACGTGCCTTCGCGGTATCGCGCCGAACTGATGAAGCTGATGGCGACCTTTGTGGACAGCGAGCTGGCCGGTGCCGCCGGGTTTGCCGACGTCATTAACACCGGCCCGGGCATCAAGGAACGTATTGCCGCCGCCAAGATCGTGTTGGAGAAAACCGATAACGCCGATCGTGTCCTGACCATCATGGGTGAGTTCGGTGTCAATACGAAACGCTACGCGACGCACCACCCCTGGGCTGCGCGGCTGGACCGTTCAGCCGATATTGGCGCGACCCGCAACGAACATGATATGCGACTTGCCGTCTTCAATTATCCGCTTGAAGGGTGGACGGACGCAGTGGTCATGAACCTGATCATGGGGTGCGCTGTCGGCGTGCAACTGGCCGAATTCAGCAGTGTCTCATATCAACCTCTGGCCGAAGCCTTTCGTGCAATCGCACCGGTTGAGGCGCGCCACGCCGAGCTGGCCGAGGAAGGTGTGGCCAGACTGGCAGAGGATGGTGATACGGCCGCGATTCAGGCGTCGGTCAACTACTGGTGGCCACGCGTCGCCGTTTCCTTCGGGGGGGATGACCCGGCGCGGCTGAAAGAGCTTCAGGCGCTGGGGCTGCGCCGCACCGGGAATGCCGAACTGCGCGATCGCTGGATTGCCGCGACCTCGGCCATTCTTGACAAATACGGGCTGGACGTTCCGAGATAGCTGAGAACAAAGGCCGCCTGTTATGCAAAAACAGGCGGCCTTTTTGCCACGTTATTTGTTCAGTTCTTTGGCATGCAGCCAGTCGGCGTGTTTCGGGGCCTTCTTGGTCTTTGACCATTCATCCAGCATCAGCCATTTGACCTCATCCATGCGCTTGAGCATCGCCTCTTCCTCGGGATCGGGGCAGGCCAGTTCGACCCGGTGCCCGTTGGGGTCGAAGAAGTAGATCGAGTGAAAGATGGAGTGGTCGGTGACGCCCAGAACCTCGACACCGTTGGCTTCCAGATGGTCTTTGAACTGCAGCAGCGTCTCGCGGTCTTTCACCTTGAAGGCGATGTGTTGTACCCAGATCGGCGTGTTGGGATCGCGCCCCATTTCGGGCTTGGTCGGCAGCTCAAAAAAGGCCAGAACGTTGCCGTCACCCGCATCCAGAAACAGATGCATATAGGGATCAGGCTCGTGGGTCGATGGTACGTGATCCTCGGCAATGGCCAGGATGAAATCCATGTTCAGCATCTTGCCGTACCATTCGACGGTTTCCTTGGCGTCCTTGCAGCGATAGGCGACGTGGTGGATTTTCTCGATTTTCACGTGTTGTCCTCCTGTTGAAGCGACGCGGCGCGCAGGGCTTGTCGCAGCACGTCGTTGTCCCCGATATGGTTGGCCAGAACCAGCACCAGGCGCGCGTTCAGCGCGTCCCCCTGTGCCTTGTCCAGCCCTTCATGTGCATCCAGCAGATCGGCGTAGAACCCATCGGTATTGTCGAAATTTGGTGTGAGGATCAGATCGGCCATGGCGATTACTCCTTACCTGTGGCGCGGCGGACCGCATGCCGGAATGCGTTTTCTTCGTAGGTGTCGCGTCGCGCCGCCACATGCTGATCCGGTCGGATCAGATAGACCCCCTGCGGCGCATCACCCAGATAGCGGCGTTTCAGGGCCATTGTCCGGTCGTCCTTGATCGACAGGGCCAGGCGCGAAACCGTGATGCCGTCCACCTCGATCTCATCCGGGGCATCGGCATCAATGGTCATCAGGGTGAACTTCCCGGCCAGTTTCGGCAGCAGGAAGCCGTCCCCCAATGGCGCATCTGGGCAGGGCGAGCCCGGACGGGTCGAAGCCGGCCCGTTCAGCGCATCCGCCGAATTCAGGGGCGAGCCATCATAGGTGCAGGGAACGCTCAACCGACCGGAGTTCACCATCGGACGGGCGAATTCATAATGTTCGCTCAGATCCAGCACCGCGTCGCGCATGATGCGGGACATCTGGGATTTCGGTGTGATGAAATCCGTGGACCTGGTCGAGTTCAGGATATTCTCATCCGCCCCGTGGATACGTTCGATATCATAGCTGTCCAGAAGCGTTTCCGGGGCCAGACCGTCGATCACCAGCTTCAGTTTCCAGCACAGGTTGTCCGTGTCCTGCAGGCCCGAGTTGGCACCGCGCGCGCCAAACGGGCTGACCTGATGCGCGCTGTCGCCGGCAAAGATCACCCGGTCATGGCGGAACTGTTCCATCCTGCGGCACTGGAAGGTGTAGATGCTGACCCACTCCAACTCGAACTCGACATCATCGCCCAACATAGCCTTGAGACGCGGGATAACGTTTTCGGGGCGCTTCTCGCGCTCTTTGTCGATGTCCCAGCCCAGTTGCAGGTCGATGCGCCAGACGCCGTCCGGTTGTTTGTGCAGCAACGCGGATTGCCCCTTGTTGAAGGGCGGATCGAACCAGAACCAGCGCTCGGACGGGAAGTCGGCCTCCATGATCACGTCGGCAATCAGGAAGTTGTCCTCGAACACACGACCAACAAAGTCCTTGCCCAACATGGCCCGCATTGGCGATCCGGCCCCGTCGCAGGCGATCACCCAATCTGCTTCTATGGTGTACGAGCCTTCGGGCGTTTCCACCTCAAGCCTGACGTGATCGGGATGGGTGCCGACCGCCTCGACCTTGTTGCGGCCCCGGATCTGGATCGGTGCGCCCTGCGCCTGCATTTCGCGAACCCGTTCGACCAGAAACTGCTCGAAGTAATATTGCTGAAGATTGATGAAAGCCGGGCGCTGATGCCCGTCCTCGGGCAGCAGATCGAAATGATAGACCTGCCGGTCATCGAAGAACACCTTGCCCTTATTCCAGACGACGCCCTTGTCGACCATCGCCTGGCCGCATCCCAGTCGGTCGAGGATTTCCAGCGGACGCTTGGCGAAACAGATGGCCCGGCTGCCAAAGCTGACCTTGTCATTGTCATCCAGCACGACAACCTCGACCCCTTGCTGTGCAAGATCGATGGCAGCGGCCAACCCGACCGGGCCCGCGCCGACAACAATGACCTTGTGACGCACCGGTGTCGGCGCGGTCTGATCCGGGCTGGGCTCGTATGCATAAAGAGGGTCTTCGAAAATCTTGTTCACAGGCTCTCTCCCCAGGTGTTGCGCAACAGGGCGCAGAAATTCGAACCCTGGCGCGCAAGCGCCAGAGCGTCAGGTCAATAGTTTCACCGTCTGATTCGGGTCGCCACGATCTGAATCAAACCGGCCCCAATTCGTCAGCCTTGCAGGGCTTCCCACATTTCAAGATCGCGCTGGGCGGTCCAGATGCGGGGATGGGCGATACCGCGGGCTTCGTCATAGGCGCGGGCGACGTTGAAGGGCAGGCAGTGTTCATAGATCGCGTAATCGGAAAATTTCGGGTCGCATTCGGCGCGCACGGCATCCCATGCCTCTTTCAGCGATCCGCCGCGGGCAGCAATCCTGCGAACAGGCCGGTAGGTGCTGTCTACAAAGTCGCGGGTGTTTTCGATGGCCTTTTCCACCATCTCCTTTCCAACCAGCGCATCGCCGCGCCCCGGTGCGATGGCGTCCACGTCATAGGCCTTGATGTTGTCCAGGGTCTGACCCCAGTCGGCGAAATGCCCGTCGCCGCAATAGCAGGCCGAGTGATATTCGACGATATCGCCGGTGAACATCACGTTCTGATCCGGCACGTGAATGATGGCGTCGCCTGCCGTATGGGCGCGGCCGATCTGTTTGATGTCGACGCGGCGTTTGCCCAGAAACACGGTCATGCTGTCCGAGAAGGTCGTTGTCGGGAAGGTCAGGCCAGGAATGCTCTCATGTCCTTCGAACAGGCGCGGAAAGCGCTGGAATTCACTGTCCCAATCTTCCTGCCCGCGTTCCAGAACCATATTGTAGGCTGCGTTCGACATGATCACCTGCCCGGCGTCAAAGGCGCTGGCACCCAGAACGCGCACGGCGTGATAATGTGTCAGCACCACGTGGCTGATCGGCTTGTCAGTAATGGATCGGACACATTCGATCACCTTGTTTGCCAGACGCGGTGTGGCCTGTGCCTCGACGATCATCACGCTGTCATCGCCGACGATGACGCCGGAATTCGGGTCCCCTTCGGCGGTAAAAGCGTACAGCCCGTCGCCGATTTCATCGAAGGTGATTTTCTTTTCGCTCAGATCGCCCTGCGAGGCGAATGCCTTGGCCATTTCCTGTTCCTTTGACGTTCTGTCATCCGCACAGCAATAACCGCAGCGCGGCGGGTGGGTCCCATAAGTTACGATCCGGGCGGTCAGCCTGTGCTGCCTTCGCCCTGACATGCGAATACGCCAACGACGGGTTCTGCCGCCTTGATCTGAGACAGATCGACACGTCCGCTGACGTCTATTTGCTTCTTCTTGCGCTGCGCGTCAATTCAAATATTGAGCCGATGGATCAAATATTGCTTTGACCTTCTGCTCTGTCAAGCTATTCATGCATGGGGTAAGGATCATCAGGTCTGGTTTGCGAGGTGACATGGCGGAAGGCCCATCAACAGTACATAAGGCGCTGTCCCTGCTGGAGTTTTTTGATGAAAGACGCCACCGTATCGGCCTGAGTGAGCTTTCGAAATTGTCCGGTTACAACAAGGCGACGACGATGCGGTTTTTAGCCGCGCTGGAATCCAAGGGCTTTGTCGAACAGGACGAGGAAACACGTTTGTTCAATCTGGGCCCCGCGTTTCTGCGGTTTTCCCAATTGCGCGAGGCCAGTTTTCCGCTTGTCGATGCGGTAAAGATCGTGTTGCGGGATCTGAATGCGATCACGGGCGAAACGGCGCATGCGTCGCGCATCGCGGGCCAAACGCTGGCCAATATTGCCACGATCGAAAGCAAAAGCATGAACCGGGTTATCATTGGATCAGGCGAGTCGCTGCCGTTGCACGCGACGGCCTCGGGGCTGGCCTATCTGGCTTTCGCGGCCCCTGCCTTTGTCGAGCCGTTTATTGAAGGGGGCGCCTTGCAGTCGCATACCACGCAAACCCAAACCGATGCGGCTGTAATCCGGCAGCAACTGGATCAGATCCGTCAGACAGGCCTTTCGATTTCAAGCGGCACGTTCGAGGAAGGTGTAATCGGGATAGCGGCCCCGTATTTTGGCCCCAGCAACAAGGTGTGCGGGGCCGTGGCCGTGGCTCTGCCCGCCGTTCGGGCGACCGAAGCGCATCAGAGAATCATCGAGGAAAATGTCAGGAAGGCCGCCAAGCGCCTGACATTGTTGCGCGGCGGCCGGTATCCCGAAGCGATAGACAACGAAGCGGTATCCGACAACGGGTAGGCGGGCGCGTGGTCCGAAGGTTTGGCGAGGGCACAAAAAAATGCACCTCCTTTGATGGGAGGCGCATTGTCAAAAGACTACATCGAAAAGAGATGACGTTCAGCCGTTCGCGGCGATCAGTTCGGACTGTGCGACGATGACTTCGGCCTGTTTGATTGAGGCGATGTCGACCAGGCGGCCCTTGTAGACCGTTGCACCTTCGCCATTGGCTTTGGCCTGTTCCATCGCCGCCAGAATCTCACGCGCTTCGGACACAGCTTCGTCTGACGGGGTGAACACCTGATTGGCCAGAGCGATCTGCTTGGGGTGGATTGCCCATTTGCCGACCATGCCCAAAGTGGCCGAACGTTTCGCCTGCGCGATATAGCCTTCATCATCCGAAAAATCGCCGAACGGCCCGTCCACCGGCAAGATCCCATGGGTTCGGCAGGCGGCGACGATGGCGGCTTGTGCCCAGTGCCACGGGTCGGACCAGTGCTTTTCGCCCTCGCGCAGCATGTAGTAGTTTTCCTGCGTTCCGCCGATGCCGGTTGTCTGCATGCCCATCGAGGCTGCAAAATCAGCGGCACCAAGACTCATCGCCTGCAAACGGGGAGAGGACGCGGCAATGGCCTCGACATGCGCGATACCGGCAGCGGATTCGATGATGACTTCGAAACTGATCGGCTTGGTGCGCGCTTTGGCCCGTTCGATGGCGGTGACAAGGGCATCCACGGCATAGACGTCCTCGGCGCAGCCCACTTTGGGGATCATGATCTGATCCAGGCGGTCACCGGCCTGTTCCAGCACGTCCACGACATCACGATACCAATAGGGTGTATCCAGCCCGTTGATCCGCACGGACATGTATTTGGAGCCCCATTCGACGGTGTTCAGCGCCTCGATCACGTTGGCACGGGCTGCATCCTTGTCGGACGGGGCAACCGAGTCCTCAAGATCCAGATTGATGACATCCGCAGACGAAGCGGCCATTTTCGGGAACAGCTTGGTGTTCGATCCCGGCCCGAACAATTGGCAGCGGTTCGGGCGTGCAGGGGCGGCGGGTTGGATGCGAAAGCTCATCGGGACCTCGTGCGAGAAAGGAAATTGCGGTATTCTTGCTCAATGAGGTATTAAATTGCGCGGTCAGGCGCAAGCGCCTTTGTGCAGCTGCGGCAATGCTGTTGCAGCATTCGCCGAAAATCGGTGCGTCGACGGTGACTAAAGTTTAATCAGTTTGAAAACTTGCAAGATTGTCCCGAAATTCTGCGGGTTAATGCAAGATAATCCTATTGCGTGGGGTGCGTCCGGGCGAAAATGCGAAACGCTCGTTTGCTGCGTTCTTTAGCCTGCGCCGGAATCAAAGGAGTGCATGGCGATGATCGAAACACCGTATCTGCTGTTTTTGGGCGATGCGCCCGACCAATTGGCGGCCAAAGTGGCTGTTGGCATCAAGGACTGGCGACCGGAGAATGCCGTGGGCCAGTATCGGATGGAAGGCTGCAAGGCCGATCTGGGTCTGACCGACATGTCTTTGGTCGAAGCGCGTGAGGCTGGTGCCAAGACACTTGTGATCGGGGTCGCAAACCGTGGCGGTGTGATCAGCCAGGAATGGAAAAAAGTTCTGGTCATGGCGTTGGAGGAAGGGTTTGACCTGGCTTCGGGTCTGCACAACCTGTTGCGGGATGAGCCCGATCTGGTTGCCGTGGCAGAAGCCACCGGGCGCACGCTGCATGATGTCCGGGTGCCCGAGGTGGACTACCCGATTGCCAACGGCATCAAGCGCAAGGGCAAGCGCTGCTTGGCCGTGGGGACGGATTGTTCGGTGGGCAAAATGTACACGGCGATGGCGATGGATGCTGAAATGCGCAAGCGCGGCATGAAATCCACCTTCCGCGCAACCGGTCAGACAGGGATCCTCATCACTGGTGACGGTGTGCCGCTGGACGCCGTCATTGCGGATTTCATGGCGGGCTCTGTCGAATGGCTGACACCTGACAATGACGAGGATCACTGGGACCTGATCGAAGGGCAGGGATCCCTGTTCCACGTGTCCTATTCGGGTGTGACCATGGCCTTGATCCACGGCGGCCAGCCTGACGCGCTGATCCTGAGCCATGAACCGACGCGCGAGCATATGCGCGGCTTGCCGACTTACCAGCTGCCGAGTCTGGAAGACCTGCGCGACACGGCGCTGGCACTTGCGAAAGTGGCGAACCCGGACTGTCAGGTTGTAGGCGTATCGGTCAACACTCAGCACATGTCCG
Source organism: Ruegeria sp. CG4 (assembly GCF_056537185.1). Classification (NCBI taxonomy): domain Bacteria; kingdom Pseudomonadati; phylum Pseudomonadota; class Alphaproteobacteria; order Rhodobacterales; family Roseobacteraceae; genus Ruegeria; species Ruegeria sp. CG4. The sequence goes on along the minus strand of NZ_JBQFRB010000013.1, from coordinate 11,960 downwards.
AGGAAGATGCGACCGCTTATCTGGCCAGAATCGAAGCCGACATGGGCCTGCCGGCAACGGACCCGTTCCGATTTGGGTCGGGCAAGCTGGTGGACGCGCTGGCTGCGTTGTGATCTGAACGTTTCGCCGGCGGCAGGCGCTGTTCTGCCTCCGGCGGGAGTATTTGGAAAAAGATGAAGGAGCGTGTTCGTGCAGATTGAAGTTTCTCGCGATGTGTTTCGGCTGGCGCAGGTCTTCACCATCTCGCGCGGGTCGCGAACCGAGGCGAGGGTGCTGACCGTTCGGATTTCGGACGGGACGCATCAGGGGTGGGGCGAATGCGTGCCATACGCCCGGTATGGCGAAACGCTGGATTCGGTTGAGGCCGAGATCGCGGGTTTGCCTGCGAATATATCCCGGGAGGCGCTGACTGGTTTGCTGCCCGCTGGTGCCGCGCGGAATGCGGTTGATTGCGCGCTTTGGGACCTGGAGGCAAAACGCGCGGGCAAGCGTGTGTGGGAAATGGCCGGTTTGCCGATTCCGGGACCTGAAATCACGGCATACACGCTGTCGCTGGATACGCCTGAGGCGATGCAAAAGCAGGCGGCCGAAAACGCGAACCGGCCGCTGTTGAAGATCAAGCTGGGAACTCCGGACGACATGCCGCGGCTTGAAGCCGTTCGCGCTGGCGCGCCTGACGCAAAAATCATCGTGGACGCCAATGAAGGGTGGTCCGCTGAGGTATATGCTGATCTTGCCCCGCATCTGGTGCGTCTGGGTGTGGCGCTGGTCGAACAGCCGTTGCCTGCAAGTGATGATGAGGCACTGATCGGGATGGACCGCCCGGTACCTGTGTGTGCTGATGAATCCTGTCATGACCGGGCCAGCCTGCCTGCGCTGAAGGGCAAATATGACGTGGTCAACATCAAGCTCGACAAAACCGGAGGTCTGACAGAGGCGCTGGCGTTGCGCGAACACGCACTGGCCGAAGGTTATCGCGTGATGGTTGGCTGCATGGTCGGCAGTTCGCTGGCGATGGCGCCTGCGACATTGCTGGCGCAGGGAGCGATGGTAACGGACCTTGACGGTCCGCTTCTGTTGGCCGAAGACCGCGACAACCCGCTGATTTTTGATGACGCCGGAGTGCACCCGCCTGTGGCGGCACTTTGGGGCTGAGGAGACATACATGACCCGCACCGTTTACGTGAATGGCGAGTACCTGCCCGAGACCGAGGCCAAGGTATCCATTTTTGACCGAGGCTTTCTGTTTGCAGACGCCGTTTACGAAGTCACCAGCGTTCTGGACGGCAAGCTGATTGATTTCGAAGGTCATGCCGTGCGCCTCAAACGTTCGTTGGACGAGTTGGAGATGGCCGAGCCCTGCACCAAGGAAGAACTTCTTGAGATCCACCGAAAGCTGGTGGAGCTGAATGGCATTGATGAGGGTCTGATTTACCTTCAGGTGAGCCGCGGATCGGACGGCGACCGGGACTTTGTGTTCCCCTCTGCGGATACCAAACCCAGCCTTGTTCTGTTCACTCAGAACAAGCCGGGTCTGGCCGACAGCCCGGCCGCCAAAAAGGGTGCAAAGATCATTTCGATCGAGGATATCCGCTGGGGCCGCCGCGACATCAAGACCGTGCAGTTGCTGTATCCGTCGATGGGCAAGATGATGGCCAAGAAAGCGGGCTGTGACGATGCGTGGCTGGTCGAGGACGGCTATGTGACCGAAGGCACCAGCAACAACGCCTATTTCGTCAGGAACGGCAAGATCGTCACCCGTCCGCTGTCCAACGACATTCTGCACGGCATTACCCGCAAGGCCGTGCTGCGCATGGCGGCAGAAGCGCAGATGGAAATCGAAGAGCGGCTGTTCACCATCGACGAAGCCAAAGAGGCGGATGAGGCTTTCACCACTTCGGCCAGTGCATTTGTCATGCCCGTCGTCGAGATTGACGGTGTGGCGCTTGGCGACGGAACGCCGGGTCCGATTGCCAATCGTTTGCGCGAGATCTATCTGGACGAAAGCCGCAAGGCCGCAATCTAAAGAAAAGGCCCGCTTCATTGGCGGGCCTTTTTTTCAGGCGTCAGCCTTTCTTGGTGACATTCTCTTCGAAGGCGACCTTGAAGGCGGCTTGCTTCTCGGGGCTGGCTTCGGTCTGGAAGTTGGCTTTCCACTCATCCATGGTCATGCCGTAAAAAACTTCGCGGGCTTCTTCCTTGCCCATCTCGATGCCCTTTTCATTGGCCGCTTCCTGATACCAACGCGACAGGCAGTTGCGGCAGAATCCGGCAAGGTTCATCATGTCGATGTTCTGCACATCGGTGCGGTCTTCCATCAGATGCTTCTGCAACCGGCGGAAGGCCGCGGCCTGAAGTTCGATTTCGGTTTGCTTGTCCATTAGATGGCTCCGAGTTATTGTCTTATGTTCTGAGCCTGACCTAACAATCCGGCGGCTCTGTTACAACAAACAGGAAGGGCCTAACGGACCCCTCCCAGCCTTTGAAATCGAATTCATGCCAGTTTCAGTGCCAGCCAAGGCATCAGGCAGAATACGATTGTCAGGATCTTGTAGTTGGCGAGATACCTGAAATATGCCCTTTTCACGTCGGCGCGTTCCATCTGGAACATCCGGCCGTGGATCCCCGCGATCCAGTCCTGAAGGACTATGATCATCAATGTGGTAAAGCCCAAAAGGGCGATGTTCAGGACCGTCATCCAGCCGAAGACGGTCGTCAGGATTTCCTGAGTCATGGTCGTCTCCTTTCCCAAAGTATATGGGGTTCGCGGGGTATGCTCACAATAACGTGAGGCCGGGAAACGGCCCGAGGTGACCCGACGTCACAGGTCGCTGTCTTCCAAGGCGCTTTGCAAGATCGGGGCCAGACGTTCGGCCCATTCACGCTGTCCGACATGGTCTGCGATCAGGTCATTGCGCAGTTCGATCAGCGCGTTCGGGCGACCGAATCTGGTGCAGTGCTTATCGATCGCATCGCCGGGAAGAACCCCGGTATAGGGTTCGTTAACGCCAACACACAAATCGCCCTCTGCCTCGAGCCGGTTGATCAGCGGACGTGAGAAACGTTCATCCGGCGTGTGCAGGATTCCGATATGCCAGGGGCGCGGGTCGCGGCCCCGCAACTGACGGGTAAACGAATGCATCGACACGATCACCGCGTGCGGCAGGGCCGCCAACTGCGCCAGCGCCTCGTGATAGGGGCGGTAGCACATGTTCAGGCGACGTTCCTTTTCGGCCGCGTCCGCGTGGCGGTTGCCGGGGATGATCGAACCGTCATAGAGCTTCATCAGAAGTGTCGGGTCGTCCTCGCCGCGGTTCGGGTCGATCACCAGACGCGAGAAATTGGCGGCGATCACCGGAGCGTTGAGAATTTCGCCCAGATGTTTCGACACCTCGTAGGCGCCCACGTCATAGGCGATGTGACGCTCCATATCCTCGCGCGGCAGGCCGAGGTCTCCGCCGTTGATTTCGGGCGGTACGGTGTTGGTTGCATGGTCGCAGGTGATCAGCCAGCGGGACGGGCGATCCTCGCCGTGAATGAAAAACGGAGTGTACGTCATGAGCCTGTCATCAAGTTTGTCGCAGGTGTAGGGCAGTTGCTTCGGAAAGGGAATTGCGCAATAAGCACATCCAAGCACTGTTTGCGGTAACATTGAGTCATCGAGGAGAGCAAGACCGATGCGACGCCTGAGAAATGTGAAAATCGTGGCGACGCTGGGGCCGGCGTCCAACGACTATGACACCATTCGCGCCCTGCACGAAGCCGGAGCGGATGTCTTCCGCCTGAACATGAGCCACGGCAGCCATGATGAAATCCGCGAACGGCACCGGATCATCCGGCAGGTGGAAAAGGACCTGGAAAGCCCGATCGCGATTCTGGCCGATCTTCAGGGCCCGAAGCTGCGGGTCGGTGTGTTCGGCAATGGCGAAGAGGAATTGCAGGAAGGGGCCGCGTTCCGGTTGGACCTGGATCCGGCGCCTGGTGACGCTGAGCGTGTCTGCCTGCCGCATCCCGAGATTTTCGCCGCACTGGAACCGGGTGCGCGCCTGTTGGTCAACGATGGCAAAATTCGCCTGATCGTTGCCGATTGCGGTCAGGATTTCGCCAATTGCACGGTCGAGGTCGGCGGTACGATCTCGAACCGCAAGGGGGTGAACGTGCCGGACGTGGTGCTTCCACTGGCGGCCCTTTCGGCCAAGGACCGTGACGATCTGGAATTTGTCTGCCAACTGGGCGTGGACTGGCTGGCGCTCAGCTTCGTGCAGCGGGCACGGGACGTTTATGAGGCCCGCACGCTGGCCGATGGCCGGGCCGCGATCCTGTCCAAGATCGAAAAGCCCGCCGCCGTCGAGGCGTTCGAGGACATTCTTGATGCGTCTGATGGGATCATGGTCGCACGCGGCGATCTGGGCGTTGAATTGCCGGTGTCGGCTGTGCCACCGATCCAGAAACGCTTGGTGCGCAGATGCCGGGCCGCGGCCAAGCCGGTGATTGTGGCCACGCAGATGCTGGAAAGCATGATCGAAAGCCCGATGCCGACGCGCGCCGAAGTTTCAGACGTGGCCACGGCGATCTATGAGGGTACCGATGCCATCATGCTCAGCGCGGAATCCGCTGCCGGTGATTACCCTGTCGAGGCGGTTCAGACCATGAACAAGGTTGCCATCGAGGTCGAGGCCGACCCGACCTACACGCAGATCATCGCGGCCTCGCGTTCGGCCAAGGGGACGACGATCGCCGACGGTATCGTCGCCGCCGCCCGCGAGATTGCTGAAAAGACGGATATCAAGGCCATCTGCTGCTTTACCCAAAGCGGCACAACAGCCTTGCTGACCGCTCGTGAGCGCCCCGGTGTTCCGATCATCGCCATGACGCCGGCCCGAGGCACCGCACGGCGCCTGTGCCTGAGCTGGGGCTGCCATTGTGTCATGACGCCCGAGCTTGAGCGGTTCAAAGGTGCTGTGGTCAACGCGGCCCGTGCTGCCCGCGCCGGTGGATTTGCGTCCGAGTCCGATCAGATCGTGGTTACCGCAGGGGTGCCGTTCAACGTGCCGGGCACCACCAATATTCTGCGCATTGCCCCTTGTGACGAACGGTTGATCTACAACACCGACCCCGGTTGAAGAGATAACGGTGCCCCGCCATGTCGCAGGGGTGCCTGAGCAGGGGTGGAAAAGCCAAGATTTTGCTCGAAACCCCCTTGCCAGTATGGCCGAACTTGCGTAAACGGCGCTTCTGATCGCGTGACCGGCCGAGATGGCATGCCGAGTCGCGTTTGAAACCGAACCCGGAAAAGGAGACGGAAATGCCTAAGATGAAGACAAAAGCGAGCGCCAAGAAGCGCTTCAAGGTGACTGCGACCGGTAAGGTCCTTGCTGGCCAGGCCGGCAAACGGCACGGCATGATCAAGCGGACCAAGAAATTCATCCGCGACGCCCGTGGCAACACCACCCTGTCCGCCCCCGACGCCAAGATCGTCAAGGGCTACATGCCCTACGACCGCTAAGAGGAGATTAAGAGATGTCCCGCGTTAAAGGTGGAACCGTAACTCACGCCCGTCACAAGAAGGTCATCAAGGCCGCCAAAGGTTACTATGGCCGCCGCAAGAGCACCTTCAAGGTTGCCCGTCAGGCCGTCGACAAGGCCAACCAGTACGCAACCCGCGACCGCAAGAACCGCAAGCGCAACTTCCGCGCGTTGTGGATCCAGCGTATCAACGCTGCTGTCCGTTCGCATGACGAGGCACTGACATATTCCCGCTTCATCAACGGCCTGAACCTGGCCGGTATCGAAGTGGACCGCAAAGTTCTGGCCGACCTGGCCGTGCACGAACCGGAAGCGTTCGGCGCGATCGTCGCCAAAGCTCAGGCTGCTCTGACTGCCTGATCCTCTGAAAAGAGACAGTGAAAGAGAGGGTCGCTCCGGATGAAGCGGCCCTCTTATTTTTATAGGTGGTGCGCGATCCTTTATTCAGTCACCCGGATAGGGGAAGTCACGGCCAAGCGCCTCACTGGCTTGTTCGTAGATTGGCCGTAATGCATCCTCTACATCCCATTTTCCACTTTCGATGAAATCCGAGAAACCAACTGACTCTACAGGAATACCTTGGTTTTTGGCGAAAGTTTCACGGTCATTCTCACCTGGTGGAATTGGCGGTTCGGAAAGAGGTGGCGACCAAGTGTGTTCTTCGGTAACAGCCATGCGCACCTGGATATCGTCTTTGGTGATGTTCCATACCATGAAGTCTTCCGCCAGACTTAGCGGCCCTTCATAAGTCGTGCGAATGCGCTCTTCGACTCCTCCTACGGTGTCGAAATCATTGAAAAAATGGTAGGCCACGGCAATCCGTGGCTTTATTTCGGACATGACCTTACCGAATGCTTCCGGAGCCGTGTGTATTTGCGTCCCGACTTGCAGCGCAGACTCGGGTGTAAACCCTAGCTTACCAACAATGTCGGGGACAGCAATGAAGCATTCATGGATGGCGATATCGGCGTCCTTGGCGTATTCTATGAACCACTTATTTGGGTAAGTGTCAGAGCTGTAGACAAACTTCAGCCCGTTCCATTCCAAGGAGAAACTGACAGCCCCGTCAATCCCGTGAATGGCCGGAAATGTTCGGACCACGACACCGTGCTCGTCGTAGATCACTTCGTTTTCGGCTTTGTAGTCAAACTCGGTAACGTCCATCTGATAACCACGAGGGTCCGTTGCCCCGACACGAGCGCTCAGGTCCCAAAGCAGCATGTCTTTCATACTGTCCGTTGCCGCTTTGGTGCCAAGCTCGGGAACCGATCCGCTTGGCCCCCAGACGCGGAGGGGTTTGTTTCGCCCCATCAACGCACCCCCGATAAAGAGCTCGTGCAATGCCCCGAAATGGTCAGTGTGCAGATGCCCTATGAATACCTTGTCGAGGTAACTGTATGGAATCTGCAACGAGGAAATCCGCTCTGAAGAACCCGAACCAATATCGAAAAAGAACTTTTCACCGTTCCCGAGTTCGACAAGGAAGCAAGCGGCTGCCTGAGCCGCCCGCGTTGTTGGCATGCCCGTTCCGCAGGCGACGACGCGCATTTCATCAGATGCTAAATCTTCCGTGTTTGGATAATAGGTGTCACGGGAGCGATCGCGAACCAGAGTTGGAGAAATCTCTGTTTCCGCTTCCTGCGCGGACGCCATATTGGGGCTAATGGCATCAAGCAGTGCAGCTTGTGGAGCACCGTCATTGCGCTCCATCCATATTCCAACGGCCACACCAAAACCCAGCAAAAACACGACGGTTGTAGTTTTCACCAAACCCTTCATCAAATGCTCCTCCTATTTACTGGCCAAAGAAAAACTGTGGGTCCCTGCTCCAGTTCCGGCAGAAATATATTCACATTCGAATATAGCACATTTCGGATGATATCGCGAAGCATCGCCAGTTGTGTTGCCAGTAGGCGAGTTGCTCAGACAGTAAACTGCTGATTCTAAGACAAAAAAACCGGCGCCACCAAGCGCCGGTTTCCAATTTTCTTCGTGGGTTGTTGGGTAGGCTCAGCAGCCGTTACCCGAACACACGCCCCAGCGCGCCGTCGACGGCGTCGGTGATCTGATCAATGTCGTCTGCCGTTGCAATCAGCGCAGGCGAGAAGCACAGCGTGTTGTTGCGGCTGGGGATCGAGCGGTTGGTGGCCCCGATGATCACACCTTGTGCCATACAGTCGGCCACGACCGCCTGAACGCGTTTCTCGTCCATCGGGTCCTTGGTGGCGCGGTCGGTTACCAGTTCGGCACCCAGGAACAGGCCCTTGCCGCGCACGTCACCGATCACCTTGTGCTTTTCCATCAGCGCCTGCAGGTTGCCCATCATGCGGTTGCCCATGTCGGTGCAGTTGCCCAGCAGGTTTTCATCCTCGATGATGCGCATGTTCTCGATCGCGGCCGCCGGACCTGCGGTGCAGCCGCCAAAGGTCGAGATGTCGCGGAAGTAGTTCAGCGGATCGGATGCGTCGTCCTTGAACAGGTCAAAGACTTCCTCGGTGGTGACCATCACGGCAATCGCCGCATAGCCCGAGGCAACGCCTTTGGCCATGGTCACGAAGTCCGGCTTGATTCCGTATTGCTGATAGCCGAACCATGTGCCGGTCCGGCCGACGCCGCAGACGACTTCGTCGATATGCAGCAGCACGTCGTACTTCTTGCAGATCTCCTGCACCCGCTGCCAGTAGCCTTCCGGCGCTTCGATCACGCCACCACCGGCGGTCACGGGCTCAAGGCACAGCGCGCCAACGGTGTCGGGACCTTCGCGCAGGATCACTTCTTCGATCTGGTTTGCGGCCCATTCACCGAAGTTTTCCTCGGGCGCGCCGTCCAACTCGTGCTTGCGGTATTCCATGCAGTGCGGAACGCGTACGAAATCAGGCGCAAACGGACCATACTGCGCGGTGCGCTCGTCCTGACCGCCTGCCGACATGGTCGCCAGCGTCGAGCCGTGATAGTCGCGGTCGCGATACAGGATCTTGGTCTTCTTGCCGCCATAGCGCTTATGCGCGATCTGCCGGACCATCTTGAACGCTTTCTCGTTCGCTTCCGAGCCCGAGTTGGTGTAGTAGACGCGGCTCATCCCCGGCATCTTTTCGATCAGGTTTTCAGCAAAGATCGAACCGGGAATCGAACCTGCGGTATTGGCGAAATAGCACAGCTTCATCAGCTGGTCGTACACCGCCTTGCAGATCGATTCGCGGCCATAGCCTACGTTGACCGTCCAGACCCCGCCGGATACGGCATCCAGATGCTCTTTGCCTTTCTGGTCCCAGACGCGCATGCCCTTGCCTTCGACAATGATGCGCGGGTCACTGGTTTCAAAAGGTTTATGCTGCAGCAGATGGTGCCAGATATGGGCGCGGTCGGCTTCGACTACGCGCGAAAGATCGTTTTCGTTGAACGTGCCGTCCATGACATGTCCTTTCCAAAATGCAGTGCCCGGCGGCGAAATCAGCCCTGTCCCGGGAAGTGTTTCCGATGGCCCAGATCACCTTGAAAGGTGCTTTGTAGATAGGGCCAGATCGCATCATCCCGTATCTCCAGAGCATACGCCAGAGTATTTTTACGGATTTGCACAGCCCTGTCTTTGTGGTGAAGTCTACCGGCACGAATTGGGAGGACCAGCGGATGTCAGGCACCAACATCTACACCCGCCATCTGGATAAAAGCGGCGCGAACTACACACCGTTGTCTCCGCTCAGCTTTATCGAAAGGACGGCTCAGGTTTATCCGGATTATCCGTCCGTGGTTTACGGTGATCGCAGGTATACGTGGGAGGAAACCTACTCGCGTTGCCGCCAGCTTGCCGGGGCGCTTGCGGCGCACGGAATCGGGCAGGGGGATACGGTGTCGATCATTGCGGCCAATCTGCCTGAAATGTACGAGGCGCATTTTGGCGTGCCAATGGCAGGGGCAGTGCTGAACGCGATCAACACCCGGCTGGATGCTCCGATCGTTGCGTTCATCCTGAACCATGCCGAAGCCAAGGTTCTGCTGGTGGATCCCGAGTTTTCGGGCGTGGTCAACGAGGCGTTGAAACAGGTCGATCACGAGGTTCTGGTCATCGACATTGAAGACCCAAGTTTTGCCGGTGGCGAAAAGATCGGATCAGTGACCTATGATGATTTTCTGGCCACAGGTGACCCGCATTACAATTGGTCGTTGCCGGCAGATGAATGGGACGCCATCACGCTGAACTATACCTCCGGTACGACCGGAAACCCGAAGGGCGTCGTCTACCACCACAGGGGTGCCGCCCTGAACGCGCAATCGGATATTCTGGACTGGGACATGCCGAAACACTCGGTGTATCTGTGGACCCTGCCGATGTTTCACTGCAACGGGTGGTGTTTCCCTTGGGCCATGGCGGCCAATGCCGGGGTTTCGGTCTGCCTGCGTGCAGTGCGGGATGAGCCGATCTATGCCGCGTTCCGAGAGGAGAAAGTAACCCATTTCTGCGGTGCCCCCATTGTTCTGAACATGCTGGCCAATGCCCCGGACCACCTCAAGGTTTTTGATCATCCCATCAAGGTGATGACTGCCGGTGCGCCGCCGCCAGCCGCCGTCATCGAAAAGATGGAGGCCATGGGCGTTGAAGTGACCCATGTTTACGGGCTGACCGAGACATATGGCCCTTCGGTTGTCTGTGCGTGGAAAGAGAAATGGAACGAGCGGGGCGCGGATGAACGCGCCGCGTTGAAGGTGCGGCAGGGTGTGAAATACACGGCGCTGTCCGGCCTGATGGTCGCGGATCCGGAAACACTGGAACCTGTTCCGGCCGATGGCGAAACCATGGGTGAGATTTTTATGCAGGGCAACGTCGTGATGAAAGGGTACCTGAAAAACCCGGATGCCACGGACAAGGCGTTCCGGGGTGGTTGGTTCGCTTCGGGCGATCTTGGGGTGATGCATCCCGACGGCTATGTCGCGTTGAAAGACCGATCCAAGGACATCATCATTTCGGGAGGCGAAAACATCTCATCCGTCGAGGTTGAGGGGATCCTTTACAAGCATCCCGCCGTGATGGAGGCGGCAGTGGTCGCGCGCCCGGATGACAAGTGGGGCGAAACACCCTGTGCATTTGTCGAGCTGAAGCCGGGCAGGGAAGCAACTGAGGCTGAAATTATCACCTTCTGCCGGGACAACATGGCCCATTTCAAAGCGCCCAAAACGGTAGTTTTCGGCGCATTGCCCAAGACTTCGACCGGCAAGATCCAGAAATTCAAGCTGCGTGATCAGGCGCGAGGGCTTTCTTAGGTCCTGGCGTCATCGAATATTGACAGATCGAGAGGCAGCATCTCTCCCATCCAGATCGCGCGGTCACGGTGATCGCTCAGATGTTCGCCGGTCTCGGGGTGGGTGAACACGGTCAAACCCCTGCGGTTTATCATAAGCCAGGGAATGACCTGGTCGAATGCCTCCGGCCCAAAGCCCAACTGGCAACTCCACCGGGGGTGGGGGCCGACATTGCGCGCATGCATTCGGCCCACCTGAACGGGAAACAGGCGCGCGGCTTCTTCACAGACAAGCCGGGCGGTTTCCTGTGTATCCGCGTCAAAATAGACATGGGCGTGATAGCCGGTAATTTCAGTCATATAGGACCTCGATCATCATTCACTGGCCAAAGTGTACCGGCTGCACGGCTTCCTAGCCATCCTTGCCAAACACACAGAGACTGTGCGCTGAATCAGGTTGGGGCGTGCGCGTCAGGATGTGCCGCTGCAAAGGCCGGGTGTTTGGTGCACGCGGCCTCAACTTGCAGGATTCGGGGCATTCCGCTCAGGTCGACCTGCCAGCGGCGCGCATTGTACATCTGCGGCATCAGACACAGATCGGCCAGACTGGGCGCGTCTCCGGTGCAATACGGGGTTTGATCGAACCCGCCCAGCAGGTCTTCAAACGCCAGCAGACCGGGGCGAATGAAGTGACGCATCCAGTCCCCGGGCATGTCACCGGCCCCGCCGCTCAGCGTGGTGGCATGGCGCGCGACGGAAAGATTGCAGACGGGATGCAGGTCAACGGCAATGGAATGCGCCAGAGCCTGAACTTTGGCACGTTTGCCTGCGTCAGCTGGCAGCAGCCCCAGATTTCGCGTTTGATCGAGATACTCAAGGATTGCCAGAGACTGGGTCAGCCGCAGGCCGTCAATCTCCAGAACAGGAACGAAACCCTGTGGATTCCGGGCCAGGTGGGCTTTGGATTTATGTTCGCCCGCAACCAGATCGACGACTTCCGACCGATAGGGGATGCCAGCCAGATTAAGGGCGATCCGAACCCGGTAGCTGGCCGATGACCGCCAGTAGTCATAAAGAACAACGTTACTCATCCTCGTCTCCGCTGCCAAATCACCCCTGCTCCTTTTTTGCCCATATGCTGAAATGGTTGAGGCCGTCCCTGACGGAGACCTGTGGGGACCAGTTCAGCAGGCGGCGTGC
>NZ_JBQFRB010000012.1:0-111017 GCF_056537185.1 Ruegeria sp. CG4 | reverse complement strand
AGGCACTGTTGTTTTGTAAGAGCCATACAATTACTGGGCAAACTGTCGTGATCGACGGGGGTATTCACCTTAACTGATGTCGGCTTTGGGCTCAGAGCAGTCATCCGACTGGATCGGATTTTTCACCCTCACCGCTAAGTACGACTTGCATTCCGCCGGCGTCGTACGGCTGTAAAAGCTCAAATGCGTCGTCAAGGTTGCCATCCATCCATTGCTCATAGTAACTGGGTTGTAGGATCACCGGCATTCGCTGAGGGTGTATCGGTTTCACAATCTCATTCGCTGTTGTCGTAATCACTGTGTACGCCTCGACGGCCTCGGGGCCTTCCTTGCCCTCGTATCGCGACGTCTGCCACATACCCGCAAAGGCAAACGGTGGGCGGTCCTCATCGCCTTTCAGGGCAAACCAATAGTACGTTGCCGGGTTGCGGCCCTTGGCCTCGCAAAAGGAACTGGCAGGCACCAGGCAACGCCGATGTTCAAAACTTCCTTTCCAAAGTCCGCTTGAACGGACCTTGTCATCCCGCGCGTTGTTCCATGCGCCTGGTTGGATGACAGCGCCGGTTTTCTTTGACTTCTTCGTGGTTCGAAAACCCCAGCTCAGCGGGACCAGCTCACGCACGCCATCATCGGCCTTTCTAACGACTGGTGCCATGTGTTTTGGATAAATGGCGGTGAGCGGTTCGGCATTCCCAAGCCTGTCGCGTTCAACGGTGACATCAAACAGTTGGCGCATCGCTGCGGCGGGGATCGTGTTGGAGTACAGATTGCACATGCGAGCTACGGTAAGTGCGAATTTTCATTTGGACAAGCAGTCGATGTTCGCTATTCGTTCACCATGCAGAACTGGCCCAACCGAATCCCTCCCGACCTTCACAATGAAATTGAATCCCGTCGCGTAGACGATTGGGAAGCCGCCTTGCGCGCATGGGCAAAGACGCATGGGCTTAAGCTCAAACTGCAATGGTGGCGACAATTGGAAATCACAATCGCGGACCTGCACTCACGCCGGTACACTGCAAAACCGCAAGACTATTGGTCTGTCTTCAAGGAATGGCTGGAGCGTCACTATGTACCTGCGCCAGAAAAGCTTCCTGGGTGGTCGGAACAGAATTGACGGTGTTTCTTTACGTCACCAGCACAATTCATTTGTCAGTTTGCCTCCTATTCCCCAAAAATAGTGAGTGTACGTAGAGCGGCAAACAGGATGCACTTGCTCAACACAGCCAGGGACAACCAATACTGCCTGTCACAAATGAATAGAAAGTGATGGGTGGTGTGAGGGGCTGGACGAGGGGGTCTTAGCCAGCCCCTCATTTGGGGGTGTTACGGAGTGGGTAAAGTGTTCCGCTACATAAACACTACTCCCCGATTCATGTTTCCGAAATTGGGGGTTTCCCGTAGACCCATTATTTTCTTGTCGCAGACACAGTACCAACAAGCTGGGCCAATACCAAACAGGTGCGGCGCGCCTTGAGGGGGATAACGATTTCCAAGAGGGGGTATGAGTTCGGCGCGTCGCACCCATCCCTTTCCGACTAACGTGGTATCAGAGCTCGGTCGCGAGATAGCGTAAACCGAGGCTTTGGAACAAAGCTCCTGCCGATACCTTAACCTGCAATACTGGCTCAACCCGAAGCGGACATTCGCGGCGCTTTCCAAAATGTCTTCTATGTGAACCAGAGCAATCGTTTAGGTGTAGGCGTGATAGTGGCTTAGACCACCTGCGATCAGTGGTTGGTTGAGTTCGTCTTGGCCTGAGAACGATCAACTCAGCATTCTTTCCGAAACGTCCTCAAGAAGGGTATGAAGATCGAACTCTTCGCCTTTCTCGGCAAGCCCTTTGTCATGTAGAATGAAGGACAGCCCGTGCACAAAACTCCACAATAAAAAACCGCGGCGGCGAACTTCGTCTGTGACTCCCGGTTCACCGAGACATTTTGCAACCTCAGTCAAAAGAATCCCGAAACTTTGCTGGCCGCCCTCCTCCAGCCGCGGGTCCGCGATGCGGTCTGTGAAGCCGCCGAATTTCAGTCTAAAAATCCCGGGCTCGTTTAGTGCGAAGGCAATATACTCCATCCCTATGGCAGTAATGCGCTCGGGTGATCCTTCAGGAACGCCTTCGAGCGCAGCAAGCATTTTGTCTCGGTGCCGATCCATTCCTTCAAGGACAGTGGCGACCAGCATTTCTGTCTTGTCTTTGAAGTGCTTGTAAGGTGCCGCGGTTGAAACGCCCGCGCGTCTGCACGCCTCGGATACAGAAAAACTGTCCGGACCTTTTTCTTCAACCAACTGTCGGGTTGCTTCGATCAGTGCAGCGCGGAGATCGCCGTGATGATAGGCTTTCTTGCTGACGGAACTGCCAGCCGTTTGTCTGTTTGTCGGATGATTTTTTTCGATGCTGCTCATGATCCAACATGTGCCAGATCACGTATCTCTTGTCAAAGTGAGAACTTCTAACATATGTTAGAGACACTAACTTGATGAGGTCCCCAAATGCCGAATCCTGCAAATTCATCTACTGAAGCGGCCAAACCGAGCCTATTTGCACGTGTGTTACGCGGCACTGTGCGTCTGGGAGTGACCGTCAGTTTTATAGCCGTTGCAGCGGCCGCCGTTTACTTTGGCGCATCCGAGCTCACCCGTAGAGCGGACGCTGTAACCGCACCGGATGCCGCCGCTGTGACCCCGGTGTCCGTGACGCCGATCACGTCTGAGAACGCTTACACAGTCGACCGTGTGTTCATCGGGCAAGTTGAACCTCAGCGTTCGGCAGATATCTCTTTCGAATTAAACGGGACGCTGGATCAAATTCTGGTGGATGAGGGTGACAAGGTTGCCAAGGGTCAACTTCTTGCGACACTGGACATCGCATTGCTGGAGGTCGAACGCGACCGTCTGACAGCATCACGTGATGCCATTGCAGCCCAGCTTGAATTTGCAAGAAAGACGGTTGAGCGAAACGCGAAACTCATTGAACAAGGCTTTACCAGTCAAGCCCGTTTGGACGAGGCCGTTTCTCAGCAAGATGAATTGTTGTCCAGAATTGACGAACTGGATGCGGCCTTGCGCGATGTGACCGTTCGGATCGAGAAATCCAGTATAGAGGCCCCATTCGCCGGTCAAATAACCGCGCGACACGTGGACGGCGGCGAAACTCTGCGCTCGGGCGAGCTGGTATTGGGTATGGTCGAGGTCGTGTCGCCGCAGGTTCGGATCGGTATTCCTCTCGATGTTGATCCGGCGCTTCTGACTGATGTTGAGATCGAAATATCAGCTAAAAGCTACCGGGCTGAGCTTGCAACCTTGCGGCCCGATATTGACGCAGTGACCCGAACCCGCACTGCGCTGTTCGATCTGAAAAACGCTCCCGACGTTGCTTTCGGACAAACCGCACGTGTGCATGTACTCGATCCTGTCCAAAGTGCGGGAACCTGGGTGCCGACAACATCGCTGAAGGAAGGAACGCGCGGGCAATGGACACTGCTGGTTGCCGACGCGCAAAAGACTGTACGCCTGGCGACGGTCGAAGTGCTGCATGCCGAAGATGACCGCGTCTTCGTGCGTGGCGCGTTTCCGGAAGGCACCGTCCTGATCGATCAGGGGCCGCAGCGGGTCAGCGTTGGTCAGCGCGTCGCCTTCAACACTGGCGAGTAACGGAGCGATCTGATGGAAACCCTTACCTTTCGCCACCCTCGGTTGGTTGCCCTCATCATTTTGGTGCTTGTATCTGCAGGCCTGTCTTCGTTCCTATCGCTTGGGCGACAGGAAGACCCCACGATCACCAACCTCTTCGCAACTGTAACCACGCAGTTTCCAGGCGCAGACCCCGAACGGGTTGAAGCACTGGTTACCGCAGAAATCGAAGAAGAACTGCGAAAGATCGCCGAGGTGGATGAGATCAGTTCTGTCTCCCGCTCGGGCGTGTCGGTCGTTTCTGTTGAATTGCTGGAAACGCTAGACGAAGCCACCATTGAGCAGGTTTGGGCCGAAGCTCGGGACGCCGTTGAAGATGCGCGCCAGAACTTCCCGGCAGGAGTATTGCCACCGGAATTCGATGCCGAGGGTATTGCTGCCTATTCCGCTGTCATTGCAGTTGCGGCCAAGGACCCCGACTTCCCGTTAACTTTGCTGTCTCGTCATGCCGAAGCATTGGGTGACAGATTGCGCGCGATACCTGCGACACGAGCCGTCGACTATTTCGGTCAACCAGAGGAAGAGGTGCTCGTAAGTGTTGATATGGACAAAGCCGCTGCACTTGGGCTTGGCGCTGCCGAGATTTCTCAGCGGATCGCCGAAGCAGATGGAAAGGTTCAGTCTGGGCGGCTGCAATCCGATGTCGACCTGACCATAGGCGTCAGCGGAGAAATTGAGAGTTTGGATCGCATTCGAAGCATCGTCTTGCGTGAAAACGCAGGCGGTGCCGTGGTGAAGCTCGGAGATATTGCTAGCGTAGACCGGGGCGCACGCGAACCGCAGTCCTCAATCGCGTTTGCAAACGGAAAGCCCTCTGTTTTGGTCGGAATTCTGGCGCAGGACGGCGTGCAGATCGATCGCTGGACAGGTTTTCTACGGGATGAGCTTGAAGCTGGCGCGGCATCGGTACCTTTGGGTATGCAGGAAATACTGCTGTTTGATCAAAGCCAGTACACAACGGATCGTTTGTCAGAGGTTGGGGTCAACATGGCCATTGGCGTGGCCCTGGTCGTGGCAGTTTTGTTTGTCACGTTGGGGGTTCGGGCGGCCGCGATTGTGGCTTTGGTTTTGCCAGTTGTTTCATTGGCAACTCTGGCGACGATGAACATGATTGGATTGCCAATTCATCAGATGTCCGTGACGGGTCTGATTGTTGCCCTAGGTCTGCTCGTTGACGCAGCCATCGTGATGACCGATGAAATTCGACGCCGTCTGCAGGATGGGATGGAGAGACTTTCAGCCGTGCGAGATGCTGTGCGCCGGTTGGCCGCGCCTTTGCTGGCGTCGACTGTCACAACAGCGCTTGCCTTCACGCCGATGATATTGCTGCCTGGCCCCGCCGGCGACTTTGTTGGTGCCATCGCTATCGCCGTGGTGCTTATGCTTGTCTGGTCACTAGTTGTCGCTTTGACGGTGACCCCGGCGATTGCGGGCTGGGTACTTTCCGACCGCCCCAACGCAGGAATGCTGAGCCGCGGTATCAGCATCCCGTCGCTTGCCCGAGTGTTCGAGGCCTCAATTCGATTGTCAGTCGCTAATCCGGTGCGATCCATCGCCTTGGCATTGATCTTGCCCGTGCTTGGCTTTGCGGCCTTTCCAACGTTGACCGCGCAATTCTTCCCGGGCGTCGACCGCAACCAATTCTATATCGAAGTCGACATGCCGGGTGGAACATCAATTGCCACCACCGAAGCAACCGCCCGCCAGATCGATGAGATGCTGCTGGCAGATGATGGCGTCGAAAGTGTCTATTGGACGGTCGGAGAATCCGGTCCGGCATTTTACTACAACATCGTTGGCAACCGTTCACGCGAGCCCGGTTTTGCACAGGCCATGATCACGACCGACACGGCCGACGATGCGGCCCGCCTTGTCGGAGCGTTGCAGAGCCGTCTGGATACCGACTTTCCTGACGCACAGATCATCGTTCGCAGTCTTGTGCAGGGCCCTCCGGTCGCCGCGCCGGTTGAAGTCAAAATTCAAGGGCAGGACATCACGATTTTGCGTAATCTGGGCGACGAGGTCCGTTCAGTTATGGCCAATCTCGATCTGGTGACGCAGGCGCGCGCCAGCGTGAACGGCGGCAACCCCCAAATCCGGTTCGAGATTGATGAGGTCAAAGCCCGTCTGCTGGGGCTGGATGTGGCGGATATAGCGGGTCAGCTGGACGCAGCGCTTGTTGGCATTACCGGTGGATCATTGATCGAAGGGACTGAACAGTTGCCGGTACGAGTTCGTCTAAGTGACGAGGTACGCTCAGATCTAAGCGCCATTGTCAGTATGCCCATCCTGCTGCCCAATGCCGCCGCCATATCCGCCACTAGTGTTTTCCCCGCTGTGCCGTTGTCGGAACTCGCCAGACCGGTGATCGAACCAGCGGAGAGCGTAATAACCAGAACGGATGGCGTGCGCGAAAACACTATTCAAGCGTTTATCGTCCCCGGTGTTTTACCCGAAGAGGCGTTGCAGGACGTACTAGAGGCGCTTGATGCGTCCGGATTTGTGTTGCCGCAAGGCTATTCGATGTCCTTGGGCGGCGACAGTGATGCCCGATCCAACACCGTGGGCAATCTGCTTGCCTCTGTCGGTTTGATTGTCACACTCTCCATCGCGACCATCGTTCTGACCTTTAACTCGTTCCGACTGACGCTCGTGACCTTGGTCGTGTGCGTGTTGTCTGCAGGCCTTTCAATGCTATCGCTGGCAGTTATGCAATTCCCGTTCGGAATAACGGCGATCATCGGAGTTATCGGCTCGATTGGAGTTTCGATCAACGCGGCGATCATAATTCTAACCGGGTTGCAACAAGACGTTGACGCAAGCCAAGGCGACCGAGCGGCCATGGCGCGCGTTGTGACTGGTTCAAGTCGGCACATCATCTCGACCACGATCACAACCTTTGGCGGCTTCCTACCCCTGATCATAGCTGGAGGAGCATTTTGGCCGCCATTCGCCGTGGCCATCGCCGGAGGGGTTCTGTTGTCGACTGTCGTATCCTTTTATTTCACCCCACCCGTGTTCGCGCTGGTGTATCGTGGAAAGTTCGACAAACCGCTTGAGGCAAACAACCAGCATTCCCAGCCTCAAGAAGCTATTGTTGCGCTTGTGGCAGAATGAGGATCGAGACTACTTCTCCTTGCGAGTTGGTATATTTCAAAGCCGCAGTTGTTCGAGGCAAGGTTCAATTTCTGCTATGGGCCGCACGCTGAACTTTGCAAAGTCTGGTTTCTGCGCGTTGGCGACCTTGGTACAGACCGCAGCAATGGTACGTTTGGGCTCAGAGCGGTCGTCCGTTGAAGATGGCCGGATTGACTGCTCTGCGAACAAAACGGACGTGCGGTGAAAGTGGTGAACGAACGACCCGTCTGACTCGCTTCATTCCGCGCGCGCTGCGCTATAGTCCTCGTCTGAGACATGCTCCATCCAATCCGCAGTCTTGCCGTCGACAGACGTCTGCACAGCCAGATGGGTCATCGCGCAGTCTGGCGACGCGCCGTGCCAATGCCGCTCTCCTGGCGCGAACCACACCGTATCGCCGGGGCGCAACAGACGCACTGGCTGCCCTTCAGACCCAGCCAGGCCCAAGCCAGACAAAACATGAAGCGTTTGACCGGCAGGGTGCGTGTGCCAGGCTGTCCGTGAACCGGGCTCAAAAGTCACCGCAAGGATCTTAACCGGGGAGGGATCATTCCCGGTCACAACGGGATCAAAGCGGACCGTACCGGTGAAATACTCATTGCCGGGAAATTGTGAAGGTCGGTCCCCGGCTCGATGGATTTTCATGATGTGCACCT
Source organism: Ruegeria sp. CG4 (assembly GCF_056537185.1). Taxonomy (NCBI): domain Bacteria; kingdom Pseudomonadati; phylum Pseudomonadota; class Alphaproteobacteria; order Rhodobacterales; family Roseobacteraceae; genus Ruegeria; species Ruegeria sp. CG4. The sequence goes on along the minus strand of NZ_JBQFRB010000012.1, from coordinate 103,527 downwards.
TTGTTGCGCTGCTCTTGGGGACTTAGCAGAGTTCCGAGTTCAAACCCAGAGGCGCGGCGGGTCAACGCGGTCATCTGAGATGATTTTGTTAGATGTCCTGACTGTACGTCATAGCAGACGTTTCCCGATGTCGTTTGCAGACCGTTTCGCCCGCGACTGGTCGAACTGGAAGTCAATTGATCTGTTTTGGTCCGAGTGCCAATAGACCGTGTGCATCTGTTGCTTGGGCTTCTCTGACGGCTTTGTTTTTGTTTTCAGCCAATGTCAATTTGGCATTGTCTTCGTAAATATTCAGTCGAAGTGATGTCGCCAGAGATTGCAGCTGCTTAATCAACTGCAACTGGGCTTGAACCAATGGATGAACTTTCACGCTTCCGGAATTAGTGACCGTGGTAAAACCTGACCGTGCAAGTAGAGCAGATACATCATCCAGCTGGTGTACGATACGTGCGTACTGAACACAAAGATTGATGATGTTGCGTTTGCCTCTGTAGCGGTAGGGAATTTGAAGTTGAACCCGAGCATACTCTTCGTAAACAGGGCTAGGAAGCGGTCTCCCTGCTTCAAAAACCGTATTGGCGTTTGAACGTTCCTCTTGATCATCGCTAAAACCAAAAACATTACTCATCTAGTTTTACCCTTTCCTCAGTTGTTTGAGTGGAAACTGATACGAGCACAGTTGGCGAGCTGAAGTGGTCGCTGCTCGAGACTATTTTCGGTTTTGATTTTTCGGTTTTCACTTTCAAATCTATGGAGGCACGGTCAGAGCACGTGGCTCTTGTTTTTGCTCCTACCCCTCCCTTCTCGATGAGTGAGCCTTAACTTAGGCTTGGTCGTCTGAACCCACCCAATACCCTACTTCCCACAATAACCGGCCTCGGCTCAAGGTGGTTAGGTATGCAACGGTCGACGACGCAACTAAAGTCGATTTTCCAAGCACATTGGATTAAAGCGCCCAAATCCTAGAATACCTACGTTCGTACGTAGACAAGTAGGTAAGTAGGTCAAATAGGTGGGGGTACCCCCTGCCGGGGCGGGCTGGAGAATACCAAGGGGTATATATTATACCTATTTACCTATTTATTATATAAACTATTATTTTTAATAAATTTTTAAGTTGGTAATATCATTACTTACTTGGCACCTACTTACCTACTACTCAGGTTTTCGGTAATACTCGACCTTTTTGCCGTTGGAAGCACGGCTTTCCATAACTTCGAGGGCGCCATCTTTGACCATCTTGTCGACGTAGTCCTTGGTTCTTTGGTCACCTAGTTGCCGTTTCAAATCGGTCCGTTTGATGTAGGGTCGGTCTCCCGGTGTAAAGGTCCAGCCGAAAGACGGTCTGGCGAGAAGGGTTTCGATCTTCTGGTAGACCTTGGTTTCCATCTCCTTCGCATCGCCAAACTCTGCCGCTGCACCAACCAGATTGAGGTAGGTTAGGGCTGACATCTTTGTCACTGCCAGACCCCACATCAAATCGGCTAGGGTAATATTGATACGTCCACAACTGCGGGCGAGTATCATTGCAAACCGCTTGGCACTCTCCCTGTACCGACTTTCCAACTTCTCGTTGGTATTGAAATCCCGCGACTGGAATTGTGGGGAAGCCCGGCGCTTGGCTAATTCCGTTTTGGTCATATCGTCCAGATAATCTTGGGCGTCTTTGTCGACTTGCATCACAACCATTTCGGGTCGGTCAATGATCTCATGGGCTACGATGTTTCCCTCGCTGTCACTAGCCAGCGCCCTAAGTGTGCTCGCGATATTTTCAGGTATATTGTAGAGGACACTTTTGTGAACATCCGGAAAACTCTCGGCTGGCGTCAGGGACGGTACAAACGTCATGCGCTGCACGAACCCGTCGCGGACGTTTTTTGTCTCGAACAGGTCGCCCAGCTGTTCCAGCGTGCTTACCGCGCAGAGAGATATTGCCGGATAATGGGCTGGATCTTTGGCTTGAGTGGTGTCGCTGTAATCGCCAGGAAAAACGATGCGCCGAACTCGACCTGAGATATGCTTGAACGGAGCGCTGACATTGGTGGTATCCTGCGCCTGAACCTTTCGCAACCAATCCCCCGCTTCATCCACGAAGTAAATCCGCACGGGATATTGATGGACGAGGTTATTAACGAGCCCAGCGCCTGACTTTGGTTCCCCGGCAATCCGTTGCCCAAGTCCAGCGTCCACTAGGGCGTCCTTAGGTGTTTCCAATATCTGGTCTTTTGCCCCGCCACTTTCAGCGATGTAGAACATGTTGAAGGTCGGTGCCAAGTTCTCCAGACGGAAGTTGCGTGCCATTGCAATGCCGTGGGTTTGAACACTAGCCATGAGTGCCATTATCGGTTGATCGAAACCTGCGACGGCGATGGACCTATGACGGATGTGGTCGGACAACGGCAGAAGCGAACTCTCCGCAGGCACAGTATTCAGCACCTCCATTACTTGAGCGTCTAATTCTGGGATGCCCGTCGTTTGTCTGGCGGTCAATTGATGTACCTCCGCGACTTGTGGGTTTGGCGGGACGAAGTTCCGGACGCTTTCCAGTACCTCTGCCTTTCTACCCTCGCGATAACGCCACTGGTTCTCCATGCTCTTCCAGACGTATTTGCGGAAATGCTCCTCACTGGTTCTTTTGCTGTGAATACGTTGGTGGTCGATGCCACGCGCCGACATGAACACGTCGACTATCAGGTTCTTGTCTTCCGTCACCTGTAACAGGAAATCCAATAAACTTTGATCGTGTTCACTTCGGGTGTCGTCGTCTGGATATCCTTCATCAAACAAGACTTGTGCCTTGGACCCGCGCCAGTTTGACAGGTTCTCCAATCGTTGAATTATGTCCTGTTCGGTGGCGTTGTCTTTGAAGTCTGGCATGTTGCCTTCGACCTTGGCTGGTAGCTTGGCGACGATGTAGTTCAGCCAGTCTCCCTCGTCTTCTACGATGGGGTTATTCAGCTTTATCCCGCCTGTCAGGATCAAGAACCGTTCTTGGTCATAAACTTCCATCTGGTGTTCGCTGCTTTTGCGACCGCCGAAGTTCAATCTGGTTTTCAACAGACCACGGTACCCAAGACCCGATTGGCTGTATTCCCAATATGTGCTTGCCGTTACCTGCATTATTTCGTTGTGCGCATTACGAACCTCTTCTGGCGTGTCGGTTGCCAGTGTTCGGTCCAGGTCTATCCCGGCGAAAGGATCGTCTTTACTCAGGATAAAACCAAGTGCGCCCCAAGGTCCGTTTACGACTGCTTTCCAACATTCTTCCCAAGTTGCCCAAGTCGCCGGGCTAGTGACGTCTATCGGTTTTCCCGTCACTGGATTGTAAGGTCGCTTCGGTTCTTCGCCTTTCAGCAAACAGACGCCCCATTGATTATAGGGTCTCAATTCCTGCGGAATATTATTGAGGGCGAGCGACTTCGTTTGTTTTTCTAGATTTACGTAATCAACCATCGGTCATGCATCCCAAGGCATTTTATCTACTTCACCAGTGTCATATTGACGTGGACGCCTTTCTTCCGGTTCCGGTTCTGCCTGTCTGGTTTTCGGTTGCCATTCTTGCGAAACGAACGCACCTGCGCCGATGTGTTCTACATCTCCGTTGTCGTACTGAACGACCTTTACCGTTTCTGGACTAAGGGATAGTTCAAAATCGGTAGGTTGCCGTATCTTGAATTTACGTTTTTTCACTGGTTCTACTCTCCAAAAATCTGGAGACACCGAACCGCCGATCCTTTACCCTGTAGTTGTCCACTATTTGTTTTTTTTGGGGGGGTGTCCGGATTTGGCGATTTGGCACCCCTTATTTTTTTGCCTCTTCAAGATCTTTTTCAATTAGACCTTTGATGTATTTCGACACCGTCTTTTCAACCTGTGCCGCACGAATACGAACTTCCTTCTTGAATTCATTAGAGGCAGTACAAGCGATTAATGATTCATTGTTTTTGGTAGGCATTGTTCAATCTCCTGTTGTTAACACCACAACGGTAAACGACCATTTTTCGTCATTACAAACAGTTTTTTAAGACTAAATCCCTATAAAAATTAATAACCGTTGGAATTAAATAAAACTTCCCTCCAATTGGATTAATTGTTTTCCAGATATTTTAATTATTCAATCCAATTCGGGACGTCACGTCCATATCCGTTTTCAGCGTGATACTGAAACGCTTCTTCCTTAATGTACAGCATTCGCCCTAATGGAATGACGCCGCCGATTTGACCACGTTCATACGCCTTATAGATCGTATTGCGGGTGACACCGAACACCTCGGCTAACTCGTTTAGTGGACGCATGTTCGCCCGTTTGGGTCGAGACATCTAAAACTCTCCTTGAAACACGAAAGGATGGGTTTTAATGTTACAACCACTACCCTAAAACGCAACAGTTAATAAGATCCTTAGGTGTTACAACAATGATAGTAAAGGACAACGACACGCCAAAGATCGTGACCAAGTTCATCGACCAGTTATGGCAAGGTGAAGGGGATGCGACAGGCGATCCAACTGAGTTGGAAAACTACCTGACCAAAGGGTTCAATGATCCCAAACAAGCGCAGTGGCGCGCATGGTTCGATATGGGCGAATTGCAGGTTCACCCGAACTTTTACAACGATGATCTGGAACAGGTTCACGAACTTGCCGAGGCTTACGCGGCTGGTCACAAATCCTACCTGTGCTTGAACTGCGGAAAGAAAATGATCGCCAAAAGACCGGCAAAAACCTGTTCCACGACCTGCCGAGTGGCGTATCACCGGAGGGCGGGATAGTGGCATCCATCCACCACAACAAAAGAGGTTGGACAGTTCGATGGGATGTTGGTCGAACCAAAGACGGTAAACGTGCAACATCCTCCAAAACGTTCAAAACAGAACACGAGGCGATTGCCCACAAGGTTCATGTTGAGAGACTAAAGATTGGCACTGGTAAAGAGAGTCTTGAGGCGCGTTGGTTACGCTGGATCGAGGATCGCTTGGCGGTTGGTAAGATCACCGAAAAGACCGCCGTAGGGTACCGCGAAAAGGCGACCGCTTGGGGCAACCTGATCGGTCCCAAACCTTACAAACAGATCACCACCGCCGACATAGACCGCGCCCTTGCCCAATTGTGCCGGGGCGAAACTCCAAGCGGTCGAATACCAAGTCCAAGGACTATCCATCATTACCAAGTGTGCTTGAAAACATTCTTCACTCACATGTGGAAAAAGGGTGAGATTGAACGCCCGCCGACTTTGGGCATGGAGATGGTAACGGCGTCCAACAGAACCAAACGCGCCCCTACCCTAGATGAATTACAGGCGATAATCGCGGAAGCGGATCAGTCCAAGGCAATTCATGGTCTAGTGGGTTTTATCCTAAGACTCGCCGCGCACACTGGTTTGCGTCGGGGCGAATTGTTCGGTTTAAGGTGGCAAGACGTCGATCTTATCGCCGGACGGATCACAGTTAGACAGGCGGCATCGCAACCAAAGGGTAAGGCGTCCACCGTCTTTAAATCCCCGAAAACGGAAGCGGGTCTTAGATCCATTTCCATCGAACCTGCCACCGTTGATCTTCTTCGCAAGCACATGGTTGAAGTGCGGCAATGGCAACTAGCGGCGGGGTCGGCATGGGCGAATAATGATCTGGTTCTTTGTGATCCTGTTGGGCAGATTTTGAACATGAGTGATGTAAGCAAGCTGGCGGGTAAGATTCGAGATCGCGCCAGGGTATCAAGAGACGTTTTGCCAATCCACGGCACCCGTCATTACAACATCACCCAGATGGCAAAACTGACTAAAGACTATGCGGCAATCCAACGCCGTGCAGGTCACGCCAGTTACGAATCGACTAACCGATACATTACAACAGATGAAGAACAGGACCGGAACTTGGCGGGTGCTGCTTTGAAGGGTTTGTTGTGAAAATGTCCAACGGATGTACGACAATTTCGAATAAAGGTGTGTTCGATTTTGTGTAAGTCGTTGATTTTAATGGCAGGGGCAGCAGGGTTCGAACCCGCGACCTACGGTTTTGGAGACCGTCGCTCTACCAACTGAGCTATACCCCTGTGGTGCGACCCAGATATGCCAGCCGCGCGGCGGACTCAAGAGGCTTTTTGCGATTCATCGTCAGATCACCCCGGGGACAAACAAGTTGCACAGAACGCGCAGTTCTTTAAGACAAGGTCTGGTCAGCAAAAGGATACAATACGTGAGCCTCCGCAAGAAAATCGCAGACAGCGAAGCCGTTCTCAACTGGGCGGCGCGGCGGATCGCCAGCTACATCCGGATGGTTCATCGCAACACAAGCTGGCAGCGCCTCGGGTTTGAGGAAATGGACAAACTGGTGGAACAGGGTGAGCCGGTGATCGTTGTGTTGTGGCACCAGCGGCTGACGCAATCCCCCTATCTGTTCCCACTGGACAAGGGACGGGTTTGCACCATCACGTCGGCCGCGCGCGCCGGCAGCATGGTGGGCCGTGTGCAAAAGCTGTTCGGAATGGACTCGATCGCCATGACCAGCCGGAAACGCCACGTCGCCTTGTCGCGCGAGGTGCTGGGGATGATCAAGCAGGGCATTTCGATTGGCATTGCCGCCGACGGTCCGCGCGGACCCGAACGGGTGTTGTCGACCGTGCCGCTGGTTTGGGCGCGCACCTCGGGCAAGCGGGTATTTGGCATTACTTTTTCTACCCGCTATGGGCGCGAGGCCGGAACGTGGGACCGCATGCTTCTGCCCCGCCCCTGGCGCAATCAGGGCGTTTTCCTGTGCCGGGAATGGACCGAAACCGTCCCCCGCAAGGCCAGTGAAGAACAGATCGAAACGCTCAGGCAAAGCCTTGAGCACCACATGAACGATCTCACTGCTGAAGCGGACCGGATGGTCGGGCGTGAACCCTGGCAGAGTTAACAAACCAAGCATCAAATCCAGCCAAAGCAACCCGACTGCAACTGCTTCAAACAAGGTGTAGTTGATTTGTCTTCCTGCAACAGTCATTTTGAACGGCATGTTTCACCGTTACGCATTCTCGCGGCGGTTGAAATTTTCAATTAACGTCGGTGCCGAATCACGAGATACGACACCATGACCGATTCAAAACAAAAGCAAGATTTTTCAGAACGAATACAACGCATTCAGCAGAAACACGGCACCCCTCCGCCAGCGCAAATCCAAACCGAATTTACACCCAGTGAATCGGCGCCGAAGGGTCATAATCTCCGCAACGCGATGATCTGGGCCATATTGGCGGCCATGGCCGGAATTGGCGGGTTTTACGCCCTGATGATGTTCGACGAGTGGAAACTGTCGCAAGCAGCAGCCCCGGACAACCAGTCGGCCTCACAGCCACAACCCAAGCCTGTGCAGGACGTTCGCCAGATCACCGATCAAGGCTGGAGCATTCCCAGCCCGGGTCTGGCAACTGCGGACCGGGAACAATTGACCGTGTTGGATGTGGCGACGGGCTTTGATCCGGCAGGGCAGGACGCGCCGCCCAACGTGCTGATCCCTTTTGCCGTCAATTCCGAATGCACCTTCAAAAGACCGCAGCCGAATGATGTTGTCTATAACGTGCGCATGGAGACCGGCACGCTGCCGACAACGACCCATGTGTTCTCGAACCGGGCCATCGCGAATGCGCTGATCGACCATATCGAAGGTGTGCAGGTTTCGAAAAAACACTTTCAGACCGGATCCCGGGCGCAGGGACGGATGTTCGCCGTGGACGTGTTTGTCACGGACACGTCGGCACCCGTCTATCTGGTGCTGCAAAGCTTCCGCCAGAACGTGATCTGGAACCTGCAACTAGCCAGGGGAGTCACCCTGTCGCATGTCGCGATGATCGGCGAGAACTCGGGTCTTGTGGCGCCTGAACAGGACGTGCCGTTCGAGGCAATCAGGATCAGCGACTTTGTAACGAACTTTGAATTTGGCGCGAATGATGCCCCGGGGCCTTGCATGGTTGCACCATGGCGAAGGCCACAGGCGCATTGGCCCGCGCAGGCCAAGGCGGAAAACGGCAATGATCTGTACACGAACCAGATTTACAGCTTCAACACCGGCTATCGCGCGTTTGACGCATGGTACCGGCAGGTCATGGGTGTGCCTGCGGACACCAATGTAACAGCCCCCCACAGTGCGGCCCATGTCCTGGTGGGCGACCTGCCGGACCAGCCAATCGAATATCGCGGCATGGCAGGACGTGATGTCTATGTCTCGGAAAACGACTTTACGCTGATCGGAGATGACACGTTTGAGGACACGCATATCATGCTGCTGACCGCCGCGGTCGGTGGTGACCTTGCGCTGCTTGAACCCGCGCCGCAGGAGGTTTCCCGGCAATGAAACTGATAGGTACGGCCCTGACTCTGTCGATCCTCGCCCTACTTGCGGTTTGGTATCTGCCGACGATGTACTGGGGCTATCAAATCAGCCGCGCGGTTTCACAGGCGCAGTCCGGCGACGACGCGGCGTTTGAAACCGTGGGTGAACTTGCCGAAGGCCCACCACTTGTTGCCTGGCTTCGCAACAACAAGAAGCTGAACGCAGCATTCAACCCCACGGACCTGACCACAGGCCGCTATGTGTCATACAAGCTGGAAATGCCGTTTGAGGCTTTGCTGAAGCCCGGAGAAACCCTGCCAGAGCCGGATTTTCAGGAACTTTATGCCCATGCACGCGCGCCGCAAACTCTGGCGGGATACTGTTTCGAAGTACTGGGCAACCTGGGAACAAAATGTAATGTTTCCAAATCCAACGCCACGCTTTCACGGGATGGAACCGTCAGGATCATCGGAAACCTGCAATATGTCCCGGATTACGAAACCGGCGATCCGTCAGTCGTCAAGAACGGCGAACTCATCTCGGCCCGGGTGCGGCTGATTGGTGGCCACAATCTTCACAACACTCTGGGCAACCGCGCGGAAGTGTTCGAAAAGGCACGCAGAATCTGTATTGAAATCCGCGCCTTGCTGGGAAACTGCATTATCTCTTCGATCAGTTTCGATATCACCCCACGGGACGGCGTTCAAATTCTGAGGGCCTCGGCCCGTTTCGACGCCTTCGCCGACAGCACGCAATATCGACGCGACTCTCTGCAAACCGCCGTGGATCAAATAGCCGAAGACTTAGTGAACTGATCGTTGCCCCTTCCGGGTCAACCTCGCTCAGCCGCCACGCAGGCGTTGCATCAGGTAAATCTCGCTGCCTTCCGGGATCGGTTCGGTCAGTCCCGAGGCGATAACACGGCCATCGATGGCAATTGATACTCCGGCATCAATCGGTGCCTGCAATTGCGGATGCGCGCGAACAAGTTCGCGCAGCAGCTCGCCGGTGGTTTTGGCCTGCACCTCGACCACCTGCTGGCCCCCGGTCAGAGACCGGAGGCCGGACCAGAGGTGGACCTCAACCATTGTCCTTGAGCGCCGCCAGAATGCGGGGCGGCGACATAGGCAGTTGCTTCATCCGCACGCCCGCCGCATTGGAGACAGCGTTGGCGATGGCCGCCAGCGGCGGCACGATGCCGGTCTCGCCCACGCCGCGCACACCGAACGGGTGGCCGGGGTTGGGCACTTCGACGATCACCGTGTCGATCATCGGCAGGTCACTGGCGACAGGAATGCGATAGTCGAGGAAAATCGAGTTCTGCAGCCGGCCATCGTCGCCGTAGATATACTCCTCATTCAGCGCCCAGCCGATGCCTTGCGCGGCACCGCCCTGATACTGACCTTCCACGTAAGTCGGGTGGATGGCCTTACCGGCATCCTGAATGACCGTATAGCGGGTGATCGCGGTTTTGCCGGTTTCCGGATCGACCTCGGCATCGACGATATGGGTGCCGAATGACACACCCGCCCCTTCCGGAGTGGCTTCGAAATGCCCCGAGATCGGGCCACCGGTCGCACCCATATCGGCTGTGATATCAGCCAGCGGCATTGGGTCGAAATCGCCTGCGTTCGGACCCGAAGGCACGGCACAGCCGTTTTCCCATTTCACCGCATCGACCGGGATACCCCATTTGGCCGCCGCGCGTTCACACAGACGTTCCACAGCGTTTCTGGCTGCCTTGATGGTCGCCAGTCCGCTGGCATAGGTCACGCGCGAGCCGTGGCTTACGTCATTGTAGCCCAGCGTCGCCGTATCCGCGACGGTGACACGAATGTTCTCGTATGGGATACCCAGCACTTCGGCCGCCATCAGGGCCATCGACGCACGCGAGCCACCGATGTCAGGTGTGCCGACCATAACCTGGGCCGAGCCGTCCTCGGACAGCGCAAGCGAGACGCTGGTTTCACCACCGTGATTGAACCAGAACCCGCACGAAATGCCGCGCCCCTGCCCCGGTTTCAGCGGTGCCGAATAGTGGGGATGGGCCTTGGCCGCCTCAAGTGTTTCGACCAGACCGATACGTTCGTAAGTCGGGCCATAACTGGCTTTGGTGCCTTCGTGCGCCGCGTTCTTCAGACGCACGTCCACCGGATCCAGCCCCAGCTTTTTGCACAGCTCATCCAGCACGGATTCCACCGCAAAGGCCCCCATGGGCGCGCCGGGCGCGCGATAAGCGGCTTGTTTCGGACGGTTGGCCAGAACGTCATAGCCCACCTGACGAACATTGGTCAGGTTGTAGGGCGCAAAAGCGCACATGGCGGTCATATCCCCGGGCGCTCCCGGAAAGGCACCGCCCTGCAGTCGGAAGATACCTTCGGCCGCTGTGATCGTGCCGTCCTTTTTCATGCCGATTTTGATATCCATCGACGCGGACGAGGTCGGTCCGGTAGCACGGAATACTTCAGAGCGGCTCATCACGATCTTAACAGGCCGGTTGGCCTTGCGGCTCAGCGCCAGTGCAACCGGTTCGATGAACACGGTGGTCTTGCCACCAAAGCCACCACCGATTTCCGAGGCGGTCACCCGCAGTTGCGCCGTTTCAATGCCTACCAGCGTGGCGCAGTATTTCTGCGCGTACCAATGGCCTTGCGTGCAGCACCACAGCTCACCCTTGCCGTCACTGCCCAGAGATCCAAGGCAGGCGTGCGGTTCGATATAGCCCTGATGCGTTGCCTCAGTCACAAAACTGTCTTCCAGGATCAGATCCGCCTCGGCAAACCCGGCCTCGACGTCGCCATGGCCGCTTTCGTGATAGCGCACGACGTTGGGGTGCATCCCTTCGGGCACGGAATAGTCCGCAGCCCCTTCGCGGATTACCGGCGCATCAGGGGCCATCGCCTTGTCCACATCCGTGACGTGGGGCAGCACTTCGTACTCTACCTCGATCAGCTTGAGCGCATCGCGGGCAGCCAAAGCCGACGTGGCCGCAACCGCCGCAACAGCGTGACCATCATAGAGGGCCTTTTCACCCGCCATGACGTTTTCCAGCACGCTCCAGAATTCGCCTTCCAAACCGGGCTTGAAGGGCACATCCGCGAAATCGGCCCGGGTCACAACGGCTTTGACGTCCTTCAGCGCCTCGGCCTTCGATGCGTCGATCTTCACGATCCGGGCATGCGCATGAGGGGAACGCAGGATCGCGCCGTGCAACATCCCGGGCGCATAAGCATCGGCGCCAAACCGGGCCCGGCCCGTCACCTTATCCAGACCATCCGGCCGGTCAGGACGGGTACCCACGAAATTGAATTCGGATTTCCGATCGTCGAGTGCCATTACGAAGCCTCCCGCATTTCAGCTGCCGTATCCATCACGGCACGAATGATCTTGTCATATCCCGTGCAGCGGCACAGGTTGCCCGCCAGCCAGTACCGGGTCTCCTCCTCGGTCGGGTTCGGGTTCTTTTCCAGCAGGGACTTCGCCGCAACCAGAATACCCGGCGTGCAGATGCCACATTGCAGGGCGGCGTATTCGATGAATTTCTTCTGCAGCGGGTGCAGAACATCGCCATCCGCGATACCTTCGACGGTTTCGATCTGCTTACCTTCCGCCTCGACACCCAGCATCAGGCACGAGCATACAAGACGGCCGTCAACCGTAACTGAACACGCGCCGCAATCGCCGGTGCCGCAGCCTTCTTTGGCGCCGGTCAGGTTCAGCTTGTCACGCAGGCAGTCCAGCAGGGTTTCGCGGGGATCACACAGGTATTCAACCGCGTCACCGTTAACGGTGGTGGATACGTGTAACTTGCTCATGCTTGCTCTCCCTTCGCGCGGGCATAGGCGATTTTCGCGGCGCGCTTTGCCAGAACACCCGAAACTTCGGTGCGGAATTCGATTGTGCCGCGTTTGTCGTTGATCGGATTACAGGCCGCGGATGCAGCCGCAGCCAGTGCATCAAGCGCGGCGTCGTCCAGAGTGGTGCCGATGATGGCCTTGGCGCAGTCTTCGACCAGCAGAACGGTCGGGGCCACCGCACCCAGCGAAACACGCGCCTCGGTGATCTTATCACCATCCAGGCGCAGGTTCACGCCGACGCCGACGACGGCGATGTCCATCTCGGTACGTGGAATGAAGCGCAGATATGCGTCTCCACCGTTGTCTCCCCGCGCCGGAATGTGCACCGCGGAAATCAACTCGCCCTTGGTCAGCGAGGTCTTTCCGGGGCCGACAGGAATATCTTCAACCGCGACCTCCCGCGTGCCGTCAGGACCGGTCACGGTCACCGTGACACCGGCCGCTACCATGGCCGGCACGGAATCAGCCGCAGGCGAGCCGTTGCACAGGTTGCCCGTCAAAGTCGCGCGTCCCTGAACCTGGGTCGAGCCAATCAGATCCATTGCCTCGACCACGCCGGGCCAGTCGCGGCCAAGCTCGGGGTGCTCGCTCATTTCGGCACCGCTGGCGGCGACGCCAAGGGTCCAGCTGCCATCGGCGTTACGGGTGATGTCCCGCACCCCGTTGATTTTTTTCACGTCGATCAGTGTATCGGGGGTCACCAGTTCCGAACGCAATTGCACCAGTACGTCGGTGCCGCCTGCAAGAAACCGGGTCGTTCCCGTTGCATTCGCTGCCAGCGCCGAAGCTTCTTCGAAACTGTTGGGGCTGTGATAGTCCATTTGTTTACCTCGCACCTGTGGATCAGGATTAACTGGGGTTTGAACGGGACGTTAGTGCAGCAACCAGGTGGCGTCCATGGCCGGAACGACCAAAATTTAGGTTTCCCAAAGTCGTTTTTGAACAATTGTCAGAGGTCAATCTCGATCACGCCATCCGCATTCGCGGCGCGGCTTTGGCATAAAATGATAGCTCCTTCGCGCTGCCGGTTCGACAACACAAAATCACGATGCTCAATTTCGCCCGAGATAACCCCGCATTTGCAGACCCCGCAAATGCCGTCGGCGCATTTCACATCCACATGAATTCCCGCCTCATTCAGAACCTGCGCGGCATCCTTGTCCGATGGGACGGTCAGCTCCCTGCCTGACTTTGCTAGCTTCAGAATGAACGGATGGTTTTCGTATTCGGGTTGCTCGGGAACCGAGAAATACTCCAGATGCCGGGCGTCTTCGGGAAAACCCTGTCGTTCTGCCGCTTGTATCACGCCGTCCATATATCGATCCGGACCGCAGGTATAAACGTGCCATCCTTCCTGATAATCAGACAGGATGACATCCAGATCGGCCCGGGTGTTTTCGTCTGAAAAATGGTAGTGCACATGATCGCCCCAGGGCGCTGCGGCAAGGTCCTGCAGGTAACCAGCGTCCGCCCGCGTACTGGCGGAATAGTGCAGCTCGAAGTCTCTGCCCAGCGCGTGAAGCCTGTGCGCAAAGGCAATCATCGGGGTGATGCCGATACCGCCGCCCATCAGGAACGTCTTGCTGGCAGTCTCATCCAGTTCAAAGTGATTGATGGGTTTTGAAATGAATACCTTGCGCCCCTTGCCGAAGATACGGTGCAACAGCGCCGAACCGCCGCGCCCTTCATCTTCGCGCAGGACGCCGATCTGATACGTAGTCCGGTCAGCAGGATCGCCCGACATGGAATACTGACGCAGAAATTCCGGGGCGACCAATACATCCAGATGTGCGCCGGCAGTCCAGTCCGGCAACGGCGCACCATCCATGGCCGAGAATTCGTATTTCGTGACATCAGAAGACAACTTGTCGACCCTGGTCAGTTCAACCCGCATCACCGGTGCGTCTCCGGCGATCTGATAGCGGTGAACCACGCTCATATCCCCGGCAGCTTTGCGCGCCTTGTACTCGTCTGCCGAAACCAGAGCCTCATAGGCGGCGATCCCGGCCTCGCGGTCCATCGCGAACGGATAGGGCCATGGGTGCGGGGCCAGGTAAGCCGGGTAGACGGCCAGCGTCTGATCCTCGTATTTCAGGTCCAGATCCTTTTGCAGGTCACGCCGGTTCAGGGGATGGGTCGAAGGGCGATAGGCCCCGTCCGCCTGCAACTCGATATCCCACCACCATTTCTTGGTGTCGTTCAAACCGCCATTTCCGACCGCGTCGTCCAATCGCGCCAACACGGGTGCGGCGGATGGGATGTTCATCGCTGCCCAGCGGAAAGGGCGTTCGCTGAACAGGCCTTCAAGGTTCCAAGGGCAGGTTTTCATGCACCGCCCGCACATGGACCCGCCCGGTGTCGTGATCCGATAGGTGGCGCATTTCTGGCTGTCGGACTTCCAGATTTCATAGCCGTTGAACATCAGTTTCGGTCCGGCAGTGATCGCCCCCGAGGGGCACTCGCGCGCGCATTTGTTGCACGACTCGCAAAAGCTTTGCAGGCCAAAGTCGATGGGCTTGTCGTGGCTCATCGGCATATCTGTCGTTACCACGCCCGATTTCAGACGCGGCCCCAGATAGGGGTTCAGGATCACCTCGCCAATGCGGCTGACTTCGCCCAACCCGGACAGCAACAGCAGTGGTGGCTGCAGCACTTCGCCATCCATGACCGTATGCGCCTTGGCCTTGTAGCCCAGATTGCGGATTTGCTGGGCAATCACTCCGCCCAGTAAGGAAAATCTAAGATACGCACGCATGGACTGGGCGACGCTGATCCAATCGTCACCGCTGGCGCCTTCCATCGTCTCATACCCCTGATCAATGATCATGCTGACGGCCTGATCATGGGGCGGATCGATGGCTTCGCCGGTTGCGTCGTGGGAATACCAGGCCCAGTCCGGGCACCGACTGAGACCGACCGCATCAACCCCCAGAAAGTAGGACGCCGCCTTGATGTTCGCGGCGTTCCGCTGCGCATCTGTTGGCTTGCACCCGTCGGCGCTGTCGCCATCCTGCAACAGAACGAAGGCACCCAGCGCGCGCCTTTGTGCGAAGCTGGGCGCGGATTTGCGGACGTAGTGCCCGCCTTTGGCCGCGTCTTGAAGGGGCTTGCCCATATCTCCGAATTGCGCGCGGGCAAACATGTCCGCCCGTTTCGGCACACGGGCCACGTTTTCCTCGTCAATGTATGTGGTTGGATCGTCGACACGCGTCAGCTTTTCGAACGGATGCGCGCCATCCACATAGCGCCGCTTGGCATAGAGGTCACGGTTCAGCGCACTTTTGGCGAAACCTGCACCCAACCACCACGCGGGACCCTGAGTTTTGAACCACGGCTGCTGCGCCATGGGCTTCAGGGGCTTGTCATGGGCGATCTCCATCTCGGCGGTGATTGCGGCCAACCCGAACCGTTTGCCAAGCCAGGGGGCGACAAGCGCGCCGCCCTCGGCCGTGACCAGCCCCGCGGCAACGGCCAGCCTGTTCAGATCCACCTCGGACGACATGACCGTGTGCGCCCGCGCATCGAACCCGAGCAATCGGATATAGTTGGCAATCACCACCGCGTTTTCGGTCGCCAAAAGGCAGGCACGATGGTCCTGTGCATCCCTGATCCACTCTGTCCCCGGCTCATCCGCGTCCGGGTCGCGATGATGTTCGTACAGGAAAACAATCGCGTGTCGGTGGGTGTCTATCGAGCCGGTCTCCGCCTCCATGCTTTCCTTCAGATCCGCCATGATCACATCGATGCCCGAGGCCAGCGTCTTGGTCTGGCGCGTTCTCAGGGCGTGGGCCAGCCGGTCGATATCTCGGTTTCTCCGGGGTTCGGGCAACAGCGCCTCAGCCGGCAGCGGTCCGCATCCGATCATCGAGGCATCATTGAAATAACCAAACGCCTTCAGATGATTGGCACGCTCCGACGGGCTGTCCGGGATTCCAGCCATCGCGGGGTTCACGAACCCGTCACGGATAGCATCCATCATGGCCTGAAATTCGCCCATCGCGTTTACGATGCTTTCAGGCTGGTCGGGGCGGTGAAAGCTGAGCTCTTTCATCGGCGGCACAAGCGACAGATCCGGAAGGTTGTCCTGCCGAACCAACCGCTCCATTGGGTAAGCCCCCATGTGGACGGGTCGGTTCTTGTCCGAGAAAAAGCGTATTCCCATTTCGCGCCTCCTGATCTGAAAGCTGCCTATCCTGCCGTGGACAGCAAATCCATTCATGAATAATCATAGATTGTATGAGCAAAACTGATTTTACTGATTTGGATGGCAAGGTGCTGCGCATCTTCCTGACAATACTCGAGGAAAGCTCGGTCTCGAAGGCGGCCGACCGGCTTGGCGTTACGCAATCTGCAATCAGTCATACACTGGCGAAGCTGAGACTGGTGTTGAACGATCCGCTGTTCATTCGTTCAGGTCAGGGCCTGACCCCGACCGAGCGCGCCTTGTCCCTGAAAGAGCCGGTTCAGACGCTGCTCGACGATATGCGGGCCCTGACCCACGAGCGCCCATTCGATCCCTTGTCCGAAGAAATGGCGTTCGGGATCGCCACCAACGACATGCCGCGCGAGCTGATCTTTCCCGAGCTGCTGCGCGCCAGCCGCGCGGACGGCATTCGCGTTGAACTTGGTTTTATTCCGTCAGGTGTTCCCGACCCCGACCTGCTGCGCGGTGACAGGTGCCAACTGATGCTGACGCCGCTGCCGCCGGACGGGCCGGACATCATTCAGAAGCTGTTGATCACCAGCCCGCTGATGATTTTCTATGACGGCGCGATGCGAACGCCTCCGGACAGTTGGCCCAGCTATTGTCAGGCGGAACATGTCGAAGTGCGGTTTGCCGATGGGCGCAGTTCGCGCGCGGTGATGCGCGGCGTTGATCAGTCGCAGATCAGGCCACCCACCGTGGCCCTGCCGCATTTCAACGCTATTCCATCTTTCGTGAAAGGCAGCGATCTGATCTCGACCGACACGGCGCTGATGAAGCAGGGGCCGTTGTCTTCGCTTGATTGCGCGCCGCTTCCGTTCAACTGCGACCCGGTTTCGATCTACATGGTCTGGCACCAACGATCGACCAACGACCCCGCGCATCGGTGGCTGCGAAACCGGATCGAAGCGGTCGCGGCAAGGCTTCAGGTCTGAGACAACAGCCAGTCGCGAACCAACCCGACCAGTTCTGGCTGTCGTGGATTGGCAGGTGCCACGACGTGAAATCCCAGATCCCCGATCAGAACATCCGGCAGTGCTTGCACAAGACGACCGGATTCCAGTTCCCTCTCTACCAGCGGTGCGTTTGCTAGCGCGATCCCCTGCCCCGACATCGCCGCATCGATGGCAAGGCTGGTCTGGCTGAAACTCATCATCCGGGGTTTGCCGGTTACTCCGACACGCTCAAGAAAAAGCGGCCAGAGTCCGTGCGTATCGTTCAGCAGGACCTGGCCCAGAAGATCACGCGCAGCCCGCACATTCCCTGCCAGGCCCGGACTGCAAACGGCAACGAACTCGGTCGAAAACAGGGGTGTTACGATCAGCCCGGGCCCGAAAGGTGCGCGACCCTGCCTGACGGCGATATCTACATTGTCGGCCCGGAAGTCTGCCAGCCGCTCGCGGGCGTCTACCTGAACCGAGATGTCGGGGTGCAGGTCCGTGAATGTGTTCAGGCGCGGGACCAGCCATTTCGACGCGAAGCTGGGTGTAACCGAAATGGTGATCTGCCTTGTGCCGGCCAGGTCATCGACGGCCTCTTCGATAAGCTGGAAGGCCCGTTGCAGCGGTGCGTGAAACCGCCGCCCCGCTTCAGTAAGGCGCAACCCGCGTGGCATGCGGTCGAACAGTTTTTCCGCCAACCGCGCCTCCAACCCGCGCACCTGCTGCGCGACCGCGCCTTGTGTAACGCCCAGTTCATCAGCGGCGCGTCGAAAGTTCAGGTGTCGTGCCGAAGCTTCAAAAGCCCGCAATGCATTCAACGGAGGTAGAGCGGCCATTGCAATAACCAGTAGATTTTCTACTGTTTTATGGCAGAAGAACTGATTGGTCAAACCCGGCCGCAACCTCCACATTCAATCCAGACATTCAATCGGAGAGAAGAAATGGTAAAAGTGGCTCTGATCACGGCAGGCGGCAGCGGCATGGGGGCGGATGCGGCCCGTCGGCTGGCGGCGGATGGCTTCAAGGTCGGCATCCTGTCCTCATCCGGCAAGGGCGAGGCGCTGGCGGATGAGTTGGGCGGCGTCGGCGTTACCGGATCGAACCAGTCCAATGAAGATCTGCAAAGGCTGGTTGATACGTCCATGGCGCAATGGGGCCGCATTGACGTGCTGGTCAATTCCGCCGGACACGGACCACGCGCGCCTGTTCTGGAACTGACGGACGAGGACTGGCACACCGGAATGGACGTCTATTTCATGAATGCCGTCCGCCCGACACGGCTGGTCACACCAATCATGCAGACGCAGGGCGGCGGATCGATCATCAATATCTCGACCTTCGCCGCATTCGAACCGGATCCGGTGTTTCCGACCTCAGGCGTGTTCCGGGCTGGGCTGGCGGCCTTTACAAAACTGTTTTCGGACAATTACGCAGCAGACAACATCCGCATGAACAACGTCCTGCCCGGCTTTATCGACAGCTTGCCCGAGAAAGAGGAATTCCGGGCGCGCATACCCATGGGAAGGTACGGTCGCAGCTATGCTGAGATCGCGTCCGTCGTTGCCCTGCTGGCATCCGAAGGAGGCGGGTACATCACGGGTCAGAACATTCGCGTCGACGGTGGCATCACGCGATCCGTCTGACCTCAGAACCGTGCCTTCACCAGATGCGTCAATGCCGCGCCTGTTTCAAAAAAGGCGCGTCGCAATCCTGTCCAGCCTTCACGATGCGCATCCACGGGCTGTACTGGCAGCACTGACGGATCATCCACCAGAAGGCTTTCGGCCATGAGACGCCCAAACACGGTTCCCGGCCCGATACCACGCCCGGAAAAGCCGTGTGCGGACAAGGCGCGCGGTCCAAGCCGAGTGATTTTCGGGATGTGATCCGATGTCATTGCAATTCGCCCATGCCAGCCATCTGTCAGCGGTTGGTCCGCCAGTTGCGGATAAAGCTCGGCCATCTTGCGGCGCACCCACCCGGAATGGACCCACCGCCCGGCGTGACCCAGATCCCCCATCGCGCCGATGATAAAGCGCCCATCGGCATCCATTCTGAAGGATGTCATGATCAGGCCGGTGTCCCAGCACCCTTCGCCACCCGCCAGGATGGTGTCGCGCACACCATCCGGCAAAGGCTGCGTTGCATATTGGAAGTAGTAGACCGGCACGTAGGCAGGCGCGGTTTCCTGCAGGTCGCAGTGATAGGCGTTTGTCGCCTGAATGAGCGCCTTGGCCCGAACAACTCCGCCTTCCGTGATCAGTGACCAGCCGCCCTCGTTCTGTGTCACGGATCGTACGGGGCTGTTCGTGAACACTCGCGCCCCGGCCGCGATTGCGGCCCGGGCAAGCCCCTGAACATAAGACAGCGGCTGGATGGTTCCCGCCCGGGGATCAAAAAGCGCACCGTGAAACGCGGAACTGCCGGTACGTCTGCTGGTTTCCTCGGCAGTCAACAGCTCGACCGGAGCGCCGGATGCGCGGAGCTGCGCATGGCGTTTCGCAAGGTCCTGATTGCCTGCCGGGGAATGTGCGCAATGCAATGTCCCGTTCCTGACCGGCGCACAGTCAATTCCGTGTTGCCCGATCAGGCGAAAGACTTCGTCCGGAGCCCCGGCCAACAGGTCAATCAACCGGTCGCCTTCCGCCTTACCGAGATGTGCGCGGATGTCGTCAGGGGCCAGCCATAGGCCCGCATTGGCCAGCCCCACATTGCGCCCCGATCCGCCGTGCCCGATCTCCTGCGCCTCGAGCAGACAGACCGATGCGCCTGCTTTGGCGGCCGTCAGGGCAGCGGAACAGCCGGTGTACCCCCCGCCGATTATCGCCAGATCCACGGTCAGATCGGCAGTCAGCCGGGTGCTGTCCACATGCTCGCGGCTGGTATTCAGCCACAATGGCTTTTCATGATCGCTCAACTCGACGCCCTCGGATTCGCACCAGTCCTCATCGGTGTATCAGCCGGTTACCAGCATTCTCTGATCGTCGCGACCCATGGCAATCAAAAGGGGCTCTGCCTCCTGTCGGGCCTGAAACGCAGCCTTGTCGGCCATGCCCTGCCAATTTGCCAGAACCAGTGATTGCGCGACCGCGCCACCAAGCGTTGCGCCCGGCCCGGTGACAATGAACAGATCGGGGGCAAACTCGCGCGCGGCGGTCTGCACCGCACGTGAAAAGTCATAGGTTTCCGTGACCTGATGCCCCAGCGTGTAGTCCCAAAGCGCCTCTGTGTCGGTTGCACCGGGCCACCAGATCTTGCCGCGTCCGTCAATCAGCGGCAGATCCGGCTGAGCGAACAGTTCCTGGCCAAGCAGGGCACGGCCCCTGGCTGCAACCGGTGCCTGAAGCCCGGTATGGAACGCCGCGTGATTTGCCAGTCGCATAGGAAACCGTTCCTGCACAACCGGCTGCGGCTGCTCAAACGCTTTCAGCCCGTTTTGGTTACCCGCCAGCACAAGCATCCCACCCAGATCAATGGAGAGTGCCAGAGCGTGTCCGTTCAACGCATCAATTCTCGCCACATCCGCCAGCAACTCAGCCTTCCGCGCAGGATCGTTCACCCAATCGTCACCCACAAACGGATACACCAGCTGACCGCCAATCAGCTGTTCCTGCATGAGGGTTCCCATCGTGTTAACCACCCGGAACCCATCCTGCGTACTCAACGCGCGCGCGGCGGCCAGGGCGATATACCACCCCATCGAATTGCCGGTTACGGCCACAATTTCGATATCGTCCGAAAGCGACTGAGCATCCGCAAGCGACGCCGCATAAATCAGGGGTGAGGCCACATCGCCTCTGGAGTACTTGCCGACCGTGTAGCGCTGAGCGCCATCCAGCGCCGTGGCACCTTCCTGACCCGCTTCGGCGCGAATGGCATCAAACACGGCGAACATGTTCATCCGATCCGAATGGTGTCGGTGCAGATAACCCAGTTCGGGCTTGTTATAGGTACCCCGTCCGGGGCAGATCACAACGGCGGTTCGGGTCATGGCTGCACTCCGGTCAGCTTCAGTGCAGAAGCGATGATACGATCTTTGGACGGCAGCGGCGCAGCATAGGCGGGGCCCGTCGCTATGAAACAATCTTCGGCCACGACGCGGGCGGTTGGTATCCCGTCACTTTCTTCGCAAAAGAACGTCATCAGCGCCTCGGACTGGCTGCCGGTCCTGCGGCATTCATCCACGATCAACACATGCCGGCACGGTTTGGTAGCCTGCCGCAACGCGTCTTCCGGCAGGGGGGCCAGCCAGCGCATATCGATGACACGCACGCTCAGCCCTGCGGCCTCCAGATCCGGCAAAGCCTGCCGCGACAGGTAACATCCGTTGCCATAGGTCACGATCGCAAGATCGGTTCCTTCGCCATGCACGCCCACGTCCCCCAACGCAATTCTCTGGTCGGGCGAAGGATAGGTCGTCATCCAACCGCCATCCTGCGGTGCATGCAGATCCCGCATTGGATAAAGCGCGATGGGTTCCAGGAACACCACCACCCGTTGCTCTTCCCGGGCCAGACGGGCGCACTCGCGCAACATTTTCGCGGCATCCGCTCCGTTCGACGGGCAGGCAATGATCACACCCGGAATGTCCCGCAACACGGCCAGCGAATTGTCATTGTGGAAATGCCCCCCAAAGCCTTTCTGGTATCCAAGGCCCGCAATCCGCAGAACCATCGGGTTCGAGAACTGCCCGTTCGAGAAAAACGGCAGAGTCGCCGCCTCGCCCCGGATCTGATCCTCGGCGTTGTGCAGGTAGGCGAGGAACTGAATTTCCGGGATCGGAATGAACCCGTTATGCCCCATACCGATCGCCAGCCCCAGGATGGATTGCTCGTCCAGAAGGGTGTCGATGACCCGATCCGGCCCGAACCGTTGCTGCAGCTTCTGTGTCACGCCATAGACACCGCCCTTGCGCCCGACATCTTCGCCCATGCAGACGATCTCGCGATGTTCCAGCATCAGATCGGTCAGCGCCCAGTTGATCAGGCGGCTCATCGGTTGCGGTTCATCCATTGCCCGCATGTCGCCGCCAAACGTCGTGGATCGCGCACCGGCGCTGGGGCCGTTTGTGGGTTTGCAGACGCGTTTTGGTGGGACCAGGCTGGCCACAACGTCTTCGGCGCTGGCCAGATGCGGGCGGGTCGCTGCCTCGGTGGCGATCCGGTCAGTACGGGCGCAGGTCTGGTTATAGATTTTCAATGCCTCGTCCGGCGTCATGGCCCCGGCCTGATCCAGCAGGCGAACGGTATGCAGCAAGGGATCGTTGGCTTCATCCGCCTCGACCTCGGACTTGCTGAGATAGGTTGTCGGCACATCCGCCCCCGCATGGCCATAAAGACGAACCGTTTTCAGATGCAGGAAAGCGGGCTTGCGGCGCGTCCGGACATATTCGGCTGCTTCCTTTGCCACGGCATAGGTCTCGAAAATATCCAGCCCGTTGGCCTGAAAGTACTTGATGCCCGGCCGATGCTCCATCGAGGCCTGAATCCAGCCTTTTGGCGTCTTCACCGAAATACCGATGCCGTTGTCCTCGCAGACAAACAACAAGGGCAGCGGCGTTGACTGCACGCTGGTCCAGCCGGCCGTGTTGATTGCACCCTGTGCAGTCGAGTGATTGGCCGACGCATCACCGAAGGAACACATGGCGATCCCGTCTGCGGGCAGGTCCCGATGCTCGGGGTCATGACGCCGGGCGGCACCCAGCGAGTAGGCCGCGCCCACGGCCTTGGGCAAATGACTGGCAATGGTCGAGGTCTGCGGCGGTATCATCAGCGCCCGGGATCCCAACACCTTGTGCCGGCCGCCTGACGTCGGATCCTCTTTCGAGCAGGCAAAGCTGAGAAGCATGTCCCAGGCGATCTGCTGACCAGGGACCTGTTCCGCCCGCGCGATCTGAAACGCGGCATCGCGGTAGTGCAAAAAGGCAATGTCGGTCGGCCGAAGCGCGTGGGCCACGGCCGCCATGCCTTCGTGCCCTGAAGAACCAATGGTATAAAACCCTTGGCCGGCCTTCTGCATCGCCCGGCTTGTCCGGTCCAGCGCTCGGCTGAGAACCTGCGATCGGTAGAGCGAGACAGCCTCGGGCCCGCTTAGCCCCGGACGCGGCGGTGCGCCTTCGGGCAAGTCGCGACGGGCGACTCGGTTCAGGAAGTTGTCGTGAACGATCTGGGCGCGGTCCATTGCAATTCCCCGGTCTTTGAATTCAAATCTTTTCGACGGCGGCCGCAATGCGGCTTAGCCCTTGTTGCAGGCTTTCGGTGGCATAAGCAAAAGAAAGCCGCAGATGCCCCGGCATCCCGAAGGCCCGCCCCGGCACCAGCGCCACACCCGCTTCGTCCAGCAGGTAACGGCAAAACTCGTGATCGACCGGCATTTTAGGTGGAGTTTCGGGGAAAACATAAAAAGCCCCGTCCGGTACCGCACATTTCATCCCCGCCCCATTCAGACCACGGACCACCAGATCACGGCGCGCCTGCATTTCGGTGCGCCGGTCCGCCAACAAATCCTGCGGTCCGGTAATCGCAGCCAAAGCCGCAGCCTGCGCGACCGAACACGCACCCGAAGTGATCTGCCCCTGCACCGCGATCATCGCCTTGATCAAGGGTTCAGGCCCAATACCCCAGCCGATCCTCCAACCGGTCATCGAATAGGCTTTGGACACGCCGTTTACAGTCAGCGTCCGGTGCGCAAGCTCGGGCAAGGCCTCGACAAACGGGGAAAACGGCACATAGGACAGATGCTGATAAATCTCGTCAGCAATGACCCAGACCTGCGGATGACGTTGCAACACCGCGCCCAAAGCCTGCAATTCCGCCTTGGAATAGACTGCTCCCGTCGGGTTTGACGGCGTATTGAGCAGCAGCCAGCGCGTGCGCGGCGTGATCGCCGCCTCCAACTGTGCGGGCAAGAGTTTGAAACCTTGCTGTTTTGGACACTCCGGCACCACAGGCACACCGCCCGCTAGCCTGACCATGTCTGCATAGCTGGTCCAGAACGGCGCCGCGGTGATAACTTCGTCGCCCGGGTTCAGGGTCGCCATCAGCGCGCCAGACAAAACCTGCTTGGCACCTGTCGACACGATGACATTCGCGGGTCCGACCCCCGCTTGGCCTGCAATCGCCGCACGCAGGGCCGGTGTTCCCCCCGTGGCCGGGTATCGCGTCTGACCCTGAATAGCAGCAAGATGCGCGGCCTCGACCACGTGCGGCGGCGTGGGAAAGTCGGGTTCTCCGGTGCTGAGCGCGATCACATCCACGCCCTCGGCCCGAAGACGCGCCGCATGTTCGGAGATCTGAACGATTTCCGAAAGCTCTATCCCGTCGAGCCGCTCGGCCCGGTTAAACTCGGCCACTGTTTCTAGACTGCCCATTTGCCAGATTCCCGTTACCCATCAGCCTGCCCTGTATCGGGCTAGCGCCTTCGCAATGCCAGTGATATTCCATCCGAAAGGTATGAGGATTCGTTATATGATTGCGCCGCGCCGTTTTCTGCCTTCGATCCCGTCGTTGCTGGCGCTGGAAGCGGTTGATCGCCTCGGCAGCGCCTCGGCAGCGGCCGAGGAACTGTCGCTGACGCAAAGTGCGATCAGCCGTCAGCTCAAGACCATGGAGGAGCAGCTGGGCGTCGAACTGATCCAGCGCACCCAGATGCGCCTGCATCTGACACCGGCTGCCAAGGAATATGTCCAGATTGCCCGAACCGCACTGCATCAGCTTGCGCAGGCCTCTCTCAAGCTCAAGGCAAACCCGACGGGCGGATCGCTGAGCCTGTCCATTCTGCCCGCGTTTGGCATGCATTGGCTGGCCCCCCGGCTTCAGGATTTTGCACGCCGTCACCCCGAAGTGACCGTGAACCTGAATACCCGCCTCAGACCGTTTGACTTCCAGACCGAGCATTTCGATGCCGCCATCCATTTCGGACAACGGGACTGGCCCGGCGTCAATTACCTGCCCATCATGCGGGAAGACATTCTGCCTGTCTGCGCCCCGGATCTTCTGCCAAAGAGTCTTGGCAGTATTGAATGGTTGACGTCGGCCCCGTTGCTGCACATCGAAACCCGCCCCGACGCGTGGGAGCAATGGTTCGCGATACAGGGACACCCCGTCAAAGGCCTGACCGGCATGATGTTCGATCAGTTCTCAACCATGATTCAGGCCACAATCCACAGGCTGGGTGTTGCACTGCTTCCCAGCTATCTGGTTGCCGAGGATCTCAGGAAAGGCAGGCTGTCTCTGGCCTGGCAGGGTCCGCCGGTCAGCCTGGGTGACTATTACCTAGTGTGGCCGCAGCACCGACCTGCCGCAACACCGCTTGTTTCTTTCCGCGCCTGGCTTGAGGGGCAGGTCGCAACACCACCGGATTAAGCGGCGGGACCGCTGTCAAAGGAGGCCGAATTGGACGACAAGATCACCATTCGCGAAACGGGCGCATCGGATCGGGCGCAGATTCTGGAATTGTACCCTGATGCGTTCCCGGACGAAGATCTGACACCGCTGGTCGCGGAACTTCTGACGCTGGAACAGGATATCCTGTCATTGGGTGGATTCATCGGTGATCGGCTGGTGGCCCATGTCCTTTTCACCACCTGCCGGACGGAGAACGACCCGACACCGGGGGCCCTATTGGGGCCGCTTGCCGTTTCATCGGACCTTCAGCGACAGGGGATCGGCACACGGCTGGTCAACGCAGGCATCAGCAAGCTTCAGACACTCGGGCATCTGCAGGTCTATGTGCTTGGTGATCCGCAGTATTACAGCCGTTTTGGGTTTCTTGCGGAAGACCGGGTAACCACGCCCTATCCCATTCCAACGGAATGGGCCCCGGCGTGGCAGTCCCTGCACATCAACCGGAACCAGACAAAGGCGTCTGGCGTTCTGCGCCTGCCAGATCCGTGGATGAACCCCGCTTTGTGGGGCTGACCCATCTGCTGTCACGAACGCAGCGCGCCCCGGCGTGCTGCGCGGCCCAACAGGAGGAGGTGTTCCGCAAGGAACATTGACGACTGGCGGGAGCGTTCCGGAGTCAGACGTCCAGTGAACGGGCGATGAGTTCCTTCATCACCTCATTTGTCCCGCCGTAGATCATCTGAACACGCGCATCCGCATAAAGGCGGGCAATCGGATACTCCATCATGAATCCGTACCCACCGAACAGTTGCAGGCATTCATGCATGACCTCGTTCTGAACCTCGGAGCCCCAGTACTTCACCATTGACGCCGTGGCCGCATCCAGTTCGCCCGCTTCAAGCTTTCCGATACAGTCATTCACAAAGCTGCGCAGAACCTCGGCCTTGGTCTTGCATTCGGCCAGCTTGAATCGCGTGTTCTGAAAATCCATCACGCGTTGGCCAAAGGCTTTTCGTTCCTGTGTATATTTCACCGTTTCCGCGATAGCGAAGTCAATCGCGCCCAGCGCCATGATGCCGATGGTCAGTCGTTCCCAGGGCAGCTGCTTCATCAACTGATAAAAGCCCTGCCCCTCTTCCGGGCCGATCAGGTTCGTCATCGGAACCTTGACGTCTTCAAAAAACAGCTCGGCCGTGTCGTTGGCCTTCATACCCAGTTTCTTCAGGTTGCGGCCCCGGCGAAACCCTTCCGCGCCGTCGGTTTCGACCGCAATCAGGGACACCCCTTTGGACCCCTGCGATTTATCGGTCTTGGCCACCACAATGACAAGATCGGCGGTCTGGCCATTGGTGATGAATATCTTGGATCCGTTGATTCGGTAGGAATTACCATCCTTCTCAGCCGTGGTTCGCACCGCCTGCAGGTCTGACCCGGTTCCCGGCTCGGTCATGGCAATGGCGCCGACCATCTCGCCGCTGGCCAGTTTTGGCAGCCATTTCTGTTTCTGATCTTCGCTGCCATAGCTGGTGATGTAATGGGTTACGATGGACTGAATCCCAAATCCCCATCCGGCGTCGCCTCGTGAAGCCTGTTCGTACAGCGTGACCGAGTCGAACCCCATGCCGCCGCCGACGCCGCCGTAAGCCTCGTCAATCGAGCCCGCCATCAAGCCGGTTTCGCCCGCTTTCGTCCAGAACGCGCGATCAACGATCCCCTGATCGACCCAGCGATCAATGCTCGGGACAAGCGCATCATCCATGAACCGGCCGGCCATTTCGGCAAACATCCGGTGTTCGTCGGTGACCCATGCGGCGGTCGAAGTGAAAAGCGACATATCGTATTCTCCGGTCTTTGATAGTCCGATGCTATCCCCGGCCCCGGATTCTTCCAATCCGGGTGACGCCGCGTTCTCAACCCTTGCTACGCGACGTTCCTTTGCGCGGTCTGGCGTCTGACCTGCTCATCAAATCCGGTCATGTCAGTGCGTGGTTCAGCAGAACCTGCGCCGCCTCCTTTGCATCCTGCGCAGGGTCGCATTTTTTTAGAAGAACCGCCGTCACAATCGCGCCCTCCTGCAAAAGCAGCAGCTGGCACCCCAGACTTTCAGGATCACGAACCCCGGCCTTGCGGCACAGATCGGTCATGTAGTCCAGAAGCAACCGCTTGTGCTCGGCCGCCTGAACGTGGATCGGGTGGTCTTTTTCCTGGTACTCAGCCCCGGCCTTGATGAACATGCAGCCGCGGTATTTGTCTTCCTCGAACCATTCCTTCAGCACATCGAAACTGGCGATCAGCTGACCGGCGGGCGTTTCGGAAAGGTCTTCAATCCTTCGGATGAACCAGTTTCGGAAGTTTTCATCTCGCAGGCGCAATGCCGCAAGGATCAACTCCTCCTTGGTGCGGAAATGCTTGTACATCGATGTTTTGGATACGCCTGTTTCAACCACCAGCTTGTCCATTCCGGTGGCATGAAAACCGTCCCTGTAGAAAACCTCCAAGGCCTTGCGGACAAGTTCATCACGTTTGTTGGGGCGCATTCCTAGCTCCTGATTGTACTGATCAGTACATATACACTTTCTAACGAGGCTTCAATGACAACAATTAACATATTGTTTTGCAACGCTATTACCAAAGCCAGGAGGGTGAAGTCGAATATTTTCAAAAAAGGGACTTGAAAACGTGTACCGATCTGTACATCTTATCATCAAGATTGACCGATCTGTACACCAAAGGATTTCACCGATGCGACGCCGTGCCAGCCTGTTTTCACCGCAGTACGTTCCCTTTCTTCTGACTCTGGCGCTGATCACGGCCGCCTTAACCTGAAAGCCTGTAATATGAACCGCCCCCCTTTGCCGCCCTTCACGCATGAAACGGCCACCCGGAAAGTGCGCATGGCGGAAAACGCCTGGAACAGCCGCGACCCGGACGTCGTAACGCCCGCCTACACGGAAGACAGCCGCTGGAGAAACCGCGCCGAGTTCCTGAGCGGCCACGCCGAGATTCACGCGTTTCTGACACGAAAATGGGCCAAGGAGCTTGATTACCGCTTGATCAAGGAATTATGGACCTATCGCGACAATCGCATCGCTGTACGGTATGCTTATGAATGGCACGACGACAGCGGTCAGTGGTTCCGGTCATATGGCAACGAAAACTGGGAATTTGCTGAAGACGGCCGAATGGCCTCGCGCCACACGTCGCTGAATGATCTGCCGATCACCGCAGAACAACGCATGTTCCACTGGCCCGCAGGACAGCGCCCCGACGACCATCCCGGCCTGTCTGATCTGGGTCTTTGAAAGGACAGCCCATGCCACGCGCGTTTTCCGAACTGACCTTCACCCCCGCCGTTCGCGCCCATCAGGAGAGGATGGGTTCGGCGCGAAGCTATGCCAAGTTCCTGGACAGCGGTCCGCAAAAAGGACACCTGATCGGAGAGGCTGAAAAGGCATTCATTCAGGCCCGCGACAGCTTTTATCAGTCCACTGTATCCGAGACCGGTTGGCCCTATGTTCAATTCCGCGGCGGTCCGGTCGGGTTCCTGAAAGTGCTTGGGCCGCAAACCCTTGGATACGCTGATTTTTCAGGCAACAAACAGTACATTTCACGCGGGAATTTGGACGGCAACGACCGGATTGCCCTGATCCTGATGGATTATGCCAATCAGCGCCGTCTGAAGATTCTGGGACGGGTCGAATTCACCGAAGGCGAAGCCGCAGCCGCCAGGCTTTACCCTGACAACGCCGAAGCCCCCGCCGAGCGCGCAGTGATCATCAAGGTCGAGGCCTTGGACTGGAACTGCCCCCGCCACATCAACCCTCGTTTCACCGAGGCCGAGCTTCGGCCTCACCTGAATTCGCTTGGCCAGCAACTGGCGCAGCTTCAGGCCGAAAACGAAAAGCTCAGGCAGCAATTGGCAGGGCGATCCTGAACACGACGTCAACAACGCTCCTTACCCTTGAATTAGAACAAGGAATTACCCGAATGATGCGATCAACAATGAATTTGGCCAGCGCGCTGTTAGCTGGCATCGTTTTTTCACTGGCAGTAATTTCATTTGGGTTCTTTGCCTCGCCCGAAGCGGTTCGAACGTCTCCGCCCGCGGCGTATAATTCGCTTCTGCTGATACAGTTTGAAACCAGGTAATGCCGAACCGTCTAGGGGTTTGCGGATCGAACAAGCGCTTCGATCCCTGCCGCGCAAAAATCGATCAGTTCGTCGGTCCCGGCAAGTTGTCCGCCTTCTGACAAGGCATCCACCCGCCATGCACTGTTGAGATGCGCCAGAACTGAGGACACCGAATACACCTGCCCGCTGGCCAGCAAAGCGGCATCAACCTTCGGGTACAGCGCAGCGATTTCCGCAATGAAACGCCGCGCCGTTGGGTCGAAGCATTCCGCCGCGATGGCGCGCCAGCGCGGGTCCACAGACACATGCGCCACCAGACGCCCATAGGCCATCCATCCCGCTCCGCCCGTTTCGGCTAACGTAATGTAAGGCCGAATGAAGCAGTCCAGAACACCGCGCAGTGTTGGCTGACCAGCTTCTTTCAACGCGTTCAGGGCGTCCAGCCGGATTTGGGCCAGTTCATCCGCGCGACGCGCAACGGTCTTGTGAAACAACTCTTCCTTGCCGCCTCCGTGGTGATGCACCAACCCGACCTGCACACCGGCTTTGGCCGCGATGTCCCTGATCGACGCCCCTTCGAATCCGCGATCGGCAAACAGCGCCTCGGCCGCGTCCAGAATGCGCGCCCGGGTCTGCAGCGATCGTTTCGATGGTGCCCTTTGTCGTTTTATTTCAGTCACTTTGGCGGTCATGAAAATCATCTTGCCTTATTTTGTACGATCGTTCAACTTAAGCCGTGCGAACAGGGGAGAGTTCATGTCAGTAAAGCGCGAGGCATTCGCCCTGATCGGGGCGGGCCCGATGGGGTTGGCTGCGGCCAAGGTGCTAAAGGAACAAGGTATTCCATTTCAGGGGTTCGAGCTGCATTCGGATGTCGGTGGTCTGTGGGACATTGATGCCCCCAGATCAACCATGTATGAGACTGCCCACCTGATCTCGTCAAAGCGGATGACGGAATTTACCGACTTCCCGATGGAGGATGGGGTCGCCGAATATCCGTCGCATCGGGCAATGCGGGATTATTTTCGCGCCTTTGCTGATCACTTCGATCTGCGCAAGTTCTTCACATTCAATGCCGAGGTAACAGAAGCCAGGCCGTTGGGCGCACCCGGCGATGGCTGGCGCGTTTGCTGGCGGGATCAGGACGGGGAACATGAGGCCGAGTTTGCCGGTGTTCTGATCGCCAACGGCACTCTGTCCGAACCTAACATGCCGCAGTTCGCAGGCACCTTTGAAGGCGAACTAATCCACGCCTCGCAATACCGGTATCCCCAACAGTTCGATGGCAAACGCGTGCTGATCGTGGGCGCAGGAAACTCGGGTTGCGACATTGCGGTGGACGCCATTCACCATGCCGTGCGCTGCGATCTGTCGATGCGGCGCGGGTACTATTTCGTTCCAAAATACGTGTTTGGGAAGCCAGCTGATACGATGGGCGGAATGATCCGCCTGCCCATGTGGCTGAAGCGCAATATCGACAGCCTGATCCTTGGGTGGTTCGTCGGGGATCCGCAGAAATACGGCTTTCCCAAACCGGACTACAGACTGTACGAGAGCCATCCTATCGTGAACTCACTGGTGCTGTACCACGCGGGTCACGGAGATCTGCGCGTTCGGCCCGACATTCAGCAGATCGACGGCAAAACTGTGCATTTCACAGATGGTGGCAGCGAAGACTATGATATGATCCTCGCCGCGACCGGGTACAAACTGCATTACCCGTTCATCGACCCGGACCTGCTGAACTGGCAGGGCGATGCGCCGCATCTTTACCTCAACGCCATGCACCCGGACCGCGACGACCTGTTTGTTCTGGGCATGATCGAAGCGACCGGTCTGGGCTGGCAGGGACGCCACGAGCAAGCCGAGATGGTGGCGCGCTATATAAAAGGTATTCAGAGCGGCTGCACCGCGGCGGCCGAACTGAAAACCACAAAACAAAAATCCTATGAGCGCGCCACCGGGGGCATGAACTACCTCAACCTCGCCCGCATGGCGTATTACGTGGACAAGGCGACCTACCGCAAAGCGGTCACCGGCTGGATCGACAAGTTCAGGAAAGCCGCCCCATGACCGGCATCGATGAAATTACCCTGAACTTCAGCCCTGCCTCTCTGACTTTGCTGAATGGCATTCTTGCAATCGTGATGTTTTCGATTGCAATCGACCTCACCCCGCAGGATTTCAACCGCCTGCGCCGGGCGCCCAAGCCTGTGATCGTGGGGCTGACCTCACAATTCGTGGTGCTGCCTGCGCTGACGTTTGTACTGGTCTGGCTGGCGGCCCCGCGTCCTTCGATTGCTCTCGGGTTGATCCTTGTCGCAGCCTGCCCCGGCGGCAATATTTCTAACTTCATAACGCATCGTGCTGGCGGCAATGCCGCCCTGTCCGTATCGATGACTGCATTCGCCACGATCGGGGCAATCGCAATGACCCCGTTCAACATTGCGTTTTGGGGCGGGCTTTATCCACCGACCCGCGAAATCCTTCAAAGAACGGCAATCGACCCCTGGCAGATTGCGATCATCGTGGGGCTGATGCTGATCCTGCCTCTGGTGCTTGGCATGGTCCTGAACCAGCGCCGGCCGGATCTGACCGCGCGGTTGCGGACACCGCTGCAGTACCTGTCCATGGGCATCTTCGTTGCGTTCATCATTCTTGCTCTGGCGGCCAACTGGGACTTTTTCCTGAGCTTTGCCGGAGCCGTCGCCGGGCTTGTGATCATTCACAACGCGCTGGCTTTGGGGGGCGGTTGGGTTGTGGCCACTCTGACCCGGCTGTCCCCCTATGACCGCCGTGCCATAACGATCGAAACCGGTATTCAGAATTCCGGCCTCGGGCTGGTCCTGATATTCGCGTTCTTCAACGGATTGGGCGGCATGGCCGTTGTGGCAGCCTTCTGGGGCATCTGGCACGCGATCTCGGGGATTGCGCTGGCAACTGCCATGGCCCGGACCGAGGCGGCCCGATGACCCGCATCCTGATTACCGGTGCCGCCGGAACAGTCGGGCGCGCCCTTCTGACCGAAGTCAAAGACCTTGCTGTATTTGCCACAGACCTGAACCGACCGTCCGACCTGCCTGAAGACACCGCGTTTCTGCATCTGGACGTAACCACCGAAGAAGCAGCACGTGTGATCGCGAAAGTGAAGCCGGAAGTCATCGTTCATCTGGCCTCGATTGTGACACCACCGCCCGGAATGGGCCGCCAGAAAGCGTTTGATGTGGATGTCACAGGCACAAAAAACGTGTTGAACGCTGCAATTTCCAATGGCGTTCGGCGGCTGGTCGTCACGTCGTCGGGCGCTGCCTACGGCTATCACCCGGATAACCGCGTCCCGCTACGCGAAAAGGATCCGCTGCGTGGCAATGCCGAATTTCCCTATGCCGACCACAAACGGCAGGTCGAGGAGATGCTGGCCGAGGCCCGTCAACGTGCGCCGCAGCTTGAGCAGGTGGTCCTGCGCGTGGGCACTGTACTGGGGGAAGGCACGGACAATCAGATTACGGCGCTGTTTCACAAACCACGCCTGCTGGCGGTGTCCGGCAGTGACAGTCCCTTTGTCTTCATCTGGACCCGCGATCTGGCGCGTATACTGAAACGTGCAGCGACAGGTGGACCGGCCGGCATCTTCAACGTGGCAGGCGACGGAGCGCTGGGAATAACAGAACTGGCGCACCTCCTGAACAAACCTGTTTTGCGCCTGCCTGCATGGGCGATCCGATCAGTCCTGAGCCTTGCCCGCCCCCTTGGCCTGTCGCGATACGGACCGGAACAGGTGCGATTTCTGCAGTACCGCCCGGTGCTGGACAACACTGCGCTGAAAACCGATTTCGGATACACCCCGGAAAAGACCAGCGCCGAGGTATTCGCGCTGTGGAAAGGATGGGCGGGGCTATGAAAACGGCGGTGATATCCGGCGGCGCAGGTGGGCTGGGCCGGGCCTTGTCGGCGGGGCTTCAGCGGCGGGGCTGGCGTGTTGTCCTGCTGGATCTGAATGTTTCAGATCTTACGGCGACCCCAACACAGCTTCCGATCGGGTGCGACCTGACGAAACCCGAGCAGTTGCAGGAAGCGGTCCTTGAGACCATCAAATCCAGCGATGGCATCGATCTGGTCATCTACAACGCAGGTGTCACCCAGATTCGCGGGTTTGACGTTTCCGACGACACCAGCCATCGCAAACTGTTCGAGATCAACTATTTCGCAGCCGTCGCAATGGCGCGCGCGTTTCTTCCGGAGCTTCGCAAAACGCAGGGCACGCATCTGGCGATCTCGTCGGTCGCAGGCTTCGCGCCGCTTTATCACCGGACGGCCTATGCTGCCTCGAAACATGCGCTTGAAGGGTTTTTTAAATCGCTTCGATCCGAAGAGGGGCCGCACGGCGTCAGAGTGCATATTGCCGCGCCGTCCTTTGTTTCCACCAATCCCGGCAATGCCGAAACGCAGGCAGATGGAATGGCGCGTCCCGGCTCGGCATCCGATGAAATGGACGCCATGAGCCCCGAAAATGCCGCCGAGGTCATCCTGCGGGGGTTGGACAGGTCCAAGCCCATGATCCCGGTCGGGCGTGTTGCGCGCCTTGCGTGGTGGCTCAACAGTTTGTCACCGCGCCTGTATCAGCGACTGATGGAACGGAACATACGCGGATCCTGAATTCGGACAAAAAACCAGTCGAACCCCTTGACCTTCCCGTGACTGGAACCCCCATGTGCAGGGAAGAACTTATGTCGGGACGAGTCGGATGGCTGAACTGAAAACACTGCAACTCACGATCACGGGCATGGGATGCGCTTCCTGTGTCGGACGTGTGGAAGCGGCGCTGCGGGGTGTTTCCGGCGTCACTGACGCTTCTGTCAATTTCGCAACGGAAACGGCACAGGTCGCAATTGAAGGCCCCTTGGCATCGTTGATTGAGGCGTTGGACAGCGCTGGATACCCGGCTGCAACCCAGCAAGCGACGCTGAGAATCGAGGGGATGAGTTGCGCCTCATGCGTGTCCCGGATTGAACGGGCCTTACTGGCCAGCCCCGGTGTCATTGATGCGCAGGTCAACCTGGCGACCCAGACAGCACTGGTTTCCTACCTCCTAGGGACGACGACCCCCGAGGCACTGGCGCAGGTGTCGGACGGAATCGGGTATACCGCGCATGTCGACCAGGGGAATGCGCCTGATTCCACGCCCGCCGATAAATCGGACGAGTTGAACGTCCTCCGTCGCTCGACCCTGCTGGCGGCGGTTCTGGCGTTACCGGTTTTTGTGCTTGAGATGGGCGGGCACATGGTCCCTGCCTTCCATCATTGGGTGCAGGCAAATATCGGCGCGCAAACCAGCCACATGATTCAGTTTCTTCTGACCGCGGTTCTGCTGATTGGCCCTGGTCGTATTTTCTATGCCAAAGGCGTTCCTTCCCTGCTGCGTGGCGCGCCCGATATGAATGCGCTGGTTGCTCTCGGCACAGGCGCGGCTTTTCTTTATTCGGTCATCGCCACCTTTGCGCCCGGAATACTGCCGCAAGGAACGGCGAATGTTTATTTCGAAGCAGCCGCCGTCATCATCGTGCTGATCCTTTTGGGACGCCTGCTGGAAGCGCGCGCCAAGGGTCGAACAGGTGCCGCTATCCGCAGGCTGATTGGTTTGCAACCCAAAACGGCGCGGGTTGAAAGGGACGGCATGGTCGCAGACCTGCCCGTCGCAGACATTGTGGTGGACGACATCCTGCAAATCCGCCCGGGCGAGCGCGTTCCGGTGGACGCCGAAGTGCTGGACGGCACGTCGTATCTGGACGAAAGCATGATCACCGGCGAACCGGTGCCGGTCGGGAAGTCCGCCGGAGACACAGTGGTCGGCGGCACGGTCAACGGCACCGGTGCGCTGCGCGTCCGCGCCATACGCGTGGGGGCGGACACCGTGCTGGCCCAGGTCATACAGATGGTTGAAAAGGCGCAGGGCGCTAAACTGCCAATTCAGGGTCTTGTCGACCGCATAACCTATTTTTTCGTTCCTGTGGTCATTGCGGTGGCAATGCTTACAATCGCGCTGTGGCTTGTTTTTGGCCCCGAACCCGCACTGCCCCTGGCGCTGGTTGCGGGCGTTTCGGTGCTGATCATAGCCTGCCCCTGCGCGATGGGGCTGGCAACGCCGACCTCAATCATGGTCGGCACAGGGCGCGCGGCCGAATTGGGTGTTCTGTTCCGCAAAGGTGATGCCTTGCAGCAATTGCAGCAGGCGCACGTCATTGCTTTTGACAAAACCGGAACGCTGACGCTGGGCCGGCCCGAGCTTGACGGCATTATCCCGGCCAACGGATTTGAGCCTGAAAAAGTGCTGCGGCTTGCAGCCGCGCTTGAGGCCCGGTCCGAACATCCAATTGCCACTGCGATCACGCGGGCCGGTCCACCGGATTTGCCTGAGCTGTCCGGGTTTGAATCGATGACCGGGCTTGGCGTACGCGCCGAGGTCGAAGGACAGGACGTCATGATCGGTTCAGCGAAGCTGATGATGCAAAACGGAATATACATTGACGATCTTAGGGCCGAGGCGGACAGGCGCGCGGCATCGGGGGCCACGCCCTTGTATGTTGCCATTGACGGCGCGGCAGCGGCCTTGCTTGCCGTATCCGATCCGGTCAAGCCGGGAACAAAAGAAGCGTTGGCGCAGCTTCGCGATATGGGGCTGAACCTTGCAATGATCACTGGCGACAACGCCCGCACCGCGCAGGCGCTGGCCGATGAGTTGGGCATTGACCATGTCGTCGCCGATGTTCTGCCCGACGGAAAACTTTCCGCGATCACCGAACTGCAGGACAGTCTTGGCGTGGTGGCCTTTGTTGGCGACGGGATCAACGATGCGCCGGCGCTGGCTGCTGCAGATATCGGCCTTGCCATTGGTACGGGAACGGATGTGGCAATCGAGACGGCAGACGTCGTTTTGATGTCCGGCGATCTGCGGGGCGTCGTGAACGCCTTGGAAATCAGCCGCCGGACTATGCGCAACATCCGCCAGAACCTCGGCTGGGCCTTTGGCTATAACACGCTGCTGATCCCCGTCGCCGCAGGCGTTTTGTTTCCGTTTGGCGGGCCGCTGCTGTCCCCGGCGCTCGCGGCGGGGGCGATGGCCTTGTCCAGCGTCTTTGTTGTGACCAACGCACTGCGTTTGCGGCGAGTGAGCGTCAGCGCGCCCGTACCCTCTGCAATCCCAACAACCCAATCGGTGACACCATGAATATCGGAGACGTTGCCAGCCAGACCGGGCTGCCCGCCAAAACCATCCGGTATTACGAGGATATCGGACTGATCAGGCCCATGCGTGATGACAACGGCTATCGCAGGTTTCGCGAACAGGACGTGCACAAGCTGATCTTTCTGGGTCGCGCCCGCGCGTTGGGCTTTACGATCGGGGATTGCAGGACACTGCTGGCCCTTTACGAAGATGAAACCCGCGCCAGTGCTGATGTCAAAAAGGTCGCGCGCGATCACCTGGCGCAGATCGAAATCAAGATTGCGGATCTCAACGCCATGCGTGACACGCTAAGCCACCTGATTGACGCCTGCGCCGGAGACAATCGGCCCGACTGTCCAATCCTCAGCGATCTGAGCCGCAAAAGCTGACACGGGGTTGCCCTTTGCCCGCAGCTTTGCTTTGTCTCTGCTGAACATTCCGGCCCGCCACCAGACGGATGCAGGGCCGGTCAGCTGGGAGGATCATCTGATGGCAAAACTCGCGTTCTTAGGTCTTGGTGTCATGGGTTATCCCATGGCTGGTCACCTGCAGACAGCAGGGCATGACGTCACCGTTTACAACCGCACCGCAAAACGGGCCAAGGCCTGGGTTGATCAGCACGGCGGCGCAATGGCGGGAACCCCGGCTGAGGCCGTGCAAGGCGCGGAACTGGTCTTTGCCTGTGTGGGCAATGATGACGACCTGCGCGCGATCTGTACCGGCGAGAACGGCGCTTTTGATGGCATGTCGCAAGGTGCCGTCTTTGTCGATCACACCACGGTATCCGCCAAAGTGACGCAAGAGCTTGCCTCGGTTGCGGTTGATAGGGGATTTGCCTTTGTGGACGCGCCCATTTCGGGTGGCCAGTCGGGCGCAGAGAACGGCGTTCTGTCCATCATGTGCGGCGGTGCGCAAAACGCCTATGACAAGGCCGAGCCGGTCATGCAGGTCTATTCGAAGATATGCCGCCGCATCGGCGACAGTGGCGCGGGCCAGTTGACGAAGATGAGCAACCAGATCGCCATCGCCGGTGTTGTGCAGGGTCTCAGCGAAGCCCTGCACTTTGCCGAAAAAGCCGGGTTGGACGGCCGTGCCGTGATCGAGGTGATCAGTCAGGGTGCCGCCGGAAGCTGGCAGATGGAAAACCGGCATGAAACGATGCTGGACGATCATTTCGACTACGGGTTCGCGGTGGACTGGATGCGGAAAGATCTGGGTATTTGTCTGGACGAGGCCAACAGGAACGGCGCGTCGCTGCCACTGACGGCATTGGTTGATCAGTTCTACAAGGACGTTCAGAAACTGGGCGGCGGGCGCTGGGACACCTCTTCCTTGATCAAACGCTTGCGCGCGCTGGACTGAAGGCAAGGCGGCTAACCCATTTGGCCACAAGCGGAAATTCACCCCCGAAATATCTGGGCACAAAAAAGAGATCGGCTTTGGGAAAGGACACAAAGCGCATGAATGATCTGACGCAATTCTGGGCGGACGCGCTGCGTGCGACCTGGGGGATCGAAGCGAGGCTGACCCGGCTGGACGGCGAATACGATCTGAATTTTCTGGCCGAAGCCACCAACGGACGGGACTACGTTCTCAAGGTGATGCGGGCCGGGTGTGAGGCCGAGTTTGTGGACCTGCAGGTTCAGGCATTGCGCCATATCTCATCCGAAGCCCCCGGCCTGCCGTTCCCGGCGGTCATCCCGGACCTGACCGGTGGATTGCTGCCCGAAATCCCTGACGATCAGGGTCAGCCGAGACTTGCTTGGTTGTTGGAGCGTCTGCCGGGCCAGTGCTACGCCAAGGCCGCGCCCAAAACCGACGAGCTGATCATGAAGTTGGGCCGTGTTCTTGGAGCGACGGACCGTGCTCTGGAAAAGTTCGACCATTCAGGGCTGAGCAGGGAGAACTTCAAATGGGATCTGACTCAGGCTAGGTGGATTTCCGGCAGGCTTGAGGTTGTTTCGGATCCCAACCGACGCGCGTTGCTGACCGAAATCTGTGACAGGTTCCATGAGGTATCCGGCAGGTTGGCCGCAATGCCCAGGCAGGCCATCCATAATGACGCAAACGATTACAACATTCTTGTTGAGGGAGAGCTTGGACAACGCCAAAAGATCTCGGGCCTGATTGATCTGGGCGACATGTGTGCAGCGCCGCGTATCTGTGACCTCGCAATTGCCGGGGCCTATATTGTTCTGGATCATCCCAGGCCTGAACGCGCCCTGACGGCGCTGGTGCGTGGCTATCACGCCGCCAACCCGCTGCGCACCGACGAAGTCGACCTGATCTGGCCGTTGCTGCGGATGCGTCTTGCGGTGTCTGTCGTGAATTCAACTCTGATGGCGGCTGAAAACCCGGATGATCCCTATGTCACCATCTCGCAGGCTCCGGCCTGGCGGATCCTAGAGAACACATCCGTCAATGGCAGTCTGATGCCCGCCCGCCTGCGCGCGGCCTGCGGGCTGCCGGTCACGGACGGGGCCGAGCGTATCCACGCCTATCTGTCCGACCACCGCGGCCAGTTTGCACAGATGTTCGGGCAGGATCTGGCGGATGTGCCGATGGGATCGCTTTCGGTTGAAAATTCGACATGGCCGCAGAACCCGTTCCATATGCCTCTGGAAGAGGCCGCCCGCGTGGGCGCCGAGTTCGGCGATGGCCTGTGGCTGGGGTATTACAACGAGCCGCGCCTGATCTATGCTGAGCCGGGTTTCCGTAAGGGACCTTGGAAGGCCTCGGACCGGCGGACTGTTCATCTGGCCGTTGATGTCTTCGCGCCCGCCGGAGCCGTGCTGTATGCCCCGATGAGCGGACGTGTTGAAGTGGTCGAGAACCGCGATGCCCATCTGGATTACGGCGGCGTTGTGATCCTGCATCATGAAACCCCCGAAGGCGATCCGTTCTATACCTTATATGGTCACCTGGACCCCGAGGTCTGTGCGCGGCTGAAGCCGGGCGATCCCGTCGCACAGGGCGCGGCCTTTGCCCGCCTCGGGGATGCCAGTCAGAATGGAGGCTGGGCCCCTCATGTGCATTTCCAGCTGGCCCTGACCACCGCCGGGATGGAGGCGGACTGGCCCGGTGTCGGCGACCCGGACGAGATGTACCTGTGGCACGCAGTCTGCCCTAACCCTGCGGCAATACTGAACCTGCCGGACGACAAGGTGTTTTATCGCCCGACCGACAAACAGGCGATCCTGCGCGGGCGCCAGGACCATTTCGGTGGCAACCTGTCGCTGACCTATGACGATCCGGTCATGCTGGTCCGTGGCTGGAGGCATCATCTGTTCGACGAGTGGGGTCGCCCCTATCTGGACGCCTATAACAATGTCCCCCACGTGGGTCATGCACATCCCCGCATTCAGGCGGTCGCAGCGGACCAACTGAAGCGGATGAACTCGAACACGCGCTATCTTCACCCGGCTCAAACGGCATTTGCCGACAAGATTCTGTCGAAACTGCCGGATCACCTCGAGGTCTGCTTCTTCGTGAACTCGGGGACCGAGGCGAACGAACTGGCCTTGCGGCTGGCGCGGGCGCACACGGGGGCAAAAGGGATCGTAACGCCGGATCACGGCTACCACGGCAACACCAATGCGGCTGTGGCGATCTCGGCCTACAAGTTCAACAAGCCTGGCGGTGTGGGGCAGGCGGATTGGGTCGAACTGGTCGAAGTGGCCGACGACTATCGAGGTTCATTCCGACGTGACGATTCCGACCGTGCCGCGAAGTTCGCAGACTTGGTGGACCCCGCGATTGCTGCATTGAAGGCCAAAGGACATGGGGTTGCGGGCTTCATCGCGGAAACCTTCCCATCGGTCGGCGGCCAGATCATTCCACCCAAGGGCTATCTTCCGGCCGTTTACGAAAAAATTCGGGCCGCAGGTGGCGTTTGCATTGCGGACGAAGTGCAGACCGGCCTTGGCCGGCTGGGCGAGTATTATTTCGGCTTTGAACATCAAGGGGCACTGCCCGACATCGTTGTCATGGGCAAACCCATCGGCAATGGCCATCCGTTGGGCGTTCTGGTCACGACCAAGGAAATCGCGAACAGCTTCGACAATGGCATCGAGTTCTTTTCGACTTTCGGCGGTTCGACCCTGTCCTGCCGGATTGGCAAAGAGGTGCTGGACATCGTCGACGACGAGGGATTGCAGGACAATGCCCGGAAAATGGGTGTACGCCTGATGGACGGCCTGCGCGGGATTGAGGCCGATTTCGGCTGCGTCGGGGATGTACGCGGGATGGGTCTGTTTCTGGGCGTCGAACTGATCAACCCTGACGGATCGGAAGGAACCGAGATCTGCAAGTTCGTCAAGAACCGGATGCGGGATCATCGCATTCTGATCGGAAGCGAGGGTCCAAAGGACAATATCCTGAAGATTCGCCCGCCGCTGACGATCGAGGCTGAAGACGTGGACATGATCCTTTGGGCCTTGAGAAGCGTTCTGAGCGAAGTGGGTGATTATGCACCCACCCCAGTCTGCGATCACGACCACCATGTTGGTTGCAGTTGCTGCTGAATTCAGAAGAACCCCGCTGCGCAGCGCGGGGTTCTCTCATCATTCGGTCTCTTTCAATGTAAAGTAGCTGCCGGGGTATGATGCCCCGTGTTGGGCAACGGAGCCGAGATGGTCATTCGGCGCAGCGCCAGCCCAAATTCTTCGGACAGACAGACAAGCGCCGGTGCAAAATCCGGCCTGATGATAAGCGAGGCCATCATCATCGCATCCTCTCGCGCCCCTTCGGATGCGGCAGCAATCATCTGCGCAAAGCAGTTTTCGTCCGCACCCAGGCATGCGCAGTTCAAACCGTGGCGTATCAGAGGTCGGCGCCCATGGTTGGCGCACAGCGAGCACAACCTGTCCAAGGTCAGCATTGCGGCGCGACCGTGATCATTACCCAAAGCGATTTCAAAATCGCTTGCGGCATCAGCGCGGCCGTTGGCACCGTTTCCCCACAGCCGCAGATACATGACGGCTCCTGCCTCGACAGGGCTCAGATCCGCCAAATGTCCAACCGTTGCCCCGCCGCGCGAGGACTGCGCTCTCATTTCGTGAGGATCAGCTTGCCGGCACGGGTGATGCGCAGCGTGTACAGTTGGTCCCCCAACTCGATATGAGCCAGATTTCCACCCTTGGTCAGGTCTTCCGCCTTATGAGCTGGCAACATGGAAACGGCATAGGCCTGGCTTGGATTCGGGTTCTGCATGTTCATCGGGCAACTCCGGATAGGTTTTGGCAAATCGCCTTGATCTGATTGCGTTTTTCAACGATCTGGCTGACCCGGAGCCGGGTTGGCTGACTGTCTGCGCCTTAATCTGATTATTTTACTCAGGTTTGTCAAGCATGTGCCTTCACATTTCCGCATAACTGTTTGATTGCGTCGGGCCGGGACACCGGGTAGGTCTTGGAACGCATTGATACCGGTGGACATATTTGTGACTGCAACCCTTGTATTCGATCTGGATGGAACCCTGCTCGACAGCCTCGCCGACATTGCGGCGGCGGCAAACCGAATGCTGGATGATGTCGGTCATCGACCGTTGGAACAGAACACTATCCGGCAATTCGTGGGAAACGGCCTTCCCAAACTGGTCGAGCGGGTCATCCACCATTGCGGCCTTCCGCTTGAACAGCATTCCGACCTGACGCAGAGAACCCTGGCCCACTACAACGCCGCCAGCAGCGTCCACACCGTTGCGTAT
Source organism: Ruegeria sp. CG4 (assembly GCF_056537185.1). Classification (NCBI taxonomy): domain Bacteria; kingdom Pseudomonadati; phylum Pseudomonadota; class Alphaproteobacteria; order Rhodobacterales; family Roseobacteraceae; genus Ruegeria; species Ruegeria sp. CG4. Next base: position 60,817 of record NZ_JBQFRB010000012.1, on the reverse strand, counting down.
CCCGGCATGATCCAGGCGCTGCATGCGCTCAGCGAAATGGGCTGTGCGATGGGTGTATGCACCAACAAACCAGAACGGCCCGCCCGGCACATCCTGGAAGCGCAGGGAATGTCAGGTTTCTTCGATGCTGTTTTCGGCGGCGATACCTTGAGCATACGCAAGCCCAATCCGGCCCATCTTAATGCCTGCTTCGAAGCCCTGCCCAACACAGGGCCGCGGCTGTTTGTCGGAGACAGCGAGGTTGACGCTGAAACGGCGCGCCGCGCGCAAGTGCCTTTTTTGCTTTTCACCAATGGTTACCGGAAATCGGCCATTTCGGACATTCACCATGATGTCGTGTACAACGACGCATTGGAACTGCCCGCGCTTGTCGCGCGGTTGGCGACTGGTCAGGCCGGAGATCTGTAAACTTGCCTGAAAGGGGTAAGGGGCCGGCCGAGGGGGTAAGTAGCCAGCCCCTTCTTGGGGGAAAAGTGGTTTGGTCTGTTTAGACCCGGTATCTGAAATACATAATTAACGATTCGCGGCTGACAGCGATATTGGGGGATTCCCGTAGGACCCAGTTTTCACGCCCATGAACACCGATTTTCCTGACAGAATGCGGCTCGAGGATTGGTGGCCAATGCCGCAGATACTTGAGTGTATCTGGCCTGGATTGCCCCACTGGATTGGCCGGATGCATCCCGGGGGCAAAGATCGGATTGACACCTCAGCCCAAATCATGAATGTGCCACGGGGTTACAAGACAACCTGAGGTTCATGGCGTCAGCATCACCTGTCACGGCAGGACAAGCGCTGAGTATCGTTGGCAATCAATTGCGGTGCTGTTAGATTGAGAGCAGAAACGAAGAAAATTTCGCTCAACCTGACAGTTTGGCTGAATCCTGTATCGGCCAGCTAATATTGCAAGATTACAAATAGTTGGCCTATGAAGGGGCGAATTCATGAAAGTGCCGCACAGTTCAGACGCAGAAAACACTTCTGGCTGCTGCAACGTTGTCGTGCCCGTTCACCGGGAACTGACGAACACGGAAATGGCGGCCCTTCTGCACAATGTCAGGATACTGAAGTCACACGATGTCACCATTCTGGGGCCAGACGCCCTGTGCGATTACCTAGAAAACACGGTCACAAAAAACGTCCTGCGGGAAACGGAAGGAACAGCGCGGTCCCTTTGCCTGTCCGATTCCCATTTTGTCAGCATCGACTCGTACAACCAACTGATGATCAGTCAGGAGTTTTATGACCAATTTGCTGATTTTTCCTACATCCTGATTTGCCAGGTCGATTGTCTGATCATTCAGGATCATCTCGATTCCTGGACCGCGCATGGATATTCCTTTGTCGGAGCGCCGGTTTTTGACGGGTACAGCCAGCCAAACCTGCCGTATGACTTCACCGGTGAACTGAACGGTGGATTGTCCCTTCGCAAGATCAGCGATTGCCGCAGGGTGACGCATGAGACGCTTTTCCTGACTTGCGCAGGTGCCGTCAGAATAGCCAACAAGGTTGGTGCCGTGGCCCTGGCAAACCAGGTGCTTCGTCTGTTCGGAAAAACAATTATTCCCGTAAAACCCGGCGTGAACGAGGATGTAATCTGGACCAGCCTGGTGCCGCGTTATTTCAGCGGGTTTACAATTCCCACTCCGATGCAGGCGTCGCGGTTCGCGTTTGAGGCGGCCCCGGAATATCTGCTGGAATGCAACGACGGGAAGCTGCCATTTGGCTGCCACGCTTTCCAAAGATACGGCAGCACGTTCTGGCGCAAATATTTTCCGGACGAGTATTTCAGCGCCGACAGGTAATCCGGCCTGCGCAATATTCAGCAGTCTCAAAAAAAAACCGCGGATCGGAACCCGGTGGGACTAGTCCACCAGGTTGCGCAGGTATCTTCCGTATGCCGTTTTCCGGAACAATTCCGCGCGTTTCAGAAGCTGCTCCTGCGAAATCCAGCCGTGTTCGAACGCAATCTCTTCCGGGCACCCGACCTGCTGACCTTGCCGGTTCGATAGTGTGTGCACGAAGTTTCCGGCCTCAAGCAATGACGCATGTGTGCCGGTGTCCAGCCAGGCATAACCGCGCCCCATCTGCCTGACGCGCAATGTTCCATCGTCCAGGTACGTCTCAAGCAGGGACGTAATTTCAAGTTCTCCGCGTTCCGACGGCTTGACCTGCCGCGCACGCTCTGGCGCCGTACCGTCCAGAAAATAAAGTCCCGTCACGGCATAGTTCGACGGTGGCACTTTGGGCTTTTCAACGATGCTCTGCACTGCGCCGGTCGCATCAAAGCCAACCACGCCATAACGTTCCGGGTCGGCCACGCGATAACCAAAAACAGTTCCGCCTGTGCTTTGCGCATCGGCCTTTTGCAGTTGGGTCGGCAGACCATGGCCAAAGAAGATGTTGTCCCCCAGCACCATCGCCGACGGCGCGCCGTTCAGAAACTCTTCGGCCAGCAGATAGGCTTGCGCCAGACCGTCCGGCGACGGCTGGGTGATGTAGGTCAGTTCCAGACCCCACTGGCTGCCATCCCCCAGCGTGCGCTGAAACTGGTCCTGATCCTGGGGCGTGGTGATGATGCAGATCTCGCGGATTCCCGTCAGCATCAGTACCGACAACGGATAATAGATCATCGGCTTGTCGTAGATCGGCAGAAGCTGTTTGGACACACCCATCGTGATCGGGTACAGACGGGTGCCCGAGCCGCCGGCCAGAATGATACCTTTACGGTTCGTCATGATGAAATCTCTTTGCTGTTCAATACGTCGCGCAGGCCGGCCCGCCAATCGGGGCGTTCCAGACCGCAGGCAGACAGGCTGCTGCAGTCCATTCGCGAATTCAGGGGCCGTTTGGCCGGAGTAGGATAGTCAGAGGTCGGAATACCCGTAACAGTCACGGACCGACCGGCTTGCGAGAAAATCTCGCGCGCAAATCCGGCCCAGCTGACGTCCGGTGAACCGCCAAAATGCAGGGTTGCGCTGTCCATCTCACCAGCCATCAGGCGGTCGGCCAGATGCAGGCAGGCCCGCGCGATGTCCGCAGCCGGGGTCGGACCGCCAATCTGATCGTCTACAACGTTCAGCGCATCCCGGGTTTCAGACAGGCGCAGCATGGTTTTGACAAAGTTGTTGCCATGGGCCGAGAACACCCACGAGGTGCGCATTATGGCATGGCGGCAGGTGCTCGCCCGGATCGCCGTTTCACCAGCCAGCTTTGTGCGGCCATAGGTGTTGATCGGGTGCGTGGCATCTTCCGGCCGGTGCGGGGCCTCACCCGAGCCGTCAAATACGTAATCGGTCGAAATATGCACCAACGGAATGCCCAGCGCGGAACAGGTCCGGGCAATGGCCCCAACCGTCGTGCCGTTGACGGCCATTGCTGTCTCGGCCTCATCTTCAGCCCGATCCACGGCGGTATAGGCTGCGGCATTGATCACCGCTTGCGGCCGGTGCGTTTCGATGGCGGCCTGGCACTGTTCCGGGTTGGTCAAATCCGCTGCATCGCGGCCAAGAAACACGATCTCGCGCTGGCCCGCATTCAGAGCGATTTCCTGGGCGACCTGCCCGGTTTTTCCAAAGACAAGGATCATTTTCCCGTCCCCAGTCGCTGACCAACACCGTCGCGGTTTTGCAGCGCGCGCCACCAGTCTTCATTGTCCAGATACCACTGGACGGTTTTTTCCAGCCCTTCCTCGACGGTTACGGACGGGCTCCAACCCAACTCATTGCGAATGCGGGTCGGGTCTATGGCATACCGTGCGTCATGGCCGGGACGATCGGTTACAAAGGTGATCTGATCTGCGTAAGACCCGCTGTCCTTTGGACGTTTGCGGTCAAGGATTTCGCAAAGGGTTTTGACCAGTTCCAGATTGGTGCGCTCGTTTTCGCCACCGATGTTGTAGGTACGGCCAACCTGCCCCTTTTGCACGACCAGCAGAAGCGCATCCGCGTGATCTTCCACGTACAGCCAGTCACGGATGTTCGAACCATCCCCGTAGATCGGCAGCGGCTTGCCCGCCAGAGCATTGAGGATGATCACGGGGATCAGCTTTTCAGGAAAATGGAACGGCCCGTAATTGTTCGAACAATTGGTCAGCACGACCGGCAGGCCGTATGTTTCGGCCCAGGCGCGAACAAGGTGGTCGCTTGCCGCTTTCGAAGCGGAATAGGGCGATCGGGGATCGTAGGACGTCTCTTCGGTGAACTGAACCTGCGGGTCGGCGGGCAGCGAGCCATAAACCTCATCCGTCGAGATGTGGTGAAACCGGAACGCCTCGGGCTGCCCCATACGTGTCCAGTATGCTCTTGCAGCTTCGAGCATCTGATAGGTGCCCGTGATGTTGGTTTCGATGAAATCGCCCGGCCCGTCGATCGACCGGTCAACATGGCTTTCCGCCGCCAGATGCATGACCGCGTCCGGCTCATGTTCTGCAAACACCTTGTCCAAGGCTGCGCGGTCACGAATATCGGCCTGCACAAAACTGTAATTGGGGTGGTTGGTCACACTGGCCACGTTTTCAAGACACGCCGCGTATGTCAGCGCGTCAAGATTGACGACGCTGTGCCCGTCACGAATGGCTTGACGTACTACTGCGGATCCAATGAACCCGGCCCCGCCGGTCACGAGAATTTTCATTTCTGACCTTCATATACAAACGGATTGTCCAAAGCCGCCAGTGTCACGGCCGCTTCATCCTTGGCGCTCAACACAGGATCAATTTCCAGCTCCCAGTCGATACCGATATCGGCATCGTCGAACCGGACCGAGCGGTCGCAGTCCGGGGCGTAGTAGTCCGAACACTTGTAGACGATCTCCGTGTCCGGCTCACGGGTGACGAAACCATGCAAAAACCCGGCCGGGATCAGCAGTTGCTTGCCGTTCTCGGCACTCAGTTCGACGCCCACCCATTTCCCATAGGTCGGGCTGCCCTTGCGAATATCGACGGCCACATCAAACAACCGTCCGCGCCCACAGCGCACCAGCTTGTCCTGCGCGTGAGGCGGTGTTTGCATATGCAGCCCGCGCAGCGTTCCCACCGTTGCAGATACCGAATGATTGTCCTGAACAAACTCGAAGTTCAGCCCTGCATCCTCCATGCGCTTCCGGTTCCAGCTTTCGGAAAAGAAGCCACGGTTGTCGCCAAAGCGTGCTGGTGTAAGGATTTTCACACCTTCTAACGAAGTATCTTCTATCTGCATCAAAAAACTTCCTGCCGTTTCAATCGCAAATGTTCGGTTTGTCGGTTGCCCACCCTCTAACCCGCCTGATGTGGAATTACCACCACGCGAACGTGATTTCGGCAAGAACAACCGGACGGCCTCAGTTGCAATCTGTTTCATCTGTGCAAAACTGTCTCCTGCCCGATGCAGGGTGGTTACAGAATTTTGGGGAGTTCCGATTTTGCCCGTATCTGCTCGACTGAGCCTGTGTTTTTTCATGGCTTGGCTGTCTTCGGCTTGGGCAAGCGACGCCCCATGGCCCCCCATTCTGATCGATCCTTCCAGCCAGTTGCACGGCCCTGCGGATCTGGTCTTGCCGATGCCTTGTGGCGGTGGCATGGCCTTTCAGAAAGTCAACGTGCCGGTCGATATCGCCCGCCCGTTGTCGGACCGACCCTTTCGTATGGGGCAGTCTGACGCCGATACCGCTTTTTCGGACTACCTCAAGCCCACCTATCTGCGCGGGGCATTCGACGACCCCGAAAACAGTGTCAGCTACTATTATATTGCCCGGTACGAATTGAATGAGGCTCAGTACCGCGCCATCAACATGAATTGCGACGGCGGCTTCAAACCGGTCGAAGCCCGGGCCAAAGGCGGATTAAGTTGGTTCGAAGCCGTTGATCTCTCGCGCGCCTATTCCGAATGGCTGATGCAGAACGCCCGCGACAGCCTGCCCCGGCAGGGTGACCGCACCGGCTTTCTACGGCTGCCGACCGAACCTGAATGGGAATATGCCGCCCGTGGTGGCGCCAAAGCCGACGCCTCGGTTTTTGCCGCCCGCAGGTTCTTTTCCGAAGGGACATTGTCCGATTACGCCGCCTATCTGGCGCCTGGCAGCGGGAGCACCAAGCTCAGCATCATCGGAGCGCGACGGAAACCCAACCCGCTGGGCCTTCTGGATATCTATGGCAATGTTGAGGAGTTGATGCTTGAACCGTTCCGCCTGAATGCCATCGGGCGCAGTCACGGCCAGTCTGGCGGACTGGTCACGCGTGGCGGTTCGGTCGATCAGGAAGACGCGCAAATCTACACCGCGCGCCGTAATGAATACCCGATGTACAGCAGCCTGAATGGACAGGCTCTGGCCGGCGAATACTTTGGTGTCAGGCTGGTCATCAGTGCCGCCGTGGTATCCGAAGACCGCTATGACGCGATCCGTGATGGCTGGACGCAAGAGGCTGATCGGTCCTCGGAAGAGCAATCTGACCCACTGGCGACCCTGAACGCGCTGCTGGAAGAGGAAGTGGACCCCCGCCGCAAATCTGCCTTGGGCGATCTTCAGCTGGAATTTCGCATCGCGCGGGAACAGGCGGCGGAATCCCTGTTTCAAGCCGCAAAATCCACACTTCTGAGCGGGGCAGCTTTCGTGGAGACCTTGATCGAAGGCAGCCGCGAAATTCAGCAACTGGAACGGGACAGCCTGCGCCTGCTGGACACGATTAAGGTCACGGTCGGCAATCAACGCACCCAACTGATGCAGACATTGAACCTGAACCTCGACCGGCTGGATGCCTTGCGGGCAAGCCGGGATACGTACTTGCTGTCTTACCGGGCAACGCTTGAGACCTTGGGTTCCGACGTTGAAACAGAAATCCGTGAACGCGCCTATGAAGGGCTGACGCAGGATCTGGCCCAGGCGGAACAGGCGCAGCTTTTGGCAATGCTCAACCGGTTCTGGACGGATATGGGGCTTTATCTTGAAGAACCGGACATGGAGAAAGATCAACTGCTGCTGATCGCTATTCAGTAGGGTGAACCTGTGCGGTTTGTGGACCCATTCATTTGGCTGAGCGGCCCCCGTAAATCTGAATGACAAAAAGCTGTTTCGGGCAAAAATCCGGGCACGCTCCGTCCCTTGGTGCCCTAATGCATGTTTGCGCTATGGGTCAGACTTGAGGCCAAAAAACCGAAGACTAAAGCCAACTCCTTGAAAAGAAACCGCAAAACTCGAACTTCCCCCCGATCCTGAGCGATAACATTTTTTGTAACGGGCTATTTTGAACGGCACTGGCTAGCGTTGGTCCCAGATAGTTTTTTGCTTAGGGGGTCGACAATGGCACGCAGTATTTTCAAACACACGCTGGGCGGCGCATTGGCCGCATCCATGATGATGACAGCATCGGTTGAACGCGCAAACGCAGGCGCGAAGGAAGTGATCGGTACAGCGATGCTGTTATGTCTCGCCAATCCAAACATCTGCCCAAGAAACAAACCAAGACCTCCCGGCAAAAAGCCGGTCCCAACGCCCGTTCTAAGCGAGGAAGAACGTCAACAAAACCGCGACGTGCAGAACGCCTTGAACACATTCGGCTTTCCGGTCGGAAACGCTGACGGTGTATTGGGCCGCCGGAGCCGCGCAGCCATTCGCGACTATCAGTACTTCATGGGTGATCCTGCCAACGGACGCCTTTCCCAGTGGGAACGGGATACATTGATCAACGCATGGCGCAAGTATCAGGCAGGCGCGGGCAACGCATATCCACGACTGATGGCCGCCGAAGGCCCCCGTGGCCTGCTTAAGGTTGAACGCAACCCCAGCTACGCCGGGCATTACGACGGGCAGCAACCGCAGCCCTACCCATCGCCACAACCCTTAGACGGTGGCATTGTCGATCCGAACAATCCATCCCCGCCACCCATCGTCGGCGAACTGCCCAAACGCATAGGAACACCCGTCAAATCTGTGGCCGGGCGCTGCGAACTGGTGGGTGCCACCTCGAAAATCCAGGGCGGGCTGATCCACGCGGACAATGTGACCGATCACCATCAGGCGCTGAGTGAAAAACTGTGCGAGGCACGCGGACTTGTCATTACTTTGGGACAGTCCTCGCAGTCCCATTTCGCGGTTTCCGAAACCGAAATGACGGAAATCTGCAATCACATCAAAGCCACATTCTCGGGCACAATCAGTGCTCTTCCCGGAACGCCGGTGCAGTCCACCCTGGACAGCGCGCGGAATGCGAATGCTACGCTTGGGCTGAATATGCCCCAGATTGCCCGGGACTATGGCGAGATCTGCACGGGAATGGGGTATCGCATGGACGACGCCGAGATGGCGCTGGCCGGTGCCCTTTCACTGACCGCATCCGGCCACGCTGCATATGGCGAACTGGTTGGCCATCACCTGCGGGAAGGTTTCGGCACCGCCGAAGCTCCGAAGGCGTCGGTCGAGTGGTATGCGAACGCGATGACGGCACTGGAAAATGGTGCGCCGGCAGTGTTCATGGCCAGCGCCACACAGGATCGCATCAGCGTAATCCGAAAGGCAATGCAAATCGCGGAAACGCAGGCTGCACTTCACGGTGTTCCCGTAAATGCCCAATGGTCGGCAGGTAATTGACGATTTATCGAGATACTGTTTCGACATTAAGGGTCATTACGCCTGAATTGTCGAAGTTTTAGGGCGCCATACCCACCCTCGGCGTCCTAAAATTATTTGTTTTCAATGCTCAATTGTATGGGTGCAAACAGGTGACATTTTTTGTAACATGCACTGAATCACATGTTTAAGTAAGAATAGCGATATAGATTTTGGGTAAGGAGGTGACTTAAAGATGCCACGTCATATTTTAAATAAATCCGTCGGCGGCGCATTGCTGGTCTCCCTGATGATTACCACGGGCGTCAGCCGCGCAAGTGCAGATCTGGCAGATGTGATTATCGGCGGCGGTGCCGCTGTGATCCTTGGGTGCGCTACAGGCGCAATCAACTGCAACAAAAACAAAAAACGCAGCCAAACGACGACCACGCGCCGCTCGACGGTGAATTCTGCCCAACGGCAGCAAAACCGTGAGGTTCAGAGCGCGCTGAACGGCTTCGGCTGGAACGCGGGAACGGTCGACGGCGTAATGGGAAACCGCAGCCGTGCTGCGATCCGTGATTACCAGGGTTACATGGGATACCCCCAGACCGGCCAGCTTTCGGATTGGGAACGTCAGAACCTGGTCAACGGATGGCGTCAGTATCAGTCAGGTGCCGGTGGCGCTTATCCCCGCACGATGGCTGCTGAAGGCCCGCGCGGATTGCTGAACATCGGTCGTGACCCCAATTATGCCGCACGTTATGGCGACAATGCCGGGCCGAACTACGGTGCAAATACTCCCAATTATGGCACCAACAACAACGGCATTGTTGACCCGTGGGCCAACAATGGCACTCAGGCCGCAGCTGCGCAGCCCCTGAACCAGGTACCACGCCAGCAGGTCCCGCAGGCGGTCATTCCCGACCAGCCCCAGCAGGGTGGCGGTCAGGTTATCGGCAATGGCGGCACGGTGCCAAAGCTCAAGCCCCTGAAGCCGGTTGGTCAGCCCACTGTATCCGCCGCTGCGCGGTGTGAACTGGTTGACCAGACAACGCGCATTCAGGGCGGTGTGGTTCAGGCGTCGAACATGACAGATCCGAACCAGGCACTCAGCGAAAAGTTCTGCGAAGCACGTGGATTTGCCATCACGCAAGGTGGATCGCTCGCATCGCAATACGCGGTGTCCGAAAACGAGATGACGGAGCTGTGCAGCCAGATTGCGGGTGGGTATTCCGACGTCATGTCCGGTCTGCCCACAACGGATCAGGCACAGGTCATGCCGGCGGTGCAATCGACCGCCACCCAGTTGGGTCTGAGCGACGCCGCAACAATGGGCGTCTATGGCCAGATCTGCCTGGGCATCGGTTATCGTCTGGATGATGCCGAAATGGCCCTGGCTGGCGCATTGACAATGATGGCTGCGGGTCAGGCTCCTTACGGAGAGCTGATTGGGCACCACCTGCGTGAAGGGTTCGGTGTACCGGCGACTCCCGCGGCAGCGGTTCCGTGGTATGTGAATGCGATGGATTCGCTGGAAAGCGGTGCAACGCCTGTTTTCGTCCCCAGCACGACAACCGAACGGGTTCAGGTCATCCGTTCTGCACTGCAGGTACAGAACCAGCGTGCAGGAAACAACGGGCAAAGCCTGCCCAGGGTGGTTCCGGTTGCAAATACGCTGCCGCTGCTGACGCCCAAGGACTAAGCTACAACTGCCAGAAAAAGCAAACGGGCCGCCTGATCAGGTGGCCCGTTCTCTTTTGTGGCGCAGGTCATCTGTCAGCCCGCGCCAATCATCAGGAACGGGGCCCAGATCGACGGGTGGGAATTGGGCAGCTGGGTCTGATCGCGGCTCGGGTCGTCAAAAAGAGCTTTCATCGCCTGCCTCAGCGACTCGGCCTTGCTGATCTGATTTTGCGAGGCGGTCACGGTGCGGGTAATCAGCGCCTCGGCGGCGCGATCATCTACGCGCCAATGCGAGACAAGCATATTGCGCGCGCCAGCCGAGAAAAAGCCCTGAACCAACCCCCCCAGACCTTCGCCGCCGATGGAATCTTCCCCTGCTGTGTCGCAGGCCGACAGAATGACCCAGTCAGCGCCAATATCGAGCTGCGCGGCCTCGGAGGCGGTCAACAGGCCATCGCCGGTGAAACTTCCTTGCGCCGGGGCAGTCCCATCTGGCGTCAGCGCCAATGCGGGTTCGGCCAATCCCTCGAACGCGCCCGACAACAACCCATGCGTTGCAAAATGCAGAATTTGCGCCTGCGCCAGTTTGCCTTGGTTGTTGAGCGCAACGATTTCCGCTTCGCTTGCTGAGGAACCCAACCGAATGTCGCTGCGGGTCTCTCCGAACAACCCTGCCAGCGTTTCAACTTCGCGCCGGGTGCCCGGCAAACGCGGAAGCGCGCGTACTGCGGTTGCTCGTTGCGAGATCGATCCGCGCATAACGATGTCTGTCTGAGGCAAGGCCGCCAGTTCCGCCCCCTGAAACGCAGGGTCGCCAAATCCGACATATGCCAGCCTGGAGGCTGGTTGCTCGGGGACCCGGGGACGTTTTCGCAGGTTTTCAAGGGCCGCGACGGACGGCACAACCCGCAGCGCGCGCTCATGCCCCAACCAGCGTATTTCGCGCAGGTCCCTTGCGGTGCGACGGTCCTGCAAATGTCGGCCCGGGTCATCCACGATCAGGGCCGCGAAAGGTATGCTCAGCGTTTCACCGTAGGGGACCAACGTCCAGGTCGACTTGGAACCAATCAGATCAGCTATTTCCGGCGATCCGAAAAACGTCTTGTGCAGTCGTTCTGCGGCATCGAAAGCAAACGGGGCGGCATACCGCGTCGCTGCGGCGCCCGACGCGCCCTGCACGTTGGCAAGCGGCGCCCGCAATTGGGCCATATGCTCTGGCGACTTCGGGTCAAGCGTACGCTGGAGATCAAGTATGTCCTGCACCAGAACGTTCCACTTCTGAGGCAATTCAACCATCGCCGCGCCGTCCCGGGTCACGGCAAGAACCAGCCCTTTGATCCCTTTCTTATGCGCGCTCTGGGTTGTGGCTGTCAGGATCATGATCACAGCCTCATCCGGCGCGATTACCTCGCGCTGGATATGGCCCATCGTCAGCGGCGCAGGGATTTGCCATTCGAAGTACTCGGAAAACTGTGCCGACATCCGGGACCGCAGACGGTCCAGATCCGAATTCTGAACATCGTTCCCGACCCGCTGGGCCAAAGTCGCTTTCTGCCATTGCGCCGCAAGTTGAACCAGATCGGGGTTTTGCGCCTTGTCCCGGATCGCCGCACGGGCCACAGCGACAGAGGCGGGGCCGTAACCCGCCAGTTGCATGGCCTCAAAGGCCATCTGAACATAGAGGTTCTTCTCCTGCTCACTGCCGGTTTCGGCAGCCTTGAGCGCTGATGAGGCGAACAACTCACCATACACCTGGCCAATCAGGTATACTTTTGCCCCGCCCGCTATCCCTTCCAGCCATTGAAACCCGCGCAGATAGTTCAACAGGTCGACTGTTCCATTCTGGAAGACGGCTGCCGCAGCAGAGAATTGCCCGCCTTTGAGCAGTGCCGACCCATGCGCGTCCACCAATCGGTAGTTGATGTCCAGATCGGGTATGGAACCCGTCCGCTGTTCTCCTTCCCGCTTTTCGATCTGGTTTCTTATGACTGCCAGCGCGGTTTCAATTTGTCCGGCTTCTTGCAGGAAAAAGGCATAGTTGAGTTGTGATGCATAAGCCTCAAGCCGCGTGCCTTGCGCCTCCTCTGCGGCGGCCAGTCGGCGCAGCATTTCCAGATCAGAGGCCGTGGGTTTCTTTCCCGCCTCTGTTCCATCCCAGAACGCAAGCTCCTCCTTGGGCCGGCCCAAGGCGACATTGGCCTGAATTTCCTTGTCCTTGGCCTGCAACCTGCGGGCCTGGACTTGCAGGGTTTCACGGTGATCCGGTCCCAGTTCACGCGTCAGGATATCGATGGATCGGGCATATAGCGGCTTGGCCCCTTTGAAGTTCTGGCGGAAATTCACCAGGTGATCGGCCACTGCGAAATAGACTTGGGCCTGCTGCCGTTCAGGGACCGCACCCGGATCCGAGACGATCAGTTCAAGCGCCGCCATCATTTTGGCCTCATAACTCTCGAACTCGAGATTCGCCAAATCATGTCCGGCCAGCGCCAGCAGCGCAGCAAGACGCTGAGCAGGATCCTCGCTGGACAAGGCATCATCCGCAATTTGCCGGTTCAACTCGCGGGCTGCGAACTTCCGCCCCTCCGCGCGTTCGATATCCTCCAGCGTTCGGCGCGCCCATTGAATAATCTCGTGCCCCTGAGGCAGTTTGCCCTGCGCCGAGGCAAGAACGTCCTCAGTAACGGATCGCGCCTCATCCAGTCTGCCAACACGCTCCAGCGCAATTCCGTATCGCAGCCGCGCGTAAAGGTGGGACTCGCTGTCAACCGCGTTTAATCTTTTGCCCAGTTCAGACGCTTCACGTGTAGGTTCAAGCGCTGCTTCATAGGCTTCCATCGCGTTCAGGGTATTGGCCAAACCGTTCAATGCCACTTGCAGCTTGCGGCCTTCCGTGTCGTGTTCCCGCGCGATCCCGACCATGTTTTCAAACATTTGCCGGGCGCCATCCAGCTGGTTTGTATCCAGAAGAATTGCGCCAACCAGAATACCGGTATCCAAACCTGCAGCGCTGTTTAACAAACCCAGTTGTTCAAGATCCCGCAGCAGCTCTGAGCTGACACTCAGCGCTTTTTCGTGGTGTCCGAGCAGTTGCAGAAGACTTCCGTATTCATAGCGGACATACAGCCCGTCTCGCTGAAGCCACAGACCCTCAATCCGGGCTGCGTCGACCGATTTGGTGTAGGCGCGCAATGCGTCTTCCCTGTCGCCGATGCCGAACAGGATTTCTCCTAGTATCCCATATTGCGCGACCCCGTTCCGTCCTTCGGTGCGCAGGCCCCGGTCGATCATGGGTTCCATCTGCCTGACAAGTTCCCGGACCGTGGCATGATCCTGTGCAACGAAGGCCTGACCGGCTCGGTTTTGCAGCGCTTCCAATTCGGCAGAGTTCTGGTTCTGGGCGACGACCGGCAGGGCCAGAGCCAGCAATAGCGCGAAAACAGCGCCGGGCAGGCGGATGCCGATCAACCCGGCGCCTCGCAATCCTGATGGGGCGACTGTGGAACAAACAACGCGACGCGCCCCTGACTGCCGCCGGCATTCGTGATCCGCAACGTCGCGTTGACGCAACTGTCGATCCAGACATCCACCAGCGCCGCAATCCCTTCGATGCCAGTCTGCGGGCTGATGTCTGCGGCGATGCTGGTTCCGTCCGAGCCCACGAGTTCAACGTCGATATCAGCCCCACCTGACCCGCGCCACAAGCGAGCCTCAATCCACGTTACTTCCGAGCCGACAAGAAAAACGTCCGTTTCATGAGTTTGTCCGGGCGCAAGCAGCAGGTCCAGACGGGCGGCGCCACCAAGCTGACCCCGGGATCCGGTTTCGAGAACAGTGCCCAGCAAATCCGCTCCTCCGGGCATGTCACGCAGCGCGTCGGCCAAAGGCAAGACCGAGAACGGATCGTCCGGGTCCAGAGTGCCGCCTTCCTCAAGCAACACAGCCAGACTGCTGGCAAGGGCCTGCGGTTCGTTTGCCTCAACGGCCCATTCTGCCACAACCAGGGCGCTTTTGCGCAGGTCGGCCGCCTCGGCCGATCCACCCTGACCAAGGAACATCAGGCTCAAAACAGTCAGAACCGCAATGTTGATTTTACTGCGCACCGCGTTCGGCCCCCACCTCTGCAACGGTTTTCAGCGGAATAATAACGGCACCGCTTTGCTTTATTACAGTTTCACCGACGGAACGGGTTTTGGCCAGCCCGAATCCGGCATCGGTCAAAAGCGAGGATAACGAGTTGGCGGGCGCAGACCGTGTTGTGGGTGGCGCGCGTTCGTCTTGTAAATAACGAAAATCGACCGGGTCCGACCCGGGCATGCCGCGTTCGGCCAGGATCAAAACATGCATCTGACCAGTAGCCAGCACTGCCCCATCCGGCCCACGCGTGGCTTCGGTATAGCGCAGGGTATCGGTCTCTCCTGCCCCTATGCGCCAGCCGCCTTTTTCGGCATCCCTGTATCCCGACAGGAAATACACCTTATTGTCCGGCGCGACATAAAGGGGCGTCAGATCAACCGGCCAGGGATTGCGATTGTGAACGGAGACCAACACTGTGTCACAGTGGCCAACCTGCAGGATGCCCTGAGGTGCGAACTTCGGCTCAACCTGAACCGCCAAAGCCTCCTGACATACAAATTCTTCGTCTGCTTCACCGGGGATGCGACGGGCACTGGCGGTGATCCCGTGCGACAAGGGGCTGGTCTGCAATATCGCCGCAACCGAGATCAACGCGCGCGACTTTGCGGCCTGCTGCAACATCTGCTCCAGCAGAGGCAATTGGGTCGCATCAAACGGAACAGACAGCGCATCGCGCGCACCGTCGGGAACGGGGTGCAGCACCAGCCGGTCCTTATCGGCGACGATTTGAATGTCCGGATCGTTCTGATCAAGGCGCAACCGTGGCTGCAGGTCCGAGATCATCTGAGCAATCTGCTCCTCAAATTGCGATCCAGCAGATAGCAGCGACAGCCCTACTGCCAGCGAAAGATCTGTCGGGCGCGAAGAAACCTTTGCGGCCAGGCGGGGCGCGCGGTGCTGAAGCCAGCGCATTCGGAACTGTTCGGGGTCCAGACCCTCGGCTTTGATCTTCTCATCCAGTGTGGCGCGGGTGGTTTCCGGAAGCGGGGCGGTGGCTTGGGTCAGCGTCACTTCGGTTGGCGACACATCGAACAGCAAGGCACCATCGCTGTCCTCGACTGAAAACACCGTATCTGTCGTAACGCCATCGATGACACCAGCCTCGACAACAACGAGGTCCGAGATGAAAACGGCAAACCGGTTCGGCTCTCCGGCACCCTCAGAAAGCATGGGCTTTGTACCCAAAGCCCCCTCAAACCGCGGATCTGCACGCCCCCAGCCAATATCCCAGAGCGTCGCGGAAACCTGTCTGGCCAGTTCTGAATATGTGGGGGCTTCGGCACTTCGCAACGCACTGGCCAGCGCCCATGTCATCAGACCATGAACCGTTGGCGAACCCGGCGGTTTCAACTCGTAGGCCAATGATCCAGCCTCGGCGGCATAGAAGCCGGTAAAGTGACCGGGTGCGAGAGTACTGGCTTTCGACAGGTCCACGAGTGGTTCGGCAACCGGGCTGACTGTCTTGTCGGGCCTCAGATCGACAAAGCGGGCAACGGCTGTCTCACCCCGCCGAAAGCTGCCGGAATGACAGGTATCCGCAATCAGCCACACATTCGCCCCGGCGGCGATCATCCGGTCTATTCTGGCCCCGATCTCATCGTCCCGGACAACATTGACCGGCGCGTCATCGGCATCAAATGCAAAATCCGAGGGCAAGAAAACCTCATCCAGCCCGTCCACCTCGGATGTGTCCGAACCGGACGCAATCTGCGCACCGTGGCCCGCCATGTAGATCGCTATCTTGTCGCCCGCCTGCGCCTCTGCCGCCAACCGATCCAGCGCGGCCAGAATATTGGCGCGCGTTGGAGTTTCGATAGAAACACCTTCGGTTTCAGTCAGTTCCGGAGAATCCGACAGCACTGAAATCTTTTCTATTGGAACACCCTTGCCAGCAAAAACCTGCGTCATCAGCGCCACGTCCGGGCCCGGTCCGGTCAGGGCCCCACCCAGACGGGCCAGATCAGCAGTGTAATTCATCACGCCAATCAACAGCGCTTTGCGGTCGGGATTAGCGACGGCCGCACCTGCCGACAGAAGGCAAGCTACTATCAGAAAAACGCGGATCATGGCTCTACAGGCCGGGTCTCAATGACGACCCAGTTAGGACCACCCGGCACGTGATTGATTTGTAGCTGACCTTGCAGGTCTGCAGGCACACAGTTCCAGTTCTGCGCCTCACGTCGGCAGGACGCCCCCGACGGACCAAACACCTGCCGCGCTGACACGCCTGATGCGGAAGCAAAGGACGCAACACCCTGCCCCTGTGGGAGGGCGAACCGACTGCCGCCTGGGACAATCCAAACCATGTTTCGCAAAGATTCAGGCGAGGTATTGCTAATCAAACGATCAAGCCGCTCACCCAGCTCTTTGTCCCCTCGCATCAAAAACCGCGCCTCGGCCTGATAGCGGTTTTGCAGTTGCGTTGCGGTTTCGCCTTTGGGGGCGTGTGCGAAAACAATCTCGAGCGCGGTCAGCAACAGGGGTGCGTTCTCAGTTGATACGGCCCAGTCGGCAAGAACCAGACCGGCAGAGACCCGGGCTGCCGCACTGTCTGGTTGTGCCTGCATTCCCGTTGGCAGGACGATCACAAGAAAGGCTGAAAACACTTTTGCCTTCATCATGGCCTACCCTCCCCCGCCCGATGCCGCGCCGGATACCGATGCAACGACCCGCCCGCCGCCTGCATCTTCCGCCAGGCTGGCCGAAAAACGATGTTTCTGCACAATCGCTTTCACCAACCCCAGACCCAACCCATACCCGGTAATACCGGAATGCTCGGCACCTTGCGCGAAACGCTCGAACGCATGCTCGGTAAAGCCTTGCGACAAGGCCCCGGTATTGGAAATCTTGAGGTCGAACCGTGTCGCATCCCGGGTCAACTCGACCCGGATTTCGCCGTTTGCGGCAGCGTATTTTACGGCGTTGGACAAGAGGTTCGACAGCATGAGTTCCAGAAGATGCGAGTTGCCGGTGACACGTAGCGACTTGTCTATGTGCTGAACCAGACTTCGCCCGTTTGCCTGCAGGTCTTCTTCGAAATCGTAAACAAGGTCTTCCAGCAGATCCCCCAACGGGACGTCAGGTTCCAGCCGGATATCCGCATCGGCCTGAAGCCGGAACAATTGCATGATGGATTGCAGGCGGGCGTCAGCGGCATCTATTCCCATGTCGATACGCTGTGCGTGAATCTGCCTGTCCTGCGCGTTTTGTGCATTCAGCAGCTTCCGCATGCCGCTGCGAATATTCTGAAGCGGTGTCCGCAACTCATGCGCCAGATGGGCGGACAGGGCACGCAAATCTGCGAACAGCCCGTCAATCTTGGGCAGCGCTTCGTTCAACTGGCGACCCAGCTCGCGCAATTCCGGCGCGGGCGTTTCATCTTCAAACCGAATGCCGGTCTCGCCCGAAGAATACCGCTCAAGCAACCGGTTCACCCGTTGCAGACTGCGTCGGTACCGTTGCCAATGGGCGATCTGCAACAGGATCATCAAACCGCACACGACAAGTGAGACACCGGCAATGGCGAGCGCCAGCCAACGTGCGCGTTGGGTTTCGAAACTGGGTGATTCAATTCCAAAGACAAGCGCCACATCCCCAACGGGCAGCGCCCAGTCCTGTGAGGCCGCAGCAACATCAACCGATCTGGTTTCAAAATCGGCCCCATCCAGCGACGCACGTCCCTGCCCGTGCTCAAGGGCGCTGGCTGCGCCCGGTGTTGTTTCCAGCAGAACGCGCCTGCGATCTCCGCTGATCTGCCAGATCGCCAGTTCCAGCCGGTCGGTGCCCGGCAGAACTATGTTGCGTGACCGATCGAACGCGGTGGCCAGCCCACTGACGCCACTGTCTTCGAGAATACGCAGCATCTGCGCTTCGACGCTTTTTAGGGTCTGCCGGTCCGCCCTGTCTGCCGCCGAGAATACGGACAGACAGAATATTGCCGCCAATGTCAGGAAAACACCAAGCGCCGCGTAAAACAGCCCTTGTCCCGTTACCATGCGGGACAGTTTCGGGTTTTCTCCGATCAGGTGGATCACTGATCCGGGCTTTCATCAGAGGGAATGCGCAGCAATGCCTCGGACCGGAAAACATAGGCATCCCCATCGGTTTCCAGGAATTCCGGGTACGTCTCGCCGCGCGAATCCAGAGCGGACTTGAAATCGCGCACCAGCCGGTGCCGGGCCGCCGTCACCGGGTTCGAGCCGACATCCATGAACGTCTTTTGCCAAACGTCCAGATAGATCATCCGCTTGGGGATCGGTAGGCCGTCGCGCTCGGCCAGGTAGATCAGCATTTCGCATTCTTTCGGCCGCAGTTCGACACGCGCGCCGCGCCACCGGACGATCCTGTCCTTACGGCTGATCTCAAGCGGACCAAACACCATCGTTTCTTCCGAAACCAAGGGACGCAATAGCACCTGAACGCGCGCGCGCAACTCGCCCTCGTGAACCGGCTTGCAGATGTAGTCATCTGCCCGCGCGGTCTCGAGCCCGCGGATACGTTCCTCGATGGAATCCAGTGCGGTGAACAACAGGGCCGGAATTCGGATGCCGAGGTTACGCAGACGCGAGATGAAGGTCAGCCCGTCCCCATCCGGCAGGCCCCGGTCCACGACCAGCGCGTCAACCGGTCCGGCTTCGAACCTGTTCTGCGCATCCTTCAGGGTGCGTACACGCATGGCGTCCATACCGGCCTCGCGCAGGACATCCACCGCCCAGTCTCCGATTTCCTCTTCATCTTCCACAATCAGTACGCGCGGAGGCTGCGCCTGATGCCGAAGCGCCTGCACCCGTGTCAGGAACTCATCATCCGCCCCGGTGGCCGACATGACGTCGTCCGCGCCAAGCGCAATCAGCTCGTCCCGGCGATTGCGAAAACTGACCCCGTGGGACAGAGAAAAAAGAACCAGAACCCGTGCCGCGTTCTGTGCAACCTGTGTCAGACGCTCATTCGCCTGGTCATCCGTCAGGGTTTCAACGTCCAGAACAGTGACTGTCGCACCCTCGTCGCCGATGATCAGCTTTTGCGCATCCAGAATGGCAATGCGTGAAGCTTTCTTTTCCGGAACACCGTCCAAATATGAAACATCTACAGTATTCATGATGTACTATCCGTTTTCTCCGATTGGGGACGATATGATTTGAACTGTCAATTCCCTAGGCTGCCTGCAGGTTTCCAACCAACGGCAGAGGCTCAACAATCGTTGCTTCGGCCAACAGTTGCGCTGCTTCAAAAAGCCTTTCCTTCCCCGAAAAATCCGCGATTTTACGCATGTTGCGCAGTTCACCGGGCTCAAGTTCAAAACCAAGCGCATCGAAGGTGTCGCGGGTCAGGCTCATGTCGTAATGGGTGTGCTGCAATCCCGAACCTAACATGTCTGCCATATCACGCATCAGCTCCCGAGACAGCGCCTCGCCATCCTTGATCAGGCCGAAGAGGCCGCGGAAGGCTCTGAAGACTGACACTTTGTCTGTCAGAGAATTGCCCGAATAAACAGGGCGCGAACTGCCCGTACCCAGCGAGGTGAGCGCAATGCGCTGCACACCACGAGCCCGGGTCAGGCGGGTCAGCAGGTAAGACGGATCATTGAACAGGCTAAAGCCGCCATCCACCAGACGGGTCTCGCCCACGCCGCGCAATGTCATGGATACCGGCGAGAACAGACCGGGGGCTGCAGTGCTGGCGCGCAAGAGGTCGGACAGAGGCAGTTTTTCGCATCGGATTTCGGCGGACAATACGCGGTCCACACCGTAGTCAATCGTTGTAAACGCGATCGAATTCCCGCGCTGCAGGTCTTTGGCCAGCAATGTCAGGTCGCATTCCAGATCGTTGCGGTCCAGCAGCCGCCCCTGCGTGCGCTGTTCGAAGAAGCTGTGCAGCAGATCACCGTCGAAGATGTCCTGCAAGAGCGGTACAGCCCGCTTGCGCCGTTTGAAACCGCGCGGCACATCCTGCAAATAAAAATCCGCGATATCCCGAGCGGAAAGGCCCAGCGCGACGCCGGCGGCAATCACTGCCCCGGTCGAGGATCCGGATACGGAATCGAAGCTGTCGGACAGGCGATAATGGGGGCCATATTTCTCTTTCCCCAGGGCCTCGATACGCAGCAACATGGCGGCCGGGATAACGCCCAGCAAACCGCCTCCGGAAACGGACAACAGTGAACTTTCGGTAACTGGTCCTGCTGTGTTTTCAAAGTCAAACATCTCGAACTCTCCGGACGATTTTACCATTGCCTAAAATGGTAGGCTGTGCGGTTAGAAGTTTGAAATGACAGCTTTTGTAAGCGCGGCTGTGTGACAAGTTCTGTAACTGGCCAAATTCTGAGATTTGCGTTGACCATGAGTTATGAGTCACGTTTACTTATCTTCAATTTGTAGGGGGCTATTTTTCTTTTGTTTCGGGCTGTGTTGGCATTTTTGACGACTGGTGTGTTGATCGCGATTGTTGCCTGGTCTGCCGCCGCGCTTGTTCCTGCATGCGGCGCAAATGATCGGGTCGCAGGAACCTGGCTGGATTGGTGCCCTGTCAACAAGGCCGAGCAGGCTGAACAGAGGCTGGCGGCACTCGAACGACAAAACCAGGAACTGGTCGATCGCATTTTGCGGCACGAACGCGAGCTTGCATTGTTGCAGTGTGAGCCCAAGGCACCGCAACAGGCCGCGCTGCCCGATTTGGCCCCCGTACCCGACAAGATCGACCCTCAGGACTGGGACAATCAGCGTATCGGATTGCTGGAAGGGTGCTGGGAACTGGATTCCCGGTTTGTGACCACCAACAGACGGACCGGCGTGAAGACTGATTACAACCAGTGGACCATGTGTTTCGACGCCAGTGGCAATGGGCGCGAAGAAATGCGTGCCGATAACGGCAACAGCTGCGCCGGACCGGTGACCGGCGCGTTCGCAGCTGATGGATCGCTGATTATCGACGAACCCGGCAACCTGCAATGCAGCGACGGCGGATACATCTACCGCCTGAGCAGCAGCTGTAAACTGAATGAATCCGGCACGGCCAGCTGTGTCGTGACGCAACCAGAAGTCGGCAGTTCGACAACCGTCGAATTCCGCCGACCCGCAAGGGGCAACTGATGGCTGAACACTTTCTGACTAAGACGCAAATCGAACTGGGCCAGTGCCTTGAGGCTGGAGACGAGCTTGCGATTGAGGCCTATCCGGCTCTGCTGGACGCGCTCACCGCGCATGGGGGTGAGGAAACGGCGCACCTATTTGCCGAACCGCTGCTCAGCCGGGGAAACGATCAGGTGGCTCCGTCGGTGTCGTGGTATACCGACATCAAGGGAAATGCGACGCCGTTCAATCGTCTGGATGACGCCGCGCAGAACGCGCTGGGGCAGGAGCTGACCCGCAGGCTGGCGCCACTTCAGGCCGCCTTGGGCAACGAGCAGACCGGAAGCCTGATTGGCAGCGCCCTTCATATCCCTGACATGAACGATGTCTGGTCCGTGGACGGAACACCGGTCATCATCAACTGGGGCATGTTGCCCGCCGGAGCCAGCCGCGAAACCGAAACACGCGCGAAACACTATGCACAAACTCTGGGGCGTTTTCTTCCCCTGCCTTCTGCACCGCCTTTGTCGTCAGGCGAAGCGCAGGAAATGGCCGCGCAGAAACAGGCTGTTGCCGCGGCAACTCCTGCGCCAGACGCGGCGGCAGCGACAGCAGCGGCAGCCACGGCGGCTCCGGTCGCAGCAGCAGCCGCAACGGCCGATCCAACACCGCCGCCTCCGCCTTCTCAGGCACCGGCAACACCGCAGCGGGTGCCGCTTTGGGCCTGGCTGCCGTTGCTGTTGCTGCTTCTGCTGGCCGGCGGCGTCCTGATCTGGCTGCTGATCCCCGGAAATCGCATTTTCCCGGACCTTACCAAAGACCGCGCGGTCACTGACGAGGCGGCACTTGCGGCGGTTCTTAGCACCAACAAATCGCTGGAACAGCGTCTGGCAGACCTGCAGTTTGCGCTGGATGGCGCGGTTTGCGAAGCGGATGGCACCTTGCTGATGCCCAACGGTCGCACGATCGAAGGGTTGCTGCCGCCCGATCCGAATGACCGCGCCGACATACCCGGCGCAGTGCGCCCCGCTGACAGAACCTCTATTCTGCCCCCCAATCCGGAGCGCGTGAAAATTCAGGATTCCGATAACCCCAAGGACACCAAATCGCTGCTTGCCTATATCGAGGAGCGGACTGCCATGGTCCTCGCCCCGTCGCCCGAAGGGTTGGGCAGCGGGACAGGTTTCTTTGTGGGTCCGGACCTTCTGGTCACCAATCACCACGTTATCGCATCTCCTGGTGCGACGATTTATGTAACCAACAATGCGCTCGGTTCATTGAGAGAAGCGCAGGTTCTCAAGACATTTGGCCCGTTCCAGTCCACGGGTGGCGATTTTGCGCTGCTGCGTGTTCAAGGCGCACAACAGCCTTCGTTCAACGTGCTGGATTCCGCGGAATCGCTGCGCCTGCAATCCGTTATCGCCGCGGGCTACCCGGGTGATCTGCTGCAAAGTGACGCGAATTTCCAACAACTCCGGTCCGGTGACAGAACCGCCGTTCCGGAATTGGCGGTCACAGACGGCACTGTATCGGCCGAACAGACACTGCCACCGCAAACCAAAGTGGTTGTGCATTCAGCGCCGATTTCCAAGGGTAATTCGGGCGGTCCGCTGGTTGATATGTGCGGCCGGTTGGTTGGCGTGAATACCTTTGTCAAAGTCGGCCCGATGCGCAGCCTGAATTTCGCGCTGTCTACCGGCGACCTGATGCGTTTTCTTGCCGACACAGGCGCGCTTCCCGCCGTTGTGACACAAACCTGCGCCCCGCAGGTTCAGCGCCCGCTGCCGCCGGAAACCGCACAGGCGTCGGGGGCGGCACCTGAAAGCCCCGCCCCGGAAACCAACGCGCTTCCGAAACTGCCGGCGCTGACGCCCAAATCCGAGTGAGCCGCAACGATGTTTGAAGCTTTCCTCGCAAATACGTCGACGCAAGGGCTTTCCCCACTGGGAACGGCACCGCAGCGGTCATTCGAACTGATCTCGGGCACGATTCGGGACAAATTGGGCGAACGTCACGCAGCCCTGTTTGCCGAACCAGTGGCGACCCAGTACGGGGATCGGTTCGACTGGTATGCCGTGACGGGCGGCAAACCCCACAGGCTGGACACATTCGAAGAGGAGGAGCGCGCCGCCATCGACGCGGACCTTCAGGGCCTGTTGTCGGACATCCGCGAATTGGGCCAATCCCTGCTGGACAGCAACGACCCAGACCAGCAGCGGCTTGGCGAAGCCCTGACCAACGCAACACGTTATCCCGATGACGATTGCGTCTACGTGCTGACGGATGGCGAAACACGTCAGCCCGTGCTGTTGAACTGGGCCTGGATCTCGGACAATCAGGCCGCGGTTGCAGGCGACCTGAGTGGCAAGGAGGGGGCTGCAAGAGCACAGAAGAAAGCCACGGAAAAGGCGGCAGCGGTTGCTGCGGCCAGTGCTGCAGCGGCACCGGCATCCGCCGGAGAAGCGCAGGCCACGGCGGCTGATCGTGGTCCGTTAAACCTCTGGTGGCTGATGTGGTTTGGCTGGCTGCTGCTGATGCTGATGATCGCAGCCATCCTGTATCTGATGGTCGAAGCCTGCGCCCTGCGCATTCCGGGTTTGCCCAGTTACTGCCCGCCGCCGGGTGTGGAGGCATCCGAAGAAGAACGCAGAACACTTTGGCTGCGCGACCGGATCGCCAGCCTCGAGAAAGACATCGGCATTGCCGACCGCGCCTGTCAGCCTGACAAGGCAACAGCGCCGATCCCCGACCCGAAAGACCGGGCGCAACTGGTTCCGGATATCGACAGCGAAAGACTGGCTGAACGCGGTGCACGCGAAGGAAAACTGACGATTTCGTTGCTGTGGGACTCGGTTGCGGACTTACATATGGATGTGCGGTGCCCGGGCAATCAGATCATCAATTACGACAACCGCGCGGCTTGCGGTGGCAACCTGGATATCGGCGGTAATCACGACATTCGTACGGCCGTGCCCAACGCAATCGAAAGCATGTATTTCGACGCCCCGGCCAATGGACCGTACAATATCGCAGTCTCGTTGTTTGACCCCCACGGCCAAAGCACCACGCAATCCTTCCGATTGCGTATCAAGGACGGGGTCGAGACCAAAATATTCAATGGTTCCGTCACAAGCGGCCAACCCGCATGGACCAAACAATACGAAGTTGGAAAGGGAAACTGATGCTCAGGGATCGGAAACCACAAATTCGCAAACTCGCGAATTTGCGCGAAGAAATCACTCTGATTCCGTTTTCGGGAATTCAAATGCTGGATTTCGGCTTTGACATTTCCAAGCTCGAAATGCGCCCTCTGCGATATATTGAAAGGGTCACGGGCGAGCAGGATGGTGAGAACATTCTGACCCTGTTCCCGCTGTCCGGCGATGACACGCGCGACGCCGAAATCCTGGACGCGCGGCGAGACGATGACGACGAATATTCGGTTCGGCCAACTGCGGCGCTGGACCCGTTTCTGGACAAATGGGTGCCGGTGCCTTTCCTGCGTCAGAAAAGCCAGCGCGGCCATGCCGGTGAATTGCAGTTCGACCCCGGCCCGTCCAGCTGGGCGCGTATGCGAACCGTCGAACTGGCCGAACCGGACGCCGAAACCGGGCATACCCACAGGATCCAGATCGCGCTGGACACCACGTTGGTGGATCATCAGCAGGACATGAATTACGTCGCGCCTGAGAAATCGGATGCCGAAAAGGCCCGCGATTTCAAACTGGTGACCGAACCCAACGACATGAGATGGTTCCTGCGCCGTCCCGAAACGGACGAAGACGGCAACATGCTGGATCATCAGCGCTGGGTGTCGGAGTGGCTTAAGGAACTGTTCATCAACTTCAAGCGCGCTGAACGGCCCGGACGCCGTTTCGCGGAAGAGGACCTGCCGCACCGGTTCGAACATTGGGCACGATACCTGGCTTATCTGCAGGTCGTACAGAATACCGCGAACCCGCCGACCGTCCGTTTTGCCAATACCGTCAGCGAGCGGGACGCTGTTACACCGGTGAATGTCGATCTGGTTCTGGACGTCGGCAACAGCCGTACCTGCGGCATTCTGATCGAGCAGTTTCCGGGTGAAACACGTGTCGATCTGGCGCGGTCCTTCCCGCTGGAAATCCGCGATCTCAGCAAGCCGGAATTCTACTACAGCGGTCTGTTCCCCAGCCGGGTCGAGTTTTCCGATGTCCGGTTCGGCGATGATCGCTATGCCAGTCGTTCGGGACGGCGCAACGCGTTCCTGTGGCCCAGCTTCGTGCGCATCGGCCCCGAGGCCGTGCGGCTGGTTCAGGGCGAGGAAGGGACGGAAACCCTGTCCGGTCTGTCGTCACCGAAACGATACCTATGGGACAGCGCCGCCGTGCAGCAGGACTGGCGGTTCCACAATCACATGGACCCAAACAACCTGCCCAAGGCGGTGCGATCTGCCATGCGCCACCTCAATGAGGCGGGCGACGTGATGAAGCAGGTCAGGTATGAGGAAGAACAACGCCTGCGCCGCCGGGGCGAGACACCCAGCACTCCGGCCATCCGGCCACGCTTCTCGCGCAGTTCGCTGTTCGGGTTCATGATGGGCGAGATCATTGCGCACGCGCTGATCCAGATCAACGATCCCGCCGGGCGATCCCGCCGGGCGCAATCGGATCTGCCACGCCGTCTGAACCGCATCATCCTGAGCCTGCCAACCGCCACACCGATCAAGGAACAGGCCATCATCCGTTCGCGCACGCAAGGTGCGCTTGGCCTGATCTGGCAGCAATTGGGTTTGGACAGCGCTCAGAAGCCCTATTCGACCAAGCCCGAGGTGATGGTGGACTGGGACGAAGCGTCGTGTACCCAGCTTGTTTACCTTTACAGCGAGCTGACACAGAAATTCGACGGGCGCATCGATACGTTCATCAACCTCAAGGGCAAGCCCCGCATGTCCCCGTCGGGGGCCGAGGAGCCGTCGTTGAGACTGGCCAGCATTGATGTGGGTGGTGGCACAACCGACCTGATGATCACCACCTACCGGAATGAAGCCAACCGGGTTCTGCACCCCGAACAGACGTTCCGCGAGGGGTTCCGCATCGCGGGTGATGACCTGGTTCACCGAGTGGTCAGCGCCATCATCATTCCGCGCATTCAGGAATCCATCGAAGCTGCAGGCGGCGTCTACGTGGCCGAGAAGCTGCGCGAGCTGTTCGGCGGCGACATCGGCGGGCAGGATCAGCAGGCCGTTCAGCGACGCCGGCAATTCTCGCTGCGCGTGCTTGTGCCACTGGCCGAGGCAACTCTGGCCCACTGCGAAACCTCGGAAGAGTTCGACCGGTTTGACCTCCCTGTGGCCCGCATTCTGGGTATGCCCGAGCCGGTTGATCCCGAAGATCGGCCTGACGGTGAAGAAGAGGTAGCGGAAGCACCAACAACCGAACCGACACCCGATGCGAATGGCGGCCGCGAAGTCGGCTCTGACATCCTGTCATATGTCGAAGACGCGGCGGCTGCCCTTGGTGCACGCGACTGGAGGCTGGCCGATCTGGTCCTGACCAGCTCGCGCGAAGATGTGGACGCGATCAGCCGCGAGGTGTTCCAGCGTGTTCTGGGCAACATGTGCGAGGTGATCGATCATCTGGGCGTTGACGTTGTGCTGCTGACCGGACGGCCCTCGCGCCTGCCGGCCATCCGCTCGATCGTGGAGGAAATGTTGGTTGTGTCACCGCACCGGCTGATATCGATGCACCAGTACAAGACCGGGCGCTGGTACCCGTTCCGGGATCCGGTTTCGCAAAAGATCGGCGATCCGAAATCGACCGTTGCGGTCGGCGGTATGCTGATTGCTCTTTCGGAAAACCGTATCCCGAATTTCAAGGTCACGACCGGCGCGTTCCAGATGCGCTCGACCGCGCGGTTTGTCGGTGAGATGGACATCAACGGCCAGATCCCGGACGAACGCATCCTGTTCTCGGATGTCGATCTGGACACGGATGGGTCCAGCAATGACACCGCGACCGTGAACCTCTATTCGCCAGTCTATATCGGATCGCGGCAGTTACCGTTGGACCGCTGGACAACCACGCCGCTGTTCCGGCTGGATTTTGCGGATACCGGCAACCAGTCGCGCCCGCTGCCGATCCGGGTCGAACTGCGCAAGACGGACTTTGACGACAGCGATGGGGAAACCAGCGAAGACAAGCTGCGCCGGGAATCCATGCGCGAGGCCTTCGAGATCGATCAGGTCGAAGACGGCGAAGGCGGCGCGATGAAATCAAGTGATGTCATACTGCGCCTGCACACCCTTGGGTTCGAAGATGAATACTGGATTGACACTGGCGTGTTCCAGGTCTGATCCGGTTTGAAGATGTGAGACGATGATATGAGCCAACAAGACGCCCTTACCAACCGCTGCACCGATGTCGCCCGCTTGTCCCGCGCCGCGCTGGAATGGATCAATGATCCCGAGAACGCGCAGACCGTCGAGGGCCGCGTCGCCCATCTGCCCAAGGTTCTGCGCAAAGCTGCAAGGCGGGCCGAACGACTGGGGCGCGCTTCGCAAACCAAGATGAGCGTCAGTGTCTTTGGCCCCTCGCAAGCCGGCAAGTCCTTTCTGGTCTCGGTTCTGGCTCGCCCGAACGAGGGGCGTCTGGTGGCCGATTTCAACGGCCCGGGCGGCAAGCTTGACTATATCAGCCAGGTGAATCCGGCAGGCGACGGCGAGTCCACCGGGCTGGTGACGCGGTTCACCATGACCAAGGCCCCGACGCCGGACGGGTATCCGATCCAGCTCAACCTGCTGACCGAGGCTGACATCGCACGCACCCTGATCAACAGCTTCTACGAGGATGGCGACCTGTCCGAAGAGCCGCCGACACCGGAATTGCTGGGGGCTCATTTTTCGGCCCATTCAGGCAAGGCGCAGCCAGCACCCACCGGCGGGATCGACTATGAAGAAGTCTACGAGATTGCCGATTACGTCCAGAAATGGGTCAGCAAATCGTCATACGCCTTCAATCTTGGCGGATTCTGGGACGAAGCGGCCGAACTGGCACCGCGCCTGACACCTGAAGACCGGGGTCAGTTCCTGTCAATTCTGTGGGGCGGGTACGAGCCGCTGACCAACCTGTACATCAAACTGTCTAAAGCGCTGGCGACGATCAACCATGCCGAGGTGATCTACGCCTCGCTGGATTCGCTGCAGCCGCGCGAGACCTCAATCATCGACGTCAACACCCTGTCGGGTCTGTTTGGACCGGAGGGCGAGGACATGCTGAATATCCAGACCGCCGCCGGGCAAAACGGTCAGCTGAACCGGGCGGTGACAACCGCGCTGGCGGCGGAACTGGTCTTTCCGATGGAAGAACAGCCATCACCCCTGTTTGCCGAAACCGATCTGCTGGACTTTCCCGGTGCCCGCAACCGGTTTGAGGCACCGCTGTCAGTCACCCTTCGCAATCCCGAAGAAGCCGTGACCAACATGCTGTTGCGCGGCAAGGTGGCCTATCTGTTCGACCGCTACGTTTCGAACCAGGAAATCACCTCGATGCTGCTGTGTGTGCCTGACAGCAACATGGAAACGCTCAGCTTGCCGGGACTGGTCGAGCAGTGGATCGAGCTGACCCACGGCGCGACCCCGGATGAACGGGCCAAGAACGACTGTATTCTGTTCTTCGTGATGACCAAGTTCGACAAACACCTGATCGACAGCGCCTCGGGCGCCGAGGATTACGAGCGGTTCGAGCGGCGCATGGATGCGTCCTTGCTGAAAGGGTTCGGCAAGGTGCCAACGTCTTGGGTTCACAAATGGGCCGGGACCGAACCGTTCACCAACTGCTACTGGTTGCGAAACCCCTATTATCCGATCGAAGCGCTGATCAAATACGAGGATGAGCGCGAGGTCGAGATCATCCCCGACAAGGTCAACCGCCTGGCCGAACTCAAGGCGGGCTGCCTTCAGGCGGAACCGGTGCAAAAGCACTTCAAGGATCCCGAACGGGCATGGGAAGCGGCCCTGGGCCTGAACGATGGTGGTGTCAGCTATCTGATCGAAGAACTGACGAAAGTCTGCAAACCCGAAAGCAAATTGCGCCAGATCAGCAATCAGGTCGAAGCGGTCGCAGCCAACCTGTATCAGGAACTGGCCCAGTTCTACATCTCCGATGACGTCGAAAAACGGATCGAGGAAAAGAGACTGGCCGCCGCCGGTATCATCGACAGTCTTGAACTGACCTTGTCCAACCACCGGTTCGGTGCCTTCCTGAATGCGTTGTCGGTGGATCAGGATGCGGTGCAGGACCGGATTTCGCGGGTGCCGTCGTCAATCCGCATCACGAACGCGGTTGCGAACGAAGCGCACAAACCTGCCGCAGTAACGCCTGCCGCCGCGACCAGCGCACCAAGCCCGGCGCGCCCCGGCGCACCGTTACGTCCCGGCGCACCGGCCAGACCATCGGCCCCGACCTCGCAGGCCAATGCAGCCCCGCCTGAAACTGCCGAGGCCGAGGATGACAAGCCAAAGACAAAATCAATCCGCACCATGACGCCCGAAACCTTTCAGGCAGATACCGCGATTTCCGTCTGGGTCGAGGGCCTGAACCGGTTCCGTGAGGATGAAGAACGGCTGGCCATATTCCAACTGACGCCGGAAAAAGCCGGCGATCTGGTGAATGAAATGGTGCACGGTTTCTCGCGCACCAATGTCCAGAGCGGCATTATGGAACTGCTGCGAAGCATTTCTTACAGCCTGACCGTCGACAAGCAGGCGCCGTCTGCCGCCATTGTCTGCTCGGAACGAATTAATAATTTTGTCACTACGCTTGGCGCCCGCGACATGTTTAATGGACAGGGTCTGGACATTGATCTTGGCGAAGGGGCCAGCAGGAAAGCGTTCGAAAAACACAAGGGCGCAGATACTGCCGAAAGCCTGCCGGAAGTGCCGCGCGCAGCCGCGACAGATACCTGGACGGATTGGGTATTCGCATTGGACGCGCTGTTTGTAGAAAACGCCAAGGACGGTGATGCCGGCACGGTAAATATTGAACAGAACATCAAACTGGGCGGCGTCCTCAACGAGCTGACAGTCAACGCGGAGCAACCCTCGTGATCGAGATCAAACCAGATCCCAAACATCCTCGCGGTGGCTTTGCCGAAATCACCATATCCGGTGCGACCGCTGATGATGATCCGGTCAGCGTCGCGGTGTTCAACAGCTATCAGCAGAAATGGCTGGGCGCGGATGGCTGGCAGCCGAACCGAGCGAGTATCCCGGCGCGCATCGCCGAACAGGGCGGCGACTCGCTGCGACTGGTCGTCGGACCCGAGGTTGTAAACCACATCGAAGAAGATACACCCGTTCGGATCGAAGTGGGTGGCGGCAGTTGGGACACCTATTGGCCTGACGATATCAATGCAGGCCCGGACGAGGCCGTCATTGGCGGCATCGGCGGCACCGGCACGGCACCCGAAGCCAAAGCACCAACCGTAATGGTGGCGCAACCGCAGACCGACGATGCCGAGAGTGGTGTCGACGTGGGCGATGATGGGGACGCAAAGTCACCTGACAGCAATCTGGAAGGCAAGGGCAGCGTCGCCCCGTCAGATACGTCAGAGGAAGAATCCGAAGGAAAATCCAGCAAGACCGGATTGATTATTGGCGGGGTCGTGGTTGCAGCGGTCCTTGGCGCGCTGGCCTATCTGTTCCTGATGCCGGGCACCACGCCGGAAGATGACCCGGTCGAAGTGACTGAGCCGGAACCCGCGCCCGAACCTGAACCGGACCCGGTACAGAATGCCTGCGCCATGTCTCAGCTTGCCGAACTCTCGTCGCAAGGTTTCGACGCGGTGGCAGGCAAAATGCGCGAATGCGGTGGCAGTTTGTCGGCCGATGACGCACTGGGTCTTGTCGAAAAAGCGGCCCTTGCCGGAGATGCCCAGGCGCTTGCCCTGTTCGGCTCGATTTACGACAGCGGCGTCACGGATGACGTTATCGAAGGTCAGATCGGCCTGACATTCCCTGATAAGCCGTCCCTGGCGGCTGAGTATTACGACAGGGCCGTCAAGGCCGGCTCCCAGGAAGCAGCGGATCGCCTGGCAGCGGTCTGTACACGTCTGCGGATCAAGTCCGATTCCCTGTCGAAAAGCGCGTTTGAAGATTATTGCCAGTGACCCAGAGGATCCTGAAAACCATGCACCCTGCCCTGATACTCCGGTTCGTTGCCCTCTTTGCATTGCTCTGGGCGTTCGGGGCGGCTGGTGCGGAGGCACAGCAACGCAAACCCCTGCTACTTGAAGGAACTCAAACCATCTATGAGCGGGTCCTGACCCGCCCGGGCACCACACTTCACCCGTCGGCAAACGGCCCTGCGCAATCGACCTATCCGGCCTTTCAGCCGCTTTATGTCTTTGCACGGCAAGACGGTTGGCTTGAGGTCGGCCCAAGCCCGAATATCGCGCCCGAAGGATGGGTGCAGGAGCCCGGCACCGTACCCTGGAAGCAGAACATTGTCGGCGCCTTTACCAATTCCGCCGGTCGCAGCCGCCAATTGCTATTCGACACGCAGCAGAACCTGGATTGGCTGATGAACCACGAAGCGCTGCGCGATGTGCAGGAGCGTCTGGTCGCCGAAGCCTCGGCCGGTGTTGTTGACGGTCAGAATGGTGTCGTCTCGGTCGAACCACAGGAATTCGTCAATATCCGCGACGAACTGTATCTGATGCCGATCCTCGATTTCACCGAGGCGTTGCATCCGTTGACATATGACGAGGTCCTGCTGATGCAGGTGGCCTCGGTCCCGAAACAAGAGGATACGGCTGGCGCACAGGAACTGCAGGGCGATCCCGCGGCCTTTGATGTGGGCATCGTCTTTGTTCTGGACACGACACAGTCGATGGAACCTTACATCGCGGCCACACAGCGCGTTCTGCAAAACACAGTGCGCCAGATTGAGGGCACAGAAATCGGCAAGCTGGTCAATTTCGGAGTGATCGGATTTCGCGACAACACCAAAGCTGTGCCAGAGCTGGAATACCGCACCAAAACTCTGATGGATGTGGAACGGCGTCAGGATCAAAGCCCGGTTTTGTCTGCGATTGGCGAGGCAACCTATGTGGCCCGCGCCAATTCGCCCGGTTTCAACGAAGACAGCCTTGCGGGCGTTGAGGATGCGATTGATACGATTGATTGGGAATTGTCCAAGGGCGACGGCGACAAGATCGATGCGCGCTATGTCATTCTTGTGACCGACGCCGGGCCGAAGGACCCGCGGGATCCGAACGCTCGGTCCGAGATCGGAACCGTCGAACTGCAGAAAGACGCCGAAGGCCGCAATATCGTCGTCATGACGCTGCACCTCAAAACCCCCAACGGGCAGGGCAATCACGCTTATGCCGCCGCCAAATACCGTGAGCTTTCGCGCTTTGCCGGACGGGAGTACTATTTCCCTATCGAAGGCGGCTCGGAACAGGCATTCGAAGGCGTCGTCACCCGGCTGGTGACCGCACTGACCGATCATGTCCGTATCGTCCGGGGCGAAAAAACGGTGCTCAACCCGGAAGAGGCCGGCGAGGGCCTGGTCGAACTGGGCCGCGCCATGCAACTGGCCTGGCTGGGCGAGCAGAAAGGCACGCAAGCCCCTGACGTGATCAAGGGCTGGCTGTCCAATCGCGCTGTCGAAGCACCCGACCGGCTTGCCATCGAACCGCGCCTGCTGGTGACCAAGAACGAGATGGCCAGCATGGCCGAGTTTCTGGACAACCTAGTGCGCTTTGGCGAAACCGCGCAAAGCTCGGAACAGTCGCTTGATTTCTTCTCGCAGGTTCGGGGCCTGATCGCGGATATGGCGCAGAACCCGGACCTGCTGGTCAACGCAAACGCCGACACGCTGGGCGGCGCGATGGAGTTTCTGGACCGTCTGCCCTATCAAAGCCAGGTTCTGGGCATGAGCGAGCAACGCTGGGCCGAAAGCGCCATGTTCCGCCGCAGCGTGATCGATGGCATGCGCCAGAAACTGACCCAATATCGGAAGTGGCTGTTTGACAGCACCGTCTGGACTGCACTTTACGAGGGCGCGCCTGACGGCGAGCATGTCTTTGCCATGCCCTTTGACGTGTTGCCCTGACCGGTGTCGGCTCAACTGCTTCTTGAAGGTGTCTCGGTCAGCCTGAGCGATCAGGAACGTCGGTTTACGCTGGATGTTCCGGGCCTAAGCCTGACTTCAGGAGAAGCGATAGGCCTGACCGGCCCCAGTGGCACGGGCAAGACCCTGTTGCTTGAGACACTCGGGTTGCTGCGGCGTCCATCAACGGCGAAGAAATTTCTGATCGGGGTTGGTGAGGACGGTCTGGATTTTGGCGGCATCTGGAACAATCCCAGCATGTCGCCCGCGGAAATTCGCGGGACGATGTTTGGGTTCGTTCCACAAAGCGGCGGCCTTTTGCCGTTTCTGACCGTGGCTGACAATGTTGCGCTGTCGCAAAAGATTGTCGGTATGGATGATCCGGGATGGTGCAGCGAGTTGCTGCAGCGATTGGGGATCTCGGAAATTTCCGCGCTCTATCCCGGCGCGTTGTCCATCGGTCAGCGTCAGCGTGTTGCCATCTGCCGTGCGCTGGCGCATCGCCCTGCCTTTGTGATCGCGGACGAACCCACCGCAGCGCTGGACCCCGGGGCGGCCTCGACCGCGATGGGGTTGCTGATCGATATGGCCATTTCGGGCGGGGCCGGTGTAATCATCTCGTCCCATGATCTGGACCTTCTGGACCAGTTTTCGCTCCGCCGGATCGCCCTTGGACTGGTGGATCCGGCGAGCCAGTCCAACGTCGTCAGCCAACTACACGGCCAGACCGGCGTGGCGACAGCGGGGGACGCGGCATGAGATTGATGATCGAGCTGGCCCTGCGCGACCTGTTGCGCCAACGCGTACATTTGATCTGCAATGTCGCAATTCTTGCCGGGGTCCTGGTGCCGCTCATGGTGGTCTTCGGCGTCAAGAACGGGGTTTATGACGCGCTGATCGGGCGGCTGTTGAACGACCCGGCGACCTTGCGGATCGAAACCACCGGAAACAGCGCGTTTGTTGAAAGCGACGTAGCCGAGGTGGCGGGCTGGGAACAGACGGCCTTTGCCACGGCAAAAACCCGGTCGATCTTTGATTTCGTCAATGTCCGAAAGGAAGGGGCCGTCGCCAAGCGAGACGCTGTTCTGGTTCCGTCGGGCACAGGCGACCCGACCTTGCCAAAGGACCTTGAACTGGGCGCAGACCAGGTAGTCCTCAGCGCCAGTCTGGCACGTCAGCTCGAGTTCTCCGTTGGCGACACGGTGCAGATTTTCACGCAGGCAACAGAACGGAAGCGGCAACTGATGCTGCCGCTGGAACTTGTCGTGATCCTTCCGGATTCCGCGCTGTCCGGCCGGTCCGTTCTGGCCAATATCGAGGTGCTGGATCTGGTCGAAGCCTTTTATGACGAATACGCCCTGCCCGAACATGGAATAACCGAAGGGCGCGACATCGCTGCACGCAAGCCCGAATTCGAAGGAATGCGCGTCTTTGCCCGCGACATCACCGAACTGGCGGCCTTGCAATCAAGGCTGGAACAGCGGTTTGGCGTGCAGACCGAAGCCCGCACGGCCGAGGTCAGCGGCGTCCTCAGCCTGGGACGCAATCTGAATCTGGCACTGCTGCTGACAGCCGGGGTTGCCAGTCTGGGTCTGGCCGCCGCGCTGGTTTTCGGGTTCTGGGGTGAGGTCGCGCGTAAGCGTCAGACCCTCGCCTCGTTGGCGTTGTTGGGGATCGGCCCGCGCAGGCTGTGGATGTTTCCCGTCGTTCAGGCATTTGTCAGCGGATTGATCGGCTTGCTGGTCAGTTTCTTACTGTTCTGGATCGCGGGCAATCTGGCCGAGCGCTTGTTTGACAGCGGCCTGACCGAAGAAAACGGCCTTGTCGTTCTGGGGTTGCTTCAAAGCCTGGTCATCATCGTTCTGACACTGGTCTTTGTGATGGCCGCCGCCTTTTTTGCGGCTCGCAGTGCTGCGCGTGTGGACCCCGCTGAAGTGCTGCGCGAAGGAGCGACCTGATCAACTGCCGCTTTTGTGTGTAGGCAGGTTGTCGAAAATCTCTTCGTCGCTGTCGATCGGGATACGGTTGTCGCCGGGGTAATAGCTGGCCGAGATATAAGGCCGCTTGCGCCCGCCACCGGGTTTGTCAGCTGTTTCGACAAGCGAATACAGCACGATCTGCTGCCCGCTGAAATCTTGAAACGTGCCGACCGGGGCCTCACCCTGATTGGGCACGGATTCCCAATGCCGCAGCAAATCCAGCGCCTTCACAGACTCGCGCCCACCGATCAGCGTTGTGCCGATGAAGTCGCCGTCCGTTGACGGGTTGGTGGTCCCCTTGAAGCGCGCGCCCGGCACCAGTGCGCCCAGCGCCGCGTTGGCGTTGACCTGCCAGATATTATGGTCCGTCCCGATCAGAACGCCGCCGCCCCGCTCGGCCAGCGCCGACAGCTGATTGATCAGAATGGCCCCGCTTGATCCGTTCCGGCCCGGAAACTTCGTGGTCGGGTTATGATTGATATTCCGGATCGCGAAAGACCCGTCCAGCATCAGCGTTCGACGCCCTGCCCCGTAAAACTGCTGCAGGGCCTGCACGTCTTCAGCATTCATCCGTTTGCGTTGATTAGCTGTGTCCAGGATCAGAATATCGTATTGCCCGCCCCGCAAAGCCGCCGCCAGGCCACCACCCTGCAGGCTCCGTTCGTATGTGACATTGAAAACCTTGCCTTCGCGATACTGATCGAGGAACTGGGCCATTTGCTGACGGTGCCGCGATACAACCTCGGGGCTGTAATCGGGCATCGCGTTGAACCACAATACGCTGCGGGTTGTGTTGTGCCCCTGATGCTGGGCGTGGGCCATAGTGCCGGCAAAAAGAAACAAGACAAACCAAATTCGATATAGACGGCTCAAAACAGTCACGACCCAACTCCACCAATACAGGTTTCAGTTTATCCGACTTCCCCGCCCCGCAAAATAACGAAAACTGTCATTCTGCTCAGGCAAGGGGCGGATTGACCAACGGCCTAATATCCGCAACTCTGCCAGAAGAGTTTTGAGATAATTATTGGGTATCGCTAAGGAATATGCCGGTCAGATCAACCCTGCCAGTCATGATTGCCAGTGTCGGCATCGTCGGCCTCGCCGGTGTTTCTGCGGCACTGATCCTGCAGGCATGTGCCTTGCAGATCCCGATACTGCGGGACCTGACGGGCTGTAAGCCGCAAACGCAACTGGTCGCGCAGGAGCAACTGAGTGTGTCGAAAGCAGCCGGTCTGGAGTTGGAACGCCGTATCTTTCAGTTGGAGAGAGAACTGGCCGCGCTGCAATGCGTCAAGGCCCCGCCCGATGCCACCGGACCGCTGCACGATGAGGGGTGGAACGAGGCGGATCTGGAAATGCTTTACGGCTGCTGGACGCTGGACACCACCTATCGCACCCGTGACGTCGATTCCGGTGAAATCCGCACCTATCGGGACTGGCAGATGTGTTTCGACACCAATGGCAACGGCAAGCAGGTCATGCGGTCGAACGACGGGATCACATGCGAAGGCCCGGTTCAGGCGCAATTCGCGCAAGGTCAGCTGAACCTGATCGAGCCTGGAAATCTTGCCTGCCAGGACAACGGCTACATCCATCAGCGCCAGATCAGTTGCGCCCTGGCGGAAAACGGCAAGGCGAGTTGCGAGACCTTGCAGCCCGAAACCGGAGGCGAGGCCACGGTCGGGTTCGAACGTGCGCCGGCTTGAAGTTTGAGGATAGTTTTCGTGCGTCGCCAAGCGCGATGATGGTCACGCTGTCGGCACCCGCGTTTGGCAGAATTTCTCCGAAGACCAAAGACAGTCCGGGCTTGAACTCGGCACATCGTCAAGCTGAAGCATCCGCCCCAAATGGGGCGACCCGCGACGTGTCGTCGAAATTCAGGCAGTTCAGGAAGTCTCCGGTTCAATCCGATTTCTGGTGCGTCAGTGCGCCACCCATGATCGTGTAGACAACTTCGACATCCGAGATGGCTGATGGTTCGACTTCGAACAGGTTTTCCCCAAGCACTACAATATCGGCCTTCTTTCCGACTTCGAGGCTTCCGATCTCGCCGTCCATTGCCATACCTTTTGCGGCGTTGATCGTATGTGCTTCCAATGCCAGTTGCAGTGGTATTTTGGCCTCTTCTCCGCCCAGCGGCGGAACATCCGCGCGACCGCGCAATTGGCGTGTTACCCCTGCCTCAATGGCTGCAAGCGGACGATACTCGGATACGTACCCGGACACAGGCCAGTCCGAACCGAATGAGAATATGCCACCCTCGTCCGCGACCCTGTTCACCGGAAACATCGCCTGCACGCGCTCTTCACCCAGTCTGGACGTTGAAATGGACTGCATGAGCGGGTCAAAGGTCATCCACGCGCCGGTCGTGTCATATATTACGCCCAGCTCTCCGAACCGGGCGTAATCCTCGGGATGAACCAGGGTGCCATGCGTTATCTTGTGTGCACGTTCACGGTCAGGGTTCACTTCGATTGCGGCTTCAATGGCGTCCAGAAGAGTTCGTACCGCCAGATCTCCAAAGCAGTGACACGTGACGTTGAAGCCTGCGGCGTCGGCGCGGATCACCGCGTCTTTGACCAATCTGATCGGAATAATCGGGTCGACCTCAAGTTCGGGTTTGTCGGCATATGGATCCACATAGAGCGCATTCCATTTGTCGTCCCCACCATCAATATTGATCTTCAGATAGCGAGCCTTGACCAATTCGGAGTCGAACTTGTCGCTGAGCTCCTGTGTGCCGGGAAGGGGGTCAATCGTCCCGTCGTTCCAGTAGAATGAGCCGATGAAGCGTATTGGCAGATCTCCGTTTTTCTCGAAATCGGCCATCATCTGAAAGCCTTCTTCCTGGCTCATCCCCTGAATGCCGTGGTCATGAACTGCGGTGATCCCGGCAGCAGCGAAGCGCTGTAGCCAGTTCGAAACACCGTCCGCCAAGAACTCGGGGTTGATGTCTATCAGCGATGTCAGAACCTGCATCTGGGCTGGCACCTCGACGATCCACCCGGTTGGGTTGCCGTCGGTGTCACGTTCAAAAAACGAAAAACCCGGCGCTGTGTCAGGCGTGTCCTTGTCGACACCGGCCATTTCCAACGCCTTGGAATTCACCCAAGCCGCGTGGCCGTCGATTGCCCACAAAAACACAGGTCGGTCAGGTTCAATTTCATCGAGCATGGCGGCCGTCGGATTTCCGTCTGTCCATGGGTTGAAACGGACCCCGTAGCCCAGAATTATGTCGTTGTCGTTGGTTTCGGCTTCCTGGCGAATACGGGAAAACAGCTCGTCCTTGTCATCTGTCTGCAGATCCACGCCAAGCATGATCAACCCGCCTGCGGCCGCATGTATATGCCCATCAACGAAACCCGGAAGGGCCATTCTACCCTTGAGGTCGATGACTTCGGTACCGATGCCGATGACGTCCTTCAATCCAGCCGCATCGCCCACATAGACGATTTCATCGCCTTCTATTCCCACGGCGGTTGCAACGCTTCTGCTTGCATCCATCGTATGGATCTCTCCGTTGATCAGAGCGTAATCGGCAGTTGGGTTACTTCGATTGGACTGTGCGAATGCGGGGGATGTACTGGCAAAAATGGCGATAGCCGAAACAAGTAGTTTAGTCATTGCAACCTCTCCAAACGAACAATTCGAAAATGATCATAGTGTACCAATCCCAAAAAACGACCTTTTCGGCTGACTGCTGTCATGCAACGGAGTGGGTAAGGCCATAGCCAAGCCGATATCAATTCCCCCTTGCCAAACTCCTCACACCCCTGTAGATCGCGCGAGTTCTCGACAAGAACATCAAGGCGGGGTGATTCCCGCCTTTTGGGTTCGATGAGGGTTGGCGATGCGCGTCTGTCCTCCTCTCAACCTCAACGCCTGATAAAAGGCTGTTAATATGCAAAGCCAAAACATCCGTATTCGGCTGAAGGCATTTGACTATCGCGTTCTGGATGCCAGCACGCAAGAGATCGTCAACACTGCCAAGCGGACCGGCGCGAACGTGCGCGGCCCGATCCCGCTGCCGAACAAGATTGAGAAGTTCACGGTTCTCCGTGGCCCTCACGTTGACAAGAAATCCCGCGACCAGT
This sequence comes from Ruegeria sp. CG4, assembly GCF_056537185.1. Classification (NCBI taxonomy): domain Bacteria; kingdom Pseudomonadati; phylum Pseudomonadota; class Alphaproteobacteria; order Rhodobacterales; family Roseobacteraceae; genus Ruegeria; species Ruegeria sp. CG4. Next base: position 21,236 of record NZ_JBQFRB010000012.1, on the reverse strand, counting down.
TCGAGATCCGCACGCACAAGCGCCTGCTCGACATCGTTGATCCGACCCCCCAGACCGTGGACGCGCTGATGAAGCTCGACCTGGCTGCTGGTGTGGACGTCGAGATCAAGCTGCAGTCGTAATCGGAGGGTATGAGAATGCGCTCTGGTATTATCGCAAAAAAAGTTGGCATGACCCGCCTGTTCATGGAAGACGGCAAGCAGATCCCTGTGACCGTTCTTCACCTGGACAACCTGCAGGTCGTTGCACAGCGTACCGCTGACAAAGACGGCTACACCGCCGTTCAGCTGGGCGCAGGTGCTGCCAAGGCAAAACGCACCTCGAAAGCCATGCGCGGTCACTATGCCGCTGCCAAGGTCGAGCCCAAGCGTAAGCTGGCCGAGTTCCGCGTCTCTGAAGATGGCCTGATCGAAGTAGGTGCCGAGATTTCGGCAGAACACTTCCTGGCAGGTCAGAAGGTTGACGTTTCGGGTACCTCGATCGGTAAAGGCTTTGCCGGTGCGATGAAGCGCCACAACTTCGGTGGTCTGCGCGCCTCGCACGGTGTTTCGATCAGCCACCGTTCGCACGGTTCGACCGGTCAGTGTCAGGACCCGGGCAAGGTGTTCAAAGGCAAGAAGATGGCCGGTCACATGGGTGCTGCCCGTGTTACCACCCAGAACCTGGAAGTCGTCAAAACCGACGCCGACCGTGGTCTGGTCTTCATCAAAGGCGCCGTTCCCGGACCGAAATCGGGCTGGGTCACCGTCAAGGACGCCGTCAAGAAGAAAGCACCGGAAGGCCTGCCTTTCCCGGCTGCTGTGAAATCGGCTGCAACCGAAGCACCTGCGGAAGAAGCTCCCGCGGAAGGTGGTGAAGCATGAAACTTGATGTAATCAAACTGGACGGCGGCAAAGCCGGCAACATCGAGCTGGATGCAGACCTGTTCGGCCTGGAGCCGCGCGCGGACATCCTGCACCGTGTGGTCCGTTGGCAGCGCAACAACGCGCAGGCCGGCACCCACAAGGTGAAGACCCGCTCGGAAACCAGCTACTCGACCAAGAAGATCTATCGCCAGAAGGGCACCGGTGGCGCACGCCATGGTGACCGCAACGCGCCGATCTTCCGCAAGGGTGGTATCTACAAGGGCCCGACCCCTCGTTCGCACGGCCACGACCTGCCGAAAAAGTTCCGCAAGCTTGGCCTGCGCCACGCTCTGTCGGCCAAAGCCAAGGCAGGTGAACTGGTTGTGATCGAGAACGCCGAAGCCGAAGGCAAGACCGCCGCACTGGCCAAACAGGTTGCAAACCTGGGCTGGAAACGCGCTCTGGTCATCGACGGTGCGACCGTGAACGAAGGGTTCCTGAAGGCGTCGCGCAACATCGAAGGTCTGGATATCCTGCCGTCGATGGGTGCAAACGTTTATGACATCCTCAAGCGTGACACCCTAGTGCTCACCAAAGCGGCTGTCGAAGCACTGGAGGCTCGTCTGAAATGAGCGCGAAGGCAGAACACTACGACGTGATCCGCAAGCCGATCATCACCGAAAAGTCGACCATGGCGTCCGAAAACGGCGCGGTTGTCTTTGAAGTGGCGATCGACAGCAACAAACCGCAGATCAAAGAGGCCGTCGAGGCGCTGTTTGGTGTGAAGGTCAAGGCGGTAAACACCACCGTGACCAAAGGCAAGGTCAAGCGGTTCCGTGGCCAGTTGGGCCGTCGGAAAGACGTCAAGAAAGCATACGTGACCCTGGAAGAGGGCAACACCATCGACATCTCAACCGGTCTCTGATCGGAACTGTCTTTGGACAAACCAATAAGATCCCCGCGAAAGCGGGGGTTTTTCTTTAGGTGGCGACACCAAAAATTGAGCGTCATACCCAGCGTCTCGACAAGAAATGGATTGCTATGCCGGTAGGGTCGTCTATCTGGGATGCAACAAACAAAAGATATGGCAGGCGCATGACCCAATCCTCTTTCTCGACCCGGGACAACCCGGATATGACCGTTGCGCGGGATTGGGTGTCGACACTGGCAAAATATCGGGAACCGAGCCAGCCGCGCAGTTGGTTCGAGCTTGGAGCCACCATAATCCCTTTCATCGCGCTTTGGGCGTTGGCGTGGGCGTCTTTGTCTGTCAGCTACTGGCTGGCCTTTGCAATCTCGGTTATGAATGCGGCGTTCCTGCTGCGCCTGTTTGCCATACAGCATGATTGTGGGCACGGGGCGTTTTTCACGAACCGGACGGTCAGTGACTGGGTCGGGCGGGGGATCGGTGTGCTGACCCTGACGCCCTATGACGTCTGGCGTCGTACGCATTCCACGCATCACAACTCTTCCGGTAATCTGGACAAGCGCGGGATGGGCGACGTCCATACGCTGACGGTGGACGAATACCGCGCACTGAAGCCGATGAGCCAGTTTTGGTACCGCGTGTATCGTCATCCGGTCACTTTGTTCGGCTTTGGCCCCGGCTACCTGTTCCTGTTCCAGAACCGCCTGCCGCTAGGCCTGACAGGAATTCCGAAATTCTGGGTCAGCGCGATGGTGACAAACCTTGCCATTCTGACCGTGCTGGGGGCGATCTACTATTTTGGTGGCCTGATGCCGATGGTGCTGATCTTTCTGCCGTCAACGCTGGTTGCCGCTGCGGCTGGCGTTTGGCTTTTTTACGTTCAGCACCAGTTTGAAGAGACGCAGTGGGATCCCGACAAGGACTGGCAATTGCACGAGGCCGCCCTGCACGGCAGTTCGCATTACATCCTGCCATCCATATTGCAGTGGTTCACGGCCAATATTGGCATCCACCACGTCCACCACCTGTACAGCCGCATCCCGTTCTACCGCCTGACCGAAGTGCTGCGCGACCATGATGAACTGGCAAATAGCAACCGGATGTCCATCCGTGAGAGCCTCGCCAACGCGCGCCTGCATTTGTGGGATGAGAAAAGCCGTCGCCTGTTGTCCTTTGCCGAGGCGCGGGCGTTGTATGGGTGAGCGGTAGTTACCGCGGACAGTTGGGCAAGCGGAAAGACTTAAGATAGCCTGTGTGACCCTGGAAATAGGTAACACCATCGTCGTGTCCTCCGGTTTCTGATCGAACCCGTCTTTGGAGAGAGATAAAAGCCCCCGCGAAAGCGGGGGTTTTTTTTGTGCTATTCCGCAGCTGAGTGTGAATCAGTTTGTCGCACAACTTTGGCTTGTGAATGTTTGTTGAGCTTGTAGGCTTGACTTTGAGTGAAAAGTGTATAGAACAAAAAGAGAACAAATTGGCGACTAGAAACGTGAAAGACCCGATTCAAAGAGTTAGAGATCCGGTACATGATCTGATCGAATTTGATACAAGTGAGGAGCTCGAAAGGGTAGTTTGGCGGCTCCTTCAAAGCCAGCCGTTTCAAAGGCTGCGTAGGGTTAAGCAACTTGGCTTTTCTGAACTCGTTTACCCTGGCGCAACTCACACTCGATTTGCACATAGCGTTGGCGTTTTTCATACTGCTCGTGAGCTGATGAAAATCGTTCGTAAAAAGGCACCGTACAACCAAACGCGGGAGGGTATCGCGCTTGCTGCTGCGCTAGTGCATGATGTTGGGCATGGGCCGTTCAGTCATGCGTTTGAGACCGTTGGAAAGCGTCTTGATCTAAAGTTGGCTGATCATGAAGTGATGAGTGATGAACTTATTCGAAATGGCGAGATTGCAGAAATCTTGAATACCGAGATAATGTCGGGTTTCGCATCGAATGTCGCCAATATGATAAAGAAAGAAGGGCAAATCACCCTTCATAATTCCGTTGTTTCCAGCCAATTTGACGCAGATCGCTTGGATTATATGCAGCGAGACCGACTTATGACCGGCAGCAAGCATTCGGCTATTGATCTGACTTGGCTGCTTGCAAATCTAGACATTGCTGATGTTCCGACGGGCATCGATGATACAAAGCTTGGTTCCATGCCAATTTTTGTCATTGGTCCGAAGGCCATACAGGCAGCGGAAGCTTACGTAATGGGGCTGTTCCAACTATACCCGACAATTTATTTTCATAAGACTACTCGAGGTGCAGAGAAGCTATTTGCAGAAATTCTGGTTCGTGTGGTGCAGTTGGTGAATGACGGTTCGCTCGCTAAGACAGGCTTACCTACGAACCATCCGTTGGTTAAGTTTGCTTATGATCCTGAGAGTGTGGATACAGCCTTGACTTTGGATGATACGGTTGTTTGGGGTGCCCTTCATCTTTTGCGCGAAGCGGATGACCCTGTTCTTTCTAAGTTTTCTGAAAGACTGCTGAATCGTAAACTTTACAAGTGTTTCGATATCCGGGCAGAGGTTGCTCATAGATGTGATCCCTACAACTCCGGTGCTGATCAAGATGTAGACAAAATTGATAAATGTTGCGCTTCTGTGTACCTAAAGCTACAACAGTGGCAAGAAAAGCAAAAAGGGGCCGCTCCGCGCATCATCAATGATGTTGCTGAGCGAAAGCCGTATAAACCGAGCGGTGGCAATGGACAGACCGAGCAAATCAATGTTCGCACAGACGGTGGCGAGTTGATTGATATTATTCAGCGTTCTGAGATTGTGGACTCTCTCAGAGTCTATAAGCTTAACCGCGCATATTATGATGAGTCCGACCAAGAAGCCCAAAAAGTAATTCAAGATATCATTGAAGGGGAGATCAACTGATGTCCGATGTTAAGATCCAAGAAGTGGCGAAGATCATTCAGGATGCGGGTGGCAAGATCGTAGGCCGTACTCGTCTTCAGAAAATAGCATACTTGCTGGCTGCGACTGGCCTCGATGACAGCTTTCGCTTTTCTTATAAACATTATGGTCCTTTTAGCGAGCAACTTGCTTCTTCTGCTAAGTTTGGTGCTCTCTTGGGTAGTTTGCATGAACGCCAAGACAACGCAGCTTGGGGAGGCACATATTCAACTTACACAGTCGACGAGGCCCCAGAATTAGAAGGTACTGACGCTCGGAGTTCTCTCGCGACTATTGCATCAAAGGCTGATTCAATTGAACTGGAATTGGCCGCTACTGCTGTTTTCTTGGCTTACGAGGGGTATCCTGACCCTTGGAGTGAAACAGCGCAACGTAAGCCGGAAAAGGCTACAGATTTGCGTGTTGGTAACGCGAAGTCGCTTCTGGCTGATCTCTCGAGCGTTAATGTTCCAAACCCTATTCCGCAGGCTTTGTATTCGTAGTGTTGGATAGTGGGTGATCTATCAGTTCCCCTATAGACACCCACCCCCAACCCTGTTACACGCACCCAATCTTACGGCCTCGGATTCGTTCCGGGGCCTCTGATATTTGTAACCGGGGACCTTCGGGGCCCTATACCCTTGGCACCTACGGGGGCCTATCACATAGCAGGGAAATCCCCTGCACTTGCTAAACGGAAGACAGAAAGCATGGCACTCAAGTCGTACAAGCCGACGACGCCGGGCCAGCGCGGGCTGGTGCTGATCGACCGTTCGGAGCTTTGGAAAGGACGTCCGGTCAAGTCTCTCACTGAGGGTTTGACCAAATCGGGCGGCCGGAACAACACCGGACGGATCACTTCACGCCGCCGCGGCGGTGGCGCAAAGCGTCTCTACCGGATCGTTGACTTCAAACGGAACAAATTTGATGTCGCGGCAACCGTCGAGCGGATCGAATATGACCCGAACCGGACCGCATTCATCGCACTGGTAAAATACGAAGACGGCGAGCAGGCATATATCCTGGCTCCGCAGCGTCTGGCTGTTGGTGACAAAGTCGTGGCATCCGCCAAGGCTGACATCAAGCCGGGCAACGCAATGCCGTTCTCGGGCATGCCCATTGGTACCATCGTCCACAACATCGAGATGAAGCCTGGCAAAGGTGGTCAGATCGCACGTGCGGCCGGTACTTACGCTCAGTTCGTTGGTCGCGATGGCGGCTACGCTCAGATCCGTCTGAGCTCGGGCGAGCTTCGCATGGTCCGTCAGGAATGCATGGCCACCGTTGGTGCCGTGTCCAACCCCGACAACTCGAACCAGAACCTCGGTAAAGCCGGTCGTATGCGCCACAAGGGCGTTCGTCCGTCGGTTCGTGGTGTTGCAATGAACCCGATCGATCACCCGCACGGTGGTGGTGAAGGTCGTACCTCGGGTGGCCGTACGCCGGTTACACCGTGGGGTAAGGACACCAAGGGTAAGCGTACCCGCAACAAGAACAAAGCGTCCCAGAAGCTGATCATCCGCTCGCGGCACGCCAAGAAGAAGGGACGTTAATCTATGTCTCGCTCTGTTTGGAAGGGTCCTTTCGTCGATGCTTATGTGCTGAAAAAAGCCGAAGCAGCGCGCGAGTCGGGCCGCAACGAAGTCATCAAGATCTGGTCGCGTCGTTCCACCATTCTGCCCCAGTTCGTGGGTCTGACCTTTGGTGTGTACAACGGCCAGAAGCATATCCCGGTAAACGTCTCGGAAGACATGATCGGTCAGAAGTTCGGTGAATACTCGCCGACCCGTACCTATTATGGCCACGCCGCAGACAAAAAAGCGAAGCGGAAGTAAGTCATGGGCAAGGAAAAGAACCCCCGCCGCGTGGCTGAAAACGAAGCAATGGCGAAAACGCGCATGCTTCGTACCAGCCCGCAGAAACTGAACCTGGTTGCGCAAATGATCCGCGGCAAGAAAGTTGAGAAGGCTCTGACCGACCTGACTTTCTCGAACAAGCGCGTCGCGCAGGACGTCAAGAAGTGCCTGCAGTCCGCAATCGCGAACGCCGAAAACAACCACAACCTGGACGTTGACGAACTGATCGTCGCCGAAGCATGGGTTGGCAAGAACCTGGTCATGAAGCGCGGTCGCCCGCGTGCCCGTGGCCGTTTCGGCAAGATCATGAAGCCGTTCTCGGAGATCACCATCAAGGTGCGTCAAGTTGAGGAGCAAGCCTAATGGGTCATAAAGTAAATCCGATCGGCATGCGCCTGCAGGTCAACCGCACCTGGGATAGCCGCTGGTACGCCGACACCAAGGACTACGGTGATCTTCTGCTGGAAGACCTCAAGATCCGTGAGTTCATCAACAAAGAGTGCAAGCAGGCCGGTGTTGCCCGTGTGATCATCGAACGTCCGCACAAGAAGTGCCGCGTTACGATCCACACAGCACGTCCTGGTGTCATCATCGGCAAGAAAGGTGCAGACATCGAAGTTCTGCGCAAAAAGCTTGCACGTATGACCGACAGCGAATTGCACCTGAACATCGTCGAAGTGCGCAAGCCCGAGCTTGACGCGCAGCTGGTTGCCGAGTCCATCGCTCAGCAGCTGGAACGTCGTGTTTCGTTCCGTCGCGCAATGAAGCGGTCGGTTCAGAATGCCATGCGCATGGGCGCCCTGGGTATCCGGGTGAACGTCGCAGGTCGTCTGGGCGGCGCCGAAATCGCACGGACCGAGTGGTACCGCGAAGGCCGCGTGCCTCTGCACACCCTGCGTGCCGACATCGATTACGCACATGCCGAAGCGATGACCCCCTACGGGATCATCGGGATCAAGGTCTGGATCTTCAAAGGGGAGATTATGGAGCACGATCCGCAGGCACGTGACCGTAAAGCACAGGAACTCCAGGACGGCCCTGCACCTCGTGGTGCTGGTGGCGGTCGTCGCTAAGGAGGGAAAGATATGCTTCAACCAAAGCGTACAAAATTCCGCAAGATGCACAAAGGCCGGATCAAGGGCGAAGCCAAGGGCGGCTCTGATCTGAACTTTGGCACTTACGGCCTGAAAGCCATCGAGCCTGAGCGTGTAACTGCACGCCAGATCGAAGCTGCACGTCGTGCCATGACGCGTCACATGAAGCGTCAGGGTCGTGTCTGGATCCGCATTTTCCCCGACACTCCGGTCACTGCAAAGCCGATCGAAGTTCGTATGGGTAAAGGTAAGGGTTCCGTCGACCGTTGGGTTTGCAAGGTCAAGCCCGGTCGCGTGATGTTCGAGATCGACGGCGTCAATGACGACATCGCCCGCGAGGCCCTGCGCCTGGCCGCGATGAAGCTGCCGATCAAGACCCGCGTCGTGGTTCGCGAAGACTGGTAAGCGATTGGGGGCAACCCCGTTCGTGACTGAAAAGACCCCCGCCGGGACACCGGCGGGGGTTTTCTGTTTCAACGATGCACTGCATTCGCGGTCGTGTGATTGGATTCGACGAAATACGAAGGCACCCCTAGGCTGTCAGTCAGTTAGCCGGAGGTTCCCATGGTTCAGTTGCGCAAGAAAGTGCTTATCAAAGAAGTGATTACCACAGATCAACTGGGCCAGCCATGCCCGCCCATCGTTCGCGTGGCAGCTATGGCCGTCTTTCAAAACCCTCTGGCAGGCAAGTTTTCAGAAGACTTATCGGACTTGTTCGAGATCGGCGGAGCGCTTGGTGCCGATCTGGCTGCCGAAGCAATTGGGCAGCTGGACGGAGATCCGGTTTCATACGGCAAGGCGGCCATCGTCGGCATAAACGGAGATCTCGAACAAGGCGGGGCTGTGATTCACCCCAAGCTTGGCGCCCCGATGCGCGCGGCGGCCGGCGGGGGCGAGGCTGTGATCCCATCAAATGCAAAACTGGGTGCACCAGGTTGCGCGATCGATCTGCCGCTGGGACACAAGGACAACCCGTGGTCCTTCGCTCATTTCGACACGATGACACTGAATGTAGCAGATGCGCCGAAACCGGACGAGATTGTATTGTGCCTTGCCTATGCGGATGGTGGCCGCCCTATCCCGCGCTGTGGCAAAGGGCCCCTTAAAACGTAACCCCAGAAACATTAACTGGCCTTGCTGCAAGGGCTGGGTTATGCCCGGCCCATGCCACAGATTGATTCACTCTTCGTCACCCGCCTCTACCGCGCTGCCCTTTCTGAATTCGATCCGAAGATCGATCCGGAAGAGCTGGAAAATTCCTGCTTGGTCATCGCCGAGGATGATGAGGCCGGACAGGACTGGTGTGAGGAAAACGGCTATCCCGGTTATACCAGCTACGCCTCCCTGACCGATCTGCCATGGCGGTTCCCAATATTTGCCGATCTGGTCAAGGTTCTGGATCAGCACGTGGCCGCGTTTGCCAAGGATCTTGAGTTTGACCTGGGCGAAGGAGAACTGAAGCTTGAGGATCTGTGGATCAACATCCTGCCCGAAGGCGGGATGCATTCCAGCCACCTGCACCCTCACAGCGTAATCTCAGGCACAACTTACGTCGCGATGCCAGAAGGCGCCAGCGCGCTGAAACTAGAAGACCCTCGGTCCGGCCGCATGATGGCCGCCCCCACGCGCCTCAAGGGTGGTCGGCGCGAGTTGCAGCCGTTCATCTATGTAAAGCCGAAGGTGGGGGACGTGTTGCTGTGGGAAAGCTGGCTGCGCCATGAGGTTCCGATGAACATGGCCGAGGACGAACGGATCAGCGTCAGCTTCAATTACCGTTGGGATTAACAAACCAGGTCATTGCGGGGCAGCAAAGCCTTCCCGTCCGCGTATCAACTGCGGTTGCATACGTCTTCCGACAGTGCAGGCCAATAAAGTCGACCAGCCATGATGAGCGTTATCTTTTCGTAATCCTGACGTCCACAAACCAGTTTTTGTCAAATCGGCCCTGTGTACTGCTCAGCGACCTTCCCGCCGAAAAATCTGGCGGCAGGTTCTGACTTATCGAGAATCCGACAACAATCGAACTCTTGAACAAGTAATTCGTGCGGCCGGACACGCGCAATTGACCGCTATCAGAAAGCGATGCGCTATAGCTCTTGGGCCGCGACGCTCCGCCCTTGGCGAATTCCTGAGCACTGATCAACTGAAACCCGTTGGCGGACTTGCGGTAGTGTAATCGCAAGACCAGCTTTGTGCCTGAACCCGCGTCTTTGCCATTGGGGTTCGCCCGTCGGCTGATATCGATGACATAATCCCCATACAGCGGGCTGGACGCCTCGGCACGGGGATTTGGCAACGCCACTGAAACGCGGCTGTCAGGCTGCACATTGCTATCAAGTGGCGGTTCGGGTTTCGCGATGTTTTTCAGAACAGCATAGCTTTTCTCGGTCAGGTATCCGGTTCCCTCTGAACCGCCTTGCCCCTGAAATCGACGCAACGCCGTGCGAGACCGCGCACCGAATATCCCGTCAACTGGCCCGGCGGAATAGCCCAGAGCATTCAGACCGCGCTGAATACTTCGATAGTCGCTTCGGCTTAAGTTCAACGCAGTTTCGGTTTCCAGCGCCATGTCTTGTTGCGCATTCTCCCGCCCCCCCTGGTCGGCTGTATTCTTCGACATCAAGGACAGGTCGCCTGCATTCCTTTGGTCATCCGAGGCCTTCGTTTTTGGCTGAGCCTGATTGCCAATCGCGCCAGCGACCTCGCCAGCGTGCTGTCCGGCCCTTGTGTTCGGATAGAGTTGCGCGATCATTTCCAATGCGCCCTTCTTCACACTATCATCTTCCAGCTTCAGTGCTTCGCGCAGGACGCGTTGAGCCGCGTCTTCGCGCTCATCAACAGGGAGGGGTTCTGCGGTCGCAGTGCTTTGCTCTAATTCGCTTGAAGGAGCCTTGATTGCTGCAGGAACAAGGAAGATGTCGCGCCCGGGCAGTGAGCCATAGGTGAACGGCTCCTGATAGCCCTCGGTCAGGTCAAAAACTGTGTCCCGCACTTTGCGGAAGAGCTTTCCCAATTCCAGACCGGGCACTTCGATATGCTCCAGCAAAGCCTGCGCGTAAGGGCTGTTGCGGCCCACGCCATCCAATGCCAGCGTCCCACTGCGCGCGGAATACCCGACCAGTACGCCGCCCGGGTCGATACGTCCCAATCCCCGGCCAATCGACCGGGTCGCCGTGGTTCGGACCATTTGCGACACGAACGGGTTGTTCCGGCAGGCGTCCACAAGAACCAGTTTCAGGCCCTTGGCCGTTGAAACTGAATTCAGCAATGTCTCCAACCGGATGGCCTCGAACTCCACATCCTTGTCACTTCTGAGTTCCGCGTTTGTGGGTATCAGATAGTTTGTATTGTCGATTTCGATTCCGTGGCCCGCAAAGTAGACCAGCACCATATCTGCGTCGTCTGTTTCCTCGGAAAAATCCCGAAGGGTAAGCCGCATTTCTCGATAATCGAGGTTGTATTTTTCGGTGACAACAAACCCGATCCGCCCAAGCGCGGCGGCTACGTCCCTGGCGTCATTGGCCGAGTTGGGAATGTCCGAAACGTGGTCATACTGTGCGTTGCCGATTACAAGCGCCACACGCTTTGCCTCGGCTGATGTCGCAATACTCAGGCAAAGTGCCAGGCCCCAGAAAAAGCAAAGACCCATCCGCAAGCCGAGACGGAATTGATGAGTTTGGCATCTAAGCATAAGTAACAGCAGATTTTTTAACCTGAGTATACTCTATCACACCCTGGTCTGCCCCGCGACGTCAAGCTGGCGCACGCGGTACTTAGAGGGATTTCACGGCTTTTGGTTTTGACGAATAACAGAAAACATCAACGACAAATCAATATTTTGCCGCTCGTCTGTGACCGGTCCGTTTTCACATGACCAAGCATCTTGCCGTGAATGCCTGAACCGATCACTGTTCCTACATGCCGAACCACCAGATCCGAAAACTGGAAGCAGCCAAACCGGTGCTACCGGAAAGCCGTGGTCATTTCTTGCCTGCCACAATGCGGTCCAGAATGAGAGCACAGAAGAGGATTGCCAGACCCGCCAGTATGCCTTGCCCAGCGGCAGCATATTGCAGAGCCTCCAGCACATCTTCGCCCAGGCCTTTCGCACCAATCAGTGATGCAACAACGACCATGGCAAGTGACATAAGTATGGTCTGGTTGACGCCAGCCATGATGGTCTTGTGCGCCAGCGGCAGATCTACTTTCCACAGCAGATAGCGCGGCGTTGCGCCAAATGCGAGGGCAGCCTCGCGCACGGTGTCCGGCACTTGCTGCAGACCCAGAACGGTAAAGCGGATCACCGGTGGGCTTCCAAAGATCATTGTCGCAACGACTCCGGCAGGTTTGCCGGACCCGATGAAGGCGACAACTGGGATCAGATACACGAAGGACGGCATCGATTGCATGAAGTCCAGGATTGGCCGCACGATGGCAAACGCGCGGGGGCGGCGTGCACAGTAAATGCCAAGCGGAATACCCAGCGTGATCGAGATCAACGCAGCGGCTCCCAGCAGGGCAATAGTTGTCATCGCCTTCTCCCAGAAATCCAGCAGGCCGAGATAAGCCAATGCCGCACCGGTGAAAATTGCCACGCGCGGGCCAGCGGAAAGGTAAGCCAGCATGATTATGACCAGTCCCACGACCGGCCAAGGGGTGTCGACCAGAACCACTTCGATCCAGTCCAGAAGGGTGCGCATTCCGTAGGTCAGCCCATCGAAGAAACCGCGTCCGGCTGTTTTGGTCCACTCGAATACGGCCTGTACGCCGTCACCCACGTTGAGCCGCCAATCCCGGTTTGTCGGAAAGGTCTTTAGAACAGACAGCGCATCAGGTTGCGCAAACTTGATGGCAGAGAGAACAACGACAACCAGGGTCAGCACGGACGCGACGATCATCCGGGGCACAGACCATCCATGAGCCACGCTGGAATCCGATCGCCAGCGCGCGAACTGACCTTCCAGCGTCCAGTTGGCCAACGACGCCGCGAGGAGTTTGACCGCTAGCAGCAGGAAAAGCCCGACCGCCAGATAGGTGATACCGGTGGAGTCTGCGCTCTGTGCGGCTTCCTGCGCTCCGGCCAGGGCGCCTTCCAGCGACTCTGCCGCGCGTTTTAGGGAATCCAGCGACCCAGCGCCGGATTGTTCCGCCGCCTCGATCTGCTGTCGACGCAGCGCCAGAGTCTGTTCGATCTGATCTGCCCGTTCGCGAAACTCCCGCCCCAGATCACCGAAAAGACCCAAGCCAACTTGAATGTAAGCCAGTGTTTCAAGCACCAGAAAGCCCAGGAACCAGGACCAGAGACCTCGCGCGCCGAACCAGATCGGGCCGAGAACGGCGGCAGCCTTGTTCAGGGTGAACCGATAACCCGGCGCCTGCATCATATAGGCAAAGGTCTTTTGATAATACGCTTGGCTTTGCCCGACAAAATCACCGATCAAACCTTCCAGACGGTCGGCAGTTTCGGGTTTGACCTGCTGTGCATCAACGTGTTTCATCGTTGTCCCCTTAGGCCTGACTGTTTTGAATGGCGCGGATAAGCCCTGCGCGGTTGATCACGCCCACGGTCTTGCCGTCTTGGGTGACTGCGACCACTCCGTGCCCTTCGACACAAAGGTTCATCAGGTCGGACAGATCCATGTCGGGATGGGCCTCTTTGGCGTCATCGGGAACTTCGCCGTGATGGGCCTCGAATTCGTCGACCGGTTTCATCACCGAGTGCGCAAAGATCATGTTGAGCTTGGAAATCCCGGCGACGAAATCGGCGACATAATCGTCAGCGGGATTGAGGATGATCTCTTCCGGCGTGCCGATCTGAACGATGCGCCCATCCTTCATGATCGCGATGCGGTGGCCGATACGGATCGCCTCATCAAGGTCATGGGTGATAAACATCGTGGTCTTGTTGAGCTTGTGGCTGAGTTCCATGAACTGGTCTTGCAATTGCTTCCTGATCAGCGGATCGAGTGCCGAGAATGGTTCGTCCATCAGCAGGATTTCGGGGTCTGCAGCGATCGCCCGGGCTAGGCCGACACGCTGCTGCATGCCACCGGACAACTCATGTGCGTATTTGTCTTCCCAGCCATTGAGCTCTACCAGTTCGAGAACGCGATCTGCCTCTTCCCAGCGACGTGCCTTGCCCGTACCGCGAATTTCCAGAGGCATGGCCACGTTATCGCGCACCGTGCGGTAGGGCATCAGGCCAAAGTTCTGGAACACCATGGCGACGCGGCGGTTCCGCAAATCGCGAAGCCCGTCGTCGTTCAGGCCCATCACGTCATCGCCGTCCAGGTAGATATGGCCGTCGGTAGGTTCCAGTAGACGGTTCACGTGGCGCACAAGGGTCGATTTACCGGACCCGGACAGGCCCATGACGCAAAACAGCTCACCGCGCTCGATCTCAAAGCTGGCATCAGCGACGCCGACAACACAGTTGAACCGCTCCAACACCTCGGCCTTGCTCAACCCTTCACTGTGAATGGCCTTCAGTGCGTCCCGCGCGCGTGCTCCGAACACTTTCCACACGCCGCGTGCATCGATTGCGATATCCGCTGTCATACTGGCCCCACCTTGGTCTAGCTTTTAGAATGTGCCCCCGACAACCTGGCTGGGGGCGCTGGGTATCAGTTGGTTTTCAGTCCCAGCCAGCCGTCGACGGTATCGCCATTCGCGGCGATCCATTCGGCCACAACTTCATCCGTTTCGCGCCCTTTAACGACAACTTCGTAGGTCAGGCCGCTGAGTTGATCGGCATTCATGTTGATGTTGCTCAGAAAAGAAGCTGCGGCTGGATTGCGCTGCTCCAGAGATTTGGAGTGGGCAACCGTCACGGTTTTCACAGGCTCGCCTGTGCTGACATGCGATTTGTTGTACCAATCCGCGTCCTGATCCGGCTGAACCATCTTGTATGTGGCCGCGTCGTGTGCGGGTTCTTCAAGGATTGTCACATCATACAGCGCGTGCACATAATGTGGCGCGTAGCAGTAAAAAGCGGCGCCTTTTTTCTGGTCGATTTGATCTTTGAGACGGGAATAGAACACCGTCTCATCTTCGGTTGTCGGAGTCAGGAACGTTTCGATACCATAGTCGCGCACACGCACCTTAAAGGTGTTGGTTGAGGCCCAGCCCGACGCGCCAACCCAAACTTCGCCCATGCCATCGCCGTCAGAGTCGAACAATTCCTGGGCCATAGGTGTGGCCAGATCATAGATCGATTTGATGCTGTGATCATCGACCATGTAGTTGGGAACACAAATCCCCGCCCGGCCCTCATAGCTGCCTGAAGACAGCGCGACGGTGCCTTTCTGGTCGACGTATTCATCGGTGAAGGAAGACTGGTTCGGCAACCAGACATCGGGGTGTACATCAATGTCCCCTCGCCCACCATCCATTGCGGCAAAGATCACGGCGTTTGCTCCCGGCGCATAACCGACCTCTCCGCCCAAACGCGTTTCGATAACCTGCCCGATGACGCGGCTCATGATTTTGGCGCCGGGCCAGCTGGGTTCGCCCACCATGACCTTGTCTTGCGCCAACGCTGAAGTAGCACCCAAGGCGAAAGCCAGTGTTGCCGTGAGTGTTGTCAGTTTCTTCATATCAAATTCTCCCGTTGCGTTGTGTTGGATGCGCCATCAGACGCGCGCCCGCTTGCGTTGCGGGTCTATGAATGGAATGTCCGATACCGTTGCCCCCAGGCGTTTCATCCGCCCGTCGAGTTGCCCAATTTCAAGTTGCGTGCCGTTCTCGGCATGCTCGACCGACAGCCGCGCCATGGCGATCGCGTGTTCAAGCATCGGTGATCGGATGGCCGAAGTGACCACGCCCACCTGCCGTTCGCCAGCAAAGACCGAAGCGCCATGAGCAGGCACATCATCGCACCCGATCAACAATCCCTTGAGCACGCGGCGCGGCTCTCGCGCGTTTCGCTCAAGCGCAGATTTGCCCGTAAAGCTCGCCTTGTTCAGATCGACCGCGAAGTCCAAACCGGCCTCGAACGCGTCGACGCCCGGCGCAAACTCGGCATTTGCCGCGGCCAATCCGGCTTCGATCCGGATGATGTCCAGTGCGGCAGAGCCCATGGGTGTGATCCCAAACTCTTCACCCGCCTCCATCACCGCATCCCAGATCGCTAGCGCGTCGGTCTTGGAACAGAAGACTTCGTAACCCAGTTCCCCGGTATAACCCGAGCGTGAGAGCATGAATGGCGCACCATCGCGATCATTGAGCCGGGCAATTGTGACCCCGAACCACTTCAGATGATCCAGCGAAGGCACATGTGGCTGAGTGAAGGCAATCTTGCGCAGTAAATCGCGGGATTTTGGCCCCTGAATGGCAAGGTTTGGCATCGCGTTCCGCATCGCGTGCACCCGAACCTGCAGGCCCATATCCGTCGCCAATGCCTGCAGCGAACGACCACTTTCCTCGGATCCGCAGCACCAACGGAAGATTTCGGGCGCAAGACGGAAAAGCGTGCCGTCATCGATAACCGAGCCGCTTTCGTCACACATCAACGTGTAAGACCCACGCCAGACCGGCAGCTTCGCCACGTTGCGAGTTGTTGCCTGCTGCAGCAGTTTCTCGGCGTCCGGGCCAACAATATCGAATTTGCGCAACCCGCTCATGTCCTGAACTGTCACGGCCTCACGACAGGCCCAGTATTCACCCAAGGTGCCGTGCGCCGGAAAGCTGACTGGTGCCCATAGATCACGTGCAGGCGCGAATTGTTGGGTCAACGGGGCCAGCCGATCATGAAATGCGGATTCCTGACTGATCGACATCGGGGCATCTTCCTTTTCACGATAGGCAACCGCACGGCGGATCGGCGTTTTTGGGCGGTAGATGCGGACGTGCACATCCGTCGGGTTCCAGCCATTGATCGGGTCAATGTCGTCCGGGCAAGCGGTCGAAACGCACACTAGGTCCTCCATTGCGCGCATGGCGACATAGTCACCGGGGCGGGAATAGGACTCCTCGGTCAGAATGTGATGCGTCGCCGGATCAACCCATGTGTTCCAGAAAAAATTGATCGCGGGCCAGGCCGAACGACGCGCGACACCGTAAGGCGCCAGCGCATTGGACATGTTATCGGAACAGTTCACGTGGCCGGGAAAGCCGCGCTCTTCATAACCTCGGGCGGTGCAGGCCAGACCGAAAGTGTCGTGGCGCCCACAGGTGTCCTGCACCACATTGAGAAGTGGTCGCATCTCACGATCGTAGAACTTGTCCAGCAACCCCGGGCCAGGATAGGCGCGTCGCACCATTGATCGCGTCGCCGTCGAGTCGATCATCCATTCGACTCCATGTTGCAGCTCATCGGAACGAAGCACCATGAAGTCCGAGCACTGCTGCCCTTCCACGTCGATGATCTGAACGAATTCGCCCGCTTTCAATTCGTAAGCCAGCGCCGTTCCTCTCGGTACAGTAAACTCGTCCCGGACATCTCCCAGAAGTGGCGGCAGCTGAG
The DNA here is from genome assembly GCF_056537185.1 of Ruegeria sp. CG4. Taxonomy (NCBI): domain Bacteria; kingdom Pseudomonadati; phylum Pseudomonadota; class Alphaproteobacteria; order Rhodobacterales; family Roseobacteraceae; genus Ruegeria; species Ruegeria sp. CG4. The sequence continues at coordinate 4,148 of NZ_JBQFRB010000012.1, read as the reverse complement.
GCTGGTTTGAGGCTGCACATTGATGGGAGACCGTAACGCATCCGGTATCGGTTCCCTCAACCAAGCCAGAAATGAGCGCTGGCCTGATCAACCAAACTGTCACGCGTTTTTCGACACGCAACACCAGCGGTTCTGATGAGGCCATTAGCCTGAAACACGCGACTTCCTGCCTTGGATCTCCGCCATTTGTACCAATCCAACCCGTATAAGGGTCGCTGTTGAATGCACCCTGATCAACCGCTCCGTTCGCTTGCAGTTTCAGTCGAGCAAGTGCAGGCCTCCCATCGGCAAACGCAACAATGTCCAGCGGATAACCCTGCGATGTCGCCTCAAATGACAGCAGGTCGCCCTCGGCGGCTTCAACACGGTGCGCGTCGCGTGGCGCCAGCACATATTCTCGGACACCCGAGGCCTTCGGAAAGCCCGGGAATCTGCGTCCCGGGCTAACAAACCCGGCATTCGTGAACTCGTGTAGGACAGCTGAACCATGCATGTTGCCGTAGGATTCTCATTTATGAAACTAGTTACAGAGGTTGATGAAACTAGTTACATATGTCAACACTTTCGTTGAAGGTAGAAAAAATAGGCGCGATACCACGTGACACAGAAAGACCCGACGTTGAAAAAACGCGCAAATCTCAGAGATGTTGCGAAAGCAGCGGGCGTATCGGTCGCAACCGTATCCCGGGTGCTGAACGAACCGGGTGTTGTGAAAAAGGAAACTCTGGAGAAAGTTCAGAAAGCAATTGCGGATCTTCGATTCGTCCCCAGCGCGGCCGCCAGAGCAATCAACTCTGGTCGGACCCGTTTCGTGGGTGCGCTGGTACCAACGTTGGACAATGCCATTTTCGCTCGGTTTCTTGCAGCGCTCGAACGCAGACTGTCCCAAGATGGGCTTTCACTGATCGTAGCCACAACTGAGTCAGACCTGGAAGTTGAAGCCGAAAAGGCGAAGGGGCTGGTTGATATCGGGGCTGAAGGGCTGATCATTACTGGCGCAACACACGCCGCTGAATTTCACGACCTGATCGAGCGCACAAGAATCCCCACGATCGTCACATCATACTTTGACGTCTCCAACCCTTTTCCAACGATTGGATACGATAACAAGGCCGCGGCACAATTGGCCCTACGGCATCTGATTAAGCTTGGACACCGGCGGATTGCAGTTGTTCACGGCCCTGTTCACAACAATGACCGAACACAGGCCCGACTTTCCGGGCTGCACGAGCTGAATTGGGATGGCGAGATAACGACAGTTGAAACCGAAATAAGCCTCCGGGGCGGCGCCGAGGCTACTGCACGCATCGTCAACAGGTCGGTCAAACCAGATGCGATCCTGTGTCTGTCGGACGTTGTGGCACTAGGGGTTTTGTTTGGTCTTCAATCCAACGGCATCAGTGTCCCGGACGAGGTGTCTTTAATGGGCCTGGATGACCTGCCAAGCTCTGCCGTGGCTGTACCTTCCATCACAACAGTTCATCTTCCAGTTTCAACAATGGGTGAAAGGGCAGCGATCGCATTGGCGCGTTGGATTTCCACTCAGGAGAGACCTGAGCCTGAAAGGTTAGAGGCAGACCTGGTTGAAAGAAGTTCGACGATTCGAAAGCGCGCTTTCGACGAATACGGCTGACTTTCGAAAAACCGTCCGCGAATACCCATTCGCTGGCCTCCGCAACGCTCTGAATACGAAACCTGACGAAGTTCGAGGTTGGTGGCATTGGACTTATTCCTACACGCGATACAATCCACCGAGAGAGGCTGATTGAGCCTTTCTCGCACCTCCGGTCTTTGTGTCTGACCGTCTTGGCCGAAAGCAGCTCAATCCACAATCAACTTCGAGCCCCAAGTAACCGCCTGAAAGGACGGATTTCGCTTTGTGTCGCTGCCTTGGAAGCTAAGGGGCTTCGGTCACAGTCAAAGTCGGTTGCCGGACATCTCAGCCTTCTGGAGTATACCAGATTGGCGAAGTGTACGCGCGCTCCTGTGTTGAGGTAGGCACATCTGCGGGCAGTTCGTCCCCGAACCGAACGGCATCGTAAACTGTCCACCTGGGCGTTGGAATTTCCAAAACACGAACGTAGTAGAATGCCCGCAATGAAGGATCGAAGTCGGGATCCTTCCAAACCGTCAACAGCTCCGGAGAACCGATTGAGTTGGTGAACGTACCCGTTGCGACATCCACGGTGCTACCCACTGCGGGTAGATTGCCATCGGCATCCGGTTGCCTGTCTCCCGACCACGCCACGTCATACACCTGCTCTTCCGTGTCGCCGTTGGCATTTACCCAACCCTTCACAACTTGAACACGGTCGAGATTGCCGGAATACGGGTCCTTGAGAGCAGCAATAAGGAATGTCGGTGCATCCGCGCCCTCGGGCACTTCAGAGAGGTCGCCGCCCATGGGAACGCCTTTGTCATATCCTATTTCGGCAGGCAGACGTGATCGCGCGTCCTCCTCTGTGAAGTCCCAGCCACCAAAGAAACGAACCGTTATGCGGCTACCGGTTGTTCCATAAACTTCTTTGCGCTCCATGGCGTCGAATATGGCTTCGCGCGTGTTGTCTTCGGCCCAAACCGCCGCGTAGCCAGAGGCTGCCATTTCCCACCCGAGGATCCTCAACGCGTCAAATTCACCTACGACATGCTGCCATCGACCGGGCTCCGGCTCGACGCCTGAGTGCTTGCCAAAGAAGTTGTCCTCTTCCGCCGTCGCCAACGCGGTATGGCTGTCGGTCGAACCCACGACACCGAATTTGTACGGATTGGTGCCAAGTTGCGCTTCCAGCTTGAGACCGTTCTTCAGAGCCTCGCGGGCATATTCGTACTGAAGCATCCAGTCTTCTTTGGGCGTCGGGCCAAGATTGGATTTATCCCAGGTTTCATAGTCCGCGAATTCATCGTTCGGGCTTAGGAACGGATGGGTTTCCCCATCACCCTTGATCTGGGTGATCTCGTACATCGGCTCCCATTTCGCGCGCCGTTCAGCGTAGTCCGCCGTCAAAGGCTCACCCGTTTCCGGATTGGTCTCGACCGGAAACATAAGGCCGTTGGAAACGTTGCCGTTGTGGGCAAGGGCCAGAACACGACCGCCGGTTTCCATTTCATATGTTTCCATCCAGTCCCACAGCTTTTCCGGATTAAAGGTTTCTGCGGTCGTGAAGGGCAGCATTTGCCGTGCGCGAATGGCATCATCACGGTAAATCACGTTGCGATGGAGGTTGTTGCCGGCTTCGGTAGATGTCCATTCGTATCCGATGAACGCAGTAAACGAACCAGGGTCATCGTGATGATCGGCAGTTTGCGTGAACTCGTCCCAAACGGACTGCACGAACCTGCGATCCGACACAGCCTCGGGAAGGGCTTCCCCGGTAATTCCGGCAAATGTCTCAATGACCTCCATAGTCGCACCGAGAGCAACGTCTCCACCTGCATTAAGTCGCTCGCTCCAGTCTCGAAGCGTTGGATCACGCATCAGCGTCGAGTTTCCCGCAATGATTTCATTCATTGCCCCCATGGCATCCGAATGATCGGAAACAACAAGCCAGTCGAGCGGTCGAGACAGTTGTACGCGGAGGCCGTGTGATGTCGTGACCTCCTCACCCCGTGCAAATCGATAAGCGTCATCCGGGCTCAGGATGACCCCAAATCCACGCGCATCCAGCGAATTGGACGTGTGCAGGTGGGTATCGCCCCACAGGGGACGAGTCGGAAAGTCGCGGCCGGCATAAGGCGAGAAATCTGCGGGCGCGGGTTCGCGCATATCGTCAACCGATATGGTCATCTCCCCGACCTGCCCACCTTGCGCGGACTCCTGAGCTTTGGAAGAGGTCGCACATAATGCGACAGAAACAATTGCTGTCGATGTCAGAAAAAATCTCATTGGAGCCTCCCAGGCCAGCTGAATGCCTGCCCATGGCAGCATTTGGCGCAGTGATCCGTCAAGGAGGACAAGCAAAATTTAATAGTGAGACATGTGCGCCTACTATGGGAGCCGTGGTCCGTTCTGCCCTTTGTGTGGGCATCAAAACAAGTTTCAGCAAATTGAGCAGCCTCATCTGACCGGTCTTGCATTCTGCGGCACCTGCGGAGGGCCGCTCGCGACAGTCGGGCGCGACTATCTCGCCTGCTCTGCTGCCCGCAAGCTC
>NZ_JBQFRB010000011.1:0-158752 GCF_056537185.1 Ruegeria sp. CG4 | reverse complement strand
CAACTTCTCCTTCAACTCGCAGCCACTCGTGCTCTTCAGAATAATACGTCGACATTCCTGTTCTCTCCTGACTTCAACGCTTGTAGTTTTGCAAAACAAACGGCAACGACACAATCTCAGATGGCTGAGGCGCAAACGTTGTTTTTGGCAGCAGTTGTATACCAGGATATACAACCAGCAATTCCCCTTTAGGAAACTTTTCTCCGTCAGGCAACGGATTTGCCCGAAGGCAGCGCGTTGACTGCATGTTCAAGAACATGCAGCCCCGCGATCAGATCATGTTCGGACGTATCTTCTGAGAAGTCATGACTAATCCCGTTGATCGACGGCACGAACAGCATAGCAACCGGCATCAGGCGGGACACATTGGTTGCATCATGCAACGCGCCGGACGGCATGGAGCGCCAGCGGGATGGGGCAATTCTTTCCGCCCCCTGTTCCAGCGCCGCGCGGAGTTCCCGATCCATCGCCACGGGCTCCAGCCCCAGCAACGGCCCGTAGGTCACCGACATGTTCATCCGATCGGCGACCTCTTGCGCGGTCGTGCGGATGATCTGCTCCAGCCGCTCCAGCCGGTCAGATGTACCGTCGCGCCATTGCATCGAAAAACGCGCAAGCCCCGGCACGATGGACGAGGCGTTGGGATGCAGATCGACATGGCCAATCGTCCAGACCGTTTCGGGCGCAACCACATTCCGGAACCGGTCGTTGATCAGCGAATTGAACAGGGACACTGCCTGAAACGCATCCCGACGCAGATGCATCGGTGTAGTGCCCGCATGATTCTGCTGTCCCTCAAAGGTGATTTTCATGTCGCGGATGCCAACGATGTCGGTCACGACACCGATCTGATCCCCGCTGGTGTCCAGCGCGGGCCCCTGTTCGATATGCATCTCGAGAAACCCGGTGAACCGACCGGGATCGACGAAGTCCTGAGCCAGACCACTCATCAAGGCACGGGCCTCGGAAAATGCCGTGCCTTCATGATCGGTGAGAGCATCCGCTGCGGACAAAGGCAGCGTTCCCGACCACACGGCAGACCCGGTGGTCACGCCAAACCGCCCTTCTTCATCCTGAAAGCTGACGACCGAAATCGCGCGATCCGTTGCGCGCGCCACTTCAAGTGCCGCGATGACGCCCAGCGCACCATCCAGCCAACCACCTTCTGGCTGGCTGTCGGAATGCGACCCCATCAGCAGCGACGGACCGGCGGCCAACCCAAACAGGTTTCCGACCGGATCGAAATGCGGGCGCAGTCCGGCGTCTTCCATCCGACCGGCCAGCCAGCGGCGCGCCGCGATATCCGCGTCGGAATAGGCGGGCCTTACCACGCCCTTCCCAACACCCGCCGCCCCAAATGAACGCAATTTGTGCAGATCGGCCAGAAACCGGTTTTCATCGACAGCCATGATTGCCCCCTTTGTGCCGATCAACCTTATGGGCTGCGCCTTGACCTGCAAGTCTTCCGCTGCATCGGATCCGCGATTTTTCACTCCGGGCGGGTGCAACACCTCTGGCCCCGGCAATGAAGCTGTCTTAAGACATGACGCCAAGAGGAACCACCATGTCACATATTACACTGGTTCGTCACGGACAGGCCAACACCTCTGCGCGTGATGAAAAAGACTATGACAAGCTCAGCGAGCTGGGCCATCAGCAGGCGCGGTGGCTTGGGGGGTACCTCAAGGATACGCATACGCATCACACGCGGGCGTATTGTGGCACCCTGACCCGGCATGTGGAGACCGCTGCCAGTATGGGTCTCCTCAACCCGGTGCGCGACGCGCGGCTGAACGAGATTGAATATTTCACAATCGCAAAGCTGTTCGAGGAACAGCATGGCGTGGCCGTTCCGACGGACCGGGAAGGTTTTGTCGAACACCTGCCCCGAACCTTTGCGGCCTGGGCAAGCGGCGATATCCGCAACACACCAGAGACCTTCGCTGAATTCGAAGCCCGGGTTTCGGCGGCATTGCGGGATATCGGAACCGAGGGCGGCCCGGCCATCGTTGTCACCTCGGGCGGACTGATTTCCATGGTCGTGCGGCAGGCGATGGGGCTGGACATACCTTCCATGGCTCGCGTGGCTCTTGCCATCATGAACACGTCCATGCATCGTCTGCATCCGATCGGCCCGCAGCTCAGTACGGTTCTGTTCAATGCCGTGCCACATCTGGAAGCGCCCGACCGGCAGTTTGCCCAGACCCATCTGTAAGGAAACCGGAGGCCATCTGATGCAACTCTACTACGCGCCCCGCACGATATCGGTCGCCGTCGCCATCGCGCTGGAAGAAGCGGGCCTGGAATACGAGGCCATACGACTGGATTTTGCAGAAGCCGAGCAGACCAAACCGGCCTACAAGCAGATCAACCCCAAAGAACGCGTGCCGGCATTGGCCGTTGACGGCGGCATTCTGACCGAAACAGGCGCGCTGCTGGACTACATCGCGGCCAAAGCGCCCGAAGCCGGGCTGGTGCCTGACGACCCGGTCATGGCGGCCCGTATGCGCGAGGTGATGTACTATCTGGCCTCAACCATGCATGTGAACCACGCGCACAAGCTGCGCGGGCCGCGTTGGGCAGACAAGAAAGCCAGCTGGAAGGATATGAAAGACAAGGTACCGCAGACGATGACCGCGTCCTGCGACTATATCTCGTCGAACGGTCTGCGCGGACCGTTTGTGCTGGGCGAGGCATTCTCGGTGGCTGATGCATATCTTTTTGTCGTCTGCAGCTGGCTTGAGGGCGACGGCGTGGACGTCTCGGCCTTTCCCAAGATTGTCGCCTTCCGCGAGGCGATGGAAGCACGCGCATCGGTTCAGGCGGTGCGCGCCGCCGGAATGCTCTGACAAAAGGACAACGAATGACACATCTCTGGGTCCGGGCAGAACAGCGCCCGAACGAAGAACGGGTCGGCCTGACCCCCGAAGGCGCCGCCGCGCTGCTTGCCGAAGGCATCCGCGTGACGGTCGAGGAAAGCCATGTCCGCGCCATCCCGATCGACGGCTACAAGGACGCCGGGTGTGAGATCGCAGCCGAGAATTCATGGCCCGACGCCCCGCGGGACGCGATCATCTTCGGCCTCAAGGAACTGCCCGAGGATGGCACGCCCCTGCCGCATCGACACATCATGTTCGGCCACGCCTTTAAGGGCCAGCATTCTGGTCGCGCGCTGCTGGAGCGGTTCAAGACCGGTGGCGGCACGCTTTATGACCTGGAATATCTGGTCGACGAAAACGACCGCCGGGTTGCGGCTTTCGGGTACTGGGCCGGGTACGCAGGCGCGGCGGTGACGCTGAAGACGTGGGCCGCACAGCAGCGCAATGAGGTATGTCCGCCCGTGGGTGTCTATCCCAGCAAAGATGCGCTGAACGCGGAGCTTCTGGCCGAACTGGACGCGACCGGCACCGACCGCCCCCGCGCCATTGTCATCGGTGCCTTGGGCCGTGTCGGAACGGGCGCGGCTGATCTGTGCGAAGCCATGGGCGTTACAGTCACCAAATGGGACATGGCCGAAACCGGCAGCGGCGGACCCTTTCCGGAAATTCTCGACCATGACCTGTTCCTGAACTGCATCTTCGCCCGCCCCGGTACGCCCGTCTTCGTCCCGCGTGAGGCATTGTCCGCAACTCGCAAGCTGACCGCCATCGGTGACGTGGCTTGCGACCCGGACAGCGACTACAACCCGGTTCCGGTCTATGACCGGGCCACCACCTGGGACGCCCCCGCCCTGCGCGTAGCAAGTGATCCGGTGATGGATGTAATGGCCATCGACAACCTGCCGTCGATGCTGCCGGTTGAAAGTTCCGAAGACTACGCGGCGCAACTGCTGCCCTCTCTGCTGACCCTGACCGATCTGGAAAGTGGTGTCTGGGGCCGGGCAGAAGCAACTTACAAAACACATATCGAAGGGATCTGAGCGATGACGATTCACTGGTGTGGCACCGGCCTATCGGCCATTCCCGGCCTGCGCCGCCTGTTCGAGGGCGGGCACAAGATCACTGTCTGGAACCGGACCATCGAAAAAGCCAAAGCCGAGGTCGGAGACCTGACGGATGACATCCGCGCCTTCGACATCGACGCAATTGGTGCGGTACTGGAAAAGGGCGACGTGATCGTCTCCATGCTGCCGGGCGACTGGCATGTGCCGCTGGCGGAGCTGGCGATTTCGAAAGGGGCAAATTTTGTCTCGTCGTCTTATATCGCGCCCGAAATGCGCGCGCTGGACGACAAGGCGCGCGAGGCCGGCGTGGCGCTGGTCAACGAGGTCGGACTGGACCCGGGTATCGACCACCTGATGGCACATGCACTGGTCGATGAGTACCGCGCCTCGGACGCGTTCGATCCGCAGAACCACCTGAGCTTCATCTCGTATTGCGGCGGTATCCCGAAGAACCCCAACCCGTTCCGGTACAAGTTCAGTTGGTCGCCGTTGGGTGTGCTCAAGGCGCTGCGCTCGCCCTCGAAATCGATCCGCGATTACGCCCCGCTGGATGTCGCACGCCCATGGGATGCGATCAGCAGCTATATCGCGCCGCTTCCAGCGCCGGAAAGCTTTGAGGTTTACCCGAACCGTGACTCGATCCCGTTCATGGCGCAGTATCACTTCGAGGATCACTGGCCGGTCAAAGAGTTTGTGCGCGGCACTCTGCGTCTGAAAGGCTGGGCGGATGCCTGGTCGGACGTGTTCCGCGAAATCGAAACCCTGACCGGACCGGACGGCGATGCGCGGCTGAAAGAGATGTCCGATCAGTTCTGGGAAGAAAACGCCTATGACGACGGCGAACCCGACCGCGTGGTTCTGTGCGTCGGCCTGAAGGCCGAAAAAGACGGGGCCGAGGTCTGGCACAAAACCTACGTCATGGACGCCTGGGGCGATGAACGCGGCACTGCCATGGCCCGTCTGGTATCGATTCCGGTCTCACTGGCCGTCGAAGCCGTCCTGAACCGCGCCATTCCCGCTGGCGTTCATGCGGCGCCCAGCGATCCCAAGCTGGTGGCGGCGTGGATGGGCGAAATCGACACGCTGGCGCAGCATTTGCAGATTGTGGATCACACAAGCTGAGCTTTTTCTCAGCGCGCAAGAAAACAGCCGCATCGGCGTGACGATGCGGCTGTTCCGGCATCCCGCTTTCAGATGTAAAGCTGGATCGTTTCATCAAGGTCAGACCGATTGATTCCAAGCTCGGACAGCTGGTTATCGGACAGACGGTTCAGTTCCTGAGCGGCCCGCACAATATCGGACCGAACAGCACGGATTTGCATGGCCCGGTCAAAAAGCAGCAATGCGCTGGCAATGGGGCGCTCCTGGTGTACTCCAATAGTATCTAACATCGTTTTGTTCCTTGAATTGCAGACAAAGATCGATCCGTGTCGGGACGAACCAGCTTAGCGACGCAGTTCCACCGGGGACTGACCATAGACGCTTTGATAGGCGGATCGTGCGATCCGATGGCGCGGAATGCCGATGTCGTCCAATTGTCGGTCAGTCATTTTTTCCAGCGTTTGCATCGACTCAGCGACCTGCCGGCGACGCGCAAACTCATCCCTGAGCGCGCGGCATTCTGAACTCAGACCGGCAAAGAAGCTACGCTGCGGTCTGGCTGTGTGTACATGTGCCATCGCCTTCTCCTTCTCATCCGAACAACGTTTCTGGTCACAGTTCTGATAAAGGAGCGGAGTGTTAACGATGCCAAAACACCGGATTAATCCGAATTAATGTTCGGCTTGCGGGTATTCGAAATCCAAAGTTAGGATCAGACGGCTCTGGCCCTGTTCGATGGTTCAGGCATATGGAGCCTACATCAGGTCATTCTCGACATCCTCGGCCGAAATCCCCAGCGCATCCAGCCCGTTTTCCAGGTGATCCGACAGGTGCGGCGTGCCGATCAGGTAGTCGGCACAGGGGGTCGAGGCCTCGGATTTTGCGGTTGCGATGGCTTCGGCCAGATCTTCGGCGAAAAAGCTCTCGCGGCCGATCCACATGATCGCCACCAGCTCGGCCTGCTCGTCTTCGCTCATGCGGTCGACGAAAGCGCGCAGCTCTGCTTCGGCACGCCCCAGTTCGCGCCCCATCATTGCCACCTGGGCAACCTTTCTGGCCGAAATTTCCAGCATGTCCCATCTCCTTATGTTCGCGGGTTTCAGGCTATCACAATCACGACGCAACGGCCGCGTCTTTGATCTTACGCAAACGTCGCCTGGTCTGAGGGAATCTTACATGCGGGGGCGCGACACCGGCTGATCTGGCACCGGTGCGGTTCGAAAGGGTCGGAACGTGGCCTTCTTGGTCCACAGCTTCAAAGCCTGCCACAGGATCAGGGCAAATCCCCGGCGCGCCCCAAAGGGGCGACGGACAAGCGCCGTCAGGATGGAGCGGTTGGTTAACGGTGCCCGCAACCCGGTCAGGGTTGCCACCAATCCGCCATCCTTCCGGGAATAGTCGATCATGACGCCAACTCGGTCCGGTCGGAAGTCAAACCGGAAGCTGTACGTCCCTTCGATCTTCTGAAACGGAGAAACATGCATCTTCTTATCCGTCACTATTCGATCTTCGGGCCGGATCGGCGACAGGTCGGGATTATGACAAAGATAGCTGTGCCGCGTGCCATAGGTATTGGTCACTTCGGCGATCACCGCAAACAGTTGCGCGTCCGTGTCAAGGCAAAGCCAGAAGCTGACCGGGTTGAACACGTGCCCTAGTACGCGCGGTTGCGTCAGCAGGAAGATTCGAGACGGCGAGGGCAAGCCCATCTCCTCAAGCCTGCTGCGCAGCCAGTTCACGCCCTGCCCTTCACCTGGGCTGCCACCATGATCGCGGTCGCGCCAGTTCATCAGGTTGGCACGCCGAAACGAGAACAGATATGGTGTTTTCGGCAGGTTTTCGGGGTCGAACAGAATGAAATCGACCGAATACCGAAACGCGTTCTCAATCGCACCTTTCCGGCTGTGATAGGTGTGTCCCGCGATATGGTCGATTTTGTTCATGCGGCTACGGGTTCCTGTCAGTCTGCCAATAATACAGTGTCTGCAAACTTAATGCGCTGATTTCAGTTTTGTTACGGCCAGATAGGCAAATCGGATCAAAAAATGCTGGGCTAAATGATCCGGCTTTGGCGCTGCCACGTAATGTGGTTATGTTTACCGAGATCGACACCGCGACGCTCGACGATCCTGCGCCCCCAAGTGGCGCGGGCCAGCCTTGGGTCGCAAAGAAACGCATCAAGGGTAAACAATTGAACGGAACGCAAAAGAAGTGCGGTGTCAGGTCCGAATGGGTTGATCACGTCAAGCGCATCCGTGACACGCAGGATCAGGCGGCTTTTGCCGAGCTGTTCCGGCATTTTGCACCACGTATCAAGGCGTTCCTGATCAAGTCCGGTGCCGATGGCGCCACCGCTGAAGAATGCGCGCAGGAGGTGATGGCAACGTTGTGGCACAAGGCGCATCTGTTCGATCCGACCCGCGCCACTGTGGCAACCTGGGTGTTCACGATTGCAAGGAACAAGCGGATCGACATCCTGCGAAAACAACGCCGCCCCGAACCCGAGGATCTGGGCTGGGGACCCGAAGCCGAACCAGATCAAACCGAGGTTGTTGCCCTGCAACAGGAAACCGACCAATTGCGGATTGCGATGAAGGCTCTGCCCGAAGCGCAGCGCCAACTGATCGAAAAAGCGTATTTCGGCGATCTGAGTCACCGCGAAATCGCGTCGGAAACCGGATTGCCGCTGGGAACAATCAAATCACGAATTAGACTGGCGCTGGATCGCCTGCGCCATGCGATGAACTGAGAAAACGATGACAGAAGCAATTAAACATCACCTGACCGACGACCTGCTGATGGCCTATGCAGCAGGTACGCTGCCCGAAGCATTCGATCTGATGGTCGCGACACATTTGTCACTGTGCGACCGCTGCCGGGCTGCGGCTGAAAGCTACAACATCATTGGTGGTGAGCTTTTGCAGGATCAGGCCGAGATGCCCGCAATGGGCGAGGATTCGCTGGCGGCGACCATGGCCTTGATTTCCCAGGGCGCGTCGACGCCCAAGCCCGCACGGCCAGCCTGTTCCGTTCTGCCCGCGCCCTTGCAGGATTACGTCGGTGGCGATGTGAACGCGATCCGCTGGAGGCCGATTGGCATGGGCGTCAAGCAAGCGATTCTGCCGACGACACGCGAGTCAACGGCCCGGTTGCTGTTTATCCCTGCAGGGTCTGCCGTACCGGATCACAGCCACCATGGAACAGAACTGACCATGGTGTTGCAGGGCGCGTTTTCGGATGAGGTCGACCACTTTGCGCGTGGTGATGTCGAAATCGCCGATCAGGACCTGCATCACATGCCGGTGGCCGACATCTCGGCCGACTGCATCTGTCTGGCGGTGACGGACGCGCCCCTGAAATTCACCAAACTGATGCCGCGCCTGTTCCAGCCATTCCTGCGGATCTGACCCGCGCGATCAGGCCTCGGTTTTGCCCAAGGGCACCACGTTGGCGTGATCGTCCGGGGACAGTTCCTCAAAATCGAAATTGTCCAGCCGTTGTGCCCGACGTCCCGCCTTTTCGGCGCTAATCTTGATGTCCGAGATATCTTTGGCGGCCTGCCCGAAATGCCGGTCCAGATTGGCCACGCGATCGCCCAGCCTTTCGACATCCTTGTGCAGCATGCCCAACTCCCGGCGGATCGCGCCAGCCTGTTCGCGCATCCGGGCGTCCTTGAGGATCGCGCGCATCGTGTTCAGCGTTGCCATGCAGGTCGTGGGTGAAACGATCCAGACACGTGCCGCGAACCCTTCGCGGACCACTTCGGGCAGGCGCGCGTGCAATTCGGCATAGATGGCTTCGGACGGAACAAACATAAGCGCACCGTCGGCTGTTTCACCGTCCAGAATGTACTTCTCGGAAATAGTCCTGATGTGCACCTTAACCGCCGCACCAAAGGCCTTCAGGCATCTGTCCACTTCGACTCGTGTCTGAGCAGCGGCCAGCGCTTCGAAATCTTCCAGCGGAAACTTTGCGTCGATCACGATGGGGCCGGGCGGGTTGGGCAGGTGGATCAGGCAATCCGCCCGTTTGCCATTCGAAAGGGTGGCCTGCAACGAATAGCTGTCGGTCGGCAGCGCCTTGGACACGATGTCGTTCAGCTGGATTTCCCCGAACATCCCGCGCCGCTGTTTGTTGGAAAGAATATCCTGCAAGGACAGCACATCCCCTGACAACTTGGTGATGTTGTCCTGCGCTTTGTCGATGGCGGCCAGCCTTTCCTGCAATTGGGTCAGCGAGGTCGCGGTCTGTTTCGACGACCCGTGCAGCGATTCCTTCATCCGTTCCTGCATCTCGGCCAGGGCGCGGGCCGATTTCATCGCGTTGTCCGCCAGCCGGTCGTTCATCTGCTGCTGGACCGAAGACAGGCGCGCCTCGACCGTCTGGATCACCTGAACCTGCGCATTGGCCTGCGTGTCCGACACGTGCTGCAGCCCGCCACGCAGCTGCTCCTGCCCTTGCCCCAACTGCTGCACATGCTGGCCCAGATGCGCCATCTGCCGCGCCAGCGGTTCCGCCATCCGGGCTGAGCGGTTGGCCGCCCGCAGCGACAGGAACAACAGCAGCAAGATCAGCGCAACCACTCCACCCACGATCAGAATCAATGGGTCGTTCAACGCGTATTGGGTACCTGCAATCTCGATCATGCTGCCTCGGATGTTCTTGTTTTATTCCCCTTAGCCTGTCTTGGGCGCAGGATCAACTGCGCCCGAACAGGCGTTCGATATCGCTCAGCTTCAATTCGACATAGGTGGGTCGACCGTGGTTGCACTGGCCGGAATGTGGAGTGGCCTCCATCTCGCGCAGCAGAGCATTCATTTCTTCGGCCCGCATCCGACGGCCTGACCGGACGGAACCATGGCAGGCCACCCGGCTGAGGATCGCCTCGATCCGCGCCTGTACCTTCTGGCTTTCGCCCTGATCGGTCAGCTCATCCAGGATATCCAGGATCATCGCCCTGGCATCGACCTCACCAAGAATGGCCGGGGTTTCGCGAACGGCGATTGCACCGCCTCCAAAGGGTTCGATGGTCAGGCCAAGGCGGGACAGATCTTCGGCCACCGCCATCAGACGCGAACAATCCCCTTCGGACATTTCAACGATTTCGGGGATCAGCAAGGCCTGCGCGGCAACGCCATTTGCGGCCATCTGGTTTTTCAGCTTTTCATAGACCAGCCGTTCATGCGCTGCGTGCTGATCAACGATCACCATGCCATCGGCGGTCTGGGCAATGATGTAATTCTCATGCACCTGCCCGCGCGCCGCACCCAGCGGCAGGTCCTGTGCAGGCGGTTCTTCCACCATCGCAATCGCAGACGCCAAAGGCGTCGCGTCAACGATGCTGCCGCTGTAGTCGTTTGCCAGTTCGGCAAAGCCCGGAGCCTGCGCCCGGTAGGCTGCCTGACGCGCGGCTGGTGAAGGCCGGTCCATCTGGTAGACCCGCGCCGGCGCCGGTTGCGCAGGTTCCGGCCGCATCGCACCCAAAGTGGCATTGGCCACGGTCGAGGACGCCCGGTGCCCGGCATCAGCCAGCGCATGACGCAAGGCGGACACGATCAACCCGCGCGCCAGACCCGGGTCGCGGAACCGCACTTCGGATTTGGCGGGATGGACGTTCACATCCACCAGCGCCGGATCACAATCGATGAACAGGGCTGCTGCCGGATGGCGGTCTCGGCTGAGGAAATCGAAATAGGCTGCCCGCAACGCGCCGGTCAGCATCTTGTCGCGAACGGGTCGCCCGTTCACGAACAGGTACTGCGCCACCGCTGCCCCCCGGGAATAGGTCGGCAACGCGGCGTAACCGTAAAGCCGGATGCCCTCGCGCGTGGCATCGATCTGCAACGCGTTCTCGGCAAACTCGCGCCCGATCACGCGGGCCAGACGGGCGTGCAGGGCGTCAAACAGATCGCCGTTCTCGCGGTCGGCGCGGAAGGTCACGCGCCCCTCTCCCCCGCCCGAGACGTCGCGCAGGACGAAAGTGATCGAGGGCTCGGCCATGGCCAGACGTTTGACCGTGTCGTTGATCGCCTGTGCCTCGGCCCGGTCGGTGCGCATGAACTTCAGGCGCGCGGGTGTGGCAAAGAACAAGTCGCGCAATTCGACCACGGTGCCTGCGCGCAGAGCCGCCGGCTTAACCGGCTCTATCTTCCCGCCCGACACATGGACCTGTGCCGCATCCGCCCCTGGCACGCGGCTTGTGATGGTCAGGCGGCCAACGGCACCTAACGACGGCAGCGCCTCACCCCGGAAGCCGAAGGTGTGGATGTTCAGCAGATCCGTCCCATCGATCTTTGACGTCGCATGGCGGGACAAGGCCAGCGGCAAATCCTCGGGCGCGATGCCACAGCCATCGTCTGTGACTCGAATCAGCGTCTTGCCGCCATCGGCGATATCTATGGCGATCCGCGTCGCCCCCGCATCAATGGCGTTTTCGACCAGTTCCTTAACCGCCGAGGCAGGGCGCTCCACCACTTCACCCGCAGCGATACGATTAATCGCCGCGTCGTCAAGTTGACGGATTTTGGGGCGATTTTCGCCGATATTGGGGTAAGCCTGCGCCATACCACCAGACCTAGCACAATCACGAGCGATTCTGCCACCGATTTGAAACCTGTATTTCGGGAGACGAGGGGGCGTTCGAACAATTGCATCGCGCCGGTCTGATAGCGGCGTCATGATCACAATTGCCCGAACGTTCTTTGGTGAGTGGTGGTCGTTCGAAGTTCAATTGACCCGTCCCTAGCACGGGACCTGATGAATTTCGCGTTAACTTTGAATGCGCATTCACTTGGGCAGGTTTTGGCCGAGACGTTACGTCAACGGTTGGCGGGAAAGCGCCGCTTCAGGCAGCCGCAGGCGCTCCGGCACGGGTCCGGCACGGGCCGAATACGGCGGCCAACGCCAGTATCAGACCCGACATGGTCGCAATCATCCCTGCCGCGCTGACCGCATCCGCACCGCCCAGCCACAGTGGCCCGTACCCGGCCAGTATGTAGCCGGAAATGGCGGACAGTACGGCGAAGAGAACACTCCATGCGATCTGGGTTTCCAGCCGGTTCGTCATCATCCGGGCCGCGGCAGGCGGGCAGATGAACATCGCGATCACGATGATTGACCCTACTGCGTCAAACGCCGCAACCGCTGCGACCGCCGCCACGATCACAAGCGCCATTCCCAGCGCACCCGTTCGGATGCCCATCGTGCGCGCGAACCCTTCGTCGAAGGTCGAGATCTTGAGCGGTCGCCAGAACAGCCAGGTGAACAGAACCACACCGGCCAGCGTCAGGGCGATGCGCGGCAGTTCCGGCGGCAGGCCCGCCAGCGCCGTAGCGTCCAGCAGCGAGGCCCAGCCCGTGGCGTCCAGCCAGATCAGGCTTTCCAGGTTGCCGTAAAGCGCATGCTCGACGTCCAGATGCACGGTCGAGGTGTCGGTCTGTTCCAGCAACAGCACACCGGCGGCGAACATGGTGGTGAAAACCACGCCCATCGCTGCGCCGGGTTCAATCTGACCTAGACGCCGTATTGCCTCGATCATCACCACGGCGACAACCGCAGCACCCGCTGCGCCCAGCATCATCGGCCAAGTCGAAATCGCTCCGGTCAGCAGAAAGGCAACAACGATGCCGGGCAGCACGACATGGCTGATGGCATCCCCTATCAGCGCCTGCTTGCGCAGCACAAGAAAGTTGCCGGGCAGGGCGCATGCAATCGCCGCAAACGTTCCGATCAGCAATGGCGTCAGGGACAGCGGGACGAATTCTTCACCGCTCATGGCATGACCTCCTGCGGGCCACCGATGCGGTGGTCGATTTCAGTGATCTGATCGCGGGTCAGAACAGATTCGATGTCGCGCAACCCGTCATAAAGTGCCGCCGTTGCCTCGTGCGCCTGATCGGCGCGCACAATCTCCCACCTTTTTTCATCGCGCAGGGCTTTGGCGGCGCGCGCCTTGCCCGCCTCAGTCGCCACGCCATCGGCCCGCACAAGGCCGGCCCGGCGCAGCAACCGCAAGGTCAACGGCTCGTATATCTTCTGCCCCTGCGCCATTGCCAGCAAACCCTGACGGATATGAACGCGACGCTGGAACCTCAGGTGGCGCAAAATCGCGGCCAGAACGCCGCGGACCGGCGCAAAAAGCAGCGACAGGGCAAAAAAGCCAAAGCTGACCAGCACGATGATTGGCCCCGTCGGCAGATTGGGGGCCGAGGCTGAAATCCCAGCCCCCAGATACCCAGCCATCCCACCGGTCAACCCGGCCAGCAGGACGACGCGGTCCGACCGGTCGGACCAGAACCGCGCAGTCACGGGCGGGATGATCAGCAGGGCGACGATCAGGATCAGCCCAACGATTTTCAGGCCCACAACCGTGACGGCCATGACCAGCCCCATCATGGCCAGATCGACCCGGTGCACCGGCACGCCTCGGGCGGCCGCGTATTCCGGGTCAAAGGCCACCATCATCATGGGGCGGCGTATGATCATCACCAGCAGCAGCGTAACCGCCCCGCCCATGGCGATGATCAGTGCGTCAGCCCAAAGCATCCCTGCGGTCGAGCCCAGCAGGAACCCCTCCAACCCGGCCTGACGGCCTACACCCATGGTCTGGATCACGGTCAGCAGCACGATCCCCATCCCGAAGAACACGGACAGGACGGCGCCAATGGCGGCATCCTCGGCCAGACGGGTGTGCCAGGTCAGCCAGTTCATGCACAGCAGACCCACCCAGGCAGACACAGCCGACCCCGCCAGCAGGCCAATCAGGTTGCGCCCGTCGCCGCCCAGCGCAACCAGCACCATGAAGGCCAGGCACACGCCCGGAAGGGTCGCGTGGCTGATCGCATCGCTTACCAACGCGCGTTTGCGCAGAAACAAGAAGGTTCCAGCCACACCAGCGGACACGCCCAGCAAGCTGGCACCGATGGCGACCAGCGTGGCGTTATAGCCAAGCTGCAGGGTCAGGGCGTCCCAAAGCATGATTTACCCCAGCGCACGCGAAATCTGGTCGATCTGGGCGGTTGCCAGACGACCTCCATAGGCGGATTGCAGGGTTTCGGCCGTAAAGGCCTGCGCCACGGGGCCTTCGGCAACCTTACGGGTGTTGATCAGGAAGACATGGTCGAAATAGTCGGTGACGGTGGCCAGATCATGATGCACGACCACGACAGTCTTGCCGGCTTCTTTCAGTGATTTCAGAACCGCGATGATGGCTTTTTCGGTAGCTGCGTCGACACCGGCAAAGGGTTCGTCCAGAAGATACAGATCGGCATCCTGCGCCAGCGCGCGGGCCAGAAACACACGTTGCTGCTGCCCGCCGGACAACTGGCCGATCTGACGATCGGCGAAATCGCGCATCCCGACGCGGTGCAGGCAGTCCATCGCCCGCGACATATGCCGCGCACGTACGCGGCCCAGCAGCCCAAGTTCGCGCGACAGCCCCATCAGCACCACATCAATCACGCGGGTCGGAAAATCCCAATCCACGCTGGCGCGCTGCGGTACATAAGCAATACGAGCGCGCTGTTTCTCAAGCGGCTGACCGTAGACCGTGACTTGCCCCGACAAAGGCGACACGATCCCCAGAGCTGCCTTGAGAAGGGTCGACTTACCAGCGCCGTTTGGCCCGATAATCGCCGTCATCGCCCCCGGTTGGACCGTCATGTCCACCGAAAACACCGCCGGTTTCTGACCATAGGAAACGGTCAGTCCGCGAATGGCCAGCGGGCTGTTTCCGGCGCTTTGGTCGGTCACTGAAACACCCTGATTTGCGGCCAGTTCAAGCATTGCCTCAGAACCCCGCCGACAATTTGCCGTTCATGCCGCGTGCAGGCACATCGGCCCCAAGCGCCCCGGCAATAACCGTAACGTTGTGATCCAGCATGCCGATATAGGTACCCTCATACGTGCCCGGTTCGCCCATGGCATCTGAATACAGCTCGCCACCAACGCCCACTTCATGTCCCTTGGAAGCGGCGCCTTCGATCAATGCACGCATCGAGCGGTCGGAGACCGAGCTTTCCACGAAAACTGCGTTCAACTGCTTCTCGACCAGCGCATCCACCAGCTCTCCGATCCGGTTCAGACCGGCCTCGGACTGGGTCGAGATGCCTTGTATTCCCATCACTTCATAGCCGTACTCAGCCCCGAAATAGCCAAAAGCATCATGCGCCGTGACCAGCACGCGGTTGTTTTCCGGGACAGACGCGAGGGCCTGACCGGCATAAGCTTCGAGCTGTTCGATTTCGGCCAGATGCGCCTGAGCGTTGGCGGCGAAGATGTCCGCCGCTTCGGGGCGCGCTTCGGTCAGCGCTTTCCGCACTTCGACCACAACATCGCGCCACAGGGCCGGGCTCATCCACACATGCGGGTCGTATTTGTCGGCATAATCGTCATGCGCACGCAGCTTGGCTTTGTCGACTCCTTCGGCAACGGCAACGACGGTGCGCTTGCGGCCAAGGTCATGAAAGAAATCTTCCATCTGCGCTTCAAGGTACAGACCGTGCCATAGAATAAGGTCGGCGCGGGTCATCGCAACGATGTCGCTGCGAGTCTGGCGATATGCATGCGGGTCGACGCCGGGGCCCATGAGGCCCTTAACCTCGACCTGATCACCCCCGACCTGACGGGCGGCATCGGCAATCATGCCGGTAGTGGCGACCACCTTCAGCGGCGCTTCGGCCAAGGCGGACAAAGGCAGAATGGCGACCACGGCCAGTACTGCAAGAAAGCTGCGACGAATCATATTCAGCCCCAAAATGGCATCCTCTTGAGAATGAATATGCGAACCATTCGCAACTAAGTCAATGCTATTGCGAATTACTCGCAAGAAAACGCCTGTTTTTGTCCAAATGGTCAAAAAATTTGTGCTGAGAGCAGCCGAACACCTTCCCTTTCACCTCGTCCCGTGCGATTTTGGCGCAAACCTCCCAAAGGACGTGATGATGGATACGCAGAGCTCAGAAAGCCCCGTGCGCACCGCGCATCTGCCGCAAGTTACAGAACCCAGAAACCCCGGCATGGAACTGGACATGGACTGGGTGCGCGCCGTTCAGGCCAACACCTCGGCGATCGAGCGCCGCGCGGCGACGCTGCCCGGCCGCCGTTCAGTCAAAAAGGAATATCAGGCGGCCTGGCTGCTCAAGGCGATTACCATGATCGACCTGACGACCCTGTCCGGCGACGACACCGTCGGCCGCGTGCGTCGCCTGTGCGCCAAAGCCCGGCAGCCTGTGGCGCCTTCGGTTCTGCAAGCGCTGGATATGCCGCCGATCACCACAGGGGCGGTTTGTGTCTATCACGACATGATCGAAACTGCCGTGGACGCGCTGAAAGGAACGGGCATTCCGGTTGCGGCTGTCTCGACTGGTTTTCCGGCGGGTTTGTCACCCTTCCACCTGCGCGTGGCCGAGATTGAAGAAAGCGTGAAGGCTGGTGCCGAAGAGATCGACATCGTGATCTCGCGCCGTCACGTGCTGTCGGGCGACTGGCAGGCGCTGTACGAGGAAATGAAGGCCTTCCGCGTGGCTTGTGGCGATGCACATGTCAAAGCAATCCTTGCAACCGGAGAACTGGGCAGCCTGCGCAATGTCGCGCGCGCCTCGCTGGTCTGCATGATGGCCGGGGCGGACTTCATCAAGACCTCGACCGGGAAAGAAAGCGTCAACGCCACTTTACCCGTGTCGCTGGTGATGATCCGCGCGATCCGTGACTACTATGACCGCACCGGCTATCGGGTTGGCTACAAGCCTGCGGGCGGAATTTCGAAGGCCAAAGATGCGCTGGTGTACCTGTCGCTGATCAAGGATGAGCTGGGGGACCGCTGGCTGGAACCCGATCTGTTTCGCTTTGGCGCGTCATCGTTGCTGGGCGATATCGAACGGCAGTTGGAACACTATGTCACCGGGGCCTACTCGGCTGGTTACAGACATTCTATGGGCTGAGCCCCGTTTTGAAGTCTGGACAGTGAGTATTTGGGAAAAGATGAAGTCATGACAGTCAAAGAGATATTCGAAACCATGGACTATGGCCCCGCCCCCGAAAGCGCTGCCGAGGCGCTGGCCTGGCTGGTCGATCAGGGCGACAAGTTCGGTCACTATATCGATGGCGCCTTCACCAAGCCCGGCAAGGGCTTTGACAGCCGCAATCCAGCCACCGGAGAAGTGCTGGCCAGGCTGACGCAGGCCAAACAGGCAGACGTGGACGCCGCTGTTGCTGCCGCACGCGCGGCGCAGCCGAAATGGGAGAAACTGGGTGGCGCTGGACGTGCGCGGTATCTCTATGCCATTGCACGGCTTTTGCAGAAACATTCGCGCCTGTTTGCGGTTCTGGAGAGCCTGGACAACGGAAAGCCGATCCGCGAGTCGCGCGATATCGATATCCCTCTGGCGCAGCGGCATTTCTATTACCACGCGGGCATGGCGCAGCTGATGGAGAGCGAATTGCCCGGTGCCGAGGCGTTGGGGGTTTGCGGCCAGATCATTCCGTGGAACTTTCCCCTGCTGATGCTGGCGTGGAAAATCGCTCCGGCGCTGGCGATGGGGAATACGGTGGTTCTGAAGCCAGCCGAATACACCTCGCTGACTGCGCTGCTATTTGCCGATATCTGCTCGCAGGCGGGCCTGCCTAAAGGGGTGGTCAACATTGTAACCGGTGATGGTGCAGTGGGCGAGATGATCGTGGCGTCGGAAGTTGACAAGATCGCCTTTACCGGCTCGACCGTCGTTGGCCGCCGGATCCGGGAAGCGACAGCTGGATCGGGCAAGGAACTGACGTTGGAACTGGGCGGAAAGTCCGCCTACATCGTGTTTGACGACGCCGATATCGACAGCGCCATCGAAGGTCTGGTTGACGCGATCTGGTTCAATCAGGGTCAGGTCTGCTGTGCGGGATCGCGCCTTTTGGTGCAGGAAGGCATTGCCGACCGCTTCCACGACAAGCTGCGCGCACGCATGGACGGTTTGCGCGTCGGCAATCCGCTGGACAAATGCATCGACGTGGGAGCCGTTGTGGACCCGGTTCAGTTGCAAACCATCAAGGGCATGGTCGAAAGCAACACGGCTGGTCATGTGCATCAGGCCGCTTGCGAGCTGCCCGCGAACGGCTGCTACTATCCTCCGACGCTGATCTCGGGGCTGGAGACGTCCGATCCGCTGATGCAGGAAGAGATCTTTGGTCCCGTGCTGGTGTCCTCGACCTTCCGCACGCCGGAAGAGGCGGTCGAACTGGCCAACAACACCCGCTACGGGCTGGCCGCGACTGTGTGGACCGAGAATGTGAACCTCGCGCTGGACATCGCTCCCAAGCTGGTCGCGGGTGTGGTCTGGGTGAATGCCACCAACCTGTTCGACGCCGCCGCAGGCTTTGGCGGCGTGCGCGAAAGCGGCTTTGGCCGTGAAGGCGGCTGGGAAGGTCTGGCGGCCTATACCAAACCCAAGGGCAAGGCCAAGCCACTGGCGAAGGTCGAAGCAACGACGGGCGAAGGCGCACCGGTCGACCCCATCGACCGCACCGCCAAGATGTATGTCGGCGGCAAGCAGGCGCGGCCCGATGGGGGTTATTCGAAACCGGTCTGGGGCAAATCCGGCCTGCTGGGTCATGTCGGCCTTGCCAACCGCAAAGACGTTCGCAATGCGGTTGAAGCTGCAGCGGGGGCCAAAGGCTGGTCAAAGACCACCGGCCATCTGCGCGCGCAAATCCTGTATTATATCGGTGAGAACCTCTCGGCCCGTGCTGATGAGTTCGCCGCTCGTATCGACGCCATGACCGGAAAGAAGGACGGCGCCAAAGAGGTTGAATCATCAATCCAGCGCCTGTTCACTGCCGCTGCCTGGGCCGACAAGTATGACGGTCAGGTGCACGGCGTTCCGATCCGCGGCGTGGCGATTGCCATGAAGGAACCCGTTGGCGTGATCGGTGCGCTCTGTGCGGATGAGACACCTTTGCTGGGTCTGGTCTCTGTAATGGCTCCGGCGATTGCGATGGGCAACCGCACGGTTCTGCTGGCCTCGGAGCCTTATCCTTTGGCGGCAACCGATTTCTACCAGATCCTCGAAACCTCGGACGTGCCCGCTGGTGTGGTCAACATCCTGACCGGCAGCCACGCGGAACTAGCGAAACCGCTGGCCTCGCATCTGAACGTCGATGCGGTCTGGTCGTTCTCTTCCACCGACCTGTCGAAAGAGATCGAGGTGGTCTCGGCCGGGAACCTGAAACGGACCTGGGTCAATAACGCGACGGCATTTGACTGGAGCATGGACCATTCCCGCCGCTTCCTGCAGGCTGCCACGGAAGTGAAGAACATCTGGGTGCCTTACGGCGAGTAGGGCTCCCGCATCTCGGGAGGCCTACATGGACTTTTCAGGAAAGACCGTCATCGTCATCGGCGGAACCAGCGGTATCAACCGGGGCATTGCCGAGGCCTTTGCGGCCTCGGGTGCCAAACTGGCCGTTGCCAGCCGGTCGCAGGAGAAGGTCGATGATACGGTTGCCGCACTGAAAGCTGCGGGCGCACAGGATGCCGTCGGTGCGGCGTTTGACGTGCGTGACCCTGAGGCTGTGGCTGAGGGCCTCAAGCAATTCCACGGGGCATTTGGAGATTTCGACGTTCTGGTGTCGGGCGCGGCGGGCAATTTCCCCGCCTTGGCGGCCGAGATGTCGGTCAATGCGTTCAAGACCGTGATCGATATTGATCTGATGGGCACGATCCACGTGATGAAGGGGGCCTATCCTTACCTCAAGCGCCCCGGGGCCAGCATCATCAACATCTCGGCCCCGCAATCCTATCTGCCTTACGAAGGTCAGGCGCATGTCTGCGCCGCCAAGGCGGGCGTCGATCAGATCACCCGCACATTGTCGATGGAATGGGGTGTCGAAGGCATCCGCGTGAACTCGGTCGTGCCCGGATTCATCGAAGGCACAGAAGGGGCCAGACGTCTGGCCCCCACCGAAAACGCCCACGAAGAGCTTCGCAAGGACGTGCCCTTGGGCCGCTGGGGACAGCCGAAGGATGTGGCCAATGCCTGTCTGTTCCTCGGCTCTGACCTGGCCAGCTATATCAGCGGCACGGTTCTGGCCGTTGACGGAGCACTTTACCAGCGTGGGTCGGGTAAGTTCGGACGGATGATGGGTGAGATGTTGCGGAGTATGAAAAAGGGTTGAGCTTCGCTCAGCCCCTGATCATCAGTTTGTCGTTTCCAGACCGACCGGCTTGCCCACGACGGTAAAGTGCAGGCCTTCCGGGTCCAGCAGTTCGGATGCCACTCGGTTCACATCCTCAAGCGTCACGGCATTCACCTTATCGTTGCGGGTGGCGATATAGTCGATGGGCAGGCCTTCCATCTGCATCCCGACCATGATCCCGGCAATCTGGCCGTTGCCGTCAAAGCGCAGCGGATAGGCACCGGTCAGGTAGGTCTTGGCATCACCCAGTTCCTTCTGAGTCACGCCTTCGGACGCGGCGTGCGCCCATTCATCGCGGATCACCTCGACCGCTTCTGCGATCCTGTCATTGGCCGATGACACCGACCCCAGATAGACGGAGGCCAGATCTTTGGGCACCAGATAGGTTCCGACACCGTAGGTCAGGCCCCGCTTTTCGCGTACTTCCTGCATCAGGCGGCTTTCGAACCCGCCGCCACCCAGAATGTGGTTCAGAATAAAGGCGGGAAAGAAATCCGGATCGTCACGGTCGATCCCCTTCTGGGCAAACAGGGCGACCGATTGCGGGGTGTCGAAATCCACGACGCTGATGCCGCCCGTGATTGAGACCTGCGCCTTGTCCGGGATCGGTTTGCCGGTTTCGGGCAGATCGGCCAGCAGCTTGTCCAGCAGCGCACCCAGTTCTTCTGCCGATATGTCGCCGACGGCCCCGACATACAGCCGGTCCCGGGCAAAGACGTTGTCGTAGGCCGCGACGATGTCGTCGCGCGTCAGGGCGGAAACGCTTTCGATCGTTCCTTTGCCCTCGGACCCGTAGGGATGGTCCCCATAGGCCATACGGGCAAAGCTGCGGCCAGCTATGTCGTTGGGATCGGTCTCATCCGACCGCAAACCGGACAGTACCTGAGCGCGAACCCGGTCAATCGCGTCCTGATCGAAGCGGGGCTCATGAATCGTGGTGCGCAGCAGATCGATCACTTCATCCCGATTTTCGGTCAGAAACCGTGCCGAAATCGAAACCGTGTCGTCGCTGGCGTTGTACGTGAACGAGGCCGCAAGCGATTCCAGTTCTCGCGCGTAGGACCGCGCATCCATGTCGCCCGCGCCTTCCTCAATCAGGCCGCTCATCAGATAGACCGCGCCACGCTTGTCCGGATCATCCAGCGAGGTACCGCCGCGAAACCGCAACTCCAACGCGGTGAAAGGGATCGACGGGTCCTCGACCAGCCAGGCCTTGATGCCGCCGGGCGAGGTGACTTCCTGGATCTCGATCTCGGCCCATGCGGGCATCGCAATGACCAAGGCGATCAGGGTTGCGAATATCCGTTTCATTGCGTCACCTCATCGTCACGCATCAGCCATCCGGTGACAGACGCTTCGGGCTGCAGCACTTCGCGGGCGGCCGCGATGATCTCTTCTCCGGTCACGGCCTGAAGAATGTCGGGCCAGGCCTGCACATCCTCGACCGTCAGACCGGTGGTCAGCGCGCGGCCATAGCGGTTGCCGATCCCGTCGACATTGTCGCGGGCATAGGTTTGGGCGGCACGCAGCTGCATCTTGATCCGGTCCAGATCCTCTGCGTTCACACCTTCGGCAATGAAGTCCGCAACCGCCTGATCCATCGCATCCTCAGCCTCTTGCAGCGAGACGCCCTCGGCCGGGACGACCACCATATCGAAGGTCGTGTCATCCAGCGATACGCCCCGATAGAACGCGCCTGCATAGACGGCCATCTGCTTCTCGAACTGCAGTTTTTCATTGAGGTACGAGGTGGTGCCGCCGCCCAGCAATTCGGCCAGCAAATACAGCGCTGCGGCCTTTTCCTGAGCACCTGCGTCACGTTCCGGCGCCAGATAACTGCGCTGCAGGTAGGGCTGCGCCACGCGCGGATCCTTGAAGGTCAGGCGTCGTTCGGCGGTTTGCGGCGGCTCCTGTGAGCGGACCCGTTCAGGCAGGTCCGGGTTGGCGGGGATCACGCCATAGTATTTTTCGGCCAGAACGCGGACCTCCTCCGGGTCGACGTCACCCGTGACCACCAAAATCGCGTTGTTGGGCGAATAGTGTATCCGATAGAAGGAAAGCGCATCGTCCAGATCCAACTCCTCCATCTCGTGCTTCCAGCCGATGATCGGCACACCATACCGGTGATTGAGATACTGCGCCGCGCTCATCTGCTCGCCGAAGAGGGCACGAGGGTTGTTTTCGGTGCGCTGGTTGCGTTCCTCCAGGATCACATCGCGTTCGGTTTCGATATCGGCTTCGGTCAGGCGGATGTTGCGCATCCGGTCCGATTCCATCTGCATCATCAGTTCCAGCCGGTCAGCGGCGACGCGCTGGAAATAGGCGGTGTAATCATACGACGTGAACGCGTTGTCATTGCCGCCATTGGCCGCCACGGTGGCCGAGAACTCTCCGGCCTCAAGCGTGTCGGTGGCCTTGAACAGAAGGTGTTCCAGGAAATGCGCCACGCCGGACGCGCCGATGGGCTCGTCCGCCGAACCGGCCCGATACCAGACCATATGCTGTACGACTGGGGCGCGATGATCCTCGACCACCACGACATCCATGCCGTTATCCAGTGTAAAAGTCGTGACTGCCTCCTGCCCGTCTTCGGCCAGAAGCGGGGTCGCGGTCATCAGGGCGGCAAACAACGCCAGTGCCCGAACCATGCGGCATCCTCCGTTTGGTTTATGCGTTTCAAACTACGGTGGCGCCGCGTGGGTTCAAGGGCGATGACGGAAAGTTAAGAATTATTCATCGGCAGGCGGGGCCGAGGGAGTCTCAATCCCTGCCGCGCGGGCTGCTTCGTTTTGCGCATTCGCGTTAATCGCCTGCCGCTCGTAAACCTGCTCATAGCGGTCAACCGGGAACAGTTTCAGACCTGTCCAGCGGCCACGGCGCTTGCGGAAATCCGCATCTTCCTGCGCGACGACCTGCCGCGTATTGGCCGGAACGCCATAACGGCTGGAGGCGGTGACCAGTGCCGCATCTGAAGACGGAATGCTGGTATTCGAGTTCAGTGCCGCCGCACTGCCCCCCAGCGCCACCACGGCATCCGCCTTGGGCGTCGGATCAACCAGATTGCCGCCGCCCGGTGTGGGGGCCGGCAGGAAGCTGTAATCTTTAGGCGCCGTCAGCGGCTTGACCGGCAGCACCGAAAACTCGTCGGGACCCGGTCCGGGTGGCTGAAGATCGCGCAGACCACGTTTGGAACAGCCCGCCACGGCAACGGCAAGTGTCAGTGCAAGTATGGCAAGCGGCATCCGCATTTGTGTCTCCAGCCTGTTTGAGGCGCTTTTATCGCATATCGTCCGGCGCGTCACGAGGGCTTTTTGCCGTCAAACAGAACAAGTCCCAGCGCTCCGGCAAAAATGAACACATCGGCCAGATTGAAGACAAACGGGTTATCGATGCCACAACAGGACATGTTCAGGAAGTCCAGGACATAGCCATAGAGAACCCGGTCCACCACATTTCCAAGCGCCCCGCCGATCAGCAAGCCGCCGCAAATCCGCATCAGCTTCGACGGCGTCGTCCGCATCAACCAGATCAGAACGGCGGTGCAGATCACGACCGATATGCCAATCAGAAACCAGCGGGCTGCGTCCGTGTTCCCCTGAAACAGGCCAAAGTTAATCCCGCGATTCTCGCCGTACTTGAACACAAGCAGCGGCGGCAACACGTCGACACCCCCGGGCCTTTCGGCCACGCGCATCACGTGAACGACCAGATATTTACTGATCTGGTCGATCAACAGCGCCGCCAGCGCGGCCCAGAGCAGCAGGCGATAACGCATCAGTGACGGAAATGGCGCATGCCGGTGAAGACCATTGCAAGGCCTGCCTCGTCCGCCGCAGCGATCACCTCGTCATCGCGCATCGAGCCGCCCGGCTGGATCACGCAGGTCGCGCCGGCTTCGGCGGCCTCCATCAGCCCGTCAGGGAAGGGGAAGAACGCATCGGACGCCACGGCCGAGCCAATGGTCAGCGGTTGCGGCAAGCCAAGCGCATCGGCCATGCGTTCGGCCTTCTTGGCGGCAATCATGGCAGAGTCCAAGCGGCTCATCTGGCCCGCGCCCACGCCCACGGTCGCACCGTCTTTGACGTAGACGATGGCGTTGGATTTGACGTGCTTGGCGACTTTCCAGGCAAACAGCAGGTCGCGCATCTGCTCTTCGGTCGGGGCCTTTTTGGTGACAACCTTCAGGTCATCCATTCCGATGAACCCATTGTCCTTGTCCTGCACCAGCAGGCCACCGGCCACCTGTCGCACGGTTTTGCCACCAGTGGTCACATCCGGCAGGCCTTCGGTGGTCAGCAGACGCAGGTTTTTCTTGGCCGCGAAGATCGCCCTGGCCTCGTCCGACGCGCCGGGGGCGATCACGACCTCGGTGAAAATCCCGGTGATTTCCTGCGCAGTCTCGGCGTCCAGCGGCTGGTTCAGTGCCACGATCCCACCAAAGGCCGAAGTCCGGTCGCAGTCGAAGGCTGACCTATACGCTTCCAGCAAGGTCGTGCCTGTGGCTACGCCGCAAGGGTTGGCATGCTTAATGATCGCACAGGCCGCACCTTTTGCCGGATCGAACTCGGCTACCAGTTCAAAAGCCGCGTCCGTGTCGTTGATGTTGTTGTAGCTCAGTTCCTTGCCCTGGTGCTGAACGGCAGTCGCCACACCCGGACGGTTGGTTCCATCAGTGTAGAAAGCCGCCTGCTGATGGCTGTTCTCACCATAGCGCAGGGTCTGTTTCAGCTCACCGGCAAAGGATCGGCGCTTGGGCGCTTCAAGCTGCAATGCGTCGGCCATCCAATTCGAAACTGCGGTGTCGTACGCTGCGGTCCGAGCGTAGGCCTTTTGCGCCAGCCACTGGCGGAACCCGTACGAAGTCTTGCCGTAATTCTCTTCCAACTGATCGAGCAGCGAGGAATAGTCCTCGACATCCACGACCACGTTCACGAAGGCGTGGTTCTTGGAGGCCGCGCGGATCATCGCAGGTCCGCCGATATCGATATTTTCGATACATTCGTCGTAACCAGCACCTTTGGCCACTGTCGCCTCGAACGGGTAGAGGTTCACCACCAGCAGGTCGATTGGACCGATGCCGTGTTCTTCCATCGCAGCAACGTGGGTGTCGTTGTCGCGTAGCGCGAGCAGCCCGCCATGCACCATCGGATGCAGGGTTTTCACACGGCCATCCATCATCTCGGGGAAGCCTGTGATCTCACTGACGTCCTTCACCTCAAGCCCTGCCTCGCGCAGCGCCTTGGCCGTGCCGCCGGTCGACAGCAGCTCGACCCCACGCTCGGCCAGCGCCTTTCCCAGCTCGATCAGCCCGGTCTTGTCGGAAACGGAAAGCAACGCGCGGCGCACGGGGTGAAGGTCGGTCATGGGTCCAAAGGTCCTTTTGGCGTCAGTCAAACTCGGGCTCGTCCCGGTGCAGATCGCGTACGGCATAGGCTGTATCCTGTGCCTTGCTCAGCGTCCACCGGATGCGGGTCGCATACTCCATTGCGCGCCCGGATAGAACGATCTGTTTTGTCGCGCGCGGCTTCAAACGCCCTTTCTCAAGGTAAACGCTTGGCTCGACTGACAATTTTCCCGCGCCATCATGGCGAAAAACCCAGATTTCACCGCTTTTGAGAGCCATCGACACCGCAGCACCCCCCAAATCCAGCGCCGCATCCACGTCGGGGTGCAGGTGAAACCGGATATCAAACGCGATACCCGACAGGCCCGAGGCATCCATTGCCTTGTCAAACTGCCGCTTCGCCTTGTCGGTTGCGGTCAGCAAAATGTCTTCACCCACAAGTTCGCGGCCGTCAAAACGCAGTTCAAAAGTACGGGCGTGGGTCAGACCAAACACTTTTGCGTACCCGTCATGACCAGCCATGAAGCGGGTTCCTTCAAAACCGGCCTCAACCTCGGTCAGGACCTGCGAGGGCGCATCGACCAGCGCTTCGTATTCCGTGCCCGGGGCCGGATCGGTCAGGCGGGCGCTGGAGTATCCGTCCAGGCACAGGGTGGAATGCGAAGGCGTCGCCCGCCCGGCCCGACGCCATTCGAGCCCGAAACTAGCGCCGGACCCGCAATTCACGACCAACGGCCTGCGTCCGGATGTCAACTCAAACGCCAGGGTGGAAGCGTGCGCGTTATAGGATGCAGCCCCTTTGGGCGGCGCGCTGGCATCGATGATCACGCTGGTTCGTGCGGCGTAGAGACGGGCATATCCCATTGACAGCCCGGTTGAATTGTCCGGCTTCACGCCACTTTGCGCCAGTGCCTGATCCAGCCGCCCTTCGAGGCCGCGCCCCCCACCATGAAACCGGGCCAGCGCGCCGTCCGAATGCCGCAGACTGCGCAGGGTCGGTGCAATGCGTCTGATCGCATTCAGCTGAGATCCCGGCGTCCCCCGGCCCAGTTCACTCAGCGCGGCGGATGTCCAGGACAGAAGCGTAAATACCTCAAGCAATTCTTCGGGGTTCCGGGTGCTGATCCCGCCCTGCTTATCCACCTGCCGCTCGCATTCCCGCGACAATGCGCTGAGGGCCGGATCGGCCAGACTCTCCAATCCCTCCAGCGCCAGACCGGCCTGTACCAGACCAGTCAACGCTTCGAACCGGGGCAAGCCAGGCGTCGCGGCGTGCCAGCGTTTGGACAGATACCACGTTTGCTGCGCCAAAGAGCGGAAGAACAGCCTGCTGTGCTGCTCGTCCACGCCGCGCAAAAGGAAAATGGCGTGGTTAATCCAGCGGATGACCCGGCGACCTGTCAGGTCGGGCGCCCAGCCGGGTCCCTGCCCCCGGCCATGTGTCGCGATCCAGCCCCAGACCCAACGCTGGGCTTTTTCCCGCGCGCGCATGTCTCCAACTGCGGCCAGATCGTCCAGCCAGGCAAATCCGTGACGCTCATTGTCAAAACCGGCACTGGGCGCTGCGACATCCCACAGCCCGGTATCCTGCGCCTCGACCAAGTAACCGGCGAACAGCAGGTTCCCGGCCACCAGCTGCCTGCCGCGCGCGAATGAGCCGACAGCGCGGGGTTCGGGCTGGCTGACAAATCCGGTGACGGCCTTCTGCCGCTGGCTGAGGCGCGCGTAGAAACGGTTCTGAAACCGCATCCACCGGTTGGCCATGGTGTCCGACTTCGACATGACGCTTGTTTCTCTGCCCCTTGCGCTCTGCTGGCGCCTGAGACCCAACGATAGACCGGGCGGCGCGTCAAGTCATCGAAAAGCGTGCCTTCAGGCGGATTTGTTCAGGCAGGCGATATAGAACCCGTCCATGCCGCCCCGATCCTCCCAAAAGTCTGGCCGCAGGCGCAACCCGCCTTCCTGGGTGATCCAGTCGGAATCGACACCTTCGATGCCCAGCGCGCCTCGGTCGATCTGCATATCGGGATATTGTTCCAGCGCCTCTTCGACCTGCACCTCGCCTTCATCCGGCAGCAGCGAGCAGGTGCAATAGACCAGCCGCCCGCCCGGTTTCAGAAGAGTCCAGGCATGGGCCAGCATCTGGGCCTGCAATTCGATCAGCCCGCCAAATTCCGAACCATCCTTGGCAAAGGGCAGGTCAGGGTGCCGACGAATGGTGCCCGTGGCGGAACAGGGGGCATCCAGCAGGATGGCATCATACTGACCCTGATGTTCCAACGCGTCGCCGGCGATGACCTTGGCTGACAAACCGGTGCGGGCAAGGTTCTCGCGCACCCGCTCCAGCCGCCCTTCCGAGATGTCCAGCGCAGTGACATCTGCCCCTGCCGCCGCCAGTTGCAACGTCTTGCCGCCGGGGGCGGCACAAAGGTCCAGAATTCGCTCACCCGCTTTTGGCGCCAGCACCCGCACGGGCAAGGCCGCCGCTGCATCCTGTACCCACCACGCGCCCCTGTCATAACCCGGCAGGGTCGATACCTGGCCTGCATCGTGAACGCGCATTGAACCCGTTGGCAAAGCCTCACCGGGTCCGGTCGCGCCGGGCTTCAGCGTGATGTCCAGTGGCGCGCCATTGAAATGAGCCCTCTCCATGCCCGCAACGGCATCGGGACCCCAGGCCATGATCAGCGGTTCCCGCAGCCAATCCGGCAGGCGCGGCACCCGCATTCTCGGCCAGGCATCCGGCCCTTCAGCGGCGACTTTACGCAGCACGGCGTTCACCAAGCCCTTTAGGCGTCCATGCTTGCGCGACCGGCCTACGATCTCGACCATGGAGTTGACGACGCCATGTGCCGCCTCACCGTGGCACAATTCGACCGCGCCAAGGCGCAAGGCGTTTTGGACAGTCAGCGCCGGTGTCCGGTTCAGGTGATTGTCCAGCAGGCGGTCCGCCCGTTCCAACCCGCGCAACGTTTGCAGCGCAAGACGCTGAGCCCTTGCACGGTCCTCGGGTTCAAGACGATCCAGCGCGCCTGCGGCCAGGCATTCCGACAGCAATCGCCCTTCTCCCAAAATCTGATCCAGCAGATAGATCGCGCTGCGCCGCGCCGCTGTTGCGCTGTCAGACATGGATTCGCCTTTCCTGTGACCCAAGCCCGCATTGCCAAGGGCGGACGCGGGCGTATATCAAGCCCATGCACGGAAAGGAACCCGATGTCATGACCGATCAGCGCAAAGACCTGCCGCCTGCTGCCCAGCGCGCGCTGGCCGAAGCCGAAGAACGCCGCAAGAAGGCCGAGACCGAAGCCAAGGGAACGCCAAAGGAACTGGGCGGGCGCGACGGCCCCGACCCCGCCCGCTATGGCGACTGGGAGAAAAAAGGCATCGCCATCGATTTCTGATCGTTCAGCCCCGCAAAGCCTGCAGAAAATCAGCGATCAGAGCCCGCTGTTTGTTCGATTTCGCGCGCTCTTCGGGCCATGTCAGCCAATAGCCATCCTTGGTCGGCAACTCGGGCAGATCCAGCCTGCACAATTGTCCCGCATGTAAATCCGAATGGGCCAGAGGCACCGAACCCAGCGCCACGCCGATCCCCTGCCGAGCTGCGGAAATCGCGTGTTCCATTGAATCGAGACTGATCTTTGACGGCGGCAATTCCGCATTGTCCGTCTTGCGCGCCCAGTCCCGCCATGCCGGTCGTTCCCCACGCAGATCAATCAGCGGCGCGCCCCATTCAACACCCGGCGCGGCCATCGGCACCAGCACCTCACGCGCGATCAGCGCCGCATCGCGCCCGGGCCAGGTTCCGCGGCCGTAGCGGATTTGCAGCCATGTCCGCTCCTCGTCCAGCGATGACCGGCGCGCAACCGAGTCGGTCATCACCCGCACCTTGGGCCGCACCTCCTGAAACCGCGCGACGGCCGGCAGAACCAGTGCGTGGATGTTCGAGGACAGGCCGGCGACACGCAGCTCTCGCGGGGATTTGCCGAACAGGTCCTCCGTATTTCGCTCCAGTGCCTGCAGGCTGTCTTGCACCAGCGGCAGGTAACTTTCGCCTTCAACAGTCAGGGACACGCCGCGCGCTTCGCGCACGAACAATGTTCGGCCCAGCCAGGATTCAAGGTTGCCGATCCGCTGGCTTACCGCCGCCTGCGTCAGGCCAAACTCACGCGCGGCGGCTGAAAACCCGCCAAGACGCCCGGCGGCCTCGAACACGCGCAGCCAATCCAGAGGGGGCAGACCGGCTTTCTTTCTATCCATTAGTTTTTCCGGGCCTCAGCAGTAAGAAGGATTAATTGTATTAATGCCACAAGCACCGTATCTCCTCAACCAAAGCCGCGCTGAACAGGAGATTCCCAATGCTGCGCACCGCCACTTTCACCCCTTCCGTCGTAACTGTCACTTTTGCCGACGCGTCCCAATCGCGCTTTCACGCCATCTGGCTGCGTGACAACGCGCTGGACCCCGACACCCGCGCGCCGGGCAACGGACAACGTCTGATCACCATCGGTGACATTCCCGCAAATGTTTCGGTCAGTGCGGCGGAAATTGTCGGCGGCGATCTGCAGGTCACGTTCCAGCCCGAAGACAAGACCGTTTACTTCCCGGCCGACTGGCTGGCCGACCACGGCTATGATCACGATCACGCCGGTGCTTTCGGGCGAGTCGCGCAGGGCATCACTACCTGGGAACGCGGCATGGAGGCGCCCTCTGGCGAGTGGACTGCGGTTCACGTCAACCCCGGTGCCAAACGGGACTGGCTGGCCGCAGTGGTCGAGTTCGGTTTTGCCAAACTGACCGGCGGTCCCGCCGAACCGGAATCGCTGCTGAAAGTGGCCGATCTGTTCGGTTACGTCCGCGAAACAAACTACGGCCCCTATTTCGAGGTCCGGACCGAGGTGAACCCCACCAACCTTGCCTATACCGGCCTTGGTCTGCAGGCCCATACCGACAATCCCTACCGTGATCCGGTTCCGACGCTGCAGATCCTCTATTGCCTGGAAAACAGTGCCGAAGGCGGTGACTCGATCGTGGTCGATGGCTTCCGGGCCGCTGAAAAGCTGCGGGACCTGAACCCTGAAGGTTTTGCCCTGCTGGCGGGCTATCCGGCAAGGTTCGAGTATAAGGGTTCCGACGGTGTCTGCCTGCGCTCGCGCCGCCCGATGATCGAGCTTTCACCTGACGGAGAACTGATCAGCATCCGCTTTAACAACCGCTCATCCGCGCCGTTTTTGGATGTGCCGTTCGACAAGATGGAAGCCTACTACGCCGCCTATCGGCAGTTCGGTGAAATCATCGACGACCCGGCCATGGGCGTGTCGTTCAAGCTGGAACCGGGCGAAAGCTTTATCGTCGACAACACCCGCGTGCTGCACGCCCGTCTGGGCTATTCCGGTGCCGGATCACGCTGGCTGCAGGGGTGTTATGCCGACAAGGACGGATTGCTGTCCACTCTAGCCGCGATGGAGATGGCACAACCGGAGGCGGCGGAATGAAACCCGATTTCTCGACCTTGAACCGCGACAATATCGTGGCTTTCATCGGTGATATTTTCGAGCGCCGTGGCGGAGAGGAGTATCTCGGCGAGCCCGTCACCATGGCTCAGCACATGTTGCAGGGGGCCACGATTGCCGAGCAGAACGGCCAGACCGAAGAGATCATCGTCGGAGCATTGCTGCACGATATCGGTCATTTCACGTCCGAATTCGGCACCTATCACCCCGACGACACCGAGGATCGCCACCACGAGGACGCTGGTGCCGAGGTGCTGGAGCAGTTTTTCCCGTCGGTCATCACCGACTGCTGCCGGTATCACGTCGCGGCCAAGCGCTATCTCTGCGCCACCAAGCCCGAATACTTCAACCGCCTGTCCGCCGCGTCGGTCCACACGCTGGAACTGCAGGGCGGACCCATGAGTGCCGATGAAGTGGCAGAGTTCGAGGCCAACCCGAACCTGAAAGAGATTATTCAGGTGCGGTATCTGGATGAGGCGGGCAAGCGTGCCGACATGCAAACTCCGGAATTCGCCCATTTCGCACCGATGGTGCAGCGTATGGTCGACAGACATCTGGGGGCATCATGAACGCGCCGGAATACATCTTCGAAGCGAGCTCCAAGCCGTCGCTGCCATGGCATAAGGTTCCGCTAATCCGGGCGACAGAGCAGTCGGTAAAAGGCTACGGCTGTCTGGTCGATGACCCTGATACGTTCGAAATCGAAATCGTCCGCTGGCCGCAACAGGGCTGGCGGCCGATCGATGACGGCACCGGTGACGAAGGTGGCTGGGTCGAGGGCACATTCCATGGGGAATGGAAGGGTGATGTGCTTTATGGTCGAAACGAGGCCGTCAATGGTCACTATGTGCTTGGCTGGTCGACCGATCCGCAGCAAGCGCAACCGGAACAGCAAACCGCGCCGCGCGATCAGGTGTTGTTGTGGCACATGAACTATCATCCGGATGGCGGGCAGATGTTCTGGCCGCTGGATAACAGACCGTTCATCGTGCCTGCCGCGCTGCCCGGCGATAACCTGACCCCCGACAAGGTGGTGGCGTTTTGGTGCGACGGCTCGCGCGGTCTCTATATCCATCCCGGCATCTGGCATGAGGGGATTTTTCCCGTTGAGGACGACCAGCGGTTCCTGGACCGTCAAGGCAAGGTCCACGCCCGGGTCAGCGCTGACATCGGGAAGGAATTCGGTGTCTACCTCGCCTGCCCGCTGCGTGCGGACAAGATCAGGGATCTGTGAGCAACGCCCGCTGATGGTCGTTAAATCGCCCTGAAATCCAAACCTGCACGGCAAGCAGATAGGGAAGAAAGAACGCGAAATTCTGCACCAGATCAAAAGGGCCCGAGAAATCGGGCTCTGACCCAAGCCCGCCGGTCAGCAGGTACCATAGGGTGTAGTGCACACGGTATAACCAAGACCCAAGCGCCAGCCAGAACAGTCGCAATCCCCACGCCCAGTGACCAGCGCGATCACCTGCCATTGCCTTTTGGGCCAGCATCAGAGCCGAAACAAACAGGCACAGGCCATAGAGGAAGAAGCCCACAGACATCACCGGGCCACCAATCGTCCCTCGCAACAGGATATAGGCCATTCCCGCCGCGCCTGTGATCAATGCCAGCGAAATCAGAACAGAACCCAATGCACGGTGAAATCGGTTGAATCCAAGCCGAAGCCTTTTGATCAGTTGCAGCGGCACCAATGCCACCAGCACCGTACCGGCCAGTATGTGCACCATCATCATCGTATTGCCGATGCTCTGACCGTCGGCAAACAAATAGCTGCGCTGGGCTGCATCGTCAGACAGCCCAATACCGATCACGCCAAACCCATGCACCAGAAAAGGCAGCAGTGTCAGATAGAACACCAATAGCAACAGGCCGCTTGCCACACGGGATTTCAGGATACGCATACCCGGACTTTAGCGCCGGCTTGCGACCTGTCTACGGGTCAGAGCCCCAGCACATCCACCATGTCATACTGACCGGGCGCCTTGCCCTGCCCCCACAGCGCCGCCTTCAGCGCACCGCGTGCAAAGATGGCGCGGTCCGAGGCCAGATGGCGCAATACGATGCGTTCGCCGGGGGCTGCGAACAGTACGTCATGCTCGCCGACAACGTCCCCGCCCCGAATGGCGTGGAACCCAATGTCACCGCGCTTGCGCGCGCCGGTAATGCCGTCGCGGCCCCGGTCGGACACATCGGCCAGATTGACGCCCCGTCCTTCGGCGGCCGCCTCGCCCAACATCAGCGCGGTACCTGAAGGTGCATCGACCTTGTGGTGATGATGGCCTTCGATGATCTCGATATCGAAATCCTCATCCAGCGCGGCGGCAACCTTTTTGGTCAGTTGTACCAGCAGGTTGACCCCCAGACTCATGTTACCGGCCCGCACGATAACGGCATGGCGCGCGGCCGGTTCCAGCGCCGCGATCTGTTCTTCGGTCATGCCGGTGGTGCCGATCACGTGCACGCAACGCGCTTGCGCGGCCAGGGCGGCAAATTCCAGCGTCGCCTCGGGTGCGGTGAAATCGATGACGGCCTGCGCCTGCGCGAAAGCCTCGAGCGGGTCATCGGTCACGGCCACGCCCAGCGCCTGCCCACCCATCGCCTCGCCGACATCCTGACCGATCCAGTCGTGGCCGTTACGCTCGACCACACCGACCAGACGGACCTGATCACTGTCCGTGACGGTCTTGATCAGCATCTGCCCCATACGGCCCGAAGCCCCTGTGATGACGATCCCCGGAATATGGGTCATGGCGCTGGTCCTTTCGCGTTGCCTGCCGGATGGTCGGCTCAAAGCCTCCTACCCCGTTCGCGCCCGCTTGGCAAAGCCCCGCTTTGCGCTTAGATCGGGGTTTATGGCAAAGAACAAATTTCACGATGGCCCCGGCCCGTCCCAACGACAGCTACGCGTCGGCGAACTGATCCGCCGCACCCTGTCCGAGGTTCTGGCGCGCGGAGATGTCCACGACCCCGACCTAAACCGCATGTCGATCACCGTAGGCGAGGTGCGCACCTCGCCCGATCTGAAGATTGCCACTGCCTACGTGCTGCCACTGGGCGGCAAGGGGCAGGAGGACGTGATCGCGTTGCTCGCCCGCAACAAGGGTGAGCTGCGGCGCATGGTCGGCAAGAAGGTCGGTCTGAAATTCTCGCCCGATCTGCGGTTCCGGCTGGACGACACGTTCGACCGGCTGGACGACACCCGCCGCATGTTCGATCAGGACGCGGTGCGCCGCGATCTGGACGAGTGATCCGCCCCGCCGTCTCGCTGATCGCGGCCTTCTGGGCCGCGCAAGCCTCTGCGGTGACCTGTGAGAAGCTGACCCATGAGAGCAAGCGGTACACCGTCTGCGAGGTGGATGCCGCGAACGAAGATCTGCGTCTGTTTCTGAACGATGAAAACGGCGAGCTGCTGGGGCACTTCTCTTCCGTCAATGATGCACTGAAACCGGGCGGCAAACGGCTTGCCTTCGCGATGAATGCGGGCATGTATCACGAAGACCGCTCACCTGTCGGTCACTATGTCGAAGACGGCCAGGAACAGATGCGCGTGATCGCCAATCCGGGCCCCGGCAATTTCGGTCTGTTGCCCAATGGCGTGTTCTGCATTCGCGAGGGGCGCGCCGACGTATTCGAGACACTGGATTTCGTCGATCAGGTTCCCGACTGCCGTTTTGCCACACAATCCGGCCCGATGCTGGTCATCAACGGAGAGCTGCATCCGCGCTTCCTGCCCGATTCGACCTCGCTCTATGTGCGCAACGGTGTGGGCACCAGTGCCGACGGCACCCGCGCTGTGTTTGCAATTTCGGATGATTACGTCACTTTCCACGAGTTCGGCGGCCTGTTCCGGGATCTTCTGGGTACGCCCAACGCGCTGTTCTTCGACGGCAATATCTCTCGGATGTATGACCGGGCGAACAAACGGTCCGATGTCGGGTTTTCGCTGGGGCCAATCGTCGGCGTGGTCGAGGATGCGCCAGCAAATTGACAGCAGTGAGGCGATCCGCTAACCCGCGCGCCTCAGCAATCTTCTAGGTGCAGTATGGGACGCAAACGCAAGGGCCGCGATATTTCCGGTTGGCTGGTGGTGGACAAGCCCGCGGGCATGACCTCGACCGCAGTGGTCAACAAGGTGCGTTGGGCGATGGATGCAAAAAAGGCGGGCCATGCAGGTACACTTGACCCTGAAGCGACCGGTGTTCTGGCCGTAGCTCTGGGCGAGGCGACCAAGACCGTTCCCTACATCACCGATGCTTTGAAAGCCTATACTTTCACCGTGCGTCTGGGTCAGGCCACCAACACCGACGATGCCGAAGGCGAGGTGATCGCTGAAAGTCCCGCGCGCCCCTCGGATGACGACATCAAACAGGCACTGGCCCCGTTTCTGGGTGACATCATGCAGGTGCCGCCCAAGTTCTCAGCCGTGAAGATCGACGGCCAGCGCGCCTACAAGCTGGCCCGCGACGGCGAGGATGTGGACCTGTCCGCCCGCCCGTTATGGGTCGAGGAACTGGTACTTGTCGACCGCCCCGACGAAGATCACGTCGTGCTGGAAATGACATGCGGCAAGGGCGGCTACGTCCGTTCGATCGCACGCGATCTGGGCGAGGCACTGGGCTGTCACGGCCACGTCAGAGAGCTACGCCGCATCTGGTCCGGCCCGTTCGAGGCCGAAGACGGACTGAGCATCGAACAGATCGATGAAATGGCCAAGACCGAGGCACTGGACGATTACCTGCACCCGCTGGAGACCGGCCTGTCCGACCTGCCCGAGCTGAAATGCACCCCCGAAGGTGCTACCCGCCTGCGCAATGGCAATCCGGGCATGGTTCTGGCATCGGACGTTGAATACGGCGATGAGGCTTGGGCCTCACTGGATGGCAAGGCTGTGGCCGTGGGCATCTACAAATCCGGCGAATTGCATCCCAGCCGCGTGTTCGTCGATAGCTGAGCGATGTTCCCCCAACTCGGTTTTGTCGCTACGGTCGGATTACCGATTGCAACGATGGGGGTTCACGTTGGAAAACGATGCGGTCTTCCAATACCTGAAGCTGTTTCTTGAAAACATCTCGATCTGGTCGCTGATCGCCCTGGGGCTGGTCATATGGATCATCCGCAAGCCCGAGCGCCTTAAGGCGATCCCACGCTACATTTCGTCCGCAAAGCTTGGCGAGTTCGAAGTTCAGCTTCGTGAAGTCAAACAAAAGCTCGACGAAACAGAGGCGCATGTCGCCGAGTTGGAAGAGGAAAACGCGCGTCTGAACACGTTGTATTCGGCCTTCGACATTCACGCGCCGGTGTCCGAACTGGAAGAAACCCGGCAGTCGCTGAAAGTCCTGGCGGGGAACCTGCCCGATACGGCGCCGATCCATGACGGGTTGAAACCCGGCGCGGACCCTGCAGATGTTTACGTGGCCGCCGAGATTTTGCGGACAAACAGGGACCTGACCTTCTATGACGTTTTGGTTGCCGTCATCGCCCGCATCGCGGCGCACCCAAAACTGGAAGGCCTGCGGTATCATACGGTCTGGACACTGGCTTCGGCGCTGCATCGGATGACATTGGCAGCCGTCAAGCACAGCGACGTGCCCAAAGTCACCAAGGACCAGTTGGGGGCGGCCAGGAACGCGCTCACGCTTCTGCGTGACAATCCGCATGTGCAGCTTGATTGTCCCACAAATCCGAAACAGGGCATACGCGGGCCAGCAGGATATGCCTTGAACTGGGTCGACAAAGGTTTGGACAAATACACCGACCGCTGAGCTTGCGCTTGCGAAAGCCGGCGCAATTGGTCACTAACCCATCATGATCACCCGTTCCCACACCAAAGGCGACGCGCCCTCGACCGCCGTGTATTCCGATTGCGAGAACTATCGCTATAGCCTGACACGCATCTGGGATCCGACGGGGCGCAAGGCGCTGTTCGTCATGCTGAACCCATCGACCGCGACCGAGGTACAGAACGACCCAACGGTGGAACGGTGCGAACGTCGGGCGCGGGCATTGGGGTTCGGCGCATTTCAGGTGACCAACATCTTTGCCTGGCGCGACACCGACCCGCGCAAGATGCGAGCCGCCCCCGATCCGGTCGGACCCGAGAATGACGCGGCCATTCTGGACGGTGTCCAATGGGCCGACCAGGTCATCGCCGCCTGGGGCACCCACGGCGCACATCTTGAGCGTGGCCCTGCCGTTGAAAACCTGCTGCGCGGAACCGGCCAGCCCCTGTTTCATCTTGGGCTGACAAAAGACGGGCATCCCAAGCATCCCCTCTACATCGCCTACTCTCAGCAGCCCCAAGCGTGGTGACAAAAGGTTAACCACACCCTCAGGCTTGCTTTGACCAAACTTCTGAATCCATGGGATATTTCACCAGGCTTTCGGAGGATTTTCATGTTTCTGATCGGTTTGCTTGGACTGGCGGCCGTGGGCGGTGCCGCCTACGCGGTCAGCGATATCTTTTCGTCCGAAGATGAAGAATCAGATAACGACGTCGCACTGGATCAGCCGGATGACGCTGGCCAGGGGGCGTTTCTGGAAATCGACGACAATGTCGATGACCCGGCCCCTCCCGAGGTTGAAGACCTGCCCACCGGAACTGAAGAACCCGAGTTCGAGGGCACTGAAGTCCCCGAAACGGGCGATGACACCGAGACGCAAACAGACGCGTCCGGGGATGATCCGATTGACGTTCAGGACAACAATTTGATCATCGAAGGCAGCCATGAGGACGACATGTTGTTCGGGGACACCGGCAACGACATCGTGTCCGGTGCAGAAGGCGATGACCTGATTCATGGCATGGATGGGGATGATCTTCTGAACGGCGATTGCGGGGATGACGAGCTTTATGGACATGGCGGTTCGGACGAGATGCACGGTGGGCAGGGTGACGACACGCTTATTGGTGGGCAAGGTGATGACATTCTGACCGGCGGGGAAGGCGATGATGTGCTGCAGGGCGGCTATGGCAATGACACGCTAAGCGGCGGGGCCGGTGAAGACGTCGTTTTCGGCGGCGATGGCAATGATCTTATTTCAGGCGACGATGGCGACGCGGAACAATCAGCAGACTTCCTGAACGGTGGCGCAGGGGAAGACACGATTCTGGCGGAAAGCGGCGATATCGTCACTGGCGGACAGGACGCGGATACATTTGTTCTGAGCCCCGAGGACGACGACGATCAGGTCACAGTGATGGATTTTCAGCCAGGGCAGGACAAGTTGCTGATTTCCTGGAATGACGCTGAAGAACCCGATATTCGCCTGGAAACCGACGCCGAAGACGAAAATCTGATCCGGGTGATGGTCAACGGGCAGGATGTGGCGCATCTGCTCGGTGCCCAAGGTATCACGGCAGATGATATCCAATTCATGACCGAAGCAGAACTGGAACAGCTGGGCCTTCCGGACTGAGCCAGGAGATTCCCTTTGCCATTTGCCGCAAATGCGCCTATACGCGCGCATCCGCATCGGAATCGGTGCGGT
Organism: Ruegeria sp. CG4; assembly: GCF_056537185.1. Lineage (NCBI taxonomy): Bacteria > Pseudomonadati > Pseudomonadota > Alphaproteobacteria > Rhodobacterales > Roseobacteraceae > Ruegeria > Ruegeria sp. CG4. The sequence continues at coordinate 120,183 of NZ_JBQFRB010000011.1, read as the reverse complement.
TTTCTCCATGGGCCTGCGCTGGACGACATCCCGGCCTGCGCCATTCACTCTAACCTTTCAAAGGAGACCCCGATGTCGATCACTGCCGCTGAAAAAACACGCGTCATGAAAGAATTCGCAACCAAAGAGGGCGACACCGGTTCGCCTGAAGTCCAGGTTGCCATCCTGACCTCGCGCATCAACACCCTGACCGAGCACTTCAAGACCCACAAGAAAGACAACCACGGTCGTCGTGGTCTGCTGAAGATGGTTGCTCAGCGCCGTAAGCTGCTGGACTACCTGAAAGGCAAGGAAGAAGCGCGTTACCAGGACCTGATCAAAAAGCTGGGCATCCGCCGCTAATCGCTTTTTGCATTTGTTTCAAACGCCCGCCATTCTGGCGGGCGTTTTTTGTTGTGGCCATCGAACCTCTTTTTTCAGAACTGTCGACCCACGCATTTGACATTGCCAGTGGGTTGAGGTGTGTCTGCCTGCACAACTTAAGGCTATGTCAAAAGCCTGTTTAATGCTCCTATTTCTGAACTCATTCGTGCTGTCGCTCCGCGTCACTCCCCGCATGGTTTTTCCCAGCCTTGCGATCAGCCTCGCCTCAATAGTTGTGTGGATGGTTCTGGATATTTTCACCCTCGGGCTGGCCGGTCATGTCAGCGAGCCGATTACAAGCGCCTTCATCAGCCTGTTCGGGATACGCGCTGCTCTGGCATTGAAGGGGGAAACGCGGCGCACGGATTACAGGGCTTTGGTTCTGTAGTCGGTAATGTACGGATTGTTGTTTGCGGCGGCACTGTGGTGCCTGACCTTCATTGTGAACCTGTCCGCTATCTTGTTTGCCATCTGGCAGGTGGGTGAACCCTTCTCTTGGAGCGCTCTGCAAAATGCAGCCGAAAGCACTCAGGTCGCGTTCGCGCTAATCGCAGTGGGCAGCAAATTAATCATTTTTTTCTCGTATTAGCCGCATTCTACGCGGTCATGGCAGTGCCTATGGCAAGTGCCGCACAATCCGCTGGGCTGCGTGCGCCAGGCCATGCATTTTTTGGCGGGTTCAGGCGCAGCTTTATCTCGCTGTTCTGCGTCTTTTTCGTTTCGATTTTCCTGCAGATTTATTTCGGCATACTCACGGCGGTTTACGCATTACTTCCCATCATTTTGTCCATGTTTTCAATCTTGACCGTCCAGACTTTGCCCGACTTCGACCTTGAGATCATCCTGAGAGGGCTCGTCGCAAGCGGCGCACTGCTGTGGCTGAATGCGTGGCTCTGGTCCGTATCTGCTTTGGCGCTTTTAAAGTCCAAAGACAAAGGTGCACCAAGTGCCACAACCGCGCCGACGGCAGAGCCCGCGCAAGACATCCGCGCGCTGCGCAAATCGCGCGAACGGTCTTTCTAAACGCTTTCGGCACCCTTTCGCTATCGGCATCCGGTTTCCCTTCCCTTCGGGCCAAAACTCATGTAAGCGCGCGGGTATCTGAGACGTTGTGCCCTGACCCCGGCACTCGAATGGAAGATAAAGTGGGGTCGGCGGCAATGGGGCCGCCATGCAAACGGGAGACCCGGAGGGCCGGGAGTGCTCCCTTCTAGGATACGCATATGTTTGATGTAACAAAGAAATCGATTCAGTGGGGCGAGGAGACGCTGACACTGGAAACCGGCAAGGTTGCCCGTCAGGCCGACGGCACCGTGATTGCCACGCTGGGTGAAACCAGCGTCATGGCCAACGTGACCTTTGCCAAGCAACAAAAGCCCGGTCAGGACTTTTTCCCGCTGACCGTGCACTACCAAGAGAAATACTATGCCGCCGGTAAAGTTCCGGGTGGCTTCTTCAAGCGCGAGGCGCGCCCGACCGAGAAAGAGACGCTGACCGCGCGTCTGATCGACCGTCCGATCCGTCCGTTGTTCGTTGACGGCTTCAAGAACGAAGTTCTGGTGATGTGCACCGTGCTGAGCCACGATCTGGTCAACGATCCCGACATCGTTGCGATGATCGCTGCTTCTGCGGCTCTGACCATTTCCGGCGCACCGTTCATGGGCCCGATCGCCGGTGCTCGTGTTGGTTTTGTGGATGGCGAATATGTCCTGAACCCGACCGTGGACGACATGCAGGACCTGCGCCTGAACTCCGAACAGCGTCTGGACCTGGTTGTCGCTGGCACCAAGAACGCCGTGATGATGGTGGAATCCGAAGCGTACGAATTGTCCGAGGCAGAAATGCTGGGCGCCGTGAACTTCGCGCACGAACAGATCCAGCCGGTTCTGGACCTGATCATCGATCTGGCCGAAGAAACCGCGAAAGAGCCGTTCGATTTCCAAGCGCCCGACTACTCGGACCTGTACGCTGCCGTTGCCGCAGCCGGTGAAGAGCAGATGCGCGCCGCCTTCGCGATCACCGACAAGCAAGAGCGTACCGCCGCTGTTGCCGCTGCCCGTGAAGCGATCAAGGAAGCGCTGACCGAGGAACAGCTGGAAGACGCGAACCTGGGTTCCGCGATGAAAAAGCTGGAAGCCGGCATCCTGCGCGGCGACGTTGTCAAAGGCGGCAAGCGCATCGACGGTCGTTCGACCACCGATGTCCGCGCCATCGAAGCCGAAACCTCGCTGCTGCCGCGTACGCACGGTTCTGCCCTGTTCACCCGTGGTGAAACGCAGGCGCTGGCCGTGACCACGCTGGGCACTGGCGACGATGAGCAGTTCATCGACGCGCTGCACGGCAACTTCAAATCGAACTTCCTGCTGCACTACAACTTCCCTCCGTATTCGGTTGGTGAAGTTGGCCGCGTTGGTTCGCCCGGTCGTCGTGAGATCGGCCACGGCAAGCTGGCATGGCGTGCGCTGCAGGCGGTTCTGCCTGCGCCGACCGACTTCCCTTACACCATCCGCGTGGTGTCGGAGATCACTGAATCCAACGGCTCGTCCTCGATGGCCTCTGTCTGCGGCGGTTCGCTGTCGATGATGGATGCAGGCGTTCCGCTGAAAGCGCCGGTTGCCGGTGTGGCCATGGGTCTGATCCTGGAAGATGACGGCTCCTATGCCGTTCTGACCGACATTCTGGGTGACGAAGACCACTTGGGCGACATGGATTTCAAGGTTGCGGGTACCGCAAACGGCATCACCTCGCTGCAGATGGACATCAAGGTCGCAGGCATCACGCCGCAGATCATGGAAACCGCTCTGGCACAGGCCAAGGACGGCCGGATGCACATTCTGGGCGAGATGGGCAAAGCCCTGTCCGAGACCAACGAATTCTCGGTCCACGCCCCGCGCATCGAGACCATGAACATCCCGACCGACAAGATCCGCGAAGTGATCGGCTCGGGCGGCAAGGTCATCCGCGAGATCGTCGAGGTTTCGGGTGCCAAGGTCGACATCAACGACGATGGCGTCATCAAGATTGCCTCGCCCGATGGTGAATCGATCAAGAAGGCCTATGACATGATCTATTCGATCGTGGCCGAGCCGGAAGAAGGTCAGGTCTATACCGGTAAGGTGGTCAAGATCGTCGACTTCGGTGCCTTCGTGAACTTCTTTGGCAAGCGCGACGGCCTGGTGCACGTGTCCCAGATCGAAAATCGCCGCCTGAACCATCCGTCGGATGTTCTGAAGGAAGGTCAGGAAGTGAAGGTCAAGCTGCTGGGCTTTGACGATCGTGGCAAGGTTCGCCTGTCGATGAAAGTCGTCGATCAGGAAACCGGTGAAGAGATCGTCCCCGAGAAGAAAGAAAAGAAAGAGGAAAGCGCAGAGTAATCTGCCCCTTATTCAGAAATACAGAAGACCCCGGCTTTGGCCGGGGTCTTTTTTATGGGCTTTGGTTTTCAGGTCGGGTTTCCGGCGACTGCACGCTCTGTTTCAGCAGGTCGGCGATTTCATCGACCTCTGGCCTGCGCCGGGTCCTGTGCGGGCGGTTCAGGACCAGTGAGAGGCCGCTCTCGCATCTTTCGGGAAATAACGGGCAGAGCAATCCAGTGTGCAGCGCCTGTTCGATCAGGCAGGCATGGCCCATCAAGACCCCCGCCCCGGATTTGGCTTCCTCGACAGCCAGACTGTACAGGGAATAGCGCGGTCCTTTTTGCGGATCAGCCAGCGCCCGCCCGGATTTATCCGACCAAATCGCCCAATCGTCCTGCCATGTCTGATCGTGCAACAATGGAAGGGTGCCCAGATCGCGACCCTTTGCGACGTCTTCGGCCAATGCCGGAGTGCAGACGGGAAAGGTGATATCCCTGGCCAGGACCACCTGCTCGGCGCTGCCATCGGGGATGGCGAAGAATACGGACAGGTCGAAAAACTCGCGCGTCAGGTTGGGCGGTGATTCCAGCGCGGTGACCGAGAAATTGATATCAGGATAGATTTTCCGGATCCGCCCAAGCCGGGCGGGCAGCCAAAGCTGCGCGACCGACGGCAGAGCGGCGATATGGATATCCGCATTGGGTTGCTGGTTCCTCAGGCTTTGCGTCGCGGATGCAAGCGCGTCAAAGGCCTCGGTAAATTCGCGGCTCAGACTGCGGGCAGCCGGGGTCAACTGTACGCCCTGCGCATTCCGGCGGAACAATGTCACCCCTGCCCAGCCCTCCAACGCCTTGATATGCTGGGAAATCGCACCGGGCGTGACGTTCAGTTCATCCGCAGCGGCGACAAAACTGCCGTGACGCGCCGCGGCCTCGAAGGCGCGCAGGGCGTTCATGGGTGGCCCCTTGGGGCGGCGTGGTGAAACGGGCAAATTCCTAGCCTTAGCTTTTCTACGCCAAGAAATAGCAAATCTGATTTGCGCTGTCATTCGAAGTGATCAATCTTGGCCGCAAATGGAGGACACGGATATGACAATCGAACAACGGGCCTGGGTCCCTGCGGCATGCGAGACACTTGTGCAGGATATCGCGGCCAGGACGGCACAGGCGTCCTCGGCAGATCTGCTGGGGCGGATTGACCAGCTTGTGGCACGAAACCGTGACATCCACGAGAAAGAGTGCTTCAACCTCAACCCTGCCACAAACGTAATGAACCCGAAGGCCGAGGCATTGCTGGCCTCGGGCATCGGCTCGCGCCCTTCGCTGGGCTATCCCGGCGACAAGTACGAGATGGGCCTGGAAGCCATTGAAGAGATCGAGGTGATCGCGGCCGAGCTGTGTGCCGAGATTTTCGATGCGAAATATGCCGAAATCCGGGTACCTTCTGGGGCGATTGCGAATCTTTACGGCTTTATGGCCACCTGCAAACCGGGCGACACGATCATCGCACCACCCGCGTCAATTGGCGGGCATGTCACCCATCACCTGGCCGGCTGTGCCGGGCTGTTCGGCCTGCGAACCATCGAAGCGCCGGTCAATCCCGATGGGTATACGGTCGATCTGGACCAGTTGCGGCAGATCGCGCTGACGGAACGGCCTCGCCTGATCACGATTGGCGGCAGCCTGAATCTGTTTGAACATCCGGTCGCCGAAATCCGTGCCATCGCTGATGAAATCGATGCCAGGGTCATGTTCGATGCCGCGCATCAATGTGGGATCATTGCCGGAAAGGCTTGGCGCAACCCGCTGGCCGAAGGCGCGCATTTCATGACCATGAGCACCTACAAAAGCCTGGGCGGACCTGCAGGGGGACTGATCGTCAGCAATGACGCCGAGATTGCGCAGGCGCTGGATCGCATCGCCTTTCCCGGCATGACGGCAAATTTCGACGCGGCCAAATCGGCGGCCCTGGCTGTGACGATGCTGGACTGGCGCGATTTTGGTGCCGAATACGCGGCGGCGATGATTGCGATGGCCAAAGCGCTGGCCGAAGCGTTGAATGCCAAAGGGGTTCCGGTTTTTGCGGGTGCCGGGGGCTTTACCGCCTCGCATCAGTTCGCCGTGCTGGCGGAGCCCTTTGGCGGCGGGCAAGCGGCCTCAAAAACACTGCGGCATGCGGGTTTCCTGGCCTGTGGCATCGGGTTGCCCGTTAACGCTGTCGCCGGCGATCTGAACGGCCTGCGCATCGGAACACCGGAACTGGTCCGGTGGGGCATGACTGCGGCCGACGCCGAACAGCTGGCCACGCAGATTGCAGACGGTTTGGCAAAAAAGGATATAGCGGGGCAAGTTTCAGACTGGCGGCAAAGCTTTTCGACCCTGCATTTCATGCACTAAGACGATGCGGGCGCGTGAGCCGCAATCTCATGCGCCTGCGGTTGTTTTCCTCATACATTAGAGCGGCTTGCACCATTGCCAATAGGGCCGATGCCGCCGGCGAAATTATTCACTCACGCCGTTCAAATCCACCGTGACCCGAGTTGATCGGGAACCGGCTTTCGTTTGTTCCGATCCGCCCCACATGTGCCCCGTGCATCTTACGGAACAAAGGACATGACCATGATCACCCGTTTCATCCTCGCCTCTGCCGCATTGGGCCTGGGCGTTTCCGCCGCTGGCGCGCAAAGCCTGACCGAGGGCGCTTATATTCAGGGCTTCGCCGGCTACAGCCGGTTACAGGACAGCGATTTTTCGGGCTCGATCGGTGGCGCGAACCAATCAGTTGATACCGATTTCGACGCGGGCTATGGGCTTGGCGTGGCAATCGGGACGGAAGTTCCGCAATGGTCCAACGACAGGATCGGAGCCCGGATCGAGTTGGAATTGTCCTATCGCGAAAATGATGTGGACGGGGTGAACTTCACTGGCAACGGACCGGCGACCGAGGGCAATATCTCGGGCGATGTCACTCAGACCTCGCTGTTTGCAAACATCCTGTTCGACATCAAACAAGGCGGACCGCTGACACCCTATTTCGGTTTTGGTCTGGGTGCGACCTATTCAGATCTGGACTTCGCCTATGGTCCGGGGGTTGAGCTGAACGACAGCGGCACCGATTTTGCCGCACAACTGATTGCCGGGGCGGCGTATGACATCAATGACAACACCGCCTTCATCGTCGATGCCCGCTATTCGCGCGCCTTTGATGTTTCGTCCGATCGTTTGGCGCCAAACGGCGCGCTGACCGGGTCTGTCGAGGACGATCTGGATACGTTCAGCATAAATCTCGGCCTGCGCTACAAGTTCTGACGCGGTACGGGAAAGTGTTTCCCTCCGGTTTCGCTTTCCCCCCGTGCCCGCGTGATCTATGCACGGGGGCATGCGATCCTTTGTCATTCATATGTCCTCAAGCACAGCGCGCCGCGCCAATGCCGATCAGTTGTGCCAAGACCTTCCCAATGCCGAATTGTTCGAGGCCGTGAACGGTCGCGACCCGGACCAGATCGCGCATGTCAGACTGCATCCCGGCAACCTGCACCGCCCCCATTATCCGTTTCCCCTGCGCTCCGCTGAAATCGGCGTCTTCGAAAGCCACAGGCGGATCTGGAAAAAGATGGTCGATGAACAGATCGAACTGGCCATCATCACCGAGGATGATCTGCGCATAGATCCCCCCCGCATGGCCCAAGCACTGGACATGCTGGACTCTCTTGCGACACCCGAGCAATACATCCGCATCCCTGTGAAACAGCGCGAAGTACCGGTGCAGACCCTGGCCGAGAAGAACGGTTTGAAACTGATCCTGCCGAAAGTCATCGGTCTGCAATGCGTGTGCCAGATGGTTGGCCGGCGCGCCGCAGAACGGTTGCTGGCCGCAACCAACGAAATCGACCGCCCCGTGGACACGTTTCAGCAGATGCACTGGCTGACCGGCCAGCCGATCCACGCCCTGCTGGGCAGCGGCAACCGTGAAGTGGCGCGGGAAATCGGCGGCTCCACCATTCAGACAAAACCACCGCTCAGCGACAAGCTGACCCGCGAATTCAAGCGCGCTGCTTACCGGGCGAAGCTACACCTGCACCCACAAAGACCACTGCCGTAATCAGATAGAAATTACCTTCGGGAGAAATCGCGCCCCGAGGGGCGCGATGGGGGGGCAGCCCCCCCTGGACCCAAGCAGCCGTTACGACGGCGCCTTGGTCTTGCGCAGATATGGGAAGATCGTCTCGAACTCGCCAAACTTCGCTTTGGCGTCTTCATTCGACACGGTGGGCGGGATAATCACATCCTCACCCGGAACCCAGTTTGCCGGGGTCGCTACGCCCTTCGCGCTCATCTGCAACCCGTCCAGCGCGCGCAGGATCTCGGCAAAGTTGCGGCCGACAGTCATCGGATAGGTCATGGACAGCTTCAGCTGCTTGTCCGGCCCGATGATAAAGACCGACCGCACCGTGGCGCTGTCGGCAGGTGTGCGGCCATCGGGCAGGTAGGCTTCGGCAGGCAGCATGTCAAAGGCCTTGGATACCGCCAGACCGTCATCGGCGATAATCGGGAAACCGGGGTTGGCATTGCCATAGGCCTCGATGTCCTTTTTCCATTTCTTGTGATCTTCCACACCGTCGACGGACACGCCGATCACTTTGGTGTTACGCGCAGCCCATTCATCGTTCAGCTGCGCCACAGCCGAGAATTCGGTGGTGCAGACCGGGGTAAAATCCTTGGGGTGCGAAAACAGGATGGCCCAGCTGTCGCCGATCCAATCGTGGAACTGAACAGTGCCCTGATCCGTTTCTGCAGTGAAATTCGGGACGGTATCGTTGATGCGCAAACCCATGGGACATCTCCTTTCCTGTGAAAAAACCGAGTCGGTTGCCGTAAACCTAAACACTTTCCGCAATTGTTAAACCATATGCAGGGCAAAGCAGTCAGCAATTCGCAGAAATAATTTGATCAAATTATCTCTTGCCCGTATTTGGCGGCAATGACAGAGTGACGCCGAGCCCGAAGCCGGGGCAACAGGATCAGGAGGACAGGCCATGATCGAGAAACGCAATTTCTACATCAACGGACAGTGGGTCGCGCCGTCAGCGCCCCAGGATTTCAACGTCATCAACCCCTCGACCGAGGAACCATGCGCGGTGATTTCACTGGGCTCCCAGGCGGATACCGACGCTGCAGTTGCTGCTGCCAAGGCCGCTCTGCCGGGTTGGATGGCGACACCGGTGGCGCAGCGGATCGCAATGGTGGAAAAACTTGCAGATATCTACCAGACCCGCAGCGAAGATCTGGCGCAGGCAATGTCGCTTGAGATGGGTGCGCCCATCGACATGGCGCGCACCCAGCAATCGGGTGCAGGTATCTGGCACCTGAAGAACTTCATCCGGGCCGCCAAAGCCTTTGAGTTCGAGCGTCCGCTGGGCGACCACGCCCCAAATGACCGAATCATCTACGAGGCCGTCGGCGTGGCGGCCCTGATCACCCCGTGGAACTGGCCGATGAACCAGATCACGCTCAAGGTCGGTGCGGCGGCGATCGCAGGCTGCACCATGGTGCTGAAACCCTCGGAACAAAGCCCGCTGAACGCGATGATCTTTGCCGAGATGATGGACGAGGCAGGCTTTCCGCCCGGTGTGTTCAACCTCGTCAACGGTGATGGCGCCGGGGTCGGCTCGCAACTGTCTGCGCATCCGGATGTGGATATGGTCAGCTTCACCGGCTCGACCCGTGCTGGGACCGCAATTTCGAAAAGCGCGGCTGATACCTTGAAGAAAGTTCATCTGGAACTGGGCGGCAAGGGCGCCAATGTCGTCTTCGCCGACGCGGACGAAAAGGCGGTCAAGCGCGGCGTTCTGCACATGATGAACAACACGGGCCAAAGCTGCAACGCGCCCAGCCGAATGCTGGTGCAACGTCCGATTTATGATCAGGCGGTCGAAACGGCGGCCGAAGTGGCCGGTAAGGTCACTGTCGGCAGCGCCGCCGAAGAAGGTCGCCACATTGGCCCGGTCGTGAATGAGGTGCAGTGGACCAAGATTCAGGACCTGATCCAGAAAGGCATTGACGAAGGCGCACGCCTGGTCGCGGGCGGCACCGGTCGGCCTGAAGGTTTGAACAAGGGCTACTATGTGCGACCCACCGTGTTTGCCGATGCCAACAACCAGATGACCATCGCCCGCGAGGAGATCTTTGGCCCGGTCCTGACCATGATCCCCTTCGACACCGAGGAGGAGGCCATCGGGATCGCCAATGACACGCCCTACGGCCTGACGAACTATGTCCAGACACAGGACGGTGCACGTGCCAACCGGATGGCCCGCGCCCTGAGGTCCGGCATGGTTGAGATGAATGGCCAGTCCCGCAGTGCCGGCTCGCCCTTTGGCGGCATGAAGCAATCCGGCAATGGGCGCGAAGGCGGCGTCTGGGGGCTTGAGGACTTTCTGGAAGTCAAAGCGGTCGGCGGCTGGGCGGCAGAGTAACGCGCCACAACAAGTCAGATGCGCGGCACCCGAGGGTGCCTCGCTTACTGGGCGTCAGGCATCCGCCTGCGCGGCTTCGTATGCCAGCATCGCGCGTTTCACCGGCAGCCCCCAGTGATAGCCGCCCAACCCGCCGGATTTGCGCAGGGCGCGGTGGCAGGGGATCAGCCAGCTGACCGGGTTGCGGCCCACGGCTGTTCCCACGGCGCGCACGGCTTGTGGCGAACCGACCCGCTGCGCAATCTCGGAATAGGTCGTGACCTGACCCGACGGGATGTGCATCAATGCTTCCCACACCTTGATCTGCAGAGGTGAGCCAAGCAGGTGCAGCGGCGTCTCGGCGCGGCTGGGCCCGAAGGCGCCCTGCACCCATGATTGCAACCGTTCGGAATTTTCCACAAACTCCGCATTCGGCCAGCGCGCGACCATGTCCTCCATCGCTGCTTCCCCGCCCGTCTCGGACGCAAACGCGATACCGCAGATGCCCTTTTCCGTTCCCATGACCAGAGCCGGGCCAAAGGGGCTTTCGAACCAGCCCCAGAAGATCGCCAGTCCTTCGCCTTTGCGGGCATATTCGCCGGGGCTCATGGATTCCCATTTGAGGAACAGATCGTGCAGGCGGCCACTGCCGGACAGGCCGACATTGTGCGCGGTTTCCAATGTGGTGAACCGTTCCCTCAGCAGTGCCTTTGCATGGCCCAGCGTCAGATATTGCTGATAACGTTTCGGCGACACCCCGGTCCAGCGCGAAAACAACCGCTGAAAATGCGCGGGGCTCATGTCCATCTGGCGAGCAAGCTCTTCGAGGCTGAGCGCTTCGCCGCCCTGGTCGATCAGATCGATGGCCCGGCGCATGACGTTGTAGTGATAGCCGGTTTCTGGATTCTGGACGTTCATGTTGCACCTCTTCGCTTGCATTAACATTACCGCGCTCAGACCAATGCCGCGACCCGGAACCTGCGCATATTCTTGTCAACTGAGTTGACGAATTGTTTTGCACCCATCAAGATTGAGGGCATGGAACATTCGTTGGATCAGCTCTATCAGGCAGTTCAGGCCACGCGGCCCCTGCTACGCAACATTACAGCCGCGGTTGAACGCGGCAGCAATCGTGAAGGCGTAACTGTTGGACAACGTGCGATCCTTGAGGGGTTATCCCTTTTCCCCGGAGCGACGGCCCCACAGTTGTGCACCGAGTTGCAGCTAAAACGGCAATACGTCGCGCGCATCCTGCAGGAAGTGATGAAGGCCGGTCTGGTCGACAGTCGCGCCAACCCCAAGCGCGCGCGTTCTTACTGCTATCGGCTGACACCCACCGGCCAAGACATCATCACTGCGATCAGAACAGATGAAATGTCAAAACTGGCCGGTTTTTCCACAGACTTCTCTCCCGAAGAGCTTGCGACTTACCATAAGGTGCAAATGGCGCTCACACGGTTTTTCGCCGATCTGACTGAGGAGGTATGAGATGTCGGTTATTTGGATCATCATCGCGGGAAGTGTGATCGCGGTTCTCTATGTTCTCAATGAAATTCGCAGGATTGGCACGCCAACAACCGGACCGGCAATTGATCTGGCCGCTCGTCCGGAAACGGCGCTGGTGGTGATCGACATGCAGACTGATTTCACCTCAATACCCGGATGGGATGCAGCGGAGTTGGATGGCGCCATTTCGAACATCAGAGACTCCGTCAGGCAGGCTCGCGAGACCGGAATGCCCGTGATCGCCATTCGGCACGTTTTCAAGGGCAGGCTGGCGAACCTTCTGAACGGCTGGTTCAATCAGGGGCGTGGCAATGAAGGGTCGGCCGGGATTGAGACCGATCCGCGCCTTGGACTGAATGCGGATGCGGAGTTTGTAAAAACCGTAGGCGATGCCTTTTCCTCGAGTGCGTTTGAACAGTTTTTGGAAGACAATCGGATTGGAACACTGATCCTGACCGGCCTTGATGGTTGTCATTGCGTCAACAAGACGGCGGAGGGGGCGCTGAACCGGGGGTATCGGGTGCACATAGACCCGACGGCTGTTCTGGCTGCTAATCCAGCAAACTGGGCGAAGGTCAAGGAGCGGCTGGAGTCAAATGGGGCGGAGCTTCGAGGGCTGTAGGCGTGAAACTCCGATAGCAGCCCCGACACTCGGCCATTCGTATTGCCAATTTCCCGCCTTTTTAATTGCGGGCAGCGATCCGGCAGGGCATACCGTTCTGGATGGCTAAACAACTCGACTACCACACGATCCGAGAGATCTTCACACGCTTTCAACAAGCCGACCCGGAACCCAAAGGCGAGTTGGAACATGTGAATGTCTACACCCTGGTCGTGGCGGTGGCGCTTTCGGCGCAGGCAACCGATGCGGGTGTCAACAAGGCCACGCGCGCGCTGTTCAAGATCGCAGATACACCGCAGAAGATGCTGGAGCTGGGCGAAGAGGGTCTGACCGAACACATCAAGACCATCGGTTTGTTTCGTCAGAAAGCCAAGAACGTCATCAAGCTGAGCCGAATTCTGGTCGAGGAATATGGCGGCGAAGTTCCCAACTCCCGTGCCGCGCTGCAATCGCTGCCGGGGGTGGGGCGCAAGACGGCCAATGTGGTGCTGAACATGTGGTGGCGGCAACCGGCGCAGGCGGTGGACACCCATATCTTTCGCGTTGGCAACCGAACCGGGATCTGCCCCGGCAAGGACGTGGACGCCGTCGAACGTGCCATCGAGGACAACATTCCGGCCGATTTCCAGCTGCACGCGCATCACTGGCTGATCCTGCACGGCCGCTATCATTGTAAAGCGCGCAAACCTCTGTGCGGAACCTGCATTATCCGCGATCTCTGTCAATTCGAGGACAAGAACCTATGAAAACCTACCAGCTTGTCGGCATCGGAAATGCCGTCGTTGACGTGATTTCCCAAGCCGATGACAGCTTTCTTGAGCTGATGGGCATCGAAAAAGGCATCATGCAACTGATCGAACGCGAGCGCGGCGAGGTGCTGTACGCCGCGATGGGCAGCCGGGTCCAGACGCCAGGTGGCTCGGTGGCCAATACCATCGCCGGTGCCGGAGCGCTTGGGCTGGACGCTGCCTTCATCGGTCGGGTGCATGACGACGCGCTTGGCCGGTTCTATGCCAACGCGATGAACGAAGACGGTGTGGATTTCGTGAACGCACCGGTCCCGGGTGGTGAACTGCCGACCTCGCGTTCAATGATCTTTGTCTCGCCCGATGGTGAACGGTCGATGAACACCTATCTGGGGATTTCCTCGGAACTGTCGTCCAAGGATGTTCCAGCCGACGTGGCAGGCAACAGCCAGATCATGTTTCTTGAGGGTTATCTGTTCGACAAGGAAAAGGGCAAGGCCGCGTTCCTTGAGGCCGCGCGCAATTGCCACAAAGGCGGCGGCAAGGCGGGTATCGCCATTTCCGATCCCTTCTGCGTTGAACGCCACCGGGTGGATTTCCTTCTGCTGATCGAGAACGAGCTGGATTTCGTGATCGGCAACGAGGCCGAGATCAAATCGCTGTTCGAAACTGACGACCTGGAAGAAGCGTTGGCCAAAACCGCCGAGATTTGCCGGCTGGTCGTATGCACCCGCTCGGGCGACGGTGTGACGATTCTGCACGAAGGACAGCGCATCGACGTTCCCGTTCAGAAGGTTGTACCGGTGGATGCGACCGGCGCGGGCGACCAGTTCGCCGCCGGGTTCCTGTTCGGCATGGCCACAGGCCGGGATTATGAGACCTGCGCCCGGATCGGCAACATCTGCGCCCGTGAAGTCATCAGCCATATCGGACCCAGGCCCGAGGCGGATCTGGTCGCGCTGTTGCGGGAAGAAGGATTGCTCTGACCCCTGCATGCATGCATTCCTGACCCGCCTGCCGGATCGGCTGGCGGGTTTTCATTTTCAGGATCGGCGGATCGGGCGCGGGTTTTTCTGCGTAGCCTTGCGCCGACGTGTCCTGATCGCTTGGAAAAAACTGTTTAACAACAGAAGGCATTTCTTCTTATCATTCAGCCGAAGCCCTTCGCTGCTCCCGGCGTTCTGGCACTGTTTGAAAAGCGAAACTTAATTTGGCACGTAAATGCGATAATTCCTTTCTGGGACCATTCTTTACCCGTTCCCGATCCGGATGTGCCCACAAGTCAGCGGCGTCCCGGGATTTGAATGTGAAGAACCTTTCGGTGGATTCAGCGCGTTGAGGCGGGGTCTGGTCGCACTTCTGGTGCTATGGTCCGCCGCAGCGCAGGCCGAACCGGACTGTGCCGAAAGCCCGGTGCGAAACGCGGTCGATCTGGTTGCCTTTGAAATCGGCGCGCTTGAATCGGACAAGGCATCGGACCTGTCTGCCGAAACACCCGGGACCGAAGTCACCGAGTCACGGCGACCGCAATTAAGGCCCTGCAAGTTCCGCAACGTTGCCCTGGGACGCGAACGCATGCGCAATCGGGGTGCGGTGTGCAAAGACTGGACCATTCTGGGCGAAACGCTCAAGCAGATATCGGGGCCATACAGGGGGTGCAGGATCGCGAACCCGGTTCGTGTCCGAAAGATCTCGGATGTCGCACTCAGTCAATTGGCGTTGATGGATTGCGAAACCGCAATCACGCTGAAGACCTGGATTGAAAACACGGCCAAACCGGCATTCGCGGATAAGGGCGGCGGCCTGAAAGGAATGCGGCTTGCGGGCCACTACGCCTGTCGGACGCAGAACAACCGGCCCCGCGCGCGCCTGTCGGAACACGCCAGAGGCCGCGCCGTGGACATTTCTTCCTTTGTGCTCTGGGACGGCACCATCATCACGGTGGGCGACGGTTGGACAGATGAGGACAACAGCGACGTTTTGCGTGAACTGCACAAGGGTGCCTGTGGTCTGTTCGGAACAGTTCTCGGCCCAGATTCAGACCGGTTTCACAAAGGCCATTTTCATTTCGACACCGCCCGGCGCGGCGGTGGGCCGTTGTGTCGGTAGGCGCAAGGCATGGCCATCACGCAGTCAAGTCGGCTGACGGACGCCTGACTTAGAAAAGGTGTTCTTCAAAGGCCTCCAACACCCTTTGGTACACGTCCCGCTTGAACGGAACGATCTCGTCGACCAGGTGTGCGGGCTCCTGCCATTTCCAGCGGGTAAATTCCGGGTGTTCGGTCTGGATATCGATCTGATCGTCACGGCCTGTAAAGCGTAGCAGAAACCATTTCTGCTCCTGCCCGCGAAAGCGGCCCTTCCAGATTTTCGGAACGATGTCATGCGGCAGATCATATGGCAGCCAGCCGTCGGTCTCGGCCACGATCTGAACCAGGTCCGCAGTCACGCCCGTCTCTTCCATCAGTTCGCGCAGGGCCGCATCGCGGGGGTCTTCGCCCTTGTCCACGCCACCTTGCGGCATTTGCCAGGCCTCGGCGTGGCGGTCGTTGCGCTGACCGACGAATATCCTGCCCTCGCCATTCATCAGCATCAGCCCGACGCAGGGACGATACGGCAGTCTGGCGATTTCTTCAGGTGTCATGTGCGGCCTCGTGAAAATGCTGTGTAGCGTCTGTAACAAGCGGCACGGCGAAGGCAAAGAGTATGACGTTAGGTTTCACGTGACAATGTTGACGCGAACGTCAATCTATCAGCCGAGTTTACGAGGGAGAGTTCCGCCATGACTGCGTACCCAAACATGCTGGCCCCGCTGGATCTGGGCTTTACCACGCTGAAAAACCGCGTGTTGATGGGGTCGATGCACACGGGGCTTGAGGAAACCGGCGACTGGAACCGGGTGGCCGAATTCTATGCCGATCGGGCCCGGGGCGGCGTGGCGCTGATGGTGACAGGCGGAATTGGCCCGAACCTTGAGGGATCGGTGCTGCCCGGGGCGGCGATGATGACCAACGAGACAGAAGTGGCGAACCATTCCATCGTGACCCAGCGCGTGCACGACGCGGGCGGCAAGATCGCCATGCAAATCCTGCATGCCGGGCGGTATGCCTATGGCCCGAAATGTGTGGCCCCCAGCCCGGTAAAATCCCCGATCTCGCCGTTTCCTCCGCATGAGCTGGATGAAGAGGGTATCGAGAAGCAGATCAGCGACATCGTGACTGCCGCCGTTCTGGCGCAGAAAGCGGGCTATGACGGGGTCGAGATCATGGGGTCCGAGGGGTATTTCCTCAACCAGTTTCTTGTGACGCACACGAACAAGCGCACCGACCGCTGGGGCGGTTCCTACGAAAACCGGATGCGCCTGCCGATCGAGGTTGTGCGCCGCACGCGCGAGGCAGTGGGTGCCGAATTCATCATCATCTATCGCCTGTCGATGATCGATCTGATCCCCAACGGCTCGACCCATGACGAAGTTGTGCAACTGGCACAGGAGATCGAGAAGGCGGGGGCTACGATCCTGAATACCGGAATCGGCTGGCACGAAGCGCGAATTCCGACGATTGCCACCAGCGTCCCACGCGCAGCTTTTGCGTGGGTGACCAAAAAGCTGATGGGCAAGGTGTCGATCCCGGTGATCACCTCGAACCGGATCAACACACCCGAAGTGGCCGAAGAAGTTCTGTCGACCGGTTGCGCCGACATGGTATCCTTGGCGCGGCCAATGCTGGCGGATGCGGATTTCGTGAACAAGGCCATCGCTGGCGACGGCGCAAAGATCGCGCCCTGTATCGCCTGCAATCAGGCCTGTCTGGATCATACATTCAGCGGCAAGCTGACCACATGTCTGGTCAACCCGCGTGCCTGCAATGAAACTGAGCTGGTGATTTCCCAGGCCGAGTCGCCAAAAACCGTTGCCATTGTTGGCGCAGGGCCTGCCGGACTGTCCACCGCGATGACCGCCGCCCAGCGTGGTCACGACGTGACGCTGTTCGACCGCGCCGCCGAAATCGGCGGCCAGCTGAACATGGCCAAGCAGGTTCCGGGGAAAGAAGAATTCTGGGGCCTCGTCGACTGGTACCGCACCATGATGAGCGATCTTGGCGTGAAGCTGGAACTGAACCGCGAGGTGGGGGCAGAGGACATGACCGGATATGACGAAGTGGTGATTGCCACCGGCGTCACCCCGCGCGATCCGCAGATTCCGGGGCAGGATCGGGACAATGTCCTCAGCTATGTCGACGTATTGCGCAACAAGGCCGAGGTCGGGAAGTCCGTGGCCGTGATCGGCGCGGGCGGCATCGGGTTCGACGTGTCTGAGTATCTGGTCGAAGAGGGCCACAGCCCGACCACTGACCTGCCCGCTTGGATGAAGGAATGGGGTGTTACTGACCCGGCCAAGCACCGCTCGGGTCTTGCGCCGGAAGGGCCGCAACCCGAAGCGCCAAAACGTCAGGTCACGCTGCTGCAGCGCAAAAAACAGGCGCATGGCAAAGGTTTGGGCAAAACCACCGGCTGGATTCATCGCACGACACTGAAAATGAAGGACGTCAATTTCGTGGGCGGCGTGAACTATGAGCGTATCGATGATGAAGGCCTGCATGTCAGCTTTGGCGAAGAACGCGCCGACCCGACGGTGATTGCGGCGGACACGATCGTTCTGTGTTCCGGTCAGGTGTCCGAGCGCAGTCTGGCGGATGCGTTGATCGAACGCGGGATTACGCCACATGTCATCGGCGGCGCGGATGTGGCCGCCGAACTGGACGCCAAACGGGCAATCAATCAGGGCACGCGGCTGGCTGCGGCGTTCTAAGGAGACGACCCTTCGTTCGGCCTTTGTGGAAATTGGCCGCACACAGGTTTCGGTCTATATATTAGGTGCTGCGCCCGTCTGCCGGGGCGCAGACCTGACCGGGTGCAACTGGGGAGAAGGCCATGGCAACGGGCGAAGACAATCGGCGCGGGTTTCTCACCGGCGCGGTCACTTTTTTCGGGGCGATCTGGGCTGCAGGGCGCACCGCTGCCGCGCAACTGACGCCGAATGCGGCAGAGGGTCCGTTCTACCCTACGGAACCGATGCGCGTCGCCGATGCGGATAACGATCTGGTCAAAGTCGTCGGTCTGGTTCGGGAAGCCGGAGGTGAGGTGATCACCCTAAAAGGACGGATCTCAGACAAGGCCGGGCGTCCCCGGGCAGGATACCGGATCGAGATTTGGCAATGCGACGTGAATGGAAAATACATTCACCCCGGCGACAGGCGGAATGTGCAATACGACCGGGGGTTTCAGGGCTTTGGACACGACATCACGGACGCGCAGGGTCGCTATAGTTTCCGGACAATCAAGCCAGGCAGCTATCCGGGCCGGACGCCGCATATCCATGTCAAGGTTTTAGAAAGAGACCGCGAGGTTCTGACCACGCAGTTCTACGAGGCGGGAAACCCCGGCAATAAGCGGGATTCGCTCTATCGGCGTATGTCCCCGGCCGAGGCCCGCAACGTTTCGATGACATATGTCGAGGTCTCGGGCGGGATAGAAACGACAGTCAACATAGTTGTCTGACAGGCAACGTTGTCAGCATTGCATGGCTCTGCGCGCCAAAAATTTGCCCGCCGTGGTTAACGGTGACTACCGCAAAGTTCGGGGTAAGGCGGTTACTCCACCGTAATCGTAATCACCTCGGACACAATCGGGGTCGCATGCGGTACGTGGCCCGCATCGCCCAAAACCAGTTGCAGCGTGTGTTCGCCCGGCGCAAGGTCCAGTGTTACCTGGGTCTGGCCGCCACCGAAATGCAGGTGATTGTCGTCAGCGGGCAGGCCATAGGACAGCTCGTCCGCTCCGTCCTCGCCCTCACCCAATGGCGGGCGGTCGATCAGCAGGTGGTGATGGCCGGTGTTTTCCTTTTCCGTCCCCGCAGGGGCAACCCCCATGCCGCTGAGGCCAAAGACCACCGTGACCGGCGACTGGACGGTGTCACCATCCGCGAGATTGACAAAATAGACCCGGGCGTCGGGGTTTGACGGCGTTTCACCCTGGGCCAACGCAAGCGAAGCGGACAGGCAAAGCGCGGCAACACCAATAAATGTTTTCATGATTCCCTCCCTGGACACAAATTTGCCATTCTCAACATAGCACGATTGGGCAATTGTCCCCTGATTTGCTGACAATGCACGTCCTGTAGCGCGCATGGAAACCACTGTTTCAGCGTTTCCCATGTGCAAACGATCCGAATCAAATCCCAGATATTATCCCATGTCTGCCCCGTTTCCGCCCAAGTTCAGGGCCATGGTCAGGCAAAGAACCAAGACCTGGGGTACGCGAATGGACCGATTGACCGAAATGGAAGCCTTTTCCAATGTAGTGGATCAGGGCGGCTTTACAGATGCGGCCAAAAAGATGGGCATCTCCAAATCGGCTGTCTCCAAGCATGTATCGAGCCTTGAGGCACGATTGGGTGCTAGACTGCTGAACCGGACAACGCGCCGCGTTTCGCCCACCGAGATCGGGCTGGCTTATTACGACCGCGCCCGCCGGGTGCTGAATGACGCAGGCGAAGCGGACGCGTTGGTGACATCGATGCAGTCCGCCCCGTCGGGTCTGCTGCGGATCAGCGTGGCCACGGATTTTGGCGTGAATCACCTGTCGCCTGTGTTGTCCGGCTTTTTGTCGGCCTATCCCGACATCACCGTGAACATGGTGCTGAACAACCGGTACGTGGAGCTGATCTCAGAGGGGTTCGACGTCGCAGTGCGAATCGGAGAGCTGGAAGACAGCACGCTGCGCGCGCGCAAGCTGACCGAAACCGTCAAACGGATGGTTGCGGCCCCCAGCTATATCGAGAAATACGGACGCCCGCAGAAGATTGACGATCTGAACGAACACAAGCTTCTGCACTATTCCAGCCAGTCATCCGGCAATGTCTGGAAACTGACTGCACCCTCGGGCGAAAAGCGGCAGGTTCGCACCGCCGGATGGCTGAGCGTCAATGACGGCCAATCCCTGCTGAACGCCGCCATCTCAGGGTTGGGTATCGCCTATCTGCCCAGCTATCTTTATGCCGACGCGATGAAGTCCGGCGCGGTACAGGACGCGATGCCGTCCCTGCCGGATGAGGTACAGGGCGTCTATGCCGTCTACCCGCCCGGCCGCTTCACGCAACCCAAGGTAAGAGCATTCATTGATTTTCTGGCTGATTCATTCAGCGACAAGGGTCCGATGGACTGGTAAATTCTCCCCGTGGAAACTGAACGGCCCGCACGCCTGTTGTGCGGGCCTTTTTTTGTCCCAGCCTAGGCAGGTCTGTATGACACCTAATTGATCAGCAAAACCGCCTCGACCCGGCGATTGAGATCACGGCCTTCCGGCGTTGCATTCGAGGTGATCGGTGCCAGATATCCAACCCCTTCCGCCTCGATCCGGTCCGGCGCGACGCCATGTGCCTCGATCAGGCGGGTACGGACCGACTGGGCGCGTTTTGTGCTGACCGAGATATTGGCCTGCAGGTCGCCGGTGTCATCGGTGTTGCCCACAAGCGCCAGGCGCAGGTCGGGATTGTCACCCAGAAATCCCGCCAGCAGCGCCAGCGAGGCAAACGGACCCTCGCCCAAATCAACTTCACCGGTGCTGAAATTCAGATCGTCCAGAATGACATGCCCATTCTGCTGCAAGTCCGCCAGCAGGCCACCTTCGGTTTCGACCGTTTCCTCGACCACAACCGGGGGCGGCGCGGTTTCCGCCACTGGTGTAACACGGATCATCTGCACGTACCCGTCGGGCGGATTGCGGCTGACCAGCAGGCTCAGCACTTCCAGATCGCGCGAGGCGGACAGAAAACGATAATCCTGAATGGCGACATACATGTCGGGTGTCGGAACCACTTCGATGCCAAAGCGGAAATCGAAACCGCCACAGGCGCGGGCCTCACATTCGAACCCAATATCAAAGCCCTGCGCGACAAGCTGATCCCTGAGCGGGGCCAGAATCTGCAACGTCGTGCTGGATCCGGCCTGAAGCTTCCAGGTAAAGCGTTCGACCCGCCCCTCGACCTCGCGTGTCGGGACTGCGCCATCGGCGAACGGACCGGTCGGCAGCGCGTAACTGTCCAGCGGGCTGGTACGGTCGCTGATCTGACGGGCACCGGTAGGCATCGTCAGGTCCTGCGCCGCTGCCGGAGCGGCCAGCATCAACAGGCAAAGGGCAACGCGGCGGATCATCTGAACTGGGAGTGGTATTCGTCGTTCGGGACCATACCCGTGGCGCTGGCCACCCGGTTCGACATGTTGAAAAAGCCGGTCACGTTGGCGATGTCCCAGATATCACGATCCGAGAAACCAACGTCACGCAGCCGCTGGCGATCGGTTTCCTCGATCTCGGCGCTGGCTGTCGTCATTCTGGCGGCGAAATCCAGCATCGCACGCTGCTTGTCGTCCAACGGCGCCACGCGGTAGTTCATCACCAGCATCTCGCCGAGCTGCGGGTTCCCGGACAATTGCCGGACGGCCGCGCCATGCGCCACAAGGCAGTAGAAACACTTGTTGATGGACGAGACCACTACAGCGATCATCTCGCGTTCCAGCTTGGTCAGCCCGCTGTCGGCCAGCATCAGATCGTTGTACATCGCGGTGAACGCGTTCAGCTTGTCGATATCAAAGGCATTGGCCTTCAGCACGTTTGGCACCATACCCAGCTTTTCGACGCAGATGTCGAAATACTTCTGTGTCTCGGGCGGCAGCGGGTCGACCATGGGCAGGTTCAGCGCTGTGGGCATGTCTTGATCGGGCACGGCTGTCTTTCTCCTCAGGCCAGCTGGCGGTAGTGATACTCTCCGGCGATCTCCATCCCAAGCGAGTGATAGAGACGATTGGCGCCGGTATTTGCCTTGGTGCAGATCACGCTAAAGGTATGGGCGCCGTTGTCCAGCGCCCAAAAGGCCGCGGCGCGCATGGCCCATTGTCCCAGACCCTGTCGGCGATGGGCGGGCAGGATTTCCAACGCATGCATCATGGCAACCCCTTCATGTACCGCCACAAATCCAACCCCCGCCGGTTGGTCCTTGCGCCGCAGAAGCAGGCCGGTCTTCGGGCCATCCGCCCGATCCATGACGGCCAGACGCTGCGGCCCGATACCGGCCGTCGCCCAAATCTCGCACATGATCGCAAGCGGTTTCCAGATGGTAAAAACAGTCACGCGCGGTACCGGCACGTCCGTCAAATGCCCGACCGGGCAGGTGTAGATGTTGACCGGATCAAGCACCGTGTAGCCGCGTCCGGCAAGCTGGGCATCCAGCGCGTCGTCCCCCGGACGCAGACAGAAGAGGCGTTTCTGCCCCAGTTCCACCATGGCTTTCTCGGCCGCATCAATATCGGCTTCGGTCGCGGAAGAAGTCGCACTGGCGGCGGACACCCGAGAGCCGCCACCCTCCCCTTGCCGCAGCCGGAACGGCCCGATCGTTTCGTACGCGGCGGCCGGCCATGTGCCATCCACCACGGCCTCCCAGTTGACGCTCAAAGCTGAAGCTCTTTCGCCAGACGGGTGGTTGCGGCGTCGATGCGGGCACCATCGGTGCCGCGCACAACGACGTTGGCACCAAAGACCCCGTTGATCTGGAACGGGTAGCAGCCGATGGTCAGATCGGAAAACTCCTCGGCCAGCGACGCCAGGGTTTGCGCGATATCCCCTTCACCGCGGTCAATGCGCAGAGTCTGCGACAACAACGGGCTGCCGCCGGTCAGCGTGGGCAGAACACTGGCCACCATTGCCTGAAAGACGGAGGGCACCCCAGCCATCACATGAACGTTTCCGATGGTGAAACCGGGGGCCGTCGAAACCGGGTTTTCGATCAGTGCGGCACCGTCCGGAATGCGCGCCATACGCAGACGGGCAGCGTTCAGGTCCAGCCCCGAATTGTCGTAATGCGCCTCGAGCAGGGCGCGTGCGTCGGCGCGAATGTCAATTGGGGTGTCAAACGCGCGGGCGATGCAATCGGCGGTGATATCGTCATGGGTCGGGCCGATGCCACCGCTGGTGAAGACATGATCGTGCGCATCGGACAGCGCCCTGACCGCCGCCTCGATGGCCGGTGCCTCATCTGAAACGATGCGGACCTCTTTCAGGTCGATGCCGTGCTTGGTCAGCTCCTGAGCAAGATAGTGCATATTGGCGTCGCGGGTGCGGCCGGACAGGATTTCATCCCCGATCACCAGCATTGCGGCGGTTGGATTGGCCATGTGCGCTCCCCTCTTGATCGACCGTTTGGGCAGGTATAGGCCGTGAGACATGCGATTTGAAACCCCTCTTGTCCCCGCCCGCCTGATCCGCCGATACAAACGCTTCTTGGCCGACTGCACGCTTGAGGACGGGCGCGAGGTTACAGCCCATTGCGCCAACCCCGGCTCAATGATGGGGCTGGCCGAACCGGGTGAGCAAGTCTGGCTGGAGCCCAATGACGATCCGAAGAAAAAGCTGAAATACGGCTGGCGGCTAGTCGATCACGAAAACGGACATTTCACCGGGGTCGATACATCGGTTCCGAATAAAGCCCTGCGCGCAGCACTGAACGCCGGTGAAATCCCGGAACTGGCGGCATATGAAACCATCCGAGCCGAGGTGAAATACGGCCAGAACAGCCGCATCGATTTCCTTCTGACCGGGCCTAGCCTGCCGGACGCCTATGTCGAGGTCAAAAGCGTCACCCTGTCCCGCCAGCCCGGTCTGGCCGAGTTCCCAGACAGCGTCACCGCGCGCGGCACCAAACATCTGGGCGAGCTGGCGGCGATGGCCACACAAGGACACCGCGCCATTATGCTTTATCTGGTGCAGCGCACCGATTGCGACCGGTTTGCGCTGGCCGACGATATCGACCCCGCCTATGCGGCCGCCTTCGAGGCCGCGCAGGCGCAGGGCGTCGAGCGGCTGGTTTACGAAACGCGGATTTCGCCGGAAGGTGTTTGGGTAAACCCGAGACCCATTCCCACCTAAAGACGCCTTGCACGGCGCAGGCGTTTCGTTTCAACCCAGATTTGGATCACCACACAGATACCGACGGGTTACCTGCGTTTCCTGACAAGGTGGAGTTCATGGGTCTCCTTGAATTTGGGCCTCTTACTTCACGGCGTCTTGAGCCTCTTCGTACACTTCCGGCCAAAGCTCCGCATCCAGTCGCTTCACAAATGGCGCCAAGTGATCCTCCACCTCGCGCCAACGCCCGACCGACGACGTGCTGACGGGCCGGCGGACCTGAAGGCTGCTGGCGGTTTTGACCGCGTCCGATGAGGATTGCGGCGTCAGCATGCTTTCTTCGAACGACAGGTCGCAAACTTGGGCAAGCTCGGCTGCCGCGTCCTGCAGATTGTTGACCAGATACTCGTACCGGATGTCGTGAATACGGCCCGGCAGTTCCTTGTGCCAGTGCTGCATGTAGCGGCGGTAACGGTTGGCCTCGGCCGCCATCCATTTGAAGTCATGCGTGAAATACATCCCCTGCGCGCCGAAATTCTCGCGCCACATCGACAGGGCGACGTCCCTTGGATCGCGCTGGACGTTCAGGATCAGCGCATTGGGAAAGGCCTGTGCAATCGCGCCGAGATAGGCATAGTTGCCCGGCATCTTGTCCACAAAGGCCGCGGCGTCCCGGTTCAGTTCGGGCAGGCGCTCGACATAGTAATCAGCCAGCGGTTGCGCCTGTGAATGCAGGCTTTCCTCTTTCATCACCCAGAACTGAACGGTGGCAAGCTCTCCCAGCCCCTGTACCGTTGAATGCGCCGACAGGATACGCTCGACCAGAGTTGTGCCCGATCTGGCAAGGCCGACAACGAAGATCGGGCGGGGAATGTCGGTTCGCGGGTCCGAAGATTCCTTCGGCAAAGGCGCAGCAAGACGGTCGCGGCATTCCTTCTCGCGGCTTTCCTCCAGACTTTCCAAACCGTCGCGCCGCAGTTTGTGCGCCTCGTCCAGATGATGCATCTCCTGCGCCAGGTCCTTGTCCAGACGCGCAAGGCTTGCGGCAGCGAAGTGAATCAGCGAGGCACTTTCACGGTTGGCGATCGGCCCCTCGCCGAGGAATTTTGAGACCTGAGCCCGCAAGGCAGGCAGATCGTCCTGCTTCAGGCCCGGCAGCTTGCAAATGAACTCCAGTGTTTCCGGATGACCGGGCGCCAAGGCAAGCGCTAGACGTGCGTGTTTCAGGGCTTCGTCCAGCCGACCGACCCCGGCCAGAGCCTTGGACAGGCGCAATTGCCCGTACTGAAATTTGGGATGCTGTTTGACAAGCGCCGTCAGGAGCCTGACCGCATCGTCCCAGCGGCGCAATTCGTCCAGAATATCGGCTTTCAGGCACTGCGCCTCGAGATTGCCGGGCTGGCGCTTCAGCACCAGATCAACGGCTTCCAACGCCTTTTGTTCCTTCTGCTCTCGCAGAAACGCCATCGCGCGAATGAACTGCTGGGGTGGCGTCAGGGGTGCGCGCGCGCCGATTTTGTCAATGAACGCCAGCGCCTTGCCAGCGTCGCCACCCTGAACAAGGCTCATGCCGTAATTCTGGATCAAATCCGCGTTTCCGGGTTCCAGCCGCCATGCCCGTTCGAAATAAGTCTGGGCCAGAGGGAACTTGCCCTGCTGGATCGCACACAGACCGGCAAGTCTTGGTAATGCCGACACGTTCGGCCATTTCTTGGCGGCCTTGGTTGCCCGTTTGAAAGCCCGATCGGCCCGGCCTTTCCTGAGCAGATCGCTGATGCTGGCGATTTCGGCCCTCAGCTGATCAGCTTTTTGCATTGCCATGCCTTTCTGTGATTTGCGCAAACCCGGCGGCTATTGCCATGTGCTATTTCATTCTGCCCGCAGGGTCTACCAGAGATGAGGCAACCCTCCGACTGCAGGTGCTACCCTGCACCCTCTGGTACTTTCTGCACAAGCAGCGTAAAAGGAATGCTGCGCGACACATTTGGAGCTTAGCGTCGATGAAAGAGCATCGTGGCCGTCTGACCAAGGACGGCATCCGCATTTATGAACAGGGTGACTTTGCCGGGATGCATGCGGCAGGGGCGCTGGCGGCGCGGATTCTCGACGACATTGCCGACCATGTTTTTCCGGGCCAGACCACAGGCGCGATTGACGGTCTCATCACGCAGATGGTCGAAGATGCGGGCGCGACTTCGGCTACTATCGGTTACAAGGGCTATCAGCACGCAAGCTGCATCAGCGTGAACCACGTGGTCTGCCACGGCATCCCCGGCGACAAAAAGCTGAAAGACGGCGATATCCTCAATGTCGACGTCACCGTCATTGTTGATGGCTGGTTCGGCGACACGTCGCGCATGTATGTTGCGGGCAAACTGCCGCGCAAGGCGGAACGACTGATCCAGGTAACCCATGACGCGTTGTTCAAGGGCATCGAAATGGTCAAGCCCGGCAATACGTTCGGCGATATCGGCCATGCCATTCAGACCTATGTCGAGGCCCATCGGATGAGCGTTGTCCGCGATTTCTGCGGCCACGGTCTGGGCCGGGTCTTCCATGCGCCGCCGAACGTTCTGCATTACGGTCGTCCGGGTACCGGAGCCAAACTGGAAGAGGGGATGTTCTTTACCATCGAGCCGATGGTGAACCTGGGCCGCCCCGAGACCAAGACACTGGCCGATGACTGGACCGCCGTGACCCGCGACAAGTCTCTGTCGGCGCAATTCGAGCATTCGGTGGGCGTGACCTCGGACGGGGTCGAGATCTTTACCCTGTCACCGGGCGGAAAGTTCCACCCGACCTATTCTTCCTGATCGGCAGCCTGCTCGCGCAGCAGTTTCAGCAGCATCGTCTCGTCACTCCATGGGGTGACTGCGTCGTGGATAAACACGGGCGCGCGACGCGGTTTTGGCGGCGGGCCGGTCGTTGTGTCGGTATCGGATGTGATCGTCCAGAACGGAGACGGTAAGGCGCGGTCCATATCAGGGATGGTAGCACGCCCGGCTCAGATTCCCAAAAGCCGCGGGGCGTCGGCCATGTCGTGAAACACCTCTGCCCCCAATTGCGCCAGAGATGCCCCATCGTCATGGG
This sequence comes from Ruegeria sp. CG4, assembly GCF_056537185.1. Classification (NCBI taxonomy): domain Bacteria; kingdom Pseudomonadati; phylum Pseudomonadota; class Alphaproteobacteria; order Rhodobacterales; family Roseobacteraceae; genus Ruegeria; species Ruegeria sp. CG4. Next base: position 93,090 of record NZ_JBQFRB010000011.1, on the reverse strand, counting down.
CGGCAAACCCCAGGCACCGCATTCCGGCGCGAATGGCGGCGGTGACGCCATTCACGCTGTCTTCGATCACCACCGGGGACATCGAACCGAAACGTTCTGCGGCGGCCAGAAACATACCCGGCTCGGGTTTGCCGGTTCCCAGCACATGGGCGGAATACATCACATCGCTGAACCGGTCCCACAATCCATTCTGGCCCAATGTGATCCGCATCTTGTCCGGGCTTCCATTGGACGCGACACAGAACGGAATGCCCTTCTGATCCAAAAGCGTCAGCAGGCTTTGCACACCTGCCACCAACGGCACGCCTGCCCGCAGCTTTTCGTATGTTTCCGCATAAACCTGATCAGTCCAGTCGTCGGGCAGGTCCGCGCCCAAAGCCCGCGCTTTGTCCCGGACACCTGTCATGGTTCCACCCACGAACAGAGACATACACTCCGGAAGTGACAGGCTCAGCCCATATCGCGCCAGATTTTCCATCAAGACCCGGTTCGAGATGACCTCACTATCAACCAGAACTCCGTCGCAATCGAATATGACCAGATCGTGCATGGGGTCCTCCGCCTTTTTCGGTTGAGCTAGCCGAGGATCGACCAGCCTGCAAACCTGTAATCCGCGCAGGCCGTTTCAATCCGAAACGCCACGCTGCATCAATGAGATATGGGTGTCGCCGTATTTCCGTGCATCCAGCAGGCTGAACCCCTCAGGTACAACCATGGCAGAGTTTTCTTCCCAGACCAGAACCGCGTGGTCGCTGATCCAGCCGCCGGTCAGGGCAGCGGCGATTGCCTTCTGGCCCAGCGCCTTTCCGTAAGGCGGATCCAGAAAGATCAGATCACAGGGCGCGCCGGGGTTTTCCCCCAGTCGGGTCGCATCGCGGCGGATCAGGTTGGTGCGGTCGGCACTGCGGGTCAGGTCGATATTGCGTCGGATCAGCCCCTGCGCCACGCGCCCGTCATCGACAAAGGTCACATGAGATGCTCCGCGTGACAGCGCCTCGAGCCCCAATGCGCCTGTGCCCGCGAACAGGTCCAGCACCCGCAGGCCGTCAAATTCGATCTTGTGGGCCAGAACGTTGAACAGGCTTTCGCGGACCCGGTCCGTGGTGGGGCGCAAATGCGCGCCTGCGTCCCCCTTGCCGACCGGGGCCAGCGCGCGGCCCCGGAAGTCTCCGGCGATGATCCTCACGCCTTGAGCAGCGGTTTCAGGTCCGCGTCGGGGTCGGCCACAGTGGCCGGATCCGCCGTCTTGCCCATTTCGATCAGGCGCTTGCCGACCATGTAGGCGCGCGGGTCGTTCATCGCATCAACGGCAATCAACCGATCCCCGCTGTAATACCAGAACGACACCGTCTGACCCTCGCCCTTTCGGGTCACAACGCGGTCATAACCGGTGTTCAGCCCCGCGATTTGCAGTTTCACGTCGTACTGGTCTGACCAGAACCACGGCGTTGCAACATAGTCCTTTGCAGCCCCCAGCATGTTCTGGGCCACGATCTCGGCCTGATCGATGGCGTTTGGCACGCTTTCAAGGCGGATACGATCGCCCTTGTGCGGGAAGGACGCGCAGTCGCCCGCCGCCCAGATCGACGGGTCAGAAGTGCGGCCATGGGCGTCGGTCTTGATGCCGTTGTCCAGTTCCAGGCCTGCCATTTCAGCCAATTGGGTCGACGGGGCGATACCAACGCCGACCACCACGAAATCAACCGCAAGCTCGGTGCCGTCGGTCAGTACCGCGCCGGTGACCTTGCCGTTGTCGCCAACCAGACGGTCCAGCCCGACGCCTTCGCGGATGTCGGCGCCATATTCACTGTGCAGGGCGCGGAAATAGTCGCTGGTCTCGCGGGCAGCGACCCGTTGCAGGATGCGGTCGGCCATCTCGACCAGCGTCACCTTGACTCCGCGCTTGGCGCAGACCGCCGCAGCCTCGAGGCCAATGTAACCGCCGCCCACGATCAACGCGCGTGCGCCGTCTGTCACACGGGGCTCCATCTCGTCGATATGGGCCAGATCACGCACCACGTGCACGCCGTCCAGATCCCCGCCTATGGATGCGGGCAGGCGGCGCGGGTCCGATCCGGTGGTCAGTGCCAGCTCGTCGTAGGGAATGACCTCATCGCCCAGAGTCACGGTTTTTGCTTTTGGGTCGATGGCGGTGACACGCTGGCCGAGACGCAGGGTGATATTGTTCTCGGCATAGAAGCTTTCGGGTCGCAGGAACAGGCGTTCCAGCTCCATCTCACCCAACAGGTAGGCTTTGGACAATGGCGGGCGCTGGTAGGGCAGATGCGGCTCGGCCCCGATCAGGGTAATGTCCCCCTCAAACCCGTCCTTGCGCAGTCTGGCAACTAGCGAAGACCCGGCCTGACCGGCACCAATCACGACAATATGGCTCATGTTCCTCCCACCCTGTCGAATTCCCGTGGTTAACTTGATCCGCTCACCTATATTGCGGCAGGGACCGACTCTGCAAATCCAAATGACAGGAGCGCTAAAATGATTTCAACAGGTGATATGCTGCCCGAGGCCACGCTGACCCAGATCGGTGCGGAAGGCCCGGAAGAGGTTCGGGTGTCGGACAAGACCAAAGGGCGCAAGGTGGTGATTTTTGCCGTACCGGGCGCATTCACGCCGACCTGCCATTCGGCGCATGTGCCCAGCTTCATGCGCACCAAGGATCAGTTCAGCGCCAAAGGCGTCGACGAGATCATCTGCATCTCGGTCAACGATCCGTTCGTGATGAAAGCATGGGGCGAGGCGACGGGCGCCTCGGATGCGGGCCTGACCATGCTGGCCGATGCAGCATCCGAGTTCACGAAAGCCATCGGAATGGACTTCGACGCCCCGCCCGCGGGTCTGATCGCGCGGTCGAAACGTTATGCGATGCTGGTCGAAGATGGCCGGGTCGTGGCGCTGAACCTCGAAGAAAGCCCGGGCGCATGTGAAATTTCGGCCGGCGAAGGTCTGCTGGACGTCATCTGAAATTGGAAGGCCCCGGGGCAAGCCGGGGCCGGTTAAAGTGCATTTAACTTGATGCAACGCCCCGAAGTGCGAATACTTGGCACATATAACCGGGGAGTTTGTTTATGATGCTAAAGATTTTTCCTTTGATTTTAGGTGGCGCAGGCTTGTTGGCGGCCTGTGGACCGGCCCCCACACCGCAGCAGCAAGCCGCACGGCAGCATGAGATTGCCTGCCTCAGCGGGACCTTGGGTGGTGCGCTGATTGGCGGGGCCATCGGCAATCAGTTTGGCGGCGGATCGGGCCAAACGATCCTGACGGCAGCCGGTGCGGCAGCCGGTGGCGTGTCCGGTCAACGTTACGCGTGCTGAGGAGAGGCAGGATGAAACGTGGTATTATAGTGATCATGGCCATGATGATGGCCGGTGCCGTTTCCGCGGAAAGCGTCGCCGAATTGCATGAGGGCGAGCTGAACGCCATCGACGGAAACAACGACGGCTTCCTGTCGCGGGACGAGTTCAACGCCTTTTCCGACTATGCCTTTCAGGCAATGGATGAGGACAAGAATGGCACCCTGGGTCAGGCCGAAGCGAAACCCTTTCTAAGTCTCGACATGTTCCGGAAAGTGGACCGCAACAACGATAGCCAGGTTTCTCGTGCCGAATATGACGCACAGATGAACCAAGATTTTCTGGCCGCCGACCAGGACGGCAATGGCCAGCTGGACTGAAACGGACCGGCCGCGGAACAACCGGGGCTGATCTGATGGGACAGGAGCCTTTGATGAACAAATGGATTGGCCTTGGTGTTCTGAGCGTGATGGCGGCCTGTAACGTCCCGCAGGCCCCGGTAGTGACAGGCCCCGACGGGCAGGCGCGTATCCAGATCAACACCAATGGTCTGACCTGTTATCAGACACGTTGTCTCGATATTAACCCGGCGGCGCGCAGCGTCCGGTCGATCGGCAACAAGACAACCCGGATTCCAGGCGGCATCAATGTCAGCGATGGCACGGTTACTCCGGCTGAATTCGAACAGATGGGCGTAGCCGCATCATTGGCGGGCGGTGTGGGCTCGGGTAGCGACCGGGGCTAGAGCAGACTGTCCATCTTGCGCGCCAGCTTGGCATCCAGCGCGGAAAGGCCGCCTACGTCATGGGTGGACAGGACCACTTCGACCGTGCGGTAGATATTCGACCATTCGGGGTGGTGGTTCCACTTTTCCGCAAAGATCGCCACCTGCGTCATCCAGCCAAAAGCGTGGACAAAATCCTCGAAGATAAAGGTTTTTGTGATTGCATCCCGGTCATCGACCATCGTCCAGCCGTTCCTGAACAACGGATCCAGTAGCGGGCCGCGTGTCTCGGTCGACAATAGTTCGGTCATTGCTGTTCCTCCGGGTTCGATTTTCTGAACGGGCCATATTCCGTCAGAATCTCAATCTCTTCTCCCACCGCGCGGGCTTCGGCGTCCAGATAATTCTGCACAGCGTCCGCAAATCCCGGATCGCCGATCCAGTGCAGACTGTGCGTACGCGTGGGCAGATAGCCGCGGGCCAGCTTGTGCTCGCCCTGCGCGCCCGCCTCGACCCGTTTGAGGCCATGAGCGATGGCGAAGTCGATCGCTCTATAATAGCACAACTCGAAATGCAGACAGGGGTGATGCTCGACACAGCCCCAATAGCGTCCGAACAGCGTTTCACGCCCGATGAAGTTCAGCGCCCCGGCAACCGGATACCCATCGCGTTCAGCCAACACCAACGCCATGTCATCTGCCATGGTTTCCTGTGCAATATCAAAGAACTGGCGCGTCAGATAGGGCGCCCCCCACTTGCGCGATCCGGTATCCTGGTAAAAGCGCCAGAAAGCGTCCCAGTGATCGGGATGCAGATCCGCGCCTGTCAGTGTGCGAATGTCTCCGCCGAAGCCGTTTGCCTGTGCCCGTTCCTTGCGGATGTTCTTGCGCTTGCGGGACGACAGCGCCCTCAAAAACGCATCGAAATCGGTGTAGTTGTCATTGAGCCAGTGAAACTGCTGCGAGGTTCGGTGCATCAGTCCCATCTGCTCACCTGCACGCGCCTCATCATCGGTACAAAAAGTGATGTGAATTGACGAGACCCGGTTGTCGGCTGCCAGTTGCACCGCGCCCTGAACCAGCGCCGACGTGCCGACACCTTCATAGCCGGGCCGCACCAGAAAACGGCGCCCGGTTGCCGGGGTAAAAGGTACTGCGATTTGCAGCTTCGGATAGTAGCGCCCGCCGGCATTCTCATAGGCATGGGCCCAGCTGTGGTCGAAGATATACTCGCCCTGGCTGTGCGATTTGGCATACATCGGGGCGGCAGCAATCAGCATCCCGTCCAGATAAGCCGTCAGATATTGCGGCTGCCAGCCGGTACCGCGCCCGACCGAGCCGCTCTCTTCGAGTGCCAGCAGGAAACGGTGCGTGGTGAACGGGTCCAGCGGACGCCCACCACCATCAGTCTCGGGACAAGCGCAACTGTCCCACTCGGCCGCAGGTATCTGCGAGAGCGACCCAAGAACCCGAACCTCAATCTGCGCCTGATCCATATCCCCTCCCGCGTCTGTTCTTTATCTGTGACGGCCCGGGGCGGGATCAACCCGGATGTGCCGCCAGATACCCCTCGAAGGTCACGTTGTCGGCAACCTTGCGCGCCTCGGCCTCCTGCCCGGGCGTACGAACGGTCCAGCACAGGATCGGCACGCCACGCGCCTTGAGTTCAGCCACGCGGGGGCGGGAAAGGTCCTCCGCCTCGTGACTGATGAAAGCGGCACCGACCCGGTCGAAATCCGGGATTTCGCGCAAGTGGTCGCAAACCTGTTGCGGCAGAAGCTCTACCTTTGGATCGTAGGAACACGTGACCAGACCACGTGGCAGATGCGGCGCAAGCCGCGCCAGTTCCGCAACGCTGTTGGGATTGAAGGACATCAGCGCCACGGGGCCTTCATACCCGCGCAGTGCACGCACGGTGTCGCGTTCCAACGGTCCGATATCAGTGCCCATGGCACCGTCCTGATCCTTGAGCTCGATCAGCAGTGGTACCTTGCCCCCAATCAGCTCCAGCACTTCGTCCAGCGTGGGAATACCGTCATCGCCATGCAGCAGAGATGTGGCCTGTGCCTGCGCGCAGGTGGTCTGACGTATTGGGCCAGGCCGCCCGGTCAGCCGGGTCATGTCATAGTCGTGAAATACCATGGCCCGGTCATCGGCCGTCAGTTGCAGATCAACCTCGATGCCGTACCCGGCCGCGACAGCCGCGCGAATGGCCGCCCGGCTGTTTTCCGGGCGGTGATCCGCAATGTCGTGCAACGCCCGATGTGCAATCGGGGCTCGCAGGAACTCTGCTGGCAGAGATGGCGTCATTGGACTTCGAAAATGCCTTCGATCTCGACCGCGACACCCAGCGGCAGGGATGCCGCACTGACAGCCGAGCGCGAGTGGCGACCGGCTTCGCCCAGCGCCTCGACCAGAAAATCGGACGCGCCGTTGATGACCTGCGGCTGGGCCGTGAAATCAGCGGTCGAGTTCACAAAGCCGGTCAGCTTGATAACGCGCACGAGTTTCTCGATATCGCCGCCACAAGCCGCCTTGACTTGGGCCAGCAGGTTAATGGCGCACACCCTGGCTGCAGCTGCGCCTGCCTCGACATCCATGTCGTCGCCCAGTTTGCCGGTGATCAGATCGTCGGCCTTGGAAATCTGACCCGAGACATAGACGATGTTGCCAACACGTACGAAGGGCACGTAGTTCGCGGCCGGTGCGGGTGCGTCGGGAAGGGCAACGCCCAGGCTTTCCAGTTTCGCTGCAATGCTCATGTGATGATCCTCACCTTGTTTGACTCGGGCGGACGCTAACCGCGAACACGCGGTTGGAAAAGCTGGAAACCGTCATTTTTCATCGCTGAACGGCCTTGGCGAAACTTTTCTTATTCTGAACTGTTGAACTTGAGTCACTTTACCTACTTCCTTTCGGCGGGTTAAACGCTATGTGTTTCAAAGTGATTGCGAAACACATATGTGACGGCGAATTGGGCCTTGAAGCGCTGAAAAAGGCCACATTGATTAAGTATCCGGTGTACCCGCAACGGATGTATTGGAGTAACGAAGACCGTGTCGAGTAAATTCAGCCTGAAACCTCTGATCCTGCTGTCTGTCTTTGCTGTCCTGAGCGCCTGCGCATCCCAGCCGCAGGACCAAGCCGCACGCGGAGAAATCTTTGATCCGTATGAAAACGCCAACCGGGGTATCCACAAATTCAACCTTGGCGTTGACCGGTTTCTGTTTCGTCCCGCCTCGAAAGGCTACGTGAAGATCGTGCCCGACCCGATGGTCACAAGCTTCAACCACTTCGCCGAGAATCTGACCATGCCCGGTCAGGCCCTGGACTATCTTTTGCAGGGCAATATCAAACAGTCCGGCAATGCGCTGTTGCGGTTTCTGATCAATACGACCGTGGGCGGTGTGGGCCTGTCCGACCCCGCAAGCGAATTGAACCTGCCGCCTGTGGATACGGATTTCGGTGAAACACTGCATGTCTGGGGGGTCGGTGAAGGCGCCTATGTCGAACTGCCTTTCTATGGTCCGTCGACCGCGCGGGACTCGGTCGGTGTGATCGTCAACCTGTTCTCGAACCCGATCAATTTCAGCCCGGTCCGCCCGGTGGACAACATCGGCGTCTATGCCGAAGTTGTGCGCCGGATGGGCGACCGGGGACGGTTTGCAGACACGGTCGACTCGATCCTGTATGAAAGCGCCGACAGCTATGCCCAGGCGCGCACGATCTACCTGCAAAATCGCCGCTTTGAACTGGCCAGAGACGATGAGGACGCCTATCTGGGTCTTTATAACGATCCCTATGCCGAAACCGGAACCGACCCTGTCAGGGACCCCTATCTAGACCCTTACGAGGACCCCTATGCCGAATAACTCTCTGAACAGACGCGATTTTGTTGCCACCGGATTAGCAGGCCTTGCGCTTGCCCTAGTCCCCCTGCCCGCGCTTGCCCAGACCGAAGCCAGTGCCAAGGCTTTGGTTGTCAGCGTTGTTGACGACATCAATCGCGTGATCGCCTCGGGCAAATCCGAAAATGCCATGTTGCGCGATTTTGAAAAGATCTTCGTGCAATATGCCGATGTGCCGATCATGGCGCGTTATGTGCTGGGCGCCGACGGCCGCGCGGCCAGCCCAACGCAGCTGAAACAGTTCACCAAGGCGTTTCAGGGCTACATTTCCACCAAATACGGACGCCGGTTCCGCGAATTCATCGGCGGCGAAGTGACTGTTCGCGACGCGCGGAAAATCAAGGCTGGCTACGAGGTCAGAACCTCTGTCAAGCTAAAGGGATCCGCGCCGTTCGATGTAACCTTTCTGGTCTCGGACAAATCCGGGCGTGACCGGTTCTTCAATATGTTCATCGAAGGGGTGAACATGCTGCTGACCGAACGGACCGAAGTCGGAGCGATGCTGGATGCGCGTGGCGGCGACCTGAACAGGCTGATCAAAGACATGAACCGGCTCAGCTGATCCCATTCGAGAGATCAAAAAAGCGCCGCGCGAAACCCTCGCGCGGCGCTTTTTCATTTCAGTTGAGGCGTTCGCCGGTCTCTTCGGCGAAATAAGACACTTTGCTCATGTCGAAAGCCAGGTTCAGCATCTGACCGGCCTGTGCACTGGTTTCCGCATGCAGGCGCGCCGTGACCTGTTTGCCGCCCAGTTCCGAGACCACATAAGTGTCCGCGCCTGCAGGTTCGACCATATCGACCATGCACGCAGCCTCCTGTACGCCCGCTCCGGCACGAAAGCCTGCTTCGGCAATATCCTCGGGGCGCAGGCCAAGGATCACATCCTTTGGCAGGGACAAGTCGCGGGCATCGTTCAGCACCAGCGTCTCGCCCGCTCCGCGCGAGATAGCGATCTGGGTGCCTGACCCAGTGTTCGATGCTTTGGCCGGGATCAGGTTCATCGCGGGCGAGCCCATGAAGTCAGCGACAAACAGGTTGGCCGGGTTGTTATAGATCTCGGCCGGGCTGCCGATCTGCTGCACGATGCCGCCTTTCAGAACGACGATCTTGGTGGCAAGCGTCATCGCCTCGATCTGATCATGGGTCACATAGACGATTGAGGCATCCAGCGTCTGGTGCAACTTCTTGATCTCGGTCCGCATCTCGACCCGCAGCTTGGCGTCAAGGTTGGACAAAGGTTCGTCAAACAAGAACAGCTTGGGGTCGCGCACCAGCGCCCGCCCCATCGCCACACGCTGACGTTGGCCGCCAGACAACTGGCTGGGACGACGGTTCAGCAACTGCTCGATCTGCAGTAGCGACGCGACCTCTTTCAGTTTCGCGTCCTGCGTGGCCTGATCGACGCCGCGCACCTTCATGCCAAAGGTGATGTTCTTGGCGACGGTCATGGTCGGATACAGAGCGTAGGACTGAAACACCATCGCGATGTCACGGTCCTTGGGGCTGACATGGGTCATGTCATTGCCACCGATGGCCAGCGTACCACCGGAAATCGGTTCCAACCCGGCAATACAGTTCAACAGGGTGGACTTGCCGCAGCCCGAGGGGCCGACCAGCACCAGGAAATCGCCCGGTTCGATCGAGATGTTGATGTCCTTCAGAATCTCGGTCGCACCGTAATTCTTATACAGGTTGTTGATATCGAGGATGGGAGCCATGGGTCTTATCCCTTCACAGAACCGGCGGTCAGACCGCGGATGAAATACTTACCGGCAACGACATAGACGAGCAGCGTCGGCAGCCCCGCGATGATCGCGGCGGCCATGTCGACGTTGTACTCTTTGACGCCGGTGGTGGAGTTTACGATGTTGTTGAGCGCCACGGTCACGGGCTGTGTACCCGCCTGGCTGAATGACACGCCGAACAGGAAGTCGTTCCAGATTTGGGTGAACTGCCAGATCACGGTCACCACGATAATGGGCAGTGAAAGCGGCAGGAAGATCGACCAGAAAATCCGCAGGAACCCGGCACCGTCGACCCGAGCCGCTTTGGTCAGTTCGGACGGAATGGTGACATAGTAGTTGCGGAAGAAGAGCGTGGTGAAGCCCAGCCCGTAGATCACGTGCACAAAGATCAGGCCCGGAATGGTCCCGGCAATCCCCATCATGCCCAACAGGCGCGCCATCGGCAGCAGGACAACCTGGAACGGGATGAAGCAGCCAAACAGCATCAGCGAGAAGATGATGTTCGCGCCTTTGAACCGCCATTGCGCCACGACATAGCCATTCAGCGCGCCCAGCAGGGTCGAGATGGCCACGGCAGGCACCGCGATCAGGACCGAGTTCCAGAAATAGGGCCGCAGGCCCTCGCACTGGATACCGGTGCAGGCGCCGGACCACGCGGTTTTCCAGGCCTCAAAGCTGACCTCGCGCGGCAGGGAAATCAGGCTGCCCGTGCGAATTTCCTCAAGGCTTTTCAACGATGTGGTCAACATCACGAAAAGCGGCATCAGGTAATAGAGCGCGAACAGTCCCAAAAGGACATAAAGCAGCCAACGCAGGGCAATCTTGCCGGTGGCACTTTGGATGCGGGTTTGGGTTTGGGGCATCGACAGATCAGTCATTTTTCGCCCTCAGCTCTGAGTAAAGATAGGGAACCACGATGGCAAAGACGACCAGCATCATGATCATCGCAGAGGAAGCCGCCTGACCGATATCGCCACGCGAAAACGCCATGGCGTACATGTAGGTTGCGGGCAGATCGGTCGCGTAGCCCGGACCGCCACCCGTCAGGGCGATGACAAGGTCAAAGCTCTTGATCGCAAGGTGCGCCAGCACGATGAAGGCAGACAGGAAGATCGGGGCCATCGAGGGGATAATGATTGCCGTATAGATGCGCCATGTGGGGATACCATCGACCTGCGCGGCCTTGATGATCTCACCATCCACCGAACGCAAACCGGCCAGGAACAGCGCCATGACAAAGCCCGAGCTCTGCCAGATCGCAGCAATGACGATGGTGTAGATGGCGTAATCCGGGTTCACCAGCCAGTCGAATTCGAATTTCGGAAAGCCCCAGCCCTGCACCATCGCCTCGATACCCAGGCCCGGGTTGAGGATCCACTTCCACGCGGTACCGGTCACAATCATCGACAGCGCCATGGGGTACAGGTAGATCGTGCGAATGGCCCCTTCGACGCGGATCTTCTGATCCAGCAGAATAGCCAGCAACAGGCCCAGCATCATCGCGATTACGATGAACAGCGCGCCAAAGATATAAAGGTTGTTGATCGCCGTATCCCAACGGGGCGAGTCGAACAGGCGTTCGTATTGAATGAAGCCCTTGATCTCGTATTTTGGCAGTAGTTTCGATCGGGTCAGCGACACCCATGCGGTCCATCCGATAAAGCCGTAGACAAAGATCAATACGGCGATGAACGACGGTGCCAGCACCACCTTGGGCAGGTGGTTTTCCAGCCATTCGGACATTTTTTCCTCCGGGGAAAGATGCTCTGCCCCTCAGTATAGGGGGCAGAGCGTATTGGATCAGTAGCTGTTTGCCACCGCGTCCGCCAGTTGCTGAACCGCGTCAGCCGAGGACATATCCGAGTTGAAATGCGCGGTCACAACGTCGGTGATCGCACCAGCCTGCGCACCTCGCAGAGCCATACCATGCGCGTAAGAAGGCAGAAGCGAACCGCCTGCCGAGGTCGAGCCCATGTCTTCGGCCGAAATTTGCGCGCAGATGTCGAACGCATCCAGTGCAACATCCGTACGGGCCGGGATCGAGCCTTTGTTCAGGTTGAACACTTCCTGGAAGTTCGGCGCAACGATCAGCTTGGCCAGCAGTTCCTGGCCGGCGCGCTTGTCGTCACCTTCCACGTCAAACATGGCAAAGCTGTCGACGTTGTACAGGTAGCCGTCGCCGGGGGTCGAGGCGCACAGGAAGTCCTCGCCGGGCTTCTTGCCAGCCGCCAGGAATTCGCCCTTGGCCCAGTCACCCATGATCTGGAACGCCGCTTCGCCATTCATCACCATGGCGGTGGCCAGGTTCCAGTCACGGCCCGAGAAGTTTTCATCCACGAACCCGCGCAGGGTGCGCATCTGGTCAAAGACCTGAACCATGGTGTCCGAGGTCAGCGTTTCAGGGTCCAGATCAACAAAAGCCTTCTGGTAGAACTCGGGTCCACCCAGACCCAAAGCAACCGCTTCGAACACGGTCGCGTCCTGCCACGCCTGACCACCATGGGCCAGCGGGATCACACCGGCGGCCTGAAGTTTCTCGGCTGCGGCGTTGAACTCTTCCCATGAGGTGGGCATTTCGATGGCGTTGGCAGCCAGAACGTCGGCGTTGGCCCAGATCCAGTCGATGCGGTGGACGTTCACAGGAGCGGCGCACCAAGTGCCTTCGCACATCATGTGACCGGCGATCGACGCGGGCAGGACATCCGCCCAGCCTTCGGCCTCGGCCACGTTCGAGATGTCGGCCAGAACGCCTTCTTCGTACCATTCCTGAATTGCCGGGCCTTTCAACTGAACTGCGGTCGGAGCGTTGCCGGCCAGAACACGGGCCCGCAGCGCGGTCATTGCCGCGTCACCGCCGCCGCCAGCAACGGGCATGTCAGTCCAGGTACCGCCATTCGAGGCGAATTCTTCCTGCAGAACGGCGACCGATTTGGCCTCGCCGCCTGATGTCCACCAGTGCAGAACTTCGGCCTGCGGCTCGGCCATAACCGAGGTGCCTGCGACCACAGCCAGAGTCGAAACTGCGGACAATGCAAAACGTTTCATAAAGGGATCCTCCCAGATACTTTTTTAGCCACCGGACCGGCGGCGATGCGCGATACTACGAATAGCGGATGGCCGCCTGGCAATGATTTTCCGGGGTAAATCCCGGCAATAGTGGAATTTTTCCCACCATTTGTTACAGCCTGTTACGTTGGACTTGAATCTGTTGCCGTTCGTTACAATTGGCGAGCGGGACTGAAACCGTGACAGGGAGGAGAAGCGTGACCATTTCGCGCTTGTTGGTGGTGGATGACGACCCTGAAATGCGGTCGATGATGACCCAGTTTCTGCAGCAGAACGGGTTCATCGCACTTCCCGCCAGTTCGGACATGGAAATCCGCACGCACATGTCCTCGGGGCGCATCGACCTTATTCTGCTCGATGTCATGCTGGGAGATGAGAACGGCGTGGACATATGCGCCCGATTGCGGCGCGAACAGGATGTCCCGATCATATTCGTGTCCGCCTTGTCTGCCGATCATCAGCGCATGGCCGGGTACGAGGTGGGCGCGGACGACTATATCGCCAAGCCTTTCAACCCGCATCTGCTGCTGGCGCGGGTGCGTGCCGTGATGCAGCGGACTCGGCGCACGCCGTCTCTGGCCTATCGCCGCCGCACCCGGACCTTTCGCTTTGCAGGCTGGGTATATGACGGCAAACGGGACGAGGTTTTTTCGCCCGAGGGCTATCTGGTGCCACTTTCTCAGCGCGAAAGCGCATTGCTCAAGGTGTTGCTGGCCAATCCGCATATCCCGCTGACCCGGGCCGAGATCGCCGCAGCGCTGGACGTCACCGGTGATGGCGACAAGAGCGAGGCACAGGGCCGCGCCATCGATATGCTGGTGGGGCGTCTGCGTTCGAAGATCGAGGCCAATCCCAAAGAGCCGCAGATGCTGCGGACCGAACGGGGGCTGGGATATGTCTTTGCCACGGACGTTTCGGTGGAAGAGGACGCATGAACAGGCCTGCGTTGCGTCTGCGCAGCCTGGGCTGGATTTGGACAATCGCCGCGTTTTCCGCCGGTTTGGTTTCAGCCGGGCTTTGGTTTGCGTCTGCGCAGGCGTGGGAGGGCTTCCTGACGCGGGCGCAAGTTGCGGGCTTCGCGGTCTATGAGGACCTGCGTGTGGGCAAAACCCCGCCCTCCGGCATCACGATAACCCGATTGCCCGTGCCAAGCGCCGCCCTGGCCGAGGTCGGCCGGTTCGAACAACTGCCCGGCATGTCGGATCGCAGTTTTGTCACCAACTTGTCGATCTTCACCGACAGTTCCGCCCCGCTGAGCGGGCGCGAACTGACCCTGGCCGTCATGTCGGACCGCCTGGTTTACCCCGTTTCGGACATTCTCTCGGGCAGTGATCAGACTGGGCCGGAAAAGATGGGCAGCCTGACCCGGCTGCTGGCGACCTATTGCAGCGAACCGGTTCTGATCGCCCGCTTTGGGCGCAGTGCGTGGCAGATGGTGGACGGAACCGACGTCTGGGGCTGCGGTGCCGCACCAGCTGATCTACGACTGCCTGCAATTCTGGTGGCCGTTGTTGCGTTGGCGATCCTTCTTACCTCGGTCGGGAATGTCAGCGACACATTTACTCGGTTCTCACACGCACTGCGCGACCGAAAGCGGCGCGGCGGGCCGGACAGCTACGATACCGAGGGCCCCGGCGAACTGCGCGAAATCGTCGAGGCCGTGAACGACCATCTTGATGCGGAACGGGCGCAGCTGGAAAAGCGCGCCATTGTCTTGTCTGGCGTCAGTCACGATCTGGGCACGCCGGCCACACGCGTTCGGTTGCGCGCTGCCCTGATCCCCGACCGCGACCTGCGCGAGAAACTCGAGGCTGACGTGGACCAGATGACAGGAATGATCGAAAGCGTCCTGACATTGACACGGTCCGAACTCAGTGTCGAGGAACCACGCCAGATCTCGCTGACGGCGCTGGTTGAATCTGTGGTGGCCGATTACCAGGACATGGACCGGCCCGTCACCCTGAAACAGGCCGCCCCGGTTCTGGTCGAAGGCGGGCGTTCGGTTTTCATGTCGCGCCGCGGCCATGGCTCCATGCCCGAAACGCGGCGCATTCTGGTTATCGGGCGGCCAATTTCGCTGAAACGCGCATTGACCAACCTGATCGACAATGCGCTGAAATACGGGCGGCAGGCCGAGGTCGAGCTTGCGACAGATGCCCAGACGGCCACCATCACGGTCGAGGACAAAGGCGCCGACCTGAACGCCGCGGATATCGAGGCACTGATGGCACCGTTCCGGCGCGGTTCGAATATCGGATCCTCTGACGGCTATGGTCTGGGTCTGACGATCGCCGCAACCATCGCCGAACAGCATGGTGGGACACTTAGCTTCGAGGCCGGAGAACAGGGATTGCGTGCCCGTCTGCACATCACGCGGCAGTAGTGGTTCTTGTCAGATCGTGTAACTGCGCACCAACGCGCTTGCGATCAGGGACCACCCGTCAGCGATGACAAAAAAGGCCAGTTTAAACGGCAGTGACACGGTAGCCGGAGGAACCATCATCATGCCCATCGACATGAGAACCGCTGCGACCACAAGATCAATGATCAGAAACGGCAGGAAAACCAGAAATCCGATCTGAAAGGCCCGCGCAATTTCCGACAGCATGAAAGACGGCATCAGAACCGATACCGGCGCGTCCGGCGACAGCGCAATCGTGTCGCCGCCCGGACGCAGGGCCGCCATGGCGTGAAACGTATCCGGATCAAGCCGAGCGGCCATGAAGGCGCGAAATGGAGCCAGCGCACGTTCCAGCGCCGGTTCCACTTCCATTGTCTCTTCAACCATCGGGCGTATTCCGGTTTCCCAGGCCTCGGTGAAAACCGGCTCCATGATGAAATAGGTCAGGAACAGGGCCAAGCTGACAATCAACATGTTCGGCGGTGACTGCTGCAGGCCGATGCCCTGCCGCAATATGGCCAGAACCGTAACCAGAAACGGAAAGCAGGTGATCATGATGGCCAGTCCGGGCGCCAGACTCAGCACCGTGATCAACAGGATCAGCTGCACTGTGCGCGCCGAGATCGACCCACCCTCACCCAGCGACAAGGTCACATCCTGCGCCGCCGCCAAGGACGGGGTCAGCAGCGCCAGCGCCAAGGCAAGCCAGACCAGCGGACGCATCAGCCGATCCCGCGCTGAAGGTCCGATATCTCGGTCAGGCGCACGGCCAGTTGACCGGCCTGATCGCCCTCCAATTCTTCCAGAAGCCCCCGCGCAACCAGCTGGTCGCCGACATACAGGTCAACGGGATCCTCGATACGCTTGTCCAGGGTCAGTACCGCGTTTTCGCCCAACGCCAGCAGGTCGCGGATCAATGGCCGCGCCCGACCGACCGAGACCGTCACTTCGATCGGGACGGTTTCAAACGGATTTGATTTTCCCTTATTTAGGGTCTGATTCTCACTCATTTGACAGTGCCTTTTTTGCCTCGAACAGATAAGCGTCGAATGCGTTGGAAATCGACGCCAGCAAGGCGTTGCAATCCACCTCCTGCTGCGACATGCCAACCTGCAGCCGCGCCTTCCCCGGTTCCAACGATGAATCCTCGATCACTTTTGGTGGTGGGCTCAGACCCGGCGGCACAAGAGCGCCGACACCATTCCCCTGCCCCACAGGAACCAGTATTTGCATGGGCTGACCGATCTGCTCGCCAGCCAATTCGCACAACTGCTCCACCAGACGGGTCCCAAAGCCCCGCTCCAGCGTTTCCGGCAGAACAAGACGGACGAGCCCCTCGAACATCGGCTCAAGCGACAGCGACATCCGGTTCAGCGCCTCGTGATAGGTGAAGGACATGTCTTCAAGCGAGGCGGCCAGCGCAGCGGACGTCCGATCAAGGCTTTGTTCCTGTGCGGTCAGGGCATCCTCCCAACCTGCCTTGTAGCCGTGTTCAAATGCGGCAAGGCGATGCTCTTCCAGCGCCTCCTCGTCCAGCAGATGAACCTGAACACCACTGGCCTGTGCCGAGAAGTCTTCAAGGAGATGGGCGATGGACATCACACAGCCTCCTCACCTTCTTCAAGCCAGCTGCGCAGAATTTCGACTGTTTCTTCCTGCTTTTCACCGATCATTGCGCGCAAGCGGTCAACCGGGTCAGCGCCGGCAGGCGACCCCAGCGCGGGAACCTCTGCCTGCTTCGCCTGACTGGGTATTTGCGCAAACTCTACCCCATCCGCCGTCGCGATTTCACCAACAAGAAACGGAGCGTCCTCAGACTCGGGCCTACGGTCCGCAGGCAAAAGCGCGGTGGCCGCAACCGGCTTTGTCAGAATCGGGCGGATTACAAACAACCCCAGGATCAGAGAGACAATCGCCAGCACCGCCATCTGAATCAGAGACATGGCGTCCAGATGGAGTTTCGGCCAGAAAGAACCGGAAACCAGCACTCCTTGCGGCTCTATCAAAGGCATATCCATCGATTTGAGTGTAATCACGTCGCCCCGCACAGCGTCGAAACCAACGGCAGACGCGACCAACTCGCGAAGCGCGTCCAGCTCGGTCTGCGGCAACGGCACAAAGCTTTCCGTCCCTTCATCCGTCACTTCCCTGGAACCGTTAACGAGAACTGCCACTGTCAGTCTTTTGACCGCCCCAGGGGCGTTGTGCACTTCCAGTTCGGTCTCGGACACTTCGTAATTCACCCGTTCCCGGGTCTGGGTCGCAGTGGAGTTAGATTCGTCACCGCCCGCCGCGTCGCCATCCGGAAGGTTCGACGCGACGGTCACATCCGAGGACTGGTTGCGCGCACTGTCCGAACGTTCTTCTACATCCGTGCTGATTGCCACGCGCGTTTCAGGGTCGATGCGGCGTTCGCGGATCGATTCGGTCCGTGTCACCGTATCGACACTGACTTCGACCACTGCGTTTCCCGCGCCAACGCGGGCCTCGACCAGACGCAAAACCCGCTCGCGCAGGGTTCGGGCCTTGTCATCAGCCGTGTCTGCCGCGGCCTGACTTTCCTGCGCGCCGATCACCGCTCCGTTTGAATCGATAACCGCCACGTTTTCCGGGGTCAGGCCACTGACCGCCGACGACACCAGAAAGCGAATGGCACGGGCCTGATCTGCCGTAATCTGACCACCCGAAGGCACCAGATACACCGATGCTGTTGGCGCGGCGCTGCGCTTGAACGGGTTGGAAGAACTGTTTGCGATATGAACACGGGCCTGACTGACATAGGCACTGCCGACGATGGTCCGGGCAAGCTCACCTTCCTTGGCACGCCAGTAGGCGGCATCGAACATCTGCGACGTGGTGCCGAACCCGCTAAGCGAGTCGAGCAGTTCGTACCCGCGGTTGCCGTTTGCAGGCAACCCCTCGCTGGCGAGCGTCATGCGCAGTTCATCCCGCTGCGTTCCGGGGACATAAATCGAACCGCCGCGAATTTCGTATGCAACCCCGCGCTGATCCAGGGCCCGGACAATATCGCCAGCGGCCCCGCTTTCGAGCCCGGCATATAGCAACGTCATCGACGGTGCCGTCACCAGCCGGGACATGGCAAGAACCCCAAGAAAAACCAGCACCACCGCACCGGCGACGACAATTTGCCTACGCCTGTCCAAATTTGCCCAGACAGTTCTGATCTGCTGCACTCTCACCTCCGACTCGCCGACATTCTGCCCGGCGCAACCTCTGTTTGGACGATTGCCCTTAACAATCGGTTAGTCCCTGCGGGGTTATGACGGTGGCCGAACGGATGGATGAGGACGCCATGGCTGACGCAACGGCTGAAGAAAGCGAAGCCCCGGTAAAACCGAGGAAAACGGGCCTGATCGTCGGGGCGGTTTTGGCCGTTCTGGGTGCGGCCGGCGGTTATTTTCTGGCAACGTCCGGCCTGTTGCCGCTGGCTGGCAACGGTACCGAATCCGATGAAGAAACGGCTGAAATCTCTGCCGAAGCAGTGCCCGAGATTGGCTTTGTCGACCTGCCACCCGCGATCATTTCGGTGGATGTCGGCGATTCGCGTCATCTGAGGTTTCATGCCCAGCTTGAAGTGAATGCACCCTACATCGGTGATGTCGAAAAGATGAAGCCCCGCATCATGGACGTTCTCAATGGTTATCTCCGCGCGATCGAAGTCGAAGACTTGGAGGATTCGCTGGCTTTGATCCGCATTCGTGGACACCTGCTGCGGCGTATCGAAATTGTCGTGGGCAAAGGGCGCGTCCGCGATGTTCTGGTGATGGAATTTGTGCTGAATTAGGAGGCGAAATTGGAGCTGATTGCGGATATTTTGCTTGTTGCAGGCGCGCTTGGCGCCGGTCTGTATTGTTTTGTACTGTCGCGGCGGCTCCGGAAATTCACTGATCTGGAGCAGGGTGTCGGTGGTGCCGTGGCGGTTCTGTCCTCGCAGGCGGACGCGCTAAAAAGATCGCTTGAGTCGGCCCGGTCTGCCTCCGATCAGTCCGGGGTTGCTTTAAAAGACCTGACCCAGCGTGCCGAGTCCGTAGCCGGGCGGCTCGAGCTGATGATGGCTTCAATGCACGACATTGTCCCGGACGAGGACAACGTTGGCTCAGGTCCGGAAGACCCTGAGCCCGGTGAAGCCGAGACAGAAAACTCCGCGATTGAACCGGCGGTGGATTCGGAGACCCCGGCGCCACAGGGTCCCACAAAGCAACCGGATACGGAGAAACACGAGGATTTCGAGGTCGCACCTCAGCCTAAGGGACAGCCGGAAGGTCTGATGTTTTTCAGGCATGCCCGCAAATCAGGCGAGGCCACGCCATGAAACAACGAAAAACGCCAAGCAGGCGGGGTCGGTCTCGTGGCGGAGTATTGACTGTGATTTCCTTGCTGATGGTCGGGTCCGCTGTGATCCGATTGGGTCTGGAAGCCGGCCCCGCCCTTGCAAAGGCTGCCGACCCGTCTCAGCCACTGCTGCAACCTGCTTCTCAAAAGGCACCGGATGTTCAGGTTCTGCTGACCGAACTGCTTCGCCGGGAAGAACAGCTGGTACAACGTGAAAACACCCTTCTGAATAGGGAAAAGGCCTTGGAAATAGCAGATCAGGCCATCGAATCCCGCCTGATTGCCCTGCAGCAGGCGGAACAGGACCTGCGAGCCACTTTGGCCATCGCCGACACGGCCGCCGAAAGCGATCTGAGCAAGCTTACGGACATGTACCAAAGCATGAAGCCGAAAGACGCCGCCGCATTATTCGAAACCATGGACCCGGTGTTCTCTGCAGGTTTTCTGGCCCGAATGCCTTCCGATGCTGCGGCCGGCATTCTTGCCGGGCTCCCGCCCGAGGTCGCCTACACGGTGAGCGTCGTGATGGCAGGTCGCAACGCTTCGGCCCCCGAAGAATGATGAAACTATTGGTCGTACCCAAAACACATTTTGCCGGAGAACGCAGATGATCGGACTTGTAGGAATCATCGTCATTTTCGTCATGGTTTTCGGCGGCTATCTCGCAGCTGGCGGCAAGATGGCTATCATTATGAAATCATTGCCTTTTGAAATGATGATGATTGGCGGAGCCGCTGTTGGGGCATTTCTGATCAGCAACGACATGAGCGCGGTCAAGCATACCGCCAAAGACATGGGAAAGGTATTCAAGGGACCCAAATGGAAACCGCAGGATTACCGCGACCTGCTGTGCCTTTTGTTTTCCCTGATCCGCATGGCCAAAGCCAACCCGGTCGAGGTTGAGCAGCATATCGAAGAACCCGAAAACTCTACTCTGTTTTCTGCATATCCGAAAATTCAGGCAGACCAGGAAGCGGTGGATCTTATCTGTGACACGATGCGATCAGCGGCCATGAATTATGACGATCCGCATCAGGTGGAAGAAGTGCTGGAAAAACGGATGGAGGCCAATTTCCACCACGCCATGCATTCCAGCCACGCGTTGCAGACCGTGGCCGACGGGCTGCCAGCGCTGGGAATTGTCGCGGCGGTTCTTGGTGTGATCAAGACGATGGGATCGATCGACCAGCCACCCGAAGTTCTGGGAAAGCTGATCGGCGGCGCCCTGGTCGGCACGTTTCTGGGTGTCTTTCTTGCCTATGGCCTAGTCGGCCCGTTCGCGGGGAAACTGAAAGCCGTGGTCGAGGAGGACAACCATTTCTACCAACTGATCAAAGAGGTTCTGGTTGCCAACCTGCACAACCATAACGCTGCAATGTGTATTGAAGTCGGACGACAAAACACGCCAACGCACAACCGCCCCGGCTTTGCCGAACTGGAGGATGCGCTGAAGGAACTCAAACAGGCGGCGGCATGATCCGGGGTGCTCTTCTCGCTATTTCTCTGTTCGTGGTCGCCAATTGTGCCGCGGCACAATCCGTCACGGTTCGATCCGGCGAACATGACGGGCACACGCGGCTTGTCGCGCAGGTGCCTCATGGAACCGAGTGGGCTTTGACCCAGAAAAAGAACGGTGCGCTTCTGAAGGTGGCCATTGACGATGTCAGGTTCGAAACAGGGTCTGTCTTTGCCCGACTCTCAAGCACCCGTTTGAGCACGCTTTCTCAGGCTCGGTCTGGTGCCGAATTGGACATGGAATTCGGGTGCGACTGTGCCGCGTCCGCCTTTCTGTATCAGGAGACGATGATCGTCATCGATATTGCCCCGGTGGATGCCCTGCCACCACTTGGCCCATTGTTGGTGTCCGTGCCAGACATCTCGCAAGGTCCCGAGCAAGAACAATCCGCGTCTGACCGGGCGCCAGAGCCATTTGCACTGCCGCTTCTTGAACAGGGATTGCAAAGAATAGAAGAACGGCTTTCTACGCGGTTCGTGCAAGGCGCGGATCGCGACATCCTTGACCTGAACCTTGCCGGTCAGGGACCGCGTCGGGTGCCTGAGATCCACGATTTGGAAGATTTGCCGGACCTGGAGCCGAACTTCCGGGTTTCGTCAGTGCTGGAGGACTTGCCGGGCTTTCCGGTGCCGGACATTCAACCGGTGCCATCGCGCCCGGCCTGTCTGACGCGCGCGGAATTCGGGTTTGATAGTTGGTCAGATGGGCGTTCCTTTTCCGAACAGATAGCCGATCTACGAGTCGGACTCTTTGAAGAGTTTGATCGTGTGGATTCGGAAACTGTCATGAAACTGGCAAGACTATACGCTTTCCACGGTTTCGGAATCGAGGCTTTACAGGTGCTGGATCTGACCACTTCGCAATCTTCCGATAGGGACCGGATCGCGGCCATTGCCCGGATCATTGACGATCAGACAGTCGCTGAACCGAACCCGTTCGAAAACCTTCAAGGGTGCGCCAGTGACGCGGCGTTGTGGTCGGTGTTAAGTGAAGAGACACTACGGTCCGATGCTGATCTGGAGGCCATTGAACAAGCTTTCCCGCGCCTGCCGGACCATCTGCAGCGCCACTTCGGCCCGTCACTGGCGAATATCCTGGTGGAAGGCCAGAAACTTGAGGCGGCGCGGCGGATCCTGCGGACAATCGACAGTGTTGAGCCCGAAAGCCGGCCTGAGGTCAGTCGCGCGAAAGCTGCGGTTGCCAGTGCTGAAGGGGATGACCCGCAAACAGAGGCTTTACTAAACGAAGTCATCTCGTCACCGGATGCCGTGCTGGAAGCCCCGCTGGCGCTGGCGCAACTGGTAGAAAAACGCTGGGGGGAAAGGGGTGCGGTCTCGGCTCAGGAAGTCGATCTGGCGGCAGCATATGTGCTGGAGTTCCGGAGATCCGAAATTGGGCCAATGATGATGCAAGCCCATGCAGTGGCGCTGAGCCTGAGTGACCGGTTCGATGCGGCGGTGGATCTTGCCGAAAGCCTGCCTGCGAGTGAAGGCAGGGCGGGAACGCTGAACCAGGTTATGTTGATGGTGGCGGAACGCTCGGATGACATTACATTCCTGCGCCGAACCCTGGGCTTGGCGGATGACTTCGTGTCGGATCTGAGCACCGAAACCGCCATCGCACTTTCCGATCGGCTGGCGACGCTCGGGTTTGCTTCAAAGGCCCATTTCTTCGCCAGCCGTCCGCAAGACAGTATCAAACGGTCGGAGCGTGCAAGGCTGAGGGCTCGCGCGGCCTTGCTGGGCGGCCGTCCTCATCAAGCCATGCTCGAGCTTGCCGACGATGATAGCGTTCAAGCCGACCTTCTTCGGATTGAGGTGGCCCGTACTGTCGGAGATTTCGTAAAAGCCGGTGAACTATCGAAGAAGCTTGGGACGCTGAATGAAGCCGATAGATATTTCTGGCTGGCCAATCTGACAGATCAACCAGCAGATCAAAACGGGCAGTTCGCAAAGATTGCTGCAACGACGCGGGCTTTGGCAAAACAACCAGCACGAAACCCGGCCAAACCGCTGGCAGATGCGGCATATCTTTTGAAAGATAGTGAAGATACGCGCCAAAAGATTGCCGAGTTGCTTGCCGCGCTTGATCCCTAACGAAAGCCACTGCCCACGATTGCATAAGTGGTTCGAGGGAATAGACGCATCGACTGTTCGATCACAAACAGCACTGTAATGCTGTGGGAAAGGTAACTTTAGTCTTTCCGGGCTTAATCTCTCCTTACCTTTTCGGCAGCGCTTTCTCGGTCGATTGATCTTGATGTACAGAGTCTAAGGTTTCGAGAAGCATTAAGCTTCGATCTAATTTCACTTAGCAGACTGATCAAAAGCAGGCCGATCCGGGCACAATACAATTTGCGCGCATTGTCGCCGTTCAACCTGCCACTATCGGCGACGTGACCGAGCATGGGTTGAATTCACACCGAATCGTTCCTTCATTTCCATTGGACGCGAAAAAGCGCACCAAATTGCTCGCATGGCGAGGGGACAGGCTGGACAAATATCGGCTCAATCAGAAGCCGGTCAGCAGAAATCTTGAAAAGTTCCTAAAATGTTCTATATTTGTTCTCATGTGGAACGGAGGTTTTCGAGCTATGACCAACGCTGCCCGCCAAAGCTGGTTTGATGCGCCCAGCAACGACTATCACATGCTGCCGGTGACGGACCGGCAGATGCGCTATGCCCGTGCCATTGCGGAAAAGTCTGCTCTGGAAATTCCAGTTGAGGCGCAGCGAGACCGAAAATCAATGTCGGACTGGATTTCGGCACACAAACCTAACGATCCTTCACCCTTCGCCAATTACCCGACTGGCAAGCAGGTGGCCTTTGCCGAACGTATTTCACGCAGCAAACGCCGGCCTATCCCTTCCGAGTGCTTTCGCGACAAGCAACGCATGTCGCAGTGGATTGACAGCAACAAATAGACTCTGTTGCGAGGGTATTCAGGGGTCAGTGTGGATGCCTGTTGTGTTCGCGCCCATACAGCCCAACTGCCGCGGCCACGAACAGGCCCAGCAGAATGTAGCCGGTGATCGCTTCGGCCACTGCCAGGCCGCGGCACAGACCGGCGGGCTTCAGATCTCCAAACCCAACAGTCGTGAAAGTCACATATGAGAAATACAGAACATCGGCCGGACCTTTTGCGCCGACAACACACAGGTCATAATAGCCGAACGCGCCGTAAACCGCAGCGAACAGAAACGGCACCACCTGAATGAACGATATTCCCATCAACAACAGCTGACGCCGGGGAGACGTGACCTGAGTCATGTAGTACCAGGTCTGCGAGATCAGCCACAGCACCAGCGCGCCCGAAGCAATCGCGCCAATTGTGTTCCCTGCCGTGGTCTCGTTGAGGCGGGAAAGAGCGTACCAGGCCAGAAAGCTGACCAGAACCAGCCCGAAGGCGGCGGCCAAAGTCGATTTCCATTCTTCTAGCGTTCTTGGTTCGGTCGACATGGGTGTTCCGGACAGTTGCGTATGCGCGATCATCCGCATTCCGGCGGAAATCGACAACCCTTAACGCGTGGCGATCAGTTCACGCCCAAATGCGCGTCCCCACGGGCGCGGGCCAGTGCAATCTGTTTCTGCCGTTCGCGAAAGCGCATCTTGTCCGCCTCCGAGGTCTCATTGATGCAATGATGGCATGAAACGCCATGCTCGTATTCTGGCCGCTTCGTGTCATCCGGCAGAATCGGGCGCCGGCAGCCATGACACAGATTATGCGGCCCTTCGACCAACCCGTGCCCGACTGAGACACGGTTGTCGAACACAAAACATTCCCCCTGCCAGGTGCTGTCTTCGGCCGGAACCTCTTCGAGATACCGCAGAATCCCACCTTTCAGGTGATAGACATCGTCGACCCCCTGTCCCAGCAGGTAGTTGGTGGATTTTTCGCATCGGATACCACCAGTGCAGAACATGGCGACACGTTTGGTGTGGAAACGGTCCTTATTCGCCTCCCACCAATCCGGAAAATCGCGAAAGCTGGCTGTTTTAGGGTCTATTGCGCCCTCAAAAGTGCCGATCGCCACCTCATAGTCGTTTCGCGTATCGATCAGTACAACGTCATCCGAGCGGATCAGGTCGTTCCAGTCTTCAGGTTCGACATAGTGACCGACGCGGGCCTGCGGATCGACATCCGGCTGCCCCATTGTCACGATCTCTTTCTTCAGGCGCACTTTCATCCGGCCAAAGGGCGGGTGATCCGACGAAGCCTCTTTCCATTCCAGATCGGCGCAACCCGGAAGGGCGCGGATATGGGCCAGAACAGCATCGATCCCGGATCGCGGGCCTGCAATTGTGCCATTGATCCCTTCTTGCGCCAGCAGCAGGATTCCTTTGACGGACTGCGCCTGACACAGTTCCAGCAATGGCTCACGCAGTGCGGCGTGATCGGCGAATCGGGTAAAGTGATAGAGAGCGGCGATTGTGTACATGCGCGCGATCTAATACCACCCGCGCAGAGTCGCAAGAGAACGGATTGACGCCCCCCATCTGCCCGCCTACCGATAGATCGACGAAAGGAGGTCAGCATGACTCATGCCCTGATCGTGATCGATGTTCAGAACGATTTCTGCCCCGGCGGCGCGCTGGCTGTTCCCGGCGGCGACGAAGTGGTTGTCCCAATAAATGACATGATGGACGATTTCGACGCGGTCATTCTGACCCAGGACTGGCACCCGGAGGGGCATTCATCATTTGCAAGTTCGCATCCCGGCCGGAACCCATTTGAATCGGTCGAAATGCCTTATGGCTCCCAGGTTTTGTGGCCGGATCATTGCATTCAGGGCAGCCAGGGCAGCGCGTTTCATGCGGCGCTCAGAACCGACGCGGATTTGATCATTCGCAAAGGATTTCGCCCTGCCGTCGACAGCTATTCGGCCTTTTTTGAGAACGACCAGACGACACCCACCGGCCTGGAGGGGTATCTGAACACCCGAGGCATAACCAAACTGACGCTTGTCGGGTTGGCCACTGATTTTTGTGTTCAGTTTTCAGCACTTGACGCGGCGCGTCTGGGATTTGACGTGACTGTCCGGATGGCGGCCTGTCGCGCCATTGATCTGGACGGATCCTTGAAGGCGGCGGAAAACGCGATGCAGAAGGCCGGCGTCACCCTGATCTAAGGCGTCGCGCCGGCTGCTGCCAGAAATCTGAGCAAGACAATCAACAGCACAGCCAGACCCAGCGCGATTCCAACGCGCCAGGGCAGCGTCCGCCGTTTGGGCGGCACCGGTTGCGGTGCGCTGTCCGGTTCAGGCTGAATGTAGGGCAGCAACTGTATTGGTGGTTTTCGGCGGCGTTTCCCTTGTGGGCGGGCGGTTTTGATGCCGTTCAGAAACGCCCACAAATCAAATTCACCACAATACTCGCCCGCCAGGCCCGTGGCCTTGATATTGGCAAAAAGGCGCTGGATGACGAGGTTTCGCAAATCCTCGTCTTCTGCCCGGTAGATACCATTGGGCAAACTGCTGTTCCGGGTTTCAAAATCGAACCCGGCATCCACAAACATCTTGCGGATATTCGGTGACGTGTCGCGCAGGGCTTCTGCCGTCTGAAAGTCGCGGAACAAGGCTCGGGCCCGCGTCTTCCCATTTTGCGAAGCTTCTGTGTCCGCCTGAGCTGGCTCCACTTCGTCCTGTGCAATCGTTACAATATCAAAGTCGTACTCGAGACCCATTCACTAAACTCAACTCACATGTCCATCCCCTCTTTTCACTAACCCGTGAAAAGCACACACAATTTGCCCGCAATGTGACTGGACCTTGTCATTGTCACCAATTGGGCGACTCTTGCCATTCATCGTTCCGATTGATCTAACAATGGAAATCGCAGGAGTTCCACATGGTCGATATTGCGACACGCGTGTACAATCACAAATGGAAGATCGACCCGATTGTCCGGTCTTTGATCGACACGGACTTCTACAAACTTCTGATGTGCCAGTCAGTGTTTCGAAATAAGCCCCAAACGGACGTCGTTTTTTCGCTGATCAACCGGTCGAATCACATTCCGCTGGCGAAACTCATCGATGAAGGCGAACTGCGCGAGCAACTGGATCATATCCGCTCGCTCAGCCTCAGCCGCGGCGAAAGCACATGGCTGCGCGGCAATACTTTCTACGGAAAGCGGCAGATGTTCCGGTCGGATTTCATGGAATGGTTCGAAAACCTGCGCCTGCCGCCCTATCACCTGGAACGCAAAGGCGATCAGTACGAGCTGACCTTTGAGGGCAAATGGCACGAGGTCATGCTGTGGGAAATCCCGGCGCTGGCGGTGTTGATGGAACTGCGGTCGCGCGCGGTTCTGAATGACATGCGCCGGTTCGAACTGCAGGTACTATATGCCCGTGCGATGACCCGGGTCTGGGAAAAGATCGAACAACTGCGCGGTATTGGCGGCTTGGGGATCGCCGACTTCGGAACCCGCCGGCGTCATTCCTTCCTGTGGCAGGACTGGTGCGTTCAAGCGATGATCGAAGGGCTGGGCAGTTCGTTCACCGGAACGTCGAACTGCCTGATCGCGATGCGACGCGAGGTCGAGGCCATCGGCACCAATGCCCATGAACTGCCCATGGTTTATTCCGCACTGGCCGATAGCGACGCGGACCTGGCCCAGGCGCCTTATGACGTCCTGAGCGACTGGCACGAGGAACATGACGGCAACCTGCGGATTATCCTGCCCGATACCTATGGCACCAAGGGGTTTCTGGACAGCGCGCCCGACTGGCTGGCCGGATGGACCGGCATTCGTATCGACAGCGGCGATCCGGCCGCCGGTGCCGAGATTGCCATCGACTGGTGGAAATCCCGCGGCGAGGATCCGCGCCAGAAACGTATCATTTTTTCAGACGGGCTGGATGTTGCAAAAATTCAGGAATTGCACGGCCAGTTTGCGGAACGGGTCAACGTGTCCTTCGGTTGGGGGACCCTGTTGACAAATGATTTCCGGGGGCTCGTGCCAGATGATGCGCTGGCGCCGTTTTCGCTGGTGTGCAAGGCAGTTTCTGCCAATGGCCGACCGACAGTGAAGCTATCGGACAATCCCGAAAAGGCTATGGGTCCGGCGGATCAGATCGAACGCTACAAGCGCGTGTTCGGAGTTGGCGCGCAAAAGGCGATCGAAGTGATCGTCTAGATCATCGCCCGTGGAAAGCCGCCACCGTTTTCAGTTGCGAAAACCCGTACAGCGCCTCGAACCCTTTTTCGCGTCCGTGACCGGATTTTCCCACCCCGCCAAAGGGTAATTCGACCCCGCCACCTGCACCGTAATTGTTGATGAACACCTGTCCCGAACGCAGTTGTTTCGCCAGCCGCATCTGCCGCGCCCCGTCGCGGGTCCAGATGCTGGCAACCAGACCATAATCGGTGCTGTTTGCTATATTTAGAGCCTGCTCCTCGGTGTCGAAAAGGATCAGAACCTGTACCGGGCCAAATATCTCGTCCCGGGCCAGGACGTGATCCGGCGGCACGTCCGAGAATAGGGTCGGGCGAACATAAGCGCCGCTTTCCGGCGCACCCTCAGCGATCCGCCCCTGTGCCGCGATTTTCAGATCGGAACCTTTTTCAAGAAACCCGGTCACGATCTGCTTTTGCCGGTCCGAAATCAACGGGCCGACCCGCAAATCCTGCATCGCCGGTCCGACAGACAACTGTTCATAAGCTTGGGCCATGCGCGATCGGACCTGATCGTAAATACCGCGCTGCACCAATATGCGAGACGAGGCGGAACAGGTCTGGCCGGCATTCTGAATACCTGCGTTCACCAGAAACGGCAGCGCAGCATCCAGATCGGCATCGTCAAACACCAGTTGAGGGGACTTTCCGCCCAGTTCCAGCGTCACCGGCACCACGTTGCGCCCCGCCGCCTGCTGCACCAATGCGCCCGTGGCAACGGATCCGGTAAATGAGATGTGGTCGACATCCGGATGTGCCGACAGCGCCGCTCCGGCCTCGGCCCCAAGCCCGGGCACGACGTTCAGTGCACCGGGCGGCAAGCCGGCTTCAATCGCCAGATGCGCAAAAGCCAGCGCGGTCAGGCATGCCTCTTCTGCGGGTTTCAGAACACAGGCATTGCCCATCGCCAACGCGGCGCCCACAGACCGGCCAATGATCTGCATCGGGTAGTTCCAGGGCACGATATGGCCGGTAACCCCGTGCGGCTCGCGCAGCGTGTAGACAGTATAGCCGTCCAGATACGGAATCGTCTGGCCCGTGACCTTGTCTGCTGCGCCACCGTAGAACTCGCAATAGCGCGCCAACGCAACTGCATCTGCGCGAGCCTGGGTCAGAGGTTTACCAACATCCATCGCCTCGAGAGCGGCAAGGTCTTCGACCTTTTCCAGAACCAGTTGCCCCAAGCGGGTCAGAATACGCCCTCGGTCCAGCGCCGTCATTCGGCCCCACGCTCCATTCGAAGCGGACCGGGCCGCGCCAACAGCAGCATCGATATCCTGCTTCGTACCGCGCGCAATCCGGCAGATTTCTGTTCCGTCCGAAGGATTGGTCAGGGGCAAGGTGCCGCCGCTAATCGGTAATATCCACTCGCCTGCTATCAGACACCGAGTTGGGTCAAACCAGATCTGATCAGTCATTCAATGTCTCCAATTCAGGCTCTAACAAGGCAGTTTACGCGGCACCTCGATTGTAATCCGGCAGCTTTGGCGCAGCGGAAATCAGCTTTTGTGTATAAGGATGCTGAGGATTGCTGAAGACGGCTTCAGTCTCACCCTGTTCAACAATTCGTCCGGATTGCATCACCATGACCCGATCCGTGATCGTGCGAACGACGCTCAGATCGTGGCTTATGAACAGATAGGTCAGATCATAGGTCGCACAAAGCTCGGCCAGCAGGTCAAGGATTTGCGCCCGAACCGATACATCCAGCGCCGAGACCGCTTCGTCAAACAGGATCAGTTCCGGTCGAATGATCAGCGCACGGGCGATAGCGATCCGCTGACGCTGCCCACCCGAGAATTCATGTATGTACTTTCCGGCGTCACCGGGGCTGAGGCCAACAGCCGTCAGCATCTCGGAAATCCTGTCCTGCCGCTCTGATCCCGTCGGCGGGGTGTCCAGCAGATGAAACGGCTCGGTGATCAGCCGCCCGACACGATGGCGTGGGTTGAAACTGCCAAAGGGGTCCTGAAACACCACCTGAATGTTACGGCGCACCGCAAGATTGGGCTTGTGGGCCGCAAAAACAGGCTGCCCGTTCAACAGAACCTGCCCACCCTGAACATCTTCAAGCCCTAGAATTGCCCGTGTTAGTGTCGATTTTCCACAACCAGACTCTCCGACCAGACCAAGGCGCTCACCCCGGCTAAGGGTAAAGCTGACGTCATCCACCGCGCGGTGGCGAGCAGGTGTTTCGAATAACCGCCTGCGGGGCAAACGGTAGTCACGAACGACATTTGTCACCTCCAGCAGCGGGCCCGGTCGAACGGGATCGGGAAGTGTGACCTGATGGTCCGAGGCTTCGAACAACATACGGGTATAGGGGTGCTGCGTGTTCCGCAGCAGATCGTTCGTTGCACCCCTTTCCACCACTTCGCCGTGGCGCATGACAATAATCTGGTCCGCCATGTCGGCGACAACCGCCAGGTCATGGGTGATCATCAGCAATCCCATGCCGTATTCGCGAACCAGCCCCTTCAAAAGGTCCAGAATCTGTGCCTGCGTGGTGACATCCAGTGCGGTGGTCGGTTCATCGGCGATCAGAAGCCGAGGTCGCAAGGCGATGGCCATAGCGATCACAACGCGCTGACGCTGACCGCCAGATAGTTCGTGCGGATAGCGCGACGGCGGAAACCTGTCGGGCGGCAGGCCGACGCGGGTCAGAACCTCGCGCGTTTGCTCACGGGCTTTGGCGGGTGACATCGCCTTGTGGATCAGAATCGTTTCCGTCACCTGATCACCGATCGTCATGACCGGGTTGAGCGCAGTCATCGGTTCCTGGAACACCATGCCGATGGCCGCGCCACGCAGGGCGCACATTTGGCTCTCGGACCGCTGCATCAGATCCTGTCCGTCCAGCTGAATGGTGCCGTTGGCCACCGCTCCGTTCGGCAACAACTGCATCACGGCCAGCGCGGTCATGGATTTGCCGGATCCGCTTTCACCGGTTACGGCCACGATCTGTCCGGGATCAATTGTCAGGCCGACTTGCCTGAGGATCGGCGCGCCATGAATCGACAATGACAGGTTTTCGATTTGCAGCAGGCTCATGTGCGGGCCACCCGAATACGTGGATCCAGAAAGTCGCGCAGACCATCGCCCAGCAGGTTCAGCCCCAGAACCGTGACGATGATCGCCACCCCCGGAATCAGAGCCAAATGCGGGGCAAAACTGACCATCGTCTGCGCATCCGCCAGCATCCGTCCCCAGCTTGGCGTGGGCGGTTGCGCACCCAGACCGACATAGGACAGGCCCGCCTCGGCCAGGATGCCAAGGCTGAACTGGATCGTGCCCTGCACGATCAGCAGATTGGCGACGTTGGGCAGGATATGTTCGATCGATATCCGCGCCGCGCCCTTGCCCGAGACACGGGCGGCAAGAATAAACTCCCGCTCCCACAGCGACAGAGCCGCGCCGCGGGTAATTCGGGCGAAGACCGGGATGTTGAAGATCCCGATGGCGATGATCGCGTTGATCGCACCGGCACCAAAAACAGCGGTGATCAGGATGGCAATAACCAGCGAAGGGAAGGCAAAGACCAGATCGTTGCCGCGCATGATCACCTCGTCCAGCCAGGATCCTTTGCGGGCGGCCGCCGCCAGTCCCAAGGGCACGCCCAGCACCATGCCGATGCCGACAGCCACCAGCGCCACGGCAATCGACGTGCGCGCACCGACCATGATCATCGAAAACATGTCGCGCCCGAAATGGTCGGTTCCGAACCAGTGCATTGGGTCCGGTGTCTGCAACTTGCCGGGGATGTTCAGCGTGGCGTGGTCGTAGGGCGTCCAGACAAATGACAAAAGGGCCGCCAGCAGAACCAGCGAGGATAGCGCAGTGCCGAGGATCAGGTTTCGGCTCATGTCCGGCTCCTTAACCTTGGATCAACGGCGGCGTAGGCCAGGTCGACCAGGAAATTGACGGTGATGACGGCGAAGACCAGCAGCATGACCACGGATTCCACTACGATCAGGTCGCGCGCCGAGATGGCCTGAAACACCAGTCGCCCGAGGCCGGGCAGATAGAACACTTGCTCGATGATGATCGAGCCGGCCAGAAGGAAGGAAAACTGCAGCCCGATGATGGTCAATACCGGGATCAGCGCGTTTCTAACCCCATGCCGCCACAGCGCCCGGCGGCGGGTCAGCCCCTTGGCCCGGGCAGTGCGCATGAAATCCTCGCCCAGAATGTCCAGAAGGGCCGACCGCATCACACGCGCCAGAATCGCCGCCTGCGGCAAGGCCAGCGCAATTGCAGGCAGGGTCAAGGAATGCAGACCGGTCCAAAGGCCATCCTTCCATCCTGCAAACCCTCCCGCATTGAACCAGCGCAGATTGATGGCGAAGATCAGCACCAGCATCATCGCAAACCAGAAATTCGGCACCGCGATGCCCAGCTGCGTGGCACCCATCACCGCCAGATCACCCGGCTTGCCACGGCGGGATGCTGCGTAGATCCCGGCGGGAAAGGCGATCAGGGTAGACAACGTCAACGCATAGAGCGCGAGGGGGAGCGACACCCAAAGACGATCCGCGATCATCTGGGAAACAGGTGTGCGATACGTGTAGGACGTGCCGAAATCCCCCACCAACATGCCGCCGACCCAGTTCAGATACCGTTGCAGCTTGGTCCCATCCAGCCCAAGTTCAGCCCGCAGCGCCGCCAAAGTATCGGGCTGTGCATTCACGCCCAGCATGAAAGAGGCCGGATCACCCGGCGCGACTTCGATCACCGCGAAGATGACGACCGAGGCGACGGCGAGGCTGATCAGCAAAGAAATCAGACGTTTGAGGGCATAGCGCAGCATCAGGACCACGTTAGGGGCGCATACCGCACGGGTCCAGCACCTAAGGTGTCATCAGAAAGGCAAAAACCGCATAGCCGACAATGGCTGCGTAACCCAGCGGGTAGATCCACTTGATTGCATAGTTGTCCAGCTTTCGCGCCACGTCCTCGCGACCGGACACTTTCAGTTTGCGCAGCGCGACATTGAACACGATCAGTGCCCCGGTCATCAGGAACATGCATTGCAATATGAAGTCCAGGAAAGTCAGGTAACCCAGCTTGGGCAGATCGGCAGAAATGGCCCAGTTGAAGGCCACGAATACCAGCAGGTTACCCCCGGCAATCTCGATCCGGCGGCGGTATTCATCCAGAAAAAACAGCGCCCACCCGACAGAGATCAGCACCAGCATCGGCAGGAATACCCGGATCACATAGTAGGTCAGGTGCCGGTGACCCTCGAAGGCCAGGGCAATCTGGTCACTATCCCGGCCGGACAGTCCGATCACGGTCGAGTGCTCGACCCGGGCGTTGTCCAAAATCCACTCTTCCTCGCCCAGCAGATCGCCGAGGCCTGAATACGCCTCGAGCGGGTAATAGGACACGTATTCAGTCGGAAAAACCGAGACGACTTCGAAATAGAACTGCTGCGTGTCGAAGGGGTATTTCCGGAAATCGAAATGCGGGGCCTGCAAGGTCAGCGAGGATTTCTCGGCATAGACAACATGCCCGTCATGGCGCACCGAGGCGGCGGCTTCATGGACCCACTTGTTGGATTGCTGATTATGCACCACAAACGCAGGCAAAACCGCCCCCAGTTCGCGGGCGTGATTGGCCAGCACCGAAGGGTTGAACACCTGAATTTCGCGTCCGACGTCATCCCGGTCAAAGGCCAGCGTCGGATCGGTCCATTCGGCCCTCAGTATGACGACGGCCCCATAATTTTCAGCCTTCTGATCCACGCTTGTGATCTGATCGATCCGGATACCGATCCCGACCTGCAGCGGGTTTTCCGGTGTCCCCTTCAGCGCGTGAAGCCCGCCGCCCAGCGTGTTCTGCGCCAATGCCAGCCCGCCCCCGATAAAAGAGAGGCATGTCATCACAGCCAGGAGACATATGACGCGGACCAGTTTCACATTCGGGCTCGCTTTGAGTTAGGGATCACCGAGGCCGCCAGACGCGGCCCCGGCGTGATATTATTCTGACCAGCTGATCCCGGTCAGATCAATTGCGGCGGTGGGCGCATTCTGCCACAGCCCTTGCACTCCGGCCCGGGCCACGCCCAGCTTTGCCAGCTGGAACAGATATCCATTGACGTAGTCATTCGAAATCAGCCGTTGCGCCTCGCCCAGAAGCCGTGCGCGTTCGTCAGGATCGGTCGTGGAATTCAAGGTATCCATCAGAGCCTGAAAATCAGTGCTGTCATACTGGAAATAATAGTCGGGGCGCGCATAGATACCGATATCCATCGGTTCCGTGTGGCTTACGATGGTCAGGCCGAACTCTTTGCCTTTGAACACCGTCTCAAGCCATTGCGCCCATTCCACGTTGATGATTTCGGCCGTTATACCGACCTCGGCCAGCTGCGCGGCAATGATTTCACCGCCACGGCGGGCATAAGATGGCGGCGGCAGATGCAGCGTGGTTTCGAACCCGTTTTCCAGACCCGCCTCGGCCAGAAGCGCCTTTGCCTTTTCAGGGTCGTAGGCAGAATTGCCGGTCAGATCCACATAAGCCGGGTTGTGCGGAGCGAAATGGGTGCCGATTGGCGTGCCGTATCCGAACATGGCGCCGTCGATGATGGCCTGACGATCAATAGCATGAGCCAGCGCCTGGCGGACGCGAATGTCATCGAACGGGGTCATCTTGTTGTTCGTCGACAGAATCGTCTCGCCCTCGGTCGAGCCGACCAGAACCTGAAACCGCGGATCGGCCTCGAACTGAGGCAGATTCTCGGGAGCCGGGTAAATGTCGAAAACGTCCACATCCTCGGCCATCATGGCGGCAAAGGCAGCGGTCGGGTCCGAGATAAACTTGAAGGTGGCCGTTTCCAGTGCGGGCTGGTCACCCCAGTAATCAGGATTGCGGTTCAGCGTAATGCTGTCGCCCTGAACCCAATTGCCAAAGGTATAAGCGCCAGTGCCGACCGGATTTGTCTTGATGTTTTCGATGCTTTCGGGCGCAACGATCACCGCGTCGCCCCAGGCCATGTTGAACAGAAAATTGCCATTGGGTTCCGACAAGGTGACTTTGACGGTCAGCGGGTCAACAACCTCGACATCCCGAATTCCGGCGAACAACGCCTTCTGCGCATTGGCGCTGTCTTCGGCGCGGGCGCGATCCAGACTGAACTTGACGTCCTCGGCATCCATGGTCGTGCCGTCATGGAATGTCACTCCGTCGCGCAGCGTGAAGGTGTATTCGGTGCCATCATCCGAAATCTCCCAGCTTTCCGCCAAACCCGGGACAACGGATCCGTCACCCATGAAACGGGTCAGGCCCTCGAAGATATTGGTGTAAACGACCGAATCTATCGCTTGTGCCGCCGCGCTTGTCGGGTCCAGATGCGGCGGCTCAAGCCCCATCGCTATTGTGATATCTGATTTGGCCAGGGCCTGGCTGGCAAACAGGCTGGCACTGACCGCCAGTGCTGACACAAAGGGTCGAAACATCTGTATTGTCACGAAATTAACTCCCCACTGAAAACAGACCGGCTCATGCTGTCACCGGCTTTATTGATAACAATGTCACTCTAAACCTCGGGTCATTCAAGGAAATGTTCGCGCAACCGGGGTTTCTTCGCCAGCGCGCGATCTGCTATGCTGCACTGCAACATTGACCCCGCAGGAACGAGCATGAGCGCCACAGCCCGCAAAAAAGCCCCAAATGCCGAGGATATTCGCGCCCGAAAAGGCGGTGATCCATTGGTCAGCCTGACCGCCTATACCACTCCGATGGCGCGGCTGATGGATGCCCATTGCGATTTTGTTCTGGTGGGCGACAGCGTCGGCATGGTGCTGCACGGGCTGGAATCGACCCTTGGGGTGACGATGGAGATGATGATCCTGCATGGCCAGGCCGTCGCGCGCGGGTTGGAGACGGCCTTGATGGTCATCGACATGCCCTTTGCCAGCTACGAACACGACCCGGCACAGGCGTTCAAGAACGCGGCCCGCCTGATGGCAGAGACCGGCGCGGGAGCCGTCAAGCTGGAAGGCGGCGTTGAGATGGCCGAGACGATCCGCTTTCTGGTCAGGCGTGGCATCCCGGTGATGGCTCATATCGGCCTGACGCCGCAATCGATCAACACGCTGGGCGGCTACAAGGTACAGGGCCGAGATGGTCAGGCCCACGCCGTGCTGGCCGACGCCCATGCCGTCGCCGAAGCCGGCGCATTTTCCGTCGTGTTAGAGAAAGTTCCGCAAGGGTTGGCCGACCGCATTACGGCTGAGATTGCGATCCCGACGATTGGTATCGGTGCGTCCGCCGGGTGCGATGGACAGATCCTAGTGGTAGACGACATGGTGGGCTTTTTCACCGCTTTCAAACCGAAATTCGTCAAACGGTATGCCGAGCTTGGCCCTCTGGCCGAGGCTGCCATTACCGAATACGCCGCCGAAGTCCGGGCGCGGACTTTTCCGGCGGACGAACATGTCTTTGCCGACCGGGCACCGTCCAAGGGACCCGGGAAATGACCGCTCCAATCCTTCGCCGTCTGGCGGACCTGCGCGCGCTGACCACCGATTGGCGTCGCAAGGGCGAGGTGATCGGGGTTGTTCCCACAATGGGTGCGTTGCACCTGGGGCATCTGTCGCTGGTCGAGGCCGCGAAGGCGGGCACCGACAGGGTGATCGTCACGATCTTTGTGAACCCCAAACAGTTCAACAACCCCGAGGATCTGGCCAATTATCCGCGCACCGAAATCGAGGACGCACAGAAGCTGGCCCCATTCGGTGTCGACGCGATCTATGTGCCCGAGCCCGAGGAAATCTACCCGCAGGGCTTCGCCACCAATGTATCTGTCATGGGTCTGACCAATGTGCTTGAGGGCGAATTCCGCCCAGGTCACTTTGACGGAGTCGCCACGGTGGTCGCAAAACTGTTCCTTCAAACACAGTCAGATCGAGCCTATTTCGGGGAAAAAGACTATCAGCAACTGTTGGTCGTTCGCCGGATGGCGCGGGATCTGGATATCCCCATCGAGGTGATCGGCTGCCCCACGGTGCGCGAACCCTCGGGTCTTGCCATGTCCTCGCGGAATCTGCGCCTGTCACCCGAAGGGCTGAAAACTGCCGCGAAGATGAGCAGGGTCATGCAGGAACTGGCGGACGCGCTGGATGGCGGGGTAGCTTTCGATCCGCTGGCTTCGAAGGCGCACACTGACCTGCTGGCTGCTGGCTTTGCGCAGGTGGAATATTTGAAACTGCACTGCGCCGAGACACTGGAACCCTTGAGCCATGCTGAGCGGCCTGCCCGTCTGCTGGCAGCGGCCTGGCTTGAAGGTGTTCGGCTGATCGACAACATTCCTGTCTGAACGCTCTGGCACGATTGTCATTGTTTGCGCTAAAGTCCTGCAAAACCAAACGGGAGAGGGCGCAGGCGTGACCTATATTCTTGCCATTGATCAGGGCACCACATCATCGCGGGCCATTTTGTTCGACACGGATATGCAGCGCGTCGGCACCGCGCAGCACGAATTTACTCAGCACTTCCCGCAGGAGGGCTGGGTCGAGCATGATGCCGAGGAAATTTGGGAAAGCGTCCTGCGTGTCTGCCGCGAGGTGATGGACAACACCGGCGTAACCGCAGATCAGATCGCTGGCATCGGTATCACCAATCAGCGCGAAACCACCGTCGTCTGGGACCGCGCCACCGGCAAACCGATCCACAACGCCATCGTCTGGCAGGACCGCCGGACCGCCGAGATCTGTGCCCGCTACAAGCAGGCCGGTTGTGAAGATGACGTCACCGCCCAGACCGGTCTGCTGCTTGATCCCTATTTTTCGGGCACCAAGGTAAAATGGCTGCTGGACACCGTACCCGGCGCGCGGGAACGGGCCGAAGCCGGAGAGTTGATGTTCGGCACTATCGACTGCTTCCTGATCTGGCGCCTGACGGAAGGACGCAGCCACGCAACCGACGCAACCAACGCCGCACGCACTCTGCTGTTCGACATTCACAAGGGTGAGTGGAGCGCCGAGATCTGCGATCTGCTGGATGTGCCGATGAATATGCTGCCGAAGGTACATGACTGTGCGTCGGACTTCGGAAATACGTATCTATTTGGGGGCAATATTCCGATCCTGGGCGTGGCCGGAGACCAGCAGGCCGCCACCATCGGACAAGCCTGTTTCCAGCCCGGGATGATGAAGTCAACCTATGGCACGGGTTGCTTTGCGCTGCTGAACACCGGACCAACGCCGGTCAAATCCAACAATCGCCTGTTGACCACCATCGCTTACCAGCTGGACGGTCAGCGGACTTACGCGCTGGAAGGGTCGATCTTTGTCGCCGGGGCGGCGGTTCAATGGCTGCGCGACGCGCTCAAGATTATCGACTCGGCGCCGGAAAGCGGAGAACTGGCGCAGCAGGCCGATCCCAACCAGCATGTTGTGCTGGTTCCGGCCTTTACCGGCCTTGGGGCACCCTATTGGAAGCCGGATTGCCGCGGCGCGGTGTTTGGCCTGACCCGCAATTCAGGCCGCGCCGAGTTTGCCAAGGCTACGCTGGAAAGCATCGCCTACCAGACGCGCGACCTGTGGCATGCCATGCAGGGTGATTGGGGCGCGGATACCGATGTCACCCTGCGCGTCGATGGCGGGGCGAGTGCATCGGATTGGGCGATGCAGGGCCTGTCGGATTATCTCGGCGCCGAGGTTGACCGCCCTGTGATGCAGGAAACCACCGCCCTGGGCGCTGCCTGGCTGGCCGGGATGCGCGCCGGCATCTATCCGGACCAGCAGGGATTCTCGGAAACCTGGGCGTTGGATCGCCGGTTTGTACCAGAAATGTCCGCCGAAGACCGCGATGCGGCCTATGACAGGTGGAAACGTGCCGTTTCCGCCGCAATGGCGTTCTGAAACCAGTGAAGGATCAGCTGTGATCCTTCATCAACCGCTGCTTCTGCCGTGACCAATCGCGCTTGGCCTGGGTTTCGCGCTTGTCGTGCAGCTTCTTGCCCTTGGCGATGCCGATCTTCAGCTTCGCGCGGCCCTTGTGGTTGAAATACAGAACCAGTGGCACCAGTGTCATGCCCTTGCGCTGGGTCGCGTTCCACAGGTTCGACAATTCCTTGCGCGAAACCAGCAGCTTACGCCGGCGGCGTTCTTCGTGTTTGAAGACCTTGGCCTGTTCGTAGGGCGCGATGTAACTGTTGATCAGCCACAATTCTCCGTCATCGACCGAAGCATAGCTTTCGGCGATGTTCGATCCGCCAGCGCGCAGGGACTTGACCTCGGACCCCTCCAGCACAATGCCGCACTCGAGATCGTCCTCGATCGCGTAATCGAAGCGGGCACGCCGGTTTTCGGCGATGACTTTGTAGTTCGGGTCTGTCTTCTGTTTGGCCATGACGCGTTGATTTAGGCGGCTTGGGCGGACCTTGCAAGCCGTAGACGTCAGGATGGCGCCGAGATGATCAGATCGGGGCCAAAAATCGTGTCAGAGTGGTTGTGCAGATAGATCTTCAGCCACGGCGTAAATCGGGATGGGTGGCGCTGCACTTCGGCCAGAAGATCGTGATAGTCGATCCAGCGGATCTCCATGACTTCTTCCGGATTAGGCTCGATTTTCAGAGAACCACGAGCCCTGGCCAGAAATACGTCGACGACTTCATGTTCGATCATGTTGTTGCCGACATCGGCGTGGTATTCCAGCCGATGACGGTATTCCGGGTATAGCCCTGTAATCCCAAGTTCCTCGCGCAGACGGCGCACAGCGCATTTGGATGCGGTTTCACCCCAGTCAGGATGTGTGCAACAGGTGTTCGCCCATAGGCCCGGCGTGTGGTACTTTCCCAACGCCCTGCGCTGCAGCAAAATCTCTGTCCCGCGCACGACAAAGACCGACACCGCCTTGTGCCGCAGGCCCTTTTCATGCGCCTCAAGCTTGTCGACGGGGGTCAGTTCGCCATCGACCCATGCCGGGATCATGATACCCATTTGTTGTCTCCTGCTGCCAATCCGCCTGTGTGACGGGACGTTGCGGATTACCTTTGGCCGGATCGGCTTGGCGTCGCGGCATCACATGTTCAGAGCGTGACTAGCCGCGCAATCCCAACGTGGCGCTGATCGTACCCGTTATCAACCGCACGAAAGGCCGCAGGGGCTGCGGCCTTTTGTACTCACACAGGTCGTCTGATGGCTGGAGATTATTCGCGCGAAACGCTGACGATATAAGCGTAGACGTCTTCGCCGCCGCTTTTCAGTTTGAAGGTCATCTTGGACTTGGCAGCTGTGTCATCCAGATAGGATTTCAAAAAGGTCTTGGGATCTTGCGAATACTCGACAAAGGTCGCTTCATCCCAAACCAGCCCGTTTTCACCTGCAGCCACGATGCTGTCGCCATATTTGAACCCTTCGACGGTGCCTGCGGTCCGACCCGCGATTCCATACAGGTTCGGGCCGGTCTTGCCGCCCTTGACGATCACTTCGCCAGCAGGATCGGCGATCTGGTGGCAGGATTTGCATTTGTTAAAGGTCTTTTTGCCGGCCTCGGCGTCGCCTTCTGCATATGCGGGTAGGGCCATCAGGCCGACGATTGCGGTTGCGAGGATGCGATTCATAGCTTTTGCTCCGATACGAATTGGCTGCACCGAATGGATCGTCGGCGCAAAAAAGAGTCAACGCGCAGATTGCCGCGCGCGGCCACTGTGCCACTGCGGCATAGTGGCCGTCCTTAACTTATGTCATGTGACCCGGACCAACAGGGCAAAAGATCGCCAGCCGCTGGTGTTGCCAGATAAATCGCCCGCGCAATGGCGCGCGCCAGACATAGCGAGGCGGCGTGCCCGATCATTCCCAGCTCTGCCTCGTTCTCCAAAGGTATTGACCCGGTGCTGACACCAAAGACCAGATCACCGTCACCCGGCGTGTGGGCGGGCAGGATGGCGCGTGCAATACCATCATGCGCGGCCACGGCCAGCCTTTGGCATTGCGGTTTGGTCAAAACGGCGTCCGTCGCCACGACAGCAATGGTTGTGTTGGTCTTGTCCGGCTCGGCCGGGCGCATGGCCTGCGCCTTGAGGCTGACCTGAGGCAGCCCCAGGCCTGCTCTGAAATCAGGCCCTAAACCGCCGAATTCGTCGCCAATTTCGTAAGGCGCAGCCCAGAAATAACGGTCGCCGGGCGTGGTGACACTGCCCAGCGGATTGGCGGCGACCAAAGCCCCGACGGTGATGCCCGTGTCCAGAACAAATGATGCAG
Source organism: Ruegeria sp. CG4 (assembly GCF_056537185.1). Taxonomy (NCBI): domain Bacteria; kingdom Pseudomonadati; phylum Pseudomonadota; class Alphaproteobacteria; order Rhodobacterales; family Roseobacteraceae; genus Ruegeria; species Ruegeria sp. CG4. Next base: position 51,688 of record NZ_JBQFRB010000011.1, on the reverse strand, counting down.
ATCCAAGCCCGCCCTTGTGCATAGCGGCCAGGGCTCCGGTCCCTGCACCGGCCGTGCCCAGCGCAAAGTCCTTTGAGGCCGCGTCAAAAGCGGCGCGCCCCAAGGCACGGTACGGGTTCTCGGTCCAGCTCTTGTCACCGCCGTTGAGCAGATCGAACAGGATTGCCCCGGGCACGATCGGGACCACGGTATGGCCGACCGGATACCCCCGGCCTTGCGACCGAAGCGCATCCGACACGCCGGAACTGGCATCCAGCCCAAAAGCCGATCCGCCGGACAGGGCGATGGCATCTATCTTTGTCACCGTTTTGTCGGGGGCCAGAAGATCGGTTTCGCGCGTACCCGGCGCGCCGCCCATCACGTGCACAGACGCGGTGAAAGGTACATCGGCGGTCATAACGGTCGTGCCGGATTTCAACCGGTCATCCTGCGCGTTTCCAACCAGTAGGCCGGAAATATCGGTGATCAGGTTCCTAGGTCCGGGTTTCATCGAGATGGTTTCCCTTGTCTCAGCAAAGCGCTGCCCCCGGTGGAGGTGCTTTTCAAAAAAGAGGGCGCAGGTCAGATACAGCGGCCACCGTCAACCTCCAGCGCGGTTCCGGTGATCATGCTGGCCTCGTCCGAGCACAGGAAACAGGCGGCGTTTGCCATGTCCTGAGGCGTGGAAAACCGGCCCAGTGGAATGGTCGACAGGAACTTGGCGCGAATCTCGGGTGTGTCTTCGCCCATGAAGGATTTCAGCAAGGGGGTTTCTCCGGCCACCGGGCAGATCGCATTCACGCGAACGCCAAAGGGCGCCAGTTCGACGGCCATCGTCTTGGTTGCGGTGATCATCCAACCCTTTGAGGCGTTGTACCAGTTGAGGTTCGGGCGCGGCGACAGACCAGCTGTGGAAGCAACGTTCAGGATCGCGCCCGAGCCTCGCGCCTTCATTGCCGGTACAAATGCCCGCGCTGTGTGAAAGACGGATTTCATGTTAACGCAGAAGACGCGGTCGAAATCCTCCTCGCTCACTTCCTCCAGCGGTGTCGGCAGATGCGTCACGCCTGCGTTGTTCACCAGAATATCAACCTGCCCAAATTGGGCGATGGCGGCGTCTGCCATTGTTTGAACGGAAACCGCGTTGCCGACATCAACGTGCTGGGCGAAGGCTGCCGCGCCGAGGGTCGCGGCCATTTGCTTTGCCGCATCCTTGTTGATATCGGCGATCATCACGCGCGCGCCCTCGTCAAGGAACTTTTGGGCAATCCCGGCCCCGAACCCCGAGGCGCCGCCAGTCACGATTGCGGTTTTATCCTTAAGCCTCATCGCGTTACCCCTCTGCCGATGTTCCGGGTCAGACTATCAACGCCCCGGCAAGATACCAGATTAATCTTCGGACACCTTGCCCCGCAGCGCTTTGACGTCGCCACGCGCCTTTTTTGCCGCAAGCCGGCGCTTGACCGAACCGTAGGTGGGCTTGGTTGCAATACGCCGCTTGGGCTTGACCAATGCGCGGGTGATCAGCTCGGCCAGTCTGGCGCGCGCGATTTCACGGTTGCGCGCCTGCGAGCGGGTCTCTTCGCACTGGATTATGATCGCGCCCTCTTTGGTCCAGCGTCGCCCGGCGAGCCGTTTCAGCCGGGATTTGACTGGATCCGGCAGGGACGGGGAGCGCGCCGCCTCAAACCGCAGCTCGACAGCGGTGGAAACCTTGTTGACGTTTTGCCCGCCTGGACCGGACGAGCGCACAAAGCTCTCGGTCATTTCCCAGTCCTGCAGGATGATATCGTCCGTAACGCGCAACATGCGCGCGACCTTACAGGTGGCGCGCGGAAACAAAAAGGGCCGCCCCGGCGGGACGGCCCTTCGAAAGTTCAGGAGGTCGGGTCGGTTAGATCAAACGACCAGCCGGAGCGAGCGCTCCGCCAAGGGCTGCCTTAACAGGCGATCCCCCCGGTTGTTCCGACACCTCTCTCCAATCTCTTTCTCGACACTGGATCACCTCCTTTTCTATCTGTTGCGGTTGAAAAGAAGCGTGACACAAGTTGTGCCAATCTCAAAGCACTTTTTTACACAGGCTGAGCGGTCAGTCGCGCAACGATCACTTTGAACGGGATCAGCGCGATCATCGCCAGCGACAGTTTCACCAGCCAGTCGGCAAAGGCCAGCGTTACCCACAAAGGTGCCATTGGACCGGACAGCATGAAAGGAACAGGTTCCCATGCCCAGCTGATGGCCGCATCGGCATTGGCGCCGAAGAACGTGACCGACGCCGAGAATGCGATGGTGAAGAACAACGCGGTGTCCAGCGCCGAGCCGACCAAAGTCGAGACCAGCGGCGCGCGCCACCAGCGGCCGCCGCGCATCGCGTTGAACACAGTAACGTCCGTCAGCTGCGCGATCAGGAAGGCGGTTCCGGACGCGACGGCAATCCGCAGCGGCACTGCGGCATAGGTGAAGCCATCGCCCTGCAGCATGATCTGGCTGCCGATGAGCGAGCAGATGATACCGGTGACAAACCCGGCAAACACGACCTTGCGGGCCGGACCCACGCCATAGACGCGGTTCATGATGTCAGTGACCAGAAAGGCCAGCGGATATGTGAAGGCACCCCAGGTCAGCAGGCCGTCAAGGATCAGGAACTGGACCAGGATGTTCGAGGCCACAACGATAGTGGCCATGGCAATAATGCCGGGAATAAAGCTGCGTTGCATTTTCAGATGCCCGTTTTGACAAGGTAGCGGCGACTTGGCCAAGGGTTCATCCCAAGGCAAGCCGCGCTTCTAGCGAGTCGAATCGTGTTTGGCAAGTCATTCGGGCAGCAGGTATTCCACCAGTTCGGTACGCTGCAGGGCCAGAAAATTGTCGTCCGAGATCATCGTCGCCCGCAGACGCCCCTGACCGTCGCGCCAGACCGACAACCCTTCGAGGTTATCATGCGTTCCGGTACCGGTTTCAAACAGGGTCTCTTCGGACATGGGTGTGTCTGCATTGATCTGCCAACGGCGCAGGCGCGAGCGGAAGCCGGTCAGCGATACGGCGCGTTCGAGAACATACAATCGGCCATCCGGGCCGAAATCTGCGGACACAGGCAGGAACCGGCCCCGCTGCGGCAGGACAAACGGTGTAGACCACGCCTGACCGTTCCAGCGATAGACCGGGATATTGCCTTCGGCGGTGCGGTTCTTTTCCGGCAGGGTATACAGCCGCCCCTGAGTGTCGATCGCCAACCCCTCGAACGATCCGTTGCCATCCAAACCGTCGAACGCCTTGGGGCGTGGCAGAACGCGCGCAGCACCGCCCGGGTCCGAATAGCGGGCAATGCGGTGAATGCCTTCGAAAGAGATATAGAAGCTTTCGTCAGGCGCGACGGCGAGTCCTTCGGAATCACCTGTGTAACCGGGCAAGGCGCGCCCTGTGCTGGACAGGACAGGCCAATGCCCCAATATTTTGACCTCGCTGATACGGTCCCCGTCCCGGTCAATCCGCGCGGCCACAAGGACGGCCCGGTCGCTGAGCGCGATCAGCTTGCGACCGTTCTCGGACATATGGATCGCCGAAAAACCGCCAAACCAGTCCGACCCGTGGGTCCACGTAAAACTGCCCAGATGGGTGGCGGCAGGACCCTCGGCTGCCCGAAGAGGCCCCGCCAGCACCAGTGTCGCAATCAGTTGGACTGCAAGACGGCGGTGCATTGCTGGGGCAGATCGGCCAACCGGTATTCGCGGCGTTTCTTGGGGGCGGGCGCGTTTGGATCAGGCGGCGGCGGGTTGAGGATATTCTGCACCCATTGCTGCGCTTCGGCACAGCCATCACCTTTGGGCGGCGTATCCTGGTTGACGCAGCCACGCGATCCTCTGGGGCATTTCAGCCGGACATGGAAGTGATAGTGATGCCCCCACCATGGCCTGATCTTGCGCAGATAGGCGCGGTTGCCCTTTTCGTCGTTGCACATCTGAACTTTGGCGCCCGGGAAGACGAATATCCGGGCCACGCGCTTGTCCTTGGCAGCCTCTCGCAGAACAGCATGGTGCTGTTTGGTCCAGTTGCCGTTCACATACGCCCCGTTCGAGCGGCGCAGGGAAATCGACGAGATATTCTCGCGTGCCTTGCGGGACAGCCTCATGTCGTTGCCCGGCAGCATCCATATATCGATGTCCAGACCCAGCTGATGGCTGCGGTGGCCGGATGTCATCGGACCGCCACGCGGCTGGCTGATATCCCCGACATAGAGACCATTCCAACCTGGTTGCTTCGCCGCAAAACGGCTGAGGTCCTGCACGTAATCGATCGCTTCGGGATGCCCCCAATTTCGATTTCGCGACAGACGCATGGCCTGCCATGTCGGCCCGGTTTCGGGCAATTGCACCGACCCGGCCGCACATCCGCGCGAATAACTGCCGAAGGCCGCGGGTTTTTGTTGTGAACTGACTTTCTGCGCCCCGAACAACTGCTTGGCCAAGGGTTGCGCCCCCGCCGCGCCTGCCAGCGTCAAAGTCGCAAGAATTGCCAAAAAGCGTAATAAAATCATCTGCTCTGATCCCCTTCCGGTTTAACCCAGCGCATTAGGAACAGGCCCAGAATAAACAACAGAACGATGGGTGACACCCCCAGTCTTGCGCTGCCCGTCGCGGTGGTGGCGATCCCGATCAGCAGGGGCGCGGCAAAGGCAGTGGCGCGACCGGACAGCCCGTAAAGCCCGAAGCTCTCGACCGGCGCCTCGGGATCGGTGTGGCGCACCATCATGGATCGGCTGGCCGATTGCAGGATACCGCCCATGCCGCCGATCAGAACACCGCAACCGAAGAAGACCAGATCCGGCAGGTTCGATCCCTCGGGCAACGCAATGCCGTAAATCTGCGTCCGGTCCATCAGAACGACAGTGACGCAGACAAAGATCAGAACCCAGATAGCGACCAAAATAACCGGTTTAGGGCCGTATTTCCGGTCCATCTTGCCGCCAATCCAGGCAAAGATGGCAGAGGCCAGAACGCTGACGATGCCAAACACACCGATCTTGATCAGATCCCATTCCAGCACCAGGCGCGCGTAAACGCCGCCAAAACTGTAGAGCCCGTTCAGCGCGTCGCGGTAAAACATGGACGAACCCAGATAGGCCGCAAGACTGCCCCGGTGCCGCAGGGCGGCAATCGACTTCCCGAGCAGGCGCAATGCCTCGCCGACACTGCCCTTCTTGTTCGTCTGCGCATCGTCGCGCACCCACAGGAAATAGGGCACCATGAACAGAACGAACCACCCGGCGGTGAAAGGCCCGACAAAGCGCGTGCCCTCACGCGCGGCGGCGTCCAGCCCGAACAACGGCTCCATCCCGATCAGCGTCTTGCCGTTGGGCTGTTCAACAAACAGCGTCAGCATGATCGCCAGCGAGATCAGACCGCCAAAATACCCAAAGGCAAAGCCCGAGCCTGAAATCTCTCCGACTTCATTGTCATCGCCCAGATCGGGAAGCTGCGAGTTGATGAAGATCAGCGCATATTCCGCACCCACAAACCCCAATCCGAAGGCCGACAGCATCAGCCACATGTTCGAACCATCTGGCAGCGTGTACCATAGCGCGGCGGACCCCACCGCATACATCACCGAAAACGCGAAAATCCACGGGATGCGACGGCCGGAAACATCTGCCATAGCCCCCAACAACGGCGCGCCAAACGCGATGATCAACCCGGTGATGGTCAGGCAGTTCGCCCAGACTGTCTGCGCCTGCGCGGCGGCGGCTTCTGTTTCCAGTCCGGTATTGGCATAGTATCCGGCTGCGACCCCTGCAAAATAGGGGCCGAACACGAATGTCACCAGCAGCGTATGATATGGCTGACTGGCCCAATCGAAAAACCACCATCCCCAGATGCGCTTGCGCTTGGAAATCTCTGCCATCACTGCCTCTTTGTGCGTTTTGCTTCATAAGACGGGGCTTTGATATAATTCGCAAGCTTTCAGTTGGCCCGGACTTGCTCTTTGCGGCAGGGGCGCTTAGGTCTCAGCAAACGCGCAAACGGAGTGCCCATGCTGTCGCTGATCCAAATCCTTCTGCTGATCCTGGACATTGTCTGGTTCATCATCCTGGCCCATGTGATCATGAGCTGGCTGATCAACTTTCAGGTGCTCAACCTGCATCAACAGCTAGTGGCGCAGATCTGGTATGGCCTGAACCGACTGTTGGAACCGATCTATGGCCCGATCCGGCGCGTTCTGCCCAACATGGGCGGACTGGACCTGACACCATTGGTGGTGCTGGTCGCGGTCTATGCGCTGCGGATCATCCTGATCAACAATGCGGTCTATTTCGTCTGACCTCTTGTTCACCGAATCTTAGTGTGTGATTGTCCTGTCTTAAGAGCAGATAAACCTTAAAACAGGGCACCCCCGCACATGTTCGACGCCGCACCCCTGCTGCGAGATGTCTTTGGATTCGACGACTTCCGTCCCGGGCAGGAAGAGATCGTCGATGCCGTGACCGCAGGCGAAAACGTGCTGGCGATCATGCCCACTGGCGGTGGTAAATCCCTGTGTTATCAGCTTCCTGCCCTGCTGCGCGACGGGGTGACGGTGGTGATCTCCCCTCTGATCGCCCTGATGCGCGACCAGGTGCGCGGGCTGCAGGAGGCCGGAGTCGAGGCCGGGGCGCTGACCTCGGGCAACACCCCCGAAGAAACCGATGCGGTGTGGGAGGCGCTGGAGGCCGGGCGGCTCAAGCTGCTTTACATGGCCCCCGAACGTCTGGCCGCCGGGTCGGCCTTGGGTATGTTGCGGCGGATCAATGTCAGCCTGATCGCCGTGGACGAGGCCCATTGCGTCAGCCAATGGGGCCACGATTTCCGCCCCGACTATCTGCGGATCGGAGAGCTGCGGCGCGCGCTGAACGTGCCACTGGCGGCCTTCACCGCCACGGCAGATGCGGAAACGCAGGACGAGATTGTCGAAAAACTGTTCGACGGCACCGCCCCGCGCAAGTTCCTGCGGGGCTTTGACCGGCCCAATATCCATCTGGCCTTTGCCGCCAAGGACGGGCCGCGCAAGCAGATCCTCGACTTTGCCGCCGCCCGAAAAGGGCAATCGGGCATTGTCTATTGCGGCACTCGCAACAAGACCGAAGTTCTGGCGCAGGCCCTGCGGGCCGAAGGCCATTCTGCCTGCCACTATCACGGTGGCATGGAGGCCGAAGATCGCCGCATCGTCGAAACCCGTTTTGCTCGTGAGGATGGGCTGATCGTGGTTGCCACCGTCGCCTTCGGCATGGGTATCGACAAACCCGATATCCGCTGGGTCGCCCATGCGGACCTGCCCAAATCCATCGAGGCCTATTATCAGGAAATCGGTCGCGCCGGGCGCGACGGCAGCCCTGCGGAAACCCTGACCCTGTTCGGCCCCGACGACATCCGCCTGCGCCGTTCGCAAATCGACGAAGGGCTGGCCCCGCCTGAACGGCGAATGGCCGATCACGCACGCCTGAACGCGCTGTTGGGGCTGGCCGAAGCGCTGGAATGCCGCCGCCGGAGCCTTCTGGGTTATTTTGGCGAACAGGCTGAACCCTGCGGTAAATGCGATCTGTGTGACAGCCCGCCCGAAGTGTTCGACGGCACCACACCTGTTCGCATGGCCTTGTCCGCGATCCTGCGGACCGAGGAATGGTTTGGCTCGGGTCACTTGATCGACATTCTGCTGGGCAACGAGACCGACAAGATCCGCGCACGCCGCCACGATGATCTGTCGACATGGGGTATCGGCAAGGACTGGTCGCGCCCGCAATGGCAGGCGATTTTCCGGCAGATGATGGGCCACGACCTGGTCCGCCCCGATCCTGAACGCCACGGCGCGCTGCGCGTGACCGAGGCCGCGAAACCCATCCTCAAGGGCGAGGCGCAGATCAACTTGCGTAAGGATACAATACGCAAGGCGACTCGTCGGCCTGCGGTCAAGATGATGGTGTCGGAAGAAGATGCGCCTCTGCTGTCTGCGCTGAAGGCCAAACGCCGGGCGCTGGCGGAATCAGCCCGGGTTCCGGCCTATGTCATCTTCCCTGACCGCACCCTGATCGAGATGGCCGAAAAGCGCCCCGCCACGCTGGATGACATGGCCCGGATCGGTGGCGTCGGCGCGAAGAAACTGGAGCGGTACGGCGACACCTTTCTTGAGGTTATCGCGGGTGCGGTCGAAACCGTGCATCCCGCACGGCGCAAGCTGGCCGGGCGCGATCAGGGCGACATCTACGATCGCCTGCTTGAAATTCAGACTCGCTTATCACGCGGTCCGGACGGGATCGACAAACCGCTGACTTGCTCGGCTTCTCAACTGGCAAAGGTGGCGCAACTCCGCTCGGACGATCCAAGAGCGATCGAGCAGGTTCTGGGAGACCGCCGTCACGAAAGGTTTGGCGCTGCCTTTCTGGACGTGCTGCGTCAGGCGGGCTAGATACCCTGCATCAGGCAAGAAACGAGGGCGGATATGCTGGTAGTCATTTCCCCGGCCAAGCGGCTGGACTGGGCAGAGCGGGATGTCGATGTCACGCAACCGGACTTTCAGGATGATGCGATCCGCCTGTCGAAGACCGCCAGAAACCTGACTTTGGTCGATCTGAAGAAACTGATGGACCTGAGCGACGACCTAGCCCGGTTGAACCGCGACCGGTACCGCGTTTTTTCCGATGCGCCGGACGCAGAAGTGACCCGCCCCGCCGCATTGGCATTTGCCGGTGACACCTATCAAGGGCTCGAAGCAACCTCATTGGACGCCGAGGAATTGGTCTGGGCGCAGGATCATCTGCGCATTCTGTCCGGCCTTTACGGTGTGCTGCGACCGTTGGATGCCATTCAGGCCTATCGGCTGGAAATGGGCAGCAAGCTTAAGACCCGGCGCGGCAAAAACCTTTATGAATACTGGCGCGACCAGTTGAGCAAGGCCCTTAACGCGCAGGGTAGCGCCATTGGGTCTGACATTCTGATCAACTGCGCCAGTCAGGAATATTTCGGCGCTGTCGACCCGAAGACGCTTAAACTGCGGGTTATCACACCGGTGTTCATGGAAGACAAAGCCGGTTCGCCGAAGATCGTCAGTTTCTTCGCCAAAAAGGCACGCGGTGCCATGGCGCGGTATGTTATCCAGCACCGGCTGACCGATCCCATGGGGCTGCTGGATTTCGATACCGGGGGCTATCAGTACCGTCCCGACCTATCGGAACAGGACAAACCAGTCTTTGTGCGTCCCTATCAGGCCTGATCCAGCATTGAAGGATCAAAAGCCACCAGTTCAACGGTGTTGCCTTCGGGGTCCTCTGTGAAGACTCCACGCCAGCCGATCCAGCCGAATTCTTCGACGCGGTAGGGTTGTCCTAATTCGGTGTACCAGCGCATGACGGACTCCTGCTCGGAAAACGGCAGAGAAAGGGCAATGTGATGTAAGGATGACCTGCCTCCGGTCACGGGCATGTTTGCGCTGTTCGGGTGCAACCCGGGCCGCGGAGCCGCCGTGTGATGAAACAACGCCAGCACCTGTGTATGTCCGCCAAACCCTTCGGCGATGCGAAAAAAGGTAATGGCGCTGTTGTGATCGCCCGACAGACGCTCAAGCCCGATCACATTTTCATAGAACGCAACCATCGCGGGCATGTCGGCGCAGCGGATCGCAATCTCGCCCAACGCACGAGGGCGAAATCCGCGGTGATCTGAGGTTTGCTTGCGGGTCATGCGATCAGGCTATTCGACATGTCCGGGTTCGGCAATGACCGGGCAGGCGCCATCGGGACAGTGGTCCAGGATCATCTGAAGTATGCGCTGCTTGTGTAGCGGTTTCGTCAGATAGTGATCCAGCCCGGCTGACAAAATTCCGGTGTCGTCCCCGTCCATCGCATGGGCGGTCAGGGCGACAATGGGCACATGGCGTCCTGTCCCAACCTCGCGCCGCCGAATTTCAGCCGTAGCCTGTTTGCCGTCCATTTTCGGCATTGAGATGTCCATGAAGATCAGGTCCGGGTCAAAATCCAGATGGGCCTGCACCGCATCAATCCCGTTATCTGCAAATCGCAGATCGATATTCGCATCCTTGACCATCTTTTTCAGGATCAGTTGATTGGTGCGATTGTCCTCGGCCGCCAAAACTCGCATCAGACGCTGCCCGGAAGGCAACTTGAGCCGACGGGGCGCCTCGATGACAGAGACCGCTTCCACTGTTTTGCTGGCTTTGCCAAGCGCCATCAACTGGGAATACAGTTCGGCCCGGGGAATCGGTTTCTGCAAGACACCTTCAACCAAGTGCCGGGACGCGCTGGCGTGGATCAAAGCCGGGTTGGCGGACATGACGACGACGGGTGTTTCACCCAGTCCGCGTTCCTTCAGGATTGCCGCCAATTCAAGGCCGTCCATATCGGGCAGGTCATGGTCGCATAGTAGCAGGTCGACCGTATCATCCACGATTTTCAATGCCTCTGACCCGGTCTCGCAAACTGTGACCCTGAATCCCAGGCGCCCCAACTGCTTGCTCAGGATGGCGCGATTTACAGCCAGATCCTCAACCACGACCACATGACGCAAACGTCCCCCCAGATCAGGTGGCTCCGGCTGTGGTCCCGGCATGGTCGGCAAAGAGATGCGGAACCCGAAACACGACCCCCTACCAGGATCGCTCTCAACCCAGATGGTCCCATCCATCAGGGTGATCAGTCGCTTGGTAATGGCAAGCCCCAGCCCGGTCCCCTCGAACAGCCGGTTTCTTTCATCTTGTACCTGGTTAAATTCACCGAATATGTGGCCGATCTTGTCTTCGGCAATTCCGATCCCGGTATCTTCGATCGCGACATGGATGTCGCACGTCTGCGCCTTGGCATTGGGGACTCCGGTTACGCGGATCAGGACGTGGCCCTGTGCGGTGAATTTCACCGCGTTGCCCACCAGATTGGTCAGAACCTGCCGAATACGTCCCGGATCGCCCATGAACAACGTTGGAAGAAACAGATCATAATCCACCAGTAAGGTCAGGCCTTTTTCCCGAACGCCGGGCTGCAGCAGCATCGCCACTTCGAGAATGCACCGTTCGAAATCGAACTGCTCGGGGTGCAGGGTCAGCCTGTCTGCTTCGATCTTTGAATAATCCAGCACATCATTGATGATGACCAGCAGCGCCTCGCCCGAGTTCCGGATGGTGTTGACGTATAAACGCTGCTCTTCCCCAAGCTGCGTCTCGGCCAGCAACTCGGTCATGCCGACAATGCCGTTCATCGGGGTTCTGATCTCGTGGCTCATATTGGCCAGAAACGAGGATTTGGCGCGGTTGGCGGCTTCGGCCCGTTCCCGCGCTGCTGTCAGTTCGGCCTCATGCCGGACCGAGGCGGTTATGTTCAACGCCAGGCTGACCACGTCCCCGCCATTGCCGCGTTGATCGATGAGCTTGATATACTGGCCATTCCAAAGCTGAATGACCACAGGTTCGGGGTTTGCCTGCATCCACCGCGACTGCATCCGCGCCTGCCAGTCGGCCGCGCACTCGGGTCCGGTATCGACGATCCCCTCGGTGGTCAGGATCTCGAGGATACGCGCGTAGGATATGCCCGCAGCGATCTCTTCCAAGCCTTCGAACACGCTCAGATACGCGGCATTGGCTCCAATCAGGCTGTGGTTTGCGTCAAAGAAGGCAAACCCGTCCTGAATGGTCTGGATCGAATGCCACAGACGCCGCTCGGCCACTTCGATCTTGGCGTGGGCGACGGTCAGGTCGGACTTGACCCGTTCGTTCTCGCCGCGAACCGTCTCAACCTCGGCCTGGGTTTCGCCGATGCGTCTGGTCAGGGCGATGGCGTGCTGGCCCAGTTTGCGGTTCGCTGCCGACAGTTCTGCCTGTTTCAACTCCAACAACCGTTCGGCTGCCAGCCGCGCACGCCGTTCCTGCGCCAGTTTGTTTGCAAGACTCATTTCAGATGATCCCGGAACACATTCCCGCACCATCCCGCCAGACCGTGAAGAAGTGTTTAAGCCGTTGCCAAACAAGCGGGCCACATGCGAGGGTTGCTGCAAATAGGAGGTTGCGATGCACCGCTTGGTTTTGATTGCAATAGTTTATTTTCTTTCACATTTTTTCCAGCCAGCCCCAGGTCAGGCACAAACTGCCGCGCCAGAGTTCCGATACATCACGACCCGCGACGCTGATTTTATCGGAACCGATCTGAATGCGCTGTTCGACACGGATCTGAAATCCTGCATTCAGGCGTGTTCGGCCATCCAAAGCTGTACCGCATTTACCTTCAACACTCGTTCGGATGCCTGCTTTCCAAAGAAGGACATAGCCCGGCAGGAACCCTACAACGGCGCTTTGTCCGCACAGAAGGTTTCAACGCCAGATTCGACCCTAACACTGGCAGAAACCCGCAAAGGTACGCTGGATTTCCTGCGACCGGCCGATTTTGAACGGGCTCGTGATCAGGCCAGGAACCTTGGATTTCTGCACTCGGCCGGCGGGTTCAATGCCGAAGACGCGATGAACGCCGCCCGCGCCGCCAAAACGCCGACGCTGGCCATGCAGTGGACCGGTGTGGCCCTGTCGATCAATGATGCCTCTGACCTGTGGACAGATTACGCCCGCCTGCTGCTTGCCATCGAAGCGTCGGGTTGGAACGAAAAAAATGTCCTTCACGATCGGGCGCTTGGCGCCGCCATAAACGGATACTTGCGCGCGGAATCAGAGGGCGCTCAGGTATCAGCACTGATAATCCTTTCAAACGCGCTTGAAGCTGTCGAACGCGGGCGTGACATGATCCCGGCGCTGCGACTGGCCCAGCAGCTTCAGCCGCGCGAGGATGTTCTGGCCGCTCTGGATCATGCGATCGGCAAATACGGGTTCCGGGTTGTGGACAGCAGCGTTGAAAGCGATGCTGCCGCGCCGCGCATCTGCGTTGAATTCTCGGAACCGCTTGTCAAAGCCGGTGTCGACTATGACCCCTTTGTTCAGCGCAGCGACGATGGTCTGGTGGTGCAGGCAGACGAGAAGCAGCTTTGCGTCGATGGTGTCGCGCATGGTGCGCGGTATCAGTTCACCTTGCGCGAGGGGTTGCCAGCCGCCTCGGGAGAAGTGTTGAACCGCAATGTCAGCCTGACCCACTACGTGCGCGACCGTTCGCCAACGGCCCGGTTTCCAGGGCGCGGATATGTGCTGCCCAAGTCAGCGGATGCGGCCTTGCCCGTTGAAACGGTCAACGTCGCCGAACTGGATCTGACCTTGCGCCGTATCAGTGACCGGAACCTGTTGCGTGCGGTTCAGCAGGGCTTTTTCGGCCGCCCCCTCAGCGAATGGGAAGAACGCGAGTTCAGCAACGAGATTGCCGAGGATATCTGGACAGGTACAGCGGAAGTCGAAAACCAGCTGAACCAGACCATGACAGCGCGCCTGCCTCTGGCCGAGGCGATTGCTGATCAACCGGCCGGTATCTACACGCTGTCCGCGCGGGTACCCGGCAGTGACCCTTACGACGACCCGTCAGCCACGCAGTGGTTCGTTCTGTCTGATCTGGGTCTTTCAACTGCTCAAGGCACGGACGGCCTGCATGTCACGGTTCGTGGCCTGACCGACGCCGCACCCCGCGAAGGGATCGAGGTTTCGGTGATCTCGAATGCAAATGCGGTTATTGCCCGGGCCAAGACGGATGCCGAAGGCCATGCCCTGTTTGATGCCGGTCTTGTTCGGGGAACGGGGGCAAGCTCCCCCGCGCTGGTCGTGGCTGCCGATGGCGACAGCGATATTGGGTTCCTGTCGCTGACCGACCCGGCCTTTGACTTGTCCGACCGTGGTGTCGAGGGTCGGGCACCAGCAGGACCAATCGATGTCTTTCTGACCACCGACCGGGGCGCCTACCGCGCCGGTGAAACGATTCACCTGACGGCCCTGACGCGTGACGATCAGGCGCAGGCCATCGAGGGTTTGCCGCTGACTGCTATACTGCACCGCCCGGACGGGGTTGAGTATCGACGCGCCGTGTCGGACGGCGGTGTTGCCGGAGGTCATGTTTTTGCGTTGCCCGTGGCTGTGGATGCACCGCGCGGAACATGGCGGATCGAAGTCAAGTCGGACCCGAAGGCTGATGCGCTGGCGCAGCAGACCGTACTGATTGAAGACTTCCTGCCCGAGCGGATTGACTTCGACCTGTCCTTGCCGGACGCCCCGCTGCATCCCGGCGACAACCCGCCTCTGCGGATCGAAGCTCGCTATCTGTTCGGTGCATCGGGTTCGGATCTGAACATCGACGGCCAGGTCCTCGCGCGCCCGGCGGAAACGGTTTCCGGATATGACGGGTATCGGTTTGGCCGCTATGATGCAGCGGTTTCCACCAAAAGCACCTATTTTGGCAATAGGCGCACCGACGCCGCCGGTCTGGCAACTGTCGCGGTGGAAATCCCTGTATTAGAGACTGAAGGCAAGCCTGTTGAAGCCACGGTGATTGCCCGGCTGGCAGACGGGTCAGGGCGACCGGTCGAGCGTCGCCTGACGGCTCCGGTCCGGCCAACGCAGCCGGTCATAGGAATCAAACCACTGTTTGACGGTGTTGTGCCTGAAGGCACCGAAGCCGGATTTCAGGTCGTCGGACTGTCGCCCGACTTGTCGGCAACCCCGATGCGCCTGCGCTGGACCCTGAACCGGATTGAAACCCGGTATCAGTGGTACCAGCTCTACGGAGAATGGAAGTGGGAACCCACCACCCGGCGCACCCGGATCGCCACCGGAGAGGCCGAGTTTCAGTCAGACCCGCTGACTTTGACATCCGCGGTCGACTGGGGCCGGTACGAGCTTGTGGTGCAGCGGATCGATGGCGCATACGCCGAAGCAGCCGTCGATTTCTACGCGGGCTGGTACCAGGCCGCCGACGCCACAAGCACTCCGGACAGGTTGGACATGTCATTGGACCGTGACAGCTATCGCCCCGGTGACACCGCTCAGCTGAGGATTGTGGCCCGCATAGCAGGTGTTGCACAGATCGACGTTCTGTCGAACCGGCTGATCCAACGCCAGATGATCGAAGTCCCTGAAGGAGAAACCGTTGTTCCCATCGATGTCACGCCGGAGTGGGGCGCGGGCGCCTATGTCGCCGCCACACTCATCCGGCCGATGGACGTATCCGCCGGCCAGAACCCGGCCAGGGCCATGGGGATCGCTCACGCCAGTGTTGAACCGGTCGGGCGCAGGCTGCAGGTCGGGATTGAGGTGCCCGAACTTACGACGCCAAGACAGGTGCAAAAGACCCGCATCAGGGTCGAAAACGCCCCGGCCAATGATCCCGTCTGGCTGACGCTGGCAGCGGTAGATGTCGGTATCCTGAACTTGACAGGTTTTGAATCACCGGACCCGCAATCCTATTACTTCGGGCAACGCCGTCTGGGCGTCGAATTGCGGGACGTCTATGGCCGACTGATCGACGGGATGAACGGGACCATGGGTCTCGTTCGTTCTGGTGGTGACAGCGACGCTGGTATGCGGCGGCAGTCGCCGCCGCCGACACAGGATCTGATGGCCGTATTCAGCGGTCCGGTTCAGGTCGATGAAGCAGGCGAAGTCGAACTGGACATTCCTCTGCCCGATTTTAGCGGCACCGTGCGTCTGATGGCCGTCGCCTGGTCGCGCAGCGCAGTCGGTCAGGTTGAAGCTGAGATGGTCGTTCGCGACCCGGTTGTCGTATCGGCCAGCTTGCCACGTTTTCTGGCCCCTGGCGACCAAAGCCGGATGCTGCTGGAGATCGTGCATGCCGACGGTCCGGCAGGTGAAATGGCACTGGGTCTGGCGGCTTCGGCCGGGCTGGAACTGGCCGCAACCCCGACCAGTTTCACGTTGCAACCCGGCGGCAAGACCGTTTTGGAAGTTCCAATTCGCGCAACTGCGGTTGGTGACCCTGAGATCAACCTGTCAATCACAACACCGGACGGCCGCGATCTGTCTCAGACGTTGCGGATGCCGGTTCGCGCAAACGATCCTGCCGTTGCTCTGACACGCCGGTTTTCGCTGGGCGAGGGTGACAGCTTTCTGTTTTCGCAGGATGTCTTCGACGGATTCCGGCCCGGATCGGTCAAGGCGATCCTGTCCGCCGGTCCGCTGGCGAAATTCGACACGCCCGGCCTGCTGGATTGGTTGAACAGGTACCCATATGGCTGCACTGAACAGATCACCAGTCAGGCGCTGCCGCTGCTGTATTTGTCTTCGGTCGCCCAGGCCTCGGGGCTGGGGAACGGACCGGCGATCGAAGCGCGGATCAGCACGGCCATCCGCAGCATTCTGACCCGGCAAACCTCGAATGGTGCCTTTGGGCTGTGGCGCGCGCAGGGCGGCGATTTCTGGCTGGATGCTTATGTCACCGACTTCCTGTCCCGCGCCCGTGCGCAGGGCCATACAGTGCCGGACCGTGCCTTTGCGCAGGCGATGGACAACCTGCGAAACAGGATCAGCTATGCCCCTGATTTCGACAACGGCGGGCAAGACATCGCTTATGCGCTGATGGTTCTGGCCCGTGAAAGCGCGGCATCCATGGGCGATCTGCGCTATTACGCCGACGTCAAGGGTGATGCCTTCGCCACGCCTCTGGCAGCAGCTCAGCTTGGGGCGGCGTTGGCCTCTTACGGGGATCAGACACGAGCGGACAGGATGTTTGCACGCGCTGCCCAGCTGCTGGCTGAGCGGCCGGATCAAAATCAAAGCTACTGGCGCACCGATTACGGAACCGAACTGCGCGATGTGGCCGGACTGCTGACGCTGGCCGTGGACGCAGGCAGCGAGGTGATCGACCGGGACGATCTGATCCGGCGGGTCAGTTCCGCCCCGGCGCATTTGTCAACGCAAGAGGCATCATGGTCGCTGCTGGCGGCGCATGCGCTGATCTCGAACCCGGAAAGCGCCGGGCTGCGTGTGAACGGTGCGCTGCTCGAGGGACCGTTTGTGCAGGTCCTGCATTCGGACAGCGACGATGTTCTGAACATAACTGCCGCAGACGGGCAGGCCACGAACATCACAATGACGGTGACGGGAATACCCGACGTCCCACCTGCGGCGGGCGGCACCGGATATGCGATCGAGCGGGTGTATTTCTCAATGGAAGGTGAACCGCTGGACCAGTCCGCACTTTCGGTGGGCACGCGATTTGTCACGGTTCTGACCGTCACGCCCTTCGAGGATGGCGGTGCGCGCCTGATGATCGACGACCCGCTGGCCGCTGGTATCGAGATCGACAATCCCAACCTGTTGCGTTCGGGTGATGTGCGGTCGCTGGACTGGCTGGATTTGTCCGAAGCCAGGCATACCGAATTCCGGTCTGACCGTTTTTTGGCAGCGGTTGACTTGCAGGACGGCAAGCCGGTCACGCTTGCGTATGTGGCACGCGCCGTAACACCCGGTGCCTTTCATCACCCGGCAGCCTCGGTCGAGGATATGTACCGCCCGCAGAACCGGGCGCACACCAACACTGGGCGCGTTGTGGTCGAATGATCGGGGGTCAAACATATGGAAGTTTTGGCAAGGCCGATGCCTAGGGTCAGCCTTCTGCTCTTGGCACTTGCGGGTTTTTTGTATGTGACCGGCTTTACCCGCGACCGCTTTGCGGACTGGGTCGACGCCACATCGCTGCCTGCGGTTCTGACAGAAACCTCGGTCGAGATGCGGGACCGGAACGGCGATCTTCTGCGCGCATTTCCGGTGGCGGACGGTATCTGGCGGATGCAGCATGGCCCGGTCGATCCGGGTTTTGTCAACATGCTGATCCGGTACGAAGACAAACGGTTTCGCGCTCACTCCGGCATCGATCCGCTGGCCATGGTTCGGGCTGCCGTGCAGTCGCTTTGGAACGGCCGACCTGTTTCTGGCGGATCGACCCTGACCATGCAGGTTGCCCGCCTGATCGAGGATGGCCCGACAGGTCGGTGGAGCGGTAAGCTCCGCCAGATCCGGGTGGCTTTGGCGTTGGAACAGCGCCTGAACAAGGATCAGATCCTGTCGCTGTATCTGACCCATGCCCCTTATGGTGGCAATCTTGAAGGGATCCGGGCGGGCAGTCGGGCGTGGTTCGGCAAGGATCCGTCCCGCTTGACGCCTGCGCAGGCGGCCTTGTTGATCGCCCTGCCACAATCCCCCGAGGCACGGCGACCCGACCGCAATCTTCAAGCAGGGCGCAAAGCCCGCGACCGGGTTTTGCAACGGCTACATCGCAATGGTCTTTTGTCCAGACCCGAGATGCAAAGCGCCATGGCAGACCCGGTGCCAACCAGAATGCGGCCCTTTCCCCGGCTGGCACCCCACCTGACGGACCGGGCCCGTGCGGGGTTGCCCGAAGCTCTGGCGCAGGACCTGACCCTGGACGGGGCGTTGCAGGCAAAATTGGAACCGCTGATTGCGCAGGCCGCCAATCGGGCCGGATCCCGCGTTTCCGGCGCGATGATCGTGGCTGACCATGAAACCGGCGCGATTCTGGCTTCGGTCGGGTCGGCGGGTTATCAGGACGCGCGTCAGGGGTTTGTGGACATGACGCAGGCGTTGCGTTCACCCGGATCAACCCTGAAACCCCTGATCTATGGACTGGCCTTCGACCAGGGTCTGGCGCATCCGGAAACCCTGATCAGCGACAGCCCGGTGATGTTCGGGCGATATGCACCCCGCAACTTCGACGGCGTGTTCAGGGGTGACGTGCGTATTCGCGATGCGCTGCAACTGTCGCTGAACATCCCCGTGGTGCGCCTGACGCAGGAACTGGGACCTGCCCGCGTAATGGACGCCCTGTATCGTGCCAACACCGAACCGCGCCTCAACGGAGGCGCACCGGGTCTGGCGATCTCGCTTGGTGGTGTCGGGCTTAGCCTGCAAGATCTTGTGCAGCTTTTTGCGGTGGTGGCGGCAGGTGGCCAAGGCCCCGTCTTGCACTATCGGGCATTGGATGGCGACGATTATACGCGACGTGTCCTGTCGGAACCGGCAGCCTGGCAGGTTGGCTATATTCTGACCGGACTGACCCCGCCATCAGGTGCGCAATCCGGTGTATTGGCATATAAGACCGGAACCTCTTACGGGCACCGGGACGCCTGGGCGATCGGCTATGACGGCCGTCACGTCATCGGTGTCTGGCTGGGGCGGGCAGACGGCACACCGGTGCCCGGTGCGTTTGGCGGCGCGCTTGCGGCCCCAGTTTTGTTTGAAGCCTTCGGTCTTCTGAAACCCAAATTCACTCCGATGCCGCCGCCGCCGCCATCAACCCTGCTTGTCGGTGCCGCGCAACTGCCCCAGCCTTTGCGGCGGTTCCGCCCTCGCGAAGCTGCTTTTGAGGCGGACCCTTCTGCGCCGCAACTTCTGTTTCCGCCCAAGGATGCCTTGTTAGAGACAAATGGAGCCTCCCTTACGCTGAAGCTGAGGGGCGGAACCGGGCCGTTTTCCGTCCTGTCTGACGGCGTGCCCGTCGTAACCGGCCAGCACCACAGAGAGTTTGAAATTCCCAACCCCGGGCCCGGACACGCCGCCCTTGTCGTGGTGGATGCACTGGGCAAATCCGACAGGGTTTCGTTCAAGATCAGATGACGGGAGAAAACGAATGCGCAATTGGCTTGTTTTTGTTCTTGCTTTGACGGCCACTCAGACAGCGGCTGAATGCGCGTCTGACGCCCAGATCGACCGGTTTGTTCAGGACTATCTTGCGAACACACCTACCGTTGCTCTGACCCCGGACGGAAGCATGGCGGATGCGCTTTGCACGCAGGCGAAACTTGTCACTGCGATGCAGCCGCATCTTGGACCGTTGATTGGCTACAAGGCGGGCCTGACCAGCAAACCCGCGCAGGACAGGTTTGGAGCAAGTGAACCGGTTCAGGGTATTCTGTATCGCGACATGATGCTGGATGACGGGGCAAGTGTTTCAGAAAACTGGGGGGCCCGTCCGGTATTCGAGGCGGACCTGATCCTGGTGGTCGGCGACGCAGCGATCAATCAGGCAACCACACCTTACGAAGTGATGGAACATGTCTCGTCTGTTCGCCCCTTCATCGAACTGCCTGACCTGACCCTGGCCGACGGAGAACCCATTACCCCCGCCACCCTGACCGCAATCGGGGTTGCCCCGAAACTCGGCGTTTTAGGGTCTGAAATCGCCGTCACCGATCCCGCCGCCATGTCGCAGGATTTGATGGGCATGACGGTCACGCTGAGTGCTGCCGACGGTGAGGTTCTGGCAGAGGCGCCTGGCACAGCCGTTTTGGGCCATCCGGCAAACGCGGCACTCTGGCTGATGTCAAAAGGGATCGAATTTGCGCCCGGCGATCTGATTTCGGTTGGGTCGTTCGGACCGCTGTTTCCACCTGCCAAAGGCAAAGGCGGCGCGTCCGTCAGGTATGACGGCCTGCCCGGCAATCCTACCGTCAGCGTGACATTCGAGTAGCTTATCGCCGCCCCTCACGCAGCCAGCCAGCCAGCAGGAACCCGCCAGCCAGCAGCAAGACCAGCCAGGGCGGCAGCAACCCGGCCTGCGTGACATCGCGCGTCTCATAGGCGTTTCTTTGGGTCAGACCGATCCAGCCGCGCCCCGAGGCCGGCCGCCCGGCGCGCACATTGCGGATCGACGGCAGCCCGTCCTCCAGACGGACAACACCACCGCGCAAATCTGCCAGAAGCGGTTCCAACAGGTCGCCGGTTGCTATCGTCTGCTCGAACTCTTTCGGCGCAGCGGGCCCAAGACCGATCACCGCTGAATTCTCACCTTCTTCAAGGCGGTAAAGCCCGATCTCAGGTCCGATATATTGGGCCTCGAACCGTCCCGGCGACACCTCCTCAAGCGTGATGTCCAGCGTTTCGCCATTTGGGCGTGTCACGGTCACGGTTCCAACCTCATCGCTGAGCGTCTGGCGGATGATGCGCATGACCTGACCGTTAGCTTCGGCCCACAGGGCTTCTTCCTCAAGTTCGGGTTCTTTCATCATCCAATGCGCAAGCCTGCGCAGCAGTTCCAGTTGTGGGCCACCGCCTTCGAAGCCCCGGCTCCACAGCCAGGCGTGGTCTGAGGCCAAAAGCGCCACGCGTCCTTCGCCTACACGGTCGAGCACCAGCAACGGCCGATCATCAACCCCGGACATCAACGCCTCACCTGACCGGTGTTTGACATCGATCTGACGCAGCCACGCGCCCCAGGTTTCGGGATCGCCGAGATCGGTTGTAACCGGGTGGCGCTGACCAAGATCCGTGACTTTCGGCACATAGCGTTCCTCGATCACACGCGCTGTCGGCTGCGCGGGCAGGATCGGAGCAAGCGGAGATCGGAAAATGCTGTCAGCCGTCGCAAAATCCGGCCCGGCCGCAATTAGAACCGCACCACCTTCGTTGATGTAGTTGGTGACATTGTCCAGATAGATCGCGGGTAGGATGCCGCGTCGCTTGTAGCGGTCAAAGATGATCAGGTCGAAATCGTTGATCTTCTCAAGAAACAGCTCACGCGTCGGGAAGGCGATCAGGGACAGTTCGTCCACCGGCACCCCGTCCTGTTTTTCCGGTGGACGCAGGATGGTGAAGTGGACGAGATCAACAGAACTGTCCGATTTCAGAAGGTTACGCCATGTCCGTCCGCCCGGATGCGGTTCTCCGGAAACAAGCAAAACCCGCAGCCGATCACGGACACCGTTCATCTGAATCAGCGCGGTATTGTTGCGATCGGTCAACTCGCCCTCGGCCTGCGGCACCGAGAACTGGATGACGTTCCGCCCACCATGTGGCAGCGTTATGGGAAGCTCGACATCCACCCCGATGGGAATGCTAAAGCTTTCCGGCGCGGCCCCGTCGACCGAGATTTCAAGCGGCGCGGTGACTGCTCCGGCAGGTGCGGCGCCGCTGTCCTCGACCCGCAAGGTCAGCGTCACGGGCTCTCCGATAATGGCAAAGGCAGGCGCGTTGCGGACAATCAGTCGACGGTCCCAATCGCTGGCACGGCCGGTTTGCAGCAGATGCAATGGCGCGGGCAGGTCCGGGGCCTGATCGACGTCATGCACGATACCGTCCGAGACCACCAGTATCCCGGCGATGCGCGCACGGGGTTCTTCCGCCAGCGCCTCGTTGAGGGCAGCCATCACCCGCGTGCCTTCATCCCCGTCACCGTCGCCGACGGCGATGCGGCGCAGTTCGGTATTGTCGCGGGATTCGATTTCTGCCGCCAGTTCCGCTGCAGCCCGTGCTGTCTGATCGGCGCGATCCGACAAGGTCTGACTGGCGCTTTCATCCTCGATCATCAGGACGATATCCGTCAGAGGCGCGCGATCCTCGACCTGATAGACCGGACCGGACAGCGCCGCGACAACGACCAAAGCCGCCAACCCGCGCAAGGCCCAGCCGGACAGACCGCGCCACAGCGCAAGAATGACGCCGCCCAGCGCAACCCCGGCGACAATGGCCAATACCGCCCATGGGATCAGCGGATCAAAGATGACGGTTCCGGTCATTGTCCCAACCTGTCTAGCAAAGCGGGCACATGGACCTGATCGGATTTATAGTTCCCGGTCAGAACGTGCATGACCAGGTTCACACCGAAACGATTTGCCAGTTCGCGCTGACGTTCGCCGGCATAACCGCGGCCAACCGGCAGCAGGGCCTGCCCGTTTCGGTCGATGGCCCAGGCACCGGCCCAGTCATTGCCGCCGATCACCACCGGGGTGACATTGTCGTTGAGATTTCGGAACGGCATCCCTTCGATCTGTTCCGCATCCGGCGGCGCGGCTTCGACCCATACCTCGGCCCCGCCATATCGACCGGGAAAATCCTGCAGCAGGTAAAAGGCACGGGTCAGAACATGATCGCGCGGTACAGGCTCTAACGACGGGATATTCAAAGGTCCGGCCAATTGTTGAAGCTTGCGCCCGTTAGGACTGGCGGCGCCAAAACGGGCCACATCCGAGTCGCGGGTATCAAACAGAATCATTCCGCCCGAGCGCAGATACGCGTTGAGTTTCGCGTACGCCTCGGAGGAAGGCTGAGGCTGGTCCGGTGTGATAGGCCAGTACAGAAGTGGAAAGAACGCAAGTTCGTCGCGTTCCAGATCGACGCCGATTGGCTCGGCTGGTTCCACGGAGGTTCGGAACAACAGTGTTTGCGAAAGCCCGCGCATACCGGCCCCTGCAACGGCATCCACATTCTCGTCACCCGTCAGTACATGAGCCAGAACCAACTCCTGCGTGGCGCTTAGCGCAAATTCGGTGTCTTCGGGGGATTGGGCCTGTACCTCGGGGGTCAGCATCAATGCGCCAAGGGCCACCACCGCCGTACGCGCCATGCCCAACCGCCCGGACAAGGCCAGCGAGGCGATCACGTCCACCGTCAGCAACAGCAGCGCGAGGCTCAGCAACAGGCCCCCGATCGGGGTTTCCGTGTTAACCTCCTGCCCCCTGATCGTCACATCCCCAGACCAAACCACCGGCTGGAATGTCGCGTCATCGGTCAGCGCGTTCAGCGCCAGTTTCTGTTTACCGCTTTCATACAGTCCCGGCCGCAATTCCGGACCGACCGCCCGGGACAACAGATCAACACCGTCCACCCCGGCCAGATTGCCCGCATCCGAAAGCGACCCGAACCCGTCCAGAACTTGAATCGGCTCCCAGACGGTGCCCTGCAACTGAGCCTCCTGCCGGGATTTTGCGGCCGAGGCCACGGCCAGACGGTCAAGCATTTCAACAAACAAACCGGACAGTGGAACAGTCGACCATTCCGCGTCAGCCGTGACGTGAAACAGGACGACCTGGCCCAGGCCCAATGTCTTTCGCGTGACCAGCGGCGTTCCGTCAGACAGCGATGCAATCACCCGATCGGCCAGATTAGGGTCTGGTTGGGCCATGACTTGCGTGGTCACCGTCACGTCACCGGGGATCTGAAGGCCATAGAATGGCGAGCCTTCGACAAATGGCGCCAGCCCCTTTGCCTCACCCCAACTCATCGCGCCGCCGACCGAACGCCCGCCGCTTCGCAGACGAACCGGCAGCAAGTCGTCCTCATCCTTGCGGCCCAGATCACTTGCCG
Organism: Ruegeria sp. CG4; assembly: GCF_056537185.1. Taxonomy (NCBI): domain Bacteria; kingdom Pseudomonadati; phylum Pseudomonadota; class Alphaproteobacteria; order Rhodobacterales; family Roseobacteraceae; genus Ruegeria; species Ruegeria sp. CG4. Next base: position 27,709 of record NZ_JBQFRB010000011.1, on the reverse strand, counting down.
CCATGCGCGGGCCGGCAAAGCGCAGCAACAGCCCACCCTCTTCGACCCATTGAACCAGTTCAGCCTGTTCCGTGTCGGAGAGTTTGGCCACATCCGCCAGCACGATCACATCGGGGTTGGCAGGCAACACATCCAGCAGACCGCCATCGACAAAATCAGCGGTCGGTCTGAGAACCTGCGTGAGATAATGCAGCGGTGACAATAACTCCAACCCCTCGCGGTTCAGCGTACCGGCGATCAGGGCAACCTCGCGCCGCCTCAGGCTGTCATCGGTCAGCGTCGTGGTCCCGGCTGAGCGCTGGCCTTGAATTTCGAACCGCGTGATCCGGGCGCGCAGTTCAGATGGCAGTGACAGATCAACCTGCGCCTGAGTCTCACCATCCTCGAACGTCACATCGACCGATTGCAGAACCCGCATTGCACCTGCGGGGTCGCGGCCCTGAGCCAGGATCGTCAACAGTGTGGCCGGTCCGGGTTCCGAGCGCAGCGCTGTCACCTGAATAACGCCGTCCTGATACGCTGCGGGCAATAGTGCAAAAATCGGCGCAGACGGGCGGTAGACCGTGACGCTCCCGCGCCCCTGTAGGGCGGACAACATCCGGTCGTGGCCGGGGTAGTTCAGCCGGTCGCTGAACCAGCGTGTCTCGAACCCGCCGTCAACATCGGCTAGCGCCGCCAATACCTGATCCAACTGTTTCGGGTTGGGCTGCCAAGGCATCGGCATCAGGCCCGGCAGGCGCCCGCGCCATGCCTCAGCGGCCTGAAATACAGGTGTTTCCGGGTCGGTCAGGCGTAAAATCGATACGGGGCGACCGGCACGGCCGGCCTCGGTCAATTGCGCGTCGATCTGATCCAGCGTAGCTGACCAACGCGTTCCACCGGCCCAACTGGCGTCCAGAACCATCAGAAGCGGCCCCGATCCTGCCTGATCGCGCGACGGGTTCAGAACCGGCCCGGCCAGCCCGATGATGATCGCCGCCGCCGCCAGCATCCGTAACAGCAGCAGCCACCACGGAGTCCGGTCCGAGACGCTTTCGTCATCTTTCAACCCAAGCAGCAATGTAACCGCCGGGAACAGTCGGCGAATGGGTGCCGGTGGCACGGCGCGCAGAATCAGCCACAGGATCGGCAGGGTCAGAAGGCCCAGCAGCACCCATGGGGCTGTAAATCCGATGCCTGCCAGAACCGTCATTGCGTACCCCCGTCTAACGCACGATAGAGCCACAACAGAGCCGCCTGCGCGCTTTCACCGGTGTGGTGCTGACCCAGTTGCCAGCCAGTTGCACGACAAAGCTGTGTCAGCGCATCCTTGCGCGCGGCCAACCTGCCAAGATAGCGGTCACGCAGATCTCCGGCCTTGAGGGTTTCATGCCGGACCGAGCCGCCGACGCTTTCGAAAATAGTGCGGCCCTGGAAGGGAAAGGTCTCCTCGCCGGGGTCCAGAACCTGCAGCAACACACCGCGAACGCCGCGATCCGCAGCCTTGGTGAGCGCCAGTTCAACCTCATCCAGCGGGCCCAGGAAATCAGAGATGAACACCGCACGGGCATGCGGAACCATGGCCCGGTGTTCCGGTGGTGCATAGTCGACCTCGGTGTCCTCGGACCAGGCTTGCGCCAGCCGGATGATCTGGGCGTTGCCCCGCCGCGGCGGCAGCGTGGTGCCGGTCAGTCCGACGCGCTCACCACCCCGCACCAGCAAGATCGCTGTCGCCAGACCCAGCAGCCGCGCCCGGTCCGCCTTGGTCGGCAGCGCCCTGTCCGAGGCAAACCGCATCGATGCGCCCTGATCCACCCATAGCATGATCGACTGGGCGATCTGCCATTCCCGCTCACGCACGAACTGCTGATCCCCCCGCGCCGAGCGTCGGTGGTCGATCAGACGGCGGCTGTCACCGGCCTGCGCCGGGCGGTATTGCCAGAAATCGTCACCCAGGCCCGAACGCCGTCGCCCGTGGTCACCCAGCAGGACGGTTCCGGCCAGGTGTTCGGCCCGCGCCAAAAGGGGCGGCAGCCGGGACGCCTCGGCCTCGGATCTTTCACGAAGGGTCAGCGCGGCATTCACGCCGCGGCCTCGGTACGCACCAATCCGGCGGCGGTGGTGTCGATCAGGCTGGCCAGACTGTCGCCACGCGCACGCGCTGCAAAGTTCAGCGCCATGCGATGGCTGAGTACCGGACGCGCCATGTCCAGCACATCCTCGGCATTGGGCGCCAGACGCCCCTGCAACATCGCGCGGGCGCGTACGGTCATCATCAGCGCCTGTGCCGCACGGGGGCCAGGGCCCCAGGCGACTGTTTCAGAAACACGGTCCGAAACGCCCGGTTCTTCGGGGCGGAAGGCGCGGACCAGATCAAGGATCAGTTCGACCACCGATTCACCCACCGGCATCCGGCGCAACAGGACCTGTGCCGCCAGCAATTCCTCTTTGGTGAAAATCTGGCTGGCCTCGTCTTCTTCCACGCCTGTCGTCGCCAACAGAATGTCCCGTTCGGTTTGGCGATCCGGGTATTCAACATCGATCTGAACCAGGAACCGGTCCAGCTGCGCTTCGGGCAATGGATAGGTGCCTTCCTGTTCGATCGGGTTCTGCGTTGCCAGCACATGGAACGGGACACCCAGCGAGCGATCTTCGCCCGCGACCGTCACCGTGCGCTCCTGCATCGCCTGCAGCAGCGCCGACTGGGTGCGCGGGCTGGCGCGGTTAATCTCGTCCGCCATCAGCAATTCGCAGAATATCGGGCCGGGGATGAACCGGAAATGACGGCTGCCATCATCGGCGGTATCCAGAACTTCGGACCCCAGAATATCGGCAGGCATCAGGTCAGGCGTGAACTGGATGCGATTGCCATGCAGGCCCATCACGGTCGACAGCGTTTCCACCAGCCGCGTTTTACCCAGCCCGGGCAGACCGATCAACAATGCGTGACCACCACATAAAAGCGCCGTCAGTGTCAGGTCCACGACCCTCTCCTGCCCGATAAAGCGGCGGGTGATCGAGGTTTTGGCCTCTTGCAGCTTGTTTTCGAGCGCTTCGATCTCGGCGACGAGGTCGGCAGGTTCGGACATGGTTTTCCCTTCCGTGGACGAATATGATTGAAGTGTATCGCGCTGACAGGAAATGGCAAAAGCAATGAGCGGACAAAAACCTGTGACACCTTCTCCCGATGGTCTTGCAGCCTCGGTTAAATCGGTCAAAAGGCGGGGTTTACCGCCCGTTCACCTTTGGAATCCTCCGTTTTGCGGCGATCTGGACATCCGTATCGCCAAAGATGGTTCGTGGAGTTATTTAGGCTCACCCATCAACCGTTTCGAGCTTGTGAAGCTTTTTTCCTCAATTCTTAAGAAAGAAGACGGGAAGTATTTTCTGGTGACCCCGGTCGAAAAGGTGGGAATCACCGTCGAGGATGCACCCTTTGTCGCCGTAGACTTTGACAACACCGATGAAAGCGGTGCGCAAGTCCTGACGTTCACAACCCAGGTGGGCGATAGAGCTGCCGCAGGGCCCGATCATCCGATCCGCATTGTCATCGATCCGGAAACGAATGAACCGTCCCTTTACATATTGATGCGCGCAAACCTTGAAGCGCGTGTTGACCGCAAGAGCTTTTACCGCCTTGTAGACATTGGCACTGACCATGACGGCTGGTTCGGCGTCTGGTCAGGGGGCGTGTTCTTTCCCCTGATCCAGTCTGATGCGCTGGAGCGTAACTAGGCCAGGCGCACCGATCTTCGGTCTTGTGCCAGCACAACCGCCAGCGCGACGATGCCCGCGCCCAGCGCGCGGGTCCAGTTCCACTCTTCCCCAAGCATCACCATGATTAGCATCACGTAGAACGGCGCGATGTTGATGTGAAACGAGGCCAGCGCGACGCCCAGCCTTGCGATGGAACCGACAAACAGAATCTGACTGATCCCCATCGAAATCAGCGCATAGATCGCCAGCATCCCGACCTGATCAACGTCAATCGGAGCAGACGGCAGAATATCCATCCCCAACTGATGCGACACGATCATCAGAATGGTCGCCATGACCAGACCACCGACAAAAACGATCGTGGTGCGCCCGGTCTGGCTCAGTTCGGGGAAATCCCTCGCCGTTGCCTGACTTGCCCAACAGAACAGAACCGTTGAAAGCACGGCGCAGACCGCGCCCAAGCCCAGCTGCGCCGGGGCCATTGAACTGGTGGCGATCAGGCCTCCGATAATCGATACAGCAACGCCAAGGGCAAAGTTCCACTTCAGACGCCGCGTACCTGCGGCAAGTTCGAGCAAGGTCGCCGTCAGCGGGGCGCAGGACGCGATGATCGCGACGGTGACGGGATCCGTCAGTTTCTGTGCGAGGATGATCAGGAACATGCCGGTGCCTATGCCAAGCCCGCCCACCAACAGCGCGTGCCGCCACCGTGCGCGAAGAACACGTGTCGGACCGTCGATCAGGATCCAGACCGGCACCAGAACAAGCACCGCCAAAGCCAGACGCGCCGCCAACAGGGCGACCGGGGGCCAGCTTTGAAGCAAAACCTCAGCCGCCGGAAACCCGGCAGCCCAGCACAGCATGGACGCAACCGCCAGACCATTGCCCGACAAGGCAGAGCTCTGGCCTTGGGGCACAGAAGCGGATTGACCGCGAACGGTTTCAGAGCTCATCGCCATGAATTTCAGACCTTCTGTTGGCAGGGCGTCGCAAAATTGATTCGCCGCACAGGCCCGACGGTCGGCGATGTGCCACCGCTATTCTGGTCGATTTTCGACAATCTGTCGTTTTCAGTCTCTTTCCCGGACATCACCCCGGGTCTAAGGTCCCGGCAAAAGGAACACCGAGCACATGCCAAGATTTGCCGCAAATATCTCGCTTCTGTTTGCCGAACTTCCCTATCTGGACAGGTTCGAGGCGGCCGCGCGTGCCGGGTTTTCGGCCGTGGAGATACTGTTTCCATACGATCTGGCGGCCCGTGAAACCAGCCGCGCCCTGCTGGAGAACGGGCTTGAGCTGTTGCTGATCAATGCCCCACCGCCCAACTACACAGGCGGACAGCCCGGCTATGCCGCCGTTCCGGGCGGCGAGGCCCGGTTTCAGACCGATATCCGCCGGGTCCTGAGATATGCGCAGGTGCTGCGCGCGGGTCAGATCCACATCATGTCCGGCTATGCAGAAGGCTCAGCAGCGTTTGAGACCTTTGTGCGAAATCTTCAATGGGCCGCTGACTTCGCGCCCACGCAGAAATTCACGATCGAACCGCTGAACACGACGTCGCAACCCGGATATTTTCTGAATGACTATGATCTGGCCGCCAATGTGCTGGACCGCGTGGATCGCCCAAATCTCGGCCTGCAATATGACAGCTTTCACGCAGAAATGATCCACGGTGATGCGCTTGCAATCTGGGACCGTTTTCACCCCCTTGTCACTCATGCACAGATCGGGGCGGCCCCCGACCGCGCTGAACCGGGGCGCGGTGACACGGATTTTCCTGCGCTTTTCGATGCAATGGATTGCTGCGGCTATATTGGGTGGGTCAGCGCCGAATACACACCGTCAACAGACCGAACCGCAGCCTCGCTGGGCTGGATGCAGGGATGGGATACTGGAATTCAGGCCTGAAATGCCACACATGGGGGGCAATCAACTGACAGGATAACCGGATGATACCTGCTCGTTACGCTCATGCCCTGTACGGACTAATCATGTCTGGTCTGATGTCCTGCATGGTGACCGGCATTGCCACGGTCAAGGCGGTGGGGTTTGGGCCGGACACACTGAGCGACTGGATCGCATCCTGGATGTTTTGCTGGCCAATCGCCTTTACCGTGATCCTGCTGCTTGGTCCCGCAGTGAAACGGCTGGTAGAACGACTGGTCAGGCCCGAAGCCTGACCCGCCGCAAAGATGGCCCGCCGGGCCTGATGCGCGGCGCGTTCCCCGAGTTAGTGCGCCTCGGCCCAGTTGGCGCCCTTCCCTGCATCGACAACCAGTTTGACATCCAGCCTGACCGCGGGATCGGACGCGCCTTCCATCACATCGCGCGCGATACGGATCGTTTCGTCCACAGCGTCTTCGGCCACTTCGAACAACAATTCGTCATGCACCTGCAGTAGCATCTTGGCGGGCAACCCACTGATCGCTTCCGGCATCCGCACCATAGCGCGGCGGATCACGTCCGCCGCCGTGCCCTGAATCGGCGCATTGATCGCCGCGCGGCGCGAGAAGCCCGCATGCGGTCCTTTGGCGTTGATCTCGGGCGTATGGATTTTGCGCCCGAACAAGGTCTGCACATAGCCATGCTCTTTGGCAAAAGCGACCGTGTCATCCATGTATTTCCGTATCCCGGGGAACCGTTCGAAGTAGCGGTCGATAAAACCCTGCGCCTCGGCTCTTGGGATACGCAGATTGCGGGCCAGACCAAAGCCCGAGATGCCGTAGATCACACCAAAGTTGATCGCCTTGGCCTGGCGGCGGATGTCCGGTGTCATTTCGTCCAGCGGCACGTCGAACATTTCGGACGCGGTCATGGCGTGAATGTCCAGCCCATCAGAAAACGCCTGTTTCAAGGCGGGGATATCGGCAATATGCGCCAGAATCCGCAGTTCGATCTGACTATAATCGAGGCTGACCATCACATTTCCCGGCTCGGCGATGAACGCCTCACGAATGCGCCGCCCTTCCTCGGTCCGCACCGGAATGTTCTGCAGGTTCGGATCGGTCGAGGCCAGACGGCCCGTATTGGCCCCGGTGATCGAATATGACGTGTGCACCCGACCTGTATCCGGGTTGATATGGGTTTGCAGCGCGTCGGTGTAAGTCGATTTCAGTTTGGACAACTGCCGCCAGTCCAACACCCGGCGCGGCAACTCGTGCTCGGTCGCGAGATCCTCCAGAATATCGGCCCCAGTCGAATACTTCCCGGTCTTGCCCTTCTTGCCGCCCTCAAGCCCCATCTTGTCGAACAGGATTTCGCCCAACTGGGCGGGAGAACCGACGTTGAAATTCTCACCCGCCAGTTCGTGAATATCAGCCTCTAATCCGGCCATTTTCTGTGCAAATGCGTTGGACATTCGGCTCAGAACATCGCGGTCGACCTTGATGCCGTGCATTTCCATTTCGGCCAGTACCGGGACCAGCGGGCGCTCCAGTGTTTCGTAAACCGTCGTCACCTGAACCTGATGCAGTTGCGGCTTGAACAGCTTCCACAGGCGCAAGGTTATGTCCGCATCCTCGGCGGCATAAGCCGTCGCCTCGTCAATCGGCACCTTGTCAAAGGTAATCGCCGATTTTCCGGACCCCAGCAGCGGTTTGATCGGGATCGGTGTGTGGCTCAGATACCGTTCGGACAGCGTATCCATACCATGACCGTGCTCTCCGCCATGCATGGAGTAGGACATCAGCATCGTGTCATCGATCGGCGAAACGTTGACACCATAGCGCGCAAAGATCTTGGCATCGTATTTCATGTTCTGCCCGATTTTCAGGATCGAAGGGTCCTCGAACATCGGTTTCAGCAGAGTCAGAGCCTCATCCAGCGGCATCTGCCCCTCGGCCAGTGCGTCCGAACCGAACAGATCATCAGCGGATCCATCGCGGTGCGTCAGCGGAATGTAACAGGCCTCGCCCGCCTCCACGCACAGCGATATGCCAACAAGACCGGCGATCATTTCATTAAGGCCGGTGGTTTCGGTGTCCACGGCGACCCAGCCGCGTTCATAGGCCTGATCGATCCATTTCTGAAGCGCGCCTGCGTCCCTGACGCATTCGTATTTCGACGCATCGAACGGAACCGCTTCGGCTTCCTCAACCTCGGCGGCAGGCGCGGGCGCATCAGCGATGACCGGAGCCTCGGCCCCCAGCTTGTCAGCAATGCGCTTGGTAAGCGTCCGAAATTCCATCTCGGCCAGAAAACCCAGCAGAGTTTCGGCATCCGGGTCCTTCACCTCCAAATCGTCCAGCGAGAAATCCAGCGGCGTGTTTTCGTCCAGTTGCACCAGTTTCTTCGACAACTCGATCTGGTCACGCTTCTCGATCAGGGTCTGGCGGCGTTTGGGCTGTTTGATCTCTTCCGCACGGTCCAGCAGGGTTTCGAGATCACCGTATTCGTTGATCAGCAGCGCTGCGGTCTTGACCCCGATCCCCGGCGCGCCTGGCACGTTATCCACACTGTCCCCGGCAAGCGCCTGCACATCCACCACGCGCTCGGGCCCGACGCCGAATTTTTCGACTACGCCGTCGCGGTCGATACGCTTGTTTTTCATCGCATCCAGCATCTCGACCCCATCACCGACCAGTTGCATCAGGTCCTTGTCAGAGCTGACGATGGTCACACGGCCCCCCGCGGCACGCGCCTGGACCGCCAGCGTGGCGATGATGTCATCCGCCTCATAACCCTCCAGTTCCTTGCAAGCGATATTGAAGGCGCGCGTCGCTTCGCGGGTCAGAGGCATCTGCGGGCGCAGGTCTTCGGGCATTGCCTCGCGGTTGGCCTTGTACTGATCGAAAAGATCATTCCGGAACGTGTGCGAGCCCTTATCGAAGATCACCGCCACATGAGTCGGCGCATCCGGCCCGGCGTTCCCTTCCACATATTTCTGCAACATGTTGCAAAAGCCCGACACAGCACCGATCGGCAAGCCATCGGATTTCCGCGTCAGCGGTGGCAGCGCGTGGTAAGCCCTGAAAATAAAGGCCGATCCATCGATCAGATGCAGGTGACACCCTTTTCCGAAATTGCTCATGCGCGCTCTCCCTGTCGGTCAGGGATGGTTCTGCCACAGGGGCGCTCGGGTGGCCAGTCAAGAAGGTGATCTATCTGGCGCAGATATGTCGACCTACGCTGTGCTGAATGCCCTGCGTGCCTTGTCCCAACGCAACCCCGTGCGATCTGCGATCATCTGCATCTGCTTGTTCAGCGAGCGATCATTCAACCGGCGGTTCAGCGTGCGCAAGGGAATGAGGTTACGTTCCCCGTACCCATCAATCAAAAGAAACATGCGGACCTGACCACGCAGCCCGTAGACGATGTTCTGTTCGTGGATATCGCGCCCCACGATCTGATATTCGAACAGCTTTTGAACAAATCGATTGAGGTCGGCCAAGACTTCCTCGGTCAGCTTGTGCTGCTCACACATCCACAACAGATGTTTTGCCAGTTTGGAGTCTTCGGATTGAACACGCTCCACCACAACCCCCGGCCCAACATCCGTCTGTACGACGCCAAACGACCGCGCCAAAGGCAGTTGCGCAATGTCCTCACCGCTTTTCAACGCCGCTTTCAACTCGCACTCGATCTCTTTCAGGGCGTTGCGATATGCGGTGTCCGGCATGATCCGCCTGATCAGCCGCTTGGAAAACGAACGGTTTCGACGTGTTCGCGGGCGCGTTACCTTGATCAACAGGTCAGGCTGGCCCGGATACGCGTATACGTTTCTGTGGCCGCCTTTTGCCAAGGGCTCCTGATCTGACAGGTGCAAAAGCTGTACTGCACAAAGCATCCGGCCTCCGTTCCGCGCGGCACGTGTCACGCTGTCAGCTGTGTGCCTCGCTGCCAGACAGCACGTATTTGCAGTCGCAATAGGGGCATTCAACCCAGCCGGTATCCTCGGGGATCTGCAACCAGACGCGCGGATGGCCCAATGCCCCCTCGCCGCCATCGCAGGCGACACGAGCGGTTTCGACGATCTTGGTTTCCGGCGCTTCGATGGTCACGGCTGGCGATCCTTCTTCGGTTGTCGGCCTCGCGGGCATGTATTAGGTGCGTTTATGAGCGATGAGCAAACCGGGGGCAAGAGCCACATGAGCGATGCGGCAATCAGGATCGAAGGGTTGCGCAAGACCTATCGCGGCGGCAAGGGCCAGCCCGAAAAGCAGGCGCTGAAAGGTATTGATCTTACGGTTCCGCGTGGATCGGTTTTTGGTCTGCTGGGACCGAACGGGGCCGGGAAGTCCACCCTGATCAATATTCTGGCCGGATTGGTGATAAAATCCGCGGGCAACGTGTCGATCTGGGGCTTTGATCAGGATCAGCATCCCCGCCAGTCGCGGGCGGCCATCGGCGTGATGCCGCAGGAATTGAACCTTGACCCCTTCTTCACACCGCGCGGCGCTTTGGAGGTTCAGGCAGGTCTATATGGCGTGCCCAGGGCGCAGCGCCGCAGCGATGAGATTCTCGAACTGGTTGGCCTGAGCGACAAGGCCGAAGCCTACGCCCGCACCCTGTCGGGTGGTATGCGGCGGCGGTTGTTGCTGGCCAAGGCACTGGTCCACCACCCCAGGATTCTGGTTTTGGATGAACCGACGGCGGGCGTGGATATCGAACTGCGCCAGATGCTTTGGGCCAATGTTCGAAAGCTGAACGAGCAGGGCATGACCATTATCCTGACCACGCACTACCTGGAAGAAGCGCAGGAGATGTGTGACGAGATCGCCATCATCAACCATGGCGAAATGATCGCGCAGGACAGCACCGCGAACCTGCTGGGCCGCATGGACAGCCGCACCATGGTGATCGTGCCGGACAACCCGGTCGCCGACCTGCCCGCGACGCCGGGGGTTGAGGCCACGCTGCGCGAAGATGGCAACCTTGTCCTTCAGTATCGAAGCGCCCAGACCAGCGCCGAACAGGTTCTGGAATCCGTCCGTCAGGCCAGCATCCGCATCCGCGACGTCCGCACCGAAGAGGCCGATCTCGAGGATGTGTTCCTCGCGCTGACGTCCAGCCGCACGGATGATCCCCCGGCTGCCGATCAGGACCAGCCGCGCCGGGGCATGCACCGGGTCAAGCTTTAGGCCCGGTCTATCCGCGCCTGATAGCAGTTGTTTCGTGCAGACCGGACGTGGATATATGCAACGTCCGGGCGGGTGAAAATCTCCGTGACCTTTTTACTGATCTGATCCGTTGCGGTGATCGCGCCGGTGCCATAGACGATCCGGTCGTCCTGCCCGTAGCCCTTGATCAGATAGTCGGGCGATGTGGTCAGAATCTCGGGCAGCGCTTCACCCCCGTACTGCTCGCACGGGGCGGCACATAAGAAGATCGGGCCGGTTTCGGCGTAGGGATGTGTCTCTAAAAAAGGCCGATGTGCCAATATCAGCATTTCCTCGCCCTCAGGAATGTTCTTCAGACAGTGTCGGCAGGGATTCCCAGTCCCGGTGGAAACAACACGTTCCGGGGTGGCGCCATAGGCATCCGGTCCTCCTTTCTGAAGGGCGCGTACATCTTCGGTCGGTAATGCGGTGATTTTGAACATTTCGGGTCTCCTTTTGGCAACCATGCCCGTGACCTCAAGCCCAGGCGACCCGTTTCCTGCGCAAAGGACTCGAAAAAGAACAAAACGTGAATATAATATGGAATCGCCATGTATGCCGAACTGTCGATCACATCGAATTTCACCTTCCTCACCGGGGCTTCGCACCCCGAGGAGTACATGGAACGTGCCGTCACCCTGGGCCTGCCCGCCATCGCGATTGCCGATGACAACTCGGTCGCCGGCATCGTCCGCGCCCACACGCAGGGACGCGAGATCGCCCACAAGGTGCGTGAACGGCTGGAGTGGGAGGCCCAGAACACCTCGATCGGCCCGCCCTGTCCTGATCACATCCCCAAACCGCCCTCTTATCCGGTCCATGCAGTGCCACGCCTGATCCCGGCGGCGCGGCTGATCTTCACCGATGCGCCCACCGTCACCGCCCTGCCTCTGAACCGGCAGGGTTGGGCCAACCTGTGTCGCATCCTGTCGGCAGGTCGCCTGCGGGCCGAAAAGGGCGACTGCATCCTGCATCTGTCAGACCTTCTGGAATTCTCCGACGGTCTCCACCTGCTGCTTTGGCCACAGGCGATCCGGTCCCGGGGCGGCGCGGACGCATGGCGGACACAGGCGCAACAGCTGACGCGCCGCTTTGCCGGGCGCATACACCTGTTGATGCACCCCCAATATGATGGCGCGGATAGCGCATATTTCTCTGTGTTAGAGACTGAATCAAAGCAACTTGGCCTCCCCACACTCGCCAGCGCCACACCGATGATGCATCACGGTACACGCCGCAAGCTGGCCGATGTGGTGACCGCCATCCGCCTACGCCGCAAGGTCGACGAACTGGGCCGCGATGCGCTGGCCAACGGGGAACAGCGCCTGCGGTCCGAGGGTGAGATGCTGCGGATCTTCAAAGGATATGAGGGTGCCGTCGCCCGGGCCCATGCGCTCAGCGAACGGCTCACCTTCTCGCTGGATGAGTTGCGCTATGAATATCCCAGTGAGGGCAGCGAACAGGAAACCCCGACCGAGCGTCTGCACCGTCTGGCGCATGAAGGGCTGAAATGGCGCTATCCGGCAGGCGCGTCGGAGAAGGCGCAAAACATGCTGGCGCATGAGCTCACCCTGATCGGCAAGCTGAAATACGAACCCTATTTCCTGACCGTCCGCGACATCGTCCATTTCGCCCGCTCCCGCAGCATCCTCTGCCAGGGGCGTGGCTCGGCGGCCAACTCTGTCGTTTGCTTCTGCCTCGGCATCACCGAAGTCAGCCCCGAGATGGGCACAATGGTCTTCGAACGTTTTGTCTCGGAAGCCCGCGATGAGCCCCCCGATATCGACGTGGATTTCGAACATGAACGCCGTGAAGAGGTGATTCAGCACATCTATGACCGCTACGGTCGCGAACGCGCAGGCCTCTGTGCGACGGTCGTGCATTATCGCGGCAAGCGCGCCATACGCGAGGTCGGCCGCGCCATGGGCCTGACCGAAGACACCATATCTGCGCTCTCGTCGCAGCTCTGGGGATTCTTCTCAGCTGCCGGGCTCGAGGCGCACCGGATGCGCGAAATCGGCCTCGATCCCGAAGATCGACGGCTAAAACAGACTCTAATGTTGGTATATGAGATCGATGGCTTCCCCCGCCACCTGTCGCAGCACGTGGGCGGGTTCATCATTACCGAGGGGCGGCTGGACGAACTTGTCCCCATCGAAAACGCCACCATGGAAGGCCGTACGGTTATCTGCTGGGATAAGGATGATATCGACAGCCTGGGCATCCTCAAGGTCGATGTTCTCAGCCTCGGGATGCTGACCTGTATCCGCAAGGCGTTTGATCTGATCGGGCAGCATCATCAGACCGATTACACATTGGCCACCCTGCCGCCCGAGGATCCGGCGGTTTATGACATGCTGTGCGTGGCCGACAGTGTGGGCGTGTTTCAGGTGGAATCACGTGCACAGATGAACTTTCTGCCGCGGATGAAGCCGCGCAAATTCTATGATCTGGTGATCGAGGTCGCCATCATCCGCCCCGGCCCCATTCAGGGCGACATGGTCCATCCCTATATCCGGCGGCGGAATGGCGAAGAGCCGGTTGTTTTCCCGTCTGATGCGTTGGGTGAGGTGCTGGGCAAGACCATGGGCGTGCCGCTGTTTCAGGAACAGGCGATGCAGATCGCCATCGTGGGCGCGGGTTTCACCCCGGAACAGGCTGACCGATTGCGCCGTTCATTGGCAACATTCAAGAAACATGGCAATGTCAGTGAATTCCGCGCCCTGTTTCTGCGCGGCATGAAGCGCAACGGCTATGAGGATGATTTTGCCGAGCGTTGCTTCTCGCAGATCGAAGGCTTCGGTTCATACGGCTTCCCCGAAAGCCACGCGGCCAGCTTTGCGCTGCTGGTCTATGCTTCGGCCTGGATCAAATGCCACCATGCCGGCATCTTCGCCTGCGCGCTGCTGAACTCGCAGCCGATGGGATTCTATGCCCCGGCCCAGATCGTGCGTGATGCGCGCGAGCACGGGGTTCAGGTCCGCCCGGTTTGCATCAATGCCAGTTTCTGGGACAATGTGATGGAACCCGATGGCCATGGTGGGTTGGCCCTGCGGCTGGGGTTCCGCCAGATCAAGGGGCTCAGCGAGGAAGATGCCAGTTGGCTCACCGCCGCGCGCGGCAATGGCTATCATCAGGTCGACGATGTCTGGCGTCGTGCGGGCCTTGGCCCCTCGGTGATCGAACGCCTGGCCGAGGCCGACGCCTTCGCCGCCTGCGATCTGACCCGGCGCGAAGCGCTGTGGCAGGCCAAGGCGATTGCGACCGCCAAACCTCTGCCACTGTTCTCGCAGGATCTGGAGGGCGAGGCGCTGGATGAGCCCGAAGCCTACCTGCCACAGATGACATTGGGCGAGCAGGTGGTCGAGGATTACGTCGCCACCCGTCTCAGCCTCAAGGCGCATCCGGTGGCCTTGCTGCGGCACCTGCTGACGCCGGGCCAGCGCGACAAAACCACCCCTGTAGCCTGACCAGATAACCGGATATTGCCCAGGAACAGAGTCGAATCCCAGGATCGTCATGACCCGCCCCACCCTGCCCCCACGCTTTCCGGCGACACCGGACCAGATCAACGCGCAAGTCCGCGCTTTCTATGCACGTGTGCGCGAGGATGCCGTGCTTGGCCCGGTCTTTGCCAACCATGTCGACGACTGGCCCGCGCACGAGGAAAAGATCGCCGCCTTCTGGCGCAATGCCATCCTGTTTGAGCGCAGCTATGACGGTAACCCGCAGCGAGTCCATATCGAACGACCCGATGTGAAACCCGAACTCTTCGACCGCTGGCTCGACCTGTTCGAAGAAGTCGCCACCCAAACGCTACCGCCTGAAACCGCCACGCCGTGGGTCGCATTGGCCCGCCGCATCGGTGCGGGGATGAAGGCCGGGGTGCAATCGGCACGCCAGCCCAAGGACGCGCCGCCGATCCTGCAATGACCTCCGATCATGGCGGCTTTGCCATGTTAGCGGTAAAATAGGGGCTATCCGCCCCCGGAAAATGTGTTTAGTCAAAGGAAAAGCCAGCCCGAGAATTCATCCGGGCTGCCGCGTCGATCGCAACCACACCGACCCACGACCCGAGGCCAACTGATGAGCACTCAAAACTCCACCCTTCGGGGACTTGGCTACGCGTTTCTGGGCTTTGCGGTCTTTGCCAGCCATGACGCGCTGATCAAGGTCCTGGGCGGCACCTATTCGGTGATGCAGATCATCTTTTTCGCCACGCTGTTTTCCTTTGTCCCCATGGCTGTCACGATCCTGACCGACCGGACGACAGGAAACTTTCTACCCCATCATCCATGGCTGGTCCTGCTGCGGTCCGGACTGATGGTCACGGCCATGTCCTGCGCGTTCTATGCCTTCTCGGTCCTGCCGCTGGCCGAGGTCTATTCGCTGCTGTTTTCCTTCCCGCTGATCGTCACGGTCCTGTCGATTCCGATTCTGGGCGAGGTGGTCCGCGCGCAACGCTGGGCCGCGGTCGGCGTGGGCCTGATCGGCGTACTGATCGTTCTGCGCCCGGGCACAACGGATATCACGCTGGGCCATCTGGCCGCCCTGACGGCCGCCTTCTGCAGCGCCTTTGCCTCGGTCCTGGTGCGCAAGATCGGAAACGAAGAACGCTCGGCCGTTCTGATCCTCTACCCCATGCTGCTGGCCATCGTGGTGATGAGCCTCGCCCAACCGGCGGTGTACCTGCCCCCATCGCTGCTGCACCTGGCGATGATGGCCCTTGTCGGCGTTTTCTCGGTGATCGCACAGCACCTGATCATCATGGCCTATCGCGCCGCCCCCGCCGGCGTTGTTGCACCCAGCCAGTACAGCCAGATCATCTGGGCCACGATATTCGGAATGGCATTCTTTGGCGAACAGCCCGACGGCTGGGTCGCTGTCGGCGCCAGCATCATCATTGCTTCGGGCGTATTCGTGGTCTGGCGCGAAAGCCGGTCCAATACCACTTCGGCTAACACCCCGGTTCTACGGGTTCGATCGCCAAGGTCGGATACGGGTGCGTCGAGACCGGGAGAGTAGCGCCACCGCGCACATGAATCTTTACCTGTCTTTGGGCCTGATCTTCAGGCCTCCGTTTACGCCTGCCTCTTCAAATTTTCCTGTCGCGCGAACAAGATCACTCAAGCGTCCGAACCCGTATGATCGCGTGTCGAAAGAGGGGTAATTCTTGAGCAGTTGATTTCCGAGCCAGCCAAGCTCAGCCCATCCGTCGGGTTCTGCGGATTTGAGCACAACATTCCGAATGAGTTGAGAGGCGTGGTTGATTTCCTTTATTGGCGCCAAGTTCTTTCCCTTGGTGTCGCTCGCAGCCTGCGGTTCATCCTTCTTGATGTTTTCGATTGAAATGTAGCGGTTGCACGCTGCCTTGAATGCCCAAGGTGCCTTCTCCTCGCCAATCCCGAACACGCTCAACCCCTGTTCACGGATGCGACTGGCAAGACGCGTGAAATCGCTGTCCGAGGATACTAGAACGAACCCGTCGAACCGGCCCGAATGCAAAATGTCCATCGCATCTATCACCAGGGCGATGTCTCCGGCATTCTTCCTAGTAGTGTTGGCGAACTGCTGATGAGGAACGATGGCGTATTTCGCCAGTTTCTCTGCGCTCCATCCCTGTGGAGTGTCACCCGAGAAATCTCCGTAGATCCGGCGCAGACTGGCTTCACCCAATGTAGCGACTTCCTCGAAAATCTCGACAACATGCTTTGCCGGAACATTCTCCGCATCAATCAGAACCGCCAGCCGGTCCGTGCTCATTGTCGTCACTTCAATTCCTCAACTCAGAATTTAATTCGTAATGAGGAATGTATGAACGAAAAGAGGCGGGAAAATGCCCGCCCCGTGATTATTTTTAATCTGATCAGTAAACCACCACCGACCGGATACTCTCACCCTTATGCATCAGGTCAAAGCCGTGGTTGATGTCATCCAGCCCCATGGTGTGGGTGATCATCGGGTCGATCTCGATTTTGCCTTCCATGTACCAATCGACGATCTTGGGCACGTCGGTCCGGCCACGGGCGCCGCCAAAGGCAGTACCGCGCCACGAACGGCCTGTGACCAGCTGGAACGGGCGGGTCGAGATTTCGGCCCCCGCAGGGGCCACACCGATGATGATCGACTCACCCCAGCCCTTATGCGCCGATTCAAGTGCTGCGCGCATCACGCCGACATTGCCGGTGGCGTCAAAGGTATAATCCGCGCCGCCCTTGGTCAGATCGACCAGATAAGGAACCAGATCGCCTTCAACTTCGTTCGGGTTCACGAAATCGGTCATACCGAACTTGGTGGCCATCTCGACCTTGGACGGGTTCAGGTCGACGCCGACGATCTGATCCGCTCCGGCCAGACGCAGGCCCTGAATCACGTTCAGGCCGATACCACCCAGACCGAACACGATAGCACGGCTACCGATTTCGACCTTGGCAGTGTTGATCACCGCGCCGATGCCGGTGGTTACACCGCAGCCGATATAACAGATCTTGTCGAAGGGTGCGTCCTCGCGCACCTTGGCCAGCGCGATTTCCGGCAGAACCGTGTGGTTCGAGAAGGTCGAACAACCCATGTAGTGCAGGATCGGATCGCCATCCAGCGTCGAAAAGCGCGAGGTGCCGTCGGGCATCAGGCCCTGACCTTGCGTGCTGCGGATCGCCTGGCACAGGTTGGTTTTGGGATGCAGACAGTATTCACACTCACGACATTCCGGAGTGTAAAGCGGGATCACATGGTCGCCCGGCTTCAGGCTGGTCACACCCGGACCAACCTCAACCACAACACCTGCGCCTTCGTGGCCCAGAATGGCCGGGAACAGGCCTTCGGGGTCAGCACCTGAAAGGGTGAATTCGTCAGTATGGCAGATGCCGGTGGCTTTGATTTCAACCAGAACCTCGCCCGCCTTGGGGCCTTCAAGGTTCACGTCCATCACTTCCAAAGGTTTGCCCGCCTGAACGGCAACGGCGGCACGGGTACGCATGGTGTTTGTCTCCCTGTCTTAAATTGCCCCGACCCTGCGTCAATTGCAGAGCGTTTTCAACTGCGCTTTGATGGCAAATTGGCTAATTGTTTGATATTGCAGAAACGACATTGTCAGAAAGAGGAACGCCAATGCTTCGATTAATCCCGCTTGTGATCCTTCTGGCAGCCTGTACCGACACCAGCATTCCCGAAGATGTCGCCGCCACCCCCCAAGCCGCTTCGGTGGAACTGGCCTTTTGCAAGGGGGAACCCTTTGCCGATTCCGTTGGCCAGCCGGTCTCGAGCATTCAGGCGGATCTGCCCGAGCGAGCCCGTGTACTGGGCCCCGATGACATCGCCACACAGGATTACCGCATCGACCGGCTGAACGTTTATGTGAACGGGGCCGGGATCGTTCAGCGGCTGGCCTGCGGCTAGGGGTCGGACTCGACTCCGGCATCGATTCTCAGATAAGAACAAAGTGAGAACATTTTGATGTCTGCCGATGCCCAAACGCCGAATACTCTCGCTGTGGTTCCCCCGTCTGGGGGCTGAACGGCTGGTCCGCGCCGCGCGGGGCCTGCAGGATGGGCCTTTGGCCGTGGTGACCGAGCAGTCGAATATGCAGGTCGTCACCTCGCTGAACGCCGAAGCCCAGGCCGCCGGTCTGCGCGTGGGTCAGCCGGTGCGCGACGCCCATGCCATGTGTGCAGCACTTGTGACACGCCCCCGTAATGCCCCGGCCGAGGCCGCGTTTCTGACCGCGCTGCGCCGCTGGGTGGGCAAGTTCAGCCCTTGGGTGGCCGAGGAATCACCGGACGGGCTGATTGTCGACCTGTCGGGCTGCGCGCATCTGTTCGGTGGCGAAGAAGCGTTGCTGAGCGTGATCGAGACCGACTGCGCCGATATGGGGCTGAGCGTGCAGATGGGCATCGCCGACACGTTGGGGGCAGCCTGGGCTTTGGCGCGCTATGCCGGGCAAGAGGCCACGTCCGACCGCAACGGTGACGCCATCAGCCAGGAGGCCCGCGCCACACGCGCCCGCGCAGGCAAGCGGCGGCACTGGACCAAAGGCGGGGCCGCGCCGCAGGTGATGGCACTGGGTGGCGGCGCACGGATCGCAGCACCGGGGCAATCCTATGGCGCGCTCAGCCCCCTGCCCATCGCAGCGTTGCGGCTCGAGGATCAGGTGGTCGCGCAACTGAACCGGCTGGGCCTGCGCCGGATCGGCGATCTGCTGGGCCAGCCCCGCGCCTCTCTGGCGCGGCGGTTCGGGCGAGGGCTGGTGCTGCGGCTGGATCAGGCGATGGGCAGCGCCCCCGAGCCGGTCTCACCCGCCCGTCCGCCGCACCACTTTGCGGTGCGGATGACCCTGCCCAACCCGATCGGATTGGTCGAGGACGTGATGGCCGCCATCGATCGTATTCTGCCCACGCTCTGCGCCAGGTTGGAAGAGAAGGGCCGCGGCGTCCGTACCCTACGGCTCGAAGCGCATCGTGCGGATCAGGCGGCCGAGATCATCGAGGTCGGTCTGGCCCGCCCAACCTTTGATAAACACCGTATTCGCCCTTTGTTAGAGATGAAAGTCGACAAGATCGACGCAGGTTATGGCATCGACATGCTGCGGCTTGAGGCGGTTCAGTCCGAGCCCATCCACGCCCGGACCCGAACCGGCCATGCCGAAGCCAGCCGCGCCGCCCGGGAACGGCTGGAGGGCAACAGAGCCGTCGAAGACCTGATCGGAAAACTGGGCGCGCGGGTGGGTCTGGAGGCGATCACACGGCGCCACCCGGCGGCTTCTCACATCCCCGAGAAAACGGCTCAGACCCTGGCCGCCGCGTGGTCGGAACCCGCCCGCAACTGGCCCGTTCCGCCACGCCCCCGGCCTTTGCAGATGTGGCAACCCGAACCGGTGATGGCCCCGGAAACCCCAGAAGTGCCCGGTGCCTTTCGCTGGCGCGGGCGGGACTGGCAGCTGGCGCAGGCCACCGGTCCGGAACGCATCGCGCCCGAGTGGTGGCTGGACGATCCCAACTGGCGCAGCGGGGTGCGCGATTACTGGGTGGTGGTGACAGAACAGGGTGAGCGGCTTTGGCTGTTTTACGGCCATGGTGGCACCCTGTCGGCGGGCTGGTTCTGTCAGGGGCAGTTCGGCTGATACTACCTGCCGCGAAACACCAGAAAGTCCGGCACATAATCAAAAAACCGGACCAGCCAAGAAAACGGAGCCGGAAAATCGGTGCGAAACCGGCGTCGCGACATTGCCTTGACCACACGGTTTGCCGCATCTTCCGGCGTCATCAGCATCGGCATCTTGAATTTGTTCTTTTCGGTCAGCCGGGTCTTGATGAAACCGGGGTTGACGATGCGCACGGTCACACCGGTGCCGGCAAGATCAAGCCGCATGGATTCCGCCAGCGAAATCAGCGCCGCCTTGCTGGCGCCGTAACCAATCGCCGCCGGTAACCCACGATAACCCGACAACGACCCGATCAGCGTGATATCCCCGCGACCAGCCTGAACAAAGCCCGGCACTGTTTCGCCAAGAACCCGCAGGGCACCCGTGAAATTCACGTCATTCATCGCAAGAACGGCCTCGGTATCCCAGTGTTTTGCGGGCATCGGCTCGTAGATGCCGGCATTGTAAACCAGTCCGTCGACCTCTCCGACCTGTTGCCGCGCACGGCGAACCGCCTCAAGGTCCGCGACATCAAATGGAACGGCGCGCGCATTGGGCAGCGACCCGCAGATTTCTTTCAGACGTTCGGCGTTGCGGGCGGACAGGACCAGATGCGCCCCTTTGTTGCTCAGCGCCTCGGCCAGCGAGCGGCCCAGCCCTTCACTTGCGCCAATGATCCAGTAGGTCTTTCCATCAAAATCGATCATGCCTTTTCATTCCGGTTGTAACAGTCGTTTTACGCACCGGTGACCCGAAAGGATCACCCACCGTCCGGACCTGGGGATGCCACCTCAAACAGCCTTGGGATGCTAAGATACAGCAAAGTATTGCTTTTTATTGATCCACTGTCTTTGGCCCCGCGTATCTCAGTAAATAACGCATAACGAGGATGGAATGTTCGACGAAACCCCGCGTGTACGCAAGAAAATCGCAGTCATCGGCGCAGGCATTTCAGGCCTCTCTGCAGCTTATTACCTTTCCGAAGACAACGACGTAACCGTGTTCGAGGCCGAGCCCCGGCTGGGTGGTCACGCCCGAACGGTTATGGCTGGAAGGAACGGCGACCAGCCCGTCGACACCGGGTTCATTGTATTCAACTACGTCACCTACCCGCATCTGACGCGTCTGTTCGATGAACTGAACGTTCCGGTCAGCAAAAGTGAGATGAGCTTCGGGGCAACCATCGACAACGGCCGGATCGAGTACGGGCTGAACAACCTGCGAACCTTGACGGCGCAGAAACGTAACCTGACACGCCCTGCCTATTACAAGATGATTGCGGACATTTTGCGCTTTGGAAAAGAAGCACCCGATGCGGCCAAGGATGACGAAACCACAATTGGCGAACTGGTTGACCAGTTGCGCCTGGGTCACTGGTTCCGCCACAACTATCTGATGCCAATGTGTGGCGCGATCTGGTCCACTCCGGTCGAGTTCGTCGACCAGTTCCCGGCCCGTTCACTGGTTCAGTTTTTCCGCAACCACGCACTTTTGGCCTCTGGCCGCGCCAATCAGCATCAATGGTACACGGTCACGGGCGGAAGTATCGAATATGTCCGCCGGATCGATGCCGCTTTACGTGCGCGTGGCTGTGAGATTCGCCTGGCCGCACCGGTTGATCACATTCAGCGCAGCGATCTGGGGGTTACAATTCACAGCCAGGGTGTATCGGACCTGTTTGACGAGGTGATACTGGCCACCCATTCGGATCAGTCGCTTGCCATTCTGGGCCAGGGCGCCACAGCATCAGAGAAGGCTGCATTGGGCGCAATCCGGTATCAGCCGAATGTCGCAACGCTTCACTGCGACCCCGCCCAGATGCCGCGTCGGCGCGCCTGCTGGTCCAGCTGGACCTACCGGTCGCAAGCCGGACAGGTAGGCGTGACATACTGGATGAACCGGCTTCAGAACATTCCTGATAGCGATCCTCTGTTCGTTACGCTGAATGCGCCGACCGAAATCGGCGACGACAAGATCTATGATCAGGTGGAATTTGCGCATCCGGTCTTCGACAAGGCCGCCATAAAGGCGCAGACGCAGATTCGAAACATGCAGGGGCAAAACCGGACATGGTTTGCCGGAGCCTACAACCGGCATGGGTTCCATGAAGACGGGATTGCCAGCGCAATGCATGTTGTCGGGCTGATCAAAGGAAACTCGCAAACACCCGGAGCTGAACATGGCGTTCCTGAAGAAGCTGCCATCCCTGTTTCAACCGACGCATAACAGCTGGCGTTCCGCGCTGTTGTCCGTCGCGATGCTTGCCCCCGGCGGGCTGGCGGCGTCTCCGGTCTTTGGTGTTCTGGACAATGCTCAGACGCGCGGCGCGGCGACCTTCCGGTACCTGGGCTTTCCTCTGTATGACGCGCAACTGTTCACGCAAGGAGGGGCGCCGTTCAGCTGGAGCAGAGATTTTGGCCTGGAACTGCGTTATCGGCGGAACCTGACAAAAAAAGCGCTCGTGAACTCGACACTGGATGAAATGAAACGCATCGGGCGCGCCGCGCCGGTTCGGCAACAGTTGGATGGTTGTTTCGACGCCGTCAGCAAAGGCGACACCTTTCTGGCCGTGTCACAGGGCCCGGACAAAGTGAGCTTCTGGCTCAACGGTCGCAAGACATGCACGATGGCTTACCCGGGGATCACACGCAGCTTCATGTCCATCTTCGTGGGCGAAAACACGCGCTCCGCCGCTTTCACCCAGTCGCTGTTGGGAAAATGATGCTTTATCCGCGGGTCAGCCTGTATGCGCTGATGCTTGCTGCGGCCGGTATCCCGCTGTACATACATTTGCCTCGGTTTGCGGCCGTCAATCTGGGCATTGGACTGGCCATGATCGGCACGGTACTTCTGGCGATCCGCCTGATCGATCTGGTGCAGGATCCACTGATCGGCTGGGCCATAGACCGTTGGCCAGGTGCGCAGGTTCTGTTTGCGGCCATGGCCATGGCGGGTCTGGCGGTCGGATTTCCCCTGCTGTTCTCATTACCTCAGGGCGCAAGTGTGGCGGCTTTGGTCGCCATTCTGATCCTGTTGTTTTCAGCCTATAGCCTTGGCACTATCCTGCTTTATGGCCGCAGCGCGACACTTGCCAAACGGCCTGACCCGAAAGAGCTGATGACGCTGGCCGCCTATCGGGAAAGCGGGCAATTGGCCGGAGTGATCCTTGCCGCAGGTGCGCCGGCATTGCTGGCGGCCCTTGGGGCGCAATCGCAAGGATATCCCGCATTTGGGCTGTTCCTTGGGATAATGGCTATCCTGTCAATAGTTTTGACATTCCCCATGTGGCGGCGACCGCCGATAACCGGAGAAGGGCTGACATATTCCGGCCTGGGCCAGGCTGGTGCGCTCAGGCTGCTGGTGCTTGCTCTGGTAAACAGCCTGCCTGTGGCAATTACATCCACACTCTTTCTTTTCTTTGTCGAAGACCGGCTGCAACTGGCTGGTAAAGCGGGGCCTCTTTTGATCCTGTTTTTCCTTAGCGCGGGCGCAAGTGTTCCGTTCTGGGCGCGTCTCAGCAACCGAATTGGCCCAAAACAGACTCTGATTATTGCGATGCCTCTGTCGATTGCCAGCTTTGTCGGGGCGGCCCTTCTGGCTACCGGAAACCTCACGGGGTTTGCGTTGATCTGCATGACCTCGGGCGCGGCGCTGGGGGCAGACATGGTGGTCTTGCCCGCCATGTTCTCGGTGGTTCTGACACGTGCCGGGCTGAATGCTTCGGCTGCGTTCGGCATCTGGTCATTCGCTGGGAAACTGGGCCTGGCCTTGGCCGCCTTCTTCACATTGCCCCTGCTTGAACGCAGCGGATTCACCCCCGGACAGGCAAACTCGGCCCAGGCATTGAAAACACTCAACCTGGCTTACGCCGTGCTGCCCTGCATTCTGAAACTTGGCGCGTTTGGATTGGTCCTGACGTTGCCCTCAAAGGAGCCCGTCCAATGAAACTCCTTGCAATTCTCCTGTTTGCCCTGCTTGCCCTGTTGTTTGCACAAAGGCGCTATTTCAGCTTTCGGTCTCAATCACCCGCAGATTATTCCGACACAGGCCCGAAGTTTTCGCTGAAAGAGCAACTGAACGGGGAAATCCTGTCCGAAGGGCTGATCTTTGGGCCAAACGGAAAGATGTCCAACAGCTTTGTCGCGCGCATGGTGGGGGAATGGACCGGAAATTCCGGGACGCTGACCGAGCATTTCACCTATTCCAACGGCAAACAAATTACCCGCAAATGGTACCTGACCCTGGGCACCGGCAACACTTTTACGGCAACCGCAGACGATATTGTCGGAGAAGGAAATGGCGTTATCGCTGGCTCGACCGTCAGGCTTTCCTACCGGATCGTGCTGCCTGAAGACGCCGGCGGGCATATTCTGGACGTCACCGACTGGATGTATCTGACCGAAAACGGCGCGATCATGAACCGGTCCGAGATGCGGAAATTTGGGGTGAAGGTCGTCGAGTTGATAGCGACCATGCGCCCCGCCCCAGCGGTCAAGACCAACCACCTGAACGGTGCACACGGCCGGGACGCGGCAGCCGAGGCGAGGCCACTGCAATGACCTTTCGCCGCTTTCTGGCAGGCTGTATGGCCATTGCCGCGCTTATGATCCTTGCCGCCTGTTCCGCCAAGCCAAAGGTTCCCAAGACCTTTCTTTCTGATCGCCAACTGAACCTTGAGGAATTCTTTGATGGTCAGACGGTCGCCTACGGGCAGTTTCAGGATGTTTTGGGCAATGTCTCGCGCCGCTTCACGGTCGATATTGAAGGCAGGTGGACCGGCGAAACACTGACATTGGTCGAAGACTTCACTTATGACGACGGCGCGACCGAGCAGCGCGTCTGGACCCTGACAAAAACAGGTGAGGATACCTGGACCGGGACAGCCCCGGGTGTGCTGGGCACCGCATCTGGCATCGAGCGGGGCGACACATTCAACTGGAAGTACAGCATCGACCTGCCGGTCAAAGACGGCACGATGCGGGCCGATTTCGATGACTGGATGTGGCTGCTGGACGACGACAGGCTTCTCAATCGTGCATACCTTTCACGATTTGGCGTTCGTTTGGGTGAGGTTATCCTGTTCTTCGAAAAGAAGTAGTTCGGGGGTGAGCGGCCACAGTAATGCAACCGCAGCCTGACGCCCCAAACGGCTGGGCACCGCATTCTGTCTGAACACTAGGCCGACTTTTCGGTTTTGTCCTCGACTGGCTCAGCATCCATTTCGATCACGTCCGCGTCGTCACTCAAAACATCCACAACGTCTTGTTCCGGCTCGGATTTATCCTCGAGCGCGCCGACGATCAGAGGCAGCATATGCACCCCTGTGGCACTGGCGATTTCCGGTGTTTGCGGCGTTTGCCAGCTGAGCGTATCAAAGCTGTGACAGTTCTGGCAGACCGGGGCCCACTCAGCCTGAATGTCGTGACAGTTGTCACAGACCCATTGCGGACCGCGCGGCGCGTTCAGCGCCTTGGCCAGCCACCCTTGCACCACTGCGTCCGACGAACCCTCGCCCCGCTCAATTGCAGCCATCAGCGTATAGGCCCGGGCATCTGCCTGTTTTTCCACCACATCGCCCAGCGCGCGGCGGGCTTCGGGGAAATCTTCGGCAACGATATTGAGTTCCGCCAGTATCAGCCGGGTTTCCTGATGCTGAGGATGAATACGGGTCAGTGCCGTAAAGCGCTTGATCCGTTCGGATGGCGTTTCATCCGGCACGATCTCGGCAAAGGCATGCGCCAGATCGGGGTGAGGCTGAACCTCCCACGCTTTTTTCAGGATCTTGGTTGCCGCCCGGGGCTTGCCCTTTGCGATATAGGCCCGTGCAGCCATTGCAGCGGCCGGAACCAGATCGGGTGACAGCCTGTTGGCTTCTATCGCGTGCTCCTGTTGTTCGAGAGTCGCATCTTCGTCCAGAATATCCTTGGCCTCGGACAGGGCCAGAACTGCATCGCGGCGTTTGAACACATCACGCGGCAGGTGGCCCGCTTTCAGTTTGGCCGTCAGGGTTGAACGCGCGCCAGCCCAATCCTGTGCCTTGGTCTGAAGGCCTAGCAGAATATCCTGCGTTTCCTGATGCCGCGGTTTGATCGCAAGCGCCTTTTCGGCCAGCTTGCGCGCGGTTTCATCATCACCTTCGGCAAGTTTCTGTTTCATGATGCCGCGCACACCGACAAAACGGGTCGAATTGTTCGTAACCAGCTTCTTGTAGGTCTCTGACGCCTTTTTGGTGTCGCCGTTCAATTCGGCCGCCTGCGCCACCAGCAGGTTCGTCAGCTCGGGCTTGTTCAACAGTTTTTCGGCCTTTGTGGCCTTGTTCAACGCTATGCGTCCTTCCCCCGAAGCCAGCGCCATCAGGCCATCAGCCAGCGCCTGATAGCCGCGCTGTTCGCGACTGCGGTCGAAATAGCGCGACAGGGCGGTTTCGTCGCCATTCAGGAATTTCAGCGTCGCAACCAAAAGGCTGAGCAGCTTGAAGAACAGCCAGACACCCAGGACCAGCAGACCCAGCCCAATCACGGATTGAAGCGGCCCTAACGTGTATTCCGTGCCCCCGGCCGTGATCTGAACACCGCCGCTGGTTTCCATAAGGAACCCTGCGCCCATGGCCAGCAGACCGATAATCGCAACAAAAACAAGAATCTTAAACAATGACCACAGCATGGCAGGCCCTTCAGTTCGAGTTTGCGCTTGGTTGAAGCGCATTTGCGGCGGCTACAGCGGCAACCCGTATCTGAGCCGCCTGTTCCCAGTCTGCCATTGCCGATTGTCCGGCTTCAGGCAGGGATTTGAGTTCATTCAGCGCCGCCGGCAGGTCCCCGCTGGCCAAAGCGGCCTGCGCCCGCGACAGGATCGCGTCCGGGCTGTCCCCATCCTGCGGTGTAACTGACCGGGCGCCGGTCTGGCGCTGCAAAAATGCTATCACGCCCGCACCTTTGTCCGCATCACGAGCGTCAGCCAGCGCCGCCCGGGCCGCCGGATCAAACGAGGCACGCAGGCTGGAGAGGCTGTCCACACCCTTGTCCGACGGACCCGACAAGGCGTCGGGCACATCCACGCCGTTTATTTTTAGCTCGGCCACCAGATCGGCATAAGGCTGACCCGCGTCCAGTTGACCCTGCAGGCGCGACACGATCGCTGCGTTGGTCGCAGCCAGTGCTTCGGCCGAAGCTTTCGCCTCAAGCGCCTGTGCGTCGCTTACCATCTTCTCGACCTCAGCGCGCTGTGCGGCCAGGGAATCCTGCAGCTTTTTCAACTCAGCCTCGAAGGCAGCTGATGTTTCCTGAGATGCCCCCTGGGTCAGAGCGTTGCTTTCAAGATCACTCAGGCGGGTGTCCAGAGGAGCAACTTTGCCGCTGAGGGTGTCGACACTGGATTTCAGGGCGCCCAGATCCGTTTCGACCGGGGCCAGCTTGTCAGCCAGGGCAGTTACCTGATCGGAAAGACCGGAAACATCCGGAGCGACCGCAAGAGATTTCGAAAGCTTCGCAATCTGGTCTGACTGTTCGGCCAGTTTCGCTTCAAGCGCGGAAAGGGCGTCTTCCGAACCCGAGCCATTGGTCAGATACCCGCTGCCCACGACATAGCCGATAGCCGCCGCGACCACGCCGCCGATCAGGGCTGGCACGAACCCACCCTTCTTTTCCACAACCCGTTCGACAGTTTTTTCTGCAACCGGCGCAGAGGCGGCTTCGGCTTCGGCTTCGGCTTCGGCTTCGGCTTCGGCTTCGGCTTCGGCTTCGGCTTCGGCTTCGGCTTCGGCTTCGGCTTCGGCTTC
>NZ_JBQFRB010000010.1:0-183898 GCF_056537185.1 Ruegeria sp. CG4 | reverse complement strand
TTGGCGTCGAAGAATTGTTTTCCGCTCAGGCCGACCTTATTCGGGAAATCGCATCCACCCTGAAAATAGTAGTTGAGGAAGAAGAAATCGCGTCGCTTAGGAAACGGCCAACCGATGATCTAGAAGCGTATGAACTTTTTCTGAGGGCTGTCGCCAAAAGCAAGCTGCTGAATACTGCGAGTCGGAAAGAGGCAATAGAACTTCTGGAACGAGCAATAGTGCTCGATCCAGACTACCTTTCTGCCCATATTGAACTGAGCGGTCGCTATCTTAGCCTTTGGCGCTTTGGTGGGTCGGACGATCCAGAAACCGCGCTGAACAAAGCCCGCAGGCACGCACAGCGTGCGTTAGAACTGGATCAATCGGACTATCGCGTTCAACACCGCTTGGGCCAGCTACATTTGTTTGCAGACCACGATCATCAACTCGCGTACCAGGCATTTCAGCGGGCAATAAGGGAGAACCCCAATGATCCTGAGGTCCTATATGGTATGGGCTTTTTAAGGTCGCTTATGGGTGAGCCAGCCGAAGCGATTGAGTGGAACAACAAGGCAAAAAAGGTCAACCCACGTTATCCCGGCTGGTACAATTTTAACGCGGCCCTTTCTCAATTCCTAGTCAGAGATTACGAACAGGCAATTCTGCTGGCAAAAACCGGTGTCTCAACTTATCCAAAGTCGCTTCCTCCGCGCCGAATCTTGGTTGCAACCCTTGCTGAAATGGGACGTCTGGAAGATGCTCAGGTTGAAGCAAAGAAATTACTCGAAATCCGGCCGGACTTCCGTGTTTCTACACACAGAAACACACCCTTTATGCATACTGAGGACCAGGACCGGTATTTTGGTGCGATGGTTGCTGGTGGATTGCCCGAATAACAAGGTTTTCAAAACCCCGAATACTGGCTGTATGCGCGGTTTCCCCAAGCGTTCGCCTGCTTTGTCTCAAGGCATAGTTGATGCAAAGCTCGATTTTGAATGTCCGCTTTGGGCTGGAAGCGGCCATCCGAAAACCTTCCCCGGCAATACGGCGATGGCGCTAAACAAGCAAAGAATGAGACCCGAAGATATAGAACCTCGAACTAAGAAAGTTGAAGATTAATGCGCCCAGAGGTTTGGGCCAAAAATGCAAATCTTTGGGCGAAATGCAAAGCTAAGGGCGCACCTACAACCTGACTAAAAATCCAAGTTCTCAACACTCAGCGCGTTTTTCTGGATGAACTCCCGCCGCGGTTCGACCACGTCGCCCATCAGTTTGGTAAACAGATCATCCGCCTCGACCATATCATCCACCCGCACCTGCAACAGTGTGCGTGCATCGGGGTCCAGCGTTGTTTCCCAAAGCTGGTCGGGGTTCATTTCACCCAAACCTTTGTACCGTTGCAGCGACAGGCCCTTTTCGCCTTCTTCCAGAATTGCGCGAAGCAGATCCAATGGACCGTGAATCGATTGCATACGGTCCCGGCGGATCAGGGTCGCAGGGGTGTTGTAAACCTCTTGCAGGCTTTGTGTGAAGCTGCCCGTCTTGCGCGCCTCGCCCGAACGCAGCATGGGGCCATCCAGCGTGCGCACTTCTTCGACACCGCGCAGGATGCGGGCCAGCCGGATGCCGTGGTCCTGCGTGATCCGGCCCTGCCACCCGCGTTCATATTCAAGCGCGATCAGGTCCAGACGGGCGGCGACTTTGTCGGCCACGCCTTGCAGGTCGGCATCAACCGCGCCCGGCACAAAGGCCCCGGCAACGGCAGCTTGTTCCAGTATATGGCGCGGGTAGTGGGTCGGGAACGCATCCAGTACACGTTTCAACTGCCGTGCTTCATCGACCACGCGGGTCAGATCCTGGCCGGTGATTTCTTCCCCCGAACCGAGTTTCAGCACCGCGCCCTCAACCCCTTGGTTGATCAGATAATCGTCCAGCGCGGCCTGATCCTTCAGGTAAACTTCTGATTTACCACGCGAAACCTTGTATAGCGGCGGCTGCGCGATATAGAGATACCCGCCCTCGATCAGCTCCGGCATCTGCCGATAGAAGAAGGTCAGCAGCAAGGTTCGGATATGCGCGCCGTCCACGTCGGCATCGGTCATGATGACGATCTTGTGGTAGCGCAGCTTTTCGATGTTGAACTCATCGCGGCCAATACCAGTGCCCAGCGCCATGACAAGGTTGCCGATTTCCTGAGACGACAGCATCCGGTCGAACCGGGCACGCTCGACGTTCAGGATCTTCCCGCGCAAGGGCAGAACGGCCTGAGTCAGACGATCCCGGCCCGTCTGGGCAGAACCGCCAGCCGAGTCTCCCTCGACGAGGAAGACTTCGGTCTTGGACGGATCTTTCTCGGAGCAATCCTTCAGCTTGCCCGCCAGATAGTTCACGTCCATCGCCGTCTTGCGACGGGTCAGTTCGCGCGCCTTGCGCGCGGCTTCACGGGCCAGAGCGGCCTCGATGATCTTACCGACGATAGTCTTGGCCTCGTTCGGGTTTTCTTCGAACCATTCGGCCAGCTTTTCGTTCATCAGGCTTTCGACCGCCGGGCGCACTTCAGACGACACCAGTTTGTCCTTGGTCTGGGACGAGAACTTCGGATCGGGGACTTTCACCGACAACACACAGGTCAGGCCTTCGCGCGCGTCGTCGCCGGTAAAGCTGACCTTTTCCTTCTTGGCGATCCCGCTGGACTGCGCGTAGTTGTTGATCGTCCGGGTCAGCGCGCCCCGGAATCCGGCCACATGTGTCCCGCCATCGCGCTGCGGGATGTTGTTGGTGAAGGGCAGAACCGTCTCATGGTAGCTGTCATTCCACCACATTGCGATTTCGACACCGATATCATCGCGTTCGCCCTTGATATAGATCGGCTCGGGCATCGCAGCACTTTTCGAACGGTCCAGGTATTTGACGAATTCTTTTACGCCGCCCTCATAGAACAGTTCGGTCTCAAGCCGCTCCGCCGGACGTTCGTCGATCAGGATGATCCGCACGCCCGAGTTCAGGAAGGCCAGTTCGCGCAGGCGCTTTTCCAGCGTCTCGAAGGAATACTCCAGGTTCGAAAACGTATTGGTCGAAGCCAGGAACCGCACCTCGGTCCCGGTGCGGCCACCACACTCGGCCACGATCTTCAGATGCTCGGCTGTCTCGCCCCCTTCAAACCGGGCAATATGCTCTTTTCCGTTGCGCCAGACCCGCAGCTCCAGCCAGTCGGACAACGCGTTCACCACCGATACGCCCACGCCGTGCAGACCGCCCGACACCTTGTACGAGTTGCTGTCGAACTTACCGCCCGCGTGCAACTGGGTCATGATGACCTCGGCGGCAGACACGCCCTCTTCAGGGTGGATATCGACCGGAATCCCGCGTCCGTTATCACTGACCGAAACGCTGGAATCGGCGTGAATTTTTACGGTCACATGGTCGGCATGACCGGCCAGAGCTTCGTCAATTCCATTATCGACAACTTCGTACACCATGTGGTGCAGACCCGAGCCATCATCGGTGTCACCGATATACATGCCGGGGCGCTTGCGGACAGCCTCCAAGCCCTTGAGAACTTTGATAGAATCCGCGCCGTATTCTTGTGGTGCCTGTGCGTCTTCGGACATGCCGTTAGTACCTATATTATTTTGGTAACTTATACGTTTTCTGGTGGGGAATGTCACGCGATCCCCCCACATTTTGTGGCGGAACTTGGTTTTTTCAGCAGATCAAAGCCGGTCGATATCCGCCGCGATATCCGCCGCGATTTCCAGGGCATTCACATCGCTGCGCTCGGCCGATAAACGCAGTCCCAACAAGTCGGATTGATACCGCGCCGCAAGACGGTCCGGGTTAAGATCCGCGCCGATTTCTCCGGCCTCCTGCGCGCGGCGAAACAGCGTTGCAAAACACACTTTCATATCCGCCATATGACGGCTCGCCTTTTCGGCCAGTTCGTGATCCTTCGACCGCAACTCGGCGTAGGTTTTGGCCAACATGCAGGCCCTTGCAGGCATCTGGGCAGAATCGATCACGATCCGTGGCTGCGCCTTCAATGCTTCAAGCGGCCCTAATTCCTCGGCCAGCGCCATAAGGCGCGCCACACCATCCTGCGCGTACCGTTCGAGCGTCAGCGCATAAAGCGCATCCTTGGACCCAAATGCCGCATAAAAACTGCCCGGCTTGAGGCCAAGTTCGCGTTCCAGATCCTTCAGCGACGTCCCGGCCCAGCCCTGACGCCAAAAAATATCCCTGGCCTTCGCGATCAGAGCGTCTCGGTCATAAGCGGGTTTGCGGGGCATCTTCTTCACCAATACTTGAACGTTCACTCAAATATATACTTGAGTGATCACTCAAGAAAGACTATTTCGGACTCAGTCGCCAGAAAACAGGAGTTCCGACATGGCCAACTTCCCCTCCCACGACCTCGAATCCGCACCAGAAGGATCCAAACCGCTTCTCGAGAAATCCCAGGCCGCGTTTGGCCGTCTGCCCGGCCTGCACAAGGTGATGGCTGAAAGCCCCCAGCATCTGGAAGGTTATCAGGTCCTGCATGGCCTGTTCATGCAGACCGATTTCGACAATGACGAGAAAACCGTCGTCTGGCAGACCATCAATGTTGAAAATGAATGCCACTACTGTGTGCCCGCTCATACCGGCATCGCGAAGATGATGAAGGTTTCGGATGAGATCACCGAAGCGCTTCGCAACGAGACCCCGCTGCCCAATGCCAAACTCGAAGCATTGCGCACCTTTACCCTGCAAATGATGCAAACCCGCGGCAACGTCTCCGAGGCGCAATTGCAAACCTTCTTTGATTCGGGCTACTCACACCGTGCTGTTCTGGACGTGGTACTGGGTCTGGCTCAGAAGACCATGTCGAACTACGTCAATCACATGGCCAAAACACCTGTGGATCAAGTCATGCGCGGCTTCCTTTGGGAACGCAAGGTCAGCGAACCCGCCTAAGGCGTCACGACCGAGCCTTCGTCGCCTTCCGTGACAACCAGCGTCTGGGCCCTCTCACCCAATTCCGCAAACAACTCAGGCCCGGTGCCCGTCATCCAGGCCTGAGCACCAAGCGCGCAGATCTCATCATAAAGCGCGGCCCGTCGGTCGGCATCCAGATGGGCGGCAACTTCATCCAGCAACACGATCGGCGGCGCACCCACCATCCCGGCCAAAGCCCGCGCATTGGACAGGATCAGCGAAACCAAAAGCGCCTTCTGCTCGCCGGTTGAACAATCCCTGGCAGGCACGCCCTTGGCCGCATACGCCCCATACAGATCCGACCGATGCGGCCCAACCAAAGTCCGCCCCGCCGCCAAATCGCGAAAGCGGCTTTCATTCAATGCGTAACGCAAGTCTTCCGCCGTCCCGGGCATCGTCCCGTCGGTCTGCACCAGCTCCAGTTCAGCAGACGGAAATGCCGTTTCTGCCTGATCCTGCGCTGCGCGCAGATGGTCCAGCGCCGATAACCGGGCCACATTTATCCGGTGCCCCATCTCCGCCATCTGACCTTCCAGGGCGGCATACCAATGGGCATCCCTCGCCTGCTCCTTCAGCAAGCGATTCCGTTCCCGCATGGATTTTTCGTAGATCAACGATGCCTCGGCATGGCTTGGGTCGAAACTCAGCGCGATCCGGTCCAAGAACCGGCGCCGCCCTTCGGCGCCCTCGATCCACAACCGATCCATCGACGGAATCAGCCAGACCACCCGCGCCAGCTTGCCCAGATCAATCTGACTGGCGGCCTTGTCGTCAATCCGAACCTGTCGCGCCGCACCACCTTCCGACCAGGTCTCAATCTCGTATCGCTGTCCCTGCGCCTGCAACAGCCCGGACAGCTTCCAGCCCAGCGCCTCGGGGCGCCGAGTCATCTCCGCCGCGCTGGCCCGTCGCATTCCACGACCCGGCGAAAACAGTGAAACCGCTTCTAGGATATTGGTCTTGCCAGCCCCGTTCGGTCCATGGATCGCCACGGGCCGCCCATCCAAAGACAAACGCGCCAGTTTGTGGGACCGGAAATGCGAGACCGTAAGTTCGGTCAGGGCCAAAGCCATGACCCCTCCCTTCATCTTTTCAAAAATACTCCCGCCGGAGGCATCGCGCGCCAGCGCGATCAGACACGCATCGGCATGACAACGTAAACCGCGCTCTGGTCATTGCCTTCACGCATCAGCGTCGGGTCTCCAGCCGAATTGAACATGAACACCGCATTCTCGCGATCCACTTGGCTAGCGATCTCCAGCAGGTACTTCGCGTTGAACCCGATCTCCAGCCGCTCGTCGCCATAGGCTACGGCCAGTTCTTCCTCGGCCGCACCGCTATCCGGCGCGTTCACCGACAGGACCAGCTTGTCCGCATCCAGCTGCAGCTTTACCGCCCGCGACCGCTCTGATGAAACGGTTGCAACACGGTCCACGGCCTGCGCGAATTCGGCAGCGTCGACTTCCAACTTGCGAGTGTTCCCCTGCGGAATGACACGGGTGTAGTCGGGGAAAGTGCCATCGATCACTTTTGAGGTCAGCGTGATATCCGGCGTCGCGAACCGCACCTTGGTTTCACTGACAGAGACGGCGATATCCATCTCGTCATCGTCCAGCAGCTTGCGCAATTCGCCCACGGTCTTGCGCGGCACGATGACGCCCGGCATACCCGCCGCCCCATCCGGCAGGTCGGCGTCAATGCGCGCCAACCTGTGGCCATCTGTGGCCACGCAGCGCAGAACCTTGCCGCCCTCGGACCCATCCGCCACATGCATGTAAACACCGTTCAGGTAGTACCGGGTTTCTTCAGTCGAAATGGCGAATTTGGACTTGTCGAACAACCGGCGCAGCAGTGCTGCGGAGGCTGTGAAATTCGACTGGTACTCCGAAGAAGCCATCACCGGAAAATCTTCTTTCGGCAATGTCGCCAGCGAGAAGTTGGATCTCCCGGCTTCAACCGTCAGGCGACCCGCAGCACTGTCAGCCGTCAGCGTGACCAGCGCGCCGTCGGGCAGCTTGCGCACGATCTCGTGCAGGGTCGTTGCCGCCACCGTGGTCGCCCCGGCTTTTTCAACCTGCGCAGGGGCCTTGTCCACCACTTCGATATCCAGATCGGTGGCGCGGAACTGCACCTGGTTGCCTTCCGCCTCGATCAGTACATTGGCCAGGATCGGAATTGTGTTGCGGCGTTCCACAACGGATTGGGCCTGCGAAACGGCCTTGAGAAGGGTGCCGCGTTCGATGCTGATCTTCATACCCTCAATTCCTCTGACTTGCGTGCCGACATGGGCGGGACTGGCACGTTAGCGGTTCCACCCTGAGGCACAAGGATTTTTTATGGTTTTCTGGGTCGGATTGCCCAACACGTCAAGGGCCGCGTGGTTTCCAAAGCACAGTTCCAGTCCAGGCGTGGACAATAGCGCACATGATTACGCCCCGGACCTGGTGAACCGGGGCGTTGATGAAGGGCTTGGGTTGAAATCAGGCTTCCAGAGACCGCCGCAGCATTTCAACGTCTTCCGCGATCTGACCGTCGGTCAGCTTCAACTCTTCGATCCGCTTGACGCCATGCATGACCGTGGTGTGGTCACGCCCGCCAAAGCGGCGGCCGATCTCGGGCAACGAGCGGCTGGTCAGCTGCTTGCACAGATACATCGCAACCTGACGCGGACGCGCGTATGAACGCAGGCGCTTCGGACCGATGATGTCGGACAGGCGGATGTTGTAGTAGTCCGAGACTTTCCTCTGAATCTCTTCAACGGTGATCTTACGCTCGGACGCGCGCAGGACGTCGGCCAGACAATCCTGAGTCAGTTCCATATCGATCTCGCGCCCAACCAGCGAGGCAAACGCAAAGAGACGCGTCAAAGCCCCTTCAAGCACGCGCACATTGGTTGAGATGCGGTGTGCGAGGAATTCCAGAACACCGTCCGCGATGGTCAGATCCGGATATGTGCTGCTGTACTGCTGAACCTTGTTTTGCAGGATACCAAGGCGCAATTCGTAGTCGGTGGGGTGCAGGTCGACGACCAGGCCGCATTGCAGACGCGACTTCACACGGTCCTCCAGATCCTTGATTTCGCCCGGGGCGCGGTCGGCCGAGATGATGATCTGCTTATTCTGGTCCACCAATGCGTTGAAAGTGTGAAAGAACTCTTCCTGAGTTGAATCCTTGCCCGCGATGAACTGGACATCGTCGACCATGAGAACATCAACCGACCGGAAGAGATGTTTGAAATCCATCATCCGGCGCTCGCGCAGAGCCTGTACAAAGCGGTACATGAACTGTTCGGCCGACAGATAGAGCACATTCAACTCAGGGCGCTTGGTTTTAAGCTCCCAGGCGATGGCGTGCATCAGGTGCGTTTTACCCAACCCGACGCCGCCATAAAGGACCAGCGGATTGAAAGTAACCGGCCCGCCTTCTGCAACCCGGCGCGCCGCGGCATGGGCCAGCTCGTTGGGCTTACCGACCACAAAGCTGTCAAACGTAAAGCGGGCATCCAACGGTGCCGCCTGCAGCGAATCCAGGGCACCATTGCCATCATCCTGATAGGACTGATCGACCCTTTTGGGTTCCGCCATTTCCCGCGCTGCCGTTGCGGGTTCCACTGCCGGTCGCGCGGGCGAGTTGGCCGCGACGCGAAAGGCCAGACGCTCCACCGGTTCACCGGAGGTGTTCAGTTCATAGAGAATGAGATCCGCAAAATTCTGACTCACGTAGTTGCCCATGAAATTCGTCGGCACCGAAAACACCGCTACACCGTCCTCCAACTCCTGAAATTCAAGAGGTTCGATCCAGGTGGTGTAGTTGTTCCGGCCAACAACCTTCAGCAACTTGTTACGCAGCAGTCCCCATTTCTCTTGTGTCATTCAGCGCCTCACGCATCCCATTCTTTATAGGCCTTCAGGCCTTTTTTTGAATTTGTCCGGATCACCCGGTCTTCTGGGCGTTCACTCACGCAAAAGGCACCCTTGCGCCGAACCAAATAGAACGGCGGTAAGATTTTCTTTTTCTGCGCATCGCTGATACTGCTACGCTCCAACAGCCGGAGCGCGCCCGAAAACCAGGTTACGCATCACCTTCCAATTTTAGACAGGACCGAGCACCTCGGTTTCCCGAGACCCGAAGCAGATCGCCAAACCGGCCAGACCGGTCGCCGACATTCGTCCATGGATCTTCCTGATGCCCGTCAGTCCGATCGCCAGGACAGCCTGTCCCCCCAAGCGAGTGAATCGCTGGAACAGTGGTAACAAGACCGAACGGCCGGCGGCAATGAATCTCTGATATTGACTCAGGAATCCGGCGGAAAGAATCTCTCGGTTTTGTGAAGGCGCGATATATCGGCAACAGCAAAAAGGCGCCGCACATTGCGACGCCTTCTGAAATGGATCAGCCTTGTTTACCTGACGCCAGGTCAGGCACCGGCGTCAGCCCAGTGCTTTTACGCGCGACGACAGGCGCGACATTTTGCGGGCAGCAGTGTTCTTGTGGAAGACACCTTTGGTGACGCCGCGCATCAGTTCGGGCTGGGCTGCGCGCAGGGCTGCGGTTGCAGCGTCCTTGTCGCCGGATGCGATTGCTTCTTCAACTTTGCGCAGATAGGTGCGGATGCGCGAACGGCGTGCTTTGTTTACAGCGAAACGCTTTTCGTTCTGACGTGCGCGTTTCTTTGCCTGAGGCGAGTTAGCCATGTGTTTCTGACCTTTGTTCGGTACGGTTATCTAGGGTTGCGCGCCACGGAAACATCCGCACCGGATCAAAAATCACGAGTGTGAGTCGGGCCGAGCGGGCCGCACGCGCATGTATAGCGGCGCTTACTATCCAAGTTGGCGAGGTTTGCCAAGCCGATTCTTTTGACACGCATGGCAGGTATGAAAAAGGCGGGCAAAGGCCCGCCTGTTCCGATCTGGTCAGGGCACCGCTTACTTGTCGCGGAACTGCGCCGCTCGTTTTTCCAGAAACGCGGCCATGCCCTCTTTTTGGTCTTCTGTCGCAAACATCGAGTGGAACACGCGCCGTTCAAACAGCATTCCCTCGCTCAGTGGCAACTCATAGCTGCGGTTCACGGCCTCTTTTGCCGCCATCGCCGTCAGTTGCGATTTCTCTGCGATCTTCTGCGCGGCCCCTATCGCCTCTTCGATCAGCTTCTTTGCCGGAACAACACGGCTGACCAGCCCCGAACGCTCGGCCTCTTCCGCATCCATGAAGCGCCCGGTCAGGTTCATGTCCATCGATTTGGACTTGCCGACAAAGCGGGTCAGGCGTTGCGTGCCGCCGATACCGGCGATGACACCCAAATTGATCTCGGGCTGGCCGAACTTGGCAGTATCAGCGGCAATGATGAAATCGCACAGCATCGCCAGCTCACAGCCGCCACCCAACGCATATCCTGCCACCGCAGCAATGATCGGTTTACGAATAGCCGAGACGCGATCATTCGCTTCGCCAAACAGGTTCTGACTGTAGACATCGACAAAGCTCATCTCGGACATCTCTTTGATATCCGCGCCCGCGGCAAAGGCCTTTTCCGAGCCGGTGATGACGATGCAGCGCACCTTGTCGTTTTCATCTGCCTCTTCCAGCGCGGTGTACAGCTCACCCATCAACTGGGTGTTCAGCGCGTTCATCGCGTCCGGTCTGTTGAGCTTGATAAGGGCAACGTGGTCTTCGATTTCGACGATGATCGTCTCAAAAGCCATGGGATGTAAGCTTCCGGTTGTTCCGTTCAAGTACGATTCCTTACCACGCGAAAAACTTGGATCAAGCTATCTTTGGCATTGCGTACAATAGAAGGATGAGCGACCGGACTGGGTGATTCTCCTGATCACGGCGTCACAACCTTCGGTCCGGCAGGGCTCGCCCTCTCGGCCATAGACATCAAAGTTGTGCTGAAAATATCCAAGTTCTCCATCAGCTTGGCGGAAATCCCGCAGCGACGATCCACCCGCCTCAATCGCCTCCTGCAGCACCTGCCGGATAACAGGAACCAGCGCCGCGACCCGCGCCGCAGAAATTTGCCCGGCCCTGCGACGTGGCGACACCCCGGTACGATAAAGCGCCTCGCAGACGTAAATATTGCCGAGCCCGGCAACGATTCCCTGATCCAGCAATGCAGATTTGACCGGTGTGTTCTTTCCGCGAAACGCATCGACCAAGTGTTGCTCGTGAAAATCATTGCCCAGGGGTTCCGGCCCCAGAACCGACAGAAGTTTGTGTTCCTCAGCCGTGGCCGTCGGCAGCAGATCCATTGCCCCGAACCGGCGCGGGTCGTTGAAGGTCACCCGCGCGCCATTGGCCATGTGAAACACGACGTGATCGTGTTTTGCCGGCATCGGATGCTCGTGCACGAACTGCCCAAGCGGATCGCCCGAGACGGTCATCCGCCCGGACATGCCCAGATGGATCAAAAGCGTCTCGCCACTGCCGAGATCGGCCAGAAGGTATTTGGACCGCCGTCGCAGCCGGTCAACCCGCTGGCCCGTCAGT
This sequence comes from Ruegeria sp. CG4, assembly GCF_056537185.1. NCBI lineage: Bacteria > Pseudomonadati > Pseudomonadota > Alphaproteobacteria > Rhodobacterales > Roseobacteraceae > Ruegeria > Ruegeria sp. CG4. The sequence continues at coordinate 172,456 of NZ_JBQFRB010000010.1, read as the reverse complement.
CGCTCGGCCATGCGTTCCGGAAACGGCCAGCGCAGATCCGGTCGGTTCACGTCCGCCTTTTCGATCACCACCCCCTCCATCGCAGGGGTCAGGCCGCGTCTTACTGTCTCGACCTCGGGCAATTCCGGCATTACACGGCTCCTAATCCAAAGGGCCGCATTGTGCCCCGGTTCCAGAGCCCTATAACAGAGGCGAAATTCGACAAACGGCAAGGCAAATGTCCGACAACAGCGACAAGACCACACATTTCGGGTTCGAAACCGTGCGCGAGGCTGAAAAAGCCGGGCGCGTACAGGGCGTGTTCAACTCGGTCGCCTCGAAATACGATGTGATGAACGACGTCATGTCGATGGGCATCCACCGGGTCTGGAAAGACGCGATGATGGACTGGCTGGCTCCGCGCCCCGGTCAGCGGCTGTTGGATGTGGCGGGCGGCACGGGCGATATTTCTTTTCGCTTCCTACAACGCGCGGGCCACGGCCACGCCACCGTTCTGGATCTGACCGAACCGATGCTGATCGAAGGCCGCCAGCGCGCCGAAGCCGACCAGATGTCGGACAGCCTCAACTGGGTGGTCGGTGATGCCATGGCACTGCCTTTCGAGGACAACACGTTTGACGTCTACACCATCTCGTTCGGAATCCGGAACGTCACCCGCCCGCAAGAGGCGTTGAACGAAGCGTTCCGTATTCTCAAACCCGGTGGCCGCCTGATGGTGCTGGAGTTCAGCCAGTTGCCCAATGACGGGCTGCAAAAGCTCTATGATCTCTACAGTTTCAACGTCATCCCGCGCATGGGGAAGCTGATCGCCAATGACTACGACAGCTATCAGTACCTGGTCGAATCGATCCGCAAATTCCCGGATCAGGAAACCTTTTTGAACATGGTCCGCGCAGCGGGATTCGAGAATGCCAAATACCGCAACCTGAGCATGGGCATCGCGGCGCTGCATTCCGGATGGAAGATCTGACCTATGCGCGGCCCTCATAATATCATCCGCCTGATCCGCACAGGCGCCACCTTAGAGCGCACGGGTGCCATGAATGTCGTGCTGGATGCGTTCGAAGCCCCGCGTGCCGTGCGCATCCTGGCGCATACGTTGGGCAAACCCTTCCAATGGCTGGGTTACAAAGGCGATCCCAAGATGCCGCCGGCGACGCGTGCCCTGACCGCACTGGGTCCGGCCTACATCAAGTTTGGCCAGGTGCTGTCGACCCGCCCGGATGTTGTAGGCAACGAACTGGCAAGCCAGCTGCGTGTGTTACAGGACAAACTCCCCCCTTTTTCCCGCTCAGCAGCAATGGCCGAAGTGGAAAAGGAACTGGGGCAACCGGTGGCCGAAATCTTCAGTGAATTCAGTGATCCGATTGCCGCCGCTTCGATCGCACAGGTTCACAAGGCCAAACTGACCAGCACGGGCGAAGACGTCGCCGTCAAGGTCCTTCGCCCCGGCATCGAACGTGCCTTCAAAAAGGATGTCGACGCTTTCTATTTTGCCGCCCGCATTGTTGATCTCTTTGCCCCCGGCGCGCGCCGGTTGCGCCCGATGGAGGTCATCGAGCATTTCGACGGGATCGTACGCGGCGAGCTAGACCTGCGTCTGGAAAGCGCCGCCGCGTCGGAATACGCCGCCAACACCAAGGACGATGCGGGCTTTTGGCTGCCGCCCGTGGTTTGGTCGTTGTCCGCACGCCGGGTGATGACGCTCAGCTGGGCAGACGGAATCCCGCTTGGCGACAACGAGGCCCTGGATGCCGCGGATCACAACCGCAACGATCTGGCCCAGCGGGTCTTGCGCCTGTTTTTGCTGCACGCCCTGCGCGACGGCTATTTTCATGCCGACATGCATCAGGGAAACCTGAAAGTCGCGGCAAACGGCGACATCATTGCCTATGACTATGGCATCATGGGCCATATCGACGAATACACCCGCCGGGTCTATGCCGAGATCCTGTTCGGCTTCATCCGTCGCGACTACAAGCGCGTGGCCGAAGTGCATTTCGAGGCGGGCTATGTTCCCGCCAATCAGGACGTTGACGAGTTCGCCCGGGCCCTGCGCGCGGTCGGAGAGCCGATCTTCGGTATGGACGCTACTCATATCTCCATGGGGCGATTGCTGAGCTACCTGTTCGAAGTGACCGAACGGTTCGGGATGGAAACCCGGACGGAACTGATCCTGCTGCAACGCACCATGGTTGTGGTCGAAGGCGTCGCGCGGTCACTGGACCCCCACATGAACATCTGGGAGGTCGCGCGTCCCGTGGTTGAAGATTACATCAAACAGTCAATCGGCCCGCGCGCCGTTATGCGGGACTTCGGCAAGACAGCAATGGTTCTGGCCCGGTTTGGCCCGCGCCTGCCTGGATTGGTTGAAAACGCGCTGATTGCGCAGACCCAACAGGAAGAAACCAAAGGCAACGGAGTCGTGGCGTCACTTCTGACCGCCGCAATCGGCGCCGCTTTCGGTGCGGCGGCGGTGCTTTTGATTACAGTATTGGGTTAACTCCGGCCCGCCTGCTTCATCTGGCCAAAAATATCCTCGGGGGGAATCGCGCCATGGCGCGATGGGGGGCAGACAGCCCCCCTGCCCGATCTAAGATCAAAGGCGCTCGATTGCTATGGCAATCCCCTGACCGCCCCCTATGCACATGGTTATCAGACCTTTCGAACCACCGGTGCGTTCCAACTCGTAGAGCGCCTTCAAAGTGATGATCGCACCGGTCGCGCCCACCGGGTGGCCCAGAGCGATCGCACCACCGTTGGGGTTAACCTTCGATGCGTCCAGCCCAAGCTCCTGATTGACAGCCAAAGCCTGCGCAGCGAACGCCTCATTGCTTTCAATGACATCAAACTCTTCGGCGGACAGCCCGGTCTTCTTTAGCAGATTCTGAACCGCCGGAACCGGTCCGATCCCCATCACTTCGGGCCGAACCCCGGCATGGGCATATCCCAAAACGCGCGCCCTGGGCTTCAATCCGGCTTTCTCGGCGGCATCTGCCGTCGCCAGAACCATGGCCGCTGCCCCGTCATTGATACCCGAGGCATTTCCGGCAGTAACACGACCGTCTTTCTTGAACACCGGTCGCAAACCTGACAGCGCCTCAAGCGAGGTTGCTTTCGGGTGCTCATCGACCTTGAAATCGACCATGTCGCGCTTGACCTTGACCTGCACTGGCGCGATCTGGCTTTCAAAAAAGCCCGCCTCGATCGCTTCCGCCGCGCGGGTCTGGCTGGTCATTGCAAATGCGTCCATCTGCTCACGGCTGATCTGGTGCTCGTCCGCGACGTTCTCGGCGGTGATACCCATATGCCCGGTTCCGAACGGACAGTTCAGTGCTCCCAGCATCATATCCAGCGAGGTGACATCACCCATCTTTGCGCCCCACCGCGCCTGCGGAATGATATAGGGGCTGCGCGACATGCTTTCGGCGCCGCCTGCAACGGCGAATTCCGCATCGCCCAACATCAGCGACTGCACCGCCGACACGATCGCCTGCGCGCCAGACCCGCACAGCCGGTTCACGTTCATTGCGGGGGTGCCGTTTGGAATTCCTGCCTGCATCGCAGCGACCCGCGACAGATACATGTCACGCGGCTCGGTGTTGATCACATGACCGAACACAACATGCCCGATTTGCGCGCCTTCGACACCGGACCGCTCCAGCGCCGCCTCAGTCGCAACAGTCGCCAGATCAATCGGCGCGGTCGAGGCCAGAGCCCCGCCAAAGGTGCCAATCGCGGTGCGGGCACCATCGAGAATTACGATGTCGGTCATGGATCACTCCTCCTGAATTTGACCGCAGTATGCACACGCAGAATGATGATGTCGCGCAAGACGTCCCGTCACGGACGGAATTGACAATGCTCCGCTCAGCGCGCATGAAATTCCGTCATGACGGAAAACACAGACGATATCCTGACACGCCTCCCCGCCCGCCTGAAAGAGGCTCGCCGGGCCAAGGGCCTGTCCCTCGAAGCGGTCGCCAACTTAAGCGGCGTCTCCCGGTCCATGGTCAGCCAGATCGAACGGGGCGAAAGCAGCCCGACCATCTCGACACTGTGGAACCTGACCCGCGCCCTACAGGTGGATTTTGCGGGCCTTCTGGAAGACTCCAAAGCCAAGGATCAAATCGAGGTACTCAAGAAAACCGAGGTGCCAAGTATCGATAACATGGGCGAGCGATGCCGGATTCACATCCTGTCGCCGCCGGAAGAGGCCGGTGGGCACGAAGTTTACGATATTCAGTTCGAAGACGGCGGTGCGTTGAACAGCCAGCCCCATAAGCGGGGCGCACGGGAACAGTTAACCGTTTTGGAGGGCGCCGTCCGGGTCACTTCGGGGAACGCCGTTTCGGACCTGAAGCAAGGCGATACCGCCCGGTATGCGGCGGATATTGCGCATTCCATTTCCGCCGATGGCCCGGCACGGGTTTTCCTGATCGTGAAAAACGCCTGACATCAGCAAATTTCCGCCTTCACGGAAATTTTTCCTTCATACTGTAATTCCCCTATTTGGGAATCTTGTCCGCTATGTTAGAAGCGCGACTCAGATGAACGGAGGTCGCCATGGCAGATGCATTCTTGTCCCACATCACGGACACCCTTGCGCAGATCGAAGCAGAAGGCCTGTACAAACGCGAACGAATGATCACCTCGCCCCAGGGCGGTGAGATTACGGTGGGCGACAGGCAGGTTATCAACCTGTGTGCAAACAATTACCTGGGTCTGGCCGATCACCCGGCGCTGATCGAGGCTGCCACGAACGCGATGGGACCTAAAGGGTTCGGTATGGCTTCGGTGCGTTTCATCTGTGGTACGCAGGATATTCACCGGGAACTGGAACAGGCGTTGGCGAAGTTCCTGAACAAGGACGATTCCATCCTGTTTGCAGCCTGTTTCGACGCCAATGGCGGACTGTTCGAACCTTTGTTAGGCCCGGAAGACGCCATTATCTCGGACAGTCTGAACCACGCGTCGATCATTGACGGCGTGCGGCTGTGCAAGGCGAAGCGCTATCGCTACATGAACAATGATATGAACGACCTTGAAGCCTGGTTGAAACAGGCGCGCGAGGACGGGGCGCGGCATGTCATGATCGCTACTGATGGCGTATTTTCGATGGACGGCTATCTGGCCAACCTGCCAAAAATTCGCGAACTGGCGGACAAGTATGATGCCATCGTCATGGTAGATGACTGCCACGCCACCGGCTTCATGGGGCCGAACGGTGCCGGAACACCGGATCACTTCGGTGTCGACGTGGACATTCTGACGGGAACTCTGGGCAAGGCACTTGGGGGGGCAATCGGCGGCTATATCGCCGGGCCGCAGCCAGTGATTGACCTGCTGCGGCAGCGGGCGCGGCCCTATCTGTTCTCAAACTCGCTGCCGCCTTCCATCGTCGCCGCAGGGCTTGAAGCCATCCGTCTGGTCGAACAGGGCGACATGCTGCGCGCTCAGCTGTTCGGCAATGCGAAATACTGGCGCGCGGGTCTGGAAAAACTGGGATTTGACCTGCTGCCCGGCGAGCACCCGATCATCCCCGTGATGCTGGGAGAAGCGCAGTTGGCGCAGGACATGGCCGCACGACTGTTTGACGAAGGCGTCTATGTTTCGGGCTTCTTCTTTCCCGTCGTGCCACGCGGAAAGGCGCGGATCAGAACGCAGATGAATGCGGCCCTGACCAGGGACGAACTGGACAGCGCATTGGCGGCCTTTGGTAAGGTCGGCAAGGAGTTGGGGGTGATCTGATGCGACCCAACACCATGAAAGCGCTCGAGAAGTCCAGACCCGAGGAAGGGCTTTGGATGGTGCGGGCTCCAGTGCCGGAAATCGGCCCTGATGAGGTGCTGATCAGGATCAACAAGACCGGTATCTGCGGCACCGATATTCATATCTGGAACTGGGATGAATGGGCCGCGCATACTGTTCCGGTGCCGATGATCACCGGTCACGAATTTGCCGGAGAGATTGTTGAGATCGGGCGTAACGTGACGGGTCTTGAGGTTGGCCAGCGCTGCTCGGGGGAAGGGCATCTGATCGGGACCGACAGCCGCCAGAGCCGCGCAGGCAAGTTTCACCTCGACCCCGGCACGCGCGGCATCGGGGTAAACGAACAGGGGGCGTTTGCCCAATACCTGAAGCTGCCCGCCTTTAACGTTGTGCCCTTGCCGGACGACGTCCCGGATGAAATCGGAGCGATCCTTGATCCGCTCGGCAATGCGGTGCACACGGCGCTCAGCTTTGATTTGCTGGGAGAGGACGTTCTGATTACCGGAGCGGGTCCCATTGGCATCATGGCTGCCGCGGTCGCCCGTCATGCCGGGGCACGGCATGTGGTGATCACCGATATCAACCCGGATCGTTTGAAGCTTGCCGAACATGTCGTACCCACAGTGCGCGCCGTCGATGTCAGTCGCGAAGACCTGAAAGACGTTATCGCTGCGCTTGGAATGCAACAGGGGTTCGATGTGGGCCTGGAGATGTCAGGCTCACAAGCCGCGCTGGATCAGATGGTCGAAGCGCTGGTGATGGGCGGCAAGATTGCCCTTCTGGGTATCCCGCCCGGCAAATCCCCGGTCGACTGGTCGCGCATCGTGTTCAAGGCGATCACCATCAAAGGCGTCTATGGCCGCGAGATGTTCGAGACCTGGTACAAGATGATAGCCATGCTTCAGAACGGCCTGGATGTCAGCCGGGTCATCACTCATCGGTTCAGCGTCGACGATTTCGCCAAAGGGTTTGAGGCCATGAAATCCGGTCAATCCGGCAAAGTGGTGCTGGACTGGACCTGAAATGACAAAACGAAAACAGCGGCCCGAATGAGCCGCTGTTTTTCTTTGTCTGATTGTGTCAGGATCAGTCCAGCGTGCGGGTAACTTCTTCGCGTTCGAAGATTTCGATGACGTCGCCTTGGCGGATGTCATCGTAGTTCTCGAATGCCATACCACATTCCTGACCCGACTGGACTTCGGCCACTTCGTCCTTGAAGCGCTTCAGCGTCTTCAGCGTGCCTTCGTGGATCACCACGTTGTCGCGCAGCAGACGGACGCCTGCGGAACGACGGGCAACACCTTCGGTGACCAGACAGCCAGCAACCTTGCCAACACCGGTGACCTTGAAGACTTCGCGAATCTCGGCGTAGCCGATGAACTTCTCGCGAATTTCGGCGCTCAGCAGACCCGATGCGGCCGCTTTCACGTCATCAACGAGGTCATAGATCACCGAATAATAGCGGATCTCAACACCCTTCTGGTTCGCCGTATTCCGGGCTGACGCGTTGGCACGTACGTTGAAACCAAAGACCGGCGCGCCGGAGGCTTCAGCCAAGCCGACATCCGTCTCGGTAATCGCACCAACGCCCGAGTGCAGTACACGCACGCGCACTTCGTCGTTTCCGATCTTTTCCATCGCCTGGACAATGGCTTCGGCAGAACCCTGCACGTCGGCTTTGACGAGGATCGGCAACTCGGCCACGTTCTCGTCTTCTTTGGCTTTCTGCATCAGCTGCTCAAGGGTGGTCGCTGCACCGGCGGCGGCGCGTTTGTCCTTGGCGGCTTGTTCGCGGTAGGCTGCGATCTCACGGGCCTGTGCTTCGGTCTCGGTCACGTTCAGAACGTCACCGGCCTCGGGCGTACCATTGAGGCCCAGGACTTCGACCGGAACCGAGGGGCCAGCTTCCTTGACGCGGTCGCCCTTGTCGTTGATCAGCGCACGGACCTTGCCGTACTGTTCACCCACAACGAAGATATCGCCCTGACGCAGCGTGCCGTTCTGAACCAGAACAGTGGCCACAGGACCACGGCCCACATCCAGCTGCGCCTCGATTACGGCGCCCTGGGCGGCGCGGTCGGGGTTGGCTTTCAGTTCCAGAATCTCGGCTTGCAGCGCGATGGCTTCCAGCAGTTCGTCCAGACCCTGACCGGTGATGGCAGACACTTCGACGTCCTGAACTTCACCCGACATCTTCTCGACGATCACTTCGTGTTGCAGCAGGTCGGTGCGGACCTTGTCCGGATTTGCGTCCGGTTTGTCGATCTTGTTGATCGCCACGATCATCGGCACTTCGGCCGCCTTGGCGTGGTTGATCGCCTCGATCGTCTGCGGCATCACCGCGTCATCGGCCGCAACCACCAGAACCACGATATCCGTGACCTGGGCACCGCGCGAGCGCATCGAGGTAAAGGCCGCGTGGCCCGGCGTATCCAGGAAGGTCAGCGTGGTGCCACCATCGGTTTCTACCTGATAGGCACCGATATGCTGGGTGATGCCACCCGCTTCGCCTGCGACGACCCGCGCATCGCGGATCGCGTCCAGCAGCGAGGTCTTACCGTGGTCAACGTGACCCATGATCGTAATGACCGGCGGGCGCGGTTGCAGATCTTTTTCGCTGTCTTCGACCTCTTTGATGACGTCCTCGACATCCGAATCGGAAACACGGGTGACCTTGTGGCCGAACTCTTCGATGATCAGCTCGGCTGTATCGGCGTCGATGGTCTGGTTCTGCGTCACCATCATGCCCATCTGCATAAGGGATTTGACCACATCGGCCACGCGCTCGGCCATACGGTTCGCCAGTTCCGAAACCATGATCGCTTCGGGCAACTGTACGTCGCGGATCACCTTTTCGCGCTCGACCGGGCCGCCCATGGCTTTCTGACGCGCACGCTCCTGCTTGCGCTTCATCGACGCCATCGAGCGCTGACGGTTACCTTCGCCACCGGTGGCCTGACCCAGTGTCAGCTTGCCGGACCTGCGGTTGTCGTCACGCCCTTTGCCGCGACCGCGTTGTTCGCGTTCGCGATCCTGCTTGCGCGGAGTCGCCGCTGGTGCAGGCTTGCTGGCAGGGCTGCGGGCCGCCTTGGGTTCTTCGGGGGTCGGGGCCTCAGCGGCGCGTTTGGCGGCTTCTTCCGCCTCTTTGCGCTTGCGCTCTTCGTCTTCTGCCTTCTGGCGCGCACGTTCTTCGGCCTCACGCTGTTCGCGTTCCTTGGCCTCTTGCTCGGCACGGCGGCGGGCGCGTTCTTCTTCACGCGCCTTTTCTTCCGCCTCGCGGGCAGCAGCCTCGTCGGCCTCGCGCGCCTTGGCGGCCTGCAATGCCTTCATGCGGCGCGCCATTTCGGCATCCGAGATGCCGGCCGGACGACGTGAAGGATCACCCGACGGCGCAGCGCCGCCACCTGGCTTGCTGGCACCCGGCTTGGGGACCACCACGCGTTTGCGTTTGGTTTCCACCACGACATTCTTGGTGCGTCCGTGGCTGAAACTCTGTTTCACATTTCCGGGGCGTGCCCCGCCACGAAGACCCAATGTCTTTTTGCCGTCACTATCGCTCATAAAGCTTCTTACCCTTCCGAGCGGCCCTTGCCGCCGTCATCCGTTTCGCGCAAGCCACGCAGGCGCTGCGCTTCCTCTACAACACGTTTGGCGAGTCCGCCAGAGGCCAGAGCCGCATGAATCACGGTTTGGCGCCCAAATGCCTGTCCCAACTCGTTCGCCGTCAGCCAACCGATGTATTTTCCAAAATGCGGCGTGCTCAGTTTCGACTTGCCGCGCCCCGATCCATCGGTGGCCTGAATCAGTACCTGGGCCTCTTCCCGGTCCAGCCACGTCTTGACCTTTTCGTAGCCGGCGACCGCATCGCCGGACTTGCGGGCCAAGCTCAGCAGTTCAATCACCCGGCGCGAAATCTGCCGCTCGACCTCATCCGCCAGATCCTGCGGTATGGTCACCTGAGCCTTGAACCCGCGTGCAAACAACTTCTTGCCCACGGCCCGGTCCAGTGCGGCGCGATCCGCCGATACATAGACCCCACGCCCCGGCAGTTTCGCCGCGACATCCGGATAGACCTGACCGTCCGGCCCCGTCACAAAGCGTATCAACCCATATTTAGGCTGAACTTCGCCCGTGGCGATGCACTTGCGTTCAGGTCCTTCGGACCGGTCTTTATGGACGCCACCGCGACCCATTCACGCCACCCGAGGCCTGAAATCAGGCCTCGGCCTCCTCGTCTGCAATTTCACCGTCTTCTTCGGCCTGTTCCAGTTCGGCCGGGTCAACCCAACCCAGCATGATGCGGGCCGTCATGACCAGATCCTGTGCTTCTTCCAGCGTGACGCCGAAAGGCTCCAGAACACCGTCATCCTTGATGCGTTCGCCATCGACCGTGGTCCAGCCACCGGCCAGTTCCCAGTCCGCGCAGGTCGCGAAGTCTTCCAGTGTCTTCACATCATCCTTGGCCAGCGCCTCAACCATCTGGGGTGTCAGGCCTTCGAATTCAATAAGGCTGTCCTCGGCGCCCAGGGCACGGGCAGCATCCAGCGCGGCCTTGGCCTGTGCTTCCAGGAATTCCCGCGCGCGGGTTTGCAGTTCCTGCGCGGTGCCTTCGTCAACACCGTCAATGACCAGAAGTTCGTCGATCTCGACATAGGCAACCTCTTCGAGGTTGGTGAAACCCTCTGAGACCAGCAACTGGGCAAAGAACTCGTCCAGATCCAGGCTTTCCATGAACAGCTTGGTGCGGGCTTCGAATTCCTTCTGACGACGCGCCGACTCTTCGGCCTCGGTCATGATGTCGATGTCCAGACCGGTCAGCTGGCTTGCAAGACGCACGTTCTGACCCCGGCGGCCAATGGCGAGGCTCAATTGTTCCTCGGGGACCACAACCTCGATCTTGCCGGCTTCTTCGTCCAGAACCACCTTGGAAACCTCGGCGGGTTGCAGCGCGTTCACCAGGAAAGTCGGCTGGTCCTCGTTCCACGGGATGATGTCGATCTTTTCGCCCTGCAGCTCATTCACAACGGCCTGCACGCGGCTGCCGCGCATACCTACGCAGGCACCGACGGGATCAATTGAGCCGTCATAGGAAATCACCGCAATCTTCGCGCGCGAACCGGGGTCGCGAGCTACGGCCTTGACCTCGATGATGCCGTCATAGATTTCCGGCACTTCCATCTTGAACAGCTCAGCCATGAATTCCGGCGCGGTACGCGACAGGAAGATCTGGTGGCCGCGAACCTCGCGGCGGACTTCCTTGATATAGGCGCGGACACGATCGTTCGGGCGATAGCTTTCGCGGCCAATCTTGTCGTTGCGGCGCAGAACAGCCTCGGCACCGCCCAGATCGACGATGACATTGCCGAACTCTTCGCGTTTCACGGCACCGTTGATGATTGTGCCCGCGCGATCCTTGAACTCCTCGTACTGACGATCCCGCTCGGCCTCGCGGACTTTTTGCAGAATCACCTGTTTCGCCGACTGCGCCGCGATACGGCCCATTTCAACCGGCGGCACTTCTTCAGCGAAGACGTCACCGACTTGCGGGTCTTCCATGTACTGTTTGGCCTGCTCGACGGTGAACTCGGCCTGATAGTTTTCCAGCTCGTCATCCTCGACCACGGTACGAACGCGGGTAAAGGTGGCCTTGCCGGTCTTACGGTCGATGCTGACGCGAATGTCCATCTCAGCGCCGTAGCGGCTCTTGGCGGCGCGGGCGAGCGATTCTTCCATCGCTTCGACAACCAGACCGGGGTCGATCATCTTTTCGCGGGCCACGGCCTCGGCGGTCTGCAGCAGCTCCAGCTGGTTGGCTGAGGTGATTGCCATCAGTTCGTCTCCTCTTCGGACCCTTCGGTCTCAATCTCGTCGAAAGCGTTTTCGTTCAGGGCACCGGCATCCTTGCGCTGGCGCAGCATTTCCTTGATCAGGTCGTCGGTCAGGACCAGCTTGGCGTCGCTCAGCCAGTCGAACTGCAGACCGATGGTGATCGTTTCTGACCCCTCGGGAATATTGATCAGAACCTCTTCCCCTTCGATCCCGGCCAACTCACCCTTGAAGCGGCGGCGGCCGTCGATCAGCTCGGCGGTTTCGATCTTGGCCTCATACCCCTCGAACGTCTCAAAATCCTTGAGACGAGTTAGAGGGCGGTCGATACCGGGGCTGGACACTTCCAGCGTATAGGCGTCAAGGATCGGATCCTCGACATCCAGCGTGGCGCTGACCGCGTTCGAAATTTCAGCGCAATCATCCACTTCGATACCGCCATCGGGCTTGTCGGCCATGATTTGCAGCGTGGTCTGTTTGCCGCTCATCAGGCGAATACGGACCAGCTCATACCCCAGATCCTCGATCACGGGGGTAATGATCTCGGCCAGTCGCCGATCGATGGCAGCTTTGGCTATCAGGTCGTTTGTCATCAGGTTCTCTACCCATGAATCGGGCACAAAAAAACGGGCGCGCGGCCCGTCGATCTTTTCCGGTGGAGCCCCGGACCCTAGCCCGACACGCCGCTGTTGAAACTGCATATACGCAGGGTTTCCCGAAACTGCAACCCCCGGCAGGTCACACTGAACGGAATTACGCCACCCACCACCTTTCGGCGATGCGTCCGTCGTCCAGCGCGCGGCCCATTCCGATCTGGCGGGGCATCCCTACATGAGCGGCCAACGCCAGTGCCATCTTCGATTCGGCGGGATAAAACCGCAGACCTCTCTGGCCCTTCAGCCCCTCCGAAGCAGGCAAGGCGGCGATGTCGACATACCCATCCCGCAATGCTTCAGCGCGGACATTTGGATCCGGAATGACGATGATTTCTACGGAGTCCGCCCAACCGGCCCGTCCGTCCTTGTAGTGACCGTTCACCTTGCGCCCGAGGAAATGGCGGCCATCCTCGGCACGCTCGACACGGTAACACCCCGTCCCGTTCGCGGCGTGCAGTGGCGTGACCCCCTGCCCCTTGCGTGTAATGACAAACCGACTGTCGGCCAGAAGAAACGGCAGGCCCGGATTGGCCGCGGCCAATTCCAATCGTATCGAAGTCAGGGAAAGCGCTTTGGCCTGTCCGACTTCTTCCAGAACGGCCAGAACATCACCCATTTCCAAAACCGCGCCATCGTGAAACAGAACGTCCCGGCGCAGCTCGAAATTCCAAACGCGCGCCTCGGCATCGGTTTGCCAACTGGTTGCCAGTTCTGCACGCAAGGTGCCATCCGGCGCAATCTCGGTCAGCGTGTCGAACACCGCGCCGCGCGCCACTTGCTCGAGGCTGTCATCACGGGGCACGGCCAACCGCAAGGCCCCGCCCGATTTCGGCGTATCCGCCAGCGAAGCTCCGGTCGCCGCCAGCAGAGCGGCAGCGGCACCCGACGCAAACAGGGCTCGGCGGTCGATCCGTGTCATGCTACAGCCTCCTCGGCCACACGGTCCATGATACGGACCAGTTCGGCGCTGATACCGGGCTCAGAAAGGGCGTGGCCTGCCTGCCGCACCATTTTCAGCTCGGCGTTGGGCCAGCGGTCGGCCAGTTTCCAGGCAGCTTGCGGCGGGCAGATCATGTCATAGCGACCTTGAACGATATGGCCGGGAATATGTGCGATCCGATCCATCCGATCCAGAATCTGGCCGTCTTTCTCAAGAAATCCACCATTCATGAAATAGTGGTTTTCAAGCCGAGCAAAGGCGCGCGCATACTCTCCGGGGCTTTCCCCGGTCGATCCGTTGGAATGGATCGAAGCCAGCGCATTTTCCCAACTGGACCAGGCGCGGGCATACAGGATTTCGGTCGCGCGATCCCCTGAAAACAGGCGTTTGTGATAGGCGGTGATTGTATCGTGCAGTTCAGATTCGGGCAGCAGGGACGTGAATTTCGCCCACTGCTCGGGCCAGAATTTTCCGGCCCCACCGCCATAGAACCAGTCCAGTTCGGCCTTTGTCATAAGGAACACGCCACGCAGCACCAGACGGGCAACGTTATCCGGATGGGCCTGCGCGTAGATCAGCGCCAACGTGGCCCCCCAGCTGCCGCCAAAAACGATCCACTCATTTATGTCCAGCAAAACCCGCAGGCGTTCGATATCGTCAACCAGATGCCATGTCGTGTTGTCCTCGACCGCAGCGTGGGGCCGGGACCGGCCACAGCCGCGCTGGTCGAAAAGAATCACCCGGTAAACGTCAGGATCAAAATAGCGGCGCATCGCCGGACTGCAGCCGCCACCAGGGCCGCCATGCAAAACCACGACCGGTATCCCGTCGGGATTGCCGCATTGTTCCATATAGATGCGATGCCCGTCGCCCACATCCACCATCCGCTGATCGAACGGGTCGGTCGGCGGGTAGAGATATTGAACTGCGCGCTTTTGGTCCGGGTACTTGTCCATTATTGGCCTATATAGTCCTTACGGGTAAAAGAGCATACGGAGACAGGAATGCAAGCGCATCCGAACACGGTCGACCCTTCCGAGATCGCAAAATTCGAAGCGATGGCCGCGGAATGGTGGGATCCGCATGGTAAATTCAAGCCATTGCACATGCTGAATCCGTGCCGTCTGGACTATATCACACAACAGATTGCGGGCGAGTTCGATCGCGACCTGAAGGACCCTGATCCCTTTGAAGGCGTGCGTCTGCTGGATATCGGATGCGGTGGCGGATTGCTGAGCGAGCCGATGTCCCGACTGGGGGCCGAGGTCGTCGGCGCCGACGCCGCCGCAGGCAACCTGCCCGTCGCACGTATTCATGCGGAACAATCCGGGCTGCAAATCGACTATCGCCACACAACGGCCGAATCGCTGGCCGAGGCAGGCGAACAGTTCGACGTTGTCCTGAACATGGAAGTTGTCGAACACGTTGCTGATCCGCTCAGCTACCTGACGGCGACCCAGCACCTGCTGAAACCCGGCGGACTGCAGATCTGTTCGACCATCAACCGCAATCCGAAATCCTACGCCATGGCGATTTTCGGAGCCGAAGTGGTCATGCGCTGGCTGCCGCGCGGCACTCATGAGTGGAACAAGTTCATCACACCAGACGAATTGTTCGACCTGCTGCGCCAGGCAGGGCTGGACCCGGTCGACCGCAAGGGGTTCGTGTTCAACCCAATCCTGTGGAATTGGTCAATTTCCGACCGCGACCTCAGCGTGAATTACGTGACCGCAAGCGTGAAGCCGGGCTGAGCTGTTCGAGATGGGGGCAAGCGCCCATCTGACGCTGGATGCCGAATTGCCCCTATTCACCCTCAAGCTGCAACCGCAAATCCCGCAACACGGGCAGGGTGCTGCGGACCCGCTCCAGACCCAACTCTCCGACCACTCGGTTGATCAGCGGTGCAATCGACGAAATCGCCTGATCGCGCGCACGGCGGCCGGCGGGGCTGATCGCCACCATCTTACGACGGGCATCGTCCCAGTCGGGTCGAATGTGGATGTATCCGGCCCATTCCAGCTTGGCCAAAGTGTTGGTCATCGCACCTCGGGTCACATGGAATGTGTTGGCCAGTTGCGCCGGGCTGCGCTCGTCTCCGACAAAGACCAGATGGTTCAGCACCGAGAAATGCGAGATCTCCATGCCCTTGGGCAGCACCCGGCTGAGCCGGTTGCGCAAAAGCTGATCGGCGGTCAGGATCTCGCTGAAAAGCGTGACCGCGAGGGCATTTTTCTCGTCCGTCATATTCCGGTTCTGGATCAGGGCCCGTCGAAAGGCCGCACGTGAGTCAATGAGGGCACACGGCTGCGCGCCTGTGTCACAGAACTATCATCCAAATCGAAAATGTGAATGCCCGGATCGTTACCTGCGTCGATCAGCACCTCTCCCCAAGGGGCCACAACCAGGCTGTGGCCATAGGTATGACGGGTCCTGCCGCGGGTTTTCGGATGCTCACCCGTTTGCGCCGGGGCCAGAACCCAACAGCCGGTCTCAATCGCGCGCGCGCGCAACAACGGTTCCCAATGGGCCGCGCCGGTAACCGGTGAAAAAGCCGCCGGAACAGTCAGAATCCGCGCGCCGGACTGCGCCAGCGCCGCGTAAAGTTGCGGGAAGCGAATGTCATAGCAGACAGTCATGCCAACCTTGCCGAAATCGGTCTCGGCAATCACTGCCTTGTCGCCTGGCCGATAGTTCCTGGATTCGCGGAAGGTCTCAGACTCGGTGACCTGCACGTCGAACATGTGAATCTTGTCATAGCGGGCCACGATCTGACCCTTCGGGTCGATCAGGAAGGACCGGTTGGCGAATCGCTCATCTGCGTCATGGGTCCTGACCGCCAGCGAGCCGATCAGCAGCCAGACACCAAGCGTGGCGGCCTGTTCTCGCAGGCCGGCCAGCGTGATGTCATCTTCTTCGTGCTGCAAAACTTCGCGCTGCCGTGTGGTGCTTGTCGAGACGCAATTCGTGACCTCGGGCGTCAGGACAAACTGCGCGCCCTGCGCTGCCGCATCGGCCATCATGGCGCGCACCATAATGAGGTTTTCTGCCGGGTCATCCGACGAAGTGATTTGCAACAGCGCCGTTTTCATCAGGCCGCCAGCAGACGGTCCAGCTTGCCCTGCCGATCCAGCTCGTACAGGTCATCGCAACCGCCGACATGGATGTCACCTACAAAGATCTGAGGCACCGTGCGTTTACCCGAGGCCCGTTTGATCATCTCTGGTTTTCGCTTGGGGTCCATCAGGACATCGATTTCCTTGAAATCGATACCCTTCTGCTTGAGCAGGCGTTTGGCAGCGTGGCAAAAGCCGCATAGCGGCGAGGTGTAGATTTCTACCGGCTTCATGTTCCGTTCCCTAGATTTCGCGCAATCTTGAGCGAATTAGGCATCCTTGGCAACGCGCGCCAGTACCAACACGAAAATATGATTTGCCCCCGCGATCTGGCATGCCCGGGTACAGGCTGCCAAAGTCGCGCCGGATGTCATCACGTCATCCACCAGAAGGATATCGCGGCCTGTCAGCAGGTTTCGCCGCTTGGGGTGAACTGCGATCGCATCTGACAGGATGTCCGCCCGTTCCGCTGCGGTTTTGCCATCCAGAACCGGGGTTTTTGTTCGACGCACCAGCAGGTCCGGACACATGTCCAGGCCGGTTTCACGGGCCAGACTTTGCGCCAGCAGGGCAGACTGATTGTATCGCCGTTTCAGCAGGCGCGACCAGTGCAACGGGACAGGTGCGATCAGCATCTCGTCGCGAAACAGATCCTGGCCTGCCCGCGCCATCCAAAGGGCCGCTGTTCGGGCCAGTTCGGGCCTGTCACCGTGCTTAAAGCTCAGGATCAGCGATCGTGCCTGACCCTGATACAACAGCGCTGCGCGCCCGTCCCTCCATGGTCGGGGGCTCGCCAGACAATCGTCGCACTCGATTCTGTGACCATCCGCCTCGCCCTCTATCGGCATTCCGCAGGTTTCGCAGACGGTCCCGCCGATGAATGGCGTGTCACGCCAACAGGAGCCGCACAAACCAAAGTCGGATTCCGTCAATACGCCGCATCCCAGGCAACGCGGCGGGTAGATCAGTGCAACAACGGTTTGAATCCGCTGCCACATGCGATACTTGCGACCCATGAAACTGCCTGCCGACACTGCACCCTCGCCGTTTGATCGCTCGATACTGACCATGCGCCGCGCCCGTGCCCGGGACGATGCGTTGTTCCTGCATCACGCTGCCATGGATGAGGTGCAGGATCGGCTTTTGATGGTTAACAGAAGCTTTACGGCACCGGCGATTATCACTCCGTTCCCGCATCTCTGGCGCGACTTTCTGCCTGCTGCCACCATCATCGCGGATAATGAGGTTCTGAAGCTGGAGCGCGGATCGCATGATCTGGTTATTCACGCGATGGCGCTGCACTGGGCCAATGACCCGGTCGGGCAATTGATCCAATGCCGTCACGCCCTGCGCCCGGACGGGCTGCTGCTGGGCGTCTGTCCCGGTGGTGAAACCCTGCACGAACTGCGTGCAGCCCTGGGTCAGGCCGAGATCGAAGTAACCGGGGGGCTCAGCCCCCGCATCGCACCGATGGCAGAACTGCGCGATCTGGGTGGGCTATTGCAGCGGGCCGGATTTGCATTGCCCGTGGCCGACAGGGCAACCGTGACAGCGGAATACCGTGACCTGATGCACCTGATGCACGATCTTCGCGCAATGGGTGAGACCAATATTCTGACCGCCCGTCTGAAATACCCAACTCAGCGCCTTGTCTTTGACAAAGCCCAGACCATCTACAACCGCCACTTTGCGTCGCCTCAGGGCCGTCTGCTGGCGACGTTCGAATTGATCTGCCTGACAGGCTGGTCCCCGCACGACAGCCAACCGCAACCGTTGCGCCCCGGGTCCGCCCGCATGCGACTAGCTGACGCTTTAGGGACGAAAGAAGGCAAACTGTCCGATTGACCGCCGGGCATTTCCGTTTATCTCAGGCCGGACCACAGAAATTCAGGAAGCTCAAATGACTGACGCAACCCGCCCCGCCCATGCACCAGCCGACCACCCAAAGGTCAAAACGGGTCGCGTCGGAATCCTGCTGGCAAATCTCGGCACGCCGGATGACTACAGCTATTGGCCGATGCGGCGTTATTTGAACGAGTTTCTGTCGGATCAACGCGTGATCGACTATCCAAAGTGGAAGTGGCAACCGATCCTGCAGGGGATCATCCTGACCAAGCGCCCGTTCAGTTCGGGTGAGGCCTACAAATCGATCTGGAATCACGACAAGGGCGAAAGCCCGCTGATGACGATCACCAAGGACCAGACAGCCAAGCTGCGCAACGCGATGCAAGATCGTTACGGCGATCAGGTGATGGTCGATTTCTGCATGCGCTATGGCAACCCTTCGACCAAGTCCAAAGTACATGAGATGGTGGCAGCGGGCTGTGACCGTATCCTGTTCTTCCCGCTCTACCCGCAATACGCGGGAGCCACGACAGCGACAGCAAATGATCAGTTCTTCCGGGCGCTGATGGAGGAGGTCTGGCAACCGGCCACCCGGACCGTACCCGCGTATTTTGACGAACCTGCCTACATCGACGCATTGGCGGGGTCGGTTGAGCGCGCTTATGCAGAGATGGAGACGAAGCCCGACATTCTCGTCTGTTCCTATCACGGGATGCCGGAACGCTATTTGCAGCAAGGCGACCCCTATCACTGCCAATGCGCAAAAACGACCAGATTGCTGAAAGAGCGGCTGGGCTGGACAGACGATCAGCTGGTTTCGACGTTCCAGTCCCGGTTCGGACCCGAGGAATGGCTGAAGCCCTATACCGTCGATCACGTCGCCGATCTGGCGCGGCAGGGCAAAAAGAACATCGCGGTAATCGCCCCGGCCTTTTCAGCCGACTGCATCGAAACGCTGGAAGAAATCAACGAAGAAATTCGGGAAAGCTTTGAGGAGGCCGGCGGCGAGGGCTTTACTTATATCCCATGCCTCAACGCCGATGATTCGCATATCGCCGCACTTGGTGCGGTGATCGAAGACAATCTCAGGGGCTGGCTGGACTGAACGACCCACAGACCGGACACAAAAAAAGGCGATGGATAAATCCACCGCCTTTTCTTTGATCAGCTTGTCGAATTAGCTTGCTGCAACAGCTGCGGCAACAACAACCAGCAGGATCAGCGGCAGGATGATACCCTGCGACGAACCTTGGGTTTCTTCGACAACGACAGGTGCCTCTACAACCGGCTCTTCCAGGTTGCCAGCATAGGCAGTCGAAGCAGCAGCGGTCAGAGCAGCGGCGAGAACGAGTTTTTTCATATTAACCTCCAGAATTTGCGTGATTCCGATTAGTGGAGCCACACATCTAAGACTTACCTCGTGTTTTTTTCTAATCAGCAATGCGCAGGGATTGCAATTGCAACTTGATCGCTAAGCGGGTTCGTGCATGAAAATGTCGTCAAATTAGCAACACTTGCGTGCCAACCTTCGCCATAGAAAACAGCTCGGCAATGTCCTCGTTGAACAGGCCGATACACCCGTTTGAAGACCGGCGCCCGATTTTGCGCGTGTCATGGGTGCCGTGAATGCGATAGTATTTCCAGCTCAGGTACAAAGCATGTGTTCCCAAAGGGTTATCCGGACCAGGCGGGATATAGTCGGGCCATTCCGGATTTCGCCTCTTCATCGACGGCGTCGGCGACCAGCTTGGGCCTTCGACCTTCCGGATCACGCTCGTCCGTCCGCGGCGGGTCAGTTCTTCGGTCAATGGAACCGAAGACGGGTAGAGTTTGTATACAGATTGATCATCTGACCAATAATGCAGCGCCCGCGAGACGGTATCGACCAAAATGGCACCGTTTCTGGTATTGGAAAAATAGGGTTGCCAGTCCAACGCCCGGAAGCCCGAAACATTGCGGCGAACCGCCGGTTCTGCTTCCGGAGCAGGACGCAACGGGTCTCCGGGAATGTACTGGGCGATTGCCGGCGTGGCCAGCACGGCCGTCGCACCTGCCAGAAATCCGCGGCGGGTCGAGGGCTGAATACGTTTTTTGACCATGACAAAGGGTCCTTTGCTTAGGTGACTTGGAAATTTCGGTCATTTTATTGCCAGAATGCTTCAGTCGCAAATCAAACCGGCAGAATCACGCGGGTTGTGGCCATTGTACGTTTGCCCAGCGCGTTCAGTCACGCTATGCCCGTTGATAACACAATTATCAGGTCGACCATGACGCGTATCCTTTCTCTGCTAGTTATTTGCCTTGTCGCGCTGGCGGCATGCACGGACACCTCAACCACAGCCTTGGGGGCCGACGGGCGGCCGTTGCCGACAGTCTATAAGATTCGCGGCAGCACCGATAAACTACAATTCCGCATGTTGGATTCGGTGAACGCGCTCCGTCAGGCCTCGGGCCTGCAACCGGTTCAACTGAATGCCCAACTGAATGCGGCCGCAGCCACCCATTCCAAAGACATGGCCCGTCAGAACCGCCCCTGGCATTTCGGATCGGACGGATCCTCGCCCATCGATCGCGCCGCGCGCGCAGGCTACTTCGGAACCTTCCTGGGCGAAGCGATATCGGAAACCTACGAGACCGAGACCGAAACCCTGGCCGCATGGATGCAGGAGCCCGGCCCGCGCGCCGTCATCATGGATCCGAAGGCAAGCCAGATGGGCTTTGCCTGGCATCAGGAAAAAGGCGGCAAAATCTGGTGGACACTGGAAATGGGCACAGGCGGCTGATCGCCTCGGGCCGCAACAAAGCCTCCGGATAACGGGGGCTTTTTCAATAGAACCAGGTTACGCAGCCTGCATCGACTGCGCTTCCGTCAGAATGGCATAAAGTTTGACGGGGTCAGGATTTGCCCGCAACTTTGCGCAGACAGAAGTGTCACGCAGGGTCCGCGACACAAGCGCCAGCGCCTTGAGATGATCGACACCCGCTTCTTCCGGCGCAAACAACGAAAAGGCAATGTCGACTGGCTGACGGTCGACCGAGCCGAAATCAATAGGCTTTTCCAGCATGACGAATACGCCCGAAACGGCCTGAAGCTGCAGCAATCTCGCATGTGGCAGCGCCACGCCATGGCCAACCCCGGTCGGGCCGAGGCTTTCACGCTCTAGCAGGCTGTCCACAACTTCCTGCGCGTCCAGCCCAAGGGTGGCGGCAGCGACATCGCTGATTTCCTGAAACAACCGCTTCTTGCTGGAAGCAGATGACAATACACGTACGGCTTCGGGCTTCAGTATGCTCGACAGCTCCATGATCACGCTCCATGACGTTGCCCCGGCCAAAACCGGGGCCCGTCTTTCAATCTTGCCTGTTACGGATCGATCCACCCGATATTGCCGTCATCCCGGCGATACACGACATTCAATCCGTCCTTGTTTTCATTACGGAACACCAGCACCGGGGCGCCTGCAAGTTCCATTTGCATAACAGCTTCGCCAACGCTGAGAGATGGTATCTTTGTTTCCATCTCAGCCACAATCATGGGCTGCAGCGATTCGGGTTCGTCAGCCGTCTCCGATTCATTAGAGGCGAGGATATATGAGGACGCGCCGAAGAGTTCAACCGGCTCGGATCGATCCTTATGGTGGTCTTTCAGGCGGCGCTTGTATCTGCGCAGTTGTGTCTCCATTTTGTCGCAGCAAGCCTCGAATGCCGCATAAATCTCGATTGCGTGGGCCTTGGCCTGGGCGGTCAGGCCCGTCGACAGATGCACCGTGGTCTCGCATACATATTCATGCGCTGAACGGGAAAAGACGACGGCGGCGTCCGTCGGGCGCTGGGCGTACTTACCCACAACCTCGCCCAGCTCGGTCTGCACGTGGGTCTGCAGCGCCGCGCCGATGTCGATCTGTTTTCCGCTGATTTGGTAACGCATGTGATCTCCTTCACAATTCACACCCATTCTGACGCCGCGTTACGCGGCGAGCTTGTTTTTATCGGGTGGGGGGTAGCGACATGTTTTGTGGTTGTCTGCCATCGCGCCCTTCGGAGAAGGGATATCGTGATCCAGACTGGAACCGCAAAACTGCCATGAGCCAATTGAGCCAAGAGGCGGCGGAAGAGTCAATCAAAACAAAACCGTATTTGTGTAATTTCCGACATGCAGCAAGTGCAGATCAGCGCAAGCTTATGAAATCCTGAAGTTTTCACCCAGATACACGCGGCGCACATTCTCGTTTTCAACAACTTCGTCCGGCGTGCCGGACATCAGCATCTTTCCGTCATGCAGGATGTAGGCCCTGTCCACAATTTCCAGCGTTTCGCGGACGTTGTGATCCGTGATCAAAACACCAATTCCGCGCTTTTTCAGGTCGGCAACCAAATGCCGGATATCCCCAACACTGATAGGGTCCACACCCGCAAACGGTTCATCCAAAAGCAAATACTTGGGATCGGCAGCCAGGCAGCGGGCGATTTCCACCCGGCGTCTTTCCCCCCCTGACAAAGCCAGGGCCGGGGCCCGCCGCAAATGCTCGATCGAGAAATCGGACAAAAGTTCTTCCAAACGTTCCTTGCGGCGATGGGCGTGGCTGACGGTTATGTCCAGCACAGCGGCGATATTGTCCTCGACGCTCATGCCGCGAAAAATCGACATCTCCTGAGGCAGATAACCGATCCCCATCCGGGCGCGCCGGTACATCGGCAAAGTCGTGACATTGTGCCCGTCCAGCGTGACCGTGCCCGCCTCGGGGAAAACCAGCCCGGCGACAGAATAGAACGTCGTCGTCTTGCCCGACCCGTTGGGACCAAGCAAAGCCACAACTTCGGACCGGCCCAGTGTCATCGAAACATCCCGGATCACGGTCTTCTTGCGATAGGACTTTCGCAGTTTCTCGATTCTGAGACCCGAGGTGCCGTCGGCAACGGATAGGTTGGGTCGTGCCATCAGTTGTTGCCCTGTTGCAGGATCGTTTTCACCCGACCGGTCATGGTTGCGGTACCGGTGGTCAGGTTGGCATTCATCTGATCGCCGCTGATGACGCTTGGCCCCTGTGTCAGAAGAACATTGCCCTTCATCAGGATCACACCGGAATCAATCGTATATTCGGCCCAATCCCCCTGCGCCGCGTCGGGAGGGCTTACCAGAACCACGTCTTCCGTGGCCTCTAGCCGCTCGATCGCCGAACGCTCGTTGTTGTAGATGACCAGAACCCGTTCTGCAGTCAGACGCATTTCGCCCTGAATCACGATGACATTTCCCAGAAACTCGGCCGACCCGTTTTCCTGATTGACGTTGAGTGTTTCCGACGTCACTTCGACAGGCAAACTGGGGTCCGCCTTGGTCGACCCAAACGCCACCTGCGTTTCCTGCGCGGTCGCGGAAACGGCACTCGTCACCAGAGCGATGCAAACAAGGGCAATTCGAAAATCAAACACACTTCATCTTTCTGCTTTTGCCGGCTCATACACCAGCTTTACGCCATCTGTAAAAACAATATGGACCGGTCCGTCCTTTTTTTCAGTCCCAAATGTCATGCGCCCAGCCGAGAAATCACCGATCGGTCCGGTTCCGTTAACCTGACCCGGTGTATCCCCGCGGATTTCATCCAGCGAGGTGTTCAGCAAATCCGTGGTGACCTGGATGCCGTCCGTAGTGGTTATGACAACATCGCCGACAAAAGTTGCCGTCTTTTTGTCAGGTCGGATCATGCCCGAATTTGAATCCAGTTTTATGACACCGCCATTCAACAGCCCCAGG
Organism: Ruegeria sp. CG4; assembly: GCF_056537185.1. Taxonomy (NCBI): domain Bacteria; kingdom Pseudomonadati; phylum Pseudomonadota; class Alphaproteobacteria; order Rhodobacterales; family Roseobacteraceae; genus Ruegeria; species Ruegeria sp. CG4. The sequence goes on along the minus strand of NZ_JBQFRB010000010.1, from coordinate 148,552 downwards.
CGCCCACGAAACTCGGCCGCGGTCGGGACAGATCCTTCAGCCCCTTTTGCCGCCTGTATGGCCTTGATATGCACGTCTTCACCCTTGCGGGTTATGCCCCGGTAGTCGGGCTGAGTAATAACCTGGTCGGCAAGGCGATCGTTGATTTCCGTTTGCGGGAATGGAACCGACACGTCTGTCTCGATGCTGCGGGACAGCAGGAACACCGTGGACAGCAACAGAATGGCCACCAGCGGCAACAGCACCTTCAAGAACTGTACCATGCGGGAATAGCGGTCCACAGTTTCCACCTTTCAGCCCAACCCGACGCGCAGGCAATCGTGAATGTGCAAAATGCCTTCAGCCCGCCCGCCCGAGGCCGGATCGACCACAAACAAACAGGTAATCTTGGGCGTCTGCATCGTCATCAGAGCCACGGCGCTCTCGGCCAGTTCACCCGGTCCGATGGTACGCGGGTTCGCGGTCATCACCTGATCGACGGTCAGGTCAAGCAGACCCTGCATATGCCGCCGCAGGTCGCCATCGGTCACGATGCCCAGCAACCGCCCCTCGGCATCAATAACGCCGACAACGCCAAAACCCTTCTGGCTCATGACCAGCAACGCCTCGCTCATCGGCGTGCCCGAGGAAACGATCGGCGTGTCGGTATGCATCAGATCGCGAACCTTGCTGAGCTGCGCGCCGAGTTTGCCGCCGGGGTGGAAATCACGGAAGTTTTCGGGCCGGAAATCGCGGTACTTCATCAAGGCGATCGCCAGCGCGTCCCCCATTGCAAGCGTCAGCGTCGTCGAAATCGAAGGCACCATGCCAAAACCGCAGGCCTCACCCATCGACGGGATCAGCAGATGCACGTCCGCCTGTTTCATCAACGTGCTTTCGGGCTTGCTGGACAGACCGATCAGAGGGATGCCGAACCGCCGCGTAAAGGCCAGAAGATTGGCCAGTTCCGGTGCCTCGCCCGAGTTCGAAATCGCCAGAACCACATCGCCCTTCGACACCATACCCAGATCGCCGTGACTTGCCTCGGCCGGATGCACGAAATAGGCGGGTGTCCCGGTACTCGCCAGCGTCGCCGCGATCTTGTGACCGATATGGCCGGATTTGCCGATCCCGCTGACAATGATCCGACCGGTTGCCTGCAGGATCATCTGCACGGCAGTGGCAAAATTCTCATCCAGGCCGTCCGCCAGAACGTCAAGCGCACGGGCTTCGTCAGTGATGACCTGCCGCGCGGTTTTCAGAAAGGATTCGTTGTCAGTCATGAGTGCGCAAAAATATCCGTTTCAGGCCAGCCGGCGAGGTCCAGCTTGGCACGCATCGGCAGGAAATCAAAACAGGCCTGCGCCATCTCGGTCCGGCCCTCGCGTGCCAGCCGCCCGTCCAGCGCATCGCGCAACTGGTGCAGGTACAAAACGTCCGAGGCGGCATAGTCCAGCTGGGCCTCGGTCAGGGATTCCGCACCCCAGTCGCTCATTTGCTGCTGTTTCGAGATGTCGACGCCGATCAGTTCCTGGCACAGGTTCTTCAGCCCGTGCCGGTCTGTATAGGTGCGTACCAGTCGGCTGGCGATCTTGGTACAATAGACCGGCGCCGCCAGCGCACCAAACGTGTGGTACATGGCCGCGATGTCAAATCGCCCGAAATGAAACAGCTTCAGCACATCGGGATTTTCCAGCATGGCACACAGGTTCGGCGCTGATGTCTGCCCATTTTCGACTTGAACGATATGGCTGTGCCCATCGCCACCCGACATCTGGATAACGCACAACCTGTCCCGATGCGGATTCAAACCCATGGTTTCACAGTCGATCGCCACGACCGGGCCCAGATCCAGCCCATCCGGCAGGTCGTTTTTGTACAAGTGGTTCGCCACGGATTTTTCCTTTGTTCGGTCTCAGACCACGAGATAGGAGGTTTGGTCCGCAAACTCAACGCCATCCAGCGGGCGTCATTGTGACCAGGCCCGGCCGGGACGGGATTTTGCCGCGACACAAATGAGGTCAGCAGGAACTTGAGCATCTGTATGCTAATGCTCTAAACCTTGGCCACCATGGACAAACTTGATCGAAATATCGTTGCCGCACTTCAGCAGAACGCGCGTGAATCAACTACCCGGATCGCAGCAAAGCTGGGCGTGGCGCGCACCACCGTTCACGAGCGTATCAGCCGCATGGAAGATCGCGGTGTAATTGCAGGGTACTCCGTGGTTTTGCACAGCCCGCAAGACACACCGCGTGTACAAGTCATCGTTCTGCTGGAAGTGCAGCAAAAAGAAACGGCCCGCATCATCAAACGTCTTGAAGCCTATCCCGAGGTCAAACTGTGCCTGTCCATCAACGGAGAATTCGACCTGCTGCTGAGTGCCGAAGCACCGCATATAGAGGATCTGGACATCCTCGTCGACGAACTCGCCAAGATTCCGGGCGTCATGCGAACCAACACAAGCGTTGTGTTTGGCCGCCGGATCGACCGGAACTGATGCTGCGATAACCCTATGTAAACCGATGCGCGGCTAGCCTGCCCCGGACTGATCAAGATCCCGGACCGGCAGAATGCCCCATCGAATATTCACCTTTCTTCTGATTCTGCTTCTTGCCGGGCGTTCGCTGCATGCACAACCTGACGCAAGAACCGCCGATCTGTGTGATCAGGCCATGAGGCGAGCCGCTTTGTCGGAAGGGGTTCCTCTGGATGTCCTGCGAGCCATCGCGCGCGTGGAATCCGGTCTGAACGTCGCTGGCACCCTGCGCCCCTGGCCGTGGGCGATCAATGTCGAGGGGCAGGGTCTTTGGTTTGACACCGAGGTCGAGGCAAAATCCCATGTTTTCCAAATCTTCAAGGCGGGCGCACGCAGTTTCGACATTGGCTGCTTCCAGATCAACTATCGCTGGCACGGGCAGGCATTCCGGTCGATTGACGAAATGTTCGACCCGGAACAGAACGCCAGGTATGCCGCCCGTTTTCTGAAAGAACTGTTTGCAGAGTTTGCATCGTGGCCCGCAGCGGCCGGTGCTTATCACTCTCGCACTCCCGCTTTGGCCCAGACCTATTCCGAGCGTTTTCAGGCCGAATTGGCGCGCCTCAACGAGGACGAGCCGACAAGGTATGCGGCAGTTGCCCGCGATCCTTTTACACAGTCCTCTGCTCCACTGCTTCCATCGCGATCTGCCGCGCCAAAACGGGTAATGTTGGGGTCGCTGGTTCCGGTAGCGGATAGTGCCACCGCCTTTATCGTCTTCAACTAAGGGGGTGATCGTGTTCAGGTTCGATGCCCGCTCTGTGTTCTCGCCGACCGTCTTGCTGGCGCTGGCCTTGATGACGGTCATCGTGATGATGATCTTGCCAATGCCCGCCTGGGTTCTGGATGTGGGGCTGGCAGCGTCGTTTGCGCTGGCTATTCTGATCTTCACCCTGACCCTGTTTATCGAACGCCCGCTGGATTTCTCATCTTTTCCAACGATCCTGCTGGCATCCCTGATGCTGCGATTGTCGCTGAATGTTTCGTCCACCAAGCTGATCATCGGTCAGGGTCATTCTGGCACCAACGCCGCAGGTGATGTGATCGAGGGGTTTGCCCAATTCGTCATGGGCGGAAGCATCTTTCTGGGTCTCGTCGTGTTTGGCGTTCTGCTGATCGTAAATTTTATGGTGATCACCAAGGGCGCCGCCCGCATGGCCGAGGTCGGAGCCAGGTTTGCGCTGGATGGGATGCCGGGCAAACAACTTGCAATTGACAGCGACATGTCCGCAGGGGCCATCGACCATCAGCAAGCCAAGGAACGGCGCGAAAGAGAACAGCAGGAAACGACTTTCTTCGGCTCGCTGGACGGTGCGTCCAAATTCGTCAAGGGCGACGCCGTTGCCGGGTTGCTGATCACCTTGCTGAATCTTGTGATGGGTTTGATCATGGGCGTGATCGTGCATGGTATGCCGGTTGCATCCGCCTTCGAAACCTATGCGATCCTGACGGTTGGTGATGGGCTGGTCTCACAAATCCCTGCGGTCATTATCTCAATCGCGTCCGCCCTGCTGCTGGCGCGGGGCGGCACGCAGGGGGCAACCGACAGCGCAATCTTCTCGCAGTTGGGGCGGCACCCGGCTGCACTGGGCACAGTCTCGCTGCTGATGGCCCTGTTTGCGTTGGTGCCTGGCCTGCCGTTTCTGCCCTTCATTCTAGGCGCGGGGGTTTTGGGGTACTCAGCCTACAGCGTTTACAGCAAACAAAAATCCGAGCTGACAAAAGCGCACTCACCGGCACCCGAGACCGATGCCCCGACCCCGCAGGCCATCGGAGACATCCTGGACCTGGACGACGTTCATCTGGAATTCGCGCCGGATCTGGTCAGCATGGTTCTAAACCCAGGCACCGGTCTGGACGCGCGGATCGCCAATATGCGGACATATGTCGCCTCTGGCTTTGGTCTGATCCTGCCCGAAATTCGGTTGACCGATCGCGCCGATCTTCCAACCGGCACTTACGTTATCAAAGTTCAGGGCGTCGAACAGGCGCGCGGTGTTCTGAACCCCGACCTTGTATTGGCGCTGGTTCAGGAAGGGCCGGACATTCTGCCGGACGGAAATGATGTGACCGAACCCGTCTACGGCGCACCTGCCCGTTGGATCCTGCCCAAAGATCAGGAAACCGCGGCCCTGAGCGGCGCAACGATCGTCTCGCCCCCCGAAATCCTGGCGACCCATCTGCTTGAAATCATCAAGCAGAACTTCTCCCGACTGCTGACACTCAAGTCGCTGCGGCGTCTTTTGTCCGAAATGACTCGGCTGAGCGATCCGGGCCGGGCCGAGGCCAACCGCAAATTGCTGGACGAACTGATCCCGGACAAGGTCCCGATCGATACATTACATTCCGTTCTGCGGCTGCTGCTGGACGAACGGGTGTCCATCCGAAACATGGCCCTGATCCTGGAAACCGTGGCCGAGGCTCGGCTGACCACAACTCTGCCCGAAGGGATTTGCGAAGTGGTGCGCCAACGTCTCGGGTTCCAGCTGGTCGCCGACATGAAGCGCGAAGATGGGTCGATCCCACTGATCCAACTGGCACCGGAGTGGGAGGACACGTTCGCCACTTACCAAATCGACGCCCAAAGCGCAGGTCTCGATGTCGCGCTTCCGCCCAACCTGTTCAACAAGCTTGCAGACGGTGTCGTGCAAAGCGTTGCGCAAACCGCGGATCGGGGCGTGTTTGCGGCCGTTGTGACTTCGACCCGTCGACGCAGGTTGCTGCGCACGATCCTGCACGCACGCGGCATCTCGAACCCGGTTCTGTCATTTGAAGAAATCGGCTTGGAAGCCAGGCCGGCACTTGTCGGTACGGTGCCCGCGTGATCGGCCTGCCCCCTGACTTGCTGCCGTTTTTCAGTAGCGAGCTTGAGCACTTGTTCGCCGTTTTCCTGCGGGTTTCCGCTTTGGTTTCCCTTCTGCCTGCCTTCGGAGAGCGCAGCATTCCGGCCCGCGTAAAGCTGGCGATAGCAGTGGCATTTACGCTCTTGGTTTCTTCCGCAATTGACCAGTCTGGGGCGATGTCTGGACTGTTCCCCGTAGTGCGGCTGATCGGCACCGAAATCCTGACGGGTCTGGCACTTGGCTTAAGCTTGAGGCTTTTCGTGCTTGCCCTTCAGACAGCTGGATCAATTGCCGCTCAGGCGACATCGCTATCCCAGCTTCTGGGCGGGGCGGCAGCAGACCCAGTGCCGGCCATGGGATATCTGCTGACCCTGGCCGGAATCACTCTGGCTGTTCTTATGGGGCTGCACATTCGTGCGGCGCAGTTTTTGATTGATAGCTACACCCTGGTCCCAATGGGACAGCCCCCTGCGGCTGCGGATCTGTCCCATTGGGGTGTGCGACGAATTGCGCACAGCTTTGCGCTGGCTTTTGCGCTGGCAATGCCCTTCGTCATCGCCTCGCTGATCTACAATCTTGCGCTTGGGGTCATCAACCGGGCGATGCCTCAGTTAATGGTCGCCTTTGTCGGTGCCCCGGCAATCACCTTTGCCGGTCTCTTTCTTTTGTTCGCCGGAGCACCCTTGATCCTGTCCGCCTGGTCGGACGCACTCAGCAGTTTTCTAACCAACCCGATTGGAGACAACTGATGACCGCAGCAGACAACGACAGCGACAAGTCTTTTGACCCGACACCGCAGAAACTGAAGAAAGCCCGTGAAAAGGGCGAAGTGGCCAAGTCCGCCGATCTGTCGGTGGTTGCGGGTTATTCCGGGTTGCTCGTCGCGCTGGTAACAGCCGGTCAGCACGGCGCGGAAAATCTCGGCACGCTTTTTCTTGTAATGATTGATCAGGCCGACGATCTGTCCCGCCTGATGATTGATGGCCCGTCTGCAGGCCCGGTCGGCGGCGTTCTGAAAACGACCCTGGTCGCCATCGGGATTCTCTTTGCTATTCCGGCGGCTGCGGTCCTGCTCAGCCTCATTGCGCAGCGAGCTCTTGTCTTTGCCCCGTCCAAACTCAAACCCAAGTTGTCGCGCGTTTCCGTTGTATCGAACGCCCAGAACAAGTTCGGCCGGGGCGGGTTGTTCGAATTCCTTAAGGCCTTTGTCAAACTGACAATATATTGCACATGCCTTGCCGTTTTCCTGCGCGCCAATCTGGCGGAAATCCTGTCTGCCGGTACGGCACCACCCCAATCTTCAATCCTGTTGATGATGAACCTGTTGTTTCGCTTCTTGTTTATCGTGATTGTCATCGCTCTGGCCATCGGCGCAGCGGACTACCTTTGGCAATACTCCGAGCACATGCGCAAAAACCGTATGTCGCGCAAAGAGATTCAGGACGAAACCAAGGATGCTGAAGGCGACCCTCATGTCAAACAACAGCGCAGGCAGCGCGCGCAGGACATTGCGGCAAACCAGATGATGGCGGCGATTCCTGAAGCAGACGTTGTCATAGTCAATCCGACGCATTTTGCGGTCGCGTTGAAATGGTCGCGGGCGGTCGGTACCGCACCGGTTTGCGTCGCGAAGGGCGTGGACGAAATCGCCGCCACGATCCGGTCGGCAGCCGGGCAGGCAGGGGTTCCGATCCATTCCGACCCGCCGACCGCGCGGGCGCTTCACGGCACCGTCGATATCGGGCAGGAGATCCAGGAAGAGCACTATCGATCCGTTGCCGCCGCTATCCGGTTCGCCGAAGCCATGCGTAAACGAGCAAAGAAGCAGGTATAATGCGACAAACGCAGATCAAAGCATTGGTGCGGGTGACGGAGGCCGCGTTCCAAAAGGAATTTCAGGCCATTCGCCCCTTGGTCGAGGCCGAGACATTGGTTCTGAGGAAGCTGAGGAAGCTGGACACGCAGGTTAAAGCGGCGCGCCACGACAGTGCGCAGTCCCAAGGCTACAAAATCACAGGAACCGATATCTTGTGGAACGGCTGGGAAGCCGCAACACGCCGCCAGTTGAACATGGAACTGGCGCGCATCCGAGTGCAGAAGCTGAGCGCTCTGGACGCGCTGCGCCTTTCGTTCGGGCGCAAACGTGCTGTTGAAAGCCTGTCGGAGTCGCTTATGGCTGATCAGTTTTGCAACCAGTCAAAGGGCTTCTGATCCACAACCGACTGAGTCGTCAGGTGTTCTGACGATTGACACTCATAATCAGAACCTGAGAAACGTCTTCGCCCAAATCCTTACGCGCAACGTCCAGCAACGCTTTGCGCAACGCATTCAAGTTGCCGGACTCTGTAAAGGCACCGTCAAAGCCGCCGATATTGGCATGGTCAAACAGCACCTGCAGGAACCTGTCGCGCAGTTTCGGTTCAATCGCATAAAACGTTTCCGAAAGCCCAGGCGTGGTTTCCAAACTCAAGGACACCGTCACCAGAGCTGATATCTGGTCCTTCTTAACCACCGGAACCACGAATTGCTTGGTGAGCTTGAGATATTCGAACTCTCCCTCACCCTCCTTCTGACTTGCTTTCGTTTCTTTTGGCTTTTCAGCCTCTGCTGTCGCGGCCTTGCTGTTGTCGCTTTCTTTCGGTCCGAGGAAGACCCCGGCCCCGATACCTGCGGCCAGCCCCAAGACAAGACAAATCAGCGGTACAAGTTTCCTGACCACAGCGGCACCTCAGAACGGCAGAAGCGAGTCGAGGATCTGCTGGCCGTAACGTGGTTGCTGCACATCCGTGATTTGCCCCCGGCCCCCGTAAGAAACCCGCGCCGAGGCGATCTTGTCATAAGTGATCTCGTTCTGGCGAGAGATATCCTGCGGTCGAACATAGCCGGTGACCAGCAGTTCCCGTAGTTCGAAATTGACACGCAATTCCTGTGAACCGGAAATCGACAAAACACCGTTGGGCAGAACATCAATCACCGTAGCAGCCACCCGCAGGGTCAGTTTTTCCTTACGCTTGACCGAGCCTTTTCCCGAACTGTCCGATGAGGAATCGATGGACACGGCGTCATCCATCGAGGCACCTTCAGGCAACTTGTCTGCCACGCGCTGGGGCAGGCCGAACAATCCCGGAACGGCCAGACTTTCAGATCCGGCGCGCGATCGTTTCGTATCATTCGAAATCTCGGCTTTTTCGTCCAGCTCGATCACAACCGTCATGATGTCACCTTTTTTGATCGCTCTTTGGTCTCCCAGCAGCGACTGTTGCCCACCGCTCCAAAGCGAGGCGCGATCCACACTCCGCTGCGGCTGAGTGTGTGTTGGCAGGCCTGGCCACAGCATGGCCACCTGTTCCGGAGACTCATCAGTGGGCGTAAAGCTCGGCGGTTTGCCCAGGTGGTCCACGCGCCCGCACGCGGACAGGGCAATCAAAGTGACAAGCAGTTTGAAAGGCTCTACGGGCATTATCTTACCTCAATTTGACCGTCGGGCCGGATATGCCCGGTTACAGTCGTTCTGGACGACAAATTCATGACCCGAATGCGGTCACCTGCAGCCCCGCGCCCCAGCGCACGGCCTTCTGCCGTGATCGACAGCGGCTGGCGGTTGAATACCAGGACAACCAGATCGTTCCGGTCCACAATGGCCGGAGGACCGACGTCCGTTTCCCGTATCGGGCGGCCCGGATACAGCGCAACACGGGCTTCCTGGCCGATCAAAAGACCGGGATCCATGACAACGCCGTCAACCTCGGTGTTTGTCAGCTCGAGATCCGAGGCCACAATGATCTCCTTCGCACGAATGGTTCTGGTCGGCACGACTATCTCGGCCTGAACAGCCATGGGAGACATCACTATCAGCACCCAAAGAACACTGCGCATCATCGCACCTGAGTTGTCGCGCCCATCATCTGATCGACGGCGGATATGACCTTGGCGTTCATTTCGTAACCACGCTGAGCTTCGATCAGTTCCGTGACCTGTCGCACGGCATCAACCGAACTGTCCTCCAGGTACCCTTGACGCAAAGTTCCCAACCCGTCCTCACCCGGCGGACCCGTCACCGGTGCGCCAGAGGCTTCGGTTTCCTTGAACAGGTTGCTGCCGATCGCCTCCAGCCCCTTGGCATTCGAGAAACTGGCCAAGGTGAATTCTCCCAGCAGCTGACCCTCGGCTGTGTCATCGAAATAGGCGTATACTTCGCCGGATGCGTTGATGGATATCGACCGCGCATCATCGGGGATGGTAATCTCGGGAGCAACGGTAAAACCGTCCGAAGTCACGATCAGGCCCTCGGGCGATCGTTTCAGGCTACCATCGCGGGTATAGGCGGACTGGCCGCCCGGCATGGTCACTTCCAGATAGCCTCGCCCCTCGATAGCGACATCCAGATCGTTGCCAGTTGCGGACAAGGCACCTTGCGCCAGTTGGACGGTGACGGCTGCGGGCCGAACGCCCAGACCTAACTGGACACCGGTTGGCAAGACCGTGCCGTCAGAGGCATTCACCGCGCCCGCGCGGGCCATCTGCTGATAGTGCAGGTCCGCAAATTCGGCCCGCCGTGCGTTGTAACCGGTTGTGTTCATGTTTGCGAGGTTGTTCGAGATGGTTTCGACTCGCATCTGTTGTGCCGTCATTCCGGTGGCGGCAATCTTCAAAGCGCGCATTTCAAAATCTCCCCTGGTTATTAATCAGCGCATCAAGGCCTTGAGAGCCCCACGAACCCGCTGGTCTTCGGCCTCAAGAAAGCTCTGTCCCAGCTCATAGGCCCGTTGAATTTCAACAAGCCGTGTGACCTGATCGATCGCGTTGACATTTGAACCTTCCAGGAACCGGTGAAGCACTACGGGTTCGTCAACCGGCTCAACGTCACCTGCCGGGCGAAACCGGGTGCTGCCTTCGCGAACAAGCTCCCCTGTGTCGGCCACCTGATACACCCCGATCTGCCCCAGTAGCTGGCCATTGACGCTCAACGTGCCGTCGCCGCCGACATCGAGTGCTGAGGCATCTGGCGGAACAAACAGGGGGGCGCCGTTGCTGTCCAGTACCCGCAGCCCGTCCATCGTCACCAGATCGCCATCCGCGTTGGGCGAAAAGCTTCCGGCCCGGGTCAGGCGATTGCCGTCGGGCGTTTCGATCATGAAGAACCCGTCACCTTCGATTGCAAAGTCGAACTGTCCGCCGGTCTCGGTCAAAACGCCTTGTTGCAGCGATGTATTGCGGACTTCGGCCCTGCTCATGGAGAGGGAAGGATTGTTTGGCATGTCCCTCACGTACTCGGAAAACACCAGGCCTTGCTGCCTGTAGCCGGTCGTATTTGCGTTGGCGATATTGTTGGCCACCAGCCGCATCTCGTTCATCAGCCCGGATTGGCGGGACAAGGTGACATAGGCGGTATCCATCAGCGAGCTCCTGCGATCAGAGGGATGAGTGTTGACGAAAAGAACGTCACGAGGGTTTGGGTCATGAAGCCCATGGAAATCCAGAACACGACGACTATCGCGATCAGCTTGGGGACAAAGGTCAGTGTCATCTCCTGCACCGATGTCAGCGCCTGAAAAAGGCCCACGACCAGCCCCGATACAAGCGCCACCGCCAGAATCGGAACAGACGTGATAACCGCAACCCACAATGCCTGCCGCAGGATGTCGTAGAACTGACCCTCGCTCAGCATCGATCAGACCGGCATCCGAAGGATTTCCTGATAGGCTTCGACGACCTTGTTACGCACGATAACCGCCGTTTCCACGGCAAGCTCGGTCTGCGCAAGGGCCTGCACCAGCGCGTGCGGGTCGGCCTGCCCGACCATCGAAGCCTCTGCCACCTGCTCGCTATGTTTCAGGGTTTCCGCAAAATCTTGAAACGTTGACCGCAAGCCTTGCGCCATTCCAACGTGGTCTGTGGCAGCCTGAGTGGCTGGGCGCGCAACGGCGTAGTTCTGGGCGGCGGTTATTGAGCGGACATCCATTCTGGCTTCCTTTATTTTCTGAGTAGTTCCATCAGGCTCGACGACATCTGACGGGTCTGGTCGAACATCTTGAGGTTGGCTTCGTAGCTGCGCTGCGCCTCGCGCGCGTCGGCTATTTCGATCATCAGATCGACGTTCGACCCCCGGTAGTGCCCGGTCTCGTCCGCCATCGGATGGCCAGGATCGTAGATCCGGCTAAGGTCGCGACGGTCGAGCCTGACGCGCCCGGCCTGAACCGTTTCCCCGCCGCCTTGCGCAACCGCTTCGAACGGAACCGTCTTGCGGCGATACCCCGGAGTATCCGCGTTGGATATGTTTTCCGAAACATGGCGCAAACGAGCCGCCTGTGCACGTAATGCGCTGGCCGAGGCTGTCAGGGAATGTGAAAAATCACTCATGTCTTCGCCCCTTTACGACCGGCCCAGGCTGGCGCGCAGGACATTCATCGAGGATCTGTAGATCGCCAGTGCGCGGTCATGCTGGCGCTTGACCTCGACGGCTTTCAGCATCTCCTCCTCCAGCGAGACACCGTTGCCGTTGGGGTCGCCGGTCGGTTCCGCCTTGTACTCTGACCAGAGGTGATCACCGGTGGTCGTTCCGTGCAAATGGCCCGGACGGGTCGCAGACATGACCGATTCACGGTCTGTGTTGTCATACGCTGTGTGAAAGGCCTCAATGTCGCGGGGCTGGAATCCCGGCGTATCCGCGTTGGCCATATTGCGCGAGATGGCAGCCTGCCTTTGCCCGGCATGGGTTGCCATTGCGTACGCTGTCTTAAAGACGTTCAGGTCATAGAACATCGGGGCTTCTCCCTCGATCCGTTTCAATCAAGGCTTAACCCCGATTCCTTTAGAAAGCGTTTTCAGAACCAGGATGGAGGCCGGCCATGCCCGAGATCGAACCAACGCTTCTGAAATGTGAATTCGACCGGATGTCGGCCGTCCGAAACGTCGGGCTTGTCAGAGGCGTCTCTGGCGGTGTGATCGAAGTTGCCGGTCTGACGGGTCACGCCCGGATCGGAGACAACCTGACATTGCAGCGCCGGCCAGGTCCGGATTTGGCGGGTGAAGTACTGCGTGTGGATGCCGACCAAATTTACATGCTGCCCGAATCGGCACCGGACGGGGTCAGCCTTGGGGATCGGGTGCAGCTTGAACCGTCACCAGTTTTCGCGCCGGACACGCACTGGCTGGGCCGGGTTGTCGATCCGTTCGGCAAGCCGCTGGACGGCAAGCCCTTGCTGAGCGGTTCGCAGGAGAGGAACATTGTTCAATCTCCCCCTCCCGCCGTTGAACGCCGGGGATTGGGGCAGCGACTGGAAACCGGGCTGTCGATGCTGAACACGGTTCTTCCCATCGTGCAGGGCCAGAGAATCGGGTTGTTCGCCGGTTCCGGGGTCGGAAAATCCACATTGCTGGCGACGCTTGCCAAATCAGTGCAGGCAGATGTGGTTGTAGTCGCTCTGGCCGGGGAACGGGGCCGTGAAGTGAACGCGTTTGTCGCCAAAGCTCTGGGTCCTGAGACGATGAAAAGGTCTGTTGTCGTCGCAGCCACTTCTGATCAGTCCGCCCTTGCTCGACGGCGTTGCCTTTGGGCAGCGATGTCGGTTGCCGAATACATGCGCGATCAGGGGTTGCACGTTCTGTTCTTGGCGGATTCCATTACGCGATTTGCCGAGGCTCATCGTGAAATCGCCGTCACCACGGGCGAATCGCCATCGTTGCGCGGGTTTCCACCATCCGTCACACCACTGATTGCCGGTCTGTGCGAACGGGCCGGGCCCGGCACTGCCGGGCAAGGAGATATCACCGCGGTTTTCAGCGTGTTGGTTGCCGGGTCCGACATGGACGAACCGGTTGCCGACATTCTGCGCGGTGTTCTGGACGGGCATATCGTCCTAAGCCGTGACATCGCGGAACGTGGCCGGTTTCCGGCAATCGACCTCAGCCGGTCGGTTTCGCGCTGCCTGCCCGAAGCCGCGTCAGAAGACGAAAACAGGCTGATCTCGGAAACCCGCAAGCTGGTAGGCAGCTATGAGCAATCCGAGATCATGATCAAAGCCGGGCTTTATTCCGAAGGCACCGACCCGCTGCTGGATCAGGCCGTCCGCGCGCATGAAGATCTGGATGCGTTTTTCGCAAGACCCGATCCCGAAGGGTTAGAGAACAGCTTTAACCGTCTGTCCCTGATCCTACGTCGCGCCGCTGGCGGATTGATGCGTTGAACGACGACAGATTTCGGAACAGTTTTAAGTGTTAAGCGGCCATTAAGACCTGCCCTGATAACCCGGTTGTCGGGTGATAGAAGGTGGTGAAGATGGGTGCGCAATCCAATGCGGCGCCGGTCATCATCAAGAAGAAACGTGTTTCGGGTGGCGATGGCCATCACGGTGGCGCATGGAAAGTCGCATATGCCGACTTTGTCACGGCCATGATGGCGTTCTTCATGTTGATGTGGCTGCTGAATGCAACAACAGAAAAACAACGAAAAGGGTTGGCGGATTATTTTTCGCCCACAATACCGGTGAATCCGGTTTCTGGCGGTGGCGACGGCGCTTTTGGCGGCAACAACATGTTCTCGGAAAAGACCATGGTAATGGACGGCTCGGGTGCCAGCAGCCGACAGCCTACCATTGCCAGGCAGGCCCGCGGCGCAAGCGGCGTGGATGCCCGCGGCGGAAGCAAGGGGGCATTCGAGGATTTCACCTCGCTCGAAGCGAAATTGCTTGGACGCACCGGCGAAAGCCTGGTCTCGGACGAGGTCCTCAAACATATCGTGACCCGCGTCACGGATGAAGGCTTGGTGGTGGAACTGTTTGACACGGACGACCAGACCCTGTTCGAAACGGGAACGGACAATCCAACACCCGTCCTGCGAGCATTGATGCTGCTGGTAGCCAGATCCTCGGACCTTGTGACCAATGCAATTGCTGCCGAAGGCCATGTCGCGTCGTCGCCGGTGGTGCTGGCACATAACCCCGCCTGGGAATTGTCCACGACACGTGCCCAAGCCGTGCGCAGGATGCTGCAGGACAAGGGCGTGGCAACGTACCGGCTGGATCGCGTTACTGGCCACGCGGACCGCGAACTGGTCAGCGAAAACCCCATGGCCACGCGCAACAACCGCGTTGAGATCATATTCCTTCGCAGGTCATGACCGCAAAAGGATAGGTCGCATTTTACCTGTTAGCGCGCTGTTAAGAGGCCGCGCGCTAGGTGTTGCATCAACGGTTGACGCAACAGAAGGGCGTTTCAATGACTATTTCTTCATCCCTGAACGCCGGTGTGGCTGCATTGAAGGCGAATGCGAACAGATTGGCCACTATTTCGGACAACATCGCCAATTCTTCCACCTTCGGATACAAGCGGGTCGAGACGGACTTTCACTCGATGGTCACATCCGGTCGGGGCGGCAGTTATTCAGCAGGCGGCGTCAGAACCACCAGTCAGCGCCTGATTGATCAGCGCGGCTCGCTGGTGACAACGAACAATTCAACCGATCTGGCCGTCCGAGGCCGTGGCATGCTGCCCGTGCGCTCCAGTTCACAGATCGGGTCGAGTTCAAATGAGATGCTGCTGACCACCACAGGATCCTTTCGAACGAACGATCAGGGATATCTGGTCACGGAATCCGGCCTTGTCCTGCTGGGCTGGCGTGCTGGACCCGATGGTTCGATCCCCAGTGTTCCCCGGGACACCCCCGCTGCGCTGGAACCCATCCAGCTTAGCGTCAATCAGCTTTCGGGGGCGCCGACCACGCAGATGAACCTGCGCATGAACCTGCCCGCAACCGCGACGGATGCAGGGGCACCAGGCGATACCCAGCCCCTGTCGGTCGAGTATTTTGACAATCTGGGCAAGTCTGAAAACGTGGATATCGAACTTGCCCCGACTGTTCCGGCGACCGGGTCCAGCAACGAATGGACCATGACCTTGCGCGATACCGCGTCCGGCGGAACCATCATCGGAGAGTACACGCTGACCTTTACCGACAGTCGCACGGCCGGCGGAACGCTGGCCAGTGTCACGGTGGTTTCAGGAGGCGCCTACGATCCCGCAACGGGCAGCGTTGTCGTCAACGTTGCGGGCGGTCCAATGGAGATCAATATCGGACGGATTGGCGATACGGACGGCATCACGCAGTTGTCCGACACGTTTGCCCCGGTATCGATAACACGGGACGGTTCCGCTGTCGGCACGATGACCAGCGTTCAGGTTGACGAAAATGGATATGTCTACGCGTTCTACGACACAGGCGTCAGTCGCCGCATGTTTCAGATTCCTCTGGTCGACGTCCCGAACCCCAACGGATTGACTGCCCTGGACAGCCAGACCTACGCGCCTTCCCGCGATAGCGGCACATTTTTCCTCTGGAACGCAGGCGAAGGGCCGACGGGCGATCTGGTCTCATTCGCGCGTGAGGAATCGACGACGGATGTGGCAACCGAACTGACCTCTATGATCCAGACGCAGCGTGCCTATTCCTCCAGCGCCAAGGTGATCCAGACCGTGGATGAAATGCTTCAGGAGACCACGAATATCAAACGCTGATCCCTGTAACGGCCGATTGAAAGGACCTGCCAGATGAATATGTCGACCGCTTTGAACAACGCCCTTGGCGGGTTGACGGCCGCAAGCCGCGGGGCCGCAGTCGTGTCGGGAAACATCGCAAACGCGTTGACACCGGGATACGCACGCAGAACCCTTGAACTGACGACCAGCCCGGTTTCAGGAAATGGCGTCCGAACAGTTGGCGTTGTCCGCCACCATGATCCCGTGATCACTGCGAACCGCCGCGTCACGGATGCCGATCTTGCGCGCCAAACCGCGATTTCGGACTTTCACGCAAGGCTCGAAACCTTTGTCGGAAAGCCCGACAACATGTCTTCCTTAACCGCTCGTCTTGCAACGTTTGAAGGCAGCCTTATCACTGCCGCCAGCCTGCCGGACTCTGCCGAAAGACTGGACCAGGTCGCCCGGGCCGGACGGGATCTTGCCGCAGGGCTTAACGCAGCGTCGGAAGGGGTTCAGCAACTTCGGTCGGATGCAGATCGCACGATCGGCAGTCATGTAAGTAAGCTGAACCAGATGCTTGCATATATCGAGGCCCTGAACGCCAAAATCCCTGCAATTCGATATTCAGGCGGCGATATCGGGGCGCTGCTGGATCAAAGACAGGTTCTGGTCGATCAGGTCAATCAACTGGTCCCCGTCAACTCTGTTCCCCGGGAGAACGGTCAAATCTCGCTTTATTCCGAAGGTGGTCTGATCCTGCTGGAAGGAAGCGCAGCAAAATTCTCGTTTGCAACGACGGGTGATACCAAGCCGCACATGACGGTGGCGAACGGGCTGCTGTCAGGCCTTGAAATGAATGGAAATCCTGTACGCACCAGCGGTGACTCGGCGCAAATTCGGGGCGGTGCGCTGATGGCGCAGTTCCAGATCCGCGATGAACTGTCGATCGACGCACAGAATGATCTGGACACCGTCGCGCGCGACCTTGTCGAGCGTTTCGAAACCCCGGGCCTGGATCCAACCGTGCTGCCGACAGATCCCGGCCTGTTCACCGATGACGGCGTGCGTCTGAACCCAGCGCTCACCATAGGCCTCGCGTCCCGCGTAGGGTTCAATACTATCGCTGACCCTGACGCGGGTGGTGCAAGTTGGAAACTGCGCGCCGGTTTGGGCGCCACCCTTCCGGGTGCTCCCGGGGATTCCACTCAACTACAGGCTTTTGGAGCGATTCTGGAAACCGCGCGCCCGGTCGCAGGTTCACCGTTCGGAACCGGAAACATGCGGGCCACCGAGATTTCCGAAGCGATGACCTCTCGTGTTGGTGCCAAAGCACACACAGCCAGCGCACGCCTGGTCTTTGCAACAAACGCACAGCTTGAGATGGCAAAGATCGAGGCTGAACAAGGCGTAGACACAGATCAGGAACTGCAACGCCTAATGCAGATCGAACAGGCCTACGCCGCGAACGCCCGGTTGATTTCGGTCGTGGACGAATTGATGGACACATTGCTGAGGTTGTAATCATGAATTTGACTGCCATTGGCGATTTGGCGCGGGGCATGACGCTTCGCTCTCGTGCGACGGAAATCAAAACCCAGATCGAAAATCTTTCATATGAGATGTCGAGTGGAAAAGTGCAGAACATGTCGCACCGACTGGGCGGTGACTATTCACACTTACTGGATCTTGAGAACAAACTGACCCGGCTTGACGCTTACAAAGTCGCAACTGCCGAAGCTGGCCTTTTTGCGGATGCCATGCAGAAAAGCCTGACCATGTTCAGCAACTCGGTCGGAGAAATGTCCAACGCGCTGCTGGCGTTCGGCAGCGCAAGTCACACTGTGACGCATGAACAGGCTTCGGTTCAGGCCCGGAACGAACTGGACACGATGATTTCGGCGCTGAATACAAGGATTGGTGGACGCAGCCTGTTTTCAGGGACCGCTACGGACACTTCTCCGCTGCCGTCGGCTGAAACGTTGCTGGCAGCGCTTCGCACGGAAGTGGCCGGTCAGGTCACGGCATCTGACATCATGTTGGCGGCCGAGAACTGGTTCAACGACCCTCTCGGCTTCGACGCCGTCATTTTTCAGGGCTCCGCAACACCCCTTGCGCCCATGCAAATTTCGGAAAACGAACGTATTTCCCTGCCCGTAACAGCAACGGACCCATCCTTAAAAACCGCATTGAGGGACATAGCGCTTGCGGCGCTGGCTACGGATGCTTCATTGGCACTGGCACCCGATCAACGCACTGCGCTGTTCACGCAATTGGGTGTCAATTTGGCCAATACACGTGACGACGCCGTGACGCTTCGGGCGCAGGTGGGTGCAGACGAGGCCCGCGTCGACCAGGCAACATCGCGCAACGCCGCCGCAAGGACAAGCCTGGAATACAGCCGGAATCAACTGATAGCTGCCGATCCCTATGAAACCGCAGCGCGATTACAGACCGTACAGTTTCAGCTCGAAAGCCTCTATTCCGTTACGGTTCGCAACGCCAACCTGTCGCTGGTGAACTTCCTGCGATGAAAACTCTGGTTCTCCTTTTGCTTCTGTTGCCGGGCATGGTTTCCGCAGGTGCAATACGATTGAAAGATCTTGTCAATTTCGATGGGGTCCGCGGCAATGACCTTGTCGGCTATGGCCTTGTCGTCGGCCTGAACGGAACCGGTGACGGGCTGAGAAATGCGCCTTTCACAGAAGAGATCATGTCCAACATTCTAGAACGGCTGGGCGTCAACGTTACCGGAGAAGACTTTCGCCCCAAAAACGTCGCCGCTGTTCTCGTCACCGCCAGCCTGCCCCCATTTGCACGAGTCGGTGGACAGATTGACGTGACCGTATCCGCCATCGGGGATTCAAAAAGCCTGCTTGGGGGGACATTGATCATGACACCGCTTAACGCGGCGGACGGTCAGATCTATGCAGTGGCTCAAGGCACGGTACTGGCCGGCGGCGCTGTGGTAGAGGGCGAGGCCGCATCCGTTGTGCGCGGAGTTCCGACGTCTGGCGTCATTCCGTCCGGCGCCCGGGTTGAACGTGAAATCGAATTTGATCTGTCGTCGCTCAGTCAAATCCGCTTGGCCCTGCGAGAACCGGATTTCACAACGGCTGAACGAATCGAAACTGCAGTCAATTCAGAATTCCGAAAGGCCGTGGCCATCATGAGAGATTCCGGCACGGTGGAACTGAGCATTCCTGCCACCGGCGCACGATCAGCTGCGCATGCACTTCGGCGCATCGAAAACATCCTGGTAGAGCCGGAAACCAAGGCTCGTGTCGTGGTTGATCAACGCTCGGGCACCATCGTGATGGGTCAGGAGGTGCGTATCTCGAGGGTGGCGGTATCCCAAGGCAATCTGACCCTCACCGTCGAAGAGGCTCCGATCGCAATCCAGCCCAACCCGTTCGCGCGTGGCGAAACGGTGGTCGTTCCCAGAACCGTTGCCGGTATTGACGAAGAAGAAGGCACCGGGCTGGCAGAAATACCCGAAGCGACAACATTGTCAGAAGTGGTGGCAGGTTTGAACGCATTGGGCGTTTCTCCACGGGACATGATCGACATATTGAAGACGATCAAAGCAGCCGGTGCGCTGCATGCTGAATTCATTGTTCGGTGACACCAAGGCTGGCCCAGTCATATTCGGCCCCTACTTTGACTTCCAACTGTTCAGCCACCTGCGAAACCTGCTGCTGCGTTCCTCGATCGCGTCGCCTGCGGCATACAGGCCGTCTTCCACATTCTCCATCATTGGGTCGATGCGGGCTTCTCGGAACCTGCGCCAGCGCACCCAGATGGCCCAAACAAGGGCGAAGAAAACAGTCAGGAAGATGATGTTGAACCATGGAATGATCCGCACATCCGGGCTGTCGACCTGCCATATCTTAACGGCGTTCGGAAAGATCGAAAGGAATTCACTGCGCCAGCCGTAATGACGTACCACCACCCAACGCGGCGCCTCGGTTGTTGATTTCAGGTCTGCCGCTTCTGCCTGCAGGTTCGAGGAGTTCAACTTGAAGTAAGGCGGCCAGCCCCAGCCTGTATCCTCGTTCCGATAGACCATGACCTTGCCGTTGGTCTTGCGGGTCTGGATGAAGAACACATCACGGTTCGGTGTGGTCGGGTCGCTGCCGACATCATGAACCGACCAGAAGATGCTGTTTTCACCGGGGTCGATCCGTTTTTCATAGGTGTCCGAGATCCGAACCACGTCATGCTGCGGCAGGGTGTAGTTCAACACCGCCGCGATCGTACCCCAGAACAGGATGATGATGGCCCATTTGACATAACGCATTAGTCAAACCCTCACATGAAATTCGAAACATAAATCAGGATCGCGATCAGGCCCAGCGGCACGACATAGATCCCAAGGATCAGTTTGCGGCGAAACGATCCGTCGTACTTTTTCAGCCCGCGCTGGACAAAGGCGTCCCTGTCGCCTGTCATGCCCTTTTTCTCCCAATGTGCGATCAGTTTACTGCGTCGCACCCGGCGGGAATAGATCGACACGCCAACGTAAAGGACGGTCAGAACGATCAGCAACGGGATCAGAAAGCGGAGTGCGACCAACATTTAACTTCTCCCTACTGCGCCCCAGGGACCAACGCGCGCGATGATATCATCGCTGACCCGATCACTGCCACTCATGTCCGGCTCATGCCCGAACAGCGCGGCCCGGGCGCCTGCCTTGTCCACCTGATACTCTCGCGCAAGGAACTCGGCAACATAGGCTTTTTTGGTTTCCGGCCATGTCGAATAAGTGCGGTAGAACAGCTCTTTGTGGCAAATGAACATCTGGCGCGGATCCAGCGGGGCCAGTTCGGCCAACAGCATATTCACCAAATCGCGGTTCGGCGTATCGGCGGCCCGCAATGTGTAGAAATACGCCGGGTGGTCCGAGGTGATGCGCGGCCACGGTCCGCCGTCCTTCGCCCAGCGCAGCAACTGCGCCAGACCGTGATAAGCCTCGGGCAAACGGTCCGAATGGTTGCGCGCCAGACGGCGCATGTCGCTGCGGTCCAGCCCGGTCAGATCGACATCGGCATCCGCAGCAGCATCGATGGTCAGGAAATCCATCTTCTGCTGCAGGATTGCGGCGGCATCCACGCCGCGCGCCTTGACGATGGGTTCGACCAGATCATTGTAGTCGAGAAATTTTGCAATCTGGTTCCGCTGCGACGGGCCAAAGATGTACTTGATCGGCAGGCCATCCGGCCTGTCCCCCATACAAATCGCCGACGGGTGGTCCAGATCCGGGAACAGGTACAACCCGCCGAAATGCGCCGTCCAGAAGTTGCGTTGTTCAAACGTAGTGTGGCGCAAGCGGACGGGGTTACGGGTGACGTCGCCGGTTTCCCTGGCCGTTTCGATCATCTTGGCGATCAGCACATCATCGAACCAGGCATCCTCTTCGGTCTTGAACTGCTCGACCATGCCTGCGAGTTGCTGAGCCTTGCGCAGAGTGCCACCTGCGGTGTCGGCCTCGATCTCGATCTTGCGCAGGTTCAGCAGATCGCGCGGCGTGGTGAGTTTGAAGACTGAGTTCACCAGCTCTCCGGCCACCGCATCGGTGGCGGTCAGAGCGAACAGCTGCGCCTCGTTCATCTCGATGAATTCACGCAGGATATCGCGCGAGGTCGAGAATTTGACGTTCAGCAGAGGCGCGCGTTTCTGCTCGGTCGTCAGCAGGATGAACTGCCGGTTGACCCCGTTGGGGTTGAGGTAGAGCTCATCCTCAAGCTCAATCCCCACCTCGGGCGAATAGCCCGAGATATCGACATGGAAATCCGTCAGCGCCGTGGTCTTGCCCGCCAGATGCTGCAGCGCGCGGTTATACCGCTCGACCAGAGCCGGACTGGAGATGTGGGCGAGGTTGCCGAACATCAGGCCTTTTTTGATGAGGCGGATCATAACTGCGACACGTCAAGTTTAGTTTTCAGGAACATCTCCATATTTGATACTACTGAGCGAAGATCGCTCTGAAAGAGATCTGCAGTCCTAGTGGGTTCAATAACTATGCCATCATATTCTTCAAAAGCAGCCGCCGCTATCTCATGATCCTCAGCATTGTTGGAGGGATCATCTAGGCGCATATACCATTCCAACCCCATAAGTAGCTTTGTATGCAATTCGAATAGCTTGCTGGATTCCTCTTCAGATGGCCAACCCCAGATCGCTCTTGCCTCCAAAGAAATAGCTTCGAACTCGACTTTATTTTTTCTGGCGACATCGGTTTTTTGAACGATGTGTTCGGCTAGCTCTTGGAAATGACCATCTTCATCCAATGACACGCCACTTTTCTCTCGCAGAACGTCCGGTATCTCTATGTGAGGAACTAGAGTTGGGCTGAGCTTTCTAAATCTCAACTCGTTAATTGAGGATTGGTATCCAATTAGGGACACCAAGAAGCGCCGTGCTAATTCGTTGTCACGTTCCCAGTTTTTTTGTGCTTTCCAAGACCTCAATCCTGCGAAACCAATGCAAGCGCCAAGCAAGCTGGCAATGGTCAACGCGGCATTTCTTACTAGATCGCTCCATTCTAAAGGCGTCACCCCTGCCCCTCCAAATACCGCCGCTTGGCCTCTTCCATCCGGCCCATCTCACGCACGGCGTTTTCGATGGCAACCTCGTCGCTCTTATCGGCATAGCGGAATTCGCTGTCGGCGTAGCGGTTGATCTCTTGGATCACCATCTCGACCGTGATCGGCTGGCGCAGGTCCTCGATCATGGCCTTCTTGGTGTCGTAGTCGCGGAACAGGAACAGGTCGGGGTTTTCCATCCACTCGTCGGGCAGTTCGAAGTCCATCGCGCGGACCTTGACCGCGTCGGTGATGTTCTTGATCGCGCGGCCGGTGAAACGTTCATCGGCCTGTTGGATCGCCTTGAGGTAGGTGCCCAGTTTGGCAATCGTGTCCATCTGGCCGATATCGCCTGAAACACGGTCAAAGACCTGCAGCAAGGCATCCTCATGCGGGCGGGAGTGGCTTTCGAAACTGGCGGCGACGACCTTCTTGATCTCCTGCGCGGCATAGGCTTCGTGTGCGCCCAGCGGGATGTCATGGTTGTGGCCCATCAGCAGGTGCAGGATGTCGATGTAGTCCTCGCGCGTCTGCGGCCCGTCCACCAGAAACCGCGCGCCCGCCCGCTGGCGCAGGGCGTCGTCCACATTCTCGGGGTAGTTCGAGAACATGCCAAAGGTGCAGTTGCCGCGCACGACGGTGTCGGCACCCGCAAAGCTCTCCATCAGCACGGCAGTGATTTCCAGTTGACCGGCTGACGACTGCCGGTCGCCGCGTTTGCCCGCCAGCTGGTCGATGTCGTCGATGGTACCAAAGCCGATGACCGAGGGGTCGATGATCGTGTTGATAAACGCCTTGGCGTTCTGGCCGGATTTGCCCTGATAGCTATCGATATTGTCGGTGCTCAGGTTCTGGTAGCGAAACGGATAGCCCGCGTTCTGGCAATAGTCGTTGATCAGCCCGGCCATCATCTGGATCAGGGTTGTCTTGCCGGTGCCTGGTTTGCCATCACCCATGAAGGTAAAGATGAACCCGCCAAGCTCGGCAAACGGGTTCAGGCGGCGGTCGAAGTCATAGGCCATCAGCATCTTGGCCAGCTTCATCGCCTGATATTTGGCGATATGGTTGCCGACCACTTCGTTCGGTTTCTTGAAGGTCATGGTCAGGGTGGTGGATTTGGCCTTCGAGGCTGGCTCAAACCCCCGGATCGTCAGGTCGTCAGACTCGATATGCCAGGCAGCGTTCTGGAACGGGGCCAGATGGCCAGCCGATTGCGCGCGAAGGGCGGCCTTGTCCATCAGTTGCTCGGCATAGGCGCTGGTTGCGGCGATCAGGTGGGCATCGTCGGAGGCGTGTTTGGCAAGGGTCTGATCCAGTTCCCACAACGCGCCATGCAGGGCAAGCTGGCCATTGTCGGTCAGAACCTCTTCGACCTCACCAATATCGACTGTCGTCTCGCCTAGGTGAGAGGACATCAGATAAGCCAGCGCATTGCCGAAACTGTGGGACGTGATCAGCGCCTCAGCTGTCAGAAGTTCCGAAAACTCAGACTTGCGCGCGGCAGGCAAATCCCCGGCCAGATTGGCCCGTTTCAGATCAGCCAACGGCGTCTGCTCCGCATAAGCCTCGGCCACGGCCAGAGCGATAGAGATCGCCCGGCGAATGGCCTGCTGCGTGGTGGCCTGCGGCGGCGACACCAGCGTATCCCCATCATCCGACGCCTCAATCCGTTCCACCAGATGCACCCCATCGGCACGCACGGTGCGCCGCGTCACCAAACCCGGAGTAGTGGATCGAAACCGCCGCCCCGTCGACACGCCCGGAGACCGCTCAACTGCGGCCTCAACCGCCTTTGCAATCCGTGGCGCGTGTTCAAACCCGTTCAACAACGCGGTCGCCGCCGGATAGTGTTTGCGAATATCCGACTCGCGCAATTCCATCTGATCCGACGTCAAACTCATGTGCTCAACCCTGCTTCATCTTTTCAAAAATACTCTCGTCCCGCCGCCTGACAGGACCCGTAAAGGGTCTGTAAGGGAAGGCGAAATTCTCAATACTTCAACACCTGCCCGGTCCTGCTGACGACGAACTTGCGCACATCGGCAAAGCCCGGCGGATTGCGCTCGGCCAGCACCTGAAACGGGCGCTGGGGTAGGATGATGGACCGTTGGGTGCGCGTGGCCCCGGTTTCGGCCCCCTGCCCGCCGAACGGGTCCAGCGCAAAGACCTCGCGATCCACCGTGCCGAACCAGCCCGACCGTTCCTGCACGACCTCTTCGCTTTCCAGCTCTTCGGTGGTCCAGGCCAGCGCCCAGTCCTGGCCCTCGGGCGCCTGCGCATCCTCCAGCACCTGCCGCAACGGCCCCGATTGCTCGGTATAGGCCGAGGAATACATCGGTCCCACATGGATGCGGCGCAGGTGTTTGGGATGCAGGTCGGCGAAATCCTGATCGAAGCCCCTGGCAATCGTCACCAGTTTCAGCCCGCCCAGCGATTGCGCCATCAGATGCGCCTGTACTTCGGGCCAGCGGCGCTGGTCCTTGGGCAATGCGGTCTTGCCGCTGTCCTCAAACTGCATCAGATAGATGACCGGCAGGTTGATCTGGCTGTCATAGACCGCCCAATGGATCATGAACTTGCGCCGTTCACCCTCATTCCCGATCCAGTGACATTCAGGATCATTGCGGGCCCAGAACAGCTGACCCTTCAGCAATTCCTCGTAATAGAGCCTTTGTGACAGCGCGAACTGCAGCTTGGTGGGGATTGCCTGATCGCCAATGATGGTGCGCACCATGTCGGTTTTCAGATCGTCTTCCGAGGGCATATTCGCCAGATGCACCTGCGCCTGCTGCGCGTCATTGGCCATGGTCAGCAGCTCGGCCGCCACCGGAAACCCACTGTCGCGCTTGTCCATGGCGAGGCTGCCAAAGAACCGCCCCGTATCGCGCCCAACCAGCAGGTACTTCATGGATAGCGCGCGGAAGGTGTAGAGCAACCCCGAGAGGTAACGCGACACGATCCGCACCTCTTGTTTGCTGATCGCGCCCTCAGCCTCCATCGTTGCGGCCACGCGCAAAAGGTGGACGGTGATCACCTCAAATTTTCGGAAATAACGGCGTGACGCGAAAGTGTCGGTCAGGCCGACATGGTCTTGGGTGGGGTCAGTCATTGGCGCCTCTTACCTGCATGTCCTGTATCATTGCCCGATACAAAAACGGCCAAGTCCCCCGCTGGCTGTAAGCAACTGATGGATCAGTCACAACTTGTTTTCGGAAAAACGTCCCAAGCTCAAAGCCGACAATTTTCTCAAGCAGACAAAAGTACTTCCAACTTACCCAAAGAGATAGCGGCAAGATCACGTTGTACGCCCAAATCAGGATCCAAACAGCAGGCAAAATCCCTACCAAAAGTGCGGCCACAACTTGGATGAACTGCCAGTCCACTGACCCAAACTTTAAATAAGTGGCAAAGCCAATCGTCAAGCAAGAGAGAGTAGCCAGAATCAAGACGGTCGCTATGAAAAACAACGTAGATTTCATGTGGAGTTACGCCTACTCTCGCTCACCCCCCATACAAATTCTTATCATGCTTCTCGACAATCGAGGCAAACCGGCGGGCAAAGCGTTCATCCGCCTTGGCCTTTTTCTCCAGCACGTCGCGGGCAAAGACCATGTGGTCCTCATGCGCCTCTAGCATGTCGGCCATTTTCTGGTTGGTCGCGGTGCCGATGGCGGCCATGGCGGTTTGCGCCTCTTGATCCGTCTGCACGCCGATCTCGTTGATGCGGTGGGCCACGTCCTGCTGCTGCGCGGTTTTCAGCGATTTGGTCAGGGCGTCATACAGCACCACACGCTGTTGCGTGTCTGTCTGCAGCTTGTTGATCAGCACCATCTGCGTCGCCGCTTGGTTCTGCAGTGAGTCAACCCAGGTCTTGCCCTTTTCGATATACCGCTCCAGCGTTTGCGACTTGGCCAGCTTGACCTGTTCTTCCTGAACCTTGGCGTTGTATTGCTTGTTCAGCTCGGCCAGTTCGGTTTCCAGCTGGGTGCGCGCGGCGGCGTCCTGTTCGACCGAAATCTTGTTCTCCAGCGTGATAATCGTCGGGTCCATATTCTGAATTTCAGCGCGCAAGGCTTCCAGTTCGGCAACAGTCGCCTCACGGTCATCCAATGTACCGGTCAGGTTGTTCTCGACCTTGACGCGCTGTTCTTCCAGCACCGCCAACTGCCCTTCCAGCAGCTTCACGATCACGTCGGATTTGGCGATCAGGTCCTGCAGCTTGTCGTCGATATTGGCGGTGCGCATCCGCTCCTGCCGCATCGACTCGGATTTGGCCTTGGCAAAGATGCCGACAAAGCTCTCCCACCCGGTTTTCGAGCGCATCTCGTCGAAATCCTTGGAAAAGGCGTTGGTCACGTCGTCCAGGCCCATGATCAGCTCGGCGATATTCGCATTCATCACCTCAGTATGGGCATGCACGTCCTCAAGCGTCGCGTTCTCGATGTCGATATCCGCCTCGGCAGTGCCGATCTTGGCGCGCGCGGCCTCAATCCGCGAGGTCAGCCCTTCGATCTGTGACTGACTTTCACGCACTTTGGTCTGAGTTTCCTGAATCAATGCCTCGAACTGTTGGTTCGACATCTGTCCTATCCTTGTTTTTTCTTATCTACCCAATGAGATAGTGGATGTTATGACGATTGACATCCCCATAGATCTCGAAATCATCAGAACTTTGGCAAAATCAATCAGAAAAAGATAGGCGCGACGATACAATCCAAAGCTGTATTATCAGCCGACGCTGACGTTCTGTTGTCCATATTCTGGATTGATCCATCCGCCGGAGTGGCCATGGACAAAACCCGCGGCACATGGTTGGGTGCGCGCAAATCTTTTCCTGCCGGAGACTGACTCATGCTGGACGCAACAACCGACCTTAAATCAATCCTGAAAAACCCCGATCTGCTGGTGACCAAAGCCTATATTGGCGGCCAGTGGGTGGACGGTGACAATGGCACCTTTGCAGTGACCAACCCTGCGCGCGGCGATGTGGTTGCCGAAGTTGCGGACCTCAGTCGCGCTCAGGTCGCTGGTGCGATTGCACAGGCGGAGGCCGCTCAGAAGGAGTGGGCCAAGCTGACCGGCAAAGAGCGCGCCGTGATCCTGCGCCGCTGGTACGACCTGATGATGGAAAACGCCGAAGATCTGGGCAAAATCCTGACCGCCGAGCAAGGCAAGCCACTGGCCGAGGCCGTTGGCGAGATCGGCTATGGTGCATCCTTCATCGAGTTCTTTGGCGAAGAGGCCAAGCGCGTTTACGGTGAGACGATCCCCGGCCATCAGCGCGACAAGCGGATCATGGTTCTGAAACAGCCGATCGGCGTTGCAGCCTCGATCACGCCCTGGAACTTCCCCAACGCGATGATCACCCGCAAGGCAGGACCCGCGCTGGCCGCTGGCTGCGCGTTTGTCGCCCGCCCTGCAGCCGAAACACCGCTATCCGCGCTGGTTCTTGGCCTTCTGGCCGAAAAGGCCGGCATCCCTGCGGGTGTGTTCAACGTCGTGCCGTCCTCGCGT
Source organism: Ruegeria sp. CG4 (assembly GCF_056537185.1). Taxonomy (NCBI): domain Bacteria; kingdom Pseudomonadati; phylum Pseudomonadota; class Alphaproteobacteria; order Rhodobacterales; family Roseobacteraceae; genus Ruegeria; species Ruegeria sp. CG4. The sequence goes on along the minus strand of NZ_JBQFRB010000010.1, from coordinate 120,620 downwards.
GCCAGCGAGATCGGCAAGGAGTTCTGCGAAAACCCGGGTGTGCGTAAGCTGACCTTTACCGGCTCGACCGAGGTGGGACGCATCCTGCTGCGCCAAGCCGCCGATCAGGTCATGAAGTGCTCGATGGAGCTGGGCGGCAACGCGCCTTTCATCGTGTTCGACGACGCCGATCTGGATGCGGCCGTCGAAGGTGCCATGCTGTGCAAGTTCCGCAATAACGGCCAGACCTGTGTCTGCGCCAACCGGATTTACGTACAGGCCGGTGTCTACGATGAGTTTGCAGCCAAGCTAAAAGCAGCGGTCGAAGCGTTGAAAGTCGGCGACGGTCTGACCGCGGGCACCACGACCGGTCCGCTGATCAACGCCGAAGCTGTCGCCAAGGTTGAGGAACACATCAAGGATGTCACCGACAAGGGCGGTGCAGTTCTGACCGGCGGTCTGCCGCATGACCTGGGTGGCACCTTCTTCCAGCCGACAATCGTGACCGGTGTGACGCAGGACATGATGGTCGCGCAGGACGAGACATTCGGGCCGCTCGCGCCGCTGTTCAAGTTCGAGGACGAGGACGATGTGATCGCGATGGCCAACGACACGATCTTTGGTCTGGCCTCCTACTTCTACGCCAAAGACCTGAGCCGCGTCTACAAAGTGGCCGAGGCACTGGAGTATGGCATCGTCGGCGTGAACACCGGCATCATCTCGACCGAGCTGGGCCCGTTCGGCGGAGTCAAACAGTCAGGCCTGGGCCGCGAAGGCAGCCACCACGGTATGGAAGACTATCTGGAGATGAAATACGTCTGCCTGTCGGTTTGATACGGCGCGGTCCGGTGTTTGGGTGCGATTGCCACAAAAGCGCACCCAAAGCGTCACCTTCCTTCAATAGGCGTTGCTGATTTCCAACGCGACCTGCTGCCTTTCCTGGCCTCGACCGGCGGTTAGCTTCTGGAAAAGATCGAAGGACAGGCCATCCTGCCTGCGGGCGACACGATGTTCTGGTCGATCGGGTTGGTGGTCGAGGATCCAACATTCAAACACTGAGTAAGATGTGCTTCGTGCGAAATTTGCGCGGGGCTTTTCTCTTAATGTCGGCCTTGAGCCCAAAACGGACGACGAAAAGATGGCCAATCGGCAAAGGTATTTTTTGCGTTTTCCAACCAGCGGCTACTCAATTGCCGTGCGAAATGTTGCGGTAAGCCGTTTGTTCAAACCGTGATGAGGTTCGGCTGAAGAACCGTAGTTCAACTCCGCCAAAGCAGCGATGTCATTGAAAATGACTACGGAGCCGCCTTCTTCATTCGCGTATACCAACAGTTTTTGGCAAAAGGCATCCAAACCAATCGCCGGAAAGCCCGCCATAGCCACACCACCAGGCGCTGGTCCGCCGAATAGCAAGAGTACAGCATCCGGCAACTCCGTCCCCAGTTGGGACGCTTCGGCCGCAAAATCGATCTCCCCAAACCAGACTGTATCGTCCTGTCCCACCACAGCTGTCCTGAGACGTTCCACTGCCTCTAACACGCTGAGCTCAGATCGCAATTCGATGATGCCATGGTTTGCAATTAGTCCTTTGGTCGGCGCTGGTGCTGCATCCAAGTCGATTAGAACTTCGAGCATTTTGTTCTCAAATGCATTCAACGCTTGGGTGTTGATCAGACCATGCCGAACTTTGAGAAACTGAGAGTCTGTGTATGTGATCTGCGGACGGTCATCCTGATCGAATGAAAGAACTCGAAAAGGAAGGTCCAGACCTGCGCGCACGTTCTCTTTCAGAATAGGCGTGTTTATCTCAGGATCAGAAAAAATGAGTACACGGGACGCTGGCATTTCTACGCCTTCGGCTTTGGCCAGGCGCGCGTGATCTATCGATGCGATTGGAGTAACTCCCGCTTCGGCAACGACAGTCTCAAGCGCTAAGAAGTTTTCGTCCACCGCAGTCTGGATGGATGACGATTGTGCCAGAGCGGATGTCGACACAGATGAAGTCGCAACCATCGAGAGAACGAAGAAAAACCTCAGCATTCTAACACTTCCTGTTTCATCGTACTTTTTTAAGAGAAACCGCCGCCAGAGCTGCAAAAGCTATCTCGGCTGCAAGATAAAAGAGAAGTATCCCGTTCGGAACTCCATCGATAAGAACGCTTAGTATGCGTCCAACGGCCAGTCCTGACATAAACAAAAATAGAACCCACAGCGCGGGGCGTTGTAATTCTGGTTTCGAAGCGGCCACCAACCAAAAGAACGCGTTTGCTAGGTAAAGACCCATAATCGCTCGGAACACGTGGGTTTGGTTCGTTCCTTCCACCGGAAATCCCAGAAAAACTGGGATCGAACTACCCGGCATCAGGCCATATGATAACGCAATTGGCACGAGGCCGACGGCAGCAAGCAGAAGGACTAACCTGGCACTCATGGAGGACTCCTTCTCGTAGAGGTTTCGCTTCTTTGCGAAAATCCTAGTCGGTTTTTTGGGCACCCGATGATCCGAAACGGATGCCCGCGCTGCGGCGAGATAGGCGAATTGGATGCTTTGCTTCTTCTACTGAGAGATGCCGCCTTCGGTTGATGTCTGTTCTTCAACATGGTCTTGATTGGCGACCGGCTTCCCGCGCGGAGGGAACTCCTCGAAAGTAGCGAGATGCGCCTGCACTAATCGGGCGGCTGGGCCGAATGCCCACATTTTCTCACCCATCCAGCGGACGTACATCCCGCTTTCCTCCGCTGCTTTCTCGTAAGGATCACGGCGAAGGTTGAAGAGTAACGGGGCGACCAATTCTTCCTTCGGTCCTGACCAGCCGTGGTTTTGAACGACAAAGTGCGCTTTCCAATCGTTGTAGCGTACGGCTTGGAGGTCCGTACCCTGATAGTATATCAGCTCGCGGCGATTGCTCTCTTCATCTTCACCTGTCAGGTAAGATAGTTGGTTGTAGCCATCGAGGTGTACTTTGTACCCTTCATAACCCTCTAGGAGTTTTTCTCTTAGGTCTGTGGGGCCTCCCGCCGCGGCGACAAAGGTCGGCATCCAGTCCATGCCGCTGAAGATACCGTTCAAAACCTGTCCTTCAGGAATTTTGCCAGGCCAGCGAATAATCGCAGGAACTCTAAAGCCACCTTCCCAGGTAGTACCCTTTTCCCCATGAAATGGTGTCGTACCACCGTCGGGCCACGTCAGTGTTTCCGGGCCATTGTCCGCGGTGAACGTCACTATGGTATTTTCGGCAACTCCCAGATCCTCAAGGTGGCTGAGAACGTTACCAACGTTGTTGTCCAACTCCTTCATGACAACATCCTGAAGTCCGCGCCCATTGCCCAACATAGCTTCGTATTCTGGGCTGAGATGGGTCCAAACATGTGCTCGAGCTGGGGCCATCCAAACAAAGAATGGTGTGTCCGACTCTACTGCTCGAGAAATGAAGTCCTTGGTGTAAGATGTCACTTCGTCGTCCAAAGTCTTTTGGCGCTCCGGAGGCGCAGGCCCGTCATCAATAATGCGCTGCTTCCCGACTTTTCCAAATCGCGGATCGACTGTTTCGTCTTCTTCCTCTGTTGCGAACGAATGAATGATGTTGCGAGGCGCGAATTGCGCGTTGAATTCTGGGTCGTCTGGCCAATCCGGATCAGACGTATATTCCATGGCATTCAAGTGATACAGCCAGCCCCAATACTCGTCGAAACCTTTTGTAGTCGGCAGGAACTCGTTGAGATCGCCCAGGTGGTTTTTTCCGAATTGCCCCGTGGTGTACCCCAACTTTTTCAAGAACATCGGAAGCGTTGGGTCATCTGGATTTAAACCTATCGGATCGCCCGGAAGTCCTACAGTGTGCATCCCAGTCCTAATGGGCAATTGTCCAGTCATGAAAGCTGATCGACCGGCAGTACAACTTGGCTCGGCATAATAATCTGTGAGACGAGCACCCTCAGATGAGAGGCGATCCAAGTTCGGCGTCTCGATGCTTTTGACACCTCCGTGGTAAACGCCGACGCTCGCCCAACCCACGTCGTCTGCCATGATGACAAGAATGTTGGGCGGGGTATGCTCGTCGGCCCAAGCTCCAGTGAAGGCAAAGCAGACCGCACCCGCTGCTGAGATAAGCTTGTTCATTAAGACCTCCCGACACGCAATTTCTCACCAACGATAGGAAAAACATCGGCTTGGAGGAACAGTCTAATTTGTTAACTTTTTAGGCTCAGCACCTTGGTGCAAAAAATTCTTCTGCCACCGAGTCCGCGCAGCAGACGTTTACTGAATTCTGCCGAACGTCTGCAGCAAGCTCGAAATGACCCTGAGCTTCGACGTTTTCAGCTGATGAAACGTCCAAATATATCCATCTTAAAACCCGCCTGCGTCCTATGCTTTTCGAGGTTGGGAGGAAAATCGAATGGCGACGCGCGGTTATTGTCTTTGTAAAAAAACAAGCTGGGCCTACCAGGGTGATCAAACATGGGCATGCTATTGCCACTGTGATGACTGCCGTCGGAATTGTGCGGCGCCGGTGGTTGCGTGGCTTGGTGTGCCGATAGAAAACTTTGAGTGGACTGGTGATAAACCCCGCACTTACGAAAGTTCCAAAGGCGTTTTCAGGCACTTTTGCGGGACATGCGGGTCACCCATTGGATTTGAAGCCGATCACTATCCGGGTGGTATGCACCTCTATGCTGGGTCGCTCGAAAACCCGGAAGACTTCAAACCAACTTTTCACGTTAACAAGCAAAGCAAGTTGCCTTGGCTGCTAATGGCTGATGATCTCGACGCGTTTGAAGGCACATTACTGCACTCCCCTAACGACCCAGCCGGATATTAGTAGGTTTAGAACCCAGCTGATGTTCCATATGGCGGCTTTGTCCGCATTACGGCCACTCACTGACCCCCCAAAAAAACAACGCCCCGCGTCTGGAGGAACGCGGGGCGGGTGTTGCGACGGTCCGGGAGGAGGAGACCGTCGCAGGATCTTAAAGCGCGTTAGTTCACGGCCTTGGCGTCAACCACATCCTTCTCGATGGCTTTCGCCGAAGAAATCTCGATCCGGCGCGGTTTCAGTGCTTCAGGCACTTCGCGCTTCAGGTCGATGTTCAGCATGCCGTTTTCATGGCTGGCACCGGTGACACGGACATGGTCGGCCAGCGCAAAGCGGCGCTCGAACGCGCGCGTGGCGATGCCGCGGTGCAGGTAGCTGCGCTGTTTGTCTTCGGCGGCTTTCTTACCGGCGACGATCAGCGCGTTTTCCTTCACTTCGACCGACAGGTCATCTTCCGAAAAACCGGCGACAGCGACGGAAATCCGATAGGTGTCGGCATCGGTTTTTTCGATGTTATAGGGCGGGTAGCTGGGCTGAGCCACGTCGTTGGTCAGAACGCGGTCCATCATGTCGGCGATCTGGTCGAAACCGATGGTGGCGCGGTGCAGCGGTGCAAAATCAAATGTACGCATGTGTCGTATCCTCATGTTTGAGCGATTCACGATTTGTTGCCCTCCGTTCGGACGGGCGGTGATGTTTTCCGAACCCCGTTGTGGCGATCCGGTACAATTCACATGGGTAGCGATTTCGCCGAGTTCAAGACCCGCCAGCACCGATGAATTTCGCACCCGAGCTGGACTTGCCCGATCCCACCTGCAACCGGCGGATCGAGGCCTTGGGTTGCGGCGCATCCCGCCGCATGATCGCCTTGAGTTCGGACACGACGCCGGCCAGTTCCATACCAAATCCGACCTTTTTTCCGTCATAGACTCCGACGGCGGACACCACGGACAGGATCTGCCAGCGCGGGCCATTTTTCGCCAGTATGGCCGAACCGGATGACCCGAAGGTAATATCGCAATCAAAGGTAATCAGACCCAGACGTCGTTCCAGAATTCGGCACGAACGCTCGCGCGTGATCGCCTCGGACCGGCCCAACCCGTATGAGGCAATGGTGATTTCCTTGTTCAGAATTTGCCCGCCATGCAAGGCGAAGGGATCGGCAATCGTGTAAGGGATTGGCTTTTCCAGACGCATGAGCGCGACGTCGGCGCGAACCGCTTCAGGCGAAAGCGGTTCATTCGCGCCATAGGCGGGATGGGCGGCGATCTGCACCACGTTGCGTTCGGCCAACGCCTTGCCGTTGCTCAGCCCGGCCCGAAAAACCACCTCGCCAGACCGGTAAGGTTTGCCGGTTTTCTTGTCCAGGGCGCAATGCGCTGCCGTCAGCACCAGGTCCTGCGCAATCAGCGTTCCGGTACAAAACGACCGCGACCCCACATCCAATCGTCCGACCGCTTCCCATCCATACAGATCATCGCGGTCCACCAGCGTGCGTTTGCTTGATGTCTGGGCGGATGCTGCACCGATCAGAACGGACTGGCAAAACAGGAAGAACAGCAGAAACCTGATCATGGCCTTACGAACCTTGCCCCGATGTTTTTGCCTGATTCACCGGTTTTAGAGCCGTATCCGCGCCCCGCCGACAGTTCTGCACGCAACAACTGCAGCGCATCCTCAACGGCCGTACCGATCGCGACGCTCTTGCCGCCCATCATCGCCTTGGCCGCAACGACCGAGACAATGCGGGGACGATTACCAGCAAAGGAAAACACCGGCGCGCCCGAAGCGCCAAAATCCACGTCGCAGGACATCACCAGAACACCCCCCTGCCCGGTCACGACAGAACAAACCTCCTGCAGGGATGGCGCCTCGGCCCTGTCCTGTGCGTAGGACACAACACCCACTTCTTCGCCCTGCACAGGGCGTTCACCAGTTTCGAAAGGAATGACCGTTGTGTTCCGGACCGGCTGCCACAACTCGATCAGCGCGATATCATGCCGGACACGTTCTGACGGGGTTCCGCCGTCAAAACGGTATTCTGGGTGGATTACGACCTGCCGGGCAGCGCGGTACGCCGATGCGCGGCCCAGGCGCCAACCGGCGAGAAACTCGATCAACGCGGGGTCAATCCGACGGCGCGTCGATTTGTCGAAAAGGCAATGCGCTGCAGTCAGAACCAGTCCGGGTGCAATCAGTGTCCCGGTGCAAAAACCGGTACCGGCGATATCCAACCGCCCGACGGCCATCCACTCGCGCCCGGAATCCGAAGTCTCAAGGCTTTTAAGCCCCGTGTCCTGCGCCATGGCTGCCATTGGCAATACAGCAAACGCTATGGCCCTGATCCAGTTTCGCACGCATGTCTCCGGTATTGCTAAAGACAGTTTGTTACGCAAACGGTGCGGCGAAAATAGGGCGCAGGCCCAGCCGGGGTTTTTCCATCGCAATTGAGGCAGCGTTGCATCAACCGCGATTACTTCAGAATGGGTACGTCACCGCCGTCGGCTGTTCGGCTTTGTTGCAGTGCCCTGGGCATTGGGCCGCCAGTCGCCCAGTCCAGTAACTCGACCGTGTGCAGGACGGGCGTACCTGTTCCCGACCCGATCTGCATCATGCACCCAATATTTCCGGCGGCGATCACATCGGGCTTTTTCGCTTCCAGTGTCCGCACTTTGCGTTGCCTGAGCTGGGCCGAAATTTCAGGCTGCAACAGGTTATAGGTTCCGGCGCTGCCACAGCACAGATGACTGTCAGCCGGCTCGGACACGGTGAAACCTGCGCGCTTCAGCAAATCCTTGGGATAGGTTTTGATCTTTTGCCCGTGCTGCAGCGAACAGGCCGCGTGATACGCCACACTCATGCCCCGGTCATCACTTTCCGGAAGATCCAGCTGCATCAGAAGCTCGCTGACATCCATGGCAATTGCAGATACACGTTCCGCATCCGCAGCCAGCGCGTCGTTGCGGAACATGTGACCGTAATCCTTCACGGTTGTCCCGCAGCCCGATGTATTGATGACGATGGCATCCAACCCCTTGCTGTCCATCTCGCGCGTCCAGGCCCGGATGTTGGTCGCGGCAGAAGCGTGACTTTCGCGCGTCTTGCCCATGTGATGGGTCAACGCTCCACAGCAACCGGCGCCATCGGCGACCACGACCTCGCACCCCAATCTGGTCAACAGGCGGATTGTGGCGTCATTGATATCGGTGTTCAGCGCCTTTTGTGCGCAACCCGTCATCAACGCCACGCGCTTTTTGCGTTCGCCCTTGGATTCAAAGCACTGCGGATCATCGTTTCGGCTAACTGGCGGGATGTGTTTTGGTGCCATATCCAGCATTGCACGCAAACGCGCATCAGGCATCAGAAAGCGAAATGGCCGCCCCAGCTTTGCCCCGATCAAAGCCCACCTGAACCGCATCGGGTAAGGCAGGATCTGCGCCAGCATCCAGCGCAGTGCACGATCCATGAAGGGGCGCTTGTAGTTCGTATCGATATACTCGCGCGCGTGATCGACCAGATGCATGTAATGCACGCCCGACGGGCAGGTGGTCATGCAAGCCAGACAGGACAGACAACGGTCAATGTGTTTGACGGTCTTTTCGTCCGGAACGCGATTGTTCTCCAACATGTCCTTGATCAAGTAGATACGCCCGCGCGGGCTGTCCAGCTCATCCCCCAGAACCTGGTATGTCGGGCAGGTCGCAGTGCAAAAACCGCAATGCACGCAACTCCGCAGGATGTCGTTGGACCTTCGGATTGCGGGATCCTGCAACTGTTCTTCGGAAAAAGTTGTCTGCATTACCCTACCCCATCAGGCCCGGATTGAATAAACCCTTCGGGTCAAACCGCTGTCGCAATCCCTGCGTCAGCGCGGCCAACCCTACAGGTTCGGGCTGAAAACGACCAAACCGTGCGATTTCAACATCGTTGCCCCGAACAAGCGTGGAATGCCCCGGAACCTCGGCCAGCGCGGCCCGAAGATCGACCCCTTCGGGCGCAAGCGTCCAGATCAGCCCTCCGCCCCAATCCAGAAGATGAGTGCAGCCCGGCTGGTCTACGACGCGCAGCATGTCTGTCGGCTTGACGGACGTTTTCCAGACATTTCCCGCAGTGTCTGCGAAGGGCTCGACATCACGAACAGCCTTCCAGATCGCCTCGTTTTCCGCAGCGTCGGTCACTATTCGGTCGGGCTTTTGATGGTTGAACATTTCTGCCAGTTTGCCAACCCGATACGCAACTGAATCGCTGAACCCTTCAATACGAATGACCGTCTCGGACGTTGTTTGTTTCATCTGTGATCCGCCCGGCAGTCGCGCGGCACCCGTGACTTCGAAAGGGGACGCCAGCGCCTCGCTGAACAGTTTCAGGGATTGTGACCAGTCGCACCCGCTCCACACCAGAGTTGCCGAACTTTCCGAGCGCGGCAAAACTTTCAGCGAGACCTCGGTCAACACGCCAAGCGTCCCCCACGACCCGGCCAACAGCTTGACCAGATCGTATCCGGTGACGTTTTTCATCACCCGGCCACCGTTTCGGATCACTTGCCCCAAACCGTCGACATAGCGCACGCCCAAAAGAAAATCCCGACACGCCCCCGCCTGCACGCGGCGCGGCCCCGAGACATTGGCGGCAACCACGCCCCCTATTGTCGGCTCGCCTGTTGTGCCCATCAGCGCGCGATGATCCATCGGCTCGAACGCAAGCCTCTGGCCTTCGGCATCAAGCGCGGCATTGATATCCGCTACCGAAGTTCCGGCCCGGGCGACCAATGTCAGCGCACCAGGCTCATAGAGGGTGATCCCGCGCAATCCTGTCACACTCAGGTCCGCATCCGGCCCGGTCACACCTCGGGTACCTCCCCCGGCAATTCGCACCGGCTGCGCCAGCCCGGCCACCAATTCGGCCAGTTCGGCCTCTGTTTCAGGTCTCATGTCTCTTCTTCTGTTCCAAAATCCTCGGGGCGATCGCTTGACGAGGGCAGTGCCCCCTACTCCGCAGCAATTCGGCGCGTCGCCGAAACATCCAGCGGAAACACCTTGGCCGGGTTCAGCAGCCAGTTCGGATCGAACACATCCTTGACTGCCATCTGCGCTTCAAGATCCTGCGCCCCGTACTGATGCGTCATCAGATCGCGCTTTTCGATTCCGACCCCGTGTTCGCCGGTCAGACATCCCCCGACATCGACGCATAGCTTCAGTATTTCGGCACCGAACGCTTCGCATTTCTCAAGATCGCCCGGTTTGTTGGCATCGAACAGGATCAGCGGATGCATGTTGCCGTCGCCTGCATGAAACACGTTGCCGACAGGCAGTCCGAATTCCTCACTCATCTCGCCGATACGTCGCAGCACTTTTGGAAGCGATGAAACCGGGATCGTGCCGTCGAGACACATATAATCGTTCATCTGCCCCATCGCGCCAAAGGCCGATTTGCGCCCCAGCCAAATTCGGGCGCTTTCCTCGGCGGACTGGCTTTCGCGCAGTTCGACCGGGTTGTGACGTTTGGCGATCTCGATGATCTTCGACAACTGGCTGTCGATCTCGGCCTCGGATCCTTCGACCTCGACAATCAGCAGGGCTTCGCAATCCGGATACCCGGCTTTGGCAAAGTTCTCGCAGGCCTGAATGCACAGACGGTCCATGAATTCGATTGCCACCGGCAGAATGCCTGACTTTATTATGTCGGACACGCACTGCCCGGCGACTTCGTTATCGTCAAAACCCATCAGAACAGGCCGGGCGCCTTCCGGTTTGCGCAGGATGCGCAGCGTTGCCTCGGTCACGACACCCAATTGCCCTTCCGAGCCGCAGATGACGCCAAGCAGGTCCAGTCCGCCTGAATCCAGATGCGCCCCGCCGATTTCGACCACGCTGCCGTCCATCATTACCATCTTCACGCCCAGCAGGTTGTTGGTCGTCACCCCATATTTCAGGCAATGCGCCCCACCCGAATTCATTGCGATGTTACCGGCAATCGCGCAGGCCAGTTGCGATGAGGGGTCCGGGGCATAGAAGAAATCATTGGCTTCGACTGCACCGGTAACACTCAGGTTCGTTCGGCCCGTCTGCACCCGGATAAAACGGTTGTCGTAGTCTACCTCCAGCACATCGTTCATACGGGCGACGCCCAGAATGACACAGTCGGCGGTTGGCAGGGCGCCTCCGGCCAGAGACGTCCCCGCGCCACGCGGGACAACCGGCACGCCTTCTTGATGGCAAATACGCAGAACCTCCGATACCTCCTGAGTGGTTGATGACAGAACCACCAGCATCGGGGGGCACCTGTATGCCGTCAGGGCGTCGCATTCATAGGCCCGGGTTTCAGCCTGATCGTAAATGATCGCATCGCTTGGCAAAACCTGTTGCAGGCGCGTTGTGATCCTGTGCTTTCGTGAAATCACGTCCGGATCAGGCAGTGGCATTTCCATGGCGAAACCTCCCTTTTGGTAAAATAATATTACCAAAAGGGAGGGCTGACAAGCATTCATCTGGTGGCCGCTTCGGCCCCACATGATCAGTACCGCCCAAATGCACCGTCACACCGATCAGCTCTTCACATTGCGCTGACAACCGGTCAGACAGACACACAGACGTGATTAACAATCCGCTTACAAAACCGTAGCTTCGGACCATGCGATACCTGATTCTCAACCTTCTCCTGGCTGCGCCAGCCCTCGCCGACCCGCCCGTGATCGAAAATGTCTCGACCAGCAGCAACGGAGATACGTGGCGTTTTGATGTCACCATCCGTCATCCTGACACCGGCTGGGATCACTACGCGGATGGTTGGCGTATTCTCAACATGAACGGCGAACAGATTGGCATTCGCGTTCTGCACCATCCACACGAGACCGAGCAGCCTTTCACGCGATCCCTGAGCGGCATCACGATACCGGCGGGCACGTCGCAGGTTCAGGTGCAGGCCCGTTGCAGCGTAGACGGCTGGAACGCCGAGACGACAATCGTCCAGTTGAAGTGACGATCAGAACACACCCAGACTGAGGCCGGCGGCCATGGCTGCCCCAACCTCGGAGCATTTGTCCAGTTGGTCGGCCGGGATGGTCTTTTCGGCCAGTATAGCCTCGGACGTCTGGGCATGGGTGCAAACAATCAAAGGGGGTTGCACCTCTTTCAATCGCCAACCCGTTGCGATCCTTGCGATCTGACGGGCGGCATTTTGGCCATCGGACCCGGCGCATATCATTTGTGCATACGGACGGCCTTCGATTTTTCCCAGAACCGGATAGTAGCTGCGGTCGAAGAATTCTTTCATCTGACCCGAAATCGCCGCCAGATTCTCGGGTCCGCAGAAGATGTATCCATCGGCGCGCAGCAGGTCCTCAGGCACAGCCTGACAGGCGGTTTTCAACACCACATCTGCCTCAGCCCGCCCCGCCTCTGCCGCAGCCTCGGCCATCTGGCGGCTACCGCCGGTGCGTGAATGATAAACGATCAGAAGCTGTGCCATGTCAGACCCGGTGATATGGGCCGCCCGACAGAATAGTTGCGGCCCGGTAGAGTTGTTCGGCCAACATCACACGGACCAACATGTGAGGCCAGACCATCGACCCAAAGGAAATGGAAAAGTCGGCCTCGGCGCGCAGACCCGAATCTATTCCGTCCGCCCCGCCAATGATCAGCGCCAGATCCTGTCGCCCGGCATCCCGCCAGTTGCCCAACTTCCGCGCAAAATCGGGAGAGGACAACACCTGCCCCCGCTCATCCAGCGTACAGATTACAGCCCCTTTGGGCAGTGCCTTGCGCAGAAGCGCGCCCTCGGCGCCCATACCGGCGTTTTTCTTATCTTCAACCTCGATCACCCGCGCAGGACCAAGGCCCAGCGCACGGCCAGTCCGGTCAAATCGGGTCAGATAATCGTCAAGCAGGGTCTTCTCCGGTCCGGCGCGCAATCGCCCGACCGCAACTATGCTGATACGCATGTCTCTCTCGCCTCCGGCCTGTTAATGCGGGCCGGGATGGCGCCTCAGTTCGCCGAGGCGCTGCCGCCCTGAGGCAGCCACATCTTTTCCAGCTGATAGAATTCACGCACTTCGGGGCGGAAGATATGGACGATCACGTCGCCCGTATCGATCAGCACCCAGTCGCCGGCATCCTTGCCTTCGACTTTCGAGGTGAAACCGAATTCCTGCTTGATGCGATCCGTCAGCTTTTCCGCCATGGCCGAGACCTGACGGGTCGACCGACCCGAGGCAATCACCATGTGATCCGCAACCGACGATTTGCCCTGCAGGTTGATCTGCACGACGTCTTCGGCCTTGTCATCGGAAAGTGAGGAAAGGATGCGTTCAAGCAGCTTGTCGCTGATTGACTGAGAGTGGGCCATTACGCTGGCACCATCATCGGCGGGCAAACCCGCCTGTGTATGTAGAGACAGGACATAGTCCTCCTTTGCTGCGCGCCGCCAAATCCCCGGCGCTGGGGTACTATTAAGGTAACAAGGGGAATGCAACATTTCAATGAAAGGGCGGTTTCAGGACGCCCGGCCCTTTCACTCTTTCGAGAGTTGTTGCGCGTCTGCGTCGTCGGGAAGCAAGCGCACCTCACGCTGTGGGAAGGGTATTGATATCCCCTCATCCTTGAACGCGTCCCACAGCGCCAGGTAGACATTGCCCCGGATATTCGTCAGCCCCTTGGTCGGGTCGCTGATCCAGAACCGCAGCACGTAGTCCACGCTGCTGTCGCCGAAACCGGTGATGTGGCAGACAGGTTCGTGCGAGCCGCCGCTCAGCACCCGGGCCACCGTTTTCACGGACCGGATGGCCGTGGCACGTACCTTGTGGGGGTCATCGCCATAGCTGGTGCCGAACTTCAGATCCAGCCGAACGAACTTGTCAGAATGCGACCAGTTCACCACCTGATTGGTGATCAGATCCTCATTCGGGATCAGGTATTCGCGCCCATCTCGGGTGACGACCGAAACATAACGCGCGCCCAGCGCATTGATCCAGCCGAACGTGTCGCCCAGCGATATGACATCGCCGGGTTTGATCGAGCGGTCCATCAGGATGATGATCCCGGAAATCAGGTTCGACACCACTTTCTGAAGCCCGAAACCGATACCCACACCGATCGCACCTGACAATAACGCGATCCCCGTCAGGTCGAAGCCAAGCGTGCGGATCGCGGCCATGAAAACCGCGCCGTAAAGCAGCACCTGAATGCCCTTGGCCAGCAACACCTGCATCGAGGGCGTAATGTCGTCGTTGCTTTTCAGCCCGCGCTCGGCCGCGCGCGTTCCAAGCCGGGCCAGCGTCAGCAGGATGCCGATCAGCAGGACAGCCTTGATGATCCCAAGCGCCGAGATATGCAGATCGCCGATGGAAATCGCCACCCCGTCCAGGAACCCGGCCACATCATCGGTCAACCCCAGGGCAATCAGCGTTGCGTAGACCCACATGGACCACTTGAATATCTGCCGCAGCGTTCGGTTCCGCACCAGCCGCGAGACCAGCGCGATGGCCAGCCAGGCCAAGCCCAATGTGGCAAAAACACCGATGATGTAACTGCGCGAGGGCCATGTCGCCTGCTGCATCCCCCAATAAAGTCCCCAGGACAGCAGCGTGAAATATACGAGCGTCAGGCGCCGCATCAGTTGGACCAGAATGCGCAGTCGCCATTTCGGCCAGCCGGAGCGCGCGCGGGCCCAGGCCTCCCACCGGCTCTGTGTCAGCAGTTTCAGCAGAAACGCCAACAACCACAGGAACAGGATGATGACGAGTTGGTACTGCCTCCAGCCCGGCGTGACGATCAATTCGATCAGATTTTCAAGCTGTTCTGAAAAAGCCGCCGTCATGTTCGCGTAAAGCTCGGACAGCGTTTCCGGTAGCAAATCCTGGTTCATGCCCGCCAGATTGGCGATCTGTGCGAGGCGATGCAAGCCCGCACGCGAACTGCACCGGTATTGAACCTTGATTGACGTGAGTGGCCGTTATATCTGAACCGCATGAGACTCAATGTGGCCCAACTTCAGAATCTGGAAGACCGCGCGCGTCTGCGTGAACGGTTCTACGGGGCTGCCCGCACGGTCCTGGCGCGCCTATCGGCCGCCTGAGCCAACTCGCCAGCTATTTCTCATTACTTACGGGAGAGGACCGATGTCCCCCAAGACACTCTATGACAAGATCTGGGATGCCCATGTCGCGCACGAAGCCGATGATGGCACCAGCCTGCTGTATATCGACCGCCACCTGGTGCACGAAGTCACCAGCCCACAGGCGTTCGAAGGACTGCGCATGGCAGGCCGCAAGGTCCGCGCGCCGGAAAAGACCATTGCCGTGCCGGATCACAACGTTCCCACCACGCCGGATCGCGTAAACGGGATCGAAAACCCCGAATCGCGCATTCAGGTCGAAGCGCTGGACAAGAACGCCAAGGATTTCGGCATTCACTACTACCCGGTGAATGACGTTCGTCAGGGCATCGTGCACATCGTTGGCCCGGAACAGGGCTGGACCCTGCCCGGCATGACCGTCGTCTGTGGCGACAGCCACACCGCCACCCATGGTGCGTTTGGCGCGCTGGCTCACGGCATCGGCACGTCTGAGGTCGAGCATGTTCTGGCCACGCAGACGCTGATCCAGAAGAAATCCAAGAACATGAAGGTGGAAATCACCGGCAAATTGCAGCCGGGCGTAACCGCCAAGGACATCACGCTGGCCGTCATCGGCGAGACCGGTACAGCCGGCGGCACCGGCTATGTCATCGAATATTGCGGCGAAGCAATCCGTGATCTGTCGATGGAAGGCCGCATGACCGTCTGCAACATGGCCATCGAAGGCGGTGCCCGCGCAGGCCTGATCGCGCCGGACGAAACAACCTTTGAATATGTCAAAGGCCGCCCGCACGCCCCGAAAGGCGCACAATGGGAAGCCGCGATGGACTGGTGGAAGACGCTCTACACCGATGAAGGCGCGCATTTCGACAAGGTCGTCACCCTGCGTGGCGAAGACATCGCGCCGGTCGTGACCTGGGGCACCAGCCCCGAGGACGTTCTGCCGATCACCGCAACCGTGCCGCACCCCGAGGATTTCGAGGGCGGCAAGGTCGATGCAGCCCGCCGTTCGATCGAGTACATGGGCCTGACAGCCGGTCAGAAACTGAGCGATGTGGAAATCGACACCGTCTTCATCGGCTCGTGCACCAATGGCCGAATCGAAGACCTGCGGGCCGCCGCCGCGATCCTGAAAGGCAAGAAGATCAAGGACGGCATGCGCGCGATGGTCGTGCCCGGCTCGGGTCTGGTCCGTGCTCAGGCCGAGGAAGAAGGTCTGGCCGACATCTTCAAAGAGGCCGGTTTCGAATGGCGTCTGGCGGGATGCTCGATGTGCCTGGCGATGAACCCCGATCAGTTGCAACCGGGCGAGCGCTGCGCCGCGACCTCGAACCGCAATTTCGAGGGTCGTCAGGGCCGGGGCGGACGCACCCACCTGCTGAGCCCGGCAATGGCTGCCGCAGCGGCAATCACAGGACGGCTGACAGACGTCCGTGAACTGATGTAAGCTACCCTCATATCTAGATATTTGAGGGAGAGACTGAAATGAGTGATTGGGTCAAATGGCTCCTGCTTGGGCTGCTGTCCATAGCGTTCGGCGTCTTTGTGCTGGGCGCGCCTTATGTGGCGTCAATTGCCGTCACACTGGTTACGGGTGTGCTGTTGCTGATCTCCGGCGTACTGCAGGTTGCCGGGGGGTTTTCGGTTGAAGGAACGGGTAACAAAATCCTGTCCTTCATCATGGGGGCCGTGATGTTGTTCCTGGGTTGGTCCTTCCTGGACAACCCGCTGGAAGGTACGCTGACGCTGGCAACGGTTGTTCTGATCCTGTTCATGGCAGGCGGGATTGCCCGAATCATCCTTTCATTTCAGATGCGCGGAACGTCATTTTTCTGGCCGACCCTGATTTCGGGGATCTTGTCGATCATCCTGGCAGGCATCATCTGGTCTTATGCGGCTGCGGAACCAACGGTTCTGCTGCGGTTGCTGGGCATCCTGCTTGGCATCGAGATGCTGTTCAACGGGTTCGGTCTGGTCTTCATGGCGCTCTTCGTCAAAGGCGCACCAAACGAAACGACAGAAGCGAAAGAAGCTTAAACGCGGGGCATGGGCGCGGCCCTCTCCCGCAGGAGTGTGAACATGGAAAAGTTTGAAAAAGTCCACGGGGTGGCCGCCCCAATGCCGCTGATCAATATCGACACCGATATGATCATCCCGAAAGTACATCTGAAGACCATCAAACGGTCCGGCCTCGGTGTCGTGCTGTTTGACGAGATGCGTTATCACGATCATGGCGGCGAGAATGAAGACTTCGTCCTGAACAAGCCCGCCTACCGCAACACCGAGATTCTGGTGGCCGGTGACAATTTCGGCTGCGGCTCGTCGCGGGAACACGCGCCATGGGCGATCAGGGATTTCGGCATCAAGGTCGTGATCTCGACCAGCTTCGCCGACATCTTCTTCAACAACTGCTTCAAGAACGGCATCCTGCCTATCGTGGTCGAGGCAGAGCATCACGCGATCCTGATGGAAGATGCACACAAGGGCGAAAACGCCCGCATGACCGTGCATCTGGAAGATCAGCAGATCACCACCTCGGACGGCGTTGTCATCGAGTTCGAAATTGACCCGCACCGCAAGCATTGCCTGCTGAACGGTCTGGACGATATCGGCCTGACGATGGAAAAAGACCATCACATCGACAGATTCGAGGAACATGCCAGCCAGTCCCGCCCCTGGGTCTGATTCTGGAAACGAATCTGGGGATACTCAACCTGACGGGGTCGCCAAGGCGGCCCCGCTCGCATTCTTGGGGTTGAAAACTCGTGGCCCACAACATGTAGGTATCAATTTGACATACACGTCGGATTTGCGTCAAAAATGATGCAATCCCGCACCAGTTGCGCCATCATTTTGCCTGAAAGCACGTGTTTTCTGCCCCTTGGCTTGAGCTGATTGACCGGTTTTGTTCATCTTGCATCAAAACAGGCATCCGCCGATGACTCACTCGGCAGGCACAAGTTGGAATGAAGTCGGCACAGAACTGACTGGTCCAGTTTGAAAGGGTTCGGAATATTGATTGCGCGCACAACCGGGGCGGCGATACGTGGAATACTGGTGGCACTGATGGTGCTTACCCCTGCGTTATATCTGCCGATATCTTCGACGAACGGAACCGAGATTGTCGTCTTTCTCGCGATCCTCGCGTTTTTCCTGACCTTTGCAGAATACAACTCTGCCTTCCCCAGTTTCATTGAATTCCGTGATGCACCGCCGGTAAACCGGCTGCGCTTTGTCGGATTGCTGTCGATGGTCACGTTTCTGACGCTGATCTGCAAAAACATGTATGCTCCGACCGAGCTGACACGCGCGGTCTATTCCATGGGCCTCGCTGTAGCCAACGTGGCTGACTTTCCATATTCACCGGTTCGGCTGATCGTTCTGATGCTTCCTGCTGACGCCGGGCAGTCGATGATCGAACTGGTTCGGGCAACCGCCAGTGTGGCCTATGTCGCGGCCCTGGTGACAATTGCAAGCTTTGCTTATGCCGTGAAGCTGCGCGGCTGGCCGACAGGAAACGGCGCGTTCAATGTCTGGACCAATCTGCCGCTGTTCGACCCGACCAAGGGCGGTGACGTCGTCACCCGCCTGCAGCGCGATGGCCGACTGAATATCTCGATCGGTATCCTTCTGCCGTTCCTGATTCCCGCGCTGATCAAGCTGTTGACCGATTTTGCCAATCCCATCTCGCTCAGCAATCCGCAGACGCTGATCTGGACCATGTGTGCGTGGGCCTTCCTGCCTGCCAGCATGATCATGCGGGGGATGGCGACCCTGCGCATCGCCGGGCTGATCGTCGAAAAGCGCCGCGCATACTCCACAGCCGAGTCAACGCAGACTGCATGATCCGCGCCCTTGTCCTGTTGTTGCTGCCCTTCGCAGCGCAGGCAGAGACGGTGCGCGTCGCGACTTTCAACACAGAACTCAGCCGGGAAGGTCCGGGCCTTTTGCTGCGCGCCATAAAGCGGGGTGACGATCAGGTTCAGGCAGTGGTCGAGGTTCTGGGCGCGGTTCGCCCCGACATCGTGGCTTTGCAAGGTATCGACTGGGATCTGGACGGCCTGACCCTGACTGCGTTCACCGAACAATTGCGCATCCAAGGCCTCGACTACCCCCATAGTTATTCGGTACTGCCCAATTCCGGACTGGAAACGGAGTTCGATCTGGATGGAGATGGCGAAACGCAAGGACCCGGCGATGCACAAGGTTGGGGGCGTTTCACGGGGCACGGCGGGCTTGCGGTCTTGTCGCGATATAAGATCATTCAGTCCGAGACGCTGGATTTCTCCGCGCTGCTGTGGCGCGATTTGCCAGGCGCGCAACTGCCACAGCAGGCAGAAAGGCCATTTCCCTCAGCTCAGGCGCAAGACGTGCAACGCCTGTCATCAACCGGTCACTGGGTCGTGCCAGTCGACACCCCGATCGGCAAACTGCGCCTTTTCACGTTTCATGCCACGCCACCTGTCTTCGACGGCCCTGAAGACCGCAACGGATTGCGCAACCGCGATGAGCTTCGGTTCTGGTCACTGCTTCTGGACGGGCATTTGGGACCGGCACCGACCGCCCCGTTTGTCATTGCCGGGGACGCCAATCTGGACCCCGAAGGTGGCGAGGGTCATCGCGACGAAATCCGGAAACTGCTGGCCGATCCACGCTTGCAGGACCCGATCCCCCGCAATGGTGAGGGTGACACCAACACAGTTCGCTGGAAAGGGGTCGGCGAACTGCGGGTGGATTATGTTTTGCCTTCCTCAGATCTGACGGTTGCGGGGTCGGGATTGTTCTGGCCGCCAGAAGAGTCCGCCCTTCGCAAAACTGCAGAACGCGCCAGCAGGCACAGGTTGGTCTGGGTCGACCTGACCGCACCCTGAGGCGTGCACCCGTCAGGCGCCGACTGCGTGCGATGACTGGGACTGCGATACACGAAACTCTGGCGATGCATTACGCAATGCAACATCCAGATCAGTTTGCGGAATCCGCCCAAGCAAGTCGCGCAGCGCAGTTCCGTCCAGACTGTGCGGCACATTCCAAAGATACCGCATCTCAATCAGATGCGGCGCCAGCCGCCAGAACGGGCGGGCCAAATATATGGGCCACCACCGCATCGGCTTCACAAGGACTTGGGCTCCGGTCACACGCGACAGTGCCTTCCCCAGTTCCGAACCGGTCAGCGTATACCCCGCAAAGGACACATCGCAGAACCTAGGCAGGCTGGCCCTGCGTTCCGCCAGCTCTACTGCGGTTCTTGCAAGATCTGGCAGATAGGCCCAGGAATGCGGAATGTCCGGATCACCCGGATAGGTGATCCAACCCCTTTGCAATGGCTTGGCGATAACCTGATCGAACCAGTTTCCGGAGGCACAGGTATCTATGAAATCACCTGCCCGCAGGATGATCGTGCGAACCGGCGAGAAACGGTAAGCGTCTTCCATCTCGGCCCGAATACGACCTAAGGGGTTCGTTGCCTCATGCGGTGTGTCCGCAGACCATGGCCCTGGCGCGTTGGCGTCAAAAACATAGACGTTTCCGGGCACGACAACTGTGGCGCCTGTTTCCGTTGCGGCGGAAATCACCTGTTTGTGCAGTTTTGGAACCTGTCTTTCCCAATCCGGATATTGCGGGTTCCACGCGTTGACGATCACATCCACGCCTTGGGCTTCCGCCTGCAAACTCTGCGTTTTGCGGTCGAAGGTGCGGACCCGCCAGCCCGCATCTTGAAACGCTGCCGTTGCATTTCGGCCGAACCGGCCTGTGGACCCCAGTATGAGAACGGTTTTTGTCATGGCTTTCTCCTGTCAGAGCCAAGATATCCATTCACATCACATGGGGAATTGCCGAAAACAGCAGATCATGTATTCACCTATGAATGGATAAATCCCTCACCCACTCAGACTGGTCACTGATTCAAAGCTTTTTGTCAGTGGCGGAAACCGGCTCTCTCTCGGCTGCGGCGCGTCAGCTCAATCGCAGTCAGCCAACGCTCGGGCGGCAGATCCAGACCCTGGAAGCCGATTTGGGTGTTTCCCTGTTCGAACGGCATGCAAGAGGCCTGCGCCTCAGCGATGCAGGTGCTCAGCTTTTGCCGATGGCCCAGCAGATGCATGCGGCCATGAACGCCTTCAATCTGACTGCGGCCGGGCAATCGACGCAATTGGAAGGGTCGGTCCGCATTACGGCTTCGGTCTTTGCCTCGCATCACCTTCTGCCGCCAATTCTGGCCCAGATCCGCATACAGGAGCCGTCCATTCAACTTGAGCTGGTTGCCACGGACACCAGCGAAAACCTGCTGTATCGCGAGGCAGACATCGCCGTGCGCATGTACAGGCCCGAACAGGTGGACATTGTATCCCGCTATCTCGGGGACGTGCCGCTTTGTTTCTGTGCTGCCCGCTCGTATCTGGATCGGGCTGGCCGCCCTCAAACCCCCGAGGACCTGTTCCGGCATGATCTGGTCGGATTTGACGCCAACGAACAGATCATCACCGAGATGCGCAACAAGGGTTGGCCCGCCAATCGGGACAACTTTGCCACAAGATGCGATCTGCAAAGCGCCTATTGGGAATTGATCCGCGCCGGCTGCGGCATCGGTTTCAGCCAGGTGCAGGTGGCTGAAGCGGATCCGGATGTCGAGATTCTGCCGCTGGACGTGGAGATTCCGGTATTGCCGGTGTGGCTGGCCGCCCCTCAGGCGATGCGACAGACACCGCGCATTCGCAGGGTCTGGGACCTGTTGGCCGAAGGTTTGCGGGCCAGCCTGTAAGCGATCAGAGCGCCCCTGTGTAGGTACCGCGCGGCGGATAGTTGTTGTCGAGCGCGTATTTGATACCGCCTTTCATATCCCCAACCGACGGCCGGCCAAATGGGGTCGATTGCAGCCATGCGAAATACAGCGTCCGGTCCGGGGCAATATAGAAATGCCCGGGCTCGGCGAAAAATGCGGCCTCGGCGGTGCCTTCGCGCCCTTTGGACATATACAAACCCCAGTCATCTCGTGCCGCAGGCAGCGGCAGACTGTGCCCGACCCTCAGCCGCGAGGTGCCCGCTTTTCCAACAGTTTCAGCCGCCCGCTCGACCGTGTCTGTGCTCAGCATGATCACTTCGACACCAAGCGCGGCGAAGTCATCCAGCGCAGCTTCCACCTCGCCCATCTGCCGGATACAGATCGGGCAATGCAAACCGCGATACTGAATCACCAGTGTCCCGTTTTCGCCCTTGTCGGCATCCAGATCGAACGTTCCCTGCCCCACGGTCTGGATTTTCAGTTCAGGAACGGCGTTTCCCGGTATCAACATGTGTTTTCCTTCTGATTTGACGGGTTCGTCTCATTGACCCGATGCGGCGCAGACGCTAGGGCCATTGCGACAAAACGCAAGGAGACCCTTCATGTCCAACCCCTCGCTCCTCATCCTGCCCGGAGACGGAATTGGCCCCGAAGTCATGGCCGAAGTGCGCAGAATCATCGACTGGTTCGGCGAAAACCGCGGCCTTCACTTTGACGTGAGCGAGGATCTGGTCGGCGGCGCGGCCTATGACGCGCACGGCAAGCCCCTGTCGGATGAGACTATGGCCAAGGCGCAGGAGGTCGACGCGGTTCTTCTTGGTGCCGTGGGTGGTCCGAAATACGATGATCTGGACTTCAGCCTGAAACCCGAACGCGGTCTGCTGCGCCTGCGCAAAGAAATGGACCTGTATTCCAACCTGCGCCCGGCACAATGCTTTGACGCACTGGCGGATTTCTCATCGCTGAAAAAGGACGTGGTCGCAGGCCTCGACATCATGATCGTGCGCGAGCTGACCTCGGGCGTCTACTTCGGCGAGCCGCGCGGCATTTTCGAAGAAGGCAACGAGCGTGTGGGCATCAACACCCAGCGCTACACCGAATCTGAAATCGAACGCGCCGCACGTTCGGCCTTTGAACTGGCCATGCGCCGGAACAAGAAACTGTGCTCGATGGAGAAAGCCAACGTGATGGAATCGGGCATCCTGTGGCGCGAGGTCGTGACACGCGTCGGCCAGGAATACCCCGAAGTCGAACTGAGCCATATGTATGCCGACAACGGTGCGATGCAGTTGGTTCGCGCACCCAAGCAGTTCGATGTAATCGTCACCGACAACCTGTTCGGCGACGTGCTGTCCGATTGCGCCGCGATGCTGACCGGTTCGCTGGGGATGCTGCCGTCGGCCAGCCTTGGTGCGCCGATGGCGAATGGCCGCCCCAAGGCGATGTATGAACCAGTGCATGGGTCAGCCCCGGACATCACCGGTCAGGGCAAAGCCAACCCGATTGCCTGTATCCTCAGCTTTGCCATGGCGCTGCGCTACAGCTTTGATCAGGGCGCCGAGGCCGACCGCCTTGAAGCCGCGATCGAGAAAGTTCTGGCCGACGGCGTGCGCACAGCCGATCTGCTGGCCGAAGAAGGGGTCGAGCCGGTCTCGACCACCGAAATGGGCGACGCCATTCTGGCCGCGCTGGACGCCAGCGTCTGAATAATACCGAAGGCGGCGCGCAGGTCGCCGCCTTCCCCTTTTTTGGCGCGAGTCAGTTCCCGCCAAAAATATCCTTCAGCAAGTTATCCACCGCTTTGGCAAAACTACCGGGTTTGCGTTTGGGATTTCTGGGTTTTGCCACCTGCTTGGGTTGTTCCGGCAGCATCATCGGCAATGGCGTGGGCGTCATCCCCTCGGTCACGCGCAGCATGGTTTCCCTCCATATCTCTGCGGGCAGACCGCCACCTGTCACTCCGGACAACGGCGTGTTGTCGTCATATCCCATCCAGACACCCGCAACATAATCCGCCGTAAAGCCAATGAACCACGCGTCACGCGCTGCCTGAGTCGTGCCGGTCTTGCCTGCCACCTGCCAACCCGGCAGCTTGGCGCGTTGGCCGGTGCCTTCGGAAACGACACGCTCCATCATCCAGGTCAGTTGCCGGGCTGCGTCATCGCGGATCACACGTTCACCAATCCCTGTCGTCGTTACCATCACCGGCGTTTCATCACCCAGCAGCTTGAGTTCCGTCAGACCGTAAGGTTCAACTGCTGAGCCACCGTTCAGGATGCCGGCATATGCTCCCGTCATCTCGATCAGCGTGCTTTCCGACGCGCCCAGCGCCAGTGCAGGGCCCTGCGCAAGATCGCTGGCGATACCGAAACCGCTGGCAACCGTGCGAACGTTTTCCAGCCCGGAAATCTCGGCGACTTTCACTGCTGGTATATTCAAGGAGTTCTTCAGCGCATCCGCCAGCGTGACCCGGCCATAATACTTCTTGGTATAGTTCTTGGGGCACCACTGCCCGGAACCGGGAATGTCGATGCAGTAGGGCTCGTCCACGACGATATCCAACGGGGAATACCCCAGTTCCAGCGCCGTGGCATAAACGAAGGGCTTGAACGAGGAACCGGTCTGGCGCAGCGCCTGGGTCGCCCGGTTGAACGCACCCGATACACGGGTCTTGCGACCACCGACCATCGCGCGCACGGCGCCATCAGCGGACATCACAACGATCGCGGCTTGCGCCTTGGACCCGTCGCGCACTTTTTCCTGAAAAATGTACTGCAGCGCCTCTTCAGCCGATTTCTGCAGGCGCTGATCCAGGGTGGTGCGGATTACCACGTCCTCGGTCGTGTTGCGGGTAAAGAACTCGGGCCCGCTGGCCATGACCCAGTCGGCGAAGTACCCGCCTGCCCGCGCGGCGGCGGCTTCGGAAAGCTCTGCCGGGTTATTTCGCGCTACTGATGCCTGAGAGGCCGTCAGGTAGCCCTGCGCCTCCATCAACCCGACCACAAGCCGAGCCCGGTCCTGCGAGCGTTGGAGATCGTTGGTGGGTGCAAACCGCGTCGGGGCGACCAGCAACCCGGCCAGCATCGCAGCCTGGGACGGATTGACCTCGGCCGCCGATATCCCGAAATACCGCTGACTTGCGGCCTCGAACCCGCGCGCACCGGCGCCAAGGAAAGCGCGGTTCAGATAGATCGTGAGAATCTCATCCTTGGAGTATTTGACTTCCATCGCCATCGCGTAGATGGCTTCCTTGGCCTTTCGCCAGAGTGACCCCTGCCGGCAATCAGCTTCATATGCGGCCTCTGATTCCCATTCGCTTGGCACATAAGGCACACCCAGGCACAACAGCTTGGCCGTCTGCTGCGTGATGGTCGACCCACCGTGGCCCGACAAGGGGCCGCGCCCTTCACTCAGATTGATGCGAACCGCGCTGGCCACACCCCGTGGGCTGACACCGAAATGGCGATAGAACCGCTTGTCCTCGGTCGCCACAACGGCGTTTTTGAGATGGGGAGAGACAGTGCTGGCCGTTATCACCCCGCCAAACTGATCACCGCGCCAGGCGAACACCTTGCCGTTGCGATCCAGCAGCGTGACCGAGCCACGCGCGCGACCGTCCAGCAGCGCATCAACATCCGGAAGCGTAGAATAGACCACGCCCACGGCCAACATCAGCAACAGCCCGACGATTGCGCCGACACGCCACGTCAGCCCCCAGAGCAGGCGGAAAACCCACCGGAACATGCGACGGAACACGCCGCCGCCACCACCGCCGGTGCGCCGGGTTTTCTTTCGCCCAGTCCTGCGCGTCGCCGTCTTGCGGGCGCTTGATTTCTTGCCAGCGGGTTTTGCAGCCCGCTTGGTCGCCGTGGGCTTTCGGCCCTTCGACGGATACCTTTTTTCTGCGACCAGTGGCGGCTTTCGGCGCTTGGACTCAGTCATGCTCAAACTCTGCCCGATTGTGCTTTTGCGTCACCTTACCTTGGCAACGCGGTCATGTAGAGGTGTGAAATTCCGGTAATTTCCCTCTCAGATGCGCCCAAAAATTAAACATACCGGAAATTTTGTGCAAAAAATGTGCAACTTTGCCCTGATTTCCCTCGCGTCCGGGTTATCAGACCGTTTCCTATGACGCCCGCTCAGGCTCTTTTTCTGCAGGTGCAAACAAACCGGCCTGCCCGGGAAGCAGAGGGGAAAGACGTGAAACTGATCATTGCGACAATCAAGCCGTTCAAGCTTGAGGAGGTGCGCGAGGCACTGACCGAAGCGGGCGTGCGCGGCATGATGGTAACCGAGATCAAGGGCTTTGGTTCGCAGTCGGGCCACACGGAAATCTATCGCGGCGCCGAGTACGCGGTGAACTTCGTGCCCAAGATCAAACTGGAAATCGTGGTTCCCGCCACGATGACCGACCAGATCGTAGAAACCATCACCAAAACAGCCAAAACCGGCAAGATCGGCGATGGCAAGGTTTTCGTCCTCGATGTCGAGCAGGCCCTGCGCGTGCGGACCGGGGAAACCAACGAAGAGGCGCTGTAAGGCGTCCCCACTCATAGTCATTCGAGGAAGTCACATGAACCTGATGAAATCTCTCATCCCTGCTGCCGCGCTTGTCGTGCTGCCGCAGATGGGCCTTGCGCAAGAGGCCGCCGCTGGCGAGACCGCGCAGCACACGCAATACATCCTGACCTCGCTGCTGTTCCTGGTTGGCGGGTTCCTGGTGTTCTGGATGGCCGCTGGTTTTGCCATGCTCGAGGCCGGTCTGGTGCGCTCCAAGAACGTGGCGATGCAGCTGATCAAGAACATGGGCCTGTTTTCGTTTGCCGCCATCATGTACTGGCTGGTCGGCTTCAACCTGATGTATCCGGGTGATGGCTGGACCATTACAGGCGTTCTTGGCGCGTTCTCGCCAACATCTCTGGAACCCGTCGGTCTCGCCGGAGTGGAGACCGACCTGTCCTATGCCTCCGTCGGCTCGGACTTCTTCTTCCAACTGATGTTCTGCGCCACCACTGCGTCGATTGTCTCGGGCACCATGGCGGAACGTGTCAAACTATGGCCGTTCTTCGCCTTTGTGATCGTGCTGACCGGTATCATCTACCCGATTGAAGCATCCTGGCAGTGGGGCGGCGGCTGGCTATCCGAGATGGGCTTCAGTGACTTCGCTGGCTCGACTCTGGTCCATGCCGCAGGTGGCTTCGCGGCGCTGGCAGGCGCCATCGTGCTGGGCCCACGTATCGGCAAGTACAACAAGGACGGCAAGGTTGTTCCGATCCCCGGTTCGAACCTGGCGCTGGCCACTTTGGGCACGTTCATCCTTTGGCTGGGTTGGTTCGGCTTCAACGGCGGTTCGCAGCTGGCAATGGGCACCATTGGAGACATGGCCGACATCAGCCGTATCTTTGCCAACACCAACATGGCTGCTGCAGCGGGTGCTGTCGCCACGCTGATCCTGACGCAACTGATGTACGGCAAGGTCGACCTGACCATGGTACTGAACGGAGCGCTGGCTGGTCTGGTGTCGATCACCGCCGAACCGCTGGCCCCGTCGCTGTTCCAGGCGCTGATCATCGGCGCAATCGGTGGCGTTATCGTCGTCCTGACCGTCCCGATGTTGGACCGCATGAAGATCGACGACGTGGTTGGCGCAATCCCGGTTCACCTGATCGCAGGCTTCTGGGGTACGTTCATTGTGGCATGGACCAACAGTGACGCCAGCTTTGTGACCCAGATCATCGGCTTTGCCGCCATAGGCATCTTCGTCTTTGTGGTCAGCTATATCCTCTTCTCGGTTCTCAAGGCCACGGTCGGCCTGCGGGTTGGCGAAGAAGAAGAGATCAACGGGCTCGACATGGGCGAGCTGGGTATGGAAGCCTATCCGGAATTCTCCAAGGGCTAAACCTTAAGAAAAAACAAAAAAACCCGGGCAGTTCTGCCCGGGTTTTCTTATTCAAAGCAAGCGAACTCAAGCTCCAACGTCGACAATCGCCTTGGCCAGAATCGGCACGGTTGTTGCGTTCAGTCCGGCGATATTCAGACGGCTGTCACCAACCATGTAGATACCGTGGTCGACCCGCAGTTTTTCAACCAGTTCCGGCGAGGCGCCGAGTCGCGAGAACATGCCGCGGTGCTGAGCGATGAAACCGAACCGGTCCGATCCGCTCAGGCGTTGCAGCTCGTCCGCCAGTTGCTTGCGCAATCCCAGCATGGACAGACGGGTTTCTTCCAGTTCGGCCTGCCATTCAGCACGCAGCGCTTCGTCCATCAGGATGGTCGTCACAACCCGCGCACCGTGATCGGGCGGGAAGGAATAGTTCTGGCGATTCAGGAAGGCCAGAGTGGCTTGGTTCAAAGCCGTCTGCCCCGCGTCCGCGCTGACGGCCATCAACAGGCCGGTACGCTCGCGATAGACACCGAAGTTCTTGGAACAGGACGCCGCGATCAGGCATTCCTTGACCGATGACGCCACCAACCGGACCGCCTGCGCGTCTTCTTCCAGACCGTCGCCAAACCCCTGGTAAGCAATGTCGATCATCGCCACCAAACCACGCTCGTTGATCAGGTTTATGACGTCCTGCCACTGCACCATGTTCAGATTGGCGCCGGTCGGGTTGTGGCAGCAACCATGCAGCAAAACAACGTCGCCCGCATTGGCGGTTTTCAGATCCTCGATCATGCCGTCGAAATCAACGCCGCGGGTATCGCCGTCGAAATATCGATACTGAACCGTCTCCATGCCCAGATAATTCAGAATGGACAGGTGGTTCGGCCATGTCGGGTTCGACACGAAGACGCGCGCCGAGGGGTTGGCCATGCGGATCAATTCGAACGCCTGTCGGCAGGCACCGGTCCCGCCAGGGGTCGCAACAGCTGCAATGTTTCCCCGCGGTACGGACGTGCCCAAGATCAGGCCGATCATCACATCTGCAAAGGCCGGATCGCCGGCCAGCCCTGTATAGGCTTTGGATTCCTGCTCTTCCAGTATGCGCTGCTCGGCGGCCTTGACCGAGCGCATCACCGGCGTCACACCCTCGGCATTTTTGTAGACGCCCACGCCCAGATCAATCTTCTGATCACGCGGGTCCTCGCGGTACATCTGCATCAGCATCAGGATTTTATCCGCAGGCTTCGGCTTGAGGAATTCGAACATCAGTTCTCTCCGGTTGCGACGGGAAGGGTCGGGAAGGCGCCCCATTCAGCCCAGGAGCCGTCATAGAGCGAGTGATCTTTCTTGCCCATGCGTTCAAGCGCAAGGCTGAGGATTGCAGCGGTAACGCCAGATCCGCAGGACGTGATCGCCGGTTTCGACAGATCAACGCCGGCGGCCTCGAAAACGGCACGGCAATCTTGGGGCGATTTCATTGTGCCATTGGCGTTCAACAACTGGCCAAACGGGACATTGCGCGATCCTGGAATATGCCCCGAACGCAGGCCTTCCCGCGGCTCGACCTCAGTTCCGGCGAAACGGGCGGCAGAACGGGCATCAATGATCTCGTGATCTGCCAGTTTCGCTGCCGCAGACACTTGCGTGACGTCCCGAACCAGATGGTTCTGCACCCGGACTGTCATGTGGCGGTCGCGGATGACGGGCGGCAGATCCTCGAGCTCGCGCCCTTCCGCGTTCCATTTCGGCAATCCCCCATCCAGAATGGCGATGTTTTCCTGACCCATAAGCCGGAACAGCCACCAGACCCGGGCTGCGGACATCAGACCGGCCCCGTCGTAGACGACGACCTGATGACCATCACCCACGCCCATCGCACGCAGGCGCGACATGAATTTCTCGACCGGAGGGGCCATGTGCGGCAGGTCCGAACGGTGGTCTGAAATCTCGTCGATATCGAAGAACCGCGCCCCGGGAATATGGCCCGCGTCATATTCAGCCCTGGCATCGCGGTTTTGCGAAGGCAAATACCACGACCCGTCCAGAATCCGCAGATCCGGGTCCTTGATATGTGCGGCCAGCCATTCGGTAGATACGAGGGTTTTCGGATCGTCCTGCATCAATGCCTCCCCTGAGCGAGCTTGATTTTTCCCTATACCCGGCAGCATAGGGGTTCAAGGCTGGATAGGGCTATTCTGCCGCGCTGCGCAGGCGAAAATGCTGAATAATTCCGATGAAACTGATCAAAATCCAGAACCCTTCGATCAGCATCGAAGCCAGATTGAAATTGTGCACCAGAGAATAGACGATCAGCACTGAACCCAGAAGGTTGATCACCGGAAAGGCCAGATCGTCGGAATTCATCATTCGCATTTGCGTTGCGAAATACGCGGCGACCACGATCAAGGCGCCAAACGAACCGATTGCATCCACGATCGTGAGGGTGTTCAGAACATCGGTCATCAATGAGCCTTGCCGTTTTCAGAATTGTCAGAGTGCTGTCCGTAATGGTGCATATTCAAAAACGCAGCACCCTGCGCGCCCGCGCGATACCCATGAGGCACGTCGGCTGCAAAGCGCAATCCCTGTCCGGCATGTAAGGGCACCCATTCCTCGCCACGCAGAATTTCAAGTGTTCCGCCCAGAACAAAGACTTCCTCGGTAACACCAACCGCGTGTGCAGGCGATTCGTGGCTCTGGTTCGGGTTCAGATTGACGTGGAATGTCTCAGCCCCCAATGCGGGATCGAAAGGGAACACGATCTTGACCTCTATACTGCCGGGAAACGTGACCGTCTGAAAGACGGATGGATCGCCGATCGCCGTGTCGATCAGAGCACTCAGTGGCAGTTGGAACCCTTTGGCGATTTTCCACAGCGTCGCGATGGTCGGGCTGGATTCGCCGCGCTCGATCTGACCCAGCATCGCTTTGCTGACTCCGGTCATCTCGGCCACCTTGGACAGGCTGAGGCCGGATGCTGCGCGCACATCCCTCAGCTTCAGTGTAATATCGTCAGAGTTCATGTCAGCGTCCCGCGAATCCTCTTGTGCGTTATAGCGCACATGTGATACGTGCGCTATAACGCACGAAACCCGATCTATGCAACCCGAGGCAACAGGGAAACAGCATCATGCCATTGTACCGATCCAGAACCTCCACTCATGGCCGCAACATGGCGGGCGCACGCGGCTTGTGGCGCGCCACTGGCATGGAGGATGACGATTTTGGCAAACCGATCATCGCCATCGTCAATTCGTTCACCCAATTCGTGCCCGGGCATGTGCACCTGAAGGATCTGGGACAGATAGTTGCGCGCGAGGTCGAGGCCGCAGGCGGCGTCGCCAAAGAATTCAACACCATCGCGGTAGATGACGGCATCGCCATGGGCCATGACGGCATGCTCTATTCGCTGCCCTCGCGCGAGGTAATCGCGGATTCGGTTGAATACATGGTTAACGCCCATTGTGCAGATGCGATGGTCTGCATCTCGAACTGCGACAAGATCACCCCCGGCATGCTGATGGCTGCGATGCGCCTGAACATCCCGGCGATCTTTGTCTCAGGTGGACCGATGGAGGCCGGCAAGATCGACATCGCGGATCTGGACGTCAAGAAAATCGACCTCGTGGACGCGATGGTTGCCGCCGCGGACGACAAGTACACCGACGAACAGGTTCAGCACATCGAGGAAAACGCCTGCCCGACCTGCGGGTCGTGTTCGGGCATGTTCACCGCGAACTCGATGAATTGCCTGGCCGAGGCGCTGGGTTTGGCGTTGCCGGGTAACGGCTCGACCCTGGCGACGCATGCTGATCGCAAGGATTTGTTCCTGGAAGCCGGCCGCCGCATCGTCGAGATCACCAAGCGGCATTACGATCTGGACGAAAAAGGCTTCCTTCCCCGCGAAATCGCCACGTTCGACGCGTTCGAAAATGCCATGAGTCTGGATATCGCGATGGGTGGGTCCACCAACACTGTTTTGCACTTGCTGGCTATCGCGCATGAGGGCGAGGTTCATTTCACCATGTCCGACATGGATCGCCTCAGCCGCAAGGTGCCGTGTTTGTGCAAGGTCGCGCCCAACACCGAGAATGTGCATATGGAAGACGTTCACCGCGCTGGCGGCATCTTCTCGATCCTGGGCGAGTTGAGCCGTGCAGGCCTGTTGCACGAAGAATGCAGCACGGTCCATTCCGCCACGATGGGTGAAGCGATTGCCAATTGGGACATCAAGATCGCCAACAACCCCAAGGCGCAGGAGCTGTTCAAGGCTGCCCCCGGCGGCGTGCGCACCACCCAGGCATTCAGCCAGTCGAACCGGTACAAGGAGCTGGACACCGACCGCGAAGGTGGTGTGATCCGCTCGAAAGAACATGCGTTCAGCCAGGACGGCGGTCTGGCGGTTCTGTTCGGAAACATCGCGCGCGACGGCTGCATCGTGAAAACTGCCGGGGTGGATGCAAACATCCTGAAGTTCACCGGGTCGGCCTATGTCTGCGAAAGCCAGGATCAGGCGGTGAACGATATCCTCACCGGCAAGGTCAAGGAAGGTGACGTGGTGGTCATCCGCTACGAAGGTCCGCGGGGCGGGCCGGGGATGCAGGAAATGCTCTACCCGACTTCGTATCTGAAATCCAAAGGTCTGGGCAAAGCCTGCGCATTGCTGACAGACGGGCGCTTCTCGGGCGGCACGTCGGGGTTGTCCATCGGTCACGTCTCGCCTGAAGCCGCCGAGGGCGGCGAGATCGGCCTGGTGCAGAACGGCGATACAATCGAGATCGACATTCCAAACCGCTCCATCCATCTGGCCGTGTCGGACGAAGAACTTGCCGCCCGTCGCGAGGAACAGGACGAGAAAGGCTGGGTGCCCACGCAGCCGCGCAAACGCAAAGTTTCAACCGCGCTGAAAGCCTACGCGAAACTGACCACCAGTGCAGCCAAAGGGGCCGTTCGCCAGGTTTGACCCCGAAACGGACCGGTTCTTTTCGCGAAGAACCGGCGGGTCTGCCTACTTAACAAAAGCTCCCGCGCCCAATCGCACCATCGGCGTTGCCGATGCCACGTTCGGACTTGGGCTCGGCGCCGCGCATTGCGCGGCGCCGGGCCCAACCAAAGGAGGTGTTTCGCAAGAAGCACTGACGATGGGCAGGAGCGTTTGCGGTTTGGTCAATCACCAAGTTTGGCGTGAACCTCGTCCAGATCGATTTCACCGATCGGCATCTTGTTTGCCGGGTTTTCGAAATCGTATTTGAATAGATCGAAATCCTGTTTGTAGATCTCATAGACCAGATGCATCGACAGGTCGTCGAAATAAGCCTCGACCGGATGCGCGCGCTTGGGCCCGTGTCCTTCGGATTCGTTGAACCGCGGAATATCCGACAATGCTATGGCGTGAGGGGTCTGGATGTGATCCAGAACATCCTGCATCCCGTCGTTGAAACGTTCGGTCCAGAAAATCCGGTCATACCGCCCGCCATTCACGATGAAAGTCGAGACATGCCCGGACATCGCCGACCAGTGAATGTCCGGATCCATCGGGCGCCGCCAGCGAATCGTATCACGCGCAAAAAGCAGGAACCGGCGAAAGCTGGCGATCTGGTCGAACTCTCCCTTGCCGTCGTCGCCGCCAACCTCGATGCCGTAATTGTAAACCAGCGTCGGCACAAGGTTGCCGCGATACCGTTTTCCATTGCGCTGAATGCCGCAGATCTTGTCGAAAAACGAACTCAGAACGCGGGTGTACGGGTTGCGCACGCAGGTAAAGGAGTAAGATGCGTGCGAGCGGACATTGGTTGAAATCGGGTCCTGACTCGGGCCAAAAGCCCATTTATGCATGCCATCTTTGGCATCATGTATGTCGCCATCAAAGAACCTGCCATGATCGGAATAATACATGATCTGCCCGATGGTCGAGCAGGCACATTTGGGCACAACACGGTAAACCATGCTTTCACTTTCGGTCATCCAGGTGCCGGGAAAACCCATCTGCTGTGCCTCCTTATCCGATCGGGTCTCAGATTGACGCGTCGGCTTTGGACCCCAAAGAAGCAAAAAAATTCTGTTTATTCAATCGCTCATCCTCAGTATCACGGTTGCGAACAGGCAGAAACGGAAATCGCGTAACTCAGATGGCAAAGATTGCCTATATTTTGCTGTGCCACAAAGACCCCGACGCGATCATCGCGCAGGCCCGGCAACTGACTGCGGCCGGTGACTGCATGGCGATCCATTTCGATGCGCGTGCAAAGGCTGAAGATTACGCCAGAATACAAATGGCCCTGAAGGACAACCCGAACGTCGCATTTGCGGTCAAACGGATCAAATGCGGCTGGGGTGCCTGGTCGCTGGTTCAGGCAACGCTCCACGCGCTTTCAGCAGCGGTCGAAAGTTTTCCGCGCGCAACGCATTTCTACATGCTGTCAGGCGACTGCATGGCGATCAAGACAGCCGAATACGTTCACGATTTCCTGAACCGCAACGATTTGGATTTCATCGAAAGCCACGACTTTTTCGAAAGCAACTGGATCAAGACCGGCATGAAGGACGACCGGCTGATCTATCGACACTATTTCAATGAACGTACGCAAAGCGGGCGGTTCTATGCGTCATACGAAATACAAAAACGTATGGGCCTGACCCGTGAAATCCCGCAAGACCTGCAGGTCATGATCGGCAGCCAATGGTGGTGTCTGCGACGCCAGACCGTGGAAAATATCCTGGATTTCCTGCACCAGAGACGCGATGTTGTCCGGTTCTTCGCGACAACCTGGATTCCGGACGAGACCTTTTTTCAAACGCTTGTCCGCCATCTTATCCCAAGACGGGAAATCGAGAACCGGACGCTGACCTTTCTGATGTTCTCGGATTACGGCATGCCGGTGACGTTCTATAACGACCATTATGACATGCTGCTTGGTCAGGATTATCTGTTCGCCCGCAAGATCAGCCCCGAAGCGCTTGAGCTCAAGGAAAGACTGGGAAAACTCTACGCCAGCGACGGCATTGACTTCCAGATTTCGAATGAAGGACGTAGCCTCTATGACTTTCTGGCCGGGCGTGGGCGGGTTGGCCGGCGTTATGCCTCGCGTTTTTGGGAAGCTGGAAACACGCTGGACCCGGGACGCGAAATCTACCTGATCGCCTGCAAGAAGTGGCACGTCGCCAAGCGGCTGGTCGATCAGATCATGTCGGAAACAGACATTCCCTGCGTTGAATACCTGTTCAACGAACAGGATTCGCCATTGCCGGACCTGGGAGGTATTGAAACCACCCTGGTCAAACGGGGACGTCATCGGCGCGCCGTGGTGCGCATGCTTTTCGAATGTTTTGAAACTGACAGGCTGGTCCTTTGCGTGGACCCTGCAAACCTTGAGATCATTCAGGATTTTTGTGCGGATCAGGCCCGGACGCATGTTCTGGAGATCGAATGCGATTACTCGGATGAGTACCTGATCGGCCACGCACGCCGTGTCGGACTGGCCGGGGAAAACACGCCGACGCAGCGGGTCGCCCATCTGTTGCCCACGCTCAGAAACTCATTGGCTTACGAATCTGAACTGATCCGCGGTGCAGGGCTTGAGGGCCATTTTCGCCTTCGCGAATCCGCCGAACGCGAAGAAAACGAAGCGGCGATCGCCGCGTTTCTGAGGATTTCTCCGGAAAAGGCGCGGTTGGTCATGCAGTTGGACTATCTGTTTCTGGACTGAGACCATGCGGCTTTGCGACGGTATCCGCCCGGCGGCACGACAGGTCTCTCGGGCAATCGATCAATCGCATCCACGTCCGGTTTCGTTTTGTTGCAATATTCGTCGATCAACTTTTGGGTCTGAGGTTGCCGACCCCGATAGCACGTAGCCGAAACAATCCACATCAAACTCGATATTGAAACGCACCGCGCTGGGATCACTCGATGCGCAGATCCTTCTGAGCCTTTGTGTCTATTCGGTGTGTTGCCATCGAAGAAAAAAGCCCACCGAACGGCGGGCTTTTTTTGGGGCGTTTCGACTTAGTCGTACAGTACGGCGGCGATTGCCGGATCTTCCATATTGGACGCGTCATAGTAGTAGAACCCGGTATCAATCAGGGCTGGTACACTTTCACCCTTGGACGCGGCCACCGCCGCCTTTACCGTTTCGTATCCGATACCGACGGGGTTCTGGGTAATGGCCCCTGCCATCAGGCCGCTCTTGATCGCGTCCTTCTGGGCCTTGCCGCTGTCATAGCCAATAATGACCAGACCTTCGGTGCCCAGTTCCTGCACACCGTTCACAACGCCAATCGCCGATCCTTCGTTGGTTCCGAAAATACCGTTCAGATCTGGATTGGCTGTCAGGATCGCCTTTGTCACCTCGGTGGATTTCAGATGGTCGCCCTGTCCGTACTGAACGGTTACGACCTCGATATCGGGATACTTCTCGGCGATGCGATTGACGAACCCATCGCGACGATCGATGCCCGTGCGGCTGGTCTGGTCATGGGCCACGACGGCAACCTTTCCTTTGCCACCCAGCATTTCAGCCATCTTGTCAGCGGCCAGACCCGCAGCAGCCAGATTGTCGGTGGTCGCAGTGGACACCGGAATGTCACTGTCTACCCCGCTGTCGAATGCGATGATCGGAATGCCCTTATCATTGGCTTGTTTCAGCAGCGGGATCGCCGCCTGGCTGTCCAGCGCGGCAAAGCCGATAGCCTTGGGGTTGTTCGCCAGCGCGGCGGCCAGCATATCGATCTGGCGATCCACCATGGTTTCGTTATCAGGCCCTTCGAACGTGATGGTGACATTGTACTCGTCCGCCGCCTGCTCGGCACCGGCCTTCACGGCCTGCCAGAACTGGTGCTGGAACCCTTTGGACACCAGCGGGATATAGACGTCCTCGGCCACGGCCATCGAGGCCGGAACGGAAAGGCTGGCAGCACTGAGCGCCCCCAGAATGAAACGACGTGTAAACATGATTTTCTCCTCCAGTTGGTCGTTTTTTTCGTTTTCTGAAATGATCAGCCGGTTTTCTTGCGCCGGGCCATGTCGGCATAGACGGCAAGGATGATGATTGCTCCGGTCACGACGGTCTGCCATTCCTGCGCGACCGACAGCACCCGCAGACCATTGGTCAGAACCGCCATGATCAGCGCGCCGATCAGTGTGCCCAGGATGGTGCCGCGCCCGCCGGACAGGGATGTGCCGCCGATCACCACGGCTGCAATCGCCTCCAGCTCGTACCCAAGACCCAATGCCGGTTGCGCCGAATTCAGCCGCGAGGCGATCAGGATTCCCGCAATGCCGCAGATCGCACCGGCCAGCGCATAGATACGCATCTTCCACATGTCGGTGTTCACACCGGACAGGCGCACGGCCTCTTCGTTCGAGCCCAGCGCGAAAGTATAGCGGCCCAGAACGGTGCGCCCCAAGATGTACGAGGCGGCGATGGCCACGAGAAACAGGATCAGCACGCCATTGGGGATCGGCAGCGCCGGAATGACCTCTCCGATCAGCGACCCGCGCGAGATCTGGTCGAAACCAGGTGTGTCATTGAAATAGATCGGCCGCGTGCCGGAAATCACCAGTGACAGACCCTTCAGGATCAGCATCATACCCAGCGTGGCGATGAAGGGCGGGATTTTCATCTTCGCCACGAATGTGCCCGAGCACAGTCCGCAGAACGCTCCAGCCGCGATGGCCGCTGCCACACCCAGCAGCAAAGGCATGCCCAGATAGGTCAAAACCACGCCGGCGATGACCGCGCAAAACGTCATCAGCGTACCCACCGATAGGTCAATCCCACCGGTAATGATCACCAATGTCGCTGCCACCGCCAGCACACCGTTGACCGACGTTGCCTGCAGAATGGCAATCATGTTCGAGGTCTGCATGAAGTTGGGCGATGCGATCGAGAAGCCGATCAGCAGGGCGATCAGGCTGGCGAAGGCCAGCAGCTTCTGGTACGCGCCGCTTTCCGACAGGCCCGCAAGTGGCTTTTTCTTGTCGAGATCCGTTGCTGTGGTCATTGCACTGTCCCTGTAACCTGCATCGCCGCCTTGCGTTGGGTGGCCAGATGCATGATGTCTTCCTGAGTGGTGTCTTTTCCGCCGGGCAGGATGCCGGTCAGCCGGCCCTCGCACATCACGGCGATGCGATGGCTCAGCCGCATGATCTCGGGCAGTTCGGATGAGATCACGATGATGGTTTTGCCTTGTTCTGCCAGCTCTTCCAGCAGCTTGTAGATTTCCGATTTTGCGCCGACATCGATGCCGCGCGTCGGCTCGTCAAAGATCAGAATGTCGCAATCCCGCAGCAACCATTTGGCAATGACAACCTTTTGCTGGTTGCCCCCTGACAACAGCCGCACTTCCTGCACATCGGATGGCGTCCGGATGCCCAGTTGATTGATGTAGCTTTTGGCGGCGGTGCCGATTTCGCCGTCGTTCAGAACGCCGCCTGTACCGGTGAAAAGATCCATCGAAGCCAGCGCGATATTGTCCCGTACGTTCATGCCGGTGGCGAGGCCGAAGTGCTTGCGATCCTCGGAAAGGTATCCGATCCCAGCCCGCACCGCATCCCTGGGGGATCTGATCGAGACGGATTGTCCGTGTACCCGGATTTCACCGCTGTCTTTCGGGTCCGCTCCAAATATGGCCCGCGCCACCTCGGTCCGGCCCGCCCCCATGAGACCCGCAAATCCCAGGATCTCACCCTTCTGGACCGAGAAGCTGACATCCTGAATTTCGACGCCCCGTGACAGGTTGCTGATCTCAAGTGAGACTTCGGCCCCGGCCAGATCGGGTACTTCCAGCGGTTCTTCCTTGACCTCGCGGCCCACCATCATCGCGATGATCTGGCTGATCGGGGTTTCGGCGGCATCGACCGTGCCGACATATTCGCCGTCGCGCATCACCGTGACCCTGTCGGCGATCTGTTTCAGTTCGTCCATCTTGTGGCTGATATAGACAATGCCCACGCCTTCGGCCTTGAGGCGGCGGATGATTACAAAGAGTTCGGCAATCTCTGCATCGTTCAACGCCGCCGTTGGTTCATCCATGATCAGCACTTTCGAGCGGTAGGACAGAGCCTTGGCGATCTCGACCATCTGTTGCTTGGCAATGGTCAGGCCACCGACCTGCGCCCTTGGGTCGAGCCCCAGGTTCATCGAAGCAAAGATGTCGGCTGTCTGTGCATTCAGCGCCGCATCGTCCAGTCGACCAAAGCTTTTGCGCGGCTCGCGGCCGATAAAGATGTTCTGCGCCACGGTCAGATCGTTCATCAGGCTCAGCTCCTGATGAATAATGCCGATCCCCAGATCCTGCGCCTGACGCGGGGATTGCGGACTGACGACCCGGCCTTCGACCGACAATAACCCACCATCGCGCTGATAAATGCCTGAAAGGATTTTCATCAGCGTGCTTTTCCCGGCGCCGTTCTCGCCCATCAGCGCGTGAACCTCGCCGGGCACCAGATCGAACTGCACGGATTTCAGCGCGTGCACGCCGGGGAAGTGTTTTTCAATCCCCGTCATTTCGACCAGTTTCGTCATTTCTCCTCCCATTTGTCCCTCAGTCCCCGTGTCGCATCCGGTTCACATCACCGCTCCGATCTGCCACGGAACAAACTCGACCCCTCCGAAGCCAAGCTGCTCGCTTTTCGTCTGTTCGCCCGATGCGACGCGGATCAGAATCTCGAACAGTTCCTCGCCCTTGGCTTCGATGCTGACGCCCTCGGTGACGATGTCGCCGCAGTTCAGGTCCATGTCGTCGGACATGCGGGCATACATTTCGGAATTGGTGGCCAGCTTGATGCAGGGTGTCGGCTGATAGCCGGAAACCGAGCCGCGCCCGGTGGTGAACACAATCAGGTTCGACCCTGACGCCACCTGACCTGTGACCGAGCAGGGATCAAACCCCGGACTGTCCATGAAAACAAACCCGTGTTTGTCGACGATCTGGCCAAACTCGTACACATCGCGCAGAGGCGCCGTACCGCCCTTGGCGACCGCACCCAGCGATTTTTCCAGAATCGTCGTCAGCCCGCCGCGTTTGTTGCCGGGGCTGGGGTTGTTGTCCATCTCGCCGCCGTTTCGTTCCGTGTAGTCCTCCCACCAGCGGATGCGGGCGATCAGCTTTTCTCCAACTTCGACGGTTTCGGCACGACGGGTCAAAAGATGTTCCGCACCGTAGATTTCGGACGTCTCCGACAGAATGGTCGTGCCACCGTGCCGAACCAGCAGGTCCGAGGCATAGCCAAGCGCCGGGTTTGCCGTGATGCCGGAATACCCGTCTGAACCGCCGCATTGCATTCCAACAGTGATTGCACTGACGGGCGCGGGTTGCCGGGTGGCCTGATTGGCCAGTTCGGCAATTCCGCGCAGCTCCTCCAGCCCCCGCTCGATGGTTCGGCGCGTTCCGCCCTCGTTCTGGATCGTCATGTAGCGCAATGCGCCATCGTGACGGATCGGACGCCCCCCGACCAGATCGGACACCTGCATGACTTCGCAACCCAGACCGATCAGAAGAATGCCACCAAAATTCGGGTGCTGCGCATAGCCTGCCAACGTGCGGAATAGGGCGGCATAGCCTTCGTTCTTGCCGGACATTCCGCAACCGGTGCCATGAACAATCGGCACAATGCCGTCGACGTTGGGGTAAGCATCCAGAAGGCCCGATTTCTCGGCCGCCTCGGAAATGAAACGCGCGACCGAGCCGGAACAGTTCACGGTGGTCAGAATGCCGATGTAATTCCGCGTGCCCACTTTACCGTCCGCTCGGTGAAACCCCTGAAAGGTCCGGGTGTGATGTATTTCGGGCAATGGCACGCAGGCAGACGCATGCGCATAGTCCTGCTGATGCTCTCCCATCCCAAGGTTGTGGACATGGACATGCGCGCCCGGCGCAATATCTGACTTGGCCTGCCCGATGATCTGGCCATACCGGATCACATTCGTCCCTTCGGGGATATGCACCACGGCAATCTTGTGGCCACGCCCGATCGAACCCGGCAAAGGCGCAGGCACTCCTGTCGGGCAGTCGCCAGCCGAAAGATCCCGCAGCGCAATGACCACATTGTCATCCGGGTTCAGCCTGACGGTGTCCTGCGCCTTGTCCTGAAGGCCCTTGTTTTTCTGCTGTGCTTGCATTGTTTTCCCATTTGCCTGCACAAATTGCTAATGAGCGAACCCACACTTGTCAACTAACATGTTAGTATGCTAGATCGAAAATCATGAACCGACCTCAAGACATCGACGCAACCTTGCTGCCTGAAATTGCCGTGACAGAAGGCTCGCTGGCGCACCGTGTTTATCTTGCGATCAAGCAGGCCATCCTTTCCCTGGATTTCCTGCCGGGTGCAAATCTGAAGAAAGCGCCGATCTGTGAACGGCTTGGCGTCTCCCGTGCGCCCGTGGCCGAGGCGATTGCCCGGCTGGCAGCCGAAGGGCTGGTGGATGTGGTTCCGCAATCGGGAACGCGGGTATCCTATTTCTCAATGTCGGAAATCCGCGAGGGCGTCTTTCTGCGCGAAGCCCTTGAACTGGCTACCGTCGCCAAGGTCGCCCGCGATTTTACCGAAGACCAGCGCAAGCGCCTGAGTCGCAACATGCGGCTGCAGGAACTGCTGATCGAGGATGAGGACATCCCCGGGTTCTATCAGGCCGACGAGGAATTTCACGCCCTGCTGATGGCCTTTACCGGCTTTGTCCGGCTGCCGGATGTGGCGCAAACGGTTTCACTGCAGGTCAGCCGTGCACGCATGCTGCTGTTGCCTACCCCGGGCCGCGTTGCGGAAACGCTGCAGGAACACCGCGCGATATTCGACGCGATCCAGGACCGCAACGAACAAGCCGCACAGGAGGCGATGCGCCATCACCTGGGACAGTTGATGCCGCGCATCGAGGTTCTGGAACGGGAAAAGCCGCACCTGTTCAACATCAGCTCCCATCCAGAACGAGAGGCAGGATGACCGTTTCTCAGACCGAACTCCTCAACAACCGAACGTCACGCCCTGTTCCTTTGACCCGCATGGGTTTCGGGGGCGCACCATTGGGAAACCTCTATCGCAAGGTGTCCGATGCCGACGCACAGGCCGCGTTGCATGCGGCTTTCGATGCCGGGATCCGCTTCTTTGACACCGCCCCGCAATACGGGCTGGGCCGGTCTGAACAGCGCTTCGGAGAGGCCATCCCGGTCTTTGGACGTGACAACATTCAGCTTTCCACAAAGATCGGGCGCCTTCTTGTGGACTGCGAACCGCACGAGGTCACACCCGAAGCTTTCGTGGATGTTCCCCGGAAACGCATCGTATTCGACTACACCTATGACGGTGTCATGCGGTCCTACGAAGCCAGCCGCGAACGGATCGGTGTCGCCAATGCCGACATTCTTCTGGTGCATGATGTTTGCGTGTTCAGCCAGGGCAGTCAGGAAGCATCCGACGCGAAGGTCCGAGAGCTTTTTGACGGCGGCGGCTACCGCGCACTGACTGAATTGCGTGAGGCGGGCGAAATCGCCGCGATTGGCGCCGGGGTCAATGAATGGCAGGTGTGCGAGAAATTGCTGGGTCTGGGGGATTTCGACGGCTTCCTTCTGGCTGGGCGATACACGCTGCTGGAACAGGAGGCGCTGGACAGCTTTCTGCCGCTCTGCGAAAAGCGCGATGTCGGCATCATTTTGGGCGGCCCCTACAACTCGGGCATTCTGGCGACCGGCGCGGTTCCCGGAGCAAAGTACAATTACGCGGATGCGCCACCGGACATCATGGACAAAGTGCGCAAAATCGAGGCCGTTTGTGACGCTCACGGCACCCCGTTGATTGCGGCCGCCCTGCAGTTCGCTCTTGGGCATCCATGTATTAAAACTGTTGTACCCGGGGCGGTCAGTGCGGCCGAGGTGAATGCGAATGTCGCCTTGCTGGAGCGCAATATTCCCGCTTCGCTGTGGTCGGATCTGAAATCCGAAGGCCTGATCCGCGCGGATGCCCCCCTGCCATCGGAGACGGCCCATGCTGCGTAACATCGATCCACTGCTTTCCCCTGACCTACTACATGCCTTGCGATCCATGGGTCACGGGGATGACATCGTTATCGCTGACGCCAATTTTCCCGGCTCCAGCACCGGTCCCGAATGCTTGCGTGCGGATGGATCCTCGGCCAGTGATATTCTTCGGGCCGTTCTCTCGGTCATGCCGCTGGACAATTCTGTTCCCGACCCCGCCCTGACCATGCAGGTGGTGGGAAACCCCGAGGCGATCCCCGAAGCGGTGGCCGACTTTCAATCCATCATTCACCAGACAGCCGACAACCCCGTCGAAATACAAAGCCTTGAGCGCTTTGCATTCTATGAACGCGCATCCCAAGCTTTCGCCATCGTCCAGACCGGCGATCGCAGGCTTTACGGCAATATCATCCTGAAAAAAGGCGTGATTGGATGAGAATTGATGCTCATCAGCATTTCTGGTCTCTGGATCGGGGTGATTACGGCTGGCTGACAGCCGAGATGGGGTCGATCTACAGGGATTTTCTGCCTGCCGATCTGCTGCCTCTGATCGAACGAGCCGGAATTGATGGCACTGTTCTGGTTCAGGCTGCCCCGACCGTTGCCGAAACTGAGTTCATGTTGTCGTTGGCGGACAAAACTTCCTTTGTTAAAGGCGTCGTGGGCTGGGTTGACTTCGAAGCATCCGATGCCCCACAACAGATTAAGGCGCTGGCACAAAACCCACTCCTCGTCGGATTGCGCCCGATGATTCAGGATATCGAGGATCCTGAATGGATGCTGCGGGAGTCTCTGCACCCGGCCTTTGCGGCGCTCATCGCTCACGAACTGGCCTTTGATGCGCTGACCTTGCCCAAGCATCTTGGGCCGTTGCGCCGTTTGCTGGCCAGATACCCGCAGATGCGGGTTATCGTGGATCACGCATCAAAACCGGCGATCCGGGACGGTCGGCTGTCTGACTGGGCCGATGACATTGCCGCAATTGCCAGCAACAGCCATGCGTTTTGCAAGCTGTCCGGACTTGTGACCGAAGCGCAGCCCGGCTGGGACATCGGCGACCTGCGCCCCGTCGTTGATCATCTGCTGAACGTGTTCGGACCCGAACGCCTGATCTGGGGCAGCGACTGGCCGGTTTGCAACCTTGCCAGCAGCTATGAACGTTGGGTCGAGGTTACCGACATACTTCTTTCTGGTCTGACCCCTGAAGAACGCTCGGCAATTCTGGGCGGCAATGCGCTGCGCGCCTACAGCCTGAGGAATTGAAATGAACCTGTCTGAATTTGACCGCGACGGTGTGTGGCTGGGTCGTATCGAACGTGCCGGCATTGGACCGTGCGTTGTCACCTTGCGCGGTGAAAGCCTGATGGACATCACATCAAGAACCGCGCCCACGGTCCGGGATGTCCTCGAACGCGAAGATGCGGTGGAATATGTCCGCGCCGCCGAAGGTGAGGTGCTGGACCCTGCCCGCGATACATTTGCCTGGCTTGCCCCTTGTGATCTGCAGGCCGTCAAAGCCTGCGGCGTCACCTTTGCCGGCTCCATGGTCGAACGCGTGATCGAAGAAAAGGCCGGTGGCGACCCGGCCCGTGCCGACAGCATTCGCAACCGGATCGGTGTCCGCATCGGCAAGAAACTGAGCGATATCGTCCCCGGATCGGACGCCGCTGCAAGGGCAAAACAAGCCCTGATCGAAGAAGGTTTGTGGAGCCAGTACCTTGAGGTGGGCATCGGACCCGACGC
Source organism: Ruegeria sp. CG4 (assembly GCF_056537185.1). Lineage (NCBI taxonomy): Bacteria > Pseudomonadati > Pseudomonadota > Alphaproteobacteria > Rhodobacterales > Roseobacteraceae > Ruegeria > Ruegeria sp. CG4. The sequence continues at coordinate 76,375 of NZ_JBQFRB010000010.1, read as the reverse complement.
CGAGGTCTTTTCCAAGGCGCAGGTCCTGTCGTCGGTGGGGTACGGGGCCGAGATTGGCCTGCACCCGATTTCGGAATGGAACAACCCAGAACCCGAAATCGTGCTTGCCGTGAATTCGCAAGGCGTGATCATGGGGGCGACATTGGGCAATGACGTCAATCTGCGCGATGTCGAGGGGCGCTCGGCCTTGTTGCTGAGCAAGGCCAAGGACAACAATGCGTCCTGCGCGATCGGTCCGCTGATCCGGCTGATCGATGACCATTATTCGCTGGACGATGTGCGACAGGCCGAACTGACACTGACAGTAAACGGTCCGGACGGTTTCAACCTGAACGGAAGCTCCTCCATGTCCCAGATCAGCCGCGATCCTGCAGATCTTGTTTGCCAGACGATCGGGCGGCATCACCAGTATCCGGACGGCCTGATGCTGTTCCTCGGGACCCTGTTCGCCCCGACGCAGGATCGGGAAACACCCGGAGGAGGGTTTACACACAAGCTGGGAGACGTTGTAACCATCGCCAGTGAAAAGCTGGGCACACTGACCAACACGGTGCGTCTGGCGACTGAGTGCCCCGAATGGCGTTTCGGGGCGTCCCATCTGATGCGAAACCTGGCCCGGCGCGGCCTGCTGTAAGAAAGAACCACAATATGCTCACCGGAAAACACCTGATCGCTGGCGAATGGATTGGCGCGGACACTGTCTTTGCTTCGCAGCCGGCAGAAGGCCCCGCCCATGACTTTGCGGCAGGAACGGCATCTCACGTCGACGCCGCCGTCGACGCCGCCGAAGAGGCGTTTGCAACCTACGGCTGGTCCTCGCGCGCCGAACGGGCAGAGCTGTTACGCCGGGTCGCCGACGAAATCGATGCCCGGGGGGATGCAATCACCGAAATTGGCAGCCAGGAAACCGGCCTGCCCGCAGCCCGCCTGCAAGGAGAGCGCGGGCGGACAGTGGGACAGTTGCGCCTGTTCGCCGATTACATCCTGCAGGGTGACTATCTGGACATGCGCCATGACCCAGCTATGCCCGACCGCGCGCCCCTGCCGCGCCCTGACCTGAGGATGATACAGCGCCCTCTGGGTCCGGTTGCCGTATTCGGCGCCTCCAATTTTCCGCTGGCGTTTTCGGTTGCGGGGGGTGACACCGCCGCGGCGCTGGCCGCCGGATGCCCGGTTGTCGTCAAGGGGCACCCGGCACATCCGGGCACTGGCGAGATCGTCGCACAGGCCATCGACGCCGCCGTCAAGGCTTGCGGGGTCCACCCGGGTGTCTTCTCGCTGGTTCAGGGTGACACACGTGAAGTCGGCGAACGGCTGGTTCAGCACCCTTTGATCCGCGCAGTTGGCTTCACCGGCAGCCTGGCCGGGGGGCGGGCGCTGTTCGATCTGTGCGCGCAACGGGACGAGCCTATTCCGTTCTTCGGTGAACTCGGGTCGGTCAACCCGATGTTTATCCTGCCTCAGGCGGCAGCTGCCCGCGCCGCGGAGATCGGTGTGGGCTGGGCCGGTTCGCTCACCATGGGTGCAGGTCAGTTTTGCACAAATCCCGGCATCGCCGTGGTGATCGATGGCCCGGATGCGGACGCGCTGGAAGCGGCCACAGCAGCTGCGCTGCAGGAGGTTGCTGCCCAAACTATGCTGACCGACGGAATCGCGAACGCATACCGGCAAGGGTCAGATCGCGTGGCGGCCTGCAACGGTGTTACCCGGATCCTGGGCAAAAGCTGTGAGACACGCTCGGCCAGACCCTGGCTGTTCAGTGTTTCCGGCAAAGACTGGCAATCGGACCATCGATTGCAGGAAGAGGTATTTGGCCCGCTCGGCATCATCGTGCGCGTTCAGGACATCGCCGAAATGCGCGATATCGCCCGTACGATCGAAGGCCAGTTGACTTGCACCGTTCACATGGATGCGGGCGACGCGCAGGATGCCGGTTCGCTGCTGCCACTGCTGGAGCGCAAGGCCGGGCGCATTCTGGCCAACGGGTTCCCCACCGGGGTCGAAGTTTGCGACGCGATGGTGCACGGGGGGCCCTACCCGGCCTCGACCAACTTTGGTGCAACTTCTGTGGGAACGCTTTCGATCCGGCGCTTCCTGCGGCCCGTTTGCTATCAGAATATTCCGGCCGAATTGCTGCCGGAACAGGGATGAGGTCCGGTATGCCGAACGAAGGAACACCAGCGCGACTGGCCGGGAAAACCGCCTTGGTCACGGCGGCAGGCCAAGGCATCGGCCGAGCGTCAGTCGAACTTTTTGCCGCCGAAGGGGCGCAGGTCATTGCATGCGACATCAACTCTGATGCGTTGGCCTCGCTTGATGGAACAGCGGGCGTGACGACGCTGCAACTGGATGTGACGGATGCCAGTGCTGTGCAGGCCGCTGTCGCGGACTTGCCGGCACTGGACGTGCTGTTCAATTGCGCGGGCTATGTTGCAAACGGGTCCATTCTGGAATGCGAGGAACGCGACTGGGATTTCAGTTTCGACCTGAACGTCAAGGCCATGTATCGGCTGACCCGGCTGATCCTGCCGAACATGTTGGATAACGGCGGCGGCTCGATCATCAATATGTCGTCGGTTGCCTCGTCGATCAAGGGCGTGCCGAACCGCTTTGCCTATTGCGCCTCGAAGGCGGCAGTCATTGGCCTCACCAAATCGGTCGCGGCGGATTTCGTCACCCAAGGGGTTCGCTGCAACGCGATCTGTCCGGGGACTGTGGACAGCCCCAGCCTGCATGACCGCCTGCGTGAAACCGGCGACTATCAGCAGGCGATGACGGATTTCATCGCGCGCCAGCCCATGGGGCGCATCGGAACCGCCGAAGAGATCGCGGAACTCGCACTCTACCTGGCCAGCGACGCCAGCAAATACACCACCGGACAGCCCTTTGCCATCGATGGCGGCTGGACGATCTGAAGAATGAGGGAAACAGGATGAAACTTCTGCGCTTTGGGCCTGTCGGTCAGGAAAAACCGGGCCTTCTGGATGATACCGGAGTAATTCGGGACCTGTCGGGGGTCGTGGATGACATTGCCGGCGAAACGCTGGGCGATGAGAGCCTGCAAAAACTCCGCGCGCTGGACCCCGCTCAATTGCCGCAAGCCGATGCGAATACCCGGATCGGTGCCTGTGTCGGGCAGGTCGGAAAGTTTATCTGCATTGGCCTGAACTATGCCGACCATGCTGACGAAAGCGGTATGGAGCTGCCGCAGGAGCCAGTCGTCTTTTTCAAGGCAACCTCGGCCATCATGGGGCCGAATGACACCGTGGAGATCCCGCGCGGATCGGTCAAAACCGATTGGGAGGTCGAACTGGGCGTGGTTATCGGCAAAGCCGCAAAATACGTGTCAGAAGCCGAAGCGTTAGACCACGTGGCGGGCTATTGCGTGATCAACGACCTGTCTGAACGCGATTTCCAACTTCATCGCTCGGGCCAGTGGGTCAAGGGCAAGTCGGCGGATACGTTTGGTCCGATTGGCCCGTGGCTGGTGACGCGGGACGAAGTTTCGGACCCGCAAAACATGGCAATGTTTCTTGAGGTGAACGGGCATCGTTATCAGGACGGATCGACCCGGACGATGCATTTCGCCGTTGCGACAGTAGTTTCATACCTTTCCCAGTTCATGTCCCTGCAGCCGGGCGATGTGATCGCCACGGGAACACCGCCGGGTGTCGGGATGGGTCAGACACCGCAGACCTATCTGAAGCCCGGTGACAAAATCGAACTGGGCATCGAAGGTCTGGGCGTGCAGAGACAGAACGTCGTTGCTGGCTGAACCGGGCAACCGTGAACTTGACCATGTCCGGGTGCGGCGCTAAGGCCCGGATATGGACAAGCAAAAGAAACCCTCTCGCCAGCAGGTCTATACGCTGCTGGTTCAGATCGGACGGAAAGAAGGTGACGGTCTGCCCGAGGGCGCGACCGGTGCTGCGCTGATGTGTTTTGCCAGCGGCGTGGACGAGGCGGAAGCGGTACGGGAAACCGTGGCCATTCTGAAACAGGCCGATACCGCTCCGCTGGATGTTACCGGCTATGGCACACTGGCCGAGCGTGAGGCGCAGGGCCACGACATCGATTCTGACGAACGTGCTCTGATGCAACGGGCGCTGGATGAAAACGCGGTCATCGTCGCGCAGATGACGCCGTTTTTCGGGGATCCGGAACAGTCCTAGTTCCGCGCCCCGAACCATTTACGGTAGATTTCGGAATACGTGCCGTCTTCACGCAGGGACAGCAGCGCCTGGTTGACTTCCTCGACCAAAGGCGAGCCGGTCGGAAAGGCGATCCCATAGGTTTCGCGCAGGAAAATTCCGCCTGTCACCGAGGCGATTTTCCGGCCTTCATGCGCAGCGTAATAGGACAGGATCGGTGCATCGAAGACGACCGCGTCCAATTCCTCTTTCTCGAAGGATGTCAGCATCTCTTCCAGTCCGGGATAGCCGGTAAACTCAATTTCGCGACGGTTCAGAAAGTTGGCCGCGGTCGAGCCCGAGATCGTGCCCACCTGCTTGCCATAGAGGTCGTTGACCGAGTTTACGCTGCCGGTGATCGCGTCCACTGTCATGACCGATGTAATCCGGGCCGTGAAAACGGACACGATGAACAGCGAAGAAACAACCAGAATGACCCCCAACAAACGGCCAAAAGGCGTCCGGGGCATGCGTTCTTCGAAGCCGCCATTGACCACGAGATTCAACGCCCACCAGAAAGACGGGAACCATGCCTCGTTCAGCTTGCGGTCAAAATAGGGTTGCGCACGTCGTTCGAAACTCCACATCAGCATCCCGCCGCCCAGCAGGATCGCAAAAGCCAGCCCGATCGCTATGAACAGTTCGCGCGACAACAGCGCCTGCAGCAGGGATGGCCGGCGCATTGCTTCGGACGGAACCATGATCTGCAAACCGGATTCGAAAATCGGCTGGCTGAAATCCATACTCGTTTCGCGTGACGCGGTGATCGAGATATTGGCGATCGCAAGATCGGCTGTCCCGTCCTGCACCGAATTCAGCATGTCCCCAAAGGCATCCAGCCGGTTGACCGAATACTCCCAGCCCAGCGCGCTGGACAGGGCTTCCAGCAAGTCCATGGAAAAACCGCTCTGGTCCCCGTCCTCGACATAGGAAAACGGGGGGCGTGTTACGGTCGAGACCGTAAGCGATTGCGCCTGGCTTTGCTGTGCAAGAACGGCGAAAGTCAGGCAGACCACTGCGAAGAATAGGCGTTTCATCGACAAGATACCTGTTTCGCGGCCCTCTAGCTTAGTTTTGGACCGGGCGGCAAGGTGATCGCGGGGTAAAGCGCCATGTTTTCCGGACGTCTCAACCAGACATGCGTGGGCAAAACAGGTGGAAAATTTGCGCCCTGGGGTTGGCAATCGGGCCAATTCGTTGAATCTGTGCACGAACCTGCCCAGCAATACAGACAAGAGGCCCGCGATGACAGACCCGGTACAATTGACGGCAGACCTGATCCGTTGCCCATCGGTCACACCCGAGGAAGGCGGCGCGCTGGTTCTGTTGCAGAAAGTCCTGTCGGACGCGGGCTTTGAATGCACCCGGGCGGATCGCGGCGGGATCAGCAATCTGTTTGCGCGCTGGGGCAGCAAGGGCCATGCGCGCAGCTTCGGCTTCAACGGGCATACCGACGTCGTTCCTGTAGGTGATGAGGCAGCATGGACCATGCCGCCCTTTGGGGCCGAAATACGCGATGGGGTCATGTATGGCCGGGGCGCCACGGACATGAAGTCTGGCGTCGCTGCGTTTGCAGCCGCAGCCATTGATTTCGTACGGGACACTCCGCCGGACGGAGCCATCATCCTGACCATCACCGGGGATGAGGAAGCCGATGCGCTGGACGGCACAACCGCATTGCTGGATTACATGGACGCTGCGGACGAACGTATGTCGGTCTGTCTGGTTGGTGAACCCACCTGCCCGAACCGCATGGGTGATATGATCAAGATCGGGCGGCGCGGCTCGATGACCGCTTGGTTCACTGTCAGTGGGGTCCAGGGCCATTCGGCCTATCCTCATCGCGCGAAGAACCCGGTGCCCGCCATCGCCCGGCTGATGGACCGGCTGGCCAGCCACCAGCTGGATCAGGGCTCGGACCATTTCGATGCGTCGACCCTTGCGGTCGTCACAATCGATACCGGAAATCCGGCCACGAACGTGATCCCCGCGCAATGTAGCGGGGCAGTGAATATCCGCTTCAACGACCTTCATTCCGGGCAAAACCTGAGTGACTGGCTGCACGCCGAAGCGGACCGGGTTGCCGAAGAGTTTGGCGTCACAATCGATACCCGCATCAAAATCTCCGGCGAAAGCTTTCTGACGCCGCCGGGCCCCCTGTCGGATCTGGTTTCGCGCGCGATCGAAGCCGAAACCGGAATCGCTCCCGAGCTGTCCACAACCGGCGGCACATCGGATGCGCGCTTCGTCAAGAACCATTGCCCGGTGGTCGAATTCGGGCTTGTCGGGCGCACCATGCATCAGGTCGACGAATGCGTCGAACTCGCGCAAATCGAACAGCTCAAGGCGATTTATACGCGCATTCTCGGGGATTACTTCGCCTGATCCATGCAACGCACTTTGATTATCATGATCAAGGAACCACGCCCGGGTCGGGTCAAGACACGACTGGGTCGGGATATCGGCATGGTCGGTGCAGCGTGGTGGTTTCGGCATCAGGCAAGGGCTCTGATCCGGCGGCTGCGCGATCCTCGGTGGCAGATCATGCTGGCCGTTTCACCCGATCAGGAGGGTTTGGCCAGCCGGATCTGGCCCGCCGATTTGCCGCGCGTCGCGCAAGGGCAAGGCGATCTGGGCGTCCGCATGGCCCGGATGTTACGCAGCGCTCCGGACGGGCCCGTCTGCCTGATCGGTGCCGACATACCGGGCATTACCCGAAACCACATCGCAAGCGCCTTTCGCGCCCTGGGGGCGACGCAAATGGTATTTGGACCTGCGACAGATGGCGGGTACTGGCTGGTTGGTGCGCAAGGCGTAGCGGCGCTGCCACCCGGATTGTTCAATAACGTGCGCTGGTCGACGGAACACGCGCTGGCGGACACGCTCGCCTCGATCCCCGATCGCAGCTTCGTGCTGCTGGATTATCTGAACGACGTGGATACCGTCGCAGATCTGCAAACCTGATCGACCGGACTGCTTTTTTGGTCATGACGCGGTCGCATCCCCGTGCTAGGCCGAATTCATGACTCGCATCCCCACCAAGCAGGAGGTCCTGGACTGGATCTCAGCGAACCCCAACCTGACCTCGAAACGCGATATCGCAAAGGCCTTTGGCATCAAGGGCGCGGACCGAATTGACCTCAAGCGTATCCTCAAGGAGCTAGAGGCCGAGGGTCATCTGGAAAAGCGTAAGCGCAGCTATCGCGACCCCGACCGTCTGCCTCCCGTCAGTGTGTTGCAGGTGAAGGCGCCGAACGCCGAAGGCGATCTGTTTGCGCGCCCGCTGGAATGGCATGGCGAGGGGGTCGAACCCATTGTCCTGATCGTCGCCCGCGCCAGCGATCCGGCGCTGGGCGAAGGGGACCGCATCCTGGCCCGCCTGACGGTGGTGCATGAGGAAGACCACAATTACGAGGCGCGCCTGATCCGCCGTATCGGAACCAACCCGCGCAAGATCGTCGGCATCTTCCGCAAAGGTGCCGAGGGCGGGCGGATCGTTCCCATCGACAAGACCGGCCAGACCGAATGGCTGGTTCACGATGGCGCGGTGCTGGGCGCGAAAGATGGCGAACTGGTCGAGGCCGAGCAGGCCGGGCCAAAGAACCGCATGGGCCTGCCCCGTGCGCGGATCGTGGAACGGCTGGGTGATCCGTCTGCGCCCAAGGCCGTGTCGCTGATCGCCATCCATCAGCACGGCATCCCTGATGATTTTCCGGATAAGGTGATTGATGAGGCTGACAAGGCCAAACCCGTTGGCCTGAAAGGGCGCGAAGACCTGCGGGACATGCCGTTGCTGACCATCGACCCGTCGGACGCACGGGACCATGACGACGCCTGCTATGCGCATGCCGACGACGATCCCAAGAACCCTGGCGGCCATGTCATCTGGGTCGCGATTGCAGACGTGGCAGCTTATGTGCAGCCAGGTACGGCATTGGATCGCGAGGCACGCAAACGCGGCAATTCCAGTTACTTCCCCGACCGTGTGGTGCCGATGCTGCCGGATCGTTTGTCGGGTGATCTGTGTTCGCTGCACGAAGGCGTCCCGCGCGCCTGTATCGCCGTTCGAATGCAGATCGACGCGGATGGCAACAAGATCGGCCACTGCTTCGTTCGGGCGCTGATGCGCTCGGCCGCTTCGCTGAATTACACCGAAGTGCAGGAAGCTATTGACGGTAATCCCAATGACCGTACCGGACCCCTGTTGGAACCGGTTCTGAAACCGCTCTATGCTGCGTATACCGCACTGAAAAAAGCGCGCTCGGTACGGCAACCACTGGAACTTGACCTGCCCGAACGCAAGATCGTCCTCAGCGACACCGGAGAGGTGGTAAGCGTGGCCTTCCGCGAACGTCTTGATGCGCACAAACTGATCGAGGAGTTCATGATCCTCGCCAATGTCGCCGCCGCCGAGACGTTGATCGCCAAGCGCCAGCCGCTATTGTTCCGGGTGCATGAAGAACCTGCGCCCGAAAAGCTGGAAAGCCTGCGCGAAACGGCTCAGGCCGCGGGCCTCAACCTGGCTAAGGGGCAGGTGCTGCAGACACGCCACCTGAACGCGTTGCTGAACGCCGCTGCCGGAACCGAGGATGCGGAACTGATCAACCTCACCACCCTCAGGTCGATGGCCCAGGCGTATTATAACCCTGAGAATTTCGGCCACTTCGGTCTGGCGTTGCGGAACTATGCGCATTTCACTTCGCCCATCCGTCGCTACTCCGACCTGATCGTGCATCGCGGGCTGATCTCGGCCCATGGCTGGGGCAAGGATGGGTTGACCGAGGATGACATCGATCGCTTGGAAGAGACCGCGACCCACATCTCGGACACCGAACGTCGTTCGATGATGGCGGAACGGGACACAACCGACCGCTATCTTGCCGCCTATCTCAGCGAGCGGGTGGGCAATGAGTTCACCGGTCGCATAAGCGGCATCGCCCGGTTCGGTGTCTTCGTGAAGATGGATGAAACCGGCGCGGACGGGCTGGTGCCGGTGCGCTCACTGGGTCGGGAGTTCTTCCATTTCGACCGCGAGGCCGGAACCCTGATGGGGTCGGACACCGGCCTGATCATCGCCATAGGTCAGCGTGTCACTGTTCGTCTGACTGAAGCGACGCCTGTGACCGGCGGGCTGGAGCTGGAGTTGTTGTCGATTGACGATCAGGCCTTGCCGCGCGGACGGGGGCCGGCAAAGCGGGCAACCCGGCGCAAGGCGGTCAGTACCAAGCGCAAGAAGGACAAGATCAAGCGCAAGGTCGAACGCAAACGCCGTCAGAGGTGATAAGTCAGCGCCCGCGCGATCAGCCAACCGTGACGGGTTTCGTCGATCTGGTCAATGTCATCGAACAACACGGCCCGATTGCCATCGATCCGGTCTTCACCGGGAAAGGCCGAGGTGAAATCGCCCATCAACCGGCTCTGGCAATGCACGAACAGGGCGAAGCTGGCGGACTTGTGGCTACCAAGCCGGACCGTTGATCCCTTGGGCGCCAGGTAGGCAGGCTGGCCCCAGCGCAACGCCTCAGCCAACGGCTGCGCGGCTTCCAGATCGCTTGCGGTCTCAAAGACCAGCTCTCGCAGGATCAGGGCACCCTTTCGAGTGCCCTGGGGCAGTTCCTCGAAAGCCTGTGCCACTGCCGGGTTCTCAAAAGGTCTCATACCAATGGGATCGCCTGTTCCATGCGGTCAATATAGCTATTCAGCAGTTTATCCTGTTTGATCCGCCGCGTCAGCGGAGTGTCCGACGGTGTCGCCCGCATCGCCGCGAGAATTGGACCAACACTCATATCCGCCGATGTCGGGTGTTCCGCCAGCAGGAACGGAGATTGCCAAAGAAATGCGGCGATGGATTCCAGATCCCGCTCGATTCGTTCCATCCGTTCAGCAACCGAAAATCGGCCAACCCCCTGCGCCTGCAATCCTTTCAGAACGGATTTTCGGATGGCATTGGAAACCGGCTTTCGGATCAAAGCCGGTACAGAGGTAAAGAACGTGTTTCGCAGGATCGGCCAGACCTCGTCATTGCCCCAGCGGTCCAGAACGATCTGAAAATACAAGTGCTCTTCAGCCATTCGCACCAAAGCACGCGATTGCGCCTTTTGAATGTCGCTCAGGCCCCGGTCGAATTCGGCGCCCTGCGCCTCCAGCCAGTCCCGGATCAGGTCACTGTCCGGCACCAACCGGTCGGGTGTGCGCAACACCGGAAGCTTGTGGTGCGGCATCTTTCGGGGATCCAGCAGATCCGACCGCTGCCACGACTGGCCGGAGTGCTGGAGCATGAGAGCCGTTTTCACGCAAAAGGGGCTGGCGCTGTATTGGCCAAAGGCGGATGGGAAGGTCAGAAGGGTCAGCATCAAAATCGCTCCTAAGTGGGATGGTCGATGCATAACTCCGACTGATGACAGAAACTGACATCAGGTTTAGGCTAAGTTGCATCATGACCCGAACCACCCGACTGTTCCAACTGATGCAGGCCCTGCGCTCGGGCCCGTCTCCCAGAACGTCCTCACAACTGGCGCAGGATCTTGGTGTCTCGGCCCGCACGGTTCACCGCGACATAGACACATTGCGCGGCCTTGGCGCAGTCATCGACGGAGAGGCCGGATTTGGGTTCACCCTGATCGAAGACGCGACCCTGCCCCCGCTCGGTTTTACCGATGATGAACTTGAAGCCCTTGTTCTTGGCCTGCGCGAAGTGCAGCAGATCGGGGACCCTGCCCTGTCCGACGCAGCCAGCGCGGCGCTGCGCAAATTGCAGGGCCGCCTGCCACAGCGCCAGTCCCACAGGCTAAGTCATGCGGTGCTGACAGCAACACGTTTTGACCGCCCGGCCACGCCCACGATTCATGTCCCTGATCTGCGGCAGGCCACGTGGGATGAACGCACGGTCGAGTTCGCCTATACCGATGCAAAAGGCGATGCCACCACGAGGCGCGTCAATCCGCTCAGCATCGTCTATATGGATCGGGCCAGCATTCTGCTGAGCTGGTGCCACCTGCGCCGGGATTTCCGGTTTTTCCGCTTGGACCGGATGCAGGACATGAAGATCACGGAAGAAAGCTTTCGCCCCAATCGCGTTCCCTTGCTGCGGCAAGCACTGGCCCGAATCCGAGAAGACCGTGAGGCGCATAGCCGGGAAAACCAGAACGGCGAGTCCTAACAGCTACTTAAGCAACGCGCGGTCACCAAACGGGAAATTAACCACGGGTTTGTACCCCATTCGTTCCTGCACAGGACGACGAGGGGAACAAGTCATGTTGCGTTATGTATATGCTGACGAACTGCATAAATTTCCAAAACTGGCCAAGGGGATGTTTCTGGACCGCGCCGATCAGTTCAAGACCCGGCTGGGGTGGGATGTTGATGTCGACGAAAACGGCGAAGAACGGGATCGGTATGACGATCTGAACCCGCTTTATGTCATCTGGGAAGAACCCGATGGCAGCCATGGCGGTTCGATGCGGATACTGCCGACAACCGGCCCGGTCATGGTAAACGATGTCTTTGGTCATCTGACGGGCGGCAGTCCTATCCGCAGCCCGCTGATCTGGGAGGTTACGCGGTTCTGCCTGTCGCGCAATGCCAGCCCGCACACGGCAGGTGCCATAATGCTGAGCGGTGGCGAAGTGATGGAAGGATTTGGCCTGACCCATATTGCCGGTGTCTTCGACGCAAGGATGATCCGGATCTACCGTCTGATAGGGTCTTCGCCGGTGGTGCTGGGGTCGCAGGGCAAGGGCCGGGATCAGATCTCGGTCGGGCTGTGGCCCTATTCAGCCGAGGACTGCAACCGGGTGGCTGAACGGGCGGGGGTTTCCCGAGACCTGTCCCGGCTGTGGTTTCGTGCAGCGTTCGGGGGCAGTGCGCAACATCGGTTCGCGCTTTCGGCCTGAATTCGTGAAAAGCGGACTCCGCGTCTGGTGGTGACTGACGCGGCCCTGTAGGGTCGCGCCATGTCCTTGCCTCTTGTCACCTTTTCCGATGATCAGGCCGCCGCCTATGACAGCATTTCCGAGATGCTGAAATCGGCGGGCGTCGACCTTGACGATGACGCGCTGCTCAGGCCGCCCGGAGGTGGAAAGACAGAAACGATGGCCGTGATCGGCAAGGCCGGGTCAGGCAAAACACTGCTGTTGGCTGAATTGTTCAAGGCGCTGGCCGAAACCGGTGTTCAGATCGTGTCCGGCGACTTTGAAAGCCGTAAGTCAAAGGACAAGCGCAGCCTTGCCATTCTGGCCCCGACCAACAAGGCGGCCAGCGTTCTGCGCCTGCGCGGGGTTCCCGCAACAACCATCCACCGCATCCTTTACACGCCTGTATACGACCCGGAATATGAGCGTATTGCCGAATGGCTCGCAGGAAATGACGAACGCCCCGAAATCGAGGGGCTGACGGATGAGGCGTTGGACCGGGCTGCGGCATTCTATGCCAACAACAAATCCATCCCCGGTGCGCTGGCCGCTGCCGGGCTCCGGGGTTCGGATTTCATTACCGGGTGGAAACGCCGGGACGAACCGCTCGATATCGGGTTTGTGGACGAAGCCTCGATGCTGGATGACCGGCAGTTCGAGGACCTGAAAGAGATTTTTCCAACCTTGCTTCTGTTCGGAGATCCGGCCCAGCTTGCGCCTGTGAACCAGTCCGGCAGCATGGTATTCGAAGCTCTGCCCGAGCCTCGGAAGCTGACACTACACCGGGTCCACCGGCAGGATGCGGATAACCCGATTCTGGATCTTGCCCATGCCTTGGCGGACCCGGCGATGGGGTTCGAGGATTTCGAAAGGCTGGTCGAGCAGACCGCCCGTCAGGATGACCGCGTCGTCTGGGGGCAGCGGGTCGAGGTTGACCTGATGGCGCGCAGCCCGGTTCTGGTCTGGCGCAACGCCACGCGCATCCGCCTGATCAACGCCTTCCGGCATGTTCACGGCGCCCCCGACACCGAGTTGCTCGAAGGTGAACCCCTGATCTGCGACGGTTTGGAACTGCCGCTGAAACACCGCAAGAAGCGGCTGGATCTGGAAGCGCGCGGCCTGATCAAGGGCGCACAGGTCATCTATCTGGGTCCCGGGCGCAAACCGGGTTTTTCACGTCTGCATGTGATGGGGGCTGAAGACCCACAGGTCAGCGCCGCCTCGATCGTCAAGATCGAGAAACCGGACGAGGAAGAACCGTTTATCCCCTATGCCGCCCGCATGGGGGCAACCTTCCTGCATGGTGCTGCCGTGACGATTCACAAAGCGCAGGGGTCGCAGTGGGACACGGTGCAGGTTTTTGCGCCCGATATCTACGCTGCCGCCAGAATGGGCCGTACCGAGGCGGGACAACCCCTGTGGAAACGTCTGGCTTATGTGGCCATAACCCGCGCGCAGGAAAGGCTGATCTGGGTCGTGCGCAACCGCCTGTCCAAACCGACTCATCCGCTGCGCGTTGATGACCTGCGCACAGCCCCCGCGGCTTCTCTGGTTCTGGAGGCTGAAGACACATGAAGACCATCATCGTAACCGGCGCAAGTTCCGGTATCGGCCGGGCAACCGCCGAGTTGTTTCTGAAGGAAGGCTGGCGCGTCGGCCTTCTGGCGCGCAGTGCCGATGTTCTGACGGCAATGTCAGAGGCTTACGAAAACGCCGTCCCCTTGGTTGCCGATGTAACGAACGCGGACGCAGTCGCCGCCGCCTTCGATGCTTTCACCAAACAGGCTGGCCGTCTGGACGTGCTGTTCAACAACGCGGGCATCTTCGCGCCTGGCGGAACCATTGACGAGATCGCGCTGGACGACTGGTACAACTCGGTCAACGTGAACCTCAACGGGATGTTCCTGTGTGCCCGGGCGGCCTTTGGCATCATGCGCCATCAGTCGCCGCAAGGCGGGCGTATCATCAACAACGGCTCGATAGCGGCCCATGTCCCGCGTCCCAACTCGGTCCACTACTCGGCGACGAAGCATGCGATCACCGGATTGACCCGCAGCCTGTCATTGGACGGGCGGAGCTTTGGAATTGCCTGCGGCCAGATCGACATCGGCAACGCGCGCACGCAAATAGTGCAGGGCCTGGTCGACACGGCGATGGCAGAAGGCACGACCCCGGACCCGACTATGTCTGTCGAGGATGCGGCACGCTCTGTGTTGCATATGGCTTCGCTGCCGCCCGAGGCAAATGTTCAGTTCATGACGGTGATGGCCACCACGATGCCTTACATCGGCCGGGGCTAAAGGTTTACTTCTCGCGCAACAATCTGAACGCGGTCGAGGCGCCCCACCCGGCCGAGATCGCGATGACAAGCGACATCAGACCGTACCAGACCGGCTGTTGGCGGGACATGTTGAACAGAAACCGTTCAAGTCCAACCTTGCGCACGTCGATCACCGTCTCGAATTGGGAAACAACCTCTCCGCCGCGTGTCAGCAGAATGCGCGCGACATAGTCGCCCTCGGTCAAGTCTGCAGGCATGTCGATCGAGGTTCTGAACAGGGTCTGCTCATCCACAGCCACGGTGTTTTCTCGGATCGAGTAAAGTCCCTCATGCTCGCGAATTCGAACAACTGCATCCGCAAAGTCCTGCGCGCCGCGAATATGCATCGCGGCACCCACCGACCGGATGGCACGTTCGATCGAAACCCGGTGGCGCAGATCTTCTACGTCCGACAGGATGGAATTCAGCGGTGAACTGGTTGCAACGGCATAAAAGCTGGGTGCCAGATCGACCAACACGCTGTCGGTGTTCACCCAGATACCCAGCCGCTTCTCTTTTCTTCGCACCGTTACAGGGCTGGATGGCCCGGCAACCGCAACAATCACTTCCAGCGGCGGGCCCGGCGGGATCGGCGCTTCGCGCTTGACCGCCCCGAATATCAGAATTTCGGAACCGTCAAAGTTTGCTGTGATTGCAACCCGGTCCTGGCTGAGGCCAAGAACAACCTGCTCATCCTCTGCATGCGCGGGCAGGCAGATAAGGCACAGAACGGCGATCAGATAACGCATCATGATCAGTGTCCTCCCGCATCGCCCAACGAGTACAACTCGGAGGGTTGAAGCAACAGGTCCAGCGCAAGTTTTCCACATACGGCAAGCACCAGGGCCGCCAGCAGAACACGCAACTGCTCGGCCGGCATGCGCGATCCGATGACCGTGCCGATCTGCGCCCCGATAACTCCACCAACCAGAAGAAGCACCGCCAGGACCACATCAACAGTGTAGTTCGTGGTGGCATGCAGCATTGTTGTAAACGCCGTCACGAAAATGATCTGAAACAGCGATGTACCCACAACGACCTTGGTCGGCATGCCCAGCAGGTAGATCATCGCAGGCACCATGATGAACCCGCCGCCCACGCCCATGATGGCGGACAGCACGCCGACGCACAGCCCGACCAACGCTGGTGGAATGACCGAAATATACAGGCCCGAAGTCCGAAAGCGCATCTTGAGCGGCATGGCGTGAACCCAGCCGCGCTGACGTCGCTTGGGGGGCGAACCTCCGGCCTTTTTTGACTTGCGCAGCGCGTTGAGGCTTTCGATGAACATCAGGCTACCGACGACACCCAGAAACACGACGTAACACAGGGTAACCAGCAAATCGACCTGACCCAGGCTTTTGAGGTAGTTGAACACCACAACGCCCAGCGCCGCGCCGATCAGACCTCCGGTCAGCAACACGGTGCCCATTCGAAAGTCCACGGTCCTTCGCCGGAAATGCGCCAACACGCCAGAGAACGACGACGCCACGATCTGGTTGGCCTCGGTCGCAACTGCCACAGCGGGAGGGATGCCGATGAAGAACAGCAGCGGGGTCATAAGGAACCCGCCGCCAACTCCGAACATGCCGGAAAGAATGCCCACCATTCCGCCCAGACCCAACAGCAGAAAGGCGTTCACGGATACTTCGGCGATTGGAAGGTAAATCTGCATGATGTTCTCTAAACGGGCTGGGTGTGTTCGTGTAATGTGACAAAGCCCGTCTTATTGCAATGGGTCTGGCCGCAAGTGCGACGCACCGGCACGGTCTTGGCAGTGTTCTGGGCGAACAATCTCTGTTTATGACCCACCAGCGGCAAAGACAGACCGACCCGCACAACAATCCCGGAGCCAGAGTCCGAGGAATCGGAAAGCGAAAAAAGCCTGTCTGCAGACCGGGTTATGAAAGGGGGCGTTTGCATACCCCTTTAGAGCGGGTGCGACATGCAAAATCAACTCTGCATGCCGCTCTGCAGCGAACAGGACTGAGATACTAGTCCGAACTGGACCTATCAGCGTTCCTTCACATAGGGTTCGCCCCCGGCGCGTGGCGGCACGGCCTTGCCCACGAACCCGGCAAGGATCACCACGGTCAGGATATAGGGCAACGCGTCCATGACTTGCACCGGTATGACAACCCCACCCAGATCGATGTTCTGGAATCGCAGGGCGATGGCCTGAAGCAGACCGAACAGAAGGCAGGCCCCCATCGCGTGCCAGGGTCTCCATTTCGCAAAGATCAGGGCCGCCAGCGCGATAAAGCCACGCCCGGCCGTCATGTCCTTGACGAACCCCGCCTGAAGCGCGGTGGCCAGATAGGCACCGGCGATCCCGCAAAGCAGGCCGCAGATGGCAACAGCGGCATAGCGAAGCCCCACAACGGAAACACCGGCCGTATCCACCGCGGCAGGGTTTTCACCCACGGCGCGCAGTCGCAAGCCAAACCGGGTGCGGAACAGGATCCACCAAGTGGCAGGCACCATCAGAAAGGCGACGTAGACGAGAATCGAATGGCCAGACAGCAACTCGGAATAAATCGGGCCAATGAACGGAACACCGCTTAATGCTTCCGCAAAGGGAAATTCGATCGGTCCAAACCGTCCGCCACCGATCAGTGAAGGTGTTCGACCCCCCTGCTGGAACCAGCTTTGCGCCACAAGAACGGTCATCCCCGCCGCCAGAAAATTGATCGCCACGCCCGAGATCAACTGATTGCCCCGGAATGTGATCGACGCAACGCCGTGCAGGGCGGACAAAACCAAAGATGCGGCAACACCTGCCAACAAGCCCAGCCAGACCGACCCGGTCACGGCTGCCACGGCGGCGGAAAAGAAAGCCGCCATCAGCATCTTGCCTTCCAGTCCGATGTCAAAGACGCCCGCCCGTTCGGAATAGAGCCCGGCCAGACAGGCCAGCAGCAGCGGTGTTGCAAGGCGGATGGTTGAGTCCAGGACCTGGATGATGATCAGGAATGTGTCCATCACTCAGCTCCTTTCCGCATACCCAGGAACAGTTTTTCAAGCGGCATGCGAACCATGTTGTCCAGCGCGCCGGTGAACAGGATCACCAGCGCCTGAATCACCACGATCAGCTCGCGCGGAATACTGGTCCAGAACGCCAACTCGGCCCCGCCCTGGTACAGGAACCCGAAAAGGATCGCCGCAAGAAACACCCCGAACGGATGAGAGCGCCCCATGAGCGCCACCGCGATACCGATGAAACCCGCGCCCTCGGTCGAGTTCAGAACCAGCCGCTCCGCCTCGCCCATGACGTTGTTGATGGCCATAAGGCCAGCCAGCGCGCCCGAGATCAGCATGGCGATGATGGTAATGCGCACGGGTGAGATGCCTGCGTAGACGGCCCCGGTTTCCGAATGACCATAGGCCCGGATTTCATAGCCAAGCCGGGTGCGCCAGATCAGCGCCCAAACCACGAAACAGGCCAGAACCGCGACAAAGAAGGTGATATTGGCCGGGGCACCTTTGAACAGAACGTTTTCGGCCGTCGAGAACATGGACTGGAACGTAGGCAGATGAACGGCTTCGGGGAACCGGGCGGTCGCCGGATCCTGCGCCCCCGGGGGGCGCATCACATTGACCAGAACATAGTTCAGAACCGCCGCTGCGATAAAATTGAACATGATCGTGGTAATCACGATATGGCTGCCGCGCTTGGCCTGCAGATAGGCCGGGATCGCAGCCCATGCCGCACCGAAAACCATTGACGCGGCGCAGGCGGCCAGAAGGGCAATGCTCCAGTGTGGCCAGGGGACATAGAGGCAGACGATGGCAACCCCAAGGCCGCCCAGCATGGCCTGTCCTTCGCCGCCGATGTTGAACATGCGCGCATGAAAGGCGACGGCCACCGCCAGCCCCGTGAACATGAAGTTCGTCGCGTAATACAGGGTGTAACCCCAGCCATAGGTCGACCCAAGCGCGCCGGAAACCATGAGCTTCACGGCCTCGACTGGGTTTTCACCGATGGCCAGGATGACCAGTGCCGAGAGGATTGCGGCCAATATCAGACTGATCAGCGGGATCAGGACGACATCGGCCCATTTGGGCATTTTTTCCATACTACGCGGCCTCTCCCGCCACACCGGCCATCAACAGGCCCAGTTCTTTTTCATCTGTCTCATGGGGCAGACGTTCGCCCATGATATGTCCGTCAAACATCACCGCAATCCGGTCGGACAAAGAGAAGATCTCTTCCAGCTCGACCGAGACCAGCAGGATTGCCTTACCCTGATCGCGCAGGGCGACGATCTGTTTGTGAATGAATTCGATCGCACCAATATCCACGCCGCGCGTCGGTTGACCGACCAGCAGCAGGTCGGGGTTGCGCTCGATCTCGCGGGCAACGACGATTTTCTGCTGGTTTCCGCCCGAGAAGCTTTTGGCAGTCAGCCACGGGTTCGGTGGGCGGACGTCGAATTTCTCGATCTTGGCCTCGGTATCTGCCCGAAGGGCAGCGTTGTCCATGAAAATGCCGCGCTTGTAGGCGGGGTCACGGTGATAGCCGAAGGCGACGTTTTCCCAAGCGTGGAAATTCATGATCAGACCTTCGCGCTGCCGGTCTTCGGGGACATGCGCGATGTGCTGATCGCGGCGCGCGCGCCCGTCCGAACCCGGCCCGCTCAGCGCCAGCGGGGTGCCGTTCAGCTTGATGGACCCCTGCCCCGGTCGCATTCCGCCCAGAACTTCCAGCAATTCGGACTGACCATTGCCAGCAACACCGGCGATGCCGACGATCTCACCGGCACGGATCGTCAGATCAATACCTTTGACGCGCTCGACACCCGCCTGATCGCTCACCCGCAGATTCTCGATCTCCAGCACCGGTTTGCCGGGCTGGGCGGGCACTTTATCGACTTGCAGCAGGACCTTCCGGCCAACCATCAGCTCGGCCAGTTCCTCGGGGCTGGTGTCGGCAGTCTTGACCGTCGCAGTCATCTGCCCGCGGCGCATGACCGAGACCGTATCGGTGTTCTCCATGATCTCACGCAGCTTGTGCGTGATCACGATGATGGTCTTCCCCTCGGCCCGCAGACGGTCAAGGATGCGGAACAGCTGATCGGCCTCAGCCGGGGTCAGAACGCCGGTCGGCTCGTCCAGAATCAAAATCTCGGCCTTGCGATACAGGGCTTTCAGGATTTCGACACGCTGTTGCATGCCCACGCCGATCTCGTCGATGCGTTTGTCCGGATCCACGAACAGTTCGTACTCTTCTTCCAGCGCTTTCAGTTCCTTGCGCGCCTTGGACAAAGACGGGGCCAGCAGCCCGCCGTCTTCAGCGCCCAGAACAATGTTCTCCAGAACGGTGAAATTCTCGACCAGTTTGAAGTGCTGGAACACCATCCCGATCCCCGAGGCAATCGCGGCCTGGCTGTCAGGGATTTCGGTCTTTGTCCCGTTGATCCAGATCTCGCCTTTGTCGGCTTTGTAAAACCCGTAGAGGATGCTCATCAGCGTGGATTTGCCCGCACCGTTTTCACCGATGATCCCGTGGATCGTGCCGGGGGCGACGCTGATGGAAATGTCTTTGTTGGCCTGAACCGGCCCAAAGGCTTTGGAAATCCCTTTGAGCTCAATGGCGGGGACGGTCATGTCTTGCCCTCAATTGCCGAAGGGCCGCGTAGTCAAACAGCGGCAGAGTGAGTTGGGACGGGAGATAAAATCCCCCGTCCCATGCGATATCAGAACTGCAGTGCCGGGCAGCTGTCGTTCTCGTAGTAGCTGACAACAGAGATGTCCCCGTCGATGATGCCACGACGTGCAGCTTCTACGGCATCAGCCATCTGGGGGTGTACCAGTTCGCGGTTGTTATCGTCGATTGCGACACCAACTCCGTCTTCGGCCAGACCCATGGCGAATACGCCGGTTTCAAGGTCTTCACCCGCTTTCATCGCTTCATAAACAGCAACGTCCACGCGTTTCAGCATCGATGTCAGAACCTTGCCCGGGTGCAGGTGGTTCTGATTGCTGTCCACACCGATCGACAGGATGCCTTCGTCCGCCGCAGTTTGCAGAACACCAACACCGGTGCCGCCGGCAGCCGCATAGATCACATCAGCGCCCTGGCTGATCTGGGCTTTGGTCAGTTCCGAACCCTTTACAGGGTCGTTCCAGGCGGCCGGGGTGGTGCCGGTCATGTTGGCTACCACGTTGATGTCCGGGTTCACAGCCTTGGCGCCCTGTGCATAGCCGCAACCGAAGTGGCGGATCAGCGGAATGTCCATGCCGCCGATAAAGCCGACGGTGCCGGACTTGGACGCCATCGCGGCCATCATGCCGACCAGATACGAGCCTTCATGTTCGGCAAAGCCGATCTGACGGATGTTCGGCGCGTCCAGCCAGGTTACGTCAACCGCGACGAACTTGGTGTCCGGATAGTCGCCTGCAACAGCAGACAGCGGATCGGCCATTGCAAAACCCATGGTGATGATCGGGTTGGCACCGGCTTCGGCAAAGCGGCGCAGGGCCTGCTCGCGCTGGGCTTCGGACTGAAGCTCGATCTCGCGGTAGGTACCGCCGGTCTGATTGGCCCAACGTGATGCGCCGTTATGGGCCGCTTCGTTGAACGATTTGTCGAACTTGCCACCCAGGTCAAAGATCAGGGCCGGTTCTGCAATTGCGGCACCCGCTGTCATCGCGACTGCAGCTGCGGCACCCATCAAGGATTTCATCAGGGTCATTGGTTACTCCCGTTTTGTTTTTTTGTCGGCTGGAGCCAAGATAGCCCCCTTTACCCACTCAGAGCGAGCATAACTGTTGTGATGGCGGGAATTAAGGCCGTTTGCAACAGCCATGGTCAACCACTAATTTGACCAATCGGTAAAAAACTTGCCTGCCTTCAGATCAGGCGGCATTCCATTTGGATTGCATCGAGCTTCTGATTGTTTTCATGAAGGTAATACCCCTTACGCAGGCCGCAGACCTTGTAACCACAGCTCTGATAAAGGGAAATTGCCGGCAAATTGTCGGCCGCTACGTCCAGAAAAGTGTGAGTGGCACCCAGTTTTTTTGCCTTGTTGTGCCAGTCTTTCATGCATTGCCTTGCAAGCCCCTGCCTTTGATAGGCCGGGTGAGTTGCAATCGTCAAAAGCTCCGCCTGATCGGCAATAACCTGAATGACGGCAAATGATCGTTCATTTCCAACAACATGCGTGAATCTGTTTTCCAGAAGATCACAAAACTCCTGGGCGCTCCACGGGCGGGCTCGGGTAAAAGCCGCGGCATGCGTCCTTGCAAGATCCTGCGGTTTCATTCGTCCAGCAACACCGGAGGCAGATCTTTCGATGGGGCCGCATCGGCCGCACGGATATAGAGCGGCGCTGGTGCCTCTGATACAGACTGCCAGCGACGCGACGTAATCCGGGCAATCGCGCGGGCTTGCAAATCCGCGTTGTCGTTCAGAACCAGGGCTCCAAACGTTTCTGCCGTCTCTTGGCCAATCAGTTCCGGGTCAGAATCATGCAAGGAAACATAAACCTGCTCTCGCGGCGCGCGAATCGCAGGGATGCTGCCCTGAGGCGCAAATTCGGCCAGGGCATCGAATCCCGTCACGCCGACAGCCGGAATTCCCAGGCCCAGCGCCAAACCGCGTGCGGCAGAAACCGAGATTCGGATTCCGGTGAAATTGCCCGGACCTATGCCAACGCCGATCGCATCCAAATCCGCCCAAGTACACCCGCCCAGAGCCAGAACCTCGTGCAGCAGAGGCATCAGGCGTTCCGCCTGGCCGCGCGTCATGGGTTCAGCGCAGGAGGTCACGATTTCACCGTCCCGCAACAAAGCGGCCGCGCAATGCGCGGCCGATGTGTCGAATGCCAGTATGATCGGATCAGACGGCAACCGGGCGCACCTCGGTCACTTCGGGGATGTAGTGACGCAGCAGGTTCTCGATCCCCATTTTCAGGGTCAGGGTCGACGATGGGCAGCCCGCACAGGCGCCTTGCATATGCAGATATACGACACCGCGGTCAAAGCCGTGAAAGGTGATGTCCCCACCATCCTGTGCCACGGCCGGACGCACGCGGCTGTCCAGCAGGTCTTTGATCTGATTGACGATTTCCGCGTCCTCGCCGGTATGTTCGGCGTGCCCCGAAGCGGTTGCGGCGTCTGCGCCCATAACCGGCTGACCGGACTGGTAGTGTTCCATCACCGCGCCCAGAATTGCGGGCTTGATGTGATCCCACTGCAGGTCGTCAGACTTCGTGACTGTTACAAAATCATTGCCGAAGAAAACTCCGGTAACGCCGTTCACCTCAAAGATCCGCTTGGCCAAGGGTGACTTCTCGGCAGCTTCGGCCGTCGGGAAGTCTGCCGTACCCGCTTCCAGAACGGTTTGGCCGGGCAGGAATTTCAATGTTGCAGGGTTGGGCGTCGATTCGGTTTGAATGAACATGGCGCGGCTCCGGTTGGGTTGTACCTGATATGCGGGCAGGCGCCGTGGAAGTCAAGATTTGGAACGATTCTAAATCGTACTGGCAAAATCGACCGCATCCTCCAGCCGGTCATCCCCCCAGAACAGCTCGTCGCCTGCTACAAAACTGGGCGCCCCGAACAGGTCCAGGGCCTGAGCGCGCTTGGACTGCTCGAACAAAGCTTCCTTGATAGCCGGATCCTTTGATCGCGCAATCATATCGCTGCGCAACCCGGCAACGACAAGACAATCAGCCAGCACGCTTTCGTCCGAGATTGTGCGCCCGTCGGCAAATTCTGCTTGGTACACAGCGCGCACAAATGCCGCTTTTTGGTCCTGATCCTCGATGGCCAGAACCAGCCGGGCGGCCAGAACTCCGTTTTGGGGAAAAGGGTTCGGATGCACGAAAGCCAACCCGCGCTTTTTGCACAGACGCTCCATGTCACGCCACATATAGCGCCCTTTGGCGGGATAGATATTGAACGGAGAATTGTCCCATCCCTGCGCGGCGAAAATCGGGCCCAGAAGAAAGGGCTGCCAATCCACGGCAACCCCTTTTTGCGCCGCCACCTGTTCAACCCGCATCGCACTGAGATAGGAATAGGTCGAAGCAAATTCGAACCAGAATTGGATACGGCGGGTCATGTTGGGGCCTCAGGTAATAGCTTCCAGCTTTTCCTTGCTCAGATCCCCGGGCACGATGGTGATCGGGATCGGAAGACTGCCGGAATTGCGTGTCAGTTGCGTCACCAGCGGACCGGGCCCTTTCTTTTCAACGCCCGCACCCAGAACAAGCACCCCGATTTCAGGGTCCGACTGGACATGTTCAATGATCTGCGGCACCGGATCGCCTTCGCGGATGGCCAGTTCGGGTTCGATACCCTGCTTGTCGCGCATCCATTTCGCAAACACCTCGAAATGTGCGTGAATGCGCTCGCGCGCTTCTTCCCGCATGACTTCCGCCACACCGATCCAGTGGTTGAACTCATCCGGAGGGATGACCGACAGAACCGTTACCCCTCCGCCGGTATGCGCCGCACGCATTGCCGCGAAACGCATGGCATTCAGGCATTCGCGGCTGTCGTCAAGTATGACCAGGAACTTACGCATTTGTATCCTCTTTTGTTTCCGGGATCATGCCCGACAGTGGGGATACTGGCAACTCGGAAGCGCGCCGCATTGACGTGTTAGCGGTTGCTGGCGGCCCAATCCCAATACAACTCACGGGCGCGGCGGGAAATCGGGCCAACCTGATACCGGGTATCTTCCAGTGCCGTTACCGGTGTGACCTTGTTCATGTTCCCGGTCATGAACACTTCGTCAGCGTTGTGGAAGTCATCAAAGCTCAGGATGGCTTCGTGCACGGTGACGCCGTCCGCCCTCAGGTTCTTGATATGACGCGCGCGCGTGATCCCGGCCAAAAAGGTTCCATTTGGGGTGGGTGTGAACACCTCGCCGTCGCGAACCATGAAAATGTTGGCCGTTGCGGTTTCCGCCACATGTCCAAGGGCGTCGGTGACAAGCGCATTTGAAAACCCTTTTCCGCGCACCTCCTGCAACATCCGAGCGTTGTTGGGGTAAAGACAGCCGGCCTTGGCATTCACGACTGCGGATTCCAATACCGGGCGACGGAATCGTGTGGTGCCCAGCGTTGCCGAGGCAGTCTCGGGCGCCATCGGAATTTCTTCCAGACAGACCGCAAAACCGGTGCTGTTTTCCTGCGGAACGATAGCGGTCGCGTCGCCATCGATACCCCAGTACATCGGACGGATATAGACAGCGGCATCGGGGCTGTAGCTTTTCAAGCCTTCGCGGATGATCCCGATCATCTGATCAGTGGTTACGAATGGCGTCAGCATAAGCGCCTCGGCCGAGCGATTCACGCGGGCACAATGCGCCTCAAGATCCGGGGCCATGCCATCAAAATACCGCGCCCCATCAAAGACGGACGATCCCAGCCAAGCACCGTGATCGGCCGCGCGCATGATCGGGGCATCCCCGTCATGCCACTGACCCTCGAAATAGGTACGGATATTCTTGCCGACTGCCATGGCGCCCTCCCTAGCTTATGGCAAACCTAGGAAGGCGTTGAGGCAACGTCCAGCGTAATCAGCCCTGTTTGGCGCCGACCATGCCCACGATTTCGTAGGTCTGCTGCAGGATCGGAGATGCAATCGCGCGCGCCTTCTCTGCGCCCCGGGCCAAAATCTGGTCGATCTCGGCCTCTTCGCCCATCAGTCGGGCCATCTCGGACGAGATCGGCGCCAGCTTCGACACCGCCAGTTCGGCCAGCATCGGTTTGAACTCGCCAAACTGCTTGCCGCCTGCTTCGGCCAGAACCTGCTCGGCAGTCTGGTCGCTGAGGGCGGCATAGATGTTTACCAGATTGCGCGCCTCCGGGCGTTCTGCCAGCCCGTCGATCTCGGACGGCAGCGCATCCGGGTCTGTCTTGGCCTTGCGAATCTTCTTGGCGATCGCGTCGGCGTCATCGGTCATGTTGATCCGGGTCATGTCGGACGGATCCGAAGACGACATCTTGCGCGTTCCGTCGCGCAGGTTCATCACACGCGGCGCAGCACCACCGATGACCGGTTCGGTCACAGGAAAGAAGTCCACCCCATAGTCGTGATTGAACTTGATCGCGATGTCACGGGTCAGTTCCAGATGCTGTTTCTGATCCTCTCCCACTGGCACATGGGTTGCGTGATAGGTCAGAATGTCCGCCGCCATCAGCGCAGGATAGGCAAACAGACCCAGCGAGGCGTTTTGCGCATTCTTACCCGCCTTGTCCTTGAACTGCGTCATCCGCTGCATCCAGCCCATCCGGGCGATACAGTTGAAGATCCACGCAAGCTGCGTGTGTTCGGCCACCTGGCTCTGGTTGAAAAGGATCGACTTTTCCGGATCAAGACCGGCGGCGATAAAACCCGCGCAGACTTCGCGGGTCTTTTCGCGCAGACGCTCCGGGTCTTGCCAGACGGTGATCGCGTGCAGGTCGACCATGCAATAGATGGTCTCGAACTCAGGGCCCTGCATATCCACAAAACGCTTGAGCGCACCGAGGTAGTTGCCAAGGTGCAGGTTTCCCGAAGGCTGGATGCCGGAAAACACGCGCGGCGTGAATTGAGTTTCGGTCATCGAAGGGAACTCCCGTCTGGAAAAATCAGCCCCCGTCGCTTACCCATGAGGTCAAGGGACGTCAACAGCCGCGAAAGGCCCGCCCAATGAGCAGCGAACAATATACACCTGCCGTGAACCCTCTGCCGCCTGTCGTTGTGGCGCTGGTGTTGTTCATCATTGGTATCGAACTGGCGTTTTCCCTTGGTACGCGCGGGATCGTCGGCGGACCTTCGGCTGTCGGATGGCGGCTGGACGCGCTGCAAAGCTATGCCTTCTCGCCGGACATCTTCGACTGGATGGTTCAAAACGGGCGGTGGCCCTTCGAACATTTGATCCGGTTCGTGACCTATCCCTTTGTCTCGGCCAATTTCACGCAGGCCATTTTTGTCTGCGTGTTCGTGCTGGCAATGGGCAAAATGGTGGCCGAGGTGTTTGGCGGCTTTCCCATGCTGTTGATCTTTGTGCTGTCAGGTGTCGGCGGTGCACTGGCCTATGCGCTGATCCTGGATCCCCGCTACCCGTTGGTCGGCGGGTTCCCACCGGTCTACGGTCTGATCGGCGCGTTCACCTGGCTGCTGTGGCGCAAACTGTCGCTGGTCGGCGAAAACCAGTCACGCGCTTTCAGCCTGATTGCCGTGCTGATGGGCATCCAACTGCTGTTCGGCCTGCTGTTTGGCGGCACGTCCGACTGGGTCGCCGATCTGGGCGGGTTTGCCACCGGCTTTGGCCTGTCGTTCTTTTTGGCCCCGGGTGGATGGGCCCGGATTGTCGGGCGCATCCGGCGCGACTGACGGATCAGGACCGGCGCAAGGCGCGCCTGAATTCCGATACTTCAAAAGCCCGCAACAGGTGGCCCAACGCGAAATAGGTGATCGCGGCAATCGCAATCAGCAGGAACAGGGCCGGATAACGCCATCCTGGCAGGGCAAAGACCCAGCCGAACACGTGCAGCGCAACAAACAACACAGCGCCCATTCCAACCGAGGCCGCGACGATTCGCCAAGCACGGCGCTTTAAGCGGGCGTCAAAGCGGGCCTCTTCCCCCATCCGGCGTGCGCCGATGGCCAGAAGCGCCACCATCGCCCACCCGGCAGCCGAAGCCGCAATGGCGGGCGCGATCCAGCCCACAACCGGATACAGGCCAAAGGCCAGGGCAGCATTCACGATCATGGCCACCACCGCGTAGTGAAACGGCGTGCGGGTGTCTTCACGGGCAAAAAACAGCGGTTGCAGCAGCTTTTGCAGCATGAAGGCCGGCAGACCGACCCCGTAAATCGCGACGGCCAGCGCCGTGGCGGCTGTGTCTTCTGGGCCGAACTGGCCCCGCTCGAACAGCACCGAAACCAGTGGCGTGGGAATGATCACAAACGCCACAGTCGATGGGATGGTCAGAAGCAGCGTGAATTCGCCCGCTCGGGAGAAGGCGTTGCGCGCACCATCCTTGTCGTCCGCGCGCAAGCGGCGCGAAAGATCGGGCAGCAGCACGATGCCCACAGCGATGCCCACCACACCCAATGGCAACTGGTAAAGCCGGTCTGCCGCAAACAGCCAGCTGACGGCTTTTTCGGTTTTCGACGCCACCAACTGGCCCACCACCAGGTTGACCTGCGTCACGCCCATCGCCAAAGCAGCAGGAACCGCGACACGAACCAGATTGCGCATCTCAGGGCTGAGCTTGGGAAGCCCGGGACGAATACGGATACCTGCGCGCTCCGTTGCGACCCAGACCAGCGCCAACTGTGCGACACCGGCCGCCGGAATGACCGCCAGCAGCCAGCGGACGACTTCGCCACCGGATACAGCACCAAGAATAAGGGCCGAACAGGCAAAGATGTTCAGCAACACCGGCGCGGCCGCAGCGGCGGCAAACCGGCCCGTCGCGTTCAGGACACCCGAAAACAAGGCGGCCAGCGACATGAATAGGATGTAGGGAAAGACGATATACCCATAATCCACCGCCAGATCGAAACGTTCGTCGCCATAGAAGCCCTCGGCCGTGACCCAGACCAGCGCGGGCATGAAGACCATGGCGAGGCCGACCAGCGCCAACACAGCCAACGCCAGCAGGTTGAAGGCGTCCTGCGCAAACTCTTGTGCGTTCTCGCCGCCCTCAAGGCGCTTTGAGAACATCGGAACAAACGCTGCGTTGAACGCGCCTTCGGCGAAGAAGCGGCGGAACATGTTGGGCAGGCGGAAGGCCGCGACAAATGCATCCATGACCGGTCCCGGACCAATATAGGCCGCCAGAAGGAT
Organism: Ruegeria sp. CG4; assembly: GCF_056537185.1. Taxonomy (NCBI): domain Bacteria; kingdom Pseudomonadati; phylum Pseudomonadota; class Alphaproteobacteria; order Rhodobacterales; family Roseobacteraceae; genus Ruegeria; species Ruegeria sp. CG4. The sequence continues at coordinate 48,157 of NZ_JBQFRB010000010.1, read as the reverse complement.
TTCGCGCAGAAATCCAAGGATGCGGCTGGCAAGCGTCCAGAAGCCGACCGTGAACAGGCCCGAAAACAGGCGGATCTGCTTCATGAGGCCGCGCGCTCGGCGCCTTCGGTGATCGCTTTGCGCAGCTTGGCTTCCAGCCCGCGCTGTTTGCTTTCCGAATAGTATTTCAACCCGAACATATCCTTGACATAGAAGGTGTCGACCACCTGTTCGCCGTAGGTCGCGATCACAGCATTGGCGATATACACGTTGGATGCCGCTAGGGTTCGGGTCAGGTCGAACAGCAAACCGGGGCGGTCGCGGGTATCGACCTCGATGATCGTGTAAATTTCAGACCCGTCATTGTCGAACATGATGTGGGTCGGAACGTTGAAGGCGCGTTCGCGTTTCTTGATCTTGTCCCGCGATTTCAGCGCATCGCGCGCCACCACCTCACCCTTGAGGGTTTTGTGGATCATCTGGGTCAGGCGCGGCAGGCGGCTGGCTTCGAATGGGTGGCCTTCGGCATCCTGTATCCAGAACGCATCGGTCACATAGCCGTCCTTGGTCGTATAACTGCGTGCATCCACGACGTTGGCCCCGACCAGCGCCAGCGCGCCGGCGATCCGCGCGAAAATTCCGGGGTGATCGCCCATGGCGAAACAGGCGCGGGTGGCATCGCGGTCTTCGTCCGGGTGCAGGCGGATTTCCATCGCTCCGGGGTCGCCGCTGGTTTCCAAAGCCTGCAGCATCTCGGCAAATTCGATGTGGGTCGAAAGATTGAGACCCTGCCAGTAAGGATCGTAGTGCCGTCCGGTTTCGGTTTTCAGGTCGGCCTTGGACCAGTCGTCCAGCGCAACCCGCAGTGCCTTCTTGGCCTCGGCCCCGCGGTTGGCCCGGTTCAGATCCTCCATCCCCGTTTCCAGCGCGCGTTTTGTTTCGGCATGCAGCGCGCGCAACAGGGTAGCCTTCCAGTTGTTCCATGTATCTGGGCCGACGCCGCGAATGTCACAAACCGTCAGCACCGTCAGAAGGTCCAGCCGTTTGACCGTCTGCACTGCCTTGGCAAAATCACGCACCGTGCGCGGGTCGGAGATATCGCGTTTTTGTGCCATGTCCGACATCAGCAGGTGATAACGCACAAGCCATTCGACCGTTTCGGTGTCTGACTTGTTCAACCCGAGACGTGGCGCGATCTTGCGGGCCATCTGGGCGCCGAGAATCGAGTGATCTTCAGGCCGCCCCTTGGCAATGTCATGCAAAAGCAGCGCCACATACAGAACCTTGCGATTGACGCCCCCTTTCAGGATCGACGAGGCGAGCGGCAGCGATTCAACCAACTCTCCGCGTTCGATCTGCGCCAGGTTGACGATGCACTGGATGGTGTGCTCGTCCACCGTATAGCTGTGATACATATTGAACTGCATCATCGCCACGATAGGCTCGAACTCGGGCAGGAAGGCCGACAACACACCAAGCTCGTTCATCCGGCGCAGGGCGCGTTCCGGGTTGCCGTGTTTCAGCATCAGGTCGAGGAAGATGCGCTGCGCCTCTTTGTCATTGCGCATTTCATCGTCGATCAGATGCAGGTTGGCCGTGACTAGGCGCATTGCATCCGGGTGGATCAGCATCCCGGTCCGCAACCCCTCCTCAAACAGACGCAGCAGGTTCAGTTTGTCGGACAGAAACTTGTCCGGGTCACCAACATCCAGACGGCCATGCACCACCGTGTAGCCTGATTTGACACGGCGGCGGCGGCGAAAGATGCGTTCCAGCAGCGGCGCACCTTTTACATGCGCGGCCTCCAGCTTGGTCAGAAAGATCCGCGTCAGTTCTCCGACCCGCGTTGCTTCCCGGAAATATCGCTGCATGAACACCTCGACCGCACGCCGACCGGCGCGGTCCTGATAGCCCATGCGGTCGGCAACCTCGACCTGCAGATCAAAGGTCAGCTGCTCGGTCGCGCGACCCGTGATCAGATGCAGATGCGACCGGACAGCCCAAAGGAACTCCTCAGCCTCGACAAAGCCCTTGAATTCATCAGGTGTAAACAAGCCAAGCGGAACAAGCTCGGCCACGTCGTGAACGCCATAGATGTACTTGGCGATCCAGTACAATGACTGCAAGTCGCGCAGACCCCCTTTACCCTCTTTCACATTGGGCTCGACCATATATCGCTGGCCTTGCTTGAGGTGTCGTGCGTCCCGCTCCTGCAACTTGGCTTCGATGAATTCACGCTCGCTGCCCTTGAACAGGTCGGCTTTCAGGCGCTCTTCCAGCCCCGTCGCCAATTCCCTGTCCCCGGCAAGGTACCGCTGCTCGAGCATCGAAGTGCGGATCGTGAAATCATCCGCGCCCAAACGCAGGCAATCCCGGATTGTGCGTGATGAATGCCCGACCTTCAACCGCAGATCCCAAAGGATGTAGAGCATGGATTCAATCACGCTCTCGGCCCACGCGGTGATCTTGTAGGGGGTCAGAAACAGCAGATCGACGTCGGATGACGGGGCCATTTCACCGCGGCCATACCCTCCGACCGCCAGAACTGCGATCTTTTCACCCTGTGTCGGATTGGCCAGCGGGTGAAGATACCGGCCGGAGACCAGCATCGCGGTTCCGACCAACTGGTCCGTCAGGTAGGTGTACGATCGCGTCAGTGGTCGCGCGGCAAAGGGTTGCTCCGCAAACGAATTGGCGATGGCCGTGCGTCCGGCCTTCTGCGCATCACGCAAAACGCGCACGGTTTCCGCGCGCATTTCAGCATTGTCATTGCAGTTATCGAAGGCTTCGGACAAACGGGCACTGACGCCCTCGCTGTCAAAAATCTCGTTTGCCGGGCAGATCAGGCTGCCTTCGGGCTCAGAGACCGGCGCCTGCAAAGCTTTGTGGAGCAGGGTCAATCACAACCACCTGTTTGTTCTGGATCGTGGCAACCGCCAGACCACGTTCATTTGTTCCGTTCGATCGCAGACGGAAGATGCCGCCAACGCCCTGAAACCCAGCGTTCTGGGTCAGGGCGGCACCTGTCAGCGCGTCCGATTTCCCCTGCCCGACCAATGCGCCGATGGCCGCGATGCCATCATAGGCCAAACCGCTGATCGGGTGCGGTGCCTCGCCATAGGTCGCATTGTACCGTTGGCGATAGGCTTGTGCCTTTGCCGGATCCGGCAAGGCAAACCACCCGCCCTGCACACCCGGCAATTCTAGTGTTTGCGGCGGAATATCCCAGCGTGTCAGCCCGATGAATTGCGTCGTAGCCGGAGAAATACCAGCTTCGGGCAGCAACTGGCTGAACAGCGGCAAGGCACCGGCGGTGGTTGCCGTCAGAAAGATCGAATCGGCCCCGGTTGCATCGACCGTCGACTTAATCGTCGGAACCGAGCCGATGACGCCCTGCTGCGAGCGGTCAAATCCAACCGAACCCGCATTGTTGACCCGGCTTGTGCTGAGGGCTGAAATAATTGCGGTTTGGCCCTGCTGACCTGCCCCATCGTTACTGTGAACGACGACCATTCCGGTTTTGCCCTGCTGGGCCGCGTAATTCACCAGCCGACCAGCCGTGTTTTCAAAGGTCGGTCCCAGCACAAACACGTTTCCACCGGCGACGCTGGTGTTGTTGGAAAAGGACAGAACATTGATGCTTTTGTCCAGAACGGCCAAACCGGCGGCATTGGCTGCCTGCGCGTAAACCGGGCCGATGATGATCTTCGCACCGTCATCCACGGCCTGTTTGGCCACCGTGCCGGCGATACCCGCGTTTCCTGCAGTGTCATAAACCCGAAGATCAATCTGCACATTCTGAAGATCAGCCATGGCCAGACGGGCGGCGTTTTCAAGGCTTTGGGCCAATGCCGCATCCCCCGATTGCGCCGATCCGCGTGGAACCAGTAGGGCGACAGGCACCGGTTTGGATGCGTTGATCGAAGGACCCCCGCCCAGACCGCCGGGCTCACAAGCGGCCAGAAGCGCGGCAGTGGCGAGGACTACGGCGGATTTCGCCAACTTGCGAACGGGCTTGCAAACGGTAAACATCTAAATGAAAACTCCCTGATCCGGCGGCTTGGAACGCTGCTATTCTATTGAGCCGCGATAATAAACGTCATGCAGTGAGGGTCCAGCTTTGAATTTCCAGAAGGTCAGATTAGGCGCGGGATTGTATTTTGTTGCCACTCCGATCGGAACGGCGCGCGACATCACGCTCAGGGCGCTGGATGTACTGGCCTCGGCTGACATGATCGCCGCCGAAGACACCCGCAGCCTGCGGCGCCTGATGGAGATTCATGGAATCCCCTTGGAAGGGCGGCGTATCCAGGCCTACCACGACCACAGCAGTGCAGGCGCGCGCCAGAAAATCCTGGACGCCCTGGCGCAGGGATTGTCGGTGGCCTACGCATCCGAAGCCGGGATGCCGCTGATTGCCGACCCCGGCTACGATCTTGGACGACAGGCGGCCGAGGCCGGGCATTCCGTGACCTGTGCCCCGGGACCTTCTGCGGCCCTGATGGCCTTGACGCTTGCCGGTTTGCCCACGGATGCGTTCTTTTTTGCAGGCTTTCTTCCCAATGCCTCGGGCGCGCGCCGCAGCCGGATAGAGGCGCTGCGCGACATACCCGGTACGCTGGTGTTCTACGAATCACCAAAGCGCGTCGCCGCCAGCCTGTCCGATCTGGCCGAGGGTCTTGGACCCGACCGTCAGGCCGCGCTGTGCCGCGAACTGACCAAGAAATTTGAAGAGGTCCGGCGCGGCACGCTTGGCGATCTGGCCGACGCCTATCGCGGCGAAACCGTAAAAGGTGAAGTTGTCTTGCTGGTTGATCGCGGCCATTCGCAAACCGTTAAGGACTCTGACGTAGAAGAGGCTCTGCAAAGAGCTTTGGAAACCCATTCGGTTCGGGACGCGGCTGATCTTGTCTCGCAGATGTTCAAACTGCCGCGCCGCCCCCTCTATCAGAAGGCTCTGAAACTCGGGAAGGAGTGAAATGGCCAGTCGTTCGGTCAGGGGGTCAGTTTCCTACCACGCGGGTCAGTCTGCGGAACTGTGCGTTGCAGCTGATTATGAACGACGTGGTTTTACCATCACTCACCGTCGTTGGCGCGGGGCCGGTGGTGAGATCGACCTGATTGCACGCGATGCGGACGGCATCGTCTTCATAGAAGTCAAGAAAAGCAGTAGTTTTGAAAAGGCCGCGGCGCGGATCAGCCCCCGCCAGATCAGCCGAATCTACGCCTCCGCAGCCCAGTTTCTGGAGCATGAACCCAATGGGCAGCTGACGAATGTCCGATTTGACGCGGCTCTGGTCGACGCGAGCGGAGCGGTTCAAATCATCGAAAACGCCTTCGGTCAGGTTTGATCGCCATTGAACCCCCTGCCCCTCTGCGCCATGTATCAGGCGAGAAAACGAGGGATACGCCATGAAAATCGCCTTTCAGATGGACCCAATCGGGACCGTGGACATCAATGCAGACAGTTCGTTCAGGCTGGCGGAAGAGGCACAGGCCCGCGGACATCAGTTGTTTTTCTACGGACCCGATCAGCTTGCTTATCAGGAAGGTCGCATTACAGCGCTTGGCCGGGACATGACGGTACAGCGCGTTCCCGGCGATCCCGCGGTTCTGGGGCCAGAACGCGAAGTGGATCTGGCCGATTTCGACGTGATCTGGCTGCGTCAGGACCCACCGTTCGACATGCACTACATCACCTCCACGCACCTGTTGGACCGCCTGAACGGGCGCGCCCTTGTGGTGAATGATCCCTTCTGGGTGCGCAACTACCCGGAAAAACTGCTGGTTCTGGATTTTCCTGACCTGACCCCGCCAACCACAATCGCGCGGGATCTGGAGACAATCAAAACCTTCAAGGAAAAACATGGCGACATCATCCTGAAGCCGCTCTACGGCAACGGCGGCGCCGGTGTGTTCCGCCTGGATACCAATGACCGCAACCTGACCTCGCTGCATGAACTTTTTACGGGCTTTTCGCGTGAACCTCTGATCGTGCAGAAATTCCTGCCCGATGTCCAAAACGGCGACAAACGCGTGATTCTGGTGGACGGGGAACCGGTTGGTGCCATCAACCGCGTTCCAGCAAAGGGCGAGACACGGTCCAACATGCATGTTGGCGGCCGGCCAGAAAAGATCGGCTTGTCCGACCGGGATCTTGAAATCTGCGCCAAGATCGGTCCGCTGCTGAAGGAAAAAGGCCAGGTGTTTGTCGGCATCGACGTGATCGGCGACTACCTGACTGAGATCAACGTCACCTCGCCCACCGGTATCCAGGAACTGGAACGGTTCGACGGGGTCAACGTCGCAGGCAAAATCTGGGACGCAATCGAGGCAAAGCTCTAGGCCATCGCCCGGGCGCTGATGCGAAAACTTAGCGCTTCGGCCACATGGGGTTTGCGGATGTCAGGCGCGCCGTCGAGATCCGCAATCGTGCGCGCAACGCGCAGGATACGGTGGAACGCGCGGGCTGACAGTCCAAACCGTTCGGCCGCTTTCAACAGCAACTCCCTGCCTTCGGCGTCCGGCGCGGCAACCTCCTCCAGCAGCGCCCCCTCAATATCGGCATTTTGACGCACCGACGGGTTTCCCTGAAATCGCGCTGCCTGAACGCCACGCGTCCGTTCCACGCGCGCTGCAACCACAGCCGAACTGTCACCTGACGGCGGCAGATCCAGATCGGTAAACCCGACCGGAGGAACTTCGATTCGCAGGTCAAAACGATCCATCAAAGGACCGGAAATGCGCCCCAGGTAGTCCTCGCCACACATCGGAACCCGCGAACAGGCACGCGCAGGATCGCTCAGATAGCCGCATTTGCATGGGTTTGCGGCCGCAACCAGCATGAACCGGCAAGGGTATTTCACATGCGCATTCGCGCGGGCGACCATGACCTCGCCGGTTTCGATTGGCTGGCGCAGGGTTTCCAGCACGGTGCGCGGAAACTCGGGGAATTCATCCATGAACAGTACCCCGTTATGGGCCAGCGAAATCTCACCGGGTTTGGCGCCCTTTCCGCCGCCGACGATGGCCGCCATCGAAGCGGTGTGGTGCGGTTCGCGAAAGGGGCGGCTGCGGTTGATGCCGCCTTCGTCCAGCAAGCCGCACAGGGACTGAATCATCGAGGTTTCCAGTGCTTCGACCGCTGTCAGCGGCGGCAGGATACCGGGCAACCGGGCGGCCAGCATTGATTTGCCCGATCCCGGTGTGCCGATCATGATCAGGTGGTGTCGCCCCGCCGCAGCAATTTCCAGCGCCCGTTTGGCGCGTTCCTGCCCCTTCACATCGCGCAGGTCTCGCGTAATGGGCGCAAGTGTCACTTCGCCGGGCTGCGCGACCGGCAATGGCGACTGACCCGAGAAATGCCGGACCACATCGCCCAGAGATTCGGCGCCGATCACTTGCGTAGCATCAACCCAGGCCGCTTCGGCGCTTGAGGCTTTGGGGCACAACAGGGAACGATCCTCGGCAGCGGCGGTCATGGCTGCGGGCAAGGCGCCGACGACGGGGACCAGCGATCCATCCAGGGACAGCTCGCCCAGCGCAACTGTGCCTTCCGCGGCATCGGCAGGAATGATCTCCAGCGCCGACAGCAGGGCCACGGCGATGGGCAGGTCGAAATGGCTGCCCTCTTTCGGTAAATCGGCGGGCGACAGGTTGATGGTGATCCGTTTGGACGGCAGGGCGATGGCCATGGAACTGAGGGCGCTTCGCACACGGTCGCGCGCTTCGGACACGGCTTTGTCCGGCAGGCCTACGATCGAAAAGGCTGGCAACCCCGGTGAAACGGCGCACTGAACTTCGACCGGGCGGGCATCAACCCCTTGAAATGCGACAGTGTGGGCGCGGGCAACCATTGTCTTCCTGTTGTTGGTTAACAGGACGTTGCTGCCATGGGTGCGGTTTAGGAATGGTTAACGGCGGTGTTCATTTCCCGACCATCGCCTTGAATTTCGGCCATGCTTCGGGGTCGGCGACGGTCTTGTCCCGACAAAACGCGTTGCAGAACCCCCAACTTGCGCCGTCAAGCTCCAGGAAGTGGGTGGCTACTTTGCCGGAATAGGGACAGTTTTCATTGGCGGAGGGGCCGCTTGCAACTGGCCTGGCCTGTGAAACCCCGCCGATGGGCCACGGGATTGAAGAAAGGTCCTGCGCGTAAGGAAAAGGATCGTATTGCACGGTCAACCCCATGGCCCGCCATTGCCTTACGCAAGGGTCCGAGAGCAACTCCAGGCAATAGTCGCGGCTCGCCGAGGACACCGGCAGCCCATAGCCAATGATGCGGGCCGCAACTGGTGTATAGAATACATCTGCCAGAGAATACGCGCCGAACAACGGACCCGAAGCCGCACCGGACACCGAACGGGCGTGATCCCACAATGTTTCGATGCGCTTCAGGTCTGACAGGGTTTCGGGCGAAGGGTCAAAACCCACCCAGCAGTGAAGCAGTTGCATCGGGCATTGGCTGCGTAACGCCGAAAAACCCGACACCATTTCTGTGCAAAGCCAGCGCGCGGTTGCGCGGGCCGCCGGTTCGTCGGGCCACAAGCCTGCCTCGGGGTGCTGTTCAGCCAGCGTTTCGGCCATGGCCAGGCTTTCACCAACCACAGTTCCGTCCGGCAAACACAAGGCCGGCACAAGCCGTGCCGGAGCCAGAGGTTTCATGTCTTCGTCCATCGTGCCGGAATACAGACCGATCAAATGGCTTCGATAAGGCAGGCCGAACTTTTCCAGCATCAGCCATCCACGCATGGACCAGCTGGAAAACAGGCGGTCCCCGATATACAGGTCATAAGTCATGCGGCAACGATGCCGCAGGGCTTTGCATCAGTAAATCAGAGAATTGTGGGCACTCTTATCACGGAAGATGATTAATAGACCCAACCGACCATGTGCTGCCGTCCCGCGAAATTCGCGTCACCGACAGATTGTCTATCCGGTGTGAAAATGCCTGTTGCGCATCCAGATCAAGCGCGCGTTGCAACTGTGTCAAGATAACGCCGAAATGGGCGACAATGACCAGATCCGCGCCCGTGTGCGCTGCGATCAGCCGATCAATGGCCCGGTCCACCCTCAGGCGCACGTCGTTCCAGCTTTCGCCACCGGGCGGGCGTATGTCGCCGGGATTGTCCCAATAGGCAAATGCAAGTTCGGGATCTTCCGCCTCGATCTCGGCAAAGGCGCGCATCTCCCAGCGGCCAAAGTTGATTTCCCGCAAATCACGGTTATGCGGCAACCGTCTCCGCGTGCCCTGAATGGCCGTTGCCGTATCCGCCGCACGGGACAAGTCGGATGACACGATCAGAGCATCTGATGGCAGGTGCTCGTGCAACCGGTCAATTGCGGCCTGATCGCTCAGATCAGCAGGCAGATCCGACCAGCCGACCATGGTTTTGGCATGTGTGGGCCCGTGTCTGACAAGAAACAAACGTGTCATGGCAATTGCCCCTTGAGGACCAGCGGCAATCCGGCTGTCACCTGCACGACCAGCTTGGCCTGCGCGGCCAGCGCAATGTTCAGACGCCCCTGCGCCTCGCGGAACCGGCGGGCCAGCGCGTTTTCGGGCACGATGCCATGACCGACTTCGTTGGACACGACAACCAGCCGGGCCGGGCAATCGCGCAGTGCGTTCAGCAAATCCTCCTGCGCAGATTGCAGATCGGATTCTGCAAGCAAATGGTTGGTCAGCCACATGGTGGCGCAATCGATCAGACAGATCTGATCCGCTGCCAGTTCGGCCAGAACCGGGGCCAGATCCATGGGCGCCTCAATCGTGGTCCAGCCTTCCCCGCGCTGATCCAGATGGCGCTGAACCTTGGCGTGCATCTCGCCATCAAGCACTTGTGAAGTTGCAAGATAAACCCGGCTTTTTGCAGTTGAAACAACCAGTTGTTCCGCAAAGGCCGATTTCCCCGAGGCGGCCCCGCCCAGTACAAAGGTTAAATCGGAGCTCACGATCCCTACCTTTCAAATGATCCATCTGGTCTTTCTGTGCGTATCGACACCAGGTCGGCATGGCAAGCCCGGCCCGCGCCTGTGAAAGGGGAGATTTGCATGGCACTGGATAACGCAAAAGATTTTTCGATGTCCCGGCAGGCAATGAAAGCCGAGCTGCTGGACGCTGAAACCGAACTTCGGCTGGCTTATGCCTGGCGGGATGAAAGAGATGAGCAGGCGCTGCATCGCCTGATCACCGCCTATATGCGTTTGGCGATTTCAATGGCGGCCAAGTTCAAGCGCTATGGCGCGCCGATGAATGATCTGATTCAGGAGGCCGGGCTGGGCCTGATGAAAGCCGCCGACAAGTTTGACCCGGATCGCGGCGTGCGCTTTTCGACCTATGCGGTTTGGTGGATCAAGGCCAGCGTGCAGGATTACGTGATGCGAAACTGGTCGATGGTGCGGACCGGATCGACCTCTTCGCAGAAATCTCTGTTCTTCAACATGCGGCGGGTTCAGGCCCGGTTGGAACGTGAAGCAGCGACCGAGGGTATGGAACTGGATCGCCATCAGCTTCACCAGATGATCGCGGCCGAAATCGGTGTCCCACTGCGCGACGTCGAAATGATGGAGGGGCGTCTGTCCGGTTCAGATTTCTCGCTCAATGCGGTGCAGTCAGCCGATGAAGACGGGCGCGAATGGATCGACGCGCTTGAGGACGATCGCGAGCAGGCCGCTGAAACCGTGGAAAGCCGTCACGACACCGAACAGTTGCGTGAATGGCTGCTGAAAGCGATGCAATCGCTGAATGAGCGCGAGCGTTTCATCGTGCGCGAGCGCAAACTGCGTGAACCTTCCCGGACATTGGAAAGCCTCGGGCAGGAACTGGGATTGTCTAAGGAACGTGTACGTCAGCTTGAAGCCGCCGCCTTTGTGAAAATGCGCAAGAACCTTGAAGGCCAATCGCGCGAGGTGCAACACTTCATCGCATGAAACAGTTTGCGATTCTTGTTTGGGCCCTGACCCTTACCTCCGGGTTGGCGCGACCCGCGCAGGCCGACAGCCTGATCCCCGATGATGTGACGGCCGCCATGCAGGCGGCGGATGTGGTCATACTGGGTGAAATTCACGACAACCCGCGCCATCACCTGGTTCAGACCCAGGCGCTTGAGGCGGTTTCGCCTTCTGCCGTTGTTTGGGAAATGGTGACGGAAGAGGGTGCCAAACGTCTGGCCCAGACGGCAGCCTCCGACCCCGAGGAATTGTCACGTATTCTGCAATGGGCCGAGTCAGGCTGGCCACCGCTCAGCATGTATTACCCCGTCTTCGAGGCAACGGATGCGCCGGTTTACGGGGCGATGGTTCCACGAAAGGCCGCCCGAACTGCCATGGAACGAGGTGCCGCCACGACGTTCGGCGCCGATGCCGCGCGTTTTGGCCTGACGGTACCCCTGTCAGCCGATGATCAGGCCGCGCGCGAGGCCGATCAGCTTGCCGCGCATTGCAATGCGGTTCCGACCGAGATGTTGCCCCAGATGGTTGCGATTCAAAGATTGCGGGACGCGGTTCTGACCCGTGCGATCCTGCGCGCAAAGGATGAAACCGGCGGGCCGGTCGCGGTTATCACTGGCAACGGCCACGCTCGCAAAGACCGCGGTATCCCGACCTTCCTGTCGCGCCTGAGCCCCGGTCTGAAGGTTTATGTTCTGGGCCAGTCCGAAGATGGCGTTATCGATGGCACGTTTGACACCGTAATCGACAGCCCCGCTGCCGAGCGGGAAGATCCGTGCGAAGCCTTTGGTGTGCAGAATTAACAACTGGAACAACCTGCCTGCGTTGCCTAATGTCGGGACCGACCAGGACGGGAAGGGCAGATGATGCTGGCATCCAAACGCATATTGCTGATCATTGGCGGCGGGATTGCGGCTTACAAGTCGCTGGACCTGATCCGGCGGCTGAAAGAACGCAGTGCGGCGGTGACTCCGGTCCTGACAGGCGCAGCAGAAGAATTCGTGACGCCCTTGTCCGTGTCCGCTCTGGCCGGAGATAAACTCTACCGAGATCTGTTCGATCTGACGGATGAGGCCGAGATGGGCCATATCCAGCTGTCCCGTTCTGCTGACCTGATCGTAGTGGCTCCGGCAACGGCGGATCTGATGGGCAAGATGGCTGCTGGGCTCGCCAATGATCTGGCCTCGACCCTGTTGATGGCAACGGATACGCCCGTGCTGTGCGCACCCGCCATGAATGTGCGTATGTGGGATCATCCCGCGACGCAACGCAACCTAAGGCAATTGCAGGCCGATGGCGTCCGGTTCGTCGGTCCGAACGAAGGCGATATGGCTTGCGGCGAGTTCGGACCGGGCCGCATGTCGGAACCTCTGGAGATCGTGGCCGCGATCGAGGCCGCATTGGGCAATGGCCCCCTGTCCGGCAAGCGTATTCTGGTTACGTCGGGACCGACCCACGAACCCATAGACCCGGTGCGCTATATCGCCAACCGGTCGTCTGGCGCGCAAGGCACGGCCGTGGCCCGCGCGCTGGCATCCCTGGGGGCCGAAGTGATCTTTGTAACCGGCCCAGCAGATGTACCTCCGCCCGATGGCGTGCAGGTCATCCCAGTGGAAACCGCGCGCGAGATGTCCGATGCGGTCGATGCAGCCCTGCCTGTCGATGCCGGCGTGTTCGCCGCAGCCGTGGCTGACTGGCGCGTGGCCAGCGCGTCCGATCGGAAGCTGAAGAAAAGCCGCGACGGCCTGCCCGCGCTGGAGTTTGCCGAAAACCCTGACATCCTGAAACGTGTGTCGCACATGGCGGAAGGGCGGCCCAGACTGGTTGTCGGCTTTGCCGCCGAAACCAATGACGTAGTCGAAAATGCGACGGCCAAACGCACGCGCAAAGGATGCGACTGGATCGTCGCGAACGATGTCAGCCCCGTCACGGGCATTATGGGCGGTTCGGAAAACGCCGTGACCCTCATCTCGCAAGATGGGGCCGAAAGCTGGCCTCGCATGGGCAAGGATGAAGTGGCCCGAAAACTGGCCGCCAAAATCGCCGACGCTTTGACAGAATAAGATACCGGCCCTGCGTGGCACGGCAAGAGGTGCAGCTATGGTAGCAATTCGTGTAATCCGTGAAGATGGAGCGGACCCTTCGGTTCCCCTGCCCTCTTATGAAACATCGGGCGCGGCGGGCGCGGACGTGCGGGCCAATCTTCCGGGTGGCGCGCCGATCCGGCTTGAACCGGGTCAGCGGACACTGGTGCCGACCGGGCTGCGGGTCGAAATTCCCAACGGGTATGAGGTGCAGGTGCGCCCCCGTTCCGGGCTTGCGCTGAAACACGGAATTACCTTGCCAAACACGCCCGGCACCATCGACAGCGACTATCGCGGCCCGTTGGGTGTGATCGTTCTGAATGCTGGGCAGGATGTGTTCGAGATCACGCATGGGGAACGCATTGCGCAACTTGTGGTGGCCCCGGTTGTGCAGGCCGTGTTCGAGGCCGCGGTTGCCCTGTCCGACACCGAACGCGGGGCAGGTGGCTTCGGTTCGACCGGGCGCGGCTGATGATACTGGTTCTGGGGCTTGCCGCTGGGCTTTGGGGCATCGGGTATTTTGCCGGAGTTTCGCGCGGGGCGCGTAATGTATCCGTTGCCGTATTGTTGGCCGGGGTCATCATTGCCCAACTGGTGCTGCCGGATGGAAACCCGCTAAGGCAGGCGACCGGCGGATCGGCGGCAGTCTGGCTGATCCTGGGTGGCGCTGCCGGTCTTGCTCTGATTTATGGCAGGTTGTTGAGGATGCTGCGCGCTCGCGCAGTGCCTGCCAAGGAGCCTGCCATGCCATCCGATCAATTCAGCGAAACCGAACTTGACCGCTACGCCCGCCACATCGTTCTGCGCGAACTGGGCGGACCCGGACAGAAACGGCTGAAAAAGGCGCGGGTGCTGGTCATTGGTGCCGGCGGGCTTGGCGCCCCGGCCCTGCAATATCTGGCAGCGGCAGGTGTCGGCACAATCGGCGTGATCGACGATGATGAGGTCGAAAACGCCAACCTGCAGCGGCAGGTAATCCATCGGGACGCGGATATCGGCATGCCCAAAGTGTTTTCCGCCCAACAGGCGATGGAGGCGCAGAACCCGAATGTTGTGGTCCTGCCCTATCATCGTCGCCTGACAGACGACATCGCCGAAGAACTGTTCCGCGACTTTGACCTGATCCTGGACGGTACCGACAATTTCGACACTCGCTATCTGGCCAACCGAACGGCAGTCGCGCTTGGCAAGCCGCTGATCTCAGGCGCGCTGTCGCAATGGGAGGGGCAACTGAGCGTCTTTGATCCGGCCACGGATGGCCCCTGCTATCAATGCATTTTCCCCGAAGCCCCGCCCCCCGGGCTGGCTCCTTCCTGTGCCGAAGCGGGTGTCGTTGGCCCCCTACCCGGTGTGGTCGGATCCATGATGGCGGTGGAAGCCATCAAGGTCATCACTAGCGCGGGGCAGGCCTTGCGCGGCGAAATGCTGATCTATGACGCGCTTTACGGCGAAAGCCGCAAGATCACCCTGTCCAAACGCGACGATTGCCCGATCTGCGCAAGCGCCGGGGTTTAACCCAATCCGCCGCGCGCCAGCGGCGCGCGGCCCGGCCCAACCCCGCCAGGGCACGTCTTTGATGTGTCCCGCGAGGGCGGGAGCCTAACGATGGCCCAATGCGCGATCCAGATCGGCGATCAGGTCTTTGGCGTCTTCCAGCCCGACAGACAAGCGGAAAATCCCGTCGCCGGCATAGGCGCGGTAGTCCTCAAGCTGCGCACCACTCAGCCGGAAGGACGTTTCCATCAGGCCATCGGTTCCCATCCAGAAAATCAGGCTGCGATGATGCCCCAGCGACACCGCGTAGTGAATCACCTCAAGCCGCTCGATCATCTGCTGCGCGATACGTTCACCATCAGCGGCGCGGCCGACCTGAAATGCGATCATGCCGGATTTGTTCGACATCTGCCGTGCCGCCAGATCCGCCTGCGGATGCGAGCCCAGACCCGGATAGATGACTTTCGTGACACGTGGGTCGCCTTCCAGCCATTGCGCTACGGCCATTGCGCCAGCCTCGTGCGCTTTCATCCGCAACGGCAGAGTCGAAGCCCCGCGCGCGATCAGCCAGGCGTTGAAGGGGGACAAAACGCCTCCATGATGAATACCTGCCTCGATCCGCATTTTCGCGATCAGCTCGGCGGACCCGGCAACGGCGCCGCCAATCGCATCACCATGGCCGCCGATATATTTGGTAATCGAATGCATCGTCAGATCAACGCCAAGACCCACCGTGTCCATGCCCAAAGGCGATGCAAAGGTCGCATCACAGCTGAGCAACGCCCCGGCGTCACGCGCCAGTTTCGAGACGGCGGCCAGATCGGTCAGGCGACCGATCGGGTTCACCGGCGTTTCCGTGTGGATCAGGCGGGTGTTGGGGCGAATTGCGGCCGCCACCGAGGCCGGATCGGACATGTTGACCGCCGAGACTTCGATCCCCATCCGCGGCAAAGTCTCGCGTGCCAGTTCCGCGACCCCTGCATAAGAAACATCCGACACGATCAGATGATCTCCGGCGGACAGAAAGGTGAAAAAGATCGCTGACGCAGAAGCCATCCCGGACGCGCTTGCCAGACAGGCTTCAGTCCCCTGTAACGCGGCAATCTTGGCCTCCAGACCCGCGACCGTCGGGTTCGCCCAGCGCGAATAGACAAACGGGCTGTCCGGCGTCAGGTCATGGGCCGAAAAACCCGCCAGATCCTCGGTCACATAGGTCGAGCTCATGTGGATCGGCGGAGCAGACGCGTTGGTCGAGGCATCCGGCGCATCGCCTGCGTGGATGGCCCTGGTCATGATCCCGGCGGGACGGTTCGGCTTGGTCATATCCTGTCTCCCTTTGCCGACGACCCTGCGTGCGCCACACTGCCGATGCAAGCCGGATTGCGACTTTTTCAGGCGACTTGCGCGCCCGCCCTCTGGACCATCACAGGCAGGCTGCCTACCTTGTCGGACAAAGGAGATCTGAATGACCAACCCGATCCTGTCCGACTGGAACACCCCTTTTGCAATCGCCCCATTTGCCGAGATTTCGGACGATGATTTTGCCCCGGCGCTGGATCAGGCATTGGCCGCGCACACCGCCCAGATCGATACCATCGCGACAAATCCGGACGCCCCGACATTCGCCAATACAATCGAGGCACTCGAAGCCGCCGGGGAACAGCTGGACAAGGTTCTGGCGGTCTTTTTTACGGTCGCAGGTGCGGACAGCAACCCGGCGCGCGAAGCCTTGCAGCGCGATTTCTCACCCAAACTGGCTGCGCATTTTTCCGCGATCTCATCCAACAAACCTCTGTTTCAGCGGGTCGCCGATCTTTGGGCGCGGCGCGGTGGATTGGGCCTGACCGACGAACAGGCGCGTGTCCTGATGCTGACCCACCGCGGCTTCGTGCGCGCGGGTGCGGCATTGCAGGGTGATGACGATACCCGCATGCAGGAAATCAAATCCCGCCTGGCCACGTTGGGCACATCCTTCACACAGAACCTGCTGGCGGATGAAAGAGACTGGTTCATGGAGTTGACCGAGGGTGATCTGGCCGGTCTGCCCGGTTTTGTCACCGATGCCGCCCGTGCCGCCGGCAAGGAGAAAGGGCTGGATGGCCCGGTTGTGACCCTGTCACGGTCCTTGATCGTGCCGTTTCTGCAATTCTCGCCCCGCCGCGATCTGCGCGAAAAGGCGTATCTCGCGTGGGCGGCACGTGGTGCGAAAGGCGGGGAAACCGACAACCGCGAGATTGCCGCTGAAATCCTTTCGTTGCGCGGAGAACGCGCTACGCTGCTGGGTTATGGCAGCTTTGCCGATTACAAACTGGAAACGGAAATGGCCCGGACGCCGGATAGGGTGCGGGACCTGCTGATGCAGGTTTGGAAGCCTGCTAAGGCGCGCGCAGATGCCGATGCCAAAACCCTGACGCAAATGATGCAGGAGGACGGGGTCAACGGGCCGCTGGAAGCCTGGGACTGGCGGTATTACGCGGAAAAACGGCGCAAGGCCGAGCATGATCTGGATGAGGCCGCGCTCAAGCCGTATCTGCAGTTGGAGCGTATGATCGAGGCGTCCTTTGCCTGCGCCAATCGGCTGTTCGGGCTGGAATTCAAGCCGCTGGATGTCCCGCTCTATCACCCCGATTGCCGCGCATGGGAGGTGACGCGCGATGGCAAGCATATCGCGGTGTTCATCGGGGACTACTTCGCGCGCGGTTCCAAACGGTCCGGTGCCTGGTGCAGTGCCATGCGCGCGCAGGCGAAATTCCCCAAGGAACAGGCGCCAGTTGTCATTAATGTCTGCAACTTCGCCAAAGGCGACCCGGCGCTGCTGTCCTACGACGACGCGCGCACCCTGTTTCACGAATTTGGCCATGCCCTTCATCAGATGCTGTCGAATGTGACCTATGAAAGCATCTCGGGCACAAGCGTTGCGCGGGACTTTGTGGAACTGCCCAGCCAGCTTTACGAACACTGGCTGGAAGTGCCCGAGGTACTGGCAGAATACGCAACGCATGCAGAAACCGGCGAACCGATGCCGCAGGACATGTTGGAGAAGGTACTGAAAGCGGCCAATTTCGATCAGGGCTTTCAAACCGTGGAATATGTCGCCTCGGCTCTGGTCGACCTGGCATTCCACGACGGCGCGGCCCCAGCCGACCCGATGGCGAAACAGGCCGAAGTTCTGGCCGAAATCGGAATGCCGCGCGCCATCGGAATGCGCCACGCCACTCCGCATTTCGCGCATGTCTTTTCCGGGGACGGATACAGTTCCGGCTACTACAGCTATATGTGGTCCGAAGTTATGGATGCCGACGCTTTTGCGGCATTTGAGGAGGCGGGCAGCGCCTTCGATCCCGATCGCGCCCAGGCGCTTGAGGACAACATCCTGTCCACCGGAGGCTCACGCGAGGCCGAAGACCTGTATCTCGCCTTCCGTGGCCGCCTACCGGGTGTCGAGGCACTGCTGAAAGGGCGGGGCCTGATCGCCGCCTGAACTGGATGGGTCGTCAGTACCCCAACTGGCGATCCACCAGATGCAGGAAGGGCTCACCTGCCTCACCGCGCCGGATGTTTTCGCAAATGACCTGCGCGGCAGTGATCTCGCGGGTTTCGGACGCGATATGAGGTGTCACAGTCACGTTGGGATGTGCCCAGTACGGATGCTCGGGCGGCAGTGGTTCGGTCCGGAACACGTCCAGCGTGGCATGACCCACTTGCCCTGAATTCAACGCATCCAGCAGGGCATCATCGTCGATCAACGGCCCGCGACCCGGGTTGAGGATCCGTGCACCTTTGGGCAACAGGGCCAGCGTTTCCGCGTTCAGCGTGTTTTCCGTCGCTGCCGTATCGGGCAGCAGCAGAACCACAATTTCTGCCTGAGACAGCGCCCTTTTCAATCCCTTCTGCCCATGCAGACAAGTCACGCCGTCGACGTCCTTGGGCGTGCGGCTCCAACCGGTAACATTGAAATTCAGCGCGGCCAGTGCCTTGGCGCAGGCCAGCCCCAAAGCGCCCAGACCCAAAACCGTTACATGCCGTTGCTGCGCGAGCGGCGGTGCTTCGGGCGTCCAGACGCCGTCCTGGACGGTGATGTGACGATCCATCCCCAGATGGTAGCGCAGCACATGCCCGACGACCCATTCTGTCATGCCTTGCGTCAGCCCGTGATCGACCATCCGGGCCAGCGGCACGGTCAGGGTTTCATTGTCCGCGATACTCTCGATCCCGGCCCACAGGCTGAGTACAGCCTTGAGCCGACTGAAGGGCCCGAAATCCCGCAATCCGCCCGTCGGTCCGTAAACCACGTAGTCGACCTGTTCCGGTGAAATCTCTGGCGACAACTCAAACTCCAGCCCGGCTTCGGACAGGCCCTGGCGCAGCAACGGCTCATAAACCGGCCAAAGCCCGGGACGTGCGGAAAACAGGACATTCACTGTCATGGATTGCCTTTCAGATTAACGAGGACGATGGATATGCGCGCTTTGAACGATGCCGAACGCGGCCATCAGAACCAGCATGGCCGAGCCGCCATAGCTGACCATGGGCAGCGGAACGCCGACAACCGGGGCAAGACCCATGACCATGGACATGTTGACGGCAAAGAACAGGAAGAAGTTCAGTGCAATGCCCAAAGTCACAAGCGATGAGAAACGGTCTTTGGTCGTCAGCGCGGTAACCATGCAGAAAATCAGGATCAGAGCATACAGGATCAACAGCGTGATGCCGCCGACGAACCCGAACTCTTCGGCCAGTGTGGTAAAGATGAAATCGGTATGTTTCTCGGGTAGGAAGTTCAACCGCGACTGAGTGCCCTGCATAAACCCGCGTCCGTTCCAGCCCCCGGATCCCAGGGCAATCTTGGACTGTGTAATGTGGTAACCCGCGCCAAGCGGATCGGTGGAAGGATCGAGAAACGTATCGATGCGCCTGAACTGGTAGTCCTTGAGCAATTGCCAGTCTGTCCCACGGCTGTTGAACACTGTGGCGATCAGCCCGACACCTGCTGCTATTACGGCGGCGAAATAGGCCCAGTGGACACCAGCCAGAAACATCAGGCCACCGCCAGCGGCCAGCAACAGGATCGACGTACCCAGGTCAGGCTGTTTGAGCACCATGAAGGTTGGGATCAGGATCAGGGCAACAGGGATAAGCACCCAAAGCGGGCGCGAGGTCTTGTGAGACGGCAACCAGTCGTAATAGGCGGCCAGCACCATGACCAGGGCAACCTTCATGACCTCGGACGGTTGAAGCCGCATGAACCCAAGGTCGATCCAGCGCTGCGCGCCCATGCCGACCGTGCCGAAAAGCTCGACAAAGATCAGCAGAACGATCGAGCCGAGATAGGCCAGAACCGACATGTTGCGCCAGAACCAGATCGGAACAAGCGCCACAATGAACATGGCCGCCAGACCCATCCCGAACCGCTCCATCTGCGGTTCGGCCCACGGGGTCCACGAACCGCCCGCCACCGAATACAGCATCAGGAACCCGGCACTGGCCGTGCTGATCAACAGCAGGGTCAGCGGCCAGTTCATATACAGAAACTTGCGAAACCCCGACGGCGTGGATTTGACGGCATATTCAAGATAGCTCATGCGCGGTCCTTTTCATCCGGACGCGCTTTGGGGCGGCGGTCGCCCTCCAACCTTTTTTGCTGTTCCTTGATGCGCTCGCGGTCGGCAACCGGATACGCCTCAAGCGGGGGCGTACCGTTGTAGAGCGCCTGAAGCATGATGTCCCGCGCGACAGGGGCGGCCGCCTTGGACCCGCCACCGCCATGTTCAACGACGACGGCTATGGCGTATTTCGGATTATCGTACGGGGCGAAGCTGACGAACAGCGCGTGGTCACGCCGTTCCCAAGGCAGATCTTCGTTTCGGATCACACCAGCAGCGCGTTCAGCCTTGGTAATGTTGCGGACCTGACTGGTACCCGTCTTGCCCGCCATGCGAAACTCATCTGCGATGATACGGCTGCGGTAGGCCGTTCCACGCCGGTCATTGGAGACCGAGAACATCGCTTTGCGCACCTGTGACAGGTTCCGCTGATTGACCGCAAGTGGCTCACCCGCGCCCGAGGGCTGTTCGACCCCGTTGACCGACCGGACCAGGCGCGGCGTCACGGCGCGGCCTGTGGCGATCCGCGCGGTCATGACGGCAAGCTGCATGGGCGAGGCCAACATGAAGCCCTGACCGATCGAGGCGTTCGCGGTGTCCCCGACCAGCCATTCCTGCCCGTGGACCCGCTGTTTCCATTCCTGATTTGGCGCCAGCCCCCCTGCCACGGCCGACATCGGGATATCGTGCTTGATGCCCAGCCCGAAGGTTCGGGCCATGTCGGATATCCTGTCGATGCCCACGCGCAGGGCAACATCATAGTAGTAGACGTCGCAACTGCGTTTGAGAGAGGTTTCCAGATCGACCGTACCGTGCCCGCCGCGCTTCCAGCAATGGAACCTGCGGCTGCCGACTTTCAGATGACCGGGGCAATATACCGTGTTGCCGGGTCCGATCACACCGGCCTCAAGCGCAGCCATGGCCGTGATCATTTTGAACGTCGACCCCGGTGGATAGGTACCCTGTACCGTCTTGTTGGCCAGCGGGCGATACTTGTCCTGTGTCAGCGATCTGTAATCGGCGACCGAGATACCACGTACAAACAGGTTGGGATCAAAGCTGGGGGCCGAGGCAATCGCACGCAGATCGCCGGTTTCGCAGTCAATCACAACCGCCGCCGCGCTTTCCCCGGCCAATCTGGCCTGTGCGTATTGCTGCAGATCGGCGTCGATCGACAATTGCAGGTCGGCCCCGGCTTCACCCTCCTGGCGGTCCAGTTCCCGCATCACGCGACCGGTCGCGTTGACCTCGACCCGCTTGGCCCCGGCCTTGCCGCGCAGGGTGGCCTCCTGCTTGGCCTCCAGCCCGACCTTGCCGATCTGAAACCGGGGGATGCGCAAAACCGGCTCGGGGTCTTCCATTTGGCTCAGGTCGTAGTCGCTGACCGGGCCGACATAACCGACGATATGGGCGAAATCCTCATACCGGGGATATTGGCGGGTCAGACCGACTTCGGGCGTCACGCCGGGCAGGGCCGGCGCGTTCACCGCAACTTTCGAGATGTCCTCCCACGTAACCTGATCTGCCAGCGTGACCGGCAGGAAGGGTGCGGACCGGCGCATTTCCGTGCGGGCACGCTCGATCTCATCCTCGTTCAGGGGGATCAGTTCCGAAAGCTTGGCAATGACCGAGTCGATATCACCCGCGTCTTCGCGCACGATCACGATCCGGTAGGACGGCGAGTTCTGGCCAATGACCTGTCCGTTCCGGTCATAGATGCGCCCGCGTGTCGGCGGGATCAGGCGGATGTTGATCCGGTTCTCTTCGGCCAGCAGCCGGTACTGATCGGCCTGATCAACCTGCATAAACCGCATCCGCGCAGCCAGACCACCGATAAAGACCGCCTGCAAACCACCCAGAACCAACGCCCGGCGCGGCAGACGTTTGTAGGCAAGACCCTGGGATTTGGTGCGTTTCTGCTTCATGCCCGCGCCCCGACAATACCGGCATCCGCAGCTGAAACACGGCGGACGCCCATACCATTCTGACTGATCAGCACAATCAAGGGATAGATGGCGATGGTCAAAATCAGTTGAACAACTGTCGGCCAAAAGGCGGCCTGCTGGACCGACAGAACCGACAGAATGAAACGGTTGAGCACAAAGATACCGGTCATCACCGCCGCGACCGAGCTCCATTCGCCAAAAAATCCGACATCCCGCATTCCCGGCGCTGCCGAGCGCAAATAGTTTGTTGCCACAACGACCAGTGCCGCCAGCAACCCCGGCGGCCGTTGCAGAAGAAGGTCGGCCATCAGCATGACAACGGCCACAATTGCGATGGGCGTGTATTCGGGGCGCCGCAGCACCCAGGCGAATGTGAGGGCGATCAGAACATCCGGAAACGGCCAGCGGTCCGGTTGCGTGTTCAGCGGCAACAGGTGCAGAAACAGCACAAGAACCACCAGAAAAACATAGAGGCAGCGCATGGCCCACAGATGGGAAACCGCCTTATCCATCTGCGGCCTCATCCGGGGTCAGGGATGCTTCGGGTCGCAGCGGACCAACAATATCCCCGGAATCACGAATGGCGGGCGCCGACTGGTAGCGCAGTACGCGCAGAAACTCGAGCCGCTCGAAATCGGCGGACAGACGCACGCGCAACCTGCCACCCGGATCGGCGGTGATCTGACCGATCAGCAATCCTGCCGGGAAAACGCCACCGTCGCCCGACGTGATGACCCGGTCGCCGGGTCGGACGAGTTCACGGTTTTCCAGAAACTCAACCAATGGTACCGCTGTGTTGTCCCCCTTGATCAAAGCGGTCTGCCCGGACGGCTGGATGGTGGCAGGGATAGCGCTCGAGGCGTCCGTCATCAGGATGACACGCGCCGTGTCGGCGCCGACGCCGGAGATGCGCCCAACCAGCCCGATCCCGTCCATGGCGGCCCAGCCATCGACTATACCGTCCCGCTGTCCCACGTTCAGAAGGACAGACTGCCGGAAGGGGGAGCCGCTGTCGGCCATGACAACACCGGTGATATAGGTCAGGCGCGGATCCAGCCGGACGTTGTTCAGGTCCAGCAACCGGGCGTTTTCCTGTTCCAGTTGCAGCGCCGCCTCTTTCCAGGCGCGCATCCGGCGCAGTTCACTGCGCAATTCCCGGTTCTGCTCGCTCAGCCGCTGATAGCTCTGGAAATCGCGGACCAGGTTGACCGTGGCCGTGACCGGCACCATGGCCCATTCCATCGAGGGCACCACGGCATCCACGACCTGAGCGCGAAACCTCTCGACCCGTGGGCTGTCAATGCGCCAGACCAGAAAGATACCCAGCAGGCACAAAACAACGATCCCCAGCAACAAGCGGCGTAAGGGGGTGGTGTATTCGTCGCGCTGTGATCGGTCCTTTGCCACAGGACTCCTTCCCGTGCTGCTCGCGCCCGATTGTTAACCCTGTATTGGAAGGGTGCGCGCCTTAGCTTTCGTAGTCAATCGCGTGGCGCAGTTGTTTTTCGTATTCCAGCGCCTTGCCGGTGCCCAAAGCCACACAATTCAGGCTTTCATCGGCGATCGACACGGCCAGACCGGTCTGTTCGCGCAGCGCCAGGTCCAAATCACCCAACAGAGCGCCACCGCCGGTCAGCATGACGCCCCGGTCCACAATGTCCGCTGCCAGATCGGGCGGCGTGGTTTCCAGCGCGGTCATCACCGCCTCGCAAATCTGCTGGACAGGTTCAGACAGCGCCTCGGCCACCTGAGCCTGGCTGATCTCGATTTCCTTTGGCACACCGTTCAGCAGGTCGCGACCGCGGATATGCATCGACTGGCCACGGCCGTCATCGGGCATCCGGGCGGTGCCGATGGTGGTTTTGATACGTTCAGCGGTGGATTCGCCAACCAGCAGGTTCTGCTGACGGCGCAGGTACGAGATGATGGCCTCGTCCATCCGGTCCCCACCGACGCGAACCGAGCGGGCATAAACGATGTCGCCCAGCGACAGAACCGCAACTTCTGTTGTACCGCCACCGATATCGACAACCATGTTTCCGGTCGGATCGGTGATCGGCATTCCCGCGCCAATGGCGGCCGCAATGGGTTCAGCGATCAGACCCGCGCGACGGGCCCCTGCGGACAGAACCGACTGTCGGATTGCGCGCTTTTCGACCGGAGTCGCACCATGCGGAACACAAACGATGATTTTCGGTTTCGAGAAGGTCGAGCGTTTGTGCACCTTGCGGATGAAATGCTTGATCATTTCCTCGGCGGTGTCGAAATCGGCAATGACTCCTTCGCGCATCGGGCGGATGGCCTCGATGGAACCGGGGGTCCGGCCCAGCATCAGCTTGGCGTCTTCGCCCACAGCCAGCACTTTCTTCACGCCATCCTTGACGTGATAGGCGACCACAGAGGGTTCGGACAGAATGACGCCGCGCCCTTTGACATAAACCAGCGTGTTCGCCGTCCCAAGGTCAATGGCCATGTCCGCTGTGAACAGGCCGCCCAGATTGCCAAAGATCCCCATGTTTCCCCTGATCCTGTCTGTCAGAATTTTCTACTGCCCGCGACTCGACGGTTCCGGGACGGATGACTTATAGGGTGCCAACACGCCCGATTAAAGGCCTGATTCCGTGGCAATCAGCGCCTTTTCGCCTCATTGATAGGGACTTTAGAAGGCAAAATGCTTTCATATCAACATATTTACCACGCCGGGAATCTGGCGGACGTGCAAAAGCACGCTTTGCTGGCCTGGACGCTGCGTTATCTGACGCAAAAAGACAAACCGCTGAGCTACATCGAAACCCACGCCGGACGCGGGCTATACCACCTGGACTCGGAGGAGGCCCGCAAAACCGGCGAAGCGGACGCGGGCATCGAAAGGGCGCGGCGCGAGGCCTGGTTCGATCCGGAACACCCGCTGGCCCGGGCAATCTCGGACATACAGGCCCGGTATGGACCGGCCTGTTACCCGGGTTCTCCCATGATCGCAGCCAGCCTGTTACGCCCACAGGACAATTTGCATTTCGCGGAACTGCACCCAAAGGAATACGCAGCCCTTTCAGGCGAGTTAACGGCCCGAAACGCACGGGTGTATCGGCAGGATGGCTATGAACTGGCGCAATCCATGCTGCCGCCCACGCCGCGTCGTGGAATGTTGCTGATCGATCCCAGCTACGAGGTGAAGGCCGAATATGGTCGTTTACCGGGGATCGTCGCCAAACTGCACCGCAAGTGGAATGTCGGGGTGATCGCGCTGTGGTACCCGATTCTGGCCGATGACCGTCATAAGCCTATGCTGGCAGCCCTGACCAATCAGGCATTGCCAAAGGTGATACGCCACGAAGTGATCTTTCCGCCGGCCCGGGAAGGGCACAACATGGTCGGTTCGGGGATGTTCATAATCAACGCTCCCTACGGTGTCGAAGATGAAACCGCGCGGCTTTCGGACCTGTTCAACAAGATCTGAGAGACGTTCGTGCAAACAACGGGGGAACTCCCGCCCCGATTGCCAGCATCAAAGATGCAGTCAATTGGGTTGGGCCCGCCACCGCGCCAAAGCGCGGTGGCGGGCCCAAAGCCGCTAGGTGGTTCGGCGCAGCCGGACCGCCGCGGTTGCGGGAGCTTTCGCGCCCTTCAGGTCAGGTCCTTGTAGCTGATCTCACGCGTGTCCGCCCCGGGACCGGCTTTTGCACGGCGCACGACCAGGCGGTTGAGAGCATGGATATAAGCCTTGGCCGAGGCCACCACAGTGTCGGTATTCGCCGACTGGCCGGTTGCAATCATGCCATCCTCTTCCAGCCGCACCGATACTGTGGCCTGGGCGTCCGTCCCTTCGGTGACGGCATGCACCTGATAGAGCTGCAGATGAGCCTCGTTCGGGAAAATCGCGCGGATTGCCCTGAACGTCGCATCAACCGGGCCGTCACCGTATTCCGTGGCGATGACATCCTTTCCGTCAACCTCAAGCTCAACCGTCGATTCTGCCTGACCTCCGGTGCCGCAGGTGACTTTCATCGACACCAGCTGCAGAAAATCGTTCGCTTCGTCATCATCCAGCGTCATAAGCGCGATGATGTCGTCGTCAAAGACCTCTTTCTTGCGGTCAGCCAGATCCTTGAACCGAACAAAGATGTCCTTGAGCTGGTTGTCACCGACCTCATAGCCCAGCGTGTTCAGCTTGTCCCGCAATGCCGCGCGGCCCGAGTGCTTGCCCAAGGGCAGCGAAGTGCCAGACAATCCCACATCCTCGGGGCGCATGATCTCGAAATTGTCGCGGTTCTTCAGCATCCCGTCCTGATGGATACCGCTTTCATGGGCAAAGGCGTTCTTGCCGACAATGGCCTTGTTGAACTGCACGTTGAAGCCCGACACCGTGGCGACCCGGCGCGAGATATGCATGATCTTGGTGGTATCGATCCCGGTGCGGAACGGCATGATGTCATTGCGGGTCCGCATGGCCATCACAACTTCTTCCAGCGCGGTATTGCCCGCACGTTCACCAAGGCCGTTGATGGTGCATTCGATCTGACGCGCCCCGCCGATCACGGCCGCCAGAGAGTTCGCGGTCGCCATCCCCAGGTCGTTGTGACAGTGGGTCGCGAAGACGACTTCATCTGCGCCGGGAACGGTTTCGATCAGGCGCTTGATCAGATCGGCGGATTCCAGTGGTGCCGTATAGCCGACAGTGTCGGGTATGTTGATCGTGGTCGCGCCTGCCTTGATCGCGATCTCGATAACGCGGCACAGGTAATCCCATTCCGTCCGGGTCGCGTCCATTGGCGACCACTGCACATTCTCGCACAGGTTGCGGGCATGGCTGACCGTTTCATGGATCTTTTCCGCCATCTCGTCCTGCGTGAGGTTCGGAATGGCGCGATGCAGCGGAGAGGTGCCGATGAATGTATGAATGCGGTTCTGTTCGGCGTGTTTGATCGCCTCCCAGCAGCGGTCGATATCCGCGAAATTCGCGCGGGCCAGTCCGCAGATGCGACTGTTTTTTGAACGTTGGGCGATTTCGGAAACCGCTTTGAAGTCACCCTCAGAGGCGATTGGGAAACCGGCCTCGATGATGTCGACGCCCATGTCGTCCAGCAGCTCGGCGATCTCAAGCTTTTCGTCATGGGTCATGGTGGCGCCGGGGCTTTGCTCGCCGTCGCGCAAAGTGGTGTCAAAGATCAAGACGCGGTCTTGGTCGGTCACGTTGGTCATGGGATTCTCTTTCTTCTTCTGTCCTAAAGCCTATGGCGCGCGGGCGTCCTCCTCTGAGCGGGCGCGCCGAATGGCACGCTCAGAGGCGGATTAGGATCAGTAGGCCACGCAGCGACGCACCGCAAAAAGCGGTGTCGGCATAAGGGATATCTGCGCGGTTGATCATGACTGTGAGGTTATACAGAGCCCGCAAGGAATGAAAAGAACCAATTTGCGATCCTCTGTCCGGACCCGGCCTTTTCAGCCGGGCATTGATTCAGACGGGTATCCTTCTAGGTTGGCGCACATGAAATCAGCATTGATCATCGGCTCAAGCGGAGGAATTGGACGCGCCATTTGCAGGCAGCTGGACCTGCAACAGGTCAGCGTGACCGGGTTGTCCCGCTCGGCCGATGGATTTGACATGACGAAACCCGTCGCGGTTCACTCCGCGCTGGACAAGCTTCAGGGCCCGTTTGATCTGGTTCTGGTCGCCACTGGCGCGCTTGAGATCGATGGCCACGGGCCGGAAAAGACCATCCGGTCGCTGTCTTCAACGGCGATGATGGACCAGTTCGCGTTGAACGCGGTTGGGCCAGCCCTTGTGCTTAGCCACGCAAATCGGTTGCTGCCTCGGGATCGGCGTTCGGTTTTTGCCATCCTGTCCGCGCGCGTCGGTTCCATCGGGGACAACCGGCTTGGGGGATGGATCAGCTACCGCGCCGCAAAGGCAGCGGTCAATCAGATCACGCGCACCGCTGCAATTGAACTGGAACGCACACATGCACAGGCGATTTGCGTGGCGCTGCACCCCGGTACGGTCAAAACCGAGTTTACGCGGAAATATCTGGGGAGGCACCCGGCAGTCGAACCGGATGAAGCTGCCCGCAATCTGCTGTCCGTCATCGAAGGATTAATGCCTGCGGATAGCGGCGGCTTTTTTGACTGGGCCGGTGAACGGATACCCTGGTAGGTAAGGGTCACCCATCCGAAGCGGCCGGTTCCTCTGCGTTTTCCTGCGTTGGTTCATCCGCATCCGTGGCGTCCTGGGATTCGTCAGCCTTTTCCGCCAGCGCACCATTTTCCCAGACACCGGTTTCTTCCAGACCGTTGGCATATTTCATGGTGCCGTTGCCTTGCCGTTTGTTGTCAACAAAGCTGCCTTCATAAACGTCGCCAGTCGCATAGGTGGCAATACCGTCACCACTGATCTTGCCGTCAATCCAGCCGCCCGTGTAGCTGAACCCGTTTGGCGCTGTGATCGTTCCTTCACCGTGGCGCTCACCGTTCCGGAAATCACCCTCGTAAACGGTGCCGTCGGCGAAACTGGCTTTGCCCTTGCCGTGCCGTTCGCCGTCAACCCATTCGCCCTCGTATCTGTAGCCGTTGGCAAATGTCAGAACGCCCTGGCCATGGCTGCGGGCATTCTTGAATTGTCCGGTGTAGACGACGCCGCTGGGATAGGTCGCCTTGCCGTTGCCTTCGAACACGCCGGCGATCCAATCGCCTTCGTAGATCGTACCGTCCGCAAAAGTGTTCATACCCTTGCCGTGCGGCAGGTCAGCCTGAAAGTCCCCGACATAGGTTGATCCATCCGGATAGATCAACTCACCAAATCCCTCAATCTGGCCTTCGGACCACTCGCCGTTATAGTCGAACCCGTCCGCGCCGAGAAACCGGCCTTTGCCGTGGCGGCGATCATCCACATAGTCGCCTTCATATGTCGCGCCATTCTTGTAGGTCGCCTTGCCTTTGCCTTCACGCCGACCTTCGACCATGTCCCCTTCGTAGACATCGCCGTTGGCCTGGGTGAGACGGCCCTTGCCGGTGATCAGATCCTGTGACCAGTCCCCCGTATAGATCATCCCGTCAGAAAGCGTCAGCGTACCCTGGCCATGACGCAGCCCGTTTTCGATATCGCCTTCATAGATGCCGCCTTCGGCGTAAGTTATCTGGCCTTTGCCCTGCTTCACGCCGTCGACCCAATCACCGTCATAGACATAGCCGGCAGGATCCTTGATCATGCCCTTGCCGTGATGGCGGTCATCCTTGAACTCGCCTTCATACCGCATTCCGTTTGCGTATTCGGCGATACCTGTCCCGTTGATGGATCCGCCGGCCCAATCGCCTTCGTAGCTGCCGCCATCGGCAAAAACGATCTTGCCGCGCCCCTCGGGCTGGCCTTTTGCAAACATCCCTTCATAGACCGAGCCATTGGCGTAGCGCGCGATGCCCTTGCCCTTGATCTCGCCTTCGAACCATTCACCGGAATACTCGAAGCCGTCAGGCAGGCGATACGTGCCGGTCCCATGACGTAGCCCGTTTTCAAACGTGCCCTCGTACACGCCGCCAACCTCGTCATCGGCAATGATGACTTCGTCACCCTGCGCGGCCACGTTGACCGCCGTCAGGGCCAAAAGTGAAACGGCTATAGATATGCGAAACAAGTTCATGGGTTTTCACGCCTGGCCGGTCATGCTTTGAATGCGTTCTGTTGCGCAAAACTAAGGCACCACTCAGGGCAGGGCAACGGCTTTTGCCGCATTTGTCTTTTCCTCACGGTGCGATCTGGTAAATGGCAATAGGACAGTCGAGGGCAAGAGGGCAGTATGGCCGACCGTTTCCGCATCACTCTGGCGCAACTCAACCCCGTTGTCGGGGATATCGACGGCAATGCTGACAAAGCCCTTGCCGCCTGGGCACAGGGGCGCGATGCCAAGGCCGATCTGGTGGCGTTGCCCGAAATGTTCATCACCGGGTACAACACGCAGGATCTGATCCTGAAGCCGGTGTTTCACCAAGCGGCCATGGCTGCGGTCGAATCGCTTGCTGAACGCTGCGCCGATGGGCCGGCGCTGGCAATTGGCGGTCCGTGGGTCGAGGATGGCAAACTGTTCAACGCCTATCTGATCCTCAAGGGTGGGCGGATTTCCAGCAAAGTCCTGAAACATCACCTGCCCAATGAAACGGTTTTCGACGAAGTCCGCCTTTATGACGCCGGACCGCTGGGTGGCCCCTATTCGGTGGGTAACACCCGCATCGGCAGCCCGATTTGCGAAGACAGCTGGCACGAGGATGTAACCGAAACGCTGGCAGAAACCGGCGCCGAGTTTTTGCTGATCCCCAACGGATCACCGTATTTCCGCGACAAATACGACATACGCCTGAACCACATGGTGGCGCGCGTTGTCGAAACCGGACTGCCGCTGATCTACCTCAACATGGTGGGCGGTCAGGACGACCAGGTTTTTGACGGCGGAACATTCGGCCTGAACCCCGGTGGAGAGCTGGCGTTCCGGATGCCCGTGTTTGATGAAGCGATCACACATATCGATCTGGAACGTGGCGAAGATGGCTGGCGCATTGCGCCGGCAGAAATCGTCCCGCAACCGGATGAATGGGAACAGGATTATCGCGCAATGGTTCAGTCCTTGCGCGATTACATGGGGAAAACCGGGTTCGGCAAAGCCCTGCTTGGTCTGTCAGGCGGCATCGATTCCGCGCTGGTGGCGGCAATAGCGGTGGATGCGCTCGGGTCGGAAAACGTGCGCTGCGTGATGTTGCCGTCGGAATATACCAGCCAGGCCTCGCTGGACGACGCCGAGGCCGTCGCAAGGGCGTTGGGCGTACACTACGATTTTGTTCCGATCTCGGAAAGCCGCGCCGCTGTCACCAATTCGCTCGCCTCATTGTTTGAAGGTCGAAACGAAGACCTGACCGAAGAGAATGTTCAGTCTCGCCTGCGTGGACTTCTGCTGATGGCGATTTCGAATAAGTTTGGCGAGATTCTGCTGACAACCGGCAACAAATCCGAGGTCGCGGTGGGATATGCCACCATTTATGGCGACATGAACGGCGGTTACAATCCGATCAAGGATCTGTACAAGACCCGCGTGTTCGAGACCTGCCGCTGGCGCAATGCCAATCATCGCGACTGGATGATGGGACCGGCGGGTGAGGTCATCCGCCCGTCAGTTATCGACAAGCCCCCAAGCGCAGAGCTGCGCGAGGACCAGAAGGACAGTGACAGCCTGCCCGACTATCCGGTTCTGGATGCCATCCTGGAAATCCTGGTCGACCAGGACGGCTCGATCGCCGATTGCGTGGCGGCAGGTTTTGACGAGGCCGAGGCCCGTCGGGTCGAACATCTGATCTACATCAGCGAATACAAGCGGTTTCAGTCTGCGCCGGGAACAAGGCTGACCAAACGCGCCTTCTGGTTGGATCGCCGGTATCCCATCGTGAATCGGTGGCGTGACACCGATTGAGTATCGGAACTGATCGTCGCGATTATGGGCAGAATACGTTCCCATAATTGAGCAAAGGGAAACAGTTCCATCAAAAATCGTCCCTTTGTTTGCTAAGCTGGTCAGTTTGAACGGTTTTTTGCCGTCCGTTGCCGCTGCAGGCTTGTCCGATTGACAATGTTTTGCCACATTTAAGCTGCAATGCCGCCGCATGTGGGGCGAGTGTGACGCATTCCTAGCATAACAAGTTTTCAGGCGATGTGTTGGATTCAAGTGTGGCGCATTGATCTGCGAATGTCTGAGTTAACGGTTTGGTGTTACAATGCATGAGGAATATGAAAGGCCGTATTACCCGTATCTGCGTCTAAGGACGATGGAGTCCCCGGCGCAGGAATTGGACGAGGCCGAGTTGGAGGCCGCAATTGCCGCGGTCATGTGTGAGGAACTCTCGCAAAGCACTCCGTCGCTTCAAACAGTACGCTCCGAGTTTCCGGTGCTGGCTTCGGCTGAAGAGATTTCGGAGCAGGCTGAACCTCAGCCAACCGGCCTGACGGCGACACTTCGCCAGAAGTGGGCCGAGTTTTCGGGCGCGGCGTAGTTCAGCTCATAGCTTTTCGCTGGAAATTTAGATCGCATTGCTTTCAATTGCGGCTCGAGTTTGAGGGCGCAATTGAAACTTGCTGCGCCACGCCCACGGATCGCCCCTGATACACCGCGCCCAGAAGGCCTTCGGCTTTTTGAGCCGTTCGTGATTTCAACGTCATGTCAATTTGCAACCCTCGTTACGTGCCAAGGTGCTTTGCAACCGACCTACCGAACTGACAAAAATTCCGTCATTTTGACGTCTTCTAGGTGCAATTCGTCAGATTGGTCCCTATGAAGCGTAACCCCTTTCAGCCATTTTCCACGCAAGACAGTTTTTGTGGAGAAACTGATGTCCTGGAATATTTGTGTCATCGGGGCCGGCAAGATCGGGCAGATGATCGCGACGCTTTTGAAAGGGTCGCCGAATTACAGTGTTACGGTTGCGGATCATGACCTGAAAGCCTTGGGCGATATCGCGAAAATGGGCGTTGGCACCAAACAGATCGACGCCACTGACGCGGACGGCATGGCCAAAGAGCTAACGGGATTTGATGCCGTCATTTCGGCAGCACCGTTCTTTCTGACCCCGACCATTGCCAAGGCAGCCAAGGCTGCGGGCGCGCATTATTTCGACCTGACCGAAGATGTCGCCGCAACCCAGGCGGTGCGCGAGCTTGCCGAGGGCAGCGAGACGGCGTTCATGCCGCAATGCGGCCTGGCACCCGGCTTTGTCGGGATTGCCGGCGCTTCACTGGCGGCGGAGTTTGACGAGATCGACAGCCTGCATATGCGGGTGGGCGCATTGCCGCTGTATCCGACGAATGCGCTGAAATACAATCTGACCTGGTCAACCGACGGGCTGATCAACGAATACTGCAACCCGTGCGATGCCATCGTGAACGGCAAGCTGGTCAAGACTGCACCGCTGGAAGATTACGAGGTTCTGGGCCATGACGGCGTGGAATACGAGTGCTTCAACACTTCCGGTGGCTTGGGCACTTTGCCGGAAACGCTGGAAGGCAAGGCGCGGGCCGTGTCCTATCGCTCGATCCGCTATCCGGGCCATTGCGACATTCTGAAACTGCTCCTGAACGATCTTGGACTGGAACGCCGCCGCGATCTGCTGAAAGAGATTTTCGAGGCCGCATTGCCCCGCACCGACCAGGACGTCGTTCTGGTTTACTGCACCGCCAAGGGCAGGATTGACGGTGTGCTGCGCGAGAAGTCCCTGATCAACAAGTCCTTTGCCCGCACCATCAACGGACAGGTCTGGAGCGCCATTCAGGTCACCACCGCCGCAGGTGTTCTGGGCGTGGTTGACCTGATGCGCATTGGCGCACTGCCCGCGAAGGGGTTTGTCCGGCAGGAACAGGTCAAGCTTGATGACTTCCTCAACACCGAATTCGGCCAGCTTTATCGCGCTGGTGACGTCACCAAACAGAACAAGGCAGCCTGAGATATGAAAGACATTGTGATGACAGCCCAAACCACGCTTGCGAATTTGGATCTGACCGAGGCCGAACTGAACGGCGGCACGCTCAAGGTGACGTCTCCGATCGATGGCAGCCTGCTGGCACAAGTGCACGAGACACCGGTTGCGGAGATGGACGCTGTCTTTGCCCGCGCGCAATCGGCTTTCAAAGCCTGGCGTGTCGTTCCGGCACCGCGCCGCGGCGAGTTGATCCGCCTGCTGGGCGAAGAACTGCGGGCCGCCAAGGATGATCTGGGCGCTCTGGTCAGCTGGGAAGCTGGCAAGATCACCTCAGAAGGTCTGGGCGAAGTGCAGGAGATGATCGATATCTGCGACTTCGCTGTCGGCCTGTCGCGTCAGCTTTATGGTCTGACCATCGCCTCGGAACGCCCCGGCCACCGGATGATGGAGACCTGGCACCCGGCCGGTCCGGTCGGCGTGATCTCGGCCTTCAACTTCCCGGTCGCGGTCTGGTCCTGGAACGCGGCGCTGGCCCTGGTCTGTGGCGATCCGGTGATCTGGAAGCCGTCCGAGAAGACGCCGCTGACCGCCATGGCCTGCCAGAAGATTTTCGAACGCGCGCTGGCCCGGTTCGGCGATGCGCCTGACGGCCTGCTGCAAACCCTGATCGGAGGCGCCGCGCTGGGTGAAGCGCTGGTGGCCAGCGAGGACGTTCCGGTGATCTCGGCCACAGGTTCGACCCGCATGGGCCGCGCGGTGGCCCCCATCGTGGCGCAACGTTTCGGCAAGTGCATTCTGGAGCTGGGCGGAAACAACGCAATGATCGTTGGCCCTTCGGCCGATCTGGAAATGGCGGTTCGTGCCATCGTGTTCTCTGCTGTTGGCACCGCCGGTCAGCGCTGCACCACCCTGCGTCGCCTGATCGCGCACAACTCGATCCGCGAGGAACTGGTGAGCCGTCTGAAGAAGGCCTATGCCGGTCTTCCCATCGGCAATCCGCTGGCCGAAGGCACCCTGGTCGGCCCGCTGGTGGATGAAGCCTCGGGCGCGGCCATGACCGCAGCGTTGGAGGCCGCAAAAGCCGAGGGCGGAACTGTCTTTGGCGGTAATCGGGTGACCGAAAAAGTGCCGGCCGGCGTCTACATGGAACCTGCTATCGTCGAAATGCCCGGTCAAAGCGCGGTGGTGAAGACCGAAACCTTTGCGCCGATCCTTTATGTCATGGGATATGACGACTTTGCCGAAGCGCTGGACATTCAGAATGATGTGCCGCAGGGCCTGTCATCCTGCGTGTTCACCCTGAACATGCGCGAGGCCGAGCAATTCCTGACTGCGGCAGGATCGGATTGTGGCATCGCCAATGTCAACATCGGACCGTCCGGCGCCGAGATTGGTGGCGCGTTTGGCGGTGAAAAAGAAACCGGCGGCGGGCGCGAAAGTGGCTCGGATGCCTGGAAGGCATACATGCGCCGCCAGACCAACACCGTGAACTACTCGGCCGAACTGCCGCTGGCGCAGGGCGTCAAGTTCGACATTTAGGCTTTCGTCAATTGAGATTGGCCGATCAGCCGTTCTGACAGGTCAAAGATACAAAACTGAAATTCCCCCGGGTGCAGATGCTTGGGGGAATTTTGTTTCGAATGGGTTTTGCGAGCTTCTGCTCCAATATGCCTGTAATGCGCTTCCGCTACATTCCGGAAAGCCCCGCATTGGTGTTCAACAGAAACTGGCGAAAGATCGGACTGCTCGCCGCGCCTATGCCGCGCGCGTTTTCCCCGACCGCTGCACTTTCAACGACCGGCGGGATCAACCCCCGCTTGTCCTGGTTGGCCAGATAGCGACGCACTCTTGAAACCAGTTCTTCCCTGACCTCCGGCGGGAATGCCCCATCTATGAAGATTGCCTCGAAATCAATGACAGCACAGATCGAAAGCGCGGCTTTGGCCAATTCCTGAGCTGTTGTGCCAATCCACGGCTCAACATACCGGGAAATGCTGCTCCAATCCTGCGGCTTCTTCCAGAGAATGCCCGGATCGACGCCCGCTTCGACCAGCCTGTCCTCAAGCAAAAACAGCGAGGCTGTGTCGATCAGCTGCTGGCTTTCGCCCAGGGGGCCGGTGGTGCGCATCGCGCCCAGGGCCCCGGCGTTGCCCTGGTTGCCCTCGAACACCGTGCCATTCAAAGCGACCCCGCCGCCGATCATCGAGCCGATGAAAAAGTAGAAATAGTCGCGGTATTCCGCGCCGCGACCGTAGAGATGTTCGGCGTGACACGCTGCTGTCGCATCGTTGACGACAAAAACAGGCAAACTGCTGAACCTGGCCACCTCGCTAAAGAAGTTTACGTTCTTCCAGGACCGGAACTGTTTGGCCGCCAGCCCCGTCAGGTCGTGCCACTTCCAAAGCTCGAATGGGGTGCCAATTCCAATCCCGCAAACGCGATCCCGAAGTTTCCGGGGCTCATGCGCCAAAAGCGTTTCCAGGCCAGCCTCCAGAAATCCGAATACGGCTTCTGGCAGCGGGTAGTCATAAGTGGTGGAAAGCTGGCGGCGCGGCTTGCCTGTAAAGTCGATCAAAAGCAGGTCTGCACTGCGCCGCCCAATCTTCATGCCGACCGAAAGGATGCCTTCCGGGTTCAACTCCATCGGGACCGAAGGCTTGCCAACTTTCCCACGTAAAGGGGTTCCACGTTTGAGAATCTCATCCTTTTCAAGTTTGCGCAGGATGATTGAAACGGTCTGAGGAGAAAGGCCGGTCAACCGGGCAACATCCGCACCCGCTGCCGGTCCATGGCGTTGTAAAACCGTCAAAATCAGGCGCTCGTTATGATCGCGAACACCGCTTTGACTTACCCCGCCGGTCAGCATTTTAAGTGCTTCTTTCTCCATAATCCCGAACATAACCACCTTGTTTTCTTATGAAAAGATATCTGATCGAATTAATAAATAAACTTTATTTACTTATTGACATCGAGGCTCGAATCGCGGTTTGTTGAATACGACCTGCATTGGAGGATGGAGGTAGGTCTCGCTGGCGCGCCATGCGGGACGACGATGATTTTATGGGAGGACAACATGAGAAATTTACTCAAGCTTGCCGCATCGGCGACTGCACTCACACTGGCTGCCGCATCAGCGCAAGCGGCCGGTGAGACCGTGTGCCTGATCACCAAGACTGACACCAATCCATTTTTTGTAAAAATGAAGGAGGGTGCGACCGCGAAGGCGGAAGAGCTTGGCATGACCCTGAAGGCTTTTGCCGGTAAAATCGACGGCGACCACGAAACTCAGGTCCAGGCGATTGAAACCTGCATCCTCGATGGTGCCAAGGGCATTCTGCTGACGGCGTCTGACACAAGTTCGATTGTCCCCGCGGTTCAGCAGGCTCGGGACGCTGGTGTTCTTGTGATCGCATTGGATACGCCGCTCAGCCCGATTGACTCGGCAGACGCGACATTTGCGACAGATAACTACAAGGCAGGTCTGCTGATCGGGCAATGGGCGAAGGCCAAAATGGGTGATGCAGCAGCGGACGCCAAAATCGCGACGCTTGATCTGAATGTCAGCCAGCCGACCGTGGACGTTCTGCGCAATCAGGGCTTCCTCGACGGGTTCGGAGTGGAATTGGCGGATCCAAATGTTATCGGCGATGAAACAGACGCACGGCTGGTCGGCAGCGACGTGACCGACGGAAACGAAGAAGGTGGACGCCGGGCCATGGAAAACCTTCTGGCCAAGGATTCAACGATCAACGTGGTTCACACGATCAATGAACCGGCGGCGGCCGGTGCCTATGAGGCTCTGAAATCCATCGGGCGTGAAAACGACGTGTTGATCGTTTCAGTCGATGGCGGCTGCCCCGGCGTACAAAACGTTGAGGCCGGAGTGATTGGCGCCACAAGCCAGCAATACCCCCTGCTGATGGCGTCGCTTGGCGTTGAGGCCGTGAAGAAATGGGCCGACGAGGGCGTGAAGCCAGAAAACACACCCGGTAAAGACTTCTACGATACCGGCGTTGCGCTGATTACCGATCAGCCCGTTGATGGTGTGGAATCGATTTCGGTCGCTGAAGGCTTGGAGCTCTGCTGGGGCTAAGCGCAGGCCTGTTGGATGAGGCGCGCCGAAGCGCCTCATCATTCCTTTCGCCAGCAAACCGAAACTTCCTGTACACTAATCTCGTGGGCGGCATAACGCCCACGAAAAGGGGGAGATATGTCCGAAGCAAACCAAAGCGCCCAGGGATTTGAATCCGCAGCCAGCAAAACAGAAACTGTTGCGACTTTTGAGGATAATCGCCACGGCGTTCTGGGGAAGTTGCAGCATCTTCTGCATGTTAACCCGTCCTTTGTGCCGCTAATCGTCCTGGTCGGTGCGATTTTGATTTTCGGACTGCTTTTGGGCTCAAAGTTCTTTTCGCCCTTCGCGATGACCCTGATCCTTCAACAGGTGCAGATCGTCGGCATCGTGGCCGCAGCGCAAAGTCTGGTCATTCTGACCGCGGGCATCGATCTGAGCGTCGGCGCGATCATGGTATTTTCTTCTGTCATCATGGGGCAGTTTTCCTTCCGATACGGCATTCCGGTACCAATTGCCGTTATGTGCGGATTGGCCGCCGGAACCATGATCGGAGCGCTCAATGGCTGGCTTGTCAGTCGCGTCAAGCTTCCCCCCTTCATCGTCACACTTGGAATGTGGCAGATCGTTCTGGCCACAAATTTCCTGTATTCCGCGAACGAAACCATTCGCAGTCAGGACATCGAGGCAAACGCCCCCTTCCTTCAGTTCTTCGGCACCAAGTTCAGCATCGGTGGAGCAACCTTCACCGTTGGCGTCATATTCATGCTCGTGCTGATCTTTGTGTTGGCCTACGCGCTCAAACACACGGCCTGGGGCCGACATGTCTACGCAGTGGGGGACGATCCAGAAGCCGCAGAACTGTCAGGGGTCAATGTTCACAGAACATTGATGTCGGTCTACATGTTGTCCGGTCTGATCTGTGCATTCGCTGGCTGGGCTCTGATCGGGCGTATCGGATCGGTCTCGCCGACATCCGGGCAATTGGCCAACATCGAAAGCATCACCGCGGTTGTGATCGGGGGTATCTCGCTTTTCGGGGGGCGCGGTTCAATTCTGGGATCCCTGTTTGGTGCCCTGATCGTCGGCGTCTTCACGCTTGGCCTCAGGCTACTGGGCGCGGACGCGCAGTGGACCTTCCTGCTTATCGGACTTCTCATCATCGCGGCGGTCGCGGTTGACCAATGGATCAGAAAGGTATCGGGCTGATGTCAGACACAACTCCAGTCGTCCAGGGCCGCGGGATCGTAAAACGCTATGGCCATGTAACCGCCATCGACCATTCCGATTTTGAGCTGCGTCAGGGCGAAATCCTGGCGGTCATCGGGGATAACGGCGCGGGCAAATCATCCATCGTCAAAGCAATCTGCGGCGCCACGATCCCGGATGAGGGCGAAATTCTGATTGAGGGGAAGAAGGTCAACTTCACCTCTCCGATTGACGCGAGGAACATGGGGATCGAGATCGTCTATCAGCAGCTTGCGATGTCCCCTGCCCTTTCGATTGCGGATAACATGTTCATGGGCCGCGAGATCCGCAAACAGGGCTTCATGGGAAAATACCTGCGCCAGCTCGACCGGCCAGCCATGGAGAAGTTCGCGCGTGACAAGCTGACCGAGCTTGGTTTGATGACCGTTCAATCGATCAATCAGGCAGTCGAAACCCTGTCCGGAGGCCAGCGCCAGGGCGTGGCCGTTGCCCGTGCCGCTGCGTTTGCGACCAAGTTCATCATCATGGACGAACCAACAGCCGCACTGGGCGTGAAAGAAAGCCGCAAGGTGCTTGAACTCATCCAGGATGTTCGGGCGCGGGGCATTCCGATCATCCTAATCAGCCACAATATGCCCCATGTCTTCGAAGTCGCCGATCGTATTCACGTACACAGGTTGGGCAAACGGCTCTGCACAATCGATCCCAAGGACTACACGATGTCCGACGCTGTGGCTTTCATGACCGGCGCCAAGGAACCCCCGAAAGAGGACGCCGCGTGATCGAGCAGGACGTAAAACACGTTTGCGACCTGATCGCCGCCCGACGGCAGGCCGGTGCCCGGATGATTGTCGCAATCGCCGGCCCCCCTGCATCCGGAAAATCGACCCTGGCGGAGGCCGTCGTTCAATCGCTCAACACTGATCAGGGCTCGGGGATTCCACAGGCAACGCTGGTGCCCATGGACGGTTATCATCTGGACAACCGCGTCCTTGAAGCACGGGGACTACTGGCAAAAAAAGGTGCCCCGGAAACCTTCGATGCGGTTGGGTTCTGTAAGGCGATCAAGGGCCTGCAATCCGCGCAGCATGAAGTCTTTCACCCAAAGTTCGACAGACAGATGGATCTGGCGATTGCAAACGCGATTGCCGTTCATCCAGAAACTCCGATTGTCGTCGTTGAGGGGAACTACCTTCTGATGGACAGTGATCCCTGGAATGCATTGGCGGATGTCTTTGCTCTGACGGTTTTTGTCAGCCCGACATTGGAAGAACTCGAAAGCAGACTGCAACAACGGTGGATCAAACACGGCCTCGACCCCGTAACGGCACTGCAACGCGCAACCGGGAACGACCTGCCCAACGCCGAACTGGTTCTTGGAAAAAGTCGGAAGGCCGATCTGGTCCTAAATCAGAACTACACCGAATTCGGCGTGCGCTACGCGTTCTGAACCGGTGCGATGAGTAGTTGTGCCATCCGGTGACATCACTCGCAAGAAAGCGCGCGGCTTCTCAGGAGGCATCGATTTAGTGCGTTTCCTTTTGCGTCAATCGCCTCCATCGACCAACTGTCTCCAACCTCTCTGGTCAACATCAGGAAGCCGAAATCACTGTTGTTGACCACAAGGCTTGCCAGGCTTCCGGCGACTTCAACATTGGTCAAAGCACCTGTTGGCATTGGATCCAGCTGTGTCCCGCCGTTGCCGCTTATCCCCTGCACCGGCCCATCTGCCAAATCGATTGCCTGAAACGCGTGAATATGGCCAGACAGGACAAGGTTCAATGGTCCTGGCATGGCCTCGCCAAACGCCGCGCGCTGTGTGTCGTCGCCATCGATCAGTTCACCGAAGGCACGCATGTTTGCCCAAAGTGGGCGATGAGTGAGAAACCAGGTTTCGCCACTGATGTTTGCAAACATATCCTCGGCCATTCGACCATATTCGGGCAACAGATCGGGGCTGCTTTTTGGGGCAGGACCGGCGGACGAGTCGAATGCGATCAGATCAAACCCGTCGACAGAGGCTACCCAGGGTTCAGTCACAGCCGGACAATCATCCGGAACGAGACCAGGTGCAAAATACCGGAACCACCCTTTGTCGCCGCGCCCGCAACTTTCATGATTGCCTCTGACAAATATGAAGGGGGCAAGAGCGAACAGGGTTTCGGCCGGGTCCAACCAATCTGCAGACCAGGCCCGGAAATTGTCACCAAAAGGGGAACCACCGCACTTTTCCGGGTCTGGGCACTCACTTGACCGGTACAGGTAATCGCCAACGTGGATGATCAGATCCGGTGATCTGGATGCAATTTCTGCCGCGATCGATTCCAATGGCCAGGCAACCGGGTCATTGCAGGCCTGAGCCCTGCCGCCCCGAATGCGGCAGCCGGTATCTCCAATCACGACAATCCGCTGGACGCTTGGATTTAGAATTGGCAGCGCGTTTCCCTCAAGCATTATCTGTTGCGCCCTTTTTGGCGCGCGATGCTCGCAGACGATTTCCGGAAACTGGCTGTCTGGTATCGCCCTTTTGTTCATGGCGACCAAATGGCCATCGACTTGCAAGTTGGGGCAGTCAGGCGATGTAGAGGTTGCGCGTACAACAACTTCGTCATCGGGCCCAAGCTGGACCCAACGGTGCACTACATCAGCGACAGAAGACGCAGCGCCGAAACAAAACAAACACCATACCCAGAAAACGAGTGAACCGATCCTGACCAACACGCGGGCACCTCTTTCGAAGAATGTCACAAATCTACGATCGACCTTTCGAAAGTCCAGTGAATTGAAATCCGGTTGATGCTGGCCGGAAGGAGCAGCTGCAAAGCGGTATTAGGGTTGGTGACCAAGTCCAATAGCTGTCAACGAAGAGTTTAATCCTAATCAGGACAACTGATCTATAGAACTGGATGACTGCCGTGTCCGCGAAGCGGGCTCTCACAATGCTTCGGTTGATGGTCGCAATGACCCCTGAATGGACTATTGGCAATGCGCCCTTTCCCCGAGCTTGGAAACTTGGAA
This sequence comes from Ruegeria sp. CG4, assembly GCF_056537185.1. Classification (NCBI taxonomy): domain Bacteria; kingdom Pseudomonadati; phylum Pseudomonadota; class Alphaproteobacteria; order Rhodobacterales; family Roseobacteraceae; genus Ruegeria; species Ruegeria sp. CG4. Next base: position 6,360 of record NZ_JBQFRB010000010.1, on the reverse strand, counting down.
ATAACTCACTGTGCGCGTCAGGATTCAATTGGCGCATAGCTTCCGTCCTCGCGATGAACCTCCCTCCCGGTGAGGGGCGGGTTGAAGACGCAGACGAGCCGGAGGTGACCGTCCAGAGCTTGTACCAGGTGTCTGTCGTTTTGATCCAAAGCGTATAGCGTGAAAGGTTCCAGTGCGTACCATTTCACTTCGCCAAATCGCCTGATCTGACCTCTGCCTTCGATACAGTAGCAGGCTTCCAGGTGATGGGTGTATTCAAGCTCGAGGACCGCATCCTTTTCGATGATTGTATCGGTCATCGAAAATCCCATGCCATCGGACGCGAGCAAAAGCCGTCTGCTGTTCCATCCCGGGCCGGTAATATCCCGCTCTGTCCCGACAATACCTTCGAGCGATCTTACGATCATGCCTTTACCTTCCCAAAGTCATCGAACCGCACGGTTCATCCCTCCATCCGACAGGATGTTCTGCCCGTTAATGTAACGCGCTCCTTCCGAGGCAAGGAAGACACAGGCTTGGCCGATCTCGGCGAATGTTGCCGGGCGTTGCGCGGGGATGGACCGTCTTGCAATATCGGACAGATTCACGTTCTCGCAAAAACCGGGCATCAGGTTGTTCATGTTGATGTTGTGGCGGGCATACCGATCTCCGAACAGCTTGGCGAAACTATGCAGCGCACCGCGCAGCATGCTCATCGGGTAGGGCGCGCGCGGTTCAACCGTGTTCATGGACGAGATGTTCACGAATGAACCGCCGCCTTGTTCAATCATGATCGGGGTCACAATGCGCGCCAGCTTGACCACGTTCAGAACATACATGTCGAGACTTTCGTGCCACAACTCATCCGGCAATTCCAGCAACGGCCCGTCGAATTCCGGATCAAAGCCAACCGTCTTGATTGCCTCTGGTACGCCGCCACCATGGCCCATGTTACTGACGACGGCATCGATCCTTCCGTACTTATCGAGTGTGGCGTCCACCATCGCTTGCAGATCATCGGTGTCGAGGACCGAACCCTGGCGTCCAATCCCGCCCAATTCCTCTGCCAGGTCTTTGGATCGCGTCGATGGGGACATCAGCGAGACCTTGTAGCCCGCTTTCGCCATCTCGACGGCGCACCCTTTTCCAATGCCCTGGCCAGTTCCAGTCATCAGGGCCACTCTGACACCAGTCATTTCACTTTCTCCGCTATGATTTTTCTGCCTTGTCCTGACTAGGATATGCGGGATCTAGCCTACAATAAAACGACTTTACGGCACATAGATGTGAGGTAAAGTCACAGTCATGGCGATCATCAGACATCTTCGTGCATTACAAGCCTTCGACGCAGCCGCATCACGCTTGAACATCAGCAAAGCAGCCGATGACCTTGGTGTGACGCATGGCGCGGTAAGCCGCCAGATCAAGCAACTTGAGCAATACTTGGATGTTCGGTTGCTGCGAAGACTGCCGGGCGGTGTCGAACTCACTGATGCAGGGTCACGTCTGCATCTGGCGACACAGGACTCATTCGCAACGTTGCAACAAGGGATTGGAGCGATTAAGCGTTCGAAAACACGGCGTTCGGTCACGGTATCGCTTTCGTCTTCCCTGGCGATCAAATGGCTTGTGCCGAGGCTTCCGGAATTCCGCAAGCGCCACCCCGGCATCTCCATTCGTCTGGATACCGATGATCAAATCATCGATTTCTTTGACAGCGAGGTCGATGTGGCCCTGCGGTATGGCGGCAACCCGCCGAGTGGGCTTTACCGCGAGCGCCTTTGGAAGGAACGCCTCGTCGTTGTTGCCGCGCCTTCCTTGGTGGCGGAAGGTCCGGTTGCCCCTGACACCATAATTCAGCTTCCACTTTTGCATGATCAGTTTCATCCGCACTGGGACACATGGGCGACACAGGCCGGAATACGCCACCCGGATGTTCAAGCGAAAAGTTCGGCTTTCCCAAATTCTGCCGTTTTGATTGCAGCTGCCATCGATGGGCAGGGTGCCATCCTTGTGCGCCAGATTCTGGTCGCTGATGACCTTGCGGCAGGTCGGCTGGTCTACCTCAATAGTGTCAGCGTTGAAGACGAGAACGCCCTGTGCTTCGTTTGCCGGGACGGCGACCAGCAGTCTCCTCCCGTCAGTACGCTACGCTCCTGGCTCACTGAGATCGGCTCGCCGCCGTGACCAAAGAACTAAGTGGACCGGGTATTCTGCGTGGCAGCCGAAATTTCTTCACCAAGACTTCTCGCATTAGGCTTTCGCGCCGCAGCCGCAAGGCGTTTTCCAAGGGCTGCCGGCTATTTGGATAACCACCAAACGCGGCCAAGACCCGCGCGGGACGAGCGGCAGAAACTCTGCAACGCGAATGATCACTTAAAAAGCAAATATCGGATCGGTCGATCCGCACCGGATCGCCGGACCTCGCCCCGGGTTTGGTCGAACGTATCTTGGTCCGGCAAGTGAGGGACGGCGTGCCGATCAAGTGGGGGCGGATCGACAGTGACAATAATCTGGCTGGAAATGAACAAACCCGTCCTGAAGTGGCTCGTTTGGCGCAGAGTTCCCTACGAGAGGCTGCGAACACGCATTCGGTTTTGCCGATATGTCAGAATTTGACAGAACTCTCCCTCGATGCTTACCTGTCAGCGACATAGCGGTATGAGTTTAAATCTATTGTCTTTTCAATGTGCTGAGACGTCATGAGCAGTGCCGGCTCGAGCAGTGTAAAAGCCCAGGGGTTTGATGATGGAATTGATCACTGAACAACTACGCGCCTTTCCAATAATGGCGCTTTTTTTGTGTCTGGGTCTGGGATACGGAGTCGGAAAATTCCGGGTCGGCAAGTTTGAGCTGGGCGGCATCGCAGGCACTTTGCTTGTGGCGGTGTTTGTCGGTCAGATTGGCGGCATAAACCTGAGCGCGGATGTTCAGAACGTCTTTTTTTCATTGTTTATCTTCATGGTGGGCTACAACGGTGGCCCTCAGTTTTTCGCAGCATTGAACCGAACGGCGCTGACCAAGCTTCTGGCCGCCTTTATGATGACCTTGTGGGGATTGTTCTTTGTTGTCGTCGTGGCCAGACTGGCGGGACTGGACAAAGGATTGGCTGCGGGTCTGGCGGCTGGCGGTCTGACACAATCGGCCATTATCGGAACCGCAGGAAACGCTATCGATCTGCTGGGTCTGGCCTCGGATGAAGCCGAAAAGCTAAAGACGAACATCGCTGTGGGCTACTCGGTTACCTATATCTTCGGCTCAATCGGCCCAATTCTGGCCGTCAGTGTCATCCCGATCATTATGCGCGTTGATCTGCGACAAGAAGCTATCAAGCTGGCTCAGAAACTCAGCGGTGGTGGTCACAAGCTGGAAGAAGGCGAGTTCCTTCCTATGAACCGCTTTGAAGCCCGGGCGTACCAGGTGAACGCCGATGCGGACATAGTTGGAAAACCGGTTAAGGACATTGAGAGCGGTTACCAGGGCGACCTTGTGGTCGAACGGTTGCTGCAAAACGGTGCTCCCGTCGATCCAACGCCGCAGACGTCGGTCAACACCGGGGACGTCATCGTCGTCTCAGGCCTTGTCGCAACTCTCACTCAATTCGAAGGCACTGTCAGTGGTGAAATCGGAGAGTATCCGCCGGAACTGACAGTTGTGGAAGAGCGTCGCAACGTTGTGGTCACCAACCGCAAACTGACCGGCAAAACCCTTGCCGAATTGCGCGCGGCGCTTACAGCGGATCAGCGGCGCGGTGTCCATATCTCGAAAATCACCCGAATGGGCCATGATGTACCGGTTCTGCAAAACACCGAAATCCATGCGGGTGACGAGATCAGCATCGTCGGCCACAAGGACGATCTGAACCGGGTTTCGAAGCTTGCGGGATACGTGCCTCCGTCGGCCTCGGTCACGAATTTCGTGGCATTGGGGATCGGTGTGGCGATCGGTTATCTGATCGGCGAGATCAGCTTTAACATCGCAGGTACCAAAGTGGCACTGGGCTCGGGGCTAGGATGCCTGGTAACGGGGCTGATCATCGGCTATTTGCGCATCAGACGACCCAAGATTGGCGGCATTAATCGGGGTGCGGCGAATTTCCTTCAAAGTTTCGGATTGGCCGTTTTCGTGGGTGTCGTCGGCCTGAATGCCGGGCAACCTGCGCTGCAAGCGATTCAGGAATACGGCATCACCCTCCTGTTTCTGGGAATCCTGGTGACGCTGATGCCGATGATCGTACAGTTCCCGATCAACTATTTTGTCCTGCGCATCAAGAACCCGGTCGAGGCCTGCGCCGTTGTAACCGGTTCACGTTCGGGAAATCCGGGTTTTGCAACGCTGTTGGAAAAGACGGGCAATGCGACCCCAACGCCGGCCTTTACAATGACCTACGCCGTGGCAAACATCTTCCTGACCCTCTGGGGACCGCTGGTCGTGGCATTTGTTCCTTAGGTTGTCCCATAGGAACACTGCCCCAAGCGCAGCGGCCCATAGGTGATGGCTAGGCTGCAAAGTATCGTCAGGCAGGGAGATGGCCAAAGCTTTGCCCGCTCAGCTTCTTGCGCCCGCACCTAGCCGTGTAACGGCAACCCTTTCGACGCGCGGTACGCTTGCACATAGCCAACGGCCACGGCCCGGACCGCGCGACCAATCTGCCGATACGCGCTGTCGTCCAGGTTGGCAAAGGACACCCGCGCCGACCAGTTGGGGGCATCAAAACCCGATCCGTTCAGCAGAACAATCCCGTGATCCTGTGCCAGCTTGAAGGAAATATCTAGGGGGTGGACGTTGTCTTTGATCCAGGCAACCACCTCTTCGCCCACGTATTTCCGAAGCCAGAATTCGAAATCGATGATGCCGTAGTATTTGTCGAACAACGGGTTGTCGGGCACTTCAATGCCCAAGCCTTCGACCAACTCATCAAAACGGTGTTTCAAGATACCCCAGCAGAATTTCTGATAGCCTTTCTGTTCATCCATCAGTTCGACCAGCGAGAACAGTGTCATCATCACTTGCTGTGGCAATGACAGCCCCGCCGTGTGGTTCAGTGCCACATCGCGGCTGTCGGCCACAATGCGGTCGATAAACTTGAAGGACGAAGGATCCGGGGTCAGCGTCTCATACCGCGCGTTGACCACGGCCTTTGTCTCGGCCGGCGCCTCGGCAATCATCCTGTCGAAGATGTTGTTTTCGGCCACCAGGATTGCGCCAAGACGCCAACCGGTGCAGCCGAAGTACTTTGAAAAGGAATAGACCCCGATCGTGTTCTCGGGCAGATGCCCCATCACCGACTGGAAGTTCGGAACGAAAGTACCATAGACGTCGTCCGTTAGGATGATCAGATCCGGACGACGGGTTTTGACGAATTCGACCAACCGGGCCATGACCTCGGAACTGATCGCGACCGAAGACGGGTTGCCCGGATTGACCAGAAACAGCGCCTTGACCTTCGGATCGGCCAGTTGCTCGAGGTCGTCATCAGTCAGTTGGAAGTGATCTTTCTCGGCCGAGGATACATCCACGACATTCAGCCCATAGTCCTCGAGCACTGGCATTTCCAGATAAGGCGTGAATATCGGCGTGCCCAATGCGATGGTGTCACCAGCATTCAGCAGACGCTGGTTCTTGAGCGCCTTGAAGATGTAGCACATCGCAGCCGTGCCGCCCTCGACCGCGTAAATGTCGAATTTCGCGTCGGGCCGGTGACCGGCGCACATTGCCCACATCACGTATTCATGGACGATCGCCTCGTTATGCATCATGCACCGATCAGGCATCGGGTAGTGGTCACCGACAATGCCATCGGTCAGTTCCAAAACAAAATCGTCAGGGACAAAGCCGAACTTCTCAATCGCGAAGTCCACCACATCAACCAGAGTGTCAGCACCCGGAGGGCCATTCTTATCTATCGAATCCGCACAATACGTCTTGAGCCGGTCATAGCATCCATTCCCCTGCGGCATTCCGGCCAAACCGACCTGCTGTTCATTGCGATGGCGCTGCGCTTCGGTCATCGCGAATTGACCCAGAAGAAAAAACGCCTCGCGTGCCTGTGTTGCGATCCAGTTGGGGTTGCCACGTCCCGCATTCAGATAGGGAAGAGCCATCTGGCGCGACTCTTTCTGTGCCAGCTTGATGAGTTCGTCTTTGATTTGGAAAGGACTTAGATTTTCGTACTTATGCAGGTCCAGCGTATCTGGCATGGCATCAAACCCTTTGTTTATAATGTCGGAAATATTCAACAGGATCGTACGCAATGAGTTGTGCCTGTGTAAACAATGCTGTCGCGTGCGGATTGAGTTGGAGGGTGCCTTGGCGGCGCTGATAGGGTTGGTCCAGAACGACAAAAGCCGCCTTGCGGCGGCTGGTTCGGTAAAAGTGGTT
>NZ_JBQFRB010000009.1:0-206557 GCF_056537185.1 Ruegeria sp. CG4 | reverse complement strand
GCACGCCGCCTGCTGAACTGGTCCCCACAGGTCTCCGTCAGGGACGGCCTCAACCATTTCAGCATATGGGCAAAAAAGGAGCAGGGGTGATGCGCGGGTTAATCTACAATCTGGAACTTCAAAAGGGTGAAGTCCTTGGGTACGCCACGCATTGCCTTGCGTCTCTGCGACCGGATTTCGATCGTATCTGGGTTGTAACCAACGGAGCGCCCGATTCCGATGGCCTGGCCGAGCTGAATGCATGCAGCGACGAGGTCGTTGTTCTGGACAAACAACCACGGGACCACATCCGGGGGTATCTGGGCTGCATCAGCCAATTGGGTTTGGATCAGATTCAGGCGCTGGATGAATTGACCCTTATGGATTGTGACCTGATCGGTCCCGTCTACCCCTATGAAGCCATGCGGGCCAGCATGGCGGCGCAAAGCGATCTGGACTTCTGGTCAATCGCCAGCAGAAAAGACGAAGCGTTGTCAGAAAACGATCGGCAACTCGTTAGCATCTTTCTGACTTTGGGGCAGAACGTGCTGCAATCGGAGCCGTTTCATAAGTTCCTGCAAAAACACACGCCAAGGAAAGGTTCGCCTGGCAACAAACCAGGTACCACGCCGGATCTGGCGGCCTATCTGATCAAGCACGGCTTCCAAGGCGGTGCGTTTATCAAACCTGAAGACTATGAGACGGACCATCCGCTTCTGCTGGAAATAAAAGAAACGCTGGAAGACGCGCGGTGCCCCTTTATCCTGCTGCACCCGTTCTACAGCTCGCCGGCGCTTCAGGATGCATATCAGATCAACCTGGACCGGATCATTCCCTATCTGGAAGAAAACAGCGATTATCCGACGAACCTGATGTGGCAGGTTCTGTTGAAGACGACTTCATTGCGGTCGCTACACACCAATCTGGCCTATCAATTTACGTTTGACAGCAAATCATACGAAGGAACGCCAAAATGGGATCCTTCGCTCAAAATCGCGGCCTGTGCGCATCTCTACTACACCGAAGCATTTGAAGAGATTTTTGACCGGGTCAGCAATATTCCACACCCGTTTGATTTCTATATCACCACCGCGTCGGACGAGAAGAAAGCGATCCTGGAAGAAAAATGCGCAGCGGCCGGAATTGAGGCAGATGTGCGTGTCGTGGGCGAAAACCGTGGACGGGATATGTCCTCGCTGTATATCGACCTCAAAGATGTGGTGATGGAAAAGGACTATGACCTGGTTTGCCGCCTGCATTCCAAGAAGTCACCTCAAGTGCACCCAACTACCGGGAAATACTTCAAAAACTTCATTTTTGACTCGGTCCTGGCGAACAGGGAATACGTGTCTCATCTGTTGGATTTCTTTGCCACGCACCCTCATGTGGGCATGGCATTTGCGCCCATGATTCATACCGGTTACCGGTCGATGGGGCACGCCTGGTACGACAACCGGCCGATTTTTGCTGAAATCCTGGAGGACCTGAACTGCTCGGTCCCGGAAGAACCCTATTCGCCTTTGGCCGCATACGGCACTGTGTATTGGTTCCGTCCGGACGCCCTGCGGCCGATGTTTGACGATCAGTACCAGTATTCGCAATACAATCAGGAACCCAATCATGTGGATGGCGGGTTGGCGCACGGCCAGGAACGGGCCATGACCTACGTCGCACAGGCCCGGGGTTACATGTCGGCGACCGTCTGGCCGGACTATGTGGCCGCCCAGAGCACGACGTTGATGGAATACAAGATGGACAGCCTGTATTCCTATTTCCCGATGGAGCACGTCGCACCGCACGGGCACCTGATTTCCTACGTCAATGGTGAAACTCACCGCAGCCGAACACCCAGCACATTGCGGCAGTTCGAAAGGTTTTGCAGGCCGGCGCTCAAATCGGTCGGTGCAGCGCTTGGTATCAAACGCCAGAAAAAGAACAAGCATCGCGACTTGTCGCAATTCCAGAAGTGAGCAGCCTGACGGATGTTATTCAGCAGCCCGACCTTTTTGTATGCGTTCCTACCGCTGATATTGGCAGGATGCTATCTGACCAGAACTGCCCACACGCGGAATATCCTTCTGCTGTGCGGTTCCGTGATCTTTTACAGCTGGGGAGAGCTGAAGTACCTTCCGCTCATCTTTACGGCCATTGCGATCACGCATGCTGGCACGGTCTATCAGATCAAGGGAACAAAGCATAAGCGGCTGGTAGTTTCGCTGTGTATCGCGGCCCTGCTATCGCTGCTCGGGTTCTTCAAATACTACGGCTTTGTAGCCGAAAACTTGCGCTCGGCCGGGGTCGGTTTCCTGCCCGAGCTGACAATTGCCCTTCCGCTGGGCATATCGTTCTTTACGTTCCAGGCAATCTCGCAACTGGTCGACGTGTATCGTCATAGCGACGAAGAAAAATACCAGTCCCCGACGTTGTTGCGCACTGCGCTGTATATCATTCTTTTCCCGCAGCTGATTGCCGGCCCAATTGTGCGCTTTGGGTCCGTTGTGACGCAGATGGGAAAGCGGCTTGATACCGGCAGCAGGCGCTCGGTTGGGGCCAAGCTCTTCGTCCTGGGCCTGGCGTCAAAGGTCATCATCGCAGATAAGGTCGCACCAATTGCAGACCACGCTTTTTCACTCGGGCCAGCGTTGGACATGGGGGAAGCGTGGCTGGGCGCTGTGGCCTATGCCCTTCAGATCTTCTTCGATTTTGCCGGATATTCGAACATGGCGATCGGACTGGGTCTGTTTTTCGGGTTCAAATTTCCAACCAACTTCCGCGACCCATATGTGTCCAAGTCCATGACCGAGTTCTGGCGGCGTTGGCATATGTCATTGTCCAGCTGGTTTCGCGACTATCTGTACATTCCACTGGGCGGAAACCGTCACGGTCAGGTCCGCACGGTCATCAATCTGCTGATTGTCTTTCTTGCGACCGGTATCTGGCATGGTGCCGCGTGGAACTTTGTCATCTGGGGCCTGTGGCACGGTAGTTTTCTGACGCTTGAGCGGTTCTTTGGCAAACCCCGTCAGATTGTTTTTGCACGAGTCTACACGTTGCTCGTGGTGCTGATCGGTTGGGTGTTCTTCCGGGCCGAGACGTTGGGTGACGCGGTTGACTACCTTGGCCACATGTTCGGCGCCTCGGGGGATGGCGTGATATCCCCCGAGTTCTTTCTGACGGTCAGCAATGAAGTCATGGCGATCTTCGCGATTGGTCTTTTCTTCGGCTTGGTTCCACGGCCGGTTCGCGACCGCATCTGGAAACGCCCCAACAGAATTGGCTGGCTCTCTAATATGTGGTTCACTTTCCTGCTGTTGGTATGTTTGATGTTCGTGGCCAACAGCACGTATAGCCCATTCCTGTATTTCCGGTTCTGACATGGACAAAATACTGCTCATATGCCTGCTCATACCCGTCCTGGCCGGGTTTTTCAGCAGTGATCTCAATCTTGAAAACCGCGCACAAACTGAGTTTCCTGCGTTCCCGGATTCTCTGTCCGGACTGGACGACTTTTTTGCAGGGGTCGATGATTTTGTCTCGGACAATATCGGCCTTCGCAATCAGATGATTTTGGCCAAGAAGTCCTTGGATAAAAAAGTGAACCGCCAGGGCAACGCGAAGGTCATCGTGGGGCGGGAAGGCTGGATGTACTACAACGCGCCGTCGGTCATTGAACGAACAAGCGGGTTGGAATTCTTGCCTTGGCGCGTCACCAGTATCACAAACTATGTGCTCGAGGCGCAGGACCTGGCAGACAAGGTTGGGGCCGAATTTCTGGCTATTCCGGTTCCGACCAAGCACGCTGTCTACAACAAGTATATGCCGTCCTGGGCGCAAACAGACGAGTTCGAGAAATCTGAACAACGGGCCATCATCAAGAATTTGGCAGACCAGAACATACCCCTGACGGATCCCTATGTCGTTTATCAGGACTATGATCTTGACGAAACGCCTCTTTATTACAAACGGGATACCCACTGGAACAGTTTCGGTGCCTATGTCGTCTTCTATGACGCGATGAGCCGACTGGGCCTGGCCGAAAATCTTCCACCCCCGCAGGCTCTGTTGATCGGCTACAATGAAGGCACGTATTTCGGTGTTCTCGACCAGTTTATGGGGCTCAGCGAAGCCGCTGATAGTGAGGCAATTCCCGAATTGGACATGACCATGTTGCGGGCCGTCGAAGAACAAAGCGTTGAGGACTTCGAAGACCACGTGTCGATGAATTCCTACATTGTCAAATTCGATGACGGTAGTTCGGGCAAACCCAAACTGCAGATTATCGGGGACAGCTTCACGTTTGGGTTCTTTCGACCTTTCCTGGGCGCAGTTTTCAGTGAAGTACGGTGGTCGCATCATGCGCACGGCGCCTACGATAGAAACGCAGTCGAGGCGTTTCAGCCTGACTATCTCATCTTTGAGTTTGTCGACTGGGAAATACCGGGCTGGCACCTGCATGAAACACTCAAGGCGTCTAACTGATGCGGGTCTTTGATCACCAGATTGTCATGGCAACAATCTTTGAAGTTTACGGCGGAAAGGCCAGCATTCTCGCCGACAAGGCGGAACAGATCGCTTAGCGAAGCGGCCGGATCACAAAGTAGCAGTTGTTATGCCGTTTTGGAGATGGTCCCGAACTCCGCCTATGGAAAAAACCGGAGAAGTTTGTAGGAATAACATCCTATCTGAGATATCCACCCACTCACACGAGAAACGATAAGTGAACGGCAACTTGACGCATCCCGACTGGTTCGACCCCGAATACTACCTGAACAGCAACCCTCAGATTCGCGAGAAAGGCATAGATCCGTGGTCTCATTACTTGAAGCACGGCTATCAGGAAGGACTTAAACCGTCGGGCGCGCCAACCCATCCTGACTGGTTTGATCCCGAGTTCTACCTGAGTGCCAATCCGGCCGTCCGTGAGAAGGGAATGGACCCGTGGTCTCACTACCTGAAGCACGGATATCGGGAAGGCCTTAAGCCATCCGCCGCACCAGCCCATCCTGATTGGTTCGACCCCGAGTATTACGTGAAAGCCTACCCGGAAATTGGCGCAAGCGGTCAGGATCCCTGGACCCATTTCGTCAACTATGGCTATCAGGAAAAACGTCGTCCATCCGAACTAAAGGGTGTGTTTGATTTTGACGGGCTCAGCACCATTCACAGCTCTGATTTCATGCAGGATCCCGCCTTCAAAAAAGCGTATGAACGGGGTTCGAAAGCCGCCCGCGGCATCGACCATCACTGGTATTGGCGGTTCCATGTCGGTCTGTGGTGCATGCGAACCGCCATGGCGCTTCCGGGCGATTTTGCCGAGTTCGGAGTGAATTACGGCATGTTGGCATCTGGCGCCATGCTTGATCTGGATTGGAACAACCAGAACAAAACCATCTTCCTCTTCGACTCATTTGCCGGGATGAAGCCCGAACATATTGAAGGCGCGGAAGAAGGCAAAGAACACCTGTCCGAATACAACACCGCCGCGTTGTCTAATGGCTTCTATGCGATCAGTGCCGATGAAGTTCGCGCGAATTTTGCGGAATTCAAAAACACCAAGATTGTGGTTGGCTTTATTCCTGACACGCTGGATCAGTTGACGAGCGAACAACTGGCGTTTGTTCATATCGACCTGAATAACCCTGCACCGGAAATAGACGCCTTGCGGTTCGTTTGGGACAGAATCGTGCCCGGTGGAATTGTGCTTCTGGATGACTATGCTCAGAAAGGGTTCGAACTGCAGAAACAGGCGATGGATGAGCTGAGCCGGGAGATGAACTTTCACATTTTGTCTCTGCCGACAGGTCAGGGCTTGATCCTGAAAACCTGAGATTTGTATGCCGGACACGTGGCGCGTCACGTGTCCGGTACTTTCTGCATGCAAACGGTGTCAGAACCGGTCTTGTTGTTGCCATAGGGTGCAGTCTTTTGAAGCAGACCCTGCAGAAGGACCGGCGAGGTTCCGCGGCCGTCGCCTTGCCGTGACCAGTATTGTCAAAGAAGTCCACGCGGGATTGTCTCGCGCCATTCCTTTGTCAGGACTTCGGATTTTTCGGAGCCTTCGGTCGCGCGCAGTTTTCTTTCCAAGTAAAAATTCTGCTCATCACCGGTCATTTGGCCTTCCGTATGTATCTCAACCTGCCAATCGCCTCGTGCGAACGTAAATGACCAGTTGGCTTTGTACTGTGCCGTTGTCGGATCGTCCGGGTGGATCGCGTAACGCATGGCCACATGGCTGCCAACTGTCATGCCATGATAAGGATCGGTGGCCTTGCCGTAATCGTCAAATGTCGTAAGGACCACGGTTCCGTCGTCTTCCACCGAGCGCTCCGAACGTCCAGAAGGTGGCCGCAGTTGACTGGCCTGAAGTGTCGGATAATCCTGAACCGGCCCGGGATTTGATGGTGCGATTTCCTCGTGTACGTCCCGCACGGGCAACAGCAGGGCTGAGTGTTCCAGCAGCAGCGTCACTTGTGCAGCGTTGGGTGCAGGCCAGACTATTGGCCAATATGAGGTGGACAGCGCCAGACGCAGGATGTGTCCCGGAAGTAGGCGGTGGGCGCATTCGTTCAATACGATTTCCGCTTCATAGACCTTTCCGGGCACCAATACTTCTGGTGTCTCATGGCTGTTGCAATGCGTCAGGTTCAGAGCGCGGTAGGTAATCCGCTGCGACGTTCCGTCGGGGGCAACGTCACACAGACGCGCGACCAGTTGCGCCACCGGCTTGTCCGCGGTGAAGGACAGTTTCAGCCGGGCGCGCCCCAACAGGTCCAGCGGTTTTTGCATTGCTGTGCTGTCGAAGCAAAGTGACAGTGCATCATCCTGAGATTGATCCTCGGACAACTCGTTATCTATCCGCATGCCCGGACAGAAATACCCGCTTGCCTGTCCGATATGCGAGGGGCAGGCCACCGTTACCTTTTCGGCGAAAGGAGCGCCCGCGAATCCACCCGGTCGCAGGTGCCAGCGCTGGGTACCTACATTGGGTGAGGGCCATTGGCTTTCGGCGATCCAGTGCCCCTGTCTTGGCTTGTTTTCCTTGGTCGGATTGAAATGTTGCTGCATATACGTCCGATAGGCGGGCAAATCCTCGGCCCCGTTCTGTTGCCCTTTCAGCCATCGGTCGAACCACCTGATGACTTCCGAGTGGAAGTCCCCGGCATCCAGTTTGGCAATATGCGGATAGCGGTGTTCCCAGGGCCCGATTATAGCCTTTGCGGGTACTTCAAGATTGGCGGCCAGCGTGGGTGGTGCGTTGACATAGGCGTCCGCCCAGCCGGTGATTGCCAAAACGGGGGCCTGAATGGCTGACCAGTCTTCACAGACCGAGCCATGTTTCCAAAACCCATCTCGGGTGGGATGGCGCAGCCAGTCGGCGGCTGAAAATGGCACGTTTTCAAGCCGTTTCAGCCAGTCCTCGCGCCAATCAGGTCGCAAAGCGGGATCAGCCGGGCGCGTCAGGTAGGCAAACATCTGGCACCCCCAGTTGACGTTGTCGCTGAGCAGGCACCCGCCCATGAAGTGAATGTCGTCGGCGTAACGATCGACTGTCGAGGCGACACTGACGACCGCTTTCAACGCGGCAGGACGGCGGAAAGCCAGTTGCAATCCGTTGAACCCGCCCCAGGAAATTCCGATCATGCCGACGTTTCCGTCGCACCAGTCCTGTGCTGCGATCCAGTTCAGAACGGCTTCGCCGTCGCTGAGTTCCTGCTCGGAGTATTCATCGTCGAACTGGCCGTCGCTGTCGCCGGTTCCGGCGATGTCGACCCGGATGCAGGCATACCCGGCCTTGGCAAACACAGGATGGGTTGTTTCATCCCGCGGCGCAGTCCCATCACGCTTTCGGTATGGAAGGTACTCCAGAATCGCAGGGGAAGGCCCTGTTTCCGGCAACCAGATCCTTGCGGCAAGCTTTCGCCCGTCCGCTAGTGGTATCCATGTGTTTTCGATGATTTCAACTGGCATTTTCGGACGTCACCCTTTCTGCGACCGGCTTGCCTACCCGGATACCAGTGAATTCGGAACTTGGCGACGTTTTACATGTTTCGGTTCCACCGCGCCGGGTTTTTTACCGCGGCGCGGTGGCGTCTTAGCTGCGCATCCGTGCGCCTTCCGGATCAAACGCACACGCATATTGAAGTTTCGCCGCAAACCGGCTGCCGGCTATATTCAGATGGACCCTGACGCCATCAGCGTCTTTCAGTTTGACATGGGCGAGTGCAACCGGCTTGCCGATACGATAGCCAAAAGCGGCGGATGTCGTATGACCCACAATCTCGTCTCCGGCATAGATGGGCTCATGTCCCAGTGGCACCGCCGTCTCGTCGTCGATGATCACCGTGACCAAATGGCGTGAACTCGTTTCGCGGCGCTGTGCCAGCGCTTCGGAACCGATAAAGGGCTTCTTCTTCGACACCAAACTGTCCAGCCCGGCCTCGACAGGGGACGTGTCGCTGTCCAGTTCATGACCCATGGCGGCAAATCCTTTTTCGATCCGCATGGCGGTCTGGGCGTACAGGCCCGCCGGTTTTGCGCCCGCTGCCGTCAGCACTGCATAAACCGCGGGGGCGTTTTCGGCGCGCATGGTGATTTCCCAGCCCGGTTCCCCGACGTATGACATGCGCACGGCTCGAACATGGCATCCGGCAATGTGCGCGGGACCGACCTTGAAATAGCCCAGTCTGGTCAGTTCGGGCGCACCGGCCTCGGTGATGATCCGTGCGGCGTCAGGACCCATCAGGCCCAGAACGGCGTAGTCCTCGGTGCTGTCGGTCAGGGTCACATCAAACCCTTCCGAGTGGCGGCGGAACCAGGCGAGGTCCCGTTTGATCGCATTGGTGCCGACGAACAGGCGATAGTGGTTATCGGCAATCCGATGGGCGGTAATGTCGCTTTCATAGGTGCCGCGTTGATTCAGTACTGCGGTATAGACGGCACTGCCCGGCGGCTTGGCCATGTTGGACGCGCATGTATGTTGCAGGAACGCCTCGGCATCCGGGCCTTCAACCTCGATCTTGCCGAAGGATGACGCATCGAAGACAGCCGCTTGCTCGTGCGCGGCTTTGACTTCATTCGCCACGTTTTCGAACCAGTCGGGTTTGCCGAAACTCATTGCGGGCTCAGCGGTTTTTCCGAAGTAGAGCGGGCGCTCCCAGCCATAAAACTGGCCAAAATGCGCGCCCGCTGCTTTGTATTCCGCCTCCAGTGGCAGGGCACGCAGGTTCCGCGCGGTTGTGAGCTGACGGCCGGGATATGCGATTTCGTAGTGGGTTCCCAGAATTTCCGGCGCCCGGGCCATCAGATGATCCAGCGAGTTGAACACAGGCGCAAAACGTTTGGCATCCGCTTCGCCCAGATCATACGCCGTGTGCCCATGAACGATACAATGGGCCAGGTTCATCCCGGCGCCGCCACCCGAAGCAATCCCGACCGAGTTCAGACCACAGCCCAGATACAGCCCGCGTGTCTCCGCCGTCTCGCCCAGCATGAACATGCCGTCCGGGGTAAAGCTCTCGGGCCCGTTGAGCAGCATTTTGACCTCGGCCGTCTCAAGCGCCGGTAACCGGTGCAGCGCGTTCATCATCATCGGCTCGAAATGGTCCCAGTCCTCGGGCAGTAGGCTGAATTCAAAGTTTTGATCCAGAATGCCGGGTTTCACCGGTTTGCCCATGGGTTCAAAGCAACCCACCAGCAAGCCGCCTGAATCGTCGCGGATGTACAGATGGCTGTCGTGGTCGCTGAGCGTTGGAGTATTTCCGACAATTCCGTCGATTGGCTTGGTCAGCAGGTAGAAATGTTCACAGGCAAGCGCAGGCACGGCGGAGCCGGCCAGGGCGCCCACTTCGCGAGACCAAAGCCCGGTGCACAACGCAATGGCATCGCATGTGATCGTACCCGCCGTTGTTTCAACGCCCTTGATGCGGCCATTTTCAGTCAGGATGCCAGTGACCCCGGTATCCTCGAAAATCCTTGCGCCCAAACCTTTCGCAGCCTTGATCAGTGCGGCGCACACGTCCGAAGGGCTGACTCGGCCGTCGTCCGGCGACCAGACAGCGCCGATGACATCTTCGGCATTCATCAGCGGCCAGCGTTCCTTGGCCTCGCCTGCGCTGATGGATTGCGCAGTGACCCCATACGCTCTGGCCAGCGCCTCTTGCCGTCGGATATGCGTCAGGCGCCCGTCCGAGGTGGCGATGGACAGGCTGCCTTTCTGGATCCAGCCAACATTCTGGCCCGTTTCCTGTTCAAGCCGGGAATAAAGATCGACCGAATACTGGATCATACGGGTCAGGTTCTGCGAATGGCGAAGTGCGCGTACCTGTGCAGCAGAGTGCCACGTCGTACCGCTGGTCAGCTTGTTGCGTTCCAGCAGGATCGCATCGCCGACCCCCATTTTTGCCAGGTGGTACAGGGTCGAGCACCCCATAATTCCGCCGCCGATAACAATTACTGAAGCGTGGCCTGGGACAGTCATTTCGCTTTCCTGTGATTCTGATTCAAAGCCAATTTTACTCAGAATATTAAATTTGAAAAATTAGTCTAACGAATTTTATCATTCGTTAAATTTTGTGAACAAGCGTACAGTTCACCACCATTCCGGAAATTTCCCGAGCGGTCCTGAGCCAATCGTTTGCGTATTGCGAGGTTTGTTAGGTCAGGGTCGGAAGACGATCATAGTCTTCCAGCCGGTCCCTCAGGAAAGAATAATCGGTGCGGGCCTGATTCAGAACGGATCGTTCCAAAACGATGTGTTTCAAGGCTTCTTCATGCTGTGGAAACGCGACGGGGCCCTTGTTTTCGTCCATCCAGGGCCAGCACAACAGCGAATTTCCATACTGCTCACCGGCGCGGTTGAGTGACATCAGGAAAATTTGGTTCTCCATCGCTCGGGTGGTCGCGAAGGCGTGCCAGGTGGGGAAGGATTCGTCCCGGAAATAGGCGCCGCAATGGGTGATCAGATCAACACCCTTGTCGACGGCCAGGGTGCGGCATAGCTCGGGAATGCGGATGTCGTAGCAAATGATAGGGGCGATCCTGAACCCACGGGCTTCGTAAGTCAGCAGATGCGCGCCGCGCTCAAAATACTCTTTCTCCATCGAGGCGCCGTATTGGGCCAGATGTAGTTTGTCATAATGCCCGACAAGATTGCCGTCCGGTCCCACAACCGCAATCGAGATATAGTTGCCGTCTGTCCCTCTGCGCGCGAAGCTGTAGGAAACGAAAACGCCGAACTTTAGCGCCACATCACGCCAAGCGCGGAATGAAGCACCGTCCAGGGGTTCGGCAATATCGTCCAGACGCGAAAACGCCGCGCGGGAATAATCTATGCTCGACAATTCGGGCAAGACCACCAGGTCCGCAGGCCGGGCGGCCAGTTCCTCGGATACTCTTTGCGTGGACTGCGCCAGATGATCGTCGCGTTCCTGCGCCGAGTTCGTTTGTGGAATGCGGATCTGACACGCCAGAATTGCCAGTGTTTCTTCCTTCGACATTGTCAGACTTCCTTGTCCTTCCAATACTCGCCCAGCCTGATGCGATCCGCTTCAATCTGTTTGATTCTGTCTGTTGCGCTGGCCCGTTCCTCGATCGTGAAGAACCCGATCAGTGCCTCGATCAGCACCGTTACGCCGGCAAAGGAGCCAAAGAAAAACGGGGCCTGATCCTGAGCCAGCAGTGTGTGATCTGCCATGATCGCAATAGGCGACGCGGGACTGTCGGTGATCGCGATTACCTTCGCCTTTCGTTCCTGTGCAAATTCGGACACCTGAATGGCCGCGTTGGCGCAAGGTTGCAGGCTGATTGTTATCACGGTGTCCTTTTCCGAGATATCGGTGATTGAGTCGGCCAGAACACCGCCAGCGGCCTGAAGCAGGCGGAACTTGCCGCTGGTCATTCCCGCCAGATAGTGCAGGTAAGACGCGTGGGTTTGCGAAGCCTGCATTCCCACCAGATAGACATGTCTGCTTTTGCTTAACATGCGGGCGATCTCGGCGATGTGTTCCGGGTCGTTGGCTTCGAACAGAGAAGATACGTTGGTCAGCGCTGCGTCGCGCAACTGCTCCCAGAACCTGATGTTGCTGCGGCTGTCTTCCGAGTCGCTCATGGTTACGGCGCGCAGGTGATAATCCTTGATGTCGTGCTGCTGCACCTGTTTGCGATAGACGTCACGCAGCTCGCTATAGGTCTCGTACCCCAGAATTTTTGCCATGCGGGAAAAATTCGGCAGGGAAACGCCCGCATTTGTTGCCACACGGCGCATGGACAGTGTCGCGATGTCGCCCGGATGCTCAAGCATATAGGTCGCGACGATTTTCAGAACGCGGGGAAGGTCGGGGTAAAGGTCCCTCAGGCGTTCGCCGATTTGCTGATAATCGCTCATACTACAAGTGCTCAGAACAGGAGGTTGCTCACGTTGATGTTTCCGGGTGTATTGATAGTGGCCCGAACCCAACAGCCTGAGCGCGATGCTAGGATGATTTTCACGTTCGTGCAATATTTCGCGACAACTGTATCATTTGAAAACATCCGAGCCGAACGATACCCTGTGTCGCGGTGTCGGCATGTCAGTCAGAGTATGTGCGTTTGCTTAGCGGAGTACTGGATATTCTGGCCTTCAACATCTCAAGAAAGGCGAATTCTGCGGGGTTCAAACGCGCGTTACTGTGGTGGACCATGAAAAAATCGATCACCGGTTCGTTGGTGTAAGGCGGCAGTCGCCAGAGTTTGCCTTGCGCCACGTATTGGCTGGCGAAGTGGACGGGCAGGGGGCCAAACCCCAGCCCGGCAATGATCATCCGCAAGGCCTCGTCCAGGTTGGACGTGTATCCGATAACCTTCTTGTCCAGCGCCTGCTGCGCCCGCAAAAGGGCCACCGGCCTTAGGGCGTCCCACAACTGGTCGGTTTTGAAGGAAACGGACGAATACTCTCTCAGGTCGCTCAGCTTCAAATCCGCTTGCCCAAAAAGAGGATGCGTCGGGCCGCAAAAGAAGCTGAAGAAAGATCTATACATGATCTCGTGATTCAGTCTGGGGTGAATTTCGTGGGCCAGGCAAAAGCCCACGGCCGCGTTCTTCTCCAGAACACTGCGCTGGACGTTTGCGCTGGACATGACGTTGATTTCAAATGTCACGTTGGGATTCTGTTCGTGAAAATCAGACAGAACCCTGTCGTAGAAAGGGCTTTCAATTCGGCTGGTTGTGGCGATGGAGACCTGACCGGTCAGATGATCCCGTGTGGTTTGGGCCGTCTGCACGGCGCGCGTGATGGTTCCGAACACTTCAACACATTCCTGATACAGGGTTTCACCGGCCGGCGTGACCCGAAAGCTTGACGGACTGCGCTCGATCAGCTTGGTGCCGGTACGTGCTTCAAGCCGCTGCAAGGCCTGGCTTATCGTCGGCTGGCGCAATCTCAGACGGTTGGCTGCGCTGGTCAGGCTGCCTTCCTGGACGATGAACATGAAGGTGCGCAGCAGGTTCCAGTCCAGTTCCCGCGCCAGTCTTTCCGCCTTGGTTTCTTTCATAGCATTAACCAGATCTATGATGGCTATTCATATTATCTATTTGGTCTATGACAGATCTGCGCGCAACATCTTCTTGTCGCCCTGATGCGTTCAGGGATTCTCGGAGGCCTGTCAGTGCAGAAATCGAATTTGTTCTATCAATCCCGTCTCCGGCGGCCTCAGGTCGACCGTGCCGAAGGGATCTATTTTTGGGATACAGAAGGCCGGCGGTATATTGATGGCTCATCCGGTGCGATGGTCAGCAATATCGGACATTCGAACCCGAACGTTCTGGCTGCGATGAAGGCGCAAATGGACAGCGCCACGTTCGCTTACAGGCTCCATTTCGAAAACGCCCCAGCCGAAGACCTAGCGTCGGCCATCGCCGCGCGCATGCCGGACGGTCTGAACCGGGTCTTCTTTGTGTCGGGTGGCTCAGAAGCGGTTGAATCCTGCGTGAAGTTTGCGCGCCAATGGGCGGTCGCCACCGGGCAGCAGGACCGCTGGAAAGTTATTTCGCGGTTCCCTTCCTACCACGGAAGCACCTTGGGTGCGCTTGCACTGACCGGGTACGGGCCCTTGGTAGATGTGTTTCGGCCAATGTTTCAGGACATGCCAAAGATCCCGGCACCGCGTTGCTATCTGGACAATGACAACCTGTCCGATGACGCGCGCGGTTTGAAATACGCCGAGATGCTGAGGGATGAGATCATCGCTCAGGGTCCTGAGACCGTGCTGGCCTTTATCATGGAACCGGTGGGTGGCGCGTCGACCGGAGCGTTGGTTGCGCCGGACAGCTATTATCGCCGCATCCGGGAAATCTGCGACGAATTCGGTATCCTTCTGATCATGGACGAAGTCATGTCCGGCGTTGGCCGGACGGGCAAATTCATGGCGTCCGAACATTGGGATGTTCGTCCGGACCTGGCCGCTGTGTCCAAGGGCTTTGCCGCCGGTTATGCGCCGCTAGGCGCGATGATTGCCGACGAACGGATGGTGGACGCCGTCCTGGCCGCTGGCGGTTTTGCGCATGGTCACACCTATGCAGGCAACCCGCTGGCCTGCGCCGCGGGTCTGGCCGTGCTGGGTGAAATCGAACGCCTGAATCTGCTTGAGAACGCGACCCGGATGGGTGGTGTTCTGATGGCCGGGCTGCATGAGTTGATGGGGCGCTACTCCTTCATCGGCGATGTGCGGGGCAAAGGTTTGCTGATGGCGTTTGAAATGGTTTCGGATCGCAACAGCATGGCGCCGCTTCCCAAGCAACTGGATGCGTATTCCCGGTTTGTGGACATCTGCTACGACCGGGGTCTGATCACCTATTCCCGCCGGACCAGGGGCGGGCTGGAAGGGGATCATTTCCTGATCTGCCCGCCGATGATCGTAACCGAAGATCAGGTTGGCGGCATTCTGAACATTCTGGATGACAGCCTTTCCGTATTTGCGCGGGAAGCCGGGCTGGAGAGCTGAATATGACAAGAAAAATCATCATAACCTGTGCGGTCACGGGATCGATCCATACCCCCAGCATGAGCCCGTATCTGCCGGTGACACCGGATGAGATCGCGACTGCGGCTATCGGGGCAGCCGAAGCAGGGGCCTCGGTGTTGCACCTTCACGCGCGCGACCCGGAAACCGGAAAGCCGAGCGCGGATATCGGCGTATTCCGGCAGTTTTTGCCGCGCATCAAACAGGCTACAGATGCGGTAATCAACATCACGACAGGTGGTAGTTCGCAGATGACGATCGAAGAGCGCCTGTCCGCTCCGTCGCAACTGTCGCCCGAGATGTGTTCGCTCAACATGGGGTCGATGAATTTCGGTCTTTTCCCGATGCGCGAACGTTTCTCGGACTGGCAACACGACTGGGAAGAGCCATTTCTGGAAAACTCTCGCGACAATGTTTTCAAGAACACGTTTCATGATATCGAGCGTCTTTTCACGCTGATGGGGGATGGGTGCGGAACTCGGTTCGAGCTGGAGTGCTACGACGTTGGTCACATCCAGACCGTCGCCTACTATCTTCGGAAAAAACGGATCAAGGCACCCGTCTTCCTTCAGTTTGTCATGGGTGTCTTTGGCGGCATGGATGCCAGCCCCGAGAGCTTGATGCACATGAAATCAACCGCGGACCGTTTGCTGGGCGATCAGTACCAGTTTTCCGTTCTCGCTGCCGGGCGCCAGCAGATGCCTTTGGGGACAATGAGCGTGGTGCTGGGAGGGAACGTGCGCGTCGGGCTGGAAGACAACCTGATGATCGCGAAAGGGGAACTGGCCACAAGCAATGCGCTGCAGGTGCAGAAAATTCGACGCATTGTCGAAGAATTGGGTTTCGATGTCGCATCACCCACGGATGTACGCGAAACACTGGGGCTAAAAGGCGCGGATCAGGTCGCGTTTTAGGGGGATGGCATGAAAGTCTTTGTTGATCAGGAAAAACAGCGCCAACATTTTCCTTCGGGATTTCTGGTGAATGGCCTCATGCAGCCCAATCCGGAAAAACCTGAACGGCTGGAACGGTTTCTGGATGGGGTCGCGACAGGCGGGCATGACATTCTGGCCCCCGAGGATCATGGCCTGGGTCCGATTGCGGCGGTCCACGCTCCGGCCTATCTGAAGTTTCTGTCGACGGTTTACCCGCGCTGGCAACGTATTCCGGATGCGGCGCCAGAGATTTTCCCGAACATACATCCCGACCGCCGCACGGCGAGCTATCCGTTGTCCGCCGTGGCGCAAGCGGGATACCACATCGCGGATATGTCCTGTCCTATCGGAGAGCACACCTGGGAAGCGTCGCGCTGGTCTGCGAACTGCGCTGTTTCTGCAGCGCAGGCCGTGAGCGAAGGCGACGATGTCGCCTATGCGATGTGCCGCCCGCCCGGGCATCACTGTTTCAGCGATTTGGCGGGTGGGTTTTGCTATCTCAACAACAGCGCAATCGCGGCGCAATACCTGCGAAAGCAACATGACCGCGTGGCGATCATCGATGTGGATCTGCACCATGGAAACGGTACGCAGGGCATCTTCTATGAACGCAGTGACGTCTTCACGCTTTCCATCCACGCGGATCCCGCGCGGTTCTATCCGTTCTTCTGGGGCCACGCGCATGAACGCGGCGAGGGCGCCGGATTTGGTTATAACCTCAATATTCCCCTACCGCGCGGAACCGGGGATGACGGGTTCATGAAGGGGCTGGAAAGCGGGCTTGAACATGTCCAGGCCTTTGCGCCGGGCGCGGTCGTGATCGCGCTGGGCCTCGACGCTTTCGAAGGTGATCCGTTTGGCGGGCTGGCGGTATCAACGCCGGGCTTCACCAGAATTGCGGAGAAGCTGAATGAGTTCGCCGTTCCGACCGTCATCGTGCAGGAGGGGGGCTATCTTTGCGATGAACTGGGTGAAAATCTGAACGCATTTCTGTCCGGTTACTCAGGTTGATGTTGAAACGCCCGGGGGGATTCAGCAAGATGACGATCTGCAATTGTTGCGACGTCCGGTGCCAATGGAGTGGTCCGAATGAGTGCGATCCTTAGCTGTTCGGGATTCAGTTCAAATCCACCGCTGACGCGTGGGCCTGCAACAATTGTTGGCGGGCTCACATTCACAGGGTTGAAATCAAACTGTTTTTCGTCGGTCAAATTCGCCTTTCAGATGTTTCAATCGAAAAAGATTCGCAAAAACAAATTGCAGATGATAAATTCCAGCTTTAGTGATAACAAAATATTAAGAACTGGCCACGTGGCGATGCTGCTGGCCAAAACGATTCTAAAAGCCCGGTGTTCAAGGGCAAAAACCCCAAAGGGAGGAAAATTCTCATGAAATTCGACAAACTGGCCAAAGGGCTGGTCATTGGCGCCACCAGCGCGCTGATGGCCACCGCTGCATTCGCCGAAGATATGACTTTGCGGTTTGCCGGTGTTTTCCCAATCGACCATCAGGGTACAAAGATGATGGAACAGGTTGCGGCGGACGTCGCGGCGGCAAACGTCGGTCTGAAGATCGAAGTGTTCCCCGCAAACCAGCTGGGCTCGGGCGAGGCGCTGTTTGAAGACGTGGCCCGCGGCAACATCGATCTGGCGGCGGCCTTTATCTATGCCGACACCGACCCGCGCCTGGAGTTCCTGTCGATGCCGTTCCTCGTGGGTGGCTGGGACGACATGAACAACATCATGCGCAACATGGATTCCGAATATAACAAAATCCTGCAGGAAATCACCGACGAGTATGGTGTGAGCGTGATGGCCCAGAACCCCGAAGGGTTTGTCGGCATCGTGGCCACGCAGGAGCCGACCAACTGGAACACTTTTGACGACAAAGGCATGAACATTCGCGTCTGGTCGTCTCCGGCTGTAAAAGCCATGGTGGAAGCACTTGGTTACAAGGCGACGACCATGGCATGGGGCGACATCTTCCCCGCGATCCAGTCCGGTATCGTGGACGGCGCGATCTGCTGCACCAAGACGGCAACCTACTCGATCTTCGCGCAGTCGGATGTCGGCACGCATTTCGTAGAGTACAACTCGATCTCGGAACTGACCACGTTCTATGCCTCGCAGCGTACACTGGACAAGCTGAACGACGAGCAGCGGGCGGCATTGCAGGCCGCAATGACCAAGGCGTCCGACGACTTCTTCCAGTATAACCGCGACAACGATGCGGCCTTTGGGGAGAAGTTGATCGAAAAAGGCTATACTATCCTGTCCCTGAACGAAGAAGAGCAGGCCGCAATGGCTGCCCACATTCAGGAAAATATCTGGCCCATGATGGCGCAAAGCGTCGGTCAGGATGTGATTGACCGTTTGCTTGCAAGCAAAAACTGATAGTCTGAAACCCAGGTGGGCCGGCAAACTTGCCGGCCCTTTTTCTAATACCTGACAAAAAAACAAAAAGCGGGGACAGACATGTCGATAGAAGACGATGACATGACGAGATGGGTTGGCGACGAAGACGCCGATAAACCGCAGAAAGTTACCGACGAATTGCCGCCCGTCATCGGGTATCCCATGAAAGTGATCGCGTTTGTTTGCAGACAAATCGTCATGGCCTGCGGCTTCCTGATGGCCTTCACCTTTGGCGCTGTTGTTGTAATCCGATACGGTTTCGGCGGCGACCTGTTCGCTTATGAAGAATGGCTCCTGGCCTTCTCGATCATCGGCTTCTTTGCCGGTGCGGTTCTGGCCTCTGCGCGCAATCTGCATATCAACGCCGATATTCTGGGTATCGTGATACACAATCCCCGGATGATCTGGTGGCGCGGCTTCGTGGTGCTATTGGTCGAGCTTCTTGTGATCCTCTTTATGGTCTACGCCTGCTACGTGTCACTGCTTGACGACTTCTCTTTCCCCCGGCTGCGATCCACTCCGGTCCTGCGAATTCCGTTCGTCTCCTGGCGCATTGCGATCATGTGCTCTTTCGGCTTCATGGCGATGTTCACGGCTGCGTATCTCTACGTTCATATCCGCAAGGGGCTCGGGCTTCCGTTGCGCTCTGAAATTCTTAAGGGAGCCGCGAAATGATTATCGCCGGAAGTCTTGTTATTGTCTGCCTGATGCTCTTGCTGGGTGTCAGCGTTTATGTGGCGTTCGGAGCCGTCCTGATCTTTATCGCGATGGTGGGAGACCAATCCATCACAGGATATCTGCCGACCGGAGCGACGGGGATCCGCTCTCTGGTGCTGCTCGCCATTCCGCTTTTCATGATTGCCGGTGGCATTATGGAGAAAGGCAGAATTGCGGCGCCTCTGGTGGCGCTGGCCGAGATGTTCATTGGCCACATCAAAGGTGGACTGAACGCGGCCTCCGTGTTGGCCTGCGGCGTGTTCGGCTCGATCTCGGGCAGTGCGAATGCGACCCTGACCTGCATCGGCGGTATTATGATGCCGCACCTGAAAAAGGCGAATTATCCGAAAGGGCAATCCGCGGCCCTGATTGTGTCGGCAAGCCCCCTGGGCCTTTTGATCCCGCCCAGTTCATCGCACATCCTCTACGGCTGGGTCGCACAGCAACACGTGCTGAAGTGCTTCCTGTCGACGGTCATTCCCGCAATCATCCTGATCACGCTGCTGATCATCACCAATCAGTTCATGCTGCGGAAGTATGACGATATCCAACTGAAAGAGCGCCCGAATCCCTTCATGCCCGCCTTGCTGGGCCAGGGTCGTTTGGCGGGTCCGGCGCTGATGATGCCAATCATCATCCTGGGCGGTATCTACGGCGGTATCATGACACCGACCGAAGCCGCTGGTATCGCCGTTGTTTACGCGATTCCCGTGGCAATCTACTTCTATCGCGGCCTGACCTGGAAAACCCTGGCCCAGACCATCCAGACTTCGGGTGTTACGATCGGGGTGGTCATGGTGATGATTTTCATGGTGCTGATCGTATCAGACAACCTGATCTCGCAGGGTGCGCCGCAGATGGCCAAGGATATGGTCTATTCGGTTTCGGACAACCCGGTCGTGATCTTGCTGATGATCAATGTCGTCATGATCCTGATCGGCATGCTGATGGACGATATCTCGGGGCTGCTGCTGTCCACGCCGATCCTGCTGCCGATTGCGCAGAGCGTGGGTGTGGATCCGATCCACTTTGCCGCGATCATCGGCGTCAACCTTGGGATGGCCAACATCACGCCGCCCACGGCGCCGCTGCTGTACTTGGGGGCGCAGGTTTGCGACACACCGGTTGCCAAGATGCTGTGGCCGACCTTGATCTTCATCGTGTTTGCATGGCTGCCGACACTGATGCTGACCACGTTTGTTCCTGAACTGGCATTGTGGTTGCCGGACCTGTTGCTGGGCCGGTAATCCGACACTCAAAATCCAAAAAAGGCATCCGACCCGTGCGGGTTCGGGTGCCTTTTTTTCAGAGCGGCCGTTTCCGTTGAGGGTGTGCCTGCCTGACCTCACATGGGCACCGCTGAGAACACCCGTTTCAATGGCGCAAGCCCAATAAAAAAGCCGGAGTGTTCCTCCGGCTTTCAGACAGTTCCCAAGTGATGCATGTCTTTAGGCTGCTTTTCCAGATCAGCTGTAAAATAGGATCGAGAGTGCGGCGATGAATGCCAGCCCGGCAACAACAAAGCTGACGTAGTGTACGGTTTCACGTAGTTCTTTGGTCATCGTGTCATTCCAAGTGTTTCAGGGACAGAAGTTCTTGTTTCTGCATCTATCCCTAAAACCTATGAAAAATAAGTAGGTGCAATGCATGTCCGGCATGCGTCGCGGGCATGACTTGGTTGCAGGATCTGACGGCCAACAGGGGTTGCTCCACGCTTTGCCTAACGAGTAGGTCACTGCCACAGATATGCAACGGCAGGAAAACGGCCAAGACCTGTGTTCAGTGTTTTTCGAATGGCTGTGAAAGCGGATTTGTTCAACCGGCACCAACCAGTTGAAAGCCAGCCCAGTTCCCGGGATGCGCCAACGGGCGTTCGCGGTGATCTTCGCTGGTGTCCTGTATCAGCGCCTCAATTTCCTGACGCAGTGCTTCGCTGCGGACCCGGTCGGTCGAGGGCGTTACAACCTCGGTGATCAGGCGGGATGTCAGATCATCCCGAACCGGCCAGTGAGTCACCAGGAGGTTCATGGCACCGGCAAAAAAGAATGCACGGGCCAGCCCGGACAGCCCTTCCGCCCCCGGTTTTGCCCCCGCCGCGGTGTTGCAGGCGGACAAAAGAACCCATTCTGTATCCAAGGACAGCGTGGCCGCCTCGGATGCGGTCAAAAGTCCGTCAAACTTGGGGCTGCCCGGCGAAGGCGGGGGCGAAAGCGCCAGGGCAGGCTCGTCCAGATTGTCGACTCACCGGATATCAGCCCGTGCGTTGCGAAATGCAGAACGCGCGTCTGGCGCAATTGCCCGGAAGCGTCCAGTTTTCTGAGTTCACTTTCGTTGGCCCGAGATCCAAGAAAAACGGAATGCTCGCCTGCCCCAAACTGCGATGCCAGCGACAGGATCTCGGTCCGCGTTCCGGGCAGTCTTGGCAGGTTTTTCAACCCGTCGCGCAGGTCTTGGGCCGATCTGAGAAGATTGCGGGTCTCCAGCCGCAGGGGTTCGGGTGTCCCGTGGAAATCGGGATCGCCGAACCCGACATAACTGACGCGCGTGTCTGCCCGAGCCGTGGTGCTTGTGTTGTCTCGCAACACCAGTTGCAGGGACGGAATGACACTCAGGGCGCGTTCGACGCCAAGCCAGCGTGTATTTCGAAGGGTTTTCGCCACGGACCCGAATTCCTTTTGAGGGGCGGTCGCCAGCGCGCCGAATGGCAGGCTCAGCAGCGAACTTTGCGGGGCAATCAGCCACCGCTTCTTCGGCGCGATTGTCTCTGAAATCTCTGGTGCGCCGAACAGGTCAAGAAACAGACCGTGGGCCAGTTCAATGTCAAACCTGCGTGTGCTGTCCTGTCGCGCGGAACCGGTGGGGTTAATGGGTGCGCGTGCCGCGACAAGGAACTCCTCGTTTGGGTTGATGGAACGGCGAAGGGCCGAGACTCGGGCTTCCAGCTCAGTTGCATCGAATTCCAATCGGGACCATGTGACGCCTTCACGGGTTACGGCCCAGACAAAACCGGGTCCGAAATGCGTTGAACGATCATTCCCACCTTCCGGAACGATCAGGATCAGCGCCTCGTCGTCATCAAGTTCGGCAACGCCACCCGGCAGGAAATCAGTCACCCGGACCACGTGCGGATTTATCAGGTCAAAAAACGCGGGAAAGGCATTCTGCAAGGCCTGCGTTGTTCTATCCAATCTGTCCGTCAGCCGATCAAGCGTATCGGGCGCGGCCACTATCGATGTCCCTGCGCCGGATGCGGCGGCAACGGACTTGATCTCAAATGCCGCCAAATCGCGTTTGGCGCCAATCCAGTCGTTCAAAAAGGGCTCGACGCGGGCATTGTCTGCCGCAATGCGCCCGGCAGCCCGCGATATGGCAAAGGCCGAAGGCCCAAGCCCGATCGTTTGTGCTGCCTCGAAAGCATCCCGCGCCAACTGGTCAGCCTCGGCTCTATCCGTCTGTTGGGAAACCGCCCAGGACGCCTGAATAAAAGCCCACGCCGCGCGAGAGGCCTGTTCCAGCGCAACCCGCTGTTCGTCGGCGGTGAGGTTGCCGGTGCGGCGCAATCGATCTGCCAAGACGGAATGGGCGTGACGGGACAAGTGCAGTGCCTTGCGGAACGAACCCGAAGCCAGAGAGGATTCGGCCAACCGCAACCGGAACAATTGTGGCCTGACGGACGTCGGGCCGTATACGGCGTCCGCTTTGGGAAGCATCCCCTCAAGCTCCTGTGCTGCTTCAAGTGGCAGTCCGGCATCGTGAAGGGTTGAAGACAGATTGAATGCCAACCGCAATTCCTCAACCGGTCCGAAATGCGGGTGCGTACCAAGATGTTTGCGGATGTCACGCAGCAAAGCGATGGCGGCTTCGCTATCTCCGGCCTGTGCTTGAATGGCCGCAAGGTTTATGGCGGATTCTACCGTTCGGGGATGAGCAGCCCCGTACAATCCCACAAATCCATCAAGGGCGCGCTCCATCAACTCCCTTGCCTGCGCAACCTGACCGCTTTCCATCAGGTCGAGGGCAACATCGTTCATGGCAATCAACGTGTCTTCGCTACGCTCGCCATTGGTTTTCCGGGAAATCGCTAAAACGCGTTGGCGGATGGTTTGGGCATCCGCTAAACGCCCAACCGCCTCCAGCGCGCTGGCATAGTTTCGCATCGCCCGAACCGTATAGACGTGCTCCGGGCCTGCCGAGCTGATCATGAGGTCCAGATCCCGCCTGCGCAACGCAAGTGCTTCGTCCCCTCGGCCCAGTTTGGACAAAGCGTTTCCCAACATGATCCGCGCCGTCATTGTCTGAGGATGTTGAGGCCCCAGGGTTTGCTCATACGCATTCAGAACCTCGGTAAACAACGGAACAGCCTCAAGCATCCGGCCCTGACTCATGAGGCTGAAACCAAAATTGTTCTTGGCCGTCAGAACTCTGGGTGAAGTCGGACCCTGCCGGCGACTGAGGCCAGCGATAATTCTCGCGTTCAAGGCGTTTGCATCTTCAAAATGCGCCATTGTGTCCAGTGCCAGAGCCAGATTGACGGACCAGGACAGGACCTCGGCATTGTCTTCACCAAGCGTTTGGCCGCCTAGTTCCACCGCGCGTCTCAGAACCTGCTCGGCCCATTCTGGCTGATTGGCGCGCAACAGGGTATGGCCCAGCATGTTCATGCGGGCCAATGTCTCGGGCGCCGTCTCGCCGTGGGTAATGTTTGACCCTGCGATTGACGCGTCGAGTATTTCGACCGCTTCTTGAAACCTGTTGAGATCCCGAAGGGTGGTTCCCAGATTGCTCATGGCCCGAAGTGTGGCGGGTGAGTTTGGGCCAAGATGCTTGCGGCGCGTCTGAAGAACCAAGCGATGCAACGGTTCCGCTTCATCGGGTTGCCCTAGAATATCCAGCACAACGGCCAGGTTTTCGGTTGTGTCGACCGTATTCGGATGGGTTGGCCCAAGGTTCGCACGGTCCTGCGCCAGAGTTCTGCGCAAAAGCGCTTCGGCCTCGGCATAACGTCCCTGATTTGCCAGTTGTACGGTCAGTGCATCTTGCGGTCGGTCGGTTGCATATGACTGTGAAATCAGTGGCCCGGACCACACAACGGAAAATGCAATGACAAATGAAACAACGAACCTAAAACGCAACATGGACAGAGAGTGTAGCGGTTTGAAATGATTAGTCCATTGCCCCGCGGCGGACTGGTCAGGACAAGAGCAGCCTTCTGAGCTTGTCCGCCCCATCCTGCAAGGTGTTCAGGAATTTCTTCAAGCTTTCAAGATCGTGGCGTTGGGTCGGTGCGTGAACGGACAGTGTCGCGGCCAGCCTGTCCTGATCGTCTGTAACAGGCACGGCGACGGCGGCCATTCCCGGCATGAATTCCTCGTTGTCGGTGGAATACCCGTTTTCCGCAATGTGCCCGATCTCGGTGCGCAGGGTCTCGGGGTCCGTCAATGTCCGCTCGGTTTGCGGAAGAAGCTTCCGCGCTGAAAGAAAGCCGTCCAGCGTGGCCTTGCGCAGGGTGGACAGATACATCTTTCCGCTGGCGGTACAATGGAACGGAACCTGGGTGCCGATCGGCAACTGAATGCGCAGCGGCCATTTGGTTTCGACCCGATCCAGATAGATCATCCCCTCGCGATCCGGGATCGCGAGGTTGCAGGTCTCTCCAATTTCGTCCGCAACCCCGCGCAGGATTGCTAGACGTGCAGTGCGCAGGTGTTCAGCAGACATTGTGTTGACGGACAGCCTGCGCAGACGTGGACCGGGCCCGAACGAGCGTCCGTCCAGATCGCGTTGCAGGAACCCCTCCGCTTCGGCTGTTTGCAGCAGCCTGTGAACCGTTGGTTTCGCCAGCCCCAAGGTGTCGATCAGGTCGGCCGGTTTAACAGCAACGCCGCGCTTTGCGACTTCTTCCAGGATGAGAAGCAATCGCAGATTTGTCGGTATCTGAGTTTCTCGTTCCGAAGTGTCCGTGTCGACCATCCCCCTACATTCTATTTGTTTGGCAGCAGGATCAAGGCCAGATCAGGCACCAGAGACACCAATATCCAGACGGACAGCAGCGCGACCAGATAGGGCACGGTGTAACGCAGCAGCCGGAAATAGGGCACGCCTGTCACGCCTGACGCGACATAAAGATTCAGGCCATATGGCGGCGTAATGAACCCGATTGATGCGCCCACAAGGAAGATCACCGAGAAGTGGATGGGATCAACGCCGACCGATGCCGCAATGGGGGCCAGAATCGGCGCGAGGATGATGGTCACCGGAAGGCTCTCCAGCACCATGCCCGAGAAAAAGACGATGACCATCGAGGTGAACAGCACCGCATGGTACCCGCCCATCGAAGTCACGAAGTCACCGATGGTTTGCTGCGCGCCGAGCAGCGACAGGATTTGTTGCATGACGACCGAAATAGCGATCAGCGGTGCCAGGATCCCTGTAATTTGCGCGGAACGGATCACGATCGATGGGATTTCCGGGATCGTGAACCCTTCGACGACCATCATTTCCGCATAGCTCTTGTCAGTCGGGGAAATGTCGTCGCGCGCACCCATGATGCGGTTGATCGGATAGCTCACCAGACCGGCGATGACGCAGAAGCCGACGGTCACACCCGCCGCTTCGGTCGGAGAGAATTTGCCGGTGTAGATGCCCCACAGCACCAGCCCGATTGCAAAGAAACCCAGCCAGGCACCAAAGGCGGTTTTCAGAACGCGGTTCAGTTGCAGCGGGATCAGATGGCCCCAGCCGTTGATACGGCAGATGATCCAGCATGCGACCTGCATGCCGATAACCATCAGCGCACCGGGCAGGATGCCGGCCACAAACAGTTCGGAAATGGGCAGGTTCATAAGGAAGCCATAGACAATGAAAATGATCGACGGCGGAATGATGATCCCGACCGTGCCGCCTGCCGCTGCCGTGGCGGCGCTGAACCGTTCGTCATACCCGCCCTTGACCATCTCGGGGTGCAGCATCGATCCGATTGTTGCCGTCGTCGCCGAGTTCGAGCCCGAAATCGCGGCGAACAGCCCGCATGCGCCAAGCGAGGCCATCGCCAGCCCCCCGCGTATCCAGCCCAGACAGGCATATGCGAAATCGCTCAGCCGTCGTGCGATGCCCGATTTGTTGATCAGATCGCCGGTCAGAATGAACAGCGGCATCGCCAGCAAGGCAAAGCCCTTGTTGAACACATTCAGAAGCTCGGCCCCCATGTTGTCGAGTGTCAGACCCAGAACAAATGAACAGCCTATGACCCAATAGCCGATTACCAGCAGGACCGGCACGCCCAGCATGAACAAGAACGTCACGCCCAGTGAAATCAATGTAACCCAGGTTCCGTCTGCCATCAGTCCGCCCCAATCACGGCTTGCTTGATCAAGGGCTCGCCGGTTTTCCAGTTGTGTAAATCGTCCGCCAGATTCTGAAACACGCGGCCGACCATCAGAAAAAACGACAGTGGCGCTGCAAGCAGGAACCACCACTGCATCACGTTGTCGGTGCCAAGCACGATCTGGAAGTTCGAAGCCGACAGCGCCACCAGCCGAGATGTTGTTACGATGACGATCACCGCAAAGATGAACCACAGGATCGCATCCAGGATCAGACAGGCCAGTTGCCCACCGCGCGGCATCGAGGTGCGGAATTCGCTGAAACTCAGATGCGTGCGCAGGCGAACGTTGTAGGACGCGCCGAACCACGCCATCACCATGAACAGCAGTGGCGGAATGGTTGTGGACCACGGCTCCTGGTCGTTGAACACAAAGCGGTCGATCACGCCCCAGAAAATGATCAGCGCAATGGCCAGATAGGAATAGACCATGACCGACCGCTCCAGTTGGCGTTCAATGAAGGGAACCTTTCGATAGATCGCCATAACGATAAGACCGCCCAGGGCAGCGACCACAGTCCCTACCACCCATGTCGCGTCAGACTGCAGCGCAGACTGAATCTCGAACGAATCCTGGCTTAGAATGGCGCTGAATATTGCGCCAACATCGGTCCAAAATGACATGAACCCCGTCCTCCCAGTCGGTGTTTAGTGGAACCGGCCCGCGTGGGGCCGGTTCGGTAGCCTTATCAGGCTTCGCCTTTCCACCAACGGCGTGGCTCGACATTTTCCGGCAACATGTCCGCCGGGATCTCACGCGCGATGTCGTAGATTTCCTGATATGTGTCGATGCCGCCGGCCCATTTGTCCAACCGCTCGCGCCATTGTGCCCATGGATCGGGGTTGAAGTTCGGAGCGCACATCTCTTCGGCCAGTTTGATCTGATCGTCCGGCAGGAATGCGGGGCGGACCCCGTTTTCGGCAAAGATCGTCCCCGGCAATTGCGGGTCCGAGAACCCGACGGTGTTCAGCAGCGCGGCTTCGTTTGCGCCCTGAATCAGTGCCTGGGTGAAGTAGGACGATTCCATGACCGCGTCCTGCAGTTCGCCGCCCAGGCTGTCAAAGACCTTTGCGGACATCGAAGTATGTTCGGTGCCGCAGAAGAACTTGAGGTTCACGGACTGTGACACCACTGGCGACATGTTGGCGTAAGCCACCGCCGAAGCCCAGGTTTCGGCGCCGTCGATCAGCCCGGTCTTGAGCGCGTCCAGCGTCTCTTCCCATGCCACCGGCACCGGGTTCAGGTTCAGCAACTGCATCGCAATGCGGCCCAGCTGAGTTCCGGTAACACGGTTCTTGGTTCCGAACAGTTCCTCAAGCTTGGTGACTGTCGGCTTGTCCGAGAATGTCGAACCCATTTGCAGTCCGCGCAGTTCACAGTGGGTGAACAGGAACTTCAGACCGTGCCGTTTTTCCAGCGGGTCCCGCAGAATGCGCTGACTGGCCGGGCTGTAGAAGAAATGATACTGCGCCGCGCGGCTGGGGAACATATAGGCATAGTCCAGCACGTTCAGATAAGGTGCGCCGCCTGCCGAGTTCTGCGTTGAAGCCGCGTAGATGTCGACAATGCCCTGTTGGGTTTTTTCGACACAGCTCAGCTGACCGCAGATCTGGTTGTCGCCGATGAACTCAACACGAATCTCGCCATCGGTCCGTTCTTCAAGGTCGCGTGCAAACTCGATGGCGCCGGCGCGCTCGATCAAAAGGTTGCGGGTGTTGAACCCGGCAGCGCCGAATTTCAGGGTGTGCTTGGGTTCTTTCGAGAACCGTTTTTCATAATTCGATTCAGCGGCCTGCGCCAGATTCGC
This sequence comes from Ruegeria sp. CG4, assembly GCF_056537185.1. NCBI lineage: Bacteria > Pseudomonadati > Pseudomonadota > Alphaproteobacteria > Rhodobacterales > Roseobacteraceae > Ruegeria > Ruegeria sp. CG4. The sequence continues at coordinate 178,330 of NZ_JBQFRB010000009.1, read as the reverse complement.
CAGGCTCATCGCGCCGCCAAACCCTCCTGCAGCCAACAGTGTTGAACTCATGCCGTATCGGCCCGCCACGCGGAAGAAATCCCTCCGTGATATTCCGCTTAGTTTCCGACCAATCTCCATCTTTTTCCTCCCGATGAAAAATTATTGAGACGTTTTGTATCAAAAAATGCTAGTATATTTGATGCAACTTGCATAGACTTTTTTTAATTTCGCTAAGAGGAGACGGTTATGGAGGTGGATTATGCAGTTGTCGGGGCTGGCTCTTCCGGCTGTGTCATCGCCAACCGTCTGAGCGCCGATTCCGGTACATCCGTTGCACTGCTCGAAGCCGGTGGGCCAGACACAAATCCGTGGATTCATATTCCGGTCGGCTATTTCAAAACCATGCATAACCCGTCGGTGGACTGGTGCTACCGGACCGAGCCAGACGCGGGTCTGAACGGTCGGTCAATCGACTGGCCGCGCGGCAAGGTTCTTGGGGGGTCGTCCTCGTTGAACGGTCTTCTCTATGTGCGCGGTCAGAAAGAGGACTACGACCGCTGGCGGCAGATGGGGAATATCGGCTGGGGCTGGGATGATGTCCTGCCATTGTTCAGGCGCAGCGAGGACCAGGAGCGCGGAGAAGACGATTTTCATGGGGTCGGAGGCCCGCTTGCCGTATCCAACATGCGTATCCAGCGCCCGATTTGTGATGCCTGGGTCGCTGCCGCGCAAGAAGCGGGCTACCCGTTCAATCCGGACTACAATGGCGCGCAGCAGGAAGGTGTCGGCTATTTTCAGCTGACAACGCGCAACGGACGCAGGTGCAGTTCGGCGGTTGCGTATCTGAAGCCGATCCGTAACCGACAGAATCTGAAGATCATAACGCGTGCCCTTGTGACGCGCATAAAGCTGGAAGGAAAACGCGCGGTCGGTGTGGTGTATCGGGACCGTTCCGGTGCCGAAAAGACTTTGACCGTACGGCGTGAGATTATTCTGTCTGGCGGCGCGATCAATTCCCCTCAGATTCTGATGTTGTCAGGTATCGGCGATCCGGATCACCTGAGGGAAAACGGTATCGAACCGCGACACGCGCTGCCCAAAGTGGGGAAAGGTCTGCAGGATCACCTGCAGGCGCGGCTTGTGTTCAAATGTAACGAACCCACTTTGAACGACGAAGTGAGGAACCTGTTCAATCAGGCGCGCATTGCGTTGAAATACGCGTTGTTCCGTGCCGGCCCGATGACAATGGCCGCCAGTTTGGCGACAGGCTTTCTGAAAACGCGACCAGAAGTTCAGACGCCCGATATTCAATTCCACGTCCAACCCTGGTCGGCCGACAGCCCTGGCGAGGGCGTTCACCCGTTCTCGGCATTTACCATGTCGGTCTGCCAACTGCGCCCCGAAAGCCGGGGAGAGCTGCGTCTGAATGGCCCCGACCCGTCGAGCTATGTCAAGATTTTCCCGAACTACCTGTCGACCGAGACGGATTGTCGAACCATTGTCGATGGCGTCAACATTGCGCGCACCATCGCAAAGGCAAACCCGCTGGCGTCCAAGATTTCCGAAGAGTTCCGGCCATCTGCCGATCTGGCCATGGACGATTATGATGGGACTCTGGATTGGGTCAGGTCCAACTCGGCATCGATTTACCACCCGACAGGCACTTGCGCGATGGGAGTATCGGATGACGCCGTCGTTGATCCGCAGCTCAAGGTCAGAGGCATTGAAGGCCTGCGGGTGGCTGACTGTTCCATCATGCCCGAAATTGTCAGCGGAAACACAAACGCACCTGCGATCATGATCGGCGAAAAGGCCAGCGATCTGCTTTTCGCGGCAAGGTGAACCCCGGCCCTCGACGAGACCCAGTCGTGTTTGGGCATTCCCAAACGCGCCAAATAAGGACGTTCACGTTCCAAGGGTGATCCGGCGCGATCCTGAGTAATCTTCACTTCGCATCTTGAATATTTCATTTTTTGAAGTATATCGCGCCCAACCTATCCGAGGGCACCGAAATGACCGATTCGGTCGAACCATCAACGCAGAAGTACAGTCCTGAAATTCAATCGATGATGGGCGTCTACGCGCTTTATTGGAAGTTGGAAGAAAGCATCGATCTGTTGCGGACCGATCTGAGCCATCAGGAATGCCACATGCTGATCAAGCTGGAACAGCCCAAGCGGATGGGCGTTCTGGCACATGACATGTTATCTTTGCCCTCTACGATAACCGCGACCGCGGATTCGCTGGCCAAGGCCGGGTATCTGGTTCGACAGCGCGATCCCGAGGACCGCCGCGCGTGGCTGCTGGTTCTGACCGGGCAGGGCGAAGACGCCCGAAAACAACTTGTGACCGAAGCCGGGGAACTGTTTCGCCGCGCCTCGGGGCTCAATGATGAAGAAACCGCTGAATTCGCGCGATTGGCGCAGAAGATCCGCGAAACCGTCCTGAAAACAGGCATACCCGAAGGTTTGAAGAAATGAAGATCCTGTCAACATTGGCTTTTGGCCTGATCGTGCTGGCGACATCGCTGACCGCACAGCAAGCCCCGAAACCGGTGAAACTGCTGATGGTCAGTGAAACGTCACCCGGCTTTTCGCGACAGTTCTTTGGGCGGGTCGCGGCCCGCCAAACGGTCGATCTGGCCTTTCAGGTGGCCGGACAGATTATCGAGATGCCCGTCACCGAAGGTCTGGTTATTCCGAAAGGCGGGCTGATCGCCAGACTCGATCAGGAACCGTTCGAGCTGCAGCTCAACCGCGCCCGACTGCAAAAGGATCAGGCCGACCGCACGGTTGCACGCCTGTCCCGGCTCAGGGGGACCACGGTCAGTCAGGTGGCCCTGGATGATGCGGATACAAACGCCCAGCTGGCGGCAATTGCCACACGTGACGCGGAATACGCGCTTGAACATGCGACCCTCACGGCCCCCTTCGACGCGCTAGTTTCCAGCCGCACGGTCGAGGCATTCACCACCGTTTCCGCCGGAACGCCCATCGTACGTATCCACGACATGTCTGAATTGCGGATCGAAGTCGATGTGCCCGAAATCTTGTTTCAGCGCCGGGGCAGTCAGGATGACGTGACGATTACTGCCAAATTTCCCGCCAGCGATGAAGTTTTTCCGCTGCAAATTCGCGAATTCGATGCTGAAACGTCCAGCGTCGGTCAGACGTTCCGGATCAACTTCGGATTGACACCGCCGGAAGGCATTCAGGTTCTTCCCGGTTCGTCGGTAACGGTAAACGTGCAGGTTCAGGATAATCAAACCGGCATCGTCGTCCCGCCGACCGCCATTGTTGCGGATGCCGAAGGTCGTCTGGGTGTCATGCTGTTTTCCCCGGCGGGCGCGGACGAAGGAACCGTGCAGCGCGTGCCGGTCGAGATCGAACCCACCCAATCGGGGGATGTGCGTGTCGTGTCCGGTCTTTCCGACGGGGACGAAATCGTTGTAGCTGGCGGCAACGCGCTGAGTGACGGACAGGCGGTGCGCCGCTTTGCCGGGTTTGCGAACTGAAGGGCGGATCGATGAACATCGCGCGCGCATCCATCGACAGGCCGCTTTATACGTGGCTCATCATTCTCGTCGCACTGTTTGGCGGTATCTGGGGCTTTTTCTCGCTCGGAAGGCTGGAGGATCCGGCCTTTACCATCAAACAGGCCGTCATTGTGACAGCCTATCCCGGCGCCACCGCCGAGCAGGTTGCATTGGAAGTGTCCGAACCGCTGGAATCGGCCATCCAGCAAATGGGCGAGGTGGACACCATCACCTCGGTCAACCGCCCCGGACAGTCTCTGATCGAGGTCGAGATCAAGTCGACCTATGACGGCAGCGAGCTGCCGGATATCTGGACCCAGCTTCGGGCCAAGGTCAGGGACGCCGCCCGCGGATTGCCGCAGGGCGTGGACCAGCCATATGTGAACGATGGCTTCGGCGATGTGTTCGGCCTGTTCTATGCGGTGACCGCCGAAGGTTTCTCGGACGCCGAAAAGCACGAACTGGCCACTTACCTTCGACGGGAGTTGCTGACCGTTGACGGGGTTGCCGATGTCGAGGTTCAGGGCCTTCCCGAGGAAGCAATCTTTATTGAACCTGACCTCGCCATTTCCGTAAACCAGAACGTACCGTTGCAGGCGATCAACGAAGCGATTGCCAACGCCAACTCGGTCAACGCATCTGGTTCACTGCGATCCGAGAACAACCTGACGACGCTGCTGACGGCCGAAGGGTCGGACAGTGTATCCGCAATCGCCGGTTTGTCGGTCGGCTCTCAGGGCCACGTGATCAACCTGTTCGACATGTCAGATGTCTATCGCGGCCGCCAGAACGATCCTGACTTGATCGTCCGTTTTGACGGCGTCGAGGCGTTCACGCTTGGTATTGCGGGTCTGGCGACCGAGAACATTGTCGAAGTCGGCAAACGCGTTGACACCAAGATGGCAGAGCTGGATCCGAATATCCCCTTTGGTGTCGATATTCTGCCAATCTACCAGCAGCACGTCGTGGTTGAACAGGCGTCCAACGACTTTCTGGTGAATTTGGCGATGTCGGTTGCGATCGTGGTTGCGGTGCTTGGCCTGTTCATGGGGTGGCGCGCCGCAATCGTTGTCGGCAGCACGCTGTTGCTGACCGTTGTGGGCACGGTTCTGTTCATGTCGATGTTCTCGATCGAGATGGAGCGGATTTCGCTTGGCGCGCTGATCATTGCGATGGGGATGCTTGTCGACAACGCCATCGTTGTCGCCGAAGGCATGCAGATTGCCATGCTGCGCGGAAAAAACTCGCGCGATGCCGCAGACGACGCGGCCTCCAAAACCCAGATACCATTGCTTGGCGCGACTGTGATCGGAATCATGGCCTTTGCCGGCATCGGCCTGAGCCCCGATGCTACAGGTGAATTTCTGTTCTCGCTGTTCGCAGTAATCGGAATTTCGCTGCTGCTGAGCTGGGTTCTGGCGCTGACCGTCACTCCGCTGTTGGGCCACTACTTTTTCAAGCAGGGTAAGGAAGGCGAAATCGACGCCTATGGCGGTTTGCTGTTTCGGATCTATGGCACGATCCTCAAAGCGGCGCTCAGGTTCCGCTGGCTGGTAATCATCGCACTGGTCGCGGTGACGGCGGCCTGTTTTGCGGGCTTCGGTCTGATGAAGCAGCAGTTTTTCCCGAACTCGAACACCCCGCTTTTCTTTGTCCATTACAAGCTGCCGCAAGGCACCCCGATTGCGCGGACGTCCGAGGATCTGGCGCAGATCGAGGACTGGCTAAGCAAGCGCGACGATGTGGTCTCGGTGGCAACCTTTGTGGGGCAGGGGGCGACCCGTTTCATGCTGACCTATTCCGCTGAAAAGCCCAATCCCAGTTACGGGCATATGATCATACGCACGGAAACTCTGGACGATATCCCGCAGCTTCAGGCGGACCTGGAAGAGTATGGCATGGCGTTGTTCCCCGAAGGAGAGTTCCGCACCAAGCGGCTGGTCTTCGGCCCCGGCGGTGGTGATCCGATCCAGGCCCGGTTTTCCGGCAGCGATCCGATGGTGCTCCGCCAACTCGCCGAAGAGGCCAAGCGGCGCATGGCTGATGCTTCGGACAATGTCATCGGCGTTCGTCACGACTGGCGCGAGAAGGAACTGGCGCTTCAGCCAATCTACGCAACCGAACGGGCGCAAACCGCGGGCGTTACGCGCGAAGACGTTGCGGCGACACTTTTGTTTTCCACCGATGGCATCACCGGCGGAGTGTTCCGTGAACGCGACCGCCTGATCCCGATCATCCTGCGCAGACCGGTTGATGGCGACTATTCCGTGGTCGATCAGGTTGTCTATTCAACGCAGGCCGAAAAGTGGGTGCCAATCGAACAAATGGTCGATGGATTTGAGTACAAAACCCAAAATACACGTGTACATCGCCGAAATCGTGTCCTTACGATAACCGTCGGTGCCGACATTCCGCCGGACATGACAGCCGCGCAAGTGCACGCCGAGGTGCGCGAAGCGATCGAGGCAATGGAAATTCCACCCGGATATAAAATGGAGTGGGGCGGTGAATACGAGAACTCGCGCGATGCTCAGGAAAGCCTTGGAAAACAATTACCGCTGAGCCTGCTGATTATGGTGCTGATATCGGTGTTGCTGTTCAACGCCATCCGCCAGCCTCTGATCATATGGCTGCTGGTGCCCATGTCCGTTAACGGAGTGGTGATCGGCCTTCTGGGTACCGGGTTGCCCTTTACGTTTACCGCGTTGCTGGGGCTGCTCAGCCTGTCCGGGATGCTTATCAAGAACGGGATTGTGCTGGTCGAAGAAATCGATCTGGTCCGCGCGACCGGAAAGCCGTTGAAAGACTCGATCATCGAAGCGTCGATTTCGCGCTTGCGTCCTGTCATTCTGGCCGCGATCACCACCATTCTGGGAATGGCGCCCTTGTTGACGGATGCGTTCTTTGTATCGATGGCTGTCACGATCATGGGAGGTTTAGCCTTTGCCACAATCCTGACAATGGTCGCCGCGCCGGTCCTCTACGCAGTGTTCTTCGCAAGGGATGAACGGCAAGAGGTTGCCGCGGTCGCTGCCTAGGTTGAGATATCAGCCAGGTTGACCGCGCCGTTTTGTACACGTCGCCCACCCCAAATCCATAGGTTTTGGGGTGGGCAGCGTTGCAAATCCACACCCGCAGGTCGAAGGTAGAGCGATCGTACGTCGATTGAGATTTGTGGCCGGAAAACGCGACCGTGAAGACTATGGATGGCAAAACCCGATTGTTGGTGATTGTTGCGCCAAATTTCAATTTGTCCGCAACCATGAGCTTTATTGACCCGTTTCGTGCGGCAAATTACCTGGACGGACGGTCTTATTTCAGTTGGGAATTTGTCTCAGAATCCGGTGGATATTGCACCTCAAGCAATGGTGCAGGGATTGAAACCAAGGCGATCGATCAAAGCGCTGCAGGTCAGCGGGATATCGTGATCGTTTCGACCAGCTGGACCCCGGAAAAACATCTGACGCCCAAGATCGGCAATACGTTGCGCGGTTGGGCGCGAGGTGGCGTAACGCTGGGCGCACTGGATACGGGTGCGTTCATTCTGGCGCAGGCCGGATTGCTTTCCGGTCGTCGGGCGACTGTTCACTATGAACATATCGACGCATTTCAGGAACTGTTTCCAGGCGTGGAAGTGGTTGAGAACCTTTACGTTTTAGACGGCAACCGAATCACGTGCTGCGGCGGCAGTGCTTCGGTGGATTTTGCGCTGCAGATACTGCAGGGTATTCACGGCAGCGCGCTGGCCAACGCGGCCGCCAGATACATTTTTCACGACCGCTTGCGGGGCCCCGCTTCGATGCAGCAACCTGAAGGCAGCGAGCCTTTAGGGGCGGTTGTTCCGGCGACGTTGAAATCTGCGATCCAGATCATGGAGGCACATCTGGAAGAAACGGTGTCTATCCCCGAGATATGCAGGCGCGCGGGTGTCTCGCACCGTCAACTTGATCGGATGTTTGCCACCTTTATCAAGAAAACTCCGGCGCTTTATTATCGCGATATCCGGCTGGACCGGGCGCGGGGGCTTGTGACGCAAACAGAAATGCCGATTTCCGAGATTGCAATGGCATCGGGGTTTTCCAGCCCGGTGCATTTCAGCCGCTCGTACAGAGACAGGTTTGGCTTGCCGCCCAGTCAGGATCGGATCGAGGGGCGGGTCCCGTTTGAATACCGGGCTTGGCCGATGCATCGCAAGCCCAGGCAGTCTTGATGCACAACTCTGCGGATGGCGAAAATAGTCATTTGAGAGGCGAAAAAAATCAACAGCGTGAGTTGATTTCAAAGGATCATACGCTTCGCAAGCCAGTCCACCGGACCGCGCGGGTCCGAAATCTTGGAGTTACCAATGAACGAGCTGCCAACCCAAGAACAATTCCAGCGGATTTCCGATGGCTTCAGTCCAGATCCATTCAACACAAGCTCGTTGAAGGCCGAGGCCTATGTTGATCCGGTTTGGCATCAGGTGGATTTGAATGAAATCCTTGCCAAGACATGGCAATGGGTATGTCACGTCGAAAAGCTGCGCGCGCCAGGATCTTATGTGACGGTTGAAATCGCCGGTCGGCCCATTGCCGTCGTGCGCGACCGCGAGGGGGAATTGCGGGCATTCTACAATGTCTGCAAGCACCGCGCGCATCACCTGCTGTCGGGTGAGGGGGAAACGACCCGCATTATGTGCCCCTACCACGCCTGGGTTTACAAGCTGGACGGCCAATTGGTGCGCGCGCCCGAAACGGAAAGCCTGACCGGGTTCAGCACCCGGGACATTTGCCTTGATCAAGTGCAAGTCGAAGAATTTGCAGGTTTCGTTTATGTCAACCTGGACCCCCAAGCGCGCCCCCTGCGCGAAGTGTCGGGCAACCTTGAAACGGAAATTCGCCATTGGGCCCCGGATATTGAACAGCTGACTTTTGGCCATCGCCTGACCTATGACATCAAGTCGAACTGGAAGAACGTCGTCGACAATTTTCTTGAATGTTATCACTGCCCGACCGCGCATAAGGATTTTTGCGATCTGGTGGATATGGACACCTATAAGGTTACAACCTACGGCATCTATTCCAGCCATATGGCCGACGCAGGCAAAAGCGCAAACTCTGCCTATGACGTGTCGAATGCGTCTGTGCGTACTCATGCCGTCTGGTGGTTGTGGCCCACCACCTGCCTGATGCGTTACCCGGGCCGGTCATCGATGATCGTGCTGAACATCATCCCCGTGGGACCTGACCGCACGCTTGAGACCTATGACTTCTTCCTCGAAACTCCGGAACCGGACGAGGCAGAGCAGGAGGCGATCCGCTATCTCGACGAGGTTCTGCAGCGCGAAGACATCGATATCGTCGAAAGCGTTCAGCGCGGGATGGGTACGCCTGCCTTCACGCAAGGGCGTATTGTTCATGACCCGAGCGGCTCGGGCAAGTCCGAACATGCGGTGCATCACTTCCATGGGCTGGTTCTGGACGCTTACGCAAGGGCCGCGCCGTGACACGGCCCAACATCGTTGTGGTCATGGCCGATCAACTTGCCCCGCATTTCTGCGGGGCTTACGGCCACCCTACGGTCAGGACACCGAACATCGATGCGCTGGCGGCACGCGGTATGCGGTTCGATGCGGCTTACTGCAACTCTCCTCTGTGTGCGCCGTCCCGCTTTGCCTTCATGTCAGGGCAGTTGATCAGCAGGATTGCGGCCTATGACAATGCCAGTGAGTTTCGCGCTTCGGTCCCGACGTTTGCACATTACCTTAAGGCGCTGGGATACCGAACCTGCCTGTCAGGCAAGATGCATTTTGTCGGACCGGATCAGAAACACGGATTTCAGGACCGCATTACAACCGACATCTACCCTGCCGATTTCGCCTGGACACCAGATTGGGAAGCCCCTGACGAGCGGATCGACAAGTGGTATCACAATATGCAAACGGTCAAGGAAAGCGGCGAAGCCATCGCGACGTTCCAGACCGATTACGATGATGAGGTCGAGTTCGCAGCCCGCCGCTGGCTGATTGACCGGGGCCGCGATCGGGCGGCCGGGGACAAAGCGCCGTTCTGCCTGGTCGCCAGCTTCATCCACCCTCATGACCCCTACGTGGCCAAGCCTGAATGGTGGAACCTGTATACGGATGCGGATGTTCCGATGCCGGACACCTCACTGACGCCCGAGGAACAGGACCCGTTCTCGCGCAGGGTAATGGACGGAATCGAGGCGAGCTATGTCTCTCTGACGGATGAGGAGGTGCGCCGCGCCCGCCGCGCCTATCTGGCCAATGTCAGCTATTTCGACAGCAAGGTCGGGGCGATTGCGAAGGCGCTGGAAGATATACGCGAACTGGACAACACCATCGTCGTCGTGACCGCCGATCACGGGGATATGCTGGGCGAGCGGGGGTTGTGGTACAAGATGAACTTCTTCGAGCATTCTGCCCGCGTCCCACTGATTATGGCCGGGCCGGGTGTTGCGCAAGGGACAGCACTCAACGCCTGTTCGCTGCTGGACCTGCTGCCGACTTTCGTTGAAATCGCTGGGGGGCAAGAGGAGATGTTTGGCGAACCGGTGGATGGTCGCTCACTCGTGCCGCTGGCCCGCGGCGAAGCTGACATCGTCGACGAAGCGATCGGTGAGTATTGTGCAGAGATGACCCCTTATCCGGTCTTCATGATCCGGCGCGGGCCGCTGAAATACATCCATTGTGACCCCGACCCACCGCAACTATACGACCTGTCCGTCGATCCACTGGAAACGGTGAATGTCGCGGACGATCCGGCTTATGCCGCCCATTCTGCTGCCTTCGCCGCCGAAACCGACCAGCGCTGGGATAGTGAAAAGCTGCGTGCGGATATCATCGCAACACAAAAATCCCGTCATGCGCTTCATGCCGCGATGGAAGCCGGGGCGGGTGAGGCCTGGGATTACAATCCGCCGCGCGACGCTTCTCAGGAATATGTGCGCAATCACATGGACTGGACTGTTGCCGCGGCCAGATACCGCTTTTCACCTTTGAAGGAGAACCAAGAATGATGCTGAAGGGCAAAACCGCGCTGGTCACAGGCGGTCGAGGCGGCATCGGGCGCGCCATCGTCGCCCGTTTTCTGCGAGAAGGTGCACGGGTCTATGCGGCTGACCTGACGCCCGAGGGATCGTTGGCCACCCATGACGGCGACGGCAGCGTGTTTGTCAAACTCGACGTCACGCAGGAAGCGGATGCCGTTGCGGCTATGGAGCAGGTCGCCGAAAACGCGGGCCAGTTGGACATTCTGGTCAACGCGGCTGGGATCGAGATCGAAAAGACGATCGAACAGACCACTCTGGAAGAATGGAACCTGTCCTTTGCCGTCAACGTGACCGGCACCTTCCTGACGTCAAAACATGCCCTGCCCTTGATGCGAAAAGCCACTGCCGCTGGGACGACGGCATCGATTATCAATTTTGGCAGCTACGATGGCTTCATCGCCGACCCGGGACTGGCTGCCTATTGCGCAACCAAAGGCGCGGTTCACGCCCTGACCAGGGCAATGGCCTGCGACCACGGGCCCGAAGGTATTCGGGTCAACGCAATCTGTCCGGGCTATGTCGACACACCCATGCTGCAAAGCTTTTTTGCCGGCGAGGGTTCGGGTGGCGGCGGCAAAACTATCGACCAATTGCAGAAGTCGGTCCGGGATGTGCATCCGATGCGCACCTATGGCACGCCGGACGACATCGCCAACCTGGTCAACTGGCTGGCATCGGATGAGGCGCGCTATGCCAGCGGCCAGCTTTGGGTTCTTGACGGAGGGCTGAGCGCGCAGGTCCAGCAGATGAAACTATGAGTGAAGCGTTGGGATACGAAACGAGAAGCCTCTTCTTTGGTGCTTGGAAATCGCGATGTTGTGCAATCATCCGGACCGTTCCATCGGCTAAACTGGATATCAACCGGGACGGCGCCGAGATCGTGCGCAGCGCAATGTTAGGGCCTGTCGGAAAATGTCCGCGTGGCAAGGCAATGGTGGCGAACTGATGCGGCTGGCTGGAAAAAGAGCACTTGTGACCGGTGGCCGCCAAGGCATCGGGCGCGGGATTGTCGAGGCCTTTCTGCGCGAGGATGCGACGGTTTCGACCTGCGGGCGTGGCCCGAGGCCCGAAGGGCTGCCAGACAGTGTCACTTGGTACCCGCTGGACGTCACGGACGCCGCTGCCGTAGAGGAACTGGCCAGCGCGACGGACGGGATGGATATTCTGGTCAACAATGCCGGCGTTCAGGTCGAAAGAACGGTGGCTGACAGCACCGACGCTGACTGGGAAACCGTGATCGGGACCAATTGCCGGGGCGTGTTCAATATGTGTCGCGCATATATCCCCCGAATGCCCCAAGGCGGGTCGATCATCAACATCGGCTCGATCTCGGGGCAGGTCGCGGATCCTTCGATGGCGCTTTACAATGCGTCCAAGGCCTTTGTGCATGGGCTGACCCGGTCGATTGCCGTGGATCATGGTCCCCGAATACGCTGTAACGCAATCTGCCCGGGCTGGATCGAAACGGGCATGTTGGATGCAGGTTTCGACCTTGCATCAAACCCCGAGGCCGCGCGGCAGGATGCGCTTGCCCGACATGCGATGCGCCGTTTCGGCAAGCCCGAAGACATCGCCAGCATGGCGGTCTGGCTTGCCTCGGACGAAGCGAGTTTCGCCACAGGCCAGTTGTTTACTGTGGATGGCGGCATGACCGCCGCATCCCCTCTCAATCCGGGATTGTTCTGATGGAGTTCAAACACACGGCCTGCCTTGGCGGCGGGGTGATCGGCGCCAGTTGGGCGGCCTTGTTTCTGGCATCCGGCCGTTCGGTCGCGATGTTCGACCCGGCCTCCGATGTTGAGCGTAAGGTGCGCGACTACATCGAAACGGCGTGGCCCACGATGACCGAGCTTGGGTTGACCAAAGATGGCACGCCCGACGCGATCACCTTCCATACAAACGCGGCCAGCGCGGTCGAAGGCGCCGGATTCGTGCAGGAAAACGTGCCTGAGCGGCTGCCGGTCAAGCATGAAACCTTTTCCGTGATCGAGCCCGCCCTGGCCCCCGGTGCAATTGTCGCCAGTTCGGCGTCCGGCCTGACTCTGGGCCAGATGCAGCCCGGCTGGAAGGATCCCTCGCGTTTTGTGCTGGGCCATCCGTTCAATCCGCCGCACCTGATCCCCTTGGTCGAGGTGTTGGGAAACGACAAAACGGCCCCCGGGGTGGTCGAGACGGCGCAGGGATTCTACGAAAGCGTTGGAAAAACAACGATCCGTTTGCGCAAGGAAGTGCCCGGTCACGTGGCCAACCGTCTGCAGGCGGCCATTTGGCGCGAGGCCGTCAGTCTGGTTGTCTCGGGTGTGGCTTCTGTCGAGGATGTCGACAAGGCCGTCTGGGCCGGTCCCGGGCTCAGGTGGGCGGCTATGGGGCCGACCATGCTGTTCAACCTTGGGGCGGGAGAAGGTGGGCTGAAGGCATTTTGCGATCACTTCGCCGATACGTTCAACGGCTGGTGGGACGATCTGGGTCAGATCCATCTGTCCGATCAGGTCGCCCAACAACTGACCGAGGGCGTTCAGGCCGAAGCAAGGGGCATGACACCGGGCGAGTTGTCGCAAAAACGCGATGCGTTGATTGTGGCCATGCAAAAGTCAATTGCGGGGATGCGTTGAGGAAACGGGTCGTTTCGCGCCGATGTCATGTGACCGTCGAACCGGTGAAGGTGCGGGGCCGTGTCGAGTCAAATCCAACGGTTTTACAACTGGCCAGCAGAAAGCGCAGAAGTCACAGGAAACCTCATAACAAACCTTTGTTAAACAATTAATTGCGCGGGCCTGTTGGTGGCTTCCGCCATCATACCCGCGCGTATATCTGGACGATCTACCTGTTGGCATTCGAAACCGTTTCCGAAACCGAACGTCATTCTGTGTGCCATTAATTTTCGAAAAAAATCAAATTTGAGTGCCAGGACTCGACCCAGAACAAACGGCAAGTCCTGCCCACGAAATAACAGTGCGACCAGCTTGTCACGAAACGCTGGCCAGCGACGTTTAACGGTTTTTGAGCGCAGAGCGCAGAGCATCACCCAGTGCGCCGTTCTGCGCGTTTCCGCCTGAGCCCGGTCGCTGCGTGTTGCGGTGTTTTGGTTGACCGCTGGCCTTTCCCGCGCCGCGCGAGGTTTGGTCCTGACGCGCAGAGGCTCCTCCGTCCTTGCGCATGGTCAGACCGATCCTTTTGCGGGGCACGTCGACCTCCACCACACGAACCCTGACGACCTGACCGGTTTTGACGATCTCGTGCGGGTCTTTGACAAACCGGTCGGCCAGCTGGCTGACATGCACTAGCCCATCCTGATGAACACCGATATCCACGAATGCCCCAAAGGCCGCAACGTTGGTGACGGTCCCTTCCAGCATCATGCCGGGTTTGAGATCAGTGATGTCTTCCACCCCGTCGGTGAATGAGGCGGTCACAAAGCTTGGGCGCGGGTCGCGTCCGGGCTTTTCCAGCTCGGAAAAAATGTCCCGTACCGTCGGCAGGCCAAAGCGGTCGTCGACGAATTGCTCGGCCCGCAGACCATTCAGGGCGCCGTCATGTCCCATGATTTGCCGAATGTCACGTCCACATGCCGCCACGACGCGGCGCGCGACGTCATAGGCCTCGGGGTGGACCGAGGACGCGTCCAGCGGGTCGGCCCCGTCGCGGATACGCAGGAAGCCCGCACATTGTTCGAAGGCCCGCGGACCAAGGCGGGCGACATCCAGCAGCTCTTTGCGGGATTGAAACGCGCCATGCAGGTCGCGGTGCATCACTATCGCTTCGGCCAGCCCAGGCCCCAGACCGGAAACATGCGACAGCAACGGGGCCGAGGCCGTGTTCAGGTCGACGCCCACGGCGTTCACCACATCCTCGATCACGGAATCAAGCGATTGGGAAAGGCGGTGCTGGTCGACGTCGTGCTGGTACTGCCCGACACCGATCGATTTCGGCTCGATCTTGACCAATTCGGCCAAGGGGTCCTGCAGTCGCCGGGCGATCGACACCGCGCCGCGTAGTGACACATTGAGGTCGGGAAACTCCCGCGCGGCCAGTTCCGATGCCGAATAGACCGAGGCACCGGCTTCCGAGACCACAACCTTTGTCGGGGCCTTCACCGTCTTAGGCAAAAGGTTCAGCGTGTCAGCTACCAATCGCTCGGTCTCGCGGCTGGCGGTGCCGTTACCTATGGCAATCAGTTCGATCTTATGGGCCGAGATCAGGTTCAGGATTGCCGCCTGCGCCCCGCGCAGATCGTTTTTGGGCTGGAACGGATACAAGGTATCCGTGGCCACCACTTTCCCGGTTGCATCCACCACAGCCGCCTTAACGCCGGTACGAATTCCGGGGTCCAGACCCAGCGTTGCGCGTGCGCCGGCAGGCGCCGCGAACAGAAGGTCCTTGAGGTTGCGGGAGAACACCTGAATGGCCTCTTCCTGCGCCCGGCCGCGCAGGTCCGCCATCAGTTCGACCATCATCGACAGTGACAGTTTCACCCGCCAGGTCCAGCCCGCCACCTTGCGAAGCCATTTATCTGCCGGCCCATCGCTGTGTGTCTGCAGATGTGCGGCCACAATCGCTTCGGCCCGTGTTGCGCCGGTTTCGGGTTCGGGCGCGATGTCCAGCGTCACGATCCCCTCTTTCGAGGCGCGCAGCATTGCCAGCGCGCGATGCGAGGGCACTTTGGACCACAGCTCGGAATGGTCGAAGTAATCGCTGAATTTCGCGCCTTCCTGCTGCTTGCCGTCAATCACCTTTGCGCTCAGCACTGCCTCGCGTTGCATGAAGCTGCGCAGCTCACCCAGCAGCGAGGCATTTTCGGTCAGGCGTTCAGTGATGATGTCGCGGGCACCGTTCAGCGCGTCCCTAGTTGTAGCTACCGCATCGCTCACAAAACCTTGGGCCAGGGCTTCGGGGTCGGTAGAACGGTCGGCCAGAATGGCATCGGCCAGCGGCTCCAGCCCGTTTTCGCGGGCGATCATCGCCTTGGTCCGACGTTTGGGTTTATAGGGCAGATAGATGTCTTCCAGCTGCGCTTTGGTGTCGGCTTGCGCGATGGATTTGGCCAGGTCTTCGGTCAGCTTTCCCTGATCCTTGATCGAGTTCAGGATGCTGTCGCGGCGGGTATCCAGTTCGCGCAGATAGGTCAGGCGGTCCGACAGAACCCGCAGTTGCGTATCATCCAGTCCGCCTGTCGCCTCTTTCCGGTAACGGGCGACAAAAGGCACGGTGGCCCCTTCGTCCAGCAGCTTGACCGCTGCGCCCACCTGTTCGGGACGCGCGTTGATCTCGGTAGCGATAGTGCGGGCGATGCGGTCCAATGAGGCCTCCTGAACTACGGTTGGAAGGACTTCTTATCCAGCGCCGCCCAAGAGGGGAAGAGGTGAAAACGACCCGCCTCTACAGTTACAACAAAGCCTGCAAATCGTCGTACAGGTTTTTGGAGATTTCGACATACCCGCGTGCAGTGTTGCGGGCGCGGGCCGCAAATCGCCGCTGCGACGGCAGCCGCGCGCCCTGATCCAGAATGTCGGCAAAAAGACGTTCGGCCCTTGCGTCGTTTTCCTGCGTTTTGCCACCGCTGAACTGATCGGGGTCAAATGCCAGAATGATCTCGCCGTGATAGGGCGCACCGCCCGCGCCCACGGCAAACGCCATGCTTTCCAGACTGGTCAGGTCGTCGATCAGAGGGCCCGCCAACAATTCGATCATGATCGACAAGGCCGACCCCTTGTAGCTGCCGAAGGTCAGCATGGCACCGTCCATGGCCGCCTGAGGATCAGTAGTCGGATTGCCGTTTTTGTCGATGGCAACGCCCTCGGGCAGCGGTTTTCCTGCCCTTCTATAAAGTTCGATCTCACCGCGGGCAAAGGCGCTGGTGGCGAAATCGAAGGTGAACGGATCTTTTCCTGACCGGGGCCAGCTGAAGGCGAGCGGGTTGGTGCCCAGACTGCCGCGTGTTCCGCCTGCGGGGGCCACCCACGAATGGCTGGGAACCATTGCCATCGCGGCAAGCCCGGCCGATGACAGGCGTTCTACTTCGGGCCAGAGCGCAGAGAAATGAAAGCATCGATTGATCGCCATCGCGGCGATACCGTGGGTGCGGGTCTTTTCAATCAGAACCGGCAAGGCCTGCTGAAACGCCAGCAGCGACATGCCGCCCTGGGCATCCACGCGAACGATCGCGTTTTCCGATGGGGCCAAAACCGGCGCGGCATGGCCATCGATCTTGCCCGCCTGCATCGTCTCGGTGCACATGAACAGGCGAAACAGCCCGTGCGACTGGCAATCATCGATCTGGCAAGTGGTCAGCATGTCTGCGATGGCCGCTGCGTGGGCCGATCCAAACCCGGATTTTGTGAGTACGTTCAAGCTTAGCTGCCGGATGTCGTCCAGATTTAGTTTGACCGTATCGCTCATGCCTGTCCCCTGTGCCGGTAATTCAGCACAAGGGATAGCGTGGCAACCCGGCGATTGAAAAGCGGGATTTCTGTTCAGCCCTGCGATTCAGATTGCAGATAGGCAATGAGATTGGTGATGTCGGTCCGGTTCTTCAGGCCGGGAAACTGCATCCGGTTGCCGGGAACGGTGTTTTTCGGATCGGACAAAAACGCGCTGAGCGCGTCTGCCGTCCAGACAATTTCAGAGGTCTGCAAAGGGCCGGAGTATTTGAAACCGTCGCTCCGACCCGCTGTCGCGCCGATGATCCCGTGCAGAGAGGGGCCGACACCGTGGCGGCCCTCTTGCAACTGGTGACAGGCCTTGCATTTGCGATAGACCTTTTTGCCCGCCTTGATATCGCCCTCGACGGCGGCGAGGGTGACCGGGACCGAGGGCCCTGCCTCGGCCTTTTTGTCGTCCTTGTTGAAGATCAGTCGCGCGGTGATCGGCACGGTTCGGGTAATGCCCGGCAGGTCCGCCAGTTCCATCAGCGTATCGATTCCGGCGTTGACGCCTGCATCTTCCGTGCTGAGGAATACCATATCGTTGGTTGAGACCATGACCGAATTTTCGGACAGGCGCGCCACGAACAATTCGGCATCGAACGCGACGTCTGTGCCTGCCAGCGACAAGATGGCCTCGGCATCGATGGTGGTGGTTTCGCCCCCGCCAAGCCCCGAGACCTCATCCATATCGAACTGGGCCGTCAGCGTTGCGATTCCGGCTTTGCGAAACACGTATTCGATCATCCGTTCATTTCGAATGTCGATATTCGTTTCGACTGAAGACAAGTCGATCTTTATGTCCGCCTTGCCGTCCGGGCTGACGTGACCGCTGAGACGGGTAAAGCTGTTGACCTCGCCCACGGTGTCTTTCTTGATCGAGCCATATGCCAGGTGCGAGCCTTCCGGGGCCAGTGTCCAGCTGTCCGCCAGCGCCGGGCCTGCAACAATTGCCGACGCAATCGTGACTGCTGTAAGCAGAAGTTTCATTTCTTTCCTCCTGAGTCTGTGTCAATCCTGACCCCGCGGGCCCGGTCCGTGAAAAACAAACACACACAGGTCGCAAATTATTCGATGAGTGGTGAGATCAGTTCCGAACAGGCCGTGCGTGGCGCGATCCAGACATATTCGAAACGTGTCTGGCGGTTTGGTCTGGCATTGTCGGGCGCGTCGGACGTTGCAGACGATCTTTTGCAGTCAACATGCCTGCGGGCGCTGGAGCGTCACCATCAGGTGACATCGCATGATCGGCTGGACAGCTGGCTGATGACGATCTGTCGCTCGATCTGGCTGAACGAGGTGCGCGCGCGATCGGTTCGCAAGGCCCAGGCGCTGTCGGTCACGCCCGAGGCGGATTTAATTGCACCGGGAAACGATTCTGAGACGAATATTTTCGCCACTGAAGTGTTTACACAGGTGATGCAACTGCCAGAAGCGCAGCGCGAGACGGTAATGCTTGTGTTTGTCGAAGGCTATAGCTACCGCGAGGCTGCCGCGTTGTTGGAGGTGCCGATAGGGACAATCATGAGCCGGCTTTCCAACGCCCGGCAGAAACTGAAAAACGTGATGCAGCAAGACGCGGCGGATGTCGTTCGACGGAGTGGCAAATGAAGTTTTCCGACGAGACGCTAATGGCGTATCTGGAAGGCACCCTGGACGCGGGTGAGGCCCGCGCGATCGAAGATGCGGTTGCGGATGATCCGACATTGGAACAACGTCTGATGGCGCTGGACCCGTTTGCACCGGTGGTGAAGCAGGTGTTCGAGGCGATGCCTTCCCAAGCGCCGCACGTCGATTTGCCGGATACCTACGCATCAACATCTGCAAGGTCGGTCGTTGGCTCATGGCGTCTGCTTGCGGTTGCGGCTTCGGTTGCTGTCATTGCGGTGTCGGCGACGTTCTGGGTAACGCGCCCGGCCGAGATGGGCTGGGCGGAACAGGCCGCGATCTATCAGTCGCTATACGTGCCGGATACGATTGCAACGCTGGACAACTCTCCTGCCGCGCTGGATGTGCAATTCGCACAGGCCGAGGAACAGCTTGGACGGTCCCTGAACCGCGATGCGCTCGAGGCGCTGCCGGGGCTGGATCTGAAGCGGGCGCAGGTCCTGTCGTTCAAGGGCAAACCTCTGATCCAGATTGTATTCGCGGATGCGCAGGGGCAGCCTTTGGCCTTTTGTGTCATACGGCAGGGACCGGCGGCCCCGAATAAGGACGTAGAACAGGCGGTTCTCAGCGGGTTGGCCACGGCCACATGGGCGCAGGGCGGCTATGGTTACATGCTGCTGGGCAGCGACGCGCAAACCGACCTTGGTGGGCAGTTGGACACGTTGACTGCGCTGTTTGCTGGCTGAGCCGCGAAATAGCCTTGTGAACCCGCGAATTTGCCCGAAGAATAGCGGGCATGAAGCCCCGAACCGTCCTGCCTGACCCGGATGATGAGGCCGACACGCTCGGCCCGCCAAGTATCTATGACGCGGACCCGTCCGAGGACGAAGACCTTTGGTTCCTGCCTCCGGACGAAGATGAAGTGCTTCCGGATTATCTGCCGCCCGGAACGCGGGTACAGGAGCGCCTGCTTTTCGATCCACGCGACTGGTATGCAGGGCAGTCGGAGTTGTCCAATGAACTGGCCGATGTCGCGGTCACTTTCGGCGCGTTGGACGAGCGTCTGCGGGCAGGGCCCAAAGGATGGGGCCATCGTCTGGCCTTGATGGAAGTGTCTGACCTGGGTTGGTGGACAGGGGACCGGATCAGCGCCGATCGTCTGGCGCTGTGGACCGGTTTGCGGCTGGGCTCGACCGGCGATGACATTCAGGCCCTGTTTCGCGCGGGCTGGGCCGTGCGCCGCCTGACGACAGGTGCCGACCCGTCAGAAGGCGGGTGGGAGTCTGGATTGACCGCGTTTCTGGACCGAATGGGTCAGGGGGTCGAAGAAGTACCCGAAGCAGTGGCCGATCTGGCTGACGTCATGCGCAACACGGACAGTTTGCACCCGATAACGCAGGCAGCAGTTGGGTTTCACGCATGGCGCAGTCTGGCGCAGGGCATCGGACAGGACACCGAGGCGGCAATCATAGCCGCGCGCCTTGCCGCGAAGATGGGGCGGGGCGGGGCACTGTTTCTTCCACTTGCGTTGTCCGGCCCGGGCGCGTTGCGCGGGACTGGCGAGCCGAGAGAAAAACTGGAGGCATGGCTGAGCGGAGCAGGGCAGGCGGTTCTGGCCGCACTGCTGCATCTGGATCGTGTGAGCGCGTGGGAACAGCGCGCCCGTGACGCCACGCAGGATCTGAGCGGCCGGACGCCTCCGCTATTGCTTGACGCGTTGACGGCCTGGCCCATGATATCGGCACCTTTGGCGGAGGAACTGACCCAAGCCTCGCGTGCGGCGGTTCAGAGAAACCTCGACCGTTTCACACGTCGCGGCTTGATCCGGGAGGTCACGGGGCAGGGACGTTACCGCGTCTGGACGGCTGCACTATAGTCCAGCAGCCAATCGCGAAACACACGAGCCGGAGGACGCAGCGCGGTGCGCGATGGATAGATCAAATGATAGGCTTCCTGTCCCGGAACACTGATACCGGGCAGGCAGGGGACAAGTCCCGACAGTTGCATTATCCTGTCCGATGCGGGCGCGCGGGCCAGCGCAATGCCGCCGCCACTGGCCGACAACTCGGCCGCCATCAGGGAATTGTCGGCGAAGAAATAGCGGGCTTGACCGGCGGGCAGGCGCAGGGCCTCGAACAGGTGCGGCCAGCTTGCGCGGTGTGTTGAGACCTCGATCAAGGTGAACTTGAACAGGTCCTGGGGCGTTCTGATCTGCGCGGCTGTCTCTGGCGGAGCGATCGGGAAAAGGCGCTCTTTCAGCAACTCGTCCCATTCGGTGTTCAAGAGGGCCGGATTGCCGAACACGATTTGCAGATCAGAAAACTGGTTTGCGAAATCCGAGATCATGTTGCCTGTGGACAGTGACAAGTTGATGCGAGGTTGCTCCGCCTGAAAGGCGGGCAGACCACCGGCAAGAACCCCATGTGCAAACAGCAGAACGGATTGAACATAAAGGCGTTGTTCCCGTGTTTCCCCGAACAGCCCCGTCGTTGCCGTTTCCAACATCAGCAGCGATTGCTGAACCGATGGCAGATAGGCGCGGCCTGCCTCGGTCAGTGTCACTGCGTGGGCGTGGCGGTGAAACAGTGGTGTACCAAGGCGGGTTTCCAGCGCCTTGACCTGCTGGCTGACGGCGGCGGCGGACATGTTCAGCTGTGCGGCCGCGCGGGAAAAGCTTTCGGTACGTGCTGCTGCTTCGAAAACGCGCAGCCAGTTCAGCGAAGGAATTCGGGTTGCCATGAAATCAGGCTAAGCAAAACTTAGGCTGACCGGCAAGACAATAAGTTCTGAGCTTTCCCTCACAGATCCTAAGGTGGCGATCAGCAAATTGAACAGACGAGCCACATCATGTCGGATTCACCCCCCCAGCCGCGTCCAAAGCGCAAGATCTGGAACTATACCCCGCAATTGCCAATTCAGACCTCGCCCTATTGGGACTGGCCGATGAAGCCACTGGCCACCTTGCGATACCTGCTGCAAAGCTGGAATCCCCTGGCGTTGCGCGCGTTGCTTTTGGTCTTCGCGATCATCACTTGGACCTATCTGACTCCGTCTCTGGCCCGGGTCGAAACGCTGAGCTGGGATTGGGTGGCCGAGATCTGGTTTCGCAATTTCTGCATCCTTATGGTGGTTGCAGGCGGCTTGCATTTGGCCTTGTGGAAATTCCGCACCCAGCAGGATGAATACCGCTATGATATGCGCCCGATGATGAAAGGCGCCAAGGTCTTTACCTTCAAAAACCAGGTCTGGGACAACATGTTCTGGACCCTGGGTCCGGCGCTGACATTCTGGACGTTCTGGGAATGCTTCATTCTGTATGCCTACGCCAGTGGCTGGGTGACGATGATTACCTTTGATGGAAACCCGATCTGGTTCATTGCCATGGTTGTGTTCATTCCGATCTGGGCAGGTTTCCATTTCTACTGGCTGCACCGGCTGCTGCATGTCGGCCCGCTTTATACCAAGGTGCACGCCTGGCATCACCGCAACATCAATACCGGACCATGGTCAGGTTTGGCGATGCATCCGGTCGAAAGCTTCTTTCTCATGTTCGACACGATGATTTTCTTCCTGCTGCCGTCTCACCCGATCCACGCCATCTTTCTGCTGTTTCACCACGGGATTGGCGCGCCGACCTCTCATGCCGGGTTCGAGCACGTGAAGTTCGGCAACAAGGGTAAATTCCTGGTCGGAGACTTTTTTCATCAGCTGCACCACAGGTTTTTTGACTGCAATTACGGCACCTGGGAAACGCCGTGGGATGAGTGGTTCAATACTTTCCATGATGGAACCGACGAGGGCAACGAGATGGTCAAGGAACGCCGCCGTAGGATCTGGGCAGTCGAGTAAGCCAACCGAAAACGGGTATTGCCGGGTCTTATTGGGCCCGGCAACTGCGATCTGAAAACAGGGAAGATCATGAAAAACATCTATACTTTCGGCCGCCGCCCGGCCCGGCGAAACTATACCGTCAAGGATCTGCTGGACCTGAAGAAAACCGGCCGGCGCTTGACTATGTGCAACCCGGCGAACGAGGCCGAAATACAGGCCTGTGTCGATGCGGGGATCGACCTACTGACGCTGTGGGATGTGCACCTGGACATGGCGCGTGAGATTGCACCGAACCATTTTGCAGGTACTGCCATGAACTGGGGCCAGTTCGCCACCAATGACGAGATCATGCGCCATGCCATCGAGTGTATGGAAATGGGCGCGGACATGTATTTCACCAACCGCTCGTACGACGTGGTGGAAATGCTGGCGCGTGAAAGCATTCCGGTTCAGGTTCATATGGGGCTGGTTCCGTCGCTCAGCCATTGGGCCGGGGGATTGCGGGCCTTTGGCCGTACCGCCGATGAGGCGATGCAGATCTACAAGACCTTCAAGCGCTATGAGGACGCAGGCGCGATGGCCTGCGAAATCGAATGTGTCGCCGAAGACACGTTGAACTTGCTGAACGACAAGACGTCGATCGTCACGATTTCATTGGGGTCGGGCAATGCGGGTGACGTGATCTTCCTGTTCATGGCAGACATTTGCGGCGAAGCGGAAAATCCTCCGCGTCACGCCCACGCCTTTGGCAATCTGGGCCGTCTGCACAAGCAGATGTATCACGAGCGGGTCGTGGCGCTGAAGGAATTTCAATCCGAGGTGCAGGCCAAAGCCTTTCCATATCCGGCACAGTCCATTGGGATGCACGAAGGTGAGCTGGCAAAATTGCAGGAACAGTTGGATAAGGTCTGATGGATTAGGCGGGCGCGTTCAGCGCCCGACACCTACATAGGTATCAAAACCGGATTTCAACGCGGTGCTGCCGGAATAGACGTTGCGCAAATCGACCATCCTTGCGGTTTTCATGGTCCCGGCCAGTTCCGTCAGGTTCAGTGCGCGAAACTCGTTCCATTCCGTCAGGATGACCACCGCATCCGCATCCTTTGCCGCGGTATACGGATCGTCGGACCATTCGACGCCGGGCAACAGGGCTTCACCCTCGGACCGGCCCTGAGGATCAACAACGCGGACCTTTGCGCCACCGCCGATCAGGGCAGGGACGATGGTCAGTGACGGAGCATCCCGCATGTCGTCGGTATTGGGTTTGAACGTCACGCCCAGAACGGCGATGGTCTTGCCGTTGAAACTGTCGTCACAGGCGTCCCGGATCTTGCCGATCATGCGTTTCTTGACCTCGTCGTTCACGCGAATGACGGTTTCGGTGATCTGCATCGGGTGCGCATGCTCCTGCCCGATCCGGGCCAGCGCAGCGGTGTCCTTGGGGAAACACGACCCGCCATAGCCGGGGCCTGCGTGCAGGAACTTGTTGCCGATCCGGCCATCCAGGCCAATGCCGCGCGCAACTTCCTTGACGTCGCCCCCCGCCTTTTCACACAGGCCCGCGATTTCGTTCATGAAGGTGATTTTGGTCGCAAGAAAGGCGTTCGCCGCGTATTTGATCATCTCGGCGCTTTCCAGATCGGTGGTCAGGATCGGGAAATCGCGCAAATAGAGCGGGCGGTAGATTTCGGCCATCACGTCTGCGGCGCGGTCGCTTTCGACGCCGACAACCACACGGTCGGGGCGCATGAAGTCGTCAATTGCGGCACCCTCGCGCAAAAACTCGGGGTTCGAGGCGACGTCGAAATCGGCTTGGGGATTTGCGGCAGAAACGACCTGATGCACCCGGCGATTGGTCCCGACCGGAACGGTCGATTTGGTGACAACAACGGTGTAGCCGGTTATGGCCTGTGCGATCTCTTCTGCGGCGGCCATCACATAAGTCAGGTCCGCGTGGCCGTCGCCCCGGCGGGTGGGTGTCCCCACAGCTATGAAAACGGCATCCGCGCCATCGACAGCTGCAGTCAAATCAGTGGTAAAGCTCAGCCGGCCGGCCGCCACGTTCTTGGCCATAAGCACATCAAGGCCCGGTTCATAAATCGGAACCTTTCCGGCCTGCAGCATCTCGATTTTTTCCCGGGCCTTGTCGACGCAGATCACGTCATGGCCAAAATCCGAGAAACAGACACCGGATACCAAACCGACATAGCCAGTTCCGATCATTGCAATACGCATTCGTTAAAATCCTTCTTACCAATTACCAAGTCTGGCGACCGCACATTCGAAGAATCTTCCGCCGGATTCAATGCCTGACTGTGACCTTGGCTTGCATTCCATGGTTTCTTGCTGTTTTTGAGACGCTAAACTGACACATTGATATTTGTGAGGCGCAGATATGACCAAAAAGGCATTGATTACCGGTATCACGGGCCAGGATGGGTCGTATCTGGCCGAGTTTCTGTTGGAAAAGGGCTATGAGGTTCACGGAATCAAACGGCGGGCTTCGTCCTTCAACACGCAGCGCATCGATCACATTTATCAGGATCCGCATGAACCAAACCCGAAGCTGCATTTGCATTACGGGGACCTGAGCGACACCTCGAATCTGACCCGGATCATGCAGGAGGTGCAGCCTGACGAGGTCTACAACCTCGGTGCACAGTCTCATGTTGCCGTCAGTTTTGAAGCTCCGGAATACACCGCAGATGTGGATGCGATCGGCACCCTGCGCCTGCTTGAAGCGATCCGGTTTCTTGGGCTCGAGGACAAGACGCGGTTCTATCAGGCCTCGACGTCGGAATTGTATGGCCTGGTTCAGGAAACACCGCAGCGGGAAACGACACCGTTTCACCCCAGATCGCCCTATGCGGTGGCCAAGCTGTATTCCTACTGGATCACTGTGAACTACCGCGAGGCTTATGGTCTATACGCCTGCAACGGAATTCTGTTCAATCATGAAAGCCCACGCCGAGGCGAAACCTTCGTGACGCGCAAGATCACCCGCGGTCTGGCCAACATCGCGCAGGGGCTTGAAGATTGCCTTTATATGGGCAACATCGACAGTTTGCGCGACTGGGGACATGCCAAGGATTATGTCCGTATGCAGTGGATGATGTTGCAACAGGACAATCCCGAGGATTTCGTGATTGCAACCGGCAAGCAGTATTCTGTGCGTCAGTTCATCGAGTGGTCAGCGGCTGAACTCGGCATTTCGCTGAAGTTTTCGGGCGAAGGGGTGGATGAGGTTGCGACGGTCACCGCCATTGAAGGCGACGACGCGCCAGCATTGAAGCCCGGTGATGTCATCCTGCGGATCAACCCCCGTTATTTCCGCCCGGCCGAGGTGGAGACGCTGTTGGGTGATCCGTCAAAGGCGAAACAGAAGCTCGGGTGGGAGCCGGAGTTGACTGTGCAGGAAATGTGCGCCGAGATGGTTCTGGAAGACCTGAAAACAGCCAAACGCCATGCGCTGTTGAAAGAGCACGGATTCGAGCTGCCGGTCAGCCTGGAAAACGGCTGAGGGGGACAACATGCGCAAGATCTACGTAGCAGGGCATCGCGGCATGGTCGGCGGTGCCATCCTGCGCCGGTTGCAGGATCGTCAGGCTGGGGGTGAAGCGATTGAGCTTGTGACCCGAACGTCAGCCGAGCTCAATCTGACGGACCAGACAGCTGTGCGGGAATTCATGCAGGTTGAACGACCCGATGTGGTCATTTTGGCGGCGGCCAAGGTTGGCGGCATTCACGCCAACAATACGTACCCCGCTGATTTCATTTATGAAAACCTGATGATTGAATGCAATGTGATTCATCAGGCCTTTTCGGCCGGGGTCACAAGCCTGCTGCAACTGGGCAGTTCCTGCATCTATCCACGCGCAGTTCCGCAGCCGATGCGGGAAGATGCATTGCTGACGGGCGTGTTAGAGCCGACAAACGAACCGTATGCGATTGCCAAGATCGCGGGGATCAAGCTGTGCGAAAGCTACAACCGTCAGCACGGTGTCGACTACCGCTCGGTCATGCCCACAAACCTTTATGGTCCGGGGGACAATTTCCACCCTGAAAACAGCCACGTTCTGCCTGCCCTGATCCGGCGATTTCACGAGGCAAAGCGCGACGGGCTGGAAGAGGTTGTGATCTGGGGAACCGGAAAACCGAGACGCGAGTTCCTGCATGTGGATGACATGGCCGAGGCGTCGCTGTTCGTCCTCGACCTGCCGCGCGACAAATATGAGGCAAACACGCAACCGATGCTGAGCCACATCAATGTTGGCACCGGCTCGGACATCTCGATTGCTGAACTGGCGGTGCTGGTGGCCGAAGTTGCCGGGTTTGAGGGGCGGATCACACAGGATGTGTCCAAACCTGATGGCACAATGCGCAAGCTGATGGACGTCATGCGATTGGCCGATATGGGCTGGCGCTCGCGCGTGTCGCTTGAGGATGGTTTGCGCGAAACTTATGCGTGGTTTCTTGAACAGAACGACGTAGATCTGCGTTCAAAGTGATTGCCCGGACTAAGGCCCGGGCAGCCTGATGTTCAGAACCAGCGACCGATTGCAATGGCCGTCGGCGCGTGCGTGGCTGCATCCGAGGATGCAGACAGTACCTTGTAGGTCACCTGCGTTTCTGAAGGCGAAGCGAAGCCCACAAACCGGGATGCCGCACCCCCTGAGCCACTGATGACTGGAGCCGACCCCGGGGCGAAGCTTACAGGGAAGGTCCAGGTGTCTGTATTGCTTGCAAACATCGTCCCTTCGGCGGTGGTACACGCAACGGCATTCAATGCGGCGGTGCAGATCTGCGTTCCATCGGCAAAACGAACATAGTCACCGTTTGCTGTACTGCCCCGTTCGATGACCGCACCAGTTGGAATGCCGCCGGACTCGGATACAGACCCCAGCAAATTGCCCGGACCATATCCGTAGTCCGCCCGCATCAGGCGGCCTGTCGTTGTGTCGTCGGCACTGGCCTGTATGGCGGCGCCGTCCGCGATACCGGTGGTCGGATCAAGGCGCAGCGCTTCGGTCCAGCTGCCCCCGTCAGGAGAGACCTTGATGGAAAACCCTGTGTTTCCAGCCAACCCCATTTCCGCATGGCCGGTCCAGTTGGACTGGAACAAAAGCGATGCGGTATCACCGGAACCGGCCTTGTTGATTTTGACCTGATGCCCGCCGCCATCATGGCTGAATAGCGTAGCAGGGCCGCGCACTGAAAGGCGGTTTATGTCGTCATAACTTGTGGCGATGCCGACACCGTTCAGATTCTGTGTCGCCACCGGCGGATCAATCCAGGCAGATCCGTCCCAAATCCTGATCTGGCCAGCGGTCTGATCCCAGGCGCGCCATCCGATGCCGGGGGAAAGGAAGTGCCAGGCGTTGTCCAGCCAGGCTGCAAGGTTACCTGCCTGACCCGCCCATTCATCGGTTGGCGCAGATCCCAGCGCATGA
This sequence comes from Ruegeria sp. CG4, assembly GCF_056537185.1. Lineage (NCBI taxonomy): Bacteria > Pseudomonadati > Pseudomonadota > Alphaproteobacteria > Rhodobacterales > Roseobacteraceae > Ruegeria > Ruegeria sp. CG4. Next base: position 150,455 of record NZ_JBQFRB010000009.1, on the reverse strand, counting down.
ACCTCGCCCTGCTCCGGAACCGGGGGAGGCGTGGTCGCGTTGGTGGCCACCACGCTGAGCTGCACCACGAGATCCAGCCGGCGCAGGGCCTCGTTATGGGTGACGTGTTTCTGGGCCTGCGAAGGTTGAAGAAATGGCAGGTCCAATCGGGGTGAGGTCTGTGACACGGGCGTCCTCCTGTGGCTGTCGGTCCGACAATTGCATTGCGCGCCACCCTGCCGTGGCACACATGAATCCTGTCCGACCGGGCCGAACGCCCGCGAAACGATTTGCTAATTAACTGCTGGTTGCCTGACACAGGGCCAGGAACCGCGTGCGAGAATCGGTCGCCTAGTCGCGCGCGTAGATATCCTCGTAACGGATGATGTCATCCTCACCCAGATATGTTCCGGTCTGCACCTCGATCAGAACCATCGGCACCTTTCCGGGGTTTTCCATCCGGTGCGTGGCACCCAGCGGGATGTAGACCGACTGGTTCTCGGACACGAGGCGCACGTCGTCGTCAATCGTGACTTTTGCCGTGCCTTCCACAACGATCCAGTGCTCCGAGCGATGGTGGTGTGACTGAAGGCTCAGCGCGGCACCGGGATGGACATGGATACGCTTCACCTGAAACCGGTCCCCGATCACAAGGCTTTCGAACCAGCCCCACGGGCGATGATCCACCGGCAGAGATTCCGCCTGCTTCGCGCCTTTCGCTTTAAGTGCAGCGACGGCCAGTTTTACGTCCTGCGCCTTGTCCATGCTGGCCACAAGTACCGCATCGGGCATGGCAACCGTGATCACGTTTTCCAGCCCCATGGCCACAACTTCCTGCGTCGGGGATTCCGACCGGATCAGGACATTGCGGCAATCGATTGCAGTCACTTCTCCGGTTGTGGCGACGCCATCGGCGTCAGGATTGCTCAACTCCTGCACGGCGGACCAGCTTCCGACGTCAGACCAGCCAGCGGCATAGGGCACGACGCTCAGGTTAGTTGCTTTTTCCATGACCGCATAGTCGATCGAAATATCGTTGACCTCGCTCCAAGCGGTCGCATCGAGACGCAGAAATCCAAGGTCGGTCTGCGCATCGGTAACCGCTTTTTGCACCGGCGGGATCAGGTCCGGGGCGTGTTGTTCGAAACTTGCAATGATGTCTTTCACCGCAAACAGGAAAATACCTGAGTTCCAGAGATAGCTGCCATCGGCGACCATTGCCTGGGCGTTTTCGAGATCGGGCTTTTCAACAAACCGGTCCAGCGGAACTGCGGTGTCTGCGTTCGGGGCATGGCTGAGTTTCAGATACCCATACCCCGATTCCGGCCGGTCCGGAGTGATGCCGAAGGTCACCAGATCACCGCGTTCGTGGATGGCTTCGACACCTTTGGCAACAGCCGCGTGGAACGCGGCTTTGTCCGGGATCACGTGATCGGAAGGGGCGACAAGCATGATGGCGTCCGGGTTTTCAGCAGCCAGGTATAGCGCAGCCGCCAATACGGCTGGGGCAGTATTGCGGCCCTCGGGTTCGATCAGGACCGGGCCGGGATCGATGCCAATGCCGTTTAGCTGCTCGGGTACAACGAACCGAAACGCTTCATTGGTCAGGATCAGCGGTTTGGCATAAGGCGCGTCAGACGGTCCGCACATCCGCGCGGCACAATCCTGCAACAGGCTGGTTTCGCCAAGCAGCGGCACAAATTGCTTGGGATAGCTCTTGCGGGATAAGGGCCACAGCCGGGTCCCGGAGCCACCGCAAAGAATGACGGGATGGACAGTTGTCATGACGTTTGCCTTTGGATTTCAGTTGCCCTGAAAGAGGTGTTCGGGTCGCGCAATAGCCTATTGCGCCGCCTTTCCCGCAACAACGACATCATGGAGATACTGGCTCAGATCGTCGCGCAAATCGTTGCGTGCCAACGCAAAGGCCACGGTGGCTTGCAGGAACCCGGATTTGGAACCGCAATCGAACCTCTGACCGTTGAACTTGTATCCAAAAACAGGGACACCGTTCACAATGTCTTCGGCAATCGCGTCAGTCAGTTGGATTTCACCGCCGCTGCCCTTCTTTTTCTGATTGAGGTTATACAGGACCGACGGCCCCAGAATATAACGCCCGATCACCGCCAGGTTGGACGGGGCATCATCGGGGTCCGGCTTTTCGACCATGCCCTTGGTCCGGACAACCGTACCGATATTCTCGCCAACATCGAGAACACCGTAGGAACTGGTTTTGTCCTTGGGAATTTCCATCGCGGCAACCATGTTGCCACCGGTTTCTTCATAGGCCTCGACCATTTGCTGCAGGCAGGGTTTGTCCGCCGCGATCACATCGTCGGGCAGCATGACGGCAAAGGGCTCGTCCCCGATCAGACGCCGAGCGCACCAAACCGCGTGGCCAAGGCCCAGTGCCTTGTGCTGGCGGATATAGGCGATGGCGCCGCTTTCCATGTTGGTTGCGCTCAGGGTTTCCAGCAGGTCGTCCTTGCCCTTGGCTTTGAGTTCCTGTTCGAGCACGAGATTGTGATCGAAATAATCCTCAAGCGCGGATTTCCCGCGCGAGGTGACAAAGATGAATTCGGTAATTCCTGCGGCACGGGCTTCGTCGATGGCGTATTGAACCAGCGGCCGGTCAACCAAAGTCATGATCTCTTTCGGAACTGATTTTGTTGCGGGCAAAAATCGCGTACCCAGCCCTGCAACCGGGAAAATCGCCTTTGTGACCTTACGTGCCATGTTACCTCTCAAATTCAATACGAGCCCGACAGAGTGTGGTGAGGCCGGTCTCTCCTCTTAGGCTGCAATGCCTGAACAATCAACGTCGCCCGGATTCCCAGGCTAGAAGTGATCGGAAAGGTGCCATCTCGATGCGGAGGAGTCAAAACATCCGGTCCAAACCCAGTTCAGAAAAACGTACCCCCGGCGCCTGCAATCAGGCGCCGGAAGCAGTATCAGGACGCCTTCATGATAATCTCCAGCGGATCATGTTCGGCCACGTAGTGATCGGGTGCGATCTCGCTAAGTTGCGGAACATAGTCCGAATGACCGGCCGACAGGCGACTGGGCAGAAACCGCAGGGCCGCCTTCGGATCCATGGGCGACGGCAATTCTCCCGGTAATTTCAGACGTTGGCGTGTCCGCTCCACATCGGGGTCTGGTATCGGTACCGCCGAAATCAGCGACTTTGTGTATGGGTGAACCGGATCGGAACAAATCACTTCGCCATCGCCCAGTTCGACGATACGGCCAAGATACAGGACCATGATCCGGTTCGACACCGCGCGCACCACGGACAGATCATGGCTGATGAAGATCATCGACAGGCCAAATTCTTGTTGCAATTCTCGCAACAATTCCACGATCTGAGCTTGAATGGACACATCCAGAGCCGAAACCGCTTCATCACAGATGATCAGCTTTGGCTTGTTGATCATCGCCCGGGCGATTCCCACGCGCTGATTTTGTCCGCCAGACAATTCGTGCGGATAACGGTTGATCATGTTCGCCTTGAGACCGACCCGCTCCATCATCTCGGCGACCAGTTCCTTGCGTTCCCGCTCGGTCAGGTCGGGGCGGTAGGTTTTCAGCGGCTCGGCAATCGAGGCCGAGATCGTCATGCGCGGATCCAGACTGGCCAGCGGATCCTGGAACACGATCTGCAGGTCCTTGCGATACTTGTTCAGTTCAGCTCTTCTCAGTCCGACGATCGGATGCCCCAGCCAGCTGACATTACCCGCGCTGGGCTCGATCAGTTGAAGTACGGCCCGTGCCAGCGTGGATTTTCCGCAACCCGACTCGCCAACAACGCCCAGCGTTTCACCCTTTCGGATATCGAAACTGACACCATCGACCGCCTTTAGTGGAACCTTGCGCCCGAACAAACCGCCCTTGACGTGGATCGGGAAGTGAACCTTGACGTTATCGACCTTGAGCAGCGGCTCTTCGACCTTGGCCAAAGCTTTGGGGGCATCACCGGCGTCGATGCGCGGCATCGCCTCAAGCAATGTGCGGGTATATTCGTGCTGAGGCGCGCGGAAAATTTCCCGGGTGTCACCGGCCTCGACGAATTGACCAAGCCGCATGACCTGAATGCGGTCGCACATCCGCGCCACGACGCCCATGTCATGGGTGATGAGCGCGATCGCCGTACCCTCGTCCTTTTGCAGTCGAACCATCAGGTCCAGAATGTCGGCCTGTACCGTTACATCAAGGGCGGTCGTTGGTTCGTCCGCGATCAGCAGCTTGGGATTGCAAAGCATCGACATGGCGATCATGACACGCTGGCGCATCCCGCCGGACAACTCGTGCGGGTATTGATCCAACCGGCGCGCGGCTTCGGGAATGCGTACACGGTCCAGCCAGTCCAGACACCGGGCACGAGCGGCCGAGCCTTGCAGGCCTTCGTGAACCTGCAGCACTTCGCGCATTTGCTGGCCGACCCGCAAATGCGGCGTCAGGGCCGTAAGGGGATCCTGAAAGATCATTCCCACATCGGCTCCACGGATCTGATTGAGCTTTTGTACCGGCAGGTTCAGGATTTCCTTGCCGTTCAGCATTGCCGACCCGCTTGCGTGGCCTGCAGATGGCAACAGCCCCATCGCGGCCATGAAGGTCTGGCTTTTGCCCGACCCACTTTCGCCAACAATGCCCAGGCACTCACCTGGATTTATGTCGAAGCTGATGCCGTTGACGGCTTCGACCACGCCATCGGGAGTGTCGAACCGGACGCTCAGGTCTTTTACGGAAAACAGGCTCATATCAGCGATCCTTCGGGTCCAGAGCGTCACGCAGACCGTCACCGATGAAGAACATGGTGATGATGATGGCGACATAGAATGTCAGGGGGTACATCAACTGCCACAGCGTGCCATAGCTCATGGTCCCAGCCCCTTCGGCAATCAGACGGCCCAATGAGGTGTAAGGTTCCGAAATCCCGAGACCCAGGAACGAGATGAAGCTTTCGGTCAGGATCATCTCGGGCACCAGTAGCGAGGCATAGACGATCACCACGCCCAGCAGGTTGGGCAGGATGTGGCGGTACATGATGGTAAACTCGCTGACCCCGGCGGCGCGGGCGGCCTCGATAAACTCGCGGTTTTTTAGAGTCAGAGTTTGTCCCCGCACGATCCGCGCCATGGTCAGCCAGCCGACCGCCCCAAGGGCGATGAACAGCATGAAGAATGACCGCCCTGCCACGACAAGCAGCAGGATGATGACCAGCGTGGCCGGGATCGCCAGCAGGATGTCGACAAAGCGCATCATGACACTGTCGGTGCGGCCGCCGATATAACCTGCAGCGATGCCGTAGCAGGTGCCCACGATCAGCGCCGTTGCCGCCCCGATCAGACCCACCAGCAGCGACGTCGTGGTTGCCTGAATGACACGGCTGTACAGATCGCGCCCCAGATCATCGACGCCGAAATAGTGTCCGGTCTCGATGGACGGCATACCCATGCCGCGCACGTCACCCATGACGTTCCAGTCGATCTCTTCGTTGTTCCAGGCTGCGAAATAGGGTCCGATAATCGTGAACAGGACGATCATCCCCAGAATGAAGACACTGGCCATCGCGGCCTTGTTGCGGACAAAACGCATCCGCGCGTCCTGCCAGAGTGAGCGCCCCTGAATAACTGTGTAATCAGTGATTTCCTCGGCCAGATGGGCGGCTTTTTGAGATTTTCCAAGCATTGCCCGCCCCTCAGTAACGGATTTTCGGATCGAACCAGGCATAGGCCAGGTCGGTCAGCAGGTTCACGACAACGGTCAGCGCGCCGTATAGAATCGTGACCCCCAGCAGCACGGCATAGTCTCGCGACAGGGCCGAGCCGACATAGGCCTGACCCAGACCGCCGGTCGAAAAATAGATGTCCACAAAGACCGAGCCGGTCAGCACGTAAACGAAGACGGGTCCCAGATAGGACACAACCGGCAGCAGCGTGGGTTTCAGCGCATGGCGCCAGATCACGGTTCTGGTCGGCAGGCCCTTGGCGCGGGCGGTTCGGATGAAGTTCGAGTTCAGAACCTCCAGCATCGATGACCGGGTAATCCGCGCGATCGAGCCCATATAGGACGTCGCCAGCGCGATGACCGGCATGATCAGGTACTGCCACTGACCGCCATTCCAGCCGCCGCCCGGCAGCCAGCCCAGCCACAGGGTAAAGGTCAGGATAAGGATCGGGCCCATGATGAAGTTGGGCAGCGCTTGCGCCGCGATACCCAGACCAACTGCGAAATAATCGATCCAGCTATTGTGCTTGATCGCGGCGGCAATCCCAAGGCTCACACCGACTGCGGTCGCCACAAGAAACGACAGCGAACCATAGGTAAGTGAGATCGGGAAACCCTGCGCGATGATGTCGTTGACGTCCCGGTCCTTGAACTTGAAGGACGGGCCGAAGTCAAAATGCACGACGATGTTGTAAAGGTAGTCCCACAACTGCTTCCACAGTGGCTGGTCCAACCCGTACCGCGCCTCGATATTGGCCAGAACCTGCGGCGGCAAAGGCCGTTCCGAGGTGAAGGGTCCGCCGGGCGCGAAGTGCATCAGAAAGAAACAGGCGACGATCAGCAACAGGATCGTCGGAATGGCGACGAGCAATCGCCGCAAGCTATAGGCAAGCATTTCATGCCCCCATTTTTATTGGCCCTGCCCCGGATGTGACCGGGACAGGGCGCGGTTCAAAAACGATTATTCAGCGAGCTTGTAGAGGTTTCTCGAGTACCAGTTCTGCTCGACATTGTTCACCGGCCAGTTCCCGACGTCGCTGTCCATCATGTAGACACCGGCGTAGTGGTAGATCGGGATCACAGGGGTTTCCTGCGCGATAATGCGCTCGACTTCCGTGTAAAGCGGTGCCGGATCGTTCGAAGTCTTGGCCTCGGCCAGCAACTCGTCGACGCGCGCGTTATTGTACTTGCCGTCGTTGTAACCGGAATCGGATTGCAGCAGGTCAAGGAAAGTGGACGCTTCGTTATAGTCGCCACACCATGCGCCACGAGCCAGATCAAAGTTCTGGTTGCCGCGCTCTTCCAGGAAGACTTTCCACTCCATGTTGGCGAGTTCGACCTGAACACCCAGTTTCTGTTTCCACATCTGGCTCAGTGCCACGGCAACCTTCTTGTGGTCTTCCGAGGTGTTGTAGACCATCTCGAAGCTCAGCGGATTGTCGGGGCCAAAACCTGCTTCGGCCAGCAGTTCCTTGGCCAGCTCGTCCCGTTCTGGCTGGGTCATCGAAGCCATTTCTACAGCCGGAACTGTGAAGCCGGCAGTTGCCTCGGGCGCAAAGGTGTATGCCTGCGGCTGTCCGCCCGCCATGACCTTTTCAGTGATGATTGCGCGGTCGACGGCAAGAGACAAGGCTTGACGGACGTTGGGGTCCTTGAATGCCTCAGGGCCACCCTCGGACAGGTTGAACGTGTAATAGTAGTTGCACAGACGCGGGAAGCTGATGGCTTCTTCAGGGTGTTCCTCTTTCAGGCGCGGGTACTGACCGGCGGGAATTTCGGTGCGGTCAAGTTCACCAGCCAGATACCGGGTCAGGGCGACGTTTTCGTCGTTGATCACCAGCGACACAACCTTGTCGATGATGGTGTTGTCGTTGTCCCAGTACATTTCATTGCGTTCGCGAACCGAACGTTCCTGCGGCAAATGCTCGGTCAGGATATAGGCACCGTTCGATACGATGTTTTCGGGCTTGGTCCATGCATCGCCGAACTCTTCGATCACTTTCTGCGGGGCAGGGAAGGTAGTCGAATGTGTGGTCATCTGCGGGAAATATGGCAGTGGGGCGCTCAGGCGGACTTCCAGAGTCTTGTCGTCGATTGCCTTGACGCCCAGTTCATCCACGGGCTTTTCACCGGCAATAATTGCAGCGGCGTTCTCGATCGACATCAGTTCCATGAACCAGGCGTAGGGCGAGGACAGTTCGGGATCGACCGCGCGCTTCCAGGCATAAACGAAATCACCCGCCGTGACCGGATCGCCGTTCGACCACTTTGCATTGTCACGCAATGTGAAGGTGTAGACGTCCTTGGTGTCATTGACGGAATATTCCGTAGCCACACCGGGCACCAGGTTGCCGTCTTCGTCCTGGTTCATCAGACCCTCGAACAGGTCGCGAACGATTTCCGCGCCCGAGACATCTTCGACAACCTGCGGATCGACCGAGCTGTGTTCGTCCAGAATGCGATAGGTAAAGGTCTGGTCGTCGGCCAGTGCCTCACCGGTTACAGGATGGGTTCCGGCGGCAAAGGCCGCACCTGCGATAATGGTCGAGGACAACAGCCCCGCCAGCGACATCCGAATAGTCTTTTTCATGTTATGTACTCCCGTTTTTTGAAGCAAAGGCGCAAAACCCAAATAGGGGTGGCGCGCGCCTGCCTTGGTTGTCCGACTCCGAACAAAACCGGGAGGGGTCCATATGTCTTGTTACTGATCGCAATGAACACCGCGTCGCAGTCTTTCGGTATGCAGTCGGGAACTGTTTGCGAAAGTCGCCTTTCACTGCGGCAGAAGGTGACATTGTTTTCGAAAAGGTTAAAGCCTTGGTCGTTCGTTTGAACAACCAAAGGTGGATTACTTCCTAAACCGTGGGTGCGTCGGAAATTTTAGGAAGGAACCCCGGGGGGTCCGTGACATTTTCGTGAACCTGCATCCAAAATGCATCTTTGGAAAACCGCCAAGACCTGCGCTTCCAAGGCCGGAACACAGCGAATCGCTATACCCTTGGTGCCGATCAAATGACGCTCAGCCCCTCAGGTCCGCTTTCATGTGCGCTTGCGGAAAGCAGGTAGGAGACTGACCTGTCGAAGACTGCCAGCGCCCGATTGACCGGCGCGTTTTGAATCCCGGCAGCCCGTCCGCTCCCCCGACATCGTGGCCCTGTTTCTCCAGCGCCCTTTGCATCGTGGCAACGTCTGATCGATAAAGCCCGCCGACCTTGCCCCAGCGTCCGGTAAAATCGCCGACGCCATACTGAATACGGTCGCCGACGTGCCCCACGAACAGGGCGTAGAGGTCGCTTTTGTTGTACTCTTTGAGCACATAGAAATTGGGTGTCACGACAAAGGCTGGCCCGAACCGTCCCGCCGGCATCATCAGATACCCAACGCCGTCCCTTTCGTGGGCCGGAAACGGTTTGCCGGAGACGCGCGTGATCCCCATCGCCTCCCATTCATGGATGGGGCGACCCTGATCGGGGCCTTCAAGCGCACAGGAAACCGACCCGGGAACATCAACCTCGAACCCCCAGTCCCGCCCGGAGATCCAGCCATGACGGTGCAGATAGTTCCCGATTGACGCAATTGTGTCTTCCGCCGAACCCCAGATGTCGGTGCGTCCGTCGCCGTTTCCATCTGCTGCATAGGTCAGGAAGTTCGATGGCATGAATTGTGGCTGCCCAAGCGCCCCGGCCCAACTGCTTTTCATGGTGCGCGCAGGCATGTGGCCGGCCTGCGCGATCTGCAGGGCGGCGACCAGTTCGGCTGTGAAGTACTCGGCGCGTGTGCTCATGAACCCCTTGGTGCCAAGAACCTCGAACGCGTCGTACCGGATCGGCACCTGACCATACCCGCTTTCACGACCCCATATCGCCAGAATGATCCGGCCAGGCACACCCGTCTGTCTTTCGACCTGGTCCAGTGTGGTGGAATGGCGGGCCGCCATTCTTCGCCCTTCCGATGTGGCGCCGTTTACCGAACCCGCTTTGAAGTAACGCCCCGGGGACCCGAACTCGGCCTGTTTTTGCTGTCTGGGGGTTTTTGCCTTCGTACCGGGAGGGACGAGGTCGGGCAGGTCCCAATTCAGGGTCACGCCCTCGAAAGCCGCTTCCATCGTGCGACGCGAAACCCCCTTGGCGCGGGCCTGAGGCCATACCGTGGTGTTCAGCCAGGTTCGAAACTGTTTTTCAACCGCGGCGCGATCCTGCGCTAACGTTACGGCTGGCAGGCACAGAAGGGAAAGAACAAAAACAAACAGTTTCATCACCACTCCGGTTTCAACTCTGGCGCAGTGCAAGTCAACAGCCATGGCCTCCGTTTGTCGGCTTTGGTTGAGCCGCCAGCGCGCCGATCAATCTCCGGTACGGTAAAAAACCTTGAGAAAATCTGTGACAGTGTCGATAGTTGGGCGGAAAACAACGGCATGAGAGGACGGGCAGGCGTGACCAGTTTCAGGATCTCTCCTGCGCCAGTTTCTATACTGGCGGCATTGGTGGTTTTGTTTGCCTCGCCCCAATTGGCTGGCGCAAGCGACAGTTTCATGAACCCGCAAGGGCCAATTGCGGCTGTTCAGAAAACCCATCTGCTGCGCGCAACGGTATTGATCATGGTCGCTGTTATTCCTGTCCTCGTGCTGGTTCCCTTGATCGCCCTGCGTTACCGCCGCCACAAGGGCAGCACTGCCGAGTATCGACCAAACTGGGATTTTTCGTTCAGGCTGGAATTCCTGATGTGGGTGGTGCCTGTTGTCATAGTGGCGATACTGTCCTTCTACCTGTGGAAGGCGACCCATCGTCTTGACCCTTATGCCGCGCCTTTCGGTGATGCGCCCGCGTTGGAGGTGCAGGTTGTCGGGCTCGACTGGAAATGGCTGTTCATCTACCCCGACCTGGGCATCGCAAGTGTCGGAGAGCTGGGCATCCCGGTCAAGCAGCAGGTGGCGATGACGCTGACAACCGACACTGTAATGCAGTCCTTCATGATCCCGGCCTTGGCGGGTCAGATCTATGCGATGCCGGGGATGACAACCAAACTGCACCTTGTTGCTGACCATCCTGAACGGATGCAGGGGGAAAACACTCAGTACAATGGTCGGGGTTTTACAAAACAGAAGTTTCAGACTCTGGCGATGCAGCCCGACGACTTCAATGCGTGGGTAGAAGGTGTGCGCTCCAATGGTATCCCGCTTGACCCTGAAACCTATCGGACTTTGGCCAAGAGAACCGATCGGGTTGAGGTTCAGGCGGCGCTTGGCACGGCGCAAATGCCGGAAAACGCACTCTATTTTACATTGAAGGACAAAGATCTGTTCATGTCCATTCTTCACCGATACCACAGCGGCGAACCGTTGCCTCGGGATCAACAGCCGGGAACCGCGCAGTTCGGGCAGGAGGTCAGCCAATGACGACGGTCGGATCAGGGTTCTTTGGCCGCCTCGACTGGGATGCCTTTCCGATCAGCGGTCTGATCCGGGATCCCAACGCCAACGAAATCGTGGCCAATGTGGCGGCGGGCATCGTGATCGTCGGTGCCATTGCGGTTTTGGGCCTGCTGACGTGGTTCCGCCTTTGGGGGCCGTTGTGGCGGGACTGGCTGACCAGCGCGGATCACAAGAAGATCGGCATCATGTATATCGTCTTCGCCATCGTCATGTTGGCGCGCGGCGTGTTGGAGGGCGTTGTCATGCGCGCCCAGCAAGCGGCGGGACCAGGCGACGGATTTCTTGAGGCTGAACATTTCGCAGAACTGTTCAGCACCCATGGTACGATCATGGTGTTTTTTGTCGCCGTTCCGTTTGTCTTTGGGGTCGCAAATTATCTGGTCCCGTTGATGATTGGCGCGCGGGATGTGGCGTTTCCGGTGATGAACCAGATCGGGCTGGGACTGACCGTTTCGGCTGGCATGATGCTAATGGTGTCGTTGGTTGTGGGTGAGTTCTCGACGGGCGGCTGGACGGCCTATCCGCCCTATACGGGTGCGGCCTTCAATCCGGGCGTTGGACCGGATTACTGGATCTGGGCCATTGTCGTCTCGGGCGTCGGCACAACGCTGACGGGCATCAACTTTGCCGTCACGATTTACAAACTACGCGCGCCCGGAATGACGTTCATGCGGCTTCCGATGTACTGCTGGACGATCATCTGTAGTTCGATCCTGATCATCTTCGCCATGCCGCCGCTTGGGGTCGCCGCGCTGTTGCTGGCGGCCGATCGCTATCTCGACTTCCACTTCTTCACCAACGACCTTGGCGGCAACATGATGAACTATGCCAACCTGTTCTGGCTGTTCGGCCACCCCGAGGTCTACCTTTTGGTTCTGCCCGCCTATGGTATCTATTCCGAGATCTTCGCGACCTTTTCGGCCAAACGGTTGTATGGATATAACTCACTGGTCATCGCCACGATGTCGATTGCGGTGCTGTCCTTTACCGTCTGGTTGCACCACTTCTTCACCATGGGCCAAAGCGCCCTGATCAACGCGGTTTTCGGCATCGCGACCATGCTGATTGCCATCCCGACCGGCGTAAAGGTCTATGACTGGATGGCGACTCTGTACCGTGGCCGTATCCGGTTCTCGGTGCCTATGCTGTATGGCCTGTCGTTTCTGATGCTGTTTGTCATCGGCGGGCTTAGCGGCGTGATACTGGCCAATCCCACCGTGGATTATCAGGTACACAACACCCTGTTTCTGGTGGCTCACTTCCACAACGTGCTGTTGCCGGGTGTGCTGTTTGGCCTGTTGGCCGGATACAATTACTGGTTCCCCAAGGCGTTTGGCTTTCGGCTGAGCGAGTTTTGGGGCAGGGTGTCTGTGGCCCTGTGGACCGTCGGCTTTATGCTGACCTTCCTGCCGCTTTATTTTGTTGGCCTGATGGGTATGCCGCGCCGGTCCTTCAGTTGGGAGGATCCGAGCTTCCACCCCTACATGATCGTCGCGGTTGTCGGCTCGCTCGTCATTCTGATGGCGCTTTTGTCGGTGCTGGTGCAACTTTGGGTCAGTATCAGGGATTGCGAAAAGACACGTGTACCGGTTGGCGACCCGTGGGACGCGCGAACGCTGGAATGGGCGACACCGGCACCGCCGCCGTCTTACAATTTTGCGATCATTCCGCAGGTGTCCGACCGGGATGACTTTGCCGCAGCCAAGGAAAACGGAACGGCCTACCCATCCGCGGATGCCTATGAAGACATCGAGATGCCCCGCAATACAGCCATCGGCTTTGTGCTTTGCGTGCTCAGCGGTGTTTGGATGTTCGCTTTGGTCTGGTGGATCTGGTGGCTGGCCATCCTGATGACCGTTCTGATGATCCTGGCGGTCATCATCTGGACCTTCAACACCGACACCGAGGAGGTGATCCCGGCCGAAGTTGTTCGCGAACAGCACGAAGCCTGGCTGGATCTGGTGCGCAAATCCCGACCCGTGAACCGCGATCTGGAAACCGCCTCGGAAAACCGCGGTCTTGCCGGCCCCGATCTGGAGGCCGCGACATGAGACGCGCACCCTCACACAGCTATCCGGGTCTGAATCTGGGCGAAAACCACGCCAGCGCCGATAAATCGAGCGAGGTTGTCACCTTCGGCTTCTGGGTCTTCCTGATGAGCGATCTGGTCTATTTCGGCCTGATGTTCGCGATCTACATCACGATGATCGACGCGCAGGCGGGTGGCCCCGGACCGCATGAATTGTTCGACCTTTACAGCATCTTCGCCCAGACCATGATCCTGCTGACCAGCAGTCTGACGGTTGGTCTGGCCATGCTGGCGTTGAAATACAACCGGCCGCGCGTGCGTGTCATATTCTGGTTCTGCCTGACATTGTTGCTGGGCATCAGCTTTCTGGTGCTCGAGGTTCGCGACTTCATGGCAATGGCGGAAAAGGGCGGGGTGCCACAGCGCAGCGGGTTTCTGTCTGCCTTCTTCGGGCTGGTCCCGCTGCACGGGTTGCATGTGGCCGCTGGATGTATCTGGCTCGTCGTTCTGGGCATTCAGCTGCGGGTGATGGGGATGACCGACAAGGTGATCTCGCGCGTCATAAGGCTGGCGCTGTTCTGGCATTTCCTTGACCTGATCTGGATCGGCATCATCACCATCGTCTACTTCGGAGGGCTGACTTATGGATAAGCAGACCGAGATGTTCCACCGCGAACGGCGCCGATATCTGATAGGGTATGGCGGGTCGCTGGTGCTGACTATGGCCGTATTCATGATCGCCTATCGGTACGGTATCGAAACACCCGGGGTCTATCTGACCATTGGCCTTCTGGGTCTGGCGCAGCTGATCGTTCAACTGGTCTATTTCCTGCATATTGATCGTCGCCGTAGCAGTCGCGAGGATCTGGATCTGGTCCTGTTTTCGACATTGGTTCTGCTCATCATCATCCTTGGAACTGTCTGGATTCTGGGCAATCTGTCTGTGCGGATGCACACGATCCCGATGTGACGGACCCTCAATTTCAGCACTCATTTGGAACTGATCACATGAAATCCCTGAAAACCGTCGCTGTCATTGCCATGCTGGGCGCGATTGCCGCCGGACTGCTTCTGTACTGGCGCCATGAGGAGCGTTACCCGTCGACCAAGGACGCCTATGTCGGGGCCAACATCATTTATGTTGCTGCGCAGGTCACAGGGCAGGTGTCCGGCCTTTCTGTCGTAGAAAACCAAAAGGTCAAAGCGGGCGATCTTTTGTTTGAAATCGATGCCACACAATTCAGCGCGTCGGTCGATCAGGCCCAGGCCGATCTGGACAGTGCCAGGCAGCAGGCTCAGTCCTATTCAACCCAGATCGCGGCGGCCGAAGCATCAGTGAAGTCGGCGCAATCTGCATTTGATACTGCACAGAAGAATTTCGAGCGCTCAAACGCGTTGTTCGCCAGCGGGGATGTCGCGCAGGTCTCGCTGGATCAGGCCACGACCGATGCTGCGCAGGCCTCGGCACGGCTGACGACAAGCCAGTCCAGCCTTCTGGCATTGCGCAGCGGATTGGCGGCGAAAAAGGACGATGTGCTGGCGGCACAGGCGCAGCTTGAAATTGCGAAGGCGAACCTGAACTGGACCAAAGTTTACGCCGCGGCAGACGGCTGGATCGCCAATCTGACCCTACGGCCCGGCTCAGCTGTATCTGCCAACGCCCCGCAATTTTCAATTATCGAGTCTTCCGATTGGTGGGTGGATGCCAATTTCAAGGAAACTGCATTGCCGCGTATTCGTTCCGGCCAACCCGTGACCGTCAGGGTCGATATGTTGCCGGGCATGTCCCTGACCGGCAAGGTCGCCTCGATCGGTCGGGGGTCGGGCGATACATTCTCTCTATTGCCGTCCGAGAATTCCAGCGGGAACTGGGTCAAGGTTACACGCCGGTTTCCCGTGCGCATCGCGCTGGATCCGACCGACGCACCCTTGCGCGTCGGTGGCAGCAGTAAAGTGATCGTGGACACAACGACTGATCAGGCTGAAAAGTGACATCTACGGTCGCCAGCCATGTGAATCCGGTGATCGTTATCGCCGTATTGCTGAGCGCCATCCTTGAGGTGCTGGACAGTACGATCGTCAACGTCGCTCTGCCTCATATTCAGGCGGCATTCGGAGCGACCACCGATCAGGCGACATGGATATTGACCAGCTATATCGTCTCGGCTGTTGTGGTTATGCCTTTGACCGGGTTTGTTGCGCGGCGAGTGGGCCGCCGCCGCCTGATCCTGACCGCTGTTACCGGATTCGCCACCATGTCGGTGATGTGTGGCCTGTCCTGGAGCCTTGAGACCATTGTCGCGTTCCGTCTGGCGCAAGGCATGTTCGGGGCGTTCCTGATCCCCCTGTCGCAATCCATCCTGTTTGATGCGTTTCCAAAGGAAAAACGCGGCAATGCTATGGCTGTATTCGGGTTGGGTGTGGTCGTCGCGCCGGTTCTTGGGCCTACAGTCGGTGCAATCCTGACCGAGTATTTCTCGTGGCGCATGGTGTTCTTCGTCAACCTTCCCGTGGCGGCCATGGCACTGTTGCTGCTGGCCGGGGAACTGCCTGATGACAAGACCGAAGACGTCCGGATTGACTGGAAAGGTCTTGCGCTGCTGGCGGTCGGGATCGGATGCCTTCAATTCATACTCGATCAGGGCGAGACCAAGGATTGGCTGTCCTCTCGGGTCATTCAGGTCGCGTTGATCGCCTCGGTTCTGGGCGCGCTGGGTTTTATTGTTCATGCCCTGTCCGCCAAAAACGCGGTTGTCGACCTGCGGCTGTTTGCGGATCGCAATTTCGCGCTGTGCAATCTGATCATCGCAGGTTTTGCGATTTCCCTGTTCGGAGGGATCGCGATCCTGCCGACCTTTGTCCAGAACCTTCTGGACTTTCCGGTCATCGAGTCCGGGCATTTGTTCATCCCGCGCGGGATTGCGGCGGGATTGTCGATGGTGTTGACGGGGTCCGTGCTGGTTACACGGTTCGATCCCAGGCTTCTGACCGGTCTGGGTTTATTGCTGACAGCCATCGGGAACTTCATGTTGGGCGCGCTCAATCTGAATGCCGGTTTCTGGCAATTGGCCTGGCCAGGTGCGGTCAGCGGATTGGGCATGGGACTGGTTTTTGTACCCATGTCCATTCTTGCCTTCGAAAGCATTAGCAAGGCCCGCCAGGACGAAGCCTCGGGGCTGTTCAACGTGACCCGGCAGTTGGGCTCGTCAGTTGGCATATCGCTGGTTGGTACTTGGGTCGTGCGTGGTCTGCAGACGAATACCGCGACCCTCAGCCAGAACGTGACGCCGTACAATCCCGCCGCACAGGCATATCTGAAGCCGCTTGGCCTGACACCGGACAGCCCGCAAGGGGCGGCAATTCTGGGGCAGGAGATCGCGCGGCAGGCTGAGATGATCTCTTTTCTGACTGTATTCAACAACCTTGGGCTACTGGCATTAACCACGATCCCACTGGTATTCTTTTGTCGGGCGCCGAAACCGGGAACGGAAGTCAGCGTTCATGCACATTAGCGCATGACCGTCAGACCCAACCACAAGCTCGCCCAGCACAAAACAAGGCTGAGCAGGATATTCCCGGCTGCCAAAGCGATTGTCCGTTCGCGGTGCAGTTCCAGCGACTGATAGGCGAAGCTGGAAAAGGTCGTGAACCCGCCGCAAAACCCAAAAACCAGCCGTTTTTCTTCTTCGCCCATGTCTGCGGCACCGCCCAGATACCCTATCCACAGGCCCAAAAAGAGACTGCCCAGAATATTCACGATCAGCGTGGACAATGGCAGTTGGTGCGTGACTTTGAGCGCAAGCCAATGTCGCATCACGGCGCCAAGACCCCCGCCCAGGCCAAACATTGCGTGCAGATACAGGTCGGTCATGTCCGGGAACCACCTGATTGGAACCGCCGCCCCGTCATCTCACCCAGAATGGCGGCACCCAAACCGATAGCAATTTCCGCCACGGCGGCGACAGCGGCCATCCAGCCGCTGGACATTGCCATGACTTCAAGATCGGCGACGAAGGAGGAAAAGGTCGAAAGCCCCCCGCAAAACCCGACTGCACCCAGATGCAGCACATGCGCGTGGACACGGTGGCGGACAGAATACAGCCAGCCCAGAACAAAGCACGCGACCACGTTGATCCCGAAAGTTGAGGTTAGGTAGGGCAACCCGGGTAAGTTGACGGCAAACACCTCGCGCAGCAGCGACCCTGCCGCTCCGCCTACGAATACGGCAGTGAACATAAGCGCGTGGTGCCGGTATGTTGCCTGTTTTGCTCGCTCTGCCAAGGATCGGGCCTGTTCTGGTGTCTGTTTCGGCATACAGACTGGCTGGTGTGGGATCAACCAAAGTCGGGACCCATCGCAGATCATCACATTTTCGTCTGATCAGGATGCAGGACATACAAGGGCTTGCAATCCATAACCAAAAAGCCTCTCGTTAAGCCAAGAAAACCCCGGCCAGCCAAGCGCAAGGAGACCGAAAATGATCGTTCGCAGGCTTTTTTTCGCACTCAGTTTCGTCGTTTTGCCGTTGACCCTGCTGCTGGGATTTTTCTGGTCTCCAATCCATTGGCTGCTGGTCCTGCTGGTGCCCTATGCCGTGGTTGGGGCATATGACTTGATGACAACCCGGCACAATGTGCTGAACAACTATCCGGTCCTTGGGCACTTCCGCTATATGCTGGAATTCGTAAGCCCGGAAATCCGCCAGTATTTCGTGGAAACCAATGAAAGCGGTCGACCTTACAACCGGATCGTCCGGTCGTTGGTCTATTCCCGCGCCAAGGGTCAGGTGGATACGCAGGCCTTCGGGACACAATACGATATCCTCACTGTTGGCTACACTCGCGCGGCGCATTCACTGGCACCCAAACACGTGCCCGAAAGCGAGGAGAGGGTGACGCTGGGCGGGCCGCAATGCGACCAACCCTACAGCGCGTCCCGACTGAATGTTTCTGCCATGAGCTTTGGGGCCCTCAGCGCCAACGCGATCCGGGCGCTGAACGGCGGAGCCAGGGATGGTGGGTTTGCGCATAACACCGGCGAAGGCGGGCTGTCGCCGCACCATCTGGCCGAAGGTGGGGATATCATCTGGCAGATCGGGACCGGTTATTTCGGATGCCGCACCCCGGAGGGTGGTTTTGACAAGGATCTCTTTGCCGAAAAAGCAAAAAAAGAGGTGGTCAAGGCCATAGAAATCAAGCTGTCACAGGGGGCAAAGCCTTCGCATGGTGGCGTTCTGCCCGCGGCCAAGGTTGACGAAGAGATTGCCGAAATTCGTGGTGTGCCGGTGCACCAGGATGTCATCTCACCCCCCACGCATTCTGCGTTTGAAGGCCCGACGGGTCTGATGCATTTCGTTCAGCAACTGCGGGAAATGTCGGGCGGCAAACCGGTGGGATTCAAGCTGTGCATCGGCAAACCATCCGAATTCATGGCGATCTGCAAGGCCATGCTGGAGACCGGTATTCTGCCCGATTTCATTACCGTTGACGGTGCGGAGGGTGGCACCGGGGCGGCCCCGGTCGAGTTTACCAACCGGTTGGGCATGCCTCTGAATGAGGCTCTGATCTTTGTGAACAACTGCCTGCGCGGCGTAGGTTTGCGCGACCAGATACGCGTCATCTGCTCGGGCAAGGTAGCGACTGGTTATGACATGATCGAGAAATTTGCGTTGGGGGCGGACATGTGTAACGCGGCGCGGGCCATGATGTTCGCGGTGGGCTGTATCCAGGCCTTGCACTGCAACACCAACCGCTGTCCTTCGGGCGTGGCGACACAGGATCCGGTCCGGGGTCGGGCCGTGAACGTCCCGCAGAAGCGTCAGCGCGTTCACCGGTATCACGACGCCACGTTGGAAAGCTTTCGCGAATTGCTTGGCGCGATGGGTAAAGAAAAGGTTGCCGACCTGCGTCCTTCGGATATTCACCGCCGCACGGCGGATGAGTGCGAGCGGACATATGCAGAGCTTTATTCGTTCATCGACGACGGTGCTCTGCTGACTGAAGCGATACCCCAGATGTTTGCAGAAGACTGGAAAACAGCCTCGGCCGCTCATTTTTGATTCTTTTTCGGAACGCGCCAAGGATTGACGCTTGGTATCCGTCTTATCAACGTGATGCGGATGACGACGTCTGACGAAAACCTGGCAAAGGCGGCAGCCAAAGGCGACGCGAACGCATTCGCCACCTTGTTGGCGCGCCACTATGATCTTGTCTTCCGATTGGCATTTCGGCTGACCGGTCACGCGGACAGGGCCGAGGATCTGACGCAGGATATCTGTGCCGCTTTGCCGGCCAAGATCAAGGGGTTTCGGGCACAGGCAAAGTTCACCACGTGGCTGTACCGCGTTGTGGTCAATGCGGCAGAAGATGCGCGACGACGCCGGGCAAGCCATGAAAAAGCTGCGGCAGGGTGGGGCGATGTCGAACAGATGCGCCGCGCGGAGGCGGCAGAAACCACAGAAGCCATGGATTGGCTGCAACGGGCTATGCGGTCGCTGCCGCAGGAGCTGCAGGACACACTGGCACTGACGCTTGAGGATGAAATGACCCACGCCGAGGCGGCTCAGGTCCTGGGTGTCTCGGAAGGGACGATATCCTGGCGGATGTCGGATGTCCGCAAACGCCTGAAGGCAATGCGGCAAGAGGAGTTGGCGCAATGACCGACGATCTGGATGATCTCAAGGCGCTGATGGATGCGGCAACCCCCGCACCGGATGCCCGGCGCCGGGCTGAAAACCTGGCCACGGCGCAAAAAAATTTCTCCCGCGCCCAAGGATCGGGCAACGGGGCGCGTCCCACTGTCAAGCGAGGCCTCTTGGCCCGCATGACTGAAGGAGCGAAATCGATGTTGAATGCCCTCTCCCACCGTGGCGTGTTGACCGCGACCACTGCGATAGCTGCCGTTGCCCTAATCCTGATCGTGCCGCAGGTGCAGGACATCGTGGTCAATCCGTTGTCCCGCGGCGAAAGTGACGTGTCATCTCCGCAATTGAGTAAAGAGCCGGAAGCGGATATTGCCCATGCTGTGCCCCAGCCCCTGCTGGAGGAGCCGATTGCCGATGTTCCTGCAGCAGAGGCCATCGTGCCGTCTGCAAAACCCGAGAGGGGCATGGCTGAGGCGCTCGTTGGCGGTGTCGTCCTGGGATATGCGACCGGCGCGTCCGAACATTCTGCGAAACGCATGCTTGCACCGGTTGCCGAACCAGACCAAAACACAGAAACCTTTTCCAACAGCGAAACCAACCCGTTGAAGATCACCACTGACGATCCGGTCTCTACGTTCTCAATTGATGTGGATACGGCGTCCTATGGCATCGTCCGATCCTCTCTGATGAACGGTCGGCTGCCGTCCAAAGATGCGGTGCGGGTCGAAGAGATGGTGAACTATTTCCCCTACACCTATCCCGCTCCCGAAGGGGATGCGCCTTTCCGGCCGACGATCACGGTGACACCGACGCCCTGGAACGAGGGTACTCAGCTTGTGCATATCGGTATTCAGGGCGCGTTGCCGCAGATTGAAGATCGGCCGCCGCTGAACCTTGTTTTTCTGATCGATACGTCGGGGTCCATGCAGCAGCCGAACAAGTTGCCACTGCTCAAGCAATCCTTCCGCCTGTTGTTGTCCGAGCTTCGTCCCGAAGATCAGGTCTCGATCGTAACATATGCCGGCAGTGCGGGTCAGGTTCTGGAGCCGACCGCAGCGGCGGATCGGACCAAGATCATGAACGCCCTTGATCAGTTGCAGGCGGGTGGATCGACGGCCGGTCAGGCGGGGTTGCAGCAGGCTTATCAGGTTGCCGAGGCCATGGCAGATGACGGGGACGTCACGCGCGTGATCCTGGCGACGGACGGTGATTTTAATGTGGGTCTGTCCGACCCGGACGCGCTGAAGGATTTCATTGCCCGCAAACGGGACAGCGGAGCCTATCTGAGCGTGCTTGGTTTTGGCCGGGGTAATCTGGATGACGCGACCATGCAGGCGCTGGCGCAATATGGAAACGGCCAGGCGGCCTATATCGATACGCTGGGCGAGGCGCGTAAAGTTCTGGTCGATCAACTGACCGGGGCGCTGTTCCCCATTGCCAATGACGTCAAGATACAGGTCGAGTTCAATCCTGCACAAATCGCTGAATACCGTCTGATCGGCTATGAAACCCGTGCCCTGCGGCGCGAGGACTTTTCAAACGATAAGGTGGACGCCGGAGATATCGGTGCGGGCCATAGCGTGACCGCCATCTACGAGGTGACGCCCACAGGCTCGGACGCCATTCGAAACGGACCGCTGCGCTATGCAAATGAAACCGCGCCGGACGGCTTGGATGAGATCGGGTTCTTCAAGTTGCGTTACAAGGTCCCCGGTGCCAGCCAAAGCCAGATGATCGAGCAACCTATCCTGCCGGGGCAGGGGGTGCCGACCGATGATGCACGCTTTTCAACTGCGATTGCCGGGTTTGGCCAGTTGTTGCGCGGCGGTGAATATTTGGGCACCTGGTCCTACGACGACGCCATTTCACTGGCAAATGCAGCCAAAGGCGATGACCCGTTCGGCTACCGTGCGGAAGCCGTGACGCTGATGCGGCTGTCCGAGTCGCTGTCCGAGTAGTCTTTGGTGCAGGATCAGAATGCGCGGGGGTTGCTGGCCGCGTGATTGTTGATCCTGCGGACACTCCATTCCACGGCGTCGCGCATGGTTTTTCCCAGTGCGACGTCAAAAGCCTCGACCAGATCTGGCGTCTGGTCGCTGGCTGAGACGACAAATTCCTGGAACGAGTTCGAAGCGATGATCTTGTCGTCGAAATCATCGATGATCTTGATGTTCATCCGCACTTCGACACGCACGGTTTTGGTGTTTTCGGTATCGGCGACCACGATCCCCTGAAACTCGCGCAGATCAGGCACAATCACATAATCAGCGCGCAGACCGACTGTGGACCGACCCACTGCGGCTACCTTGTTGCTGTTTTCAAAGCTCTCCACCAAAAGGGCCTGAACGATCAACGGCGCACGGTCGACCCATCTGGCACGTGGAAGGTATTGGACCTGCAACGGGTTAGGCTGCACCGCAATCTGGTCGGTGTTGACGGCCGCCGTTGCCGTTGGCTCCTCGACGACGATCTGCTTGCTGATGCGCGGCAGCGATGACGAAAACGTGCTTTTGGGCGTCAGCAGATATAGATCGTTCGGCTTCGACGCCTGTTTCAGCGTGCCCAACCCCGTGCAACCGCCAAGCGCCCCGATCATCAGAGCCAGAGAGAGGCGTTTAATCATTGGCGAAACTCCGAAGCTTGTGTGCCCAGCAGGAAGCGCGCCGGGTCACGCTCGACCTTGTCGACCAGGCGATCCAGACTGATGACCAGACGCTGGGATTCCTCGATGAAGCGGACGAATTGCGGCAATCCGACCCGCAGGAAATCCGAGACCTGCCGGCGGTTGTCCTGCACGATGCCATCGATCGTTTCCAGCAATTCGGATGCGGATTTCGAGGCATTGAGAATGTCGTCAGATATCTTGTCGATCCGCTCCGTGACATTTGAAACCGTCTCCGCCACCTGATTGGCTGCGTTCCGAATGTCTTCCACGACGACCGAAACATCTTCGTCCATGACACGGTTGGCTGAATCAAAAGCACGCTGGGCCGAAGCGAGCGCCCCATTGGCCGTGTCCATTGTCGATGAGATCGTGGCCAAGGTCGAATTTGCGTTCAGCACCGTTTCCGAAATTACGCCCAGTGCCACGCTGCCCTCGTCAGACAGGCCGATCAGACGTTCGGCCAGTTGTGAGCCACGATCCAGGAACGGCTTGATGTCCTGCTTCAACACCTGATCGGCCGTGGCCAGAGTTGTCTTGGCCTCATCCAATGCGCCGACAGCTGAATCTGAGGCGGTTTTTATGCTTTGCAGCGTGTCCGTGCCCGCCTTCAGGGTGGTGTCCGCGGTGTCTGCCAACTGGTCCAGCCGATCGGTAAACGCGCCGATGTTCTTTGCGGCTCCGCTGATGTCTTTTGAAAGGCTTTCGAAATCCGACAAAGTGTTATCCAGCCGCCCGGACGCTGACGCCAGATTGTTCAGAATATCCGAGACTGCCTTGCGGTTTTTTTCGTCCACCACGGCGCTCAGGTCTTCCAAAAGCACGATCGCCTGATCCAGAACCTTCGGGGCTCCTTCGAACAGTGACTGTATCGTGCTGCGCTTGCTTTTGATGACGCTGTTTTCCGGCAGCCGCTGCGCATTGACCGATCCCCCGGTCAGTTCGACATAGCCAACTCCCGTGACGCCAAGCGACTGAAGCTGGGCGACGGTTTCCGATGTTACGGGAATGTCGGCGTCCACCTCGAGCTTAACGCGGACTTTTGAGGGGTCACCCTCATCCAGCCTGAGCGAAACCACCTGACCAACGGGCAGACCATTGAAACTGACGCCGCCAGCTGCTGACAGACCTGACACGTTTTCGAACAGAACGTCGTAATAGGCGTATTGGCGATTGACCTCGAACTTGGCCAGCCACAGGAAAAACCCAAACACGCCCAAGATGCCCGCCAGGGTAAACGCGCCGATCAGGATATAGTTCGCCCGAGTTTCCATCGCCTCTACCTGTCCTGCCCCTTCTGTTGCGCTGCGCGCGCGCGGGGGCCTGTGAAATACTCCTGCACCCAAGGATGATCTACTTTGACCATATCCTCAATCGGACCTTCAACCAGCACGCGTTTTTCTGCAAGCACGGCAATGCGGTCGCAAATCGCATAAAGGCTGTCCAGATCATGCGTTACCATGAAGACCGTCAGCCCAAGCGCCTGCTGCAATTCACCGATCAGATCGTCATAGGCAGCAGCCCCGATCGGGTCCAGCCCGGCGGTCGGCTCATCCAGAAACACGATCTCGGGGTCCAGTGCCAGAGCCCGTGCCAAGGCCGCGCGTTTGCGCATACCACCTGATAACTCGGACGGAAACTTGCCGCAGCTCAGTTGTGGCAATCCGACAAGACTTATCTTCAGGCTTCCCAATGCCTCCATCAGCTTTTCGCTGATCCCGGTGTGTTCACGCAGCGGGGCCATGACATTCTGCAGCACGCTGAGCGACGAAAACAAAGCCCCATCCTGAAAGGCCACCCCCCAGCGTTTTTCGATCCGCTGACGTTCTTCATCGGGCGCGTTCAGTACATCGACACCCAGAACCTCGATACTACCAGCGGCGGGTCTGTTCAGCCCCACAATGGTTCGCAACAGCACCGATTTCCCGGTGCCCGAACCCCCGACAATGCCCAGTACCTCACCGCGCCAGACATCAAGATCCAGGCCGTCATGCACAACCTGCGGTCCGAACTGGTTTCTCAATCCGCGCACTCGGATTACCGCTTCGCGCTGGGTATTCGTCTGTTGGGATTTCTGAGGGGCCGTACCGTCCATGTCAGACCCCGATCTCGGAGAAGAAGATCGAAAACAGGGCGTCGATGGCGATCACCAAGAAAATGGACTGCACGACGGACGCGGTCGTTCGCTGGCCCACGCTTTGGGCTGATCCTTTCACCTGCATTGCCTGCCAGCAGGAAATGATGCCGATCACAAAGGCGAAAAACGGGGCCTTGATCAGTCCGACCGCCAGTTGCCAGACACCTGTATTTTCCTTCAGGCGCGTCAGAAACATTCCCGGGCTAACACCAAGGTCGATCCAGCTCATCAATGCGCCGCCGATCAGGCCGGCCATGTCGGCGACGAAGCCGAGGATCGGCAACATGATCAACAGCGCCAGCACACGCGGTACCACCAGTACCTCAATCGGATCCAGGCCCAACGTGCGCATGGCGTCGATTTCTTCCTGTACCTTCATTGACCCGATAGACGCGGTAAAGGCCGAGCCGGACCGACCCGCAACGATGATGGCCGTCAGCAGGATGCCCAGTTCCCGCAGAACCGAGATCGAGATCAGTTCGACCACAAAAATTTCGGCGCCGAACTGTTTGAGCTGCGTCGCCCCCTGAAACGCCAGAACCACGCCGATCAGGAAACCCATCAATCCAACAATTGGCAGGGCTTTGAAGCCGGTCTCCTCCATATGGGTGACCAACGCCGCGCGGCGCAGCCGCCATGGTTTCACCAGTGTCCGGGTCAGGCGGTGCAAAGTCAGCCCCGTGAATTCCAGAATCGACAGGGCATCTTTTCCTGCGCCAACGGTTTTCTCGCCCAGATGACCGACCCAGTCGACAAAGCTGCGGCGCCCCTCCACCGTGCTGGACTTTTCCGGCATGTTTCGGGATACGGTATCGATCAGCGCGGAATGAGCGGGAGAAGCGCCCAAAAACTGCGTTTCAGCCCCCGCAGCCTTGTATCGGCGCGCGAGATCGGCCACCAGCCATGCGCCGCCGGTATCCAGAGAGTCAACGGCTGACAGGTCCAAGGTCACGTCTTTGCCTGACGTTGGCATCGCGGCAAAGGCGCGCTCGATGTGTTCCAACGACTGAGTCACCAGATCACCGGCCACTGATATGCGCAGGCCGTCGCCGTTTTGCTCTGATGTGATCGTTGGCAGAGTCATGGGCGTATGTGATTGTAATTGCGCGGTCGCTGCAACGGCAATGTGCAGGGTCTTCCGGTTTTCGCGCGGCGCAATTGCGTCAGAGTGACAGTTTGGGAATCCATTGTGTCACGCAGCCGGTCCGCCCAAATCCAGCACGTCGTGCCGCCCGACATCATAGAGAAAAGCGCGTCTGCAACGTGGCCGCACCACCCAGCAAGGGCGCTAACTCCTGAGTGCTGCACGCAACTCACGTTCCAGCGCGTCCAGAAACCGCGACCGGTCCGCTTTTCCAAACGGTTTTCCGCCGCCTCCCGAACCCAGGGGATTGGCGGCCCGCAGATCCGCCATCAGGTCCCGCATGGCAAGTTGCTGTCCGATATTGGCGGCAGTGAACGCTTCGCCATTCGGTCGCAGAACCCGTGCGCCTGCTTCAACGCATTTCGCAGCCAAAGGAATGTCTGAAGTGATCACCACATCCCCCGGCCCGCACCGTTCGGCGATCCACTTGTCTGCCTCGTCGGCCCCTTCGGCGACGATGACGATCTGCACCAAGGGGTTCGCCGATGGACGAAGTCCGCCGTTCGACACCAGCGCCATGGGCACCTTGTGCCGCGTGGCCACTCGTTCAGCCTCAGCCTTTACGGGGCAGGCATCGCCATCGACGTAAAGGGTCGTCACGCCTTCGTTGCCTCTTTCTTGGAGGGTTCAGTAGATTTCTTACGGACCTTGAACTCTTCGGGGATGGGCATCCGGTTGAACGCGTCCAGACCGGCGATCTTGTAGGCCTCGGCCAGCGTCGGATAGTTGAACGTGTTCTGAACAAAGTAGTCCACCGTGCCTTTCAGGTTCAGCACCGCCTGTGCGATGTGGATCAGTTCGGTCGCACCTTCGCCGACGATCTGAACCCCCAGAACCCGGCGGGTTTTCAACGAGAACAGCATTTTCAACATGCCATGCTCGAGCCCCATGATATGCCCGCGCGAAGTCTCTCGGAATCGGGCCACGCCGACTTCGTAGGGAATACCGCGTTCCTGCAACTCTTCCTCGGACATGCCGCAGGTGGAAATCTCGGGAACAGAATAGATGCCGTAAGGATACCAGGGGCTTTCCGGCAGTGTGGGCGTCTCGAGTGCGTGACAGGCGGCGACGCGGCCCTGTTGCAACGAGGTCGAGGCCAGCGACGGATGCCCGATCACATCGCCGGTGGCATAGATATGAGGCACAGCGGTCTGATAGGTTTTCCGATCCACTTCAATCCGGTTGCGATGGTCGGTTGCCAGCCCGACTGCGTCCAGATTAAGGGCCGAGGTCGCGCCCATGCGACCGGCGGCAAACAGCAGCATCTCGGCCCGGACGTGGCGTCCATTGTCCAGCGTGATCTCGACATGCCCGCCGGCATCCTCGATCTTTTCGACCGCCGAACCAAGGCGAAGATCGACACCGTTTTCGCGAATCTGATGGGTGAAGTCGTGAATCAGGCGCTTGTCGATAAAGTCGAGGAACGTCTCGCGCGGTTCG
Organism: Ruegeria sp. CG4; assembly: GCF_056537185.1. Lineage (NCBI taxonomy): Bacteria > Pseudomonadati > Pseudomonadota > Alphaproteobacteria > Rhodobacterales > Roseobacteraceae > Ruegeria > Ruegeria sp. CG4. Next base: position 123,263 of record NZ_JBQFRB010000009.1, on the reverse strand, counting down.
ATCAGCGTGACACGCACGTCCAGAGCCGAAAACATGGTGGCGTATTCCACACCGATCACCCCGGCGCCGATCACGCAGAGTGAACGTGGAATTTCGGCCATCTCCAGAAACTCGTCGCCATCGACAACCGTTCTGCCGTTGAAGGGAACGTAATCGGGGCGATATGTTTTGGTGCCTGTGGCAATCAGAAATTTTGCGGCGGTCAGTCGCGTTGTTTCACCCGCGTCGGTCGCAACTTCAAGCTCGTGCGGGCCGATGAATTTCGCCAGACCGTTGAGGGTCTCCACGTGGTTGCGATTGAACTGGTGCTCCAGCACATCGACCTCGTGGTCCAGCGTCATGTGCAGCCGCGCCTTCAGATCCTCGGCGCGGATCTGGTCCTTGACCCGGTAGGAGCGCCCGTAAAAGCTGCGCTCGCGCCAGCCGGACAGGTTCAGAACAGTTTCGCGCAAGGTCTTTGACGGGATTGTTCCAGTGTGAACGGAAACACCTCCCAACCGGTCCTTGCGGTCGATCACCAGAACACGGCGTTGCAATTTGCCCGCCTGAATTGCCGCAGCACGACCCGAAGGGCCGGACCCGATGATGATCAGGTCATAGTCAAACTTGCTCATTCCTCAGTCTCCGTACAGGGCCTCGGCATGGAAGGTGATGTGGTCTTCCATGAATGTGGACACGAAGAAATACGAATGATCATAACCAGGCTGCAGGCGGCAAATCGCCTGTTGACGGCGCTCGGCGATGGCCTGCGCCAGCGTTTCCGGGCGTAGAAGATCGATGAACTGATCATCGGTTCCGGTATCGATCAGGATTGGGCCGTCAAAGCCCTTTTCCTTCATCAGCAAGGACGCATCATGTTTGGCCCAAACCGCTTCATCATCGCCCAGATAAGCGCCAAGCTGCTTGCGGCCCCAATCTGCGCCAGTCGGGTTGGAGATCGGTGCAAAAGCCGAAACCGACCGGAACCGGCCGGGCAGATTCATCGCCAGCGTCAACGCGCCATGCCCGCCCATAGAGTGTCCGGTGATGGCTTGCCGATCGCTGTCGACGGCGAAGGTTTCAGCCAGCAGGGTGGGTAGTTCCTCGGCAACGTAGTCCCACATGTTGAAATGCGGTGCCCATGGGGTCTGGGTTGCGTTTACGTAGAAACCCGCGCCTTGGCCCAGATCATAGTCTTCATGATCTGCGATGCCTTCGCCCCGGGGTGATGTGTCAGGAAATACCAAGGCAATGCCCTGTTCCGCGGCCCAGGCCTGCGCGCCGGCCTTGGTCATGGCGTTTTCGTGGGTGCAGGTCAGGCCAGACAGATACCACAGGACAGGAACCGGGCCGTCCTTGGCCTCGGCCGGCAAAAACAGCCCAAAGGTCATGTCACATTTGCACGCGGCTGAGGCATGGCGATAAACGCCCTGTACGCCGCCGAAACAGCCATTCTCGGAAAGGGTTTCCATCTGGTATTGTCCTCGTATTGGGTTCGACCCATGGCTAACGGTCACAGGCCCTGCCGTAAAGTGCAGGTGCCTTCGGCGAGAGTATTTTTCGAAAAGGTGAAGATCAGAGAGTGCCCACCCAGGCAATGACAAGCGGTATCGTCAGGATGCTGGTAATCGTCGACAACAAAATCGCGGCCGAAGCCCGATGCGGTGCGACCCCATAATGGGCTGCCAGCATATACACGTTGCCTGCAACAGGAAGGGCGGCAGCGGCGATTGCAACCGAAGCGGGGAAGGCGGCGACAGGGATCAGCCAGATCAGGGCAATGGCCACGCAGATCGGATGCGCAATCAGTTTGCAAAAGCTCAGCCAGGCGGCGATTTGCACGCGTTCAGCCGATTTGCCCGCCAAAGATGCGCCGATGGCAAACAATGCACCCGGTGTCGCCGCACCTCCGAGGATTGTCAGGAAGTCATTCAACGGCGCAGGCACGGGGACCTGCAGGGCTGACCATATCAAACCGGCAGAGATTGACACGATCATCGGGTTTTTCAGAAGACCCATGCTGATCAATCGAAGGGTTGCGGGTTTCAGCGCACCGTCCCGTCCGCCATTGATCAGGATTACGATCAGCGACGAAAACACCACAAGGTCGACCGTCAGGACCAGCATGACAGGGCCGATCGCGGCCTGCCCGAACAGCATCGCCAGCATAGGCAAACCCAGAAAGCCCACATTTCCAATGGCTGCACATTGCGCCTCGACCGCGGCGGTCGGAATATCCAGACCACGCAGCCACGCCACAAATGTGGCCAGCAGGTAAACGGTGACAGTGCCGATCAGATATCCCAGTACCAGCCGTCCGTTGAAAATCTCGGCAAAGGGCAATGTGGCCGCAAATCGGAACAACATGGCCGACAGCGCGAAGTAGAAAACGAACTTGGTTAGATATGCGGTCGCTTCCTCGGAAAAAAACCGACTGCGCCCGGCCCAGTATCCCAGGCCGATGATCGCGAAGAAGGGCAGCGTGCGCAGGAAAATATCGACCATGGGCAGACTGGTAGCACGGATTTTCCGCGTCGCAAGCCTTCGGCATATAAAGATCGGATTTTCGGAAGGGCTTGTTGTTCTTTTGGCGGGGAAATGGCACTCGGTTCGTTGCAATTGCCGGTTTGAACCGCTTGGAAATACGAGAATCGTTGTATCTGAACTGAACGGTTTATAAATTCAGGTCAGGCACCACCTCAGGAGAAGACATGACCCAAGCCGCCACAATTCTGCGCACAGGCCGGAAATTCGATCAGGTTCTGCGCGGCGCCCGAGAGGTTTTTTTGGCGGATGGGTTCGAGGGTGCAAGTGTCGACGACATAGCTCGGGTGGCCGGGGTGTCGAAGGCGACTTTGTACAGCTACTTTCCGGACAAAAGGCTGCTGTTCATGGAGGTCGCCCAAACCGAATGTACCCGCATGGCTGATCGTGTGGTTGCGATGGTGGACGACAGCAAACCGGCAAGGGAAGTGCTGACTATCGCAGCGACGCAGCTAACCGAATTTCTGGTTTCGGATATTGCCCAGCAAATGTTTCGGATCTGTGTTGCTGAACGTGACAGGTTCCCTGAGTTGGTTCGGGCGTTTTATGATGCGGGTCCCCGAAATGGTCAATGCCAGTTGGCGGAGTATCTTGAGAAGGCGGTGTCCAAGGGAGAATTGGCCATCGACGATGTCCTTATCGCCGCCGAACAATTTTCGGAGCTGTGTAAGGTGCGGATCTGGACCCGGGCGATTTTTGGTTTTCAGAAAAGCTTCACCCGGGCCGAGATCGATGAAGTCGCGCAGCAGGCCGTTGACATGTTCATGGCGCGCTACGGGGCCTGACTTACACACAGTTTCACAAAGATTCTGATGCCGACGCGGAGGTTTATTCCGCTATCTGTTTCACAGAGACTGCATTTGATGTCGCGCAAAGACATTGGACTCCTCGATAGGGATAACTGAAAGGCGTTTCCCGAAAACCAAGATTGCAGCAGCCCGCCAGTTGACAATGGATATTGTATTTTGGATACATTGCTGAGATAGATCGCATCGACCTGTGCTGTCACTGAATGCTCTGACGACAATGAGCCCTGCGATTGTCTTGAGAAGTCCATTTCTGGGAGAAAATCATGAAACTCAAATTGCTGGCCGCAACCACGGCGATTGCCCTGACGGGTGCCGTGGCGCAGGCAAACACTCTGGTCTATTGCTCTGAGGGATCACCTGAGGGGTTCGACCCGGCGCTGTTCACGGCCGGGACGACCTTTGATGCCTCTTCGCACCCGATCTATAACCGACTGCTCGAGTTTGAAACCGGCACGACGAATGTGATCCCCGGTCTGGCCGAAAGTGTCGAGGCCAGCGATGATGGTCTGGTCTATACATTCAAACTGCGTCAGGGCGTGAAATTCCATTCCAATGACGAGTTCACCCCGACCCGTGATTTCAACGCGGATGACGTGATTTTCTCGTTCATGCGCCAGAAAGACGAAAGCCACCCCTATAATCAGGTCTCGGGCGGCACCTGGGAGTATTTCCAGGGTATGGGTATGCCGGATCTGGTTGAGTCGGTGGAAAAGATCGACGACTACACGGTGAAATTTACACTCTCCAAGCCTGAAGCGCCGTTTGTGGCCAACATGGCGATGGATTTCGCCTCGATCCTGTCGGCGGAATATGCGGACGCGATGATGGCGGCCGGGACACCTGAAAAGCTGAACACAGCGCCCATCGGCACCGGACCGTTCTCGTTCGTGGCCTATCAGAAGGACGCGGTGATCCGTTATGCTCAGAATGCCGATTACTGGAAAGATCCGGCGCAGGTTGAAAACCTGATTTTCGCAATCACTCCGGACGCGTCGGTACGCTATCAGAAACTGAAAGCGGGCGAATGCCACGTGATGCCGTATCCGAACCCTGCCGATATTCAGGCGATGAAGGATGACGCCGACATCAACATGATGGAGCAGGAAGGTCTGAACGTTGGTTATCTGGCCTACAACACCACCATGGCGCCGTTCGACAATCCGAAGGTGCGCAAGGCGCTGAACATGGCGATCGACAAGCAGGCGATCATCGACGTGGTCTTCCAGGGCTCGGGCCAGGCGGCCAAGAACCCGATCCCGCCAACCATGTGGGGCTATAACGATGCCATCGAAGACGACGCCTATGACCCGGAAGCGGCCAAGGCGATGCTGGAAGCTGAAGGCGTGTCTGATCTGTCGATGAAGGTCTGGGCGATGCCTGTGCAGCGTCCCTACAACCCGAATGCACGTCGTATGGCCGAGCTGATCCAAGAAGACTTTTCCAAGGTCGGTGTGGACGTCGAAATCGTGTCCTACGAATGGGGCGAGTACCTGTCGCGCTCGAAAGAGCTGAACCGGGATGGCGCGGTTCTGCTGGGTTGGACAGGTGACAATGGCGATCCGGACAATTTCCTGGCCGTGCTGCTGGGCTGTGACGGTCGCGAAGCGTCCAACCGCGCACAATGGTGCCACGAGCCTTTCGAAGAACTGATCCAGAAAGCCAAGCAAAGCACTGATCAGGCCGAGCGTACCAAACTGTACGAAGACGCGCAGGTGGTCTTCAAGGATCAGGCGCCGTGGGCAACCATCGCACATTCGGTTGTCTACATGCCGATGAGCAACAAGGTGCAGGGTTACAAGGTGCACCCGCTGGGCGGCCACATCTTCTATGGTGTGAGCGTCGAATAAACCACCACTCACTTGTCAGAGCCGCCCGATTTGGCGGCTCTGGCTTTCTTGCTATTGGAGACTGGCCGGAATGCCGGATTTGTCCGAATACAGCCAACTGGCACGCGATATGTCAGTTGATGCCGTGGCGCTGGTGCCCGGCCCGAATTTCACCCGCGCGCTGGGCAAGGCCTTCATGAGTCACGAACGCCCCTTTCTGGTTGTGATCCCCGCAAACGGTGAACCGGCGGCTATCGTACCCAACCTTGAACTTGGTTCGTGGGAACTGGTCGGATTTGATGGCGCTGTGTACGACTGGTTCGATCAGACCGGTTATGATGGTGCTTTCGCGGCGCTGGCCGATCACATGCCGCTGTCGTCCGTGGCGGTGGAGGGTCAGGTCATGCGGGTGTTTGTGTCCAAAGCGCTGACCCGCGCAATGCCGAACCTGAAGATCGTGGATGGCGAGCGTGAGATTTCAGGGTTGCGGATCGTCAAGACCGACGATGATATCGCGGCTTTGCAGGCGGCCATTGATGTTTCCGAACGCGCGTTGGAGCTGGTCATCGCGAATGTGCGCATAGGCCAGACCGAAAAGCAGGTTGAGCAGGCGCTGATACAGGCATTGTTCGCCGAAGGGGCAGAGTCGCTGGCATTCAACCCAATCGTGGCAGCCGGGGATAATTCGGCCCGTCCGCATGGCAAGGCGCGTGCGGATTACAAGATACAGTCAGGAGATGCGCTGCTGTTCGACTTCGGGGCCCGCAAGCGCGGCTTCGCAGCGGATATCACACGTACTTTTTTTGTGGGTGAGGTCTCGGACGAGGGCAGGACGGTTTATGACACTGTGCTGCGTGCAAATCTGAAGGGTTTCGAAATGTGCCGTCCAGGCGTGACCGCTCATGACATAGATGACGCGGTAATAGGCGTGCTTGAGGCTTCGCCATTTGCCGACCGTATCCGCACAAAGACAGGCCACGGGCTGGGTCGCGATGTGCACGAGGCCCCCTATATCATGCGCGGCAACGATCAGGTGATCCGTGCTGGCATGGTGTGGACCAATGAGCCGGGGCTTTATGAACTGGACAATTTCGGTGTGCGCATTGAAGATGACGTACTGGTGACGGATGACGGTTGCCGGTCATTGACCAGCTTTCCCAAGGATCTCAGAATCATAGGTCGCTGATGTTTGGCTATTTTCTCACCCGTCTGGGTATGTTCATCCCAACCTTTCTGGGTGTGACGCTGATTTCCTTCATGTTCATCCGGGTTCTTCCGGGCGATCCCATCATTGTCATGGCAGGTGAACGCGGCATGACCGAGGAACGCTATCAGGAAATGGTCGAGAAGCTGGGCTTCGACAAGCCGGTGCTGCAGCAGTACTGGGACTATCTAACCGGCGTTCTTCAAGGCGATCTGGGCGAAAGCTTTGTCACCAAAAAACCAGTCTGGGATGAGTTCTTTGCCCTGTTCCCCGCAACTCTGGAATTGTCGCTCTGCGCGATGGTATTTGCAGTTGTCCTTGGGCTGCCGGCGGGCGTTATTGCGGCGGTAAACCGGGGCAAGTTCTTTGACCGGGCACTGATGTCCTCGGCTCTGGTGGGTTATTCAATGCCCATCTTCTGGTGGGCGCTGCTGCTGATCATCGTTTTTTCAGGCAATCTGGGCTGGACACCGGTCTCGGGGCGGATTGATCTGCTGTATTACTTCCCAAGTGTCACGGGCTTCATGCTGATCGACAGTCTGTTGTCCGGTCAGTCGGGTGCGTTCGGATCGGCCGTGCGACACCTGATCCTGCCGACCATCGTTCTGGGTACGATCCCCCTGGCGGTGATTGCCCGGCAGACACGTTCCGCGATGCTGGAAGTTCTGGGCGAAGACTATATCCGAACGGCTCGTGCCAAGGGTCTGTCTCCGGCTCGGATCAACGGGTTGCACGCATTGCGCAACGCGCTGATTCCGGTGGTTACGGTGATCGGTCTGTCCGTCGGCACTTTGTTGGCCGGTGCGATCCTGACCGAGACGATCTTTAGCTGGCCGGGCATCGGCAAGTGGATGGTCGACAGCATTTTCCGCCGTGACTATCCGGTGGTGCAGGGCGGTCTGCTGATGATTGCGGTGATCGTGATGCTAGTGAACCTGCTGGTCGATGTCCTTTACGGCGTCATCAACCCCAAGATCCGGAGGCGGTGATGGCCGAGCTTTCCGCAACCCAACCCAAATCCGAAAGCCGCCCCAGCGCACTGCGTGAGTTCTGGTATTATTTTAGCGAAAACCGAGGCGCGGTCATCGGTTTGTGGGTCTTTGCCGTCTTTGTCTTTTGTGCAGCGTTCGCGCCCCTGTTGGCCCCCTATGACCCGACCGAGCAATTCCGCGAACACATCCTGCAACCTCCCTTCTGGCAAGAGGGCGGCAGCTGGGCTTTCCCGCTGGGTACAGATCCACTCGGCCGGGATATGCTGTCACGGTTGATCATGGGGTCACGTTATTCCTTCTTTGTGGGGATTGTCGTGGTCTGTGTCGCAGTGTCGGGCGGGGTGATGATCGGATTGCTGTCAGGGTTCGCACCGAAATGGGTGGACACTCTGATCATGCGGGTGATGGACATCATTCTGGCCTTCCCGTCATTGCTGTTGGCTCTGGTTCTGGTTGCCATCCTCGGGCCGTCACTGACCAATGCGATGATCGCTATCGCCATCGTATTCCAGCCGCATTACGTGCGTCTGACCCGGGCTTCGGTTTTGGCGGAACGCCAGAAAGACTATGTCACTTCCGCCCGGGTGGCCGGAGCGGGTAAAGCGCGGCTGATGTTCATCACGGTGCTGCCCAATTGCCTTGCGCCGATCATCGTGCAGGCGGCGCTATCGTTTTCAACGGCCATTCTGGATGCGGCCGCTCTTGGCTTTCTGGGCATGGGCGCACAGCCGCCAACACCGGAATGGGGCACCATGCTTGCCGAAGCGCGCGAATTCATTCTGCGCGCCTGGTGGGTGGTCACTTTTCCGGGTCTGGCCATCCTGATCACGGTACTTGCCATCAACCTGATGGGCGATGGTCTGCGCGACGCGCTGGACCCGAAACTGAAACGGAGCTGATCGCATGAGCCTTTTGCAGATCCGCAATCTGACAGTGGAATTCGCTACCGCCTCGGGCAAGTTCCGCGCCGTCGACGGTGTCGACCTGTCGGTCAACAAGGGCGAGTTGCTGGCCATCGTGGGTGAAAGCGGTTCTGGCAAATCGGTGTCGATGCTGGCGCTGATGGGCCTGTTGCCGTGGACAGCGACAATCACGGCTGATGAGATGAGCTTTGAAGGGCGCGATCTTGTCGGTATTTCGGCCCGCGAACGGCGCAAGATCATCGGCAAGGATATGGCGATGATCTTTCAGGAGCCAATGTCATCGCTGAATCCTTGTTTCACGGTCGGCTTCCAGATCAAAGAAGCGCTGCGCATCCATCTTGGACTGAATCGCAAGGAACGGCACGAACGCGCGATCGAACTGTTCGATCAGGTGGGTATTCCCGCTCCGGCCAGCCGTCTGAACACGTTTCCGCACCAGATGTCCGGTGGTATGAATCAGCGTGTCATGATCGCGATGGCCATCGCTTGTAAGCCCAAGCTTCTGATTGCGGATGAGCCGACCACGGCGCTGGACGTGACCATTCAGGCGCAGATCCTCGATCTGCTGGTCCGGTTGCGGGACGAGCAGGACATGGGGCTGGTCCTGATCACCCACGACATGGGTGTGGTGGCAGAAACCGCCGAGCGGGTTCAGGTTCAATATGCCGGGCAGAAGGTCGAGGAACAGCCGGTGGGCGATCTGTTCCGCACGCCGCGCCACCCCTATACTTCGGCTTTGCTGAGCGCTCTGCCTGAACGGGCGACGTCCAAAACGCTGCCAACAATTCCCGGCGTGGTGCCGGGGCAGTTCGACCGGCCCAAGGGTTGCCTTTTCGGCCCGCGTTGCCGTTTCGCCGACGAAACCTGTGTTCAGACACCCCCGACACCGCATAATGACGCATTCGGCAAGGCGAGATGCCATCATGTCGAAAAGATTGCAGCCGGAGAAATCGCATGACTGCACCTATCGTACGGGCGACCGCGCTTGCGCGTTTCTACACCGTCAAGGGCGGGCTGATGTCCAGACCGGCAACGGTCAAAGCCTTGTCTGGGGTCGATTTTGATCTGAAACCCGGAAAAACACTGGCCGTTGTCGGCGAATCGGGATGCGGCAAGTCAACTCTGGCCCGGCTGGTAACGATGATCGAAGAGCCGACTTCGGGAAGTCTGACAATTGATGGGATCGACATAACACCGTCGAAATGGGCGCAAATGCGCGAAACGGTGCAGATCGTGTTTCAGGATCCATACGGCTCCTTGAATCCGCGTCAGAGGATCGGTCAGATCCTTCAGGAGCCATTGATCATCAACCGGCCCGATATGTCCGCTGCGGATCGCGAAGCCAGCGCGCGGAAAATGATCGAGATGGTTGGCCTGCGACCAGAGCACTATGACCGTTATCCTCACATGTTCTCGGGTGGTCAGCGTCAGCGGATCGCCATTGCCCGCGCATTGATGCTGAACCCCAAGGTTCTGGTGCTGGATGAGCCGGTTTCGGCACTGGACGTTTCCATTCAGTCGCAAATCCTGAACCTTCTGGTGGATTTGCAGCAGAGGCTGAACCTGGCTTACCTGTTCATTTCTCACGACCTTTCGGTTGTCAGGCATTTTGCTGATGACGTGATTGTCATGTATCTGGGCCGTGCGGTCGAAAAAGCCCCCAAAGAGCAGCTGTTCGCCGCCCCGCGTCATCCCTATTCCAAGGCGCTGTTGTCCACGACACCCCGGGCCGACCCGGATGCCCGCAAGGAAAGGATCAAGCTGGAGGGGGAACTGCCGTCACCGATGAACGTTCCAAAAGGTTGCGCATTTGCCCAGCGATGCTGGCTGGCAACTGACCAGTGCCGAGCGGCACCACCGGGTCTGCGCGGTACTGACCATCAGGTCGCCTGTCTTTATCCTTTGTCCTGATCTGTCAGCGGTCTTCGGCTGCACGTCTGGCCACGACCATTTCCAATAGCTGATCCTTGGTGCGCTGAATATGTCTGGTCAGCAGATCGCATGCTTCGTCTGCGCGACCTTCGCGTGCCAGAGTTAACAGTTTCTGATGGTCCTTTTTGGCGGGCTCGCGCTGCTCCATGACGCTCAGATGCAGCCGGACATATCGGTCTGACTGACGATTGACCCGTTGCAGGATTTCGTTCGTCAGCGCACGCCCCGCGGCGGCGTAAAGGGCCATGTGATATTGATAATTCAGATTGCCCCACCGCCCGACATCATAGGCGTCATATGACTTTTCCATCTCATCCAGCAGTTTTTCGCATTTTGAAAAATCAGCGTCGGTCATATGTGGAATTGCGCGCTTGAACAAATCGACCTCCATCAAAACGCGCAGGTCGAAAATTTCACCAATCTCGGACAGCGAATGCCTGGTGACGGACGCGCCCCGGTTGTTGGTCAACTGTACCAGCCCTTCGGCGTCGAGCCGTTTTAGCGCTTCGCGAATGGGCATGCGGGATACGTCGTACTCTTCCGCCAGCGCTTCCTGCCTGATTGTTTCACCCTCGGTCATTTCACCGCTCAGAATTCTTTCGCGCAGATCGTTGGTGATGACATCTGGTAGGCTTTGTCTTGGAATTGCGCGCGTTTGGGGCATTGCTTGATCTCGAACTTGGGTGATTTTGTATCCAAAATACAAAATGGACGCTGAATTTCAAAGAGGTTTTACGGCCAGGTGTTTCAGGTAACAAAATGTTGGCCTCAGGAGGTCGGCGATAAGATGGCCGCAAACGATGCAATCGATCCCTTCACCTTTGCCGGTGGATCAGTAACCCTTGGTGAGAACGGAGTAGAGCCCTTGCCTGTGCCGCGCGGCTGCAGCGTCTTCTTCGTTCTTCAGGCGGTCTGCGGCCATGTCTTGCTCGGCGATGGGAATTTCGTGCACTGGCTGGCCCGAGGCGCGCGCCAGTACAAAGGCTTTAGCGCATTTTTCCAGCAACTCGGCGTTCAGCAACAACCTTTCAAGGCCTGTTCCGAAGCAAAACGTAGTATCGTTGCAGACAAAGGCGTTGTTTTGTCCTGCGATAGCAGGGATCAGAAGGTCATCATCGCTTGAGATGCCGAGACAGGGAACAGAGCGTCCCAATCGGATCATCTGTTCATCGAAAACTGAGGGCATTGTGGCGCGCATTTCATGCATGGCGCGGGTCCAGATCAGATCGAACTGCAACACCGCGCCGACATCGGGACGCGCCGCGTAGATACGCGCATGGGCGGTTCCGGATGCTTCGATTTTGCTGCGGCTGAACGAGCCATCGGTATGTATGCTAACCGCTGCATTCTCGTCAGGTACCCGCATCGACATCATATCGCCGGATTGCAGCAAGCCTTTGCCCGCCAACCGAGACGCAGCCAACTGCAATTGATGTTCGACGCCCTCATTGCGGGTCATGACGTGAGCCCTTGTTCGTGGACCATGCTCAGCGTTTCAGATACCAACTGACGAGTCATCTCAGGCAATTCATTGGAGTTGCGGATCAAGGCAGCAAGGTATTGCGCGGCGGCAAATTCGATCGCAGCCACCAATTCCGCGCCTTTTTCCAGAGATGCGGCCGAAGCGATGACACCATGGCTGGCAAGTAGGTAACAGAACACATTCGGGCGCAAAGCCTGTTTCAGGGCGTCGACCAGTTCTTTGGTGCCAGAGAACTGATATTCCGCAAGCCCGACGTGATCCCCGTACAGTTCCGTGTTCGTGCCTTCTGGCCACTCAAGTCGCTGATGCAGCAGTGCAACGGCACTTGCCACCGGTTGATGCGTGTGAATGCAGGCCCGGCGGCCGGGGAATGCATGGTGCAATTGCGCGTGCATCGCTTTTTCAATGGAGGCCGGTTTGGTTCCATCCACTTGTTCCAAAGTATCCAGCCTCAGCACCGCGATGTCTTCCGGTGTCAGCGACGGATATTCCGTAGCGGACGGTGTGATGGCAAATAGCTCATCACTCAGACGCAAGGAGGCATTGCCGCCGGTGCCCGCAAGATACCCTTCACCGGATAGTCGCAAACAGGTTTTGATTACCGATTGGCGTTGCTGCTCGAACTCAACCATATCCACTCTCCACTGGCAGGCTCAGGAAGAAAACTGACGGCGCTTCGCGGCCCTGATTTCCCGGGCCTGTTGTTCCTGCCCTGTCCGAAACGACGTTTCCACAAAGTCCATATGGTTTCGCGCGGCGGCCTCGGCCCTGTCCGGGTCGCCATCCAGAATAGCCTGCGCAATGTCCTTGTGCTGTTGTAACAGCACTTCTCCGGTCCCGTCCATCGTGCGCAAAAACCTTCGATTGTAGAATACGCCCTGGCGCGTCAGATCGTAGATCGAGGCCATCATATGAATAAGGGTCGTGTTCTGGCTGGCGTCGACCACGGCAGTGTGCAGGCGAAAATCGGCTTCCTGGCTGGCGTCGGTATCATCTTCTTCCCAGGCTTTCTGCATTTCCGCGATAATGTCCGAGATGCGTTCCTTGTCGGATTGTGTCGCGCGCTGCGCCGCAAGCCGGCTGGCAAAGGCTTCCTGTTCGCGTCGGTATTCAAGATAGTCATAGAATGCGCCGCCATGACGGGCGTAAAGCGACAGCAGTGCGGGCGACATAGCCCGTCCGGTCAGAGGCGCGATAAATGTCCCTTCGCCGTGACGGACAGTTACCAGCCCCTGTTGCTCCAGAGTTTGCAACGCCTCCCGCAGTTTTGGGCGCGATACGCCCATCGCTTCTGCAAGGTCCCGTTCCGATGGTAATCTGCGCCCTTCCTTGAGGATGCCGTCGACGATCATCGTCTCGATTTGTTCGACCACCGCGTCGGCGATTGATTCGTGGCCGACAGGTTCAAAAGGCCCGCTGGTGCTCAATTCTTTTCCTCGCTTGCCGGAAATCACAAAATTCCAGTTGTCTTTAAAATTTACCACTGAAGGTCTGTAATGCAAGGAAAAATACCCAAAAATACGGATGGGTGTGAGCAGCGTATATCTTTGTAAAAATTATAAAATAGATTTTCTTGATCAATTTCGGCTTTTCGAAAGCGAATAATCGCCTGAGCTCGAAAACGGAGAATGTGGCGCCAAGAGGTAAATAAAATTGTTGACTGAATAAAGTGGTCAACAATATTTACCTCATATACCGCCACTGCGGTGAGACCGGTCAGATCTGATGGCTGACCTGCACTTTGGAGGAGTACACATGAAAACCACCCTGACCTCGCTCGCCGTTGCGGCCTCGCTTCTGGCCGCACCCGCCGTTCAGGCCGCTGACAAGATGTTGCTGAAAACCCCGATTGCGTTTTCCACGGCGCTTCCGGGCCTTGGCTCGCCGATCCCGCGCGTGGCCGAGCAACTGGACCTGATGTCCGGCGGCACTTTGAAAATGAAAGTTTATGAGCCGGGAAAGCTGGTTCCGCCGTTTGAAATTCTGGACGCCGTATCCTCGGGTAAGATCAATTCGGGCTACACCACGGCCGGGTACTGGGCTGGCAAAATCCCCGCCGCTCCGCTGTTCTCGGCCGTGCCTTTCGGCCCGGAAGCCGGCGAATACATGGCATGGCTTTACTATGGCAACGGGCTGAGCCTGTATCAGGAGATGTATGATCAGGCCGGCTTCAACGTCCATGTCATCCCCTGCGCGATCATTGCACCGGAAACCTCGGGCTGGTTCGCAAATGAAATCAACAGCCCCGAAGACCTGAATGGCCTGAAGATGCGCTTCTTCGGCCTGGGCGGTGAAGTCATGCAGAAGCTGGGCGTTGCCACGTCGCTGCTGCCTGGTGGTGAGATCTTCCCGGCTCTTGAAAAAGGCGCGATTGACGCGACTGAATTCTCGATGCCTGCCATCGATGCGCGTCTGGGGTTCCACAAACTGGTCAAGTACAACTACTTCCCCGGCTGGCACCAGCAGGCGACCGTGTTCGAACTGATGATCAACAAGGATGTGTGGAGCGAGGCAAGCGATCAGCACAAAGCGATCATCGAAAACGCATGTAAGGCTTCGATGGCGGACAGTTTTGCCGAAGGCGAGGCGATCCAGCACGCAGCACTGATCGACAACGTCGAAAACAACGACGTGCAGATCAAACAGTGGAATGACGAGATGCTGGCCACCTTCCGCACCACCTGGGAAGAGGTTGCCGCCGAACAGGCCGCCAATGACGAATTCTTCAACAAGGTTCTGACCGATATGAACGAATTCCGGGATGGCTATGCCGTATGGAAAGAAAACGCGTTCCTCCCTCGCAAGTGACCTGAGCACTTGCGCCTCCCTGGGGGCGGCTTATTTCGCCGCCCCCACCTTTCCCGACTTTCGTCATTTCCAAACTGACACGGGCGTATTCCCGCCCCGAAGCCTGCATCTTTAGGAGGAGACCATGGCTGAGACCAAGCGGACACATCACGACCCGATCGAAATCTACGAGGACATTCTTGAACACGATGAGCCTGACCGTCAGAAACTGGCAGTCGCCGTTGACGATGTGGTCAAGACCGTGGGTCACGTGGTCATGTGGGCCAACCTGTTGCTTGTTGCCGCCATCGTTTCGCAGGTAGCCCTGCGCTATCTGCTGAACCAGAACTACCCGAAGCTGGATGAAATCCAGTGGCATTTTTACGGTCTGGTCACGATGATCGGCATCTCTTATGCGCTGGTCACGGACAGCCATGTGCGCGTGGACCTGCTGCACATGCAACTCAGCCAGCGTGCCCGCCGGATTATCGAGATCATCGGGATCTTCACGCTGCTGGTGCCGTTCATCTGGCTGATGATCGATCAGGGCTATGACTATTTCTATGAAAGCTGGCGTGTAAACGAGTCGTCGGACAGCCCGACTGGTCTGCCTGCGCGTTGGGCCTTGAAGGGCGTGATCCCGGCCAGTTTCATTCTGCTGGCTCTGGCAGCAGGCGCGCGGCTTATCCACGACATCCACGCTCTGTTCATGAATTTGGATGAAGAGCGTCAGGGCAAGGGCCTGCGCCTGATCATCTGGGCGCTCTTGGGCTTCGCCGTCGTGGCGACCGCGTTGACCTTCCTGGTTGAGACGACCGAGGAAAAGCTGGTCATCGCCATGTTCCTGACCTTCATCGCGCTGTTGTTCACCGGTTTCCCGGTGGCGTGGACGCTGGCTGGCGTCGGGGTCGCGTATTGCGGACTGGCCTATCTGTTCGACAACGGAATGATGAATTGGACAGGTCTGGAGGAAACTCTGACCGGACTGGATTATCTGACGCTGGGCGCCGTGGTAAACCGTGTCTACGCCACGATGTCGAACGCGGTTCTGGTGGCCTTGCCGATGTTCATTTTCATGGGCCTGATGCTGGACGAATCCGGCGTGGCCGAGCGGCTGATGTCTTCGATGCAGCGCCTGTTCGGCACGGTGCGCGGCGGGCTGGCGATCACGGTGACAATGATTGGTATCATTCTTGCTGCTTCAACAGGCATCATCGGCGTCTCGGTTGTTTTGCTGGGTGTGTTGTCTCTGCCGTCGATGATGGAGCAGAAATACAGCCCCTCGCTGGCCGCCGGTGTGGTTAGCGCATCAGGCACGCTGGGTATCCTGATCCCGCCCTCGATCATGCTGGTGATCATGGCGGACCAGATGGCCCTGTCAGTTGGCGACCTGTTCATGGCCGCGGTGTTCCCCGGGGTGATCATCGGAGTATTGTATTTGACTTATATCTTTGTGATCGCCTTGATCAAACGCGAAGTCGCTCCAGTGCCCGAAGGGGCCACTCGTCCCGATTGGGCGGCGGTCAAGGATGTGCTGATTGCAGTACTGCCGACCCTTGCCCTGATCCTTGCCGTTCTGGGTTCAATCTTTGCGGGCCTGACCACACCGACCGAAGCCTCGGGCGTGGGCGCATTGGGTGCGACGCTGCTGGCGCTGGGATATCGCAAACTGACGCTGGCAAAACTGATCAATGTTCTGAAAGCTACGTTCAACACCACCGCTTATATCTTTGCGATCTTCCTGGGGGCGACGGTGTTTTCCTATGTCCTGCGGGAACTGGGTGGCGATGCACTGATCGAAGACATGATCCACGGCACGGGTCTTGGCCCCAACGGCACTGTCTTCATGATCCTGTTCATCGTTTTTCTTCTGGGCTTTGTTCTGGATTGGATCGAGATCACCCTGATCGTTCTGCCCCTGATGCGCCCCATTGTGAACGGGCTGGGTCTGGATATCGAAGGCTTTGGCGTCATCGACGAACCGGCGCTGGTATGGTTTGTGATCCTTGTCGCAGTCACGCTGCAAACCTCGTTCCTGACGCCGCCCGTGGGGTTTGCACTGTTCTACCTGAAAGGCGTGTGCCCGCCTGAAATCAAGTTGACCGACATTTACAAAGGCATCGTTCCTTTTGTGATCCTGCAGTTGGCCGGCTTGTTCTTCGTGTTCCTCTGGCCGCAACTGGCCACGTGGCTGCCTTCGGTGGCGTACTGAGGACCGGCAGATGACCGATACCGATCTGATCAAGCGCTTTCAGGCCATTTGCGGGCGGCGTCATGTGCTGACAACCGCCCGCGGCACCCGCCGTTTTCGCCGGGGATTCAGATCGGGGGAAGGGGAAGCGCTGGCGGTGGTGCTGCCCGCCACGTTGCTGGAACAATGGAAGGTGCTTGAGGCCTGTGTTGAGGCGGACAAAATCGTCATCATGCAGGCGGCCAACACCGGACTGACCGAAGGCTCCACACCAAAGGGGCGCTATGATCGAGGTGTGGTGCTGATCAACACCCGCCGGATGAACGGTCTGCATCTGATAAACGAAGGCAAACAGGTTATCAGTTTGCCTGGCTCGACCCTTTTCGCACTGGAGAAGCTGCTGGACCCGATCGGACGGCAACCGCATTCGGTGATCGGGTCGTCCTGTATCGGTGCGTCGGTTGTCGGGGGCGTGTGCAACAACTCGGGTGGGTCGCTGGTCGAACGTGGCCCATCCTATACCGAACTGTCGCTATACGCGCGTATTTCGCAGGACGGAACGCTGGAGTTGGTCAATCATCTTGGCATCCACCTGGGCGACACGGTCGAAGAGATCCTGACCCGTTTGCATCAGGGCGACTTTGGGTCAGGCGACACTGAAACCGACAACCGAAAAGCCTCGGACACAGACTATGCCCGGCGCGTGCGGAATGTCGACGCGGATACACCGGCGCGCTTCAATGCCGATAAATCGCGGCTCTACGAAGCTTCCGGTTGCGCTGGGAAATTGGCCGTCTTTGCAGTCCGGCTGGACACCTACCCGAAGAACGAAATTGAGCGCACGTTCTATGTTGGTGCAGAGGACACCGATGTTCTGACCGAACTGCGCCGCTGCATCCTGTCGACATTCAAGACCTTGCCGGTCAGCGCTGAATACATGCACGAGGAGGTTTTCGATATCTCGGACCGATACGGCAAGGATACCATGGTTATGATCGACAAGCTGGGAACGGACCGGCTGCCGACTTTCTTTGCCATCAAGGGTGCCGTTGATGCGCGACTTGAAGGTATTCCCGGACTGGCAAATTTCACCGACCGATTCATGCAGTTCGCGATGCGATTCTGGCAGGATATCCTTCCGCAGCGGATGCGCGGGTTTCGCAAGCGATACCCGCACCACCTGATCCTGAAAATGCGCGACGGCGGTATCGACGAGGCCCGTGTTCTGCTCAGTGATATGGTGGGTAAGAACAAGCTGAACTATTTTGAGTGTGATCCGCGTGAAGCGAAAATCGCGGGTTTGCACCGTTTTGCAGCGGCTGGCGCCGCCATTCGTTACATGAAGGTACATGCGCATGAAGTTGAAGACATCATTGCGCTCGACATAGCGTTACGCCGCAATGACACTGACTGGTTCGAAGAATTGCCGCCGGAACTGGCAAAGCAACTTGTGGGCAAGCTTTATTATGGTCACTTCATGTGCCACGTTCTGCACCAGGACTATATTGTGAAGAAAGGTGCTGATCCCAAAGCGATCAAAGCCGAGATGCTTAAGATCCTCGACCGCCGCGGCGCCGAATACCCGGCCGAGCACAATGTTGGCCATCTGTACCCCGCCAAACCCGATCTGGCTGATTTTTACAAATCTGTGGATCCCACGAACAGCATGAATCCGGGGATTGGCAGGATGTCCAGGAACAAGCACTATTCCTGATCCAGTTTCCAATGTTCTGCACACAGATGCCCTTAAATGTTTCGGGTATCAGCCTTTCTGTGCTGTAAAGCCTGTCAAACCAGACCCTGAGCGTTTCTGGACAACTCGACTTCAATCTCTGGTTTCGGTTTTCAAAGAGATTTAGGTCCTAATGTGGTCTTTGGTCCGCTGGAGGAACTGACGTGAATTGCCGGTTCACAAGGCACGGAAACAGTCAGCATCCCGGGAAATGCTGGCGCAACAGAGGCAATAGACGTCGTTCTGACGTTTAGGCAAGTTGGACAAACCCATCACTATTCACTTGTTGAGACATTGAACTTTAGAGAGGAAACTGAAGTGGCACGATAATTGTTCGTGATTTCAGTCCTCCTCGTCGCGGTGGTTGGCCTCGGACTGATGCCCGATCTGTAAGACGCACAATATGGTCTTACACTTGTCAATTTCGGGGCGGTACAGAAGGTGCGCGGAAGCTGTCGCTGCCCCTGATGGTGGTGCTGGTCCTGATGACCATGTCGCTGACAAAGCGGCGGAAAGAAGACTATCCGACCGACGAACCGGAAGGCCGCAACGACGTGCGTATTCCCATCTCGCAAACCAAGCCAACTCCGGGAGAGTCAACCGTGTCACAACGTTTTGCTTCGCCTTTCGGCACCGTCATATTGCCGGAAAACCGCCACGAAAACGTGCTGGAACGGATGTTTGGCGAGGGCATGCCGGAAGTGCTGCCACGCAATTCACGGGTCCCGGCAGTGGGTGTCTATGAGACTAAAGATGCCTTTATCCTGCTGCTATACCTGAGTTCCGGGTGCCGGGAAGAAGCTGTTTGGATGCATAATAATATCGAAATGGTGCATCCCCTTTTGCACGTCAAATGATACATCCCGACCGGCCTTGCGTAGTAGCGCAGCAAAATCCCGGCTTTGCCGGATAAATTCGCGTGTATCACGTTCGGCGACTGTGACGCGGGTGCGAACATCCGCTGGTGGCAGGTGATGGATCGGTGACAGGCTGAGGATATCGTCGTCGGTCAACTGCAGGGGGTTGTTGACCGATGTCTGCGCGATCGGCTCCAGATCATAGATGCCGCTGATCAGAACCAGGTCTCGGATCACCAAACCCGCCTGCTTCATTTCTTCGCCAAAGCGGTTCAGTGCCATTGCTGCCAGATGCGCCCCGGCACTGTGGCCGGACAAAGTGATCCGGCCGGGGTCAAACCCCAGTTTCTCGGCCCGTTCTGCAAGCCACAACAGCGCCCGGCCGCATTCCGTGATCATCTCGTCCAGACGCGCTTTGGGGGCCAGTGTATAATTCAGTGTTGCAAAGGCCTGACCCGCGCGAACCAGCGGCTTCGCGACCAAAGCTGACTCACGCTGGCTGAGCGCCTGCCAATACCCGCCGTGGATGAAAACGTGCAGCGGCGCGTTGGCTTCGCTTGCGGGAAAGAAATCCAAAACATTGGACTCGAGGTCCCCATATTTCTGGTATTCCAGCACTTCCAACTCGACACGTGCGGCTGCACTCATATCCGCGTAGGCCGCCAGATAATGAGAGATATCTCCGCCAACCATGACACTTGGCGAGTATTGTCTTTCCAGCTCGTCCGGGGAAAACCCGCGATAGGTCACTTCTTTTCTCCGCCCGCATAGAAAAGCTCGGAACGCATGTCGTACAAGTCGTGGAAGAACTTGAGCTCCAGCGCCTTTTTCAGGAAGGCGACACCGCTGGACCCGCCTGTGCCCGGTTGCATTCCGATGACCCGCTCAACGGCTGTTGCGTGGTCAAAGCGCCATCTTTGGAACAGTGTTTCCACATCCATCAGCTTTTCAGCCAGGGCATATAAGTCCCAATACTTGTCTTTGTTCCTGTAAACTTCGACCCAGATTTTCACGATGCGCGGATCACCCGCATAGGGCTGGGAAAAATCGCGTTCGACAAGGTCCTGCGGAACATCGAAGCCCTGACGCGCCAGCATCATGATGACCTCGTCGTACAAAGACGGCTTGGTCAACGCGGCGTTCAGCTCCTCCATGACCTCGGGGTCGTGTTCATGAACCTTGAGCGTCGAGGTGTCCTTGTTTCCCAGAATGAACTCGATCTGGCGATAGCCATAGCTTTGGAATCCCGATGAACTTCCCAGCGCATCGCGGAACGTCATGTAGTCTGCCGGGGTCATGGTCAGCAGCGTTTCCCAGGCCGCAATCAGCTGACGCTGGATTGCCTTGATCCGATCAATGTTCTTGAGAGCGGGGCCAAAGGCGTCTTGGCGTAGAAAACGCCGGACTTCAACAAGTTGGTGATGCATCAGTTTCAGCCAAAGCTCGCTGACTTGGTGAATGATCACAAACAACAGCTCATCCGGTTCCGCAGGGTCCTGAAAGGTCTTCTGAATGCTCAGCAGGGTCTTGAGTTCCAGAAAATCTCCATAGCTGCTGCGATGTTTGGTCGCGAAATCGGTAACCAGAGTGTCCTCGATGCCGCGCTTCAAAAGCCGCTGGTCCTTTTCGTCACTCGCCATTTTTGATCTCCTGAAAGCGGCGTTAACGCTATGCGTTTTCTATTCTTAACCTCTCTATGCCGACTTGGGCTGTGAGGCTACCGCGACATGCAGGCTCCGTTGCCTAATTGACGTGATTGGGCCGCGTCATTACGACCTATACGGGACGGTCCAATCCGAAGCCTAAATGAAACAGGAACCCGAACGTGGGTAAGGCCTGAATTTTGCGGTGCCACTTCAAAGTTGGGAGTCGGCTGGCGAGCGTGGACGACCTCGAAATTGAGGCTCCATGTCAAACGTTTAACCTGAGGTATCGGCGCGCCAGTTTTCTGGTGTTTTCCACAAATCGGCTGTTCCGATCTTCTGAGCCATCTTCGTGCAACCGGGTCGAAACCCAGCCTACATAAGTTGCCGATCTCACTGCCAGAAACAGATCAAGATGGTCCGTGTCAACCGGACGCTGTGATCGGTATCCGGCCAAAAGCGCAGCTTGCAGTCGATCACAATCGGGTTCCGCGAGGTTTTTGATCATACTGGTGGCGATGTCAAAAAGGCGAAAACCGAAACCGGAATCGTCAAAATCGATCAATGAGACCTGACCATTCGCAATCATTACGTTCTCGCGCACCAGATCCGCATGGATCAAGCCATAGTCCAGTTCCGATTCAATGCGTTTCAAATCCCGCTCTGCCGTTTCACGGAAGCGCATGAACAGCGCTCGATCTTCATCGCCAAGCGTCGGGTTTTCCCAGAACCGGCCCCAAACTGGTTCCTGACCGACCAATCCCGGTCGGTCCCAGGACCAGCGCGAAAACCCTGCAGGGCGCTCCCACGCGTCGCTGATGGAGTGCAGGCGGGCCATTTCCCGGCCCAAGGAATGGAAAAGGCCGATGCGGTCTTCGTGGTCGATCCCGGTTGTTGTGGACCCCAGTGGCCGCCCCGGCAACCAGGTCAGAACATCGACTTGCATGTGCTCAATGACCTCGAGAAAGTTGCCCCGGGTGCTGGCAATGGGTTCAGGTACCCCGACATGTTCTGCGGCCAACACACCCATCCATTCCAGTTCCGACCACAGTTCGGCATCTGTGCGATAGCCGGGACGATGCAATCGCAGCGCAAAGCTGCGCCCATCCAGCTGTACCTGATAAACGTGGTTTTCGCGGGCCGCTGCCAACGTGCAAACTGCGTCTTGAAACCCCCAAAGCGCCAGTGCCTTTTCTGCGGCGTCTATCATGAGCAAATCGGTGTTTCGGCCAGAACGTCGTCCAGCGTGTCAAACAGCAAGTCGGCATTCTCGACCGAGAAAGGCATCGGAGGGCGGATTTTCAGAGTGTTCTTGTGACGTCCCAGCTTGGAATGAATGATCCCACGCTGCCGCATTTCGTTGATCACCCGGTCGGTGAAGGCGCTGGCCGGTTCCTTGCTGTCCCGATCCAGCACCATCTCCGCTCCGAAGATCAGGCCCGAGCCGCGCACGTCGCCGATGAACTCGTACTTCCGGGCCAAAGCCCCCATGCGCGATTGGGCGTGTTTCCCGACCGTTCTGGCATTTTCCAGCAATTGCTTGTCTTCGATCTCTTCCAGCACGGCCATAGCCGCTGCGCACGAGACCGGGTTGCCGCCAAACGTATTGAAATAGCGATAGCCCTTGCGGAATTTGGTCAGTATTTCAGTGCGTGTGACGACACCACCCACCGGGTGACCATTGGCCATCGGCTTGCCAAGTGTCATGATATCCGGCACCGCGCCCATTTTCTGATGCGCCCACATATGGGTGCCGGTGCGGCCAAAACCGGATTGTACCTCGTCGCAAATCAGCAGCCCGCCGGCCTTGCGGACAATATCGGCGGCGGGTTTCATCCAGCCATCGGGATGATCCGGGAACCCTTCGTTCAGGAAGTACGGGCAGACAATCAGGGCCGCAAACCCAAGACCGGACTTCTCATGTTCAGCGATTTGTTCGGCTACCGCATCCGCGAACCTGGTGCCGTCCGGGTCCGTGTTGCGAAAGCTGTCGGGCGCTTCGACAAAGCGGAAATACTGGCCCAGCCCAAAACCCACGGCGGGGATGTTCGATTTGCTCAACTGACTGACCAGCGAGGTGTTGCCGTGATAGGTCGCATCGGTAGCGATGATGCCGCGCCTGCCAGTCATGCCCTCGGCCATGCGCAGGGCGATGTCATTGGCTTCGGAGCCGGTACAGGTCAGGATCGCTGTGTCCAGCGAGGCATCCATCGTTCCGGTCAGCCTTTCTACATAGTCCAGAATACCGTCATGCAGGTATCGCGTGTGCGTATTGAGCGTGCTTGCCTGTCGGCAGATCGCCTCGACCACGCGCGGGTTGCAGTGGCCCACATGTGGAACGTTGTTGTAGCAATCCAGGTATCTGCGCCCTTCGGCGTCCCACAGCCAGACGCCTTCGCCTTTCACGAAATGAATAGGCTCGTCATAAAAGGTCGAGACGTTGGGACCCAGCAGCCTGGTTCTGCGTTCGATCAGTTCTGCGGATTGTTCAGACAACATTTCAGACCTTTATCCAGGCTGTTTTCAAGTCCACATATTTTTCAAGAGCGTGCAGTGATTTGTCGTGCCCGTTGCCCGATTGACGTACCCCGCCCAGCGGCACCGTCAGATCGGAACCGCCATAAGTGTTCACATGCACGACACCCGCCCGCACGCCTGCCACCATGCGGTGCGCCCGGCTGAGGTTTGACGTCCATACGCCTCCAGCAAGCCCGTATACAGTGGCATTGGCCAGGCGGATCGCTTCTTCCTCGTCCTTGAAGGGTGTCACCGCAAGAACCGGGCCGAATACCTCGTTCTGAAACAGGTTATCGGTCTCTTTCACACCCGCCATCACCGTCGGCGCCATATAGTAGCCGCCGGATTCGGTCAGGATACGGTAACCGCCGGTGCGGCGTACGGCACCTTCAGCTTCGGCCCTGGTGACGAAGTCCAGATTGGCTTCCAGCTCGGGCAGGCTGTGAACGGCGCCGATCTGGCTGTTCAGATCCAGCGGATCACCCACGCGGAAACTCTCGGCGTGGCGCGAGATTTCGGCCACGAAGTCTTCATAGATGTCTTCCTGCACCAGCAGGCGAGACCCCGCAACGCAGACCTGTCCCGAGTTGCGGAAGATACCCGCTGCCGAAACCTTCGCGGCCTCGGCCAGATCGGGGGCATCGTTGAAGACGATGTTGGCGGATTTTCCGCCAAGTTCCAGATAGCAGCGTTTCAGGTTCGAGCGTGCGGAATATTCCAGCAGGCGGCGGCCTGTTGCGCCCGATCCTGTGAACACCATGATGTCCACGTCCATCGACAGCGCCAGCGCCTCGCCCACGACTGATCCGCGCCCCGTAACAACGTTGAACACACCGTCCGGAACGCCTGCCGCAGCCGCGAGTTCGACGATTTTCAGCAGGCTGAGAGAGGCGCTCTCTGCCGGTTTCAGAACAATGGAATTGCCCGCAGCCAGAGCAGGTGCGATCTTCCAGCTTCCGATCATCAGCGGAAAGTTCCAAGGCACGATTGCACCCACGACACCCACCGGAGCGTGGTGGATCAGTCCCAGTACGTCATGTCCGGTCGGGGCGACCTGACCGTAAACCTTGTCTATCGCTTCGGCATAATAGCGAAAGGTGCCGGCGGCCGAGAGCGCCTCGGCCTTATAGGCCATGTTGATCTCGGTTCCGTTGTCACGTACGCCCAGAACGGCGATCTCGAGTGCGTGGCTTTCGATGAGATCGGCCAGCTTCAGCAGCACTTTCTTGCGGCCTGCAGGCGACATACGGGACCAGCGGCCATCTTCGAACGCCAGGCGCGCGGCGTGCACCGCGGTGTCAACGTCCGATAGCGTTCCCTCGGCAATGCGTGCCAGGGGCTGACCGTCGATGGGCGACAACACTTCCTGCTGCGCGCCGTTCTCTGCGGCCTGATAGGCACCATTGATGAAATGACCACGAGGGGAGATTTCCTGCGCGCGCAGCGCATCAATCGAGGACTGGTCCATGAGGGTTATCCTTGCTGTGTCGAGTCTTCGTCGCCAATCGGCTGCGGTTTGATCCGTTCCTTGTGTTCCTTCATCAGCGTGCGGATATGCAGCAGAATGATGCCCAGGATCATGATGAACAGGATCGCTGCGATTGGCCTGTCAATGAAATCGAGCGGCGTTTTGACCCGCGCCATGGCGCTGCGCAGCTTGACCTCCATGATGCCGCCCAGAACCATGCCCAGAATGATCGGCACGATCGGCAGGTTCAGACGTTTTAAGATCAGACCAAACACTCCGAACCCTGCCGCAATGGCGCAGTCGGTGACCGAATTGCGCAGGCTGAACACCCCGACAAAAGACAAGGTCAGGATCATGATGCCCAGGAACCGGGTCGGGATCTGAATGATCTTCAGCAGCAGATTTGTCGAAAACAACAGAAAGACCAGAACGATCACGTTCAGCAGGATCAGCGACATGTACAGTGCCAGAACGAAATCCATCTGCTCGGCAAACAGTTGCGGCCCGGGGACCACGTTGTGGACATAAAAGACCGACAGCATCATCGCCGTCAGCGCCTCACCCGGGATACCCAACGCCAGCAAGGGAATCATTGCGGCACCCGGTACCGCGTTGTTCGCAGCCTCAGAGGCAACCAGACCTTCGGGAGAGCCATTGCCGAAAGCCTCCGGAGTCTTCGAGCTTTTCTGCGCATAGGTGTAGGACAGGAATTGCGAAGTGAATTCGCCGGTTCCCGGAATCATGCCCATCAGGACACCTAACGAAGACGACACCGTCGCGATGCGCTTGATGCCCAACAGTTCTTTGAGTCCGGCGAAGATGTTGCCTCGAACATGCGCCTCACCGGGCGCGTGTTCCTTGTCGACCAGAAGCAATAGGGCTTGGCTGATGGCAAACAAACCCAGCACAACGACAATCAGGTCGATCCCCGAAGACAACCAGCTTTGGTCAAACGTAAAACGCTTTGTGTATTTGACGGGCTCCAGCCCGACCGTGTTCAGGAAGATGCCGAAGAAGGCCAGCATTGCCGCCGAAAATGTCTGGCCACGATGGGCCAGGATCACCAGAAGGATGCCCAGAAACGCGGCCAGAAAGATCTCGCGGCTGCCGAAATGCGGGGCGACCCATGCCAGAACCGGGGACAGGATGATCAGGCAGAGGATCGAGAAGATGCCGCCAAAGAACGACGCGGAATAAGCCAGCGACAGCGCGCGATGGCCCTCGCCCCGCTTTGTCATTGGATAACCGTCATAGGTTGTCAGCGCATTCACTGCCGTGCCCGGCGTGTTGATCAGAATTGCAGGGATTGCGCCGCCGTACATGGATGAGCCGTAGATACCCAACAGCAGGGTCAGACCAACAATAGGCTCGAAGGCGAACGTAGCAGGCAGCAGAATGGCGATGGCGACCGCCGCCCCGACGCCGGGCAGTGCGCCGATGATGACTCCGCCAACAGACCCGATGAGCAGTGCGATCAAAACCTGCCATTGGGCCAGAATTGCAAAGCCGGAAATCAGATTGTCCATAGCGGCCTCACAGATAGGTCAGGGCAAAGACGCGGACGGAGTCCGGAAGGAACTCGTAAACCCGACCTGCCGGGATATTCACCTGAAGAAATGCTCTGAAAAGAATGGCGACGATGGCGCCGAACAGCAGTGAAATCCCGATTGTGCCGGGCGTTCGAAAACCGGTGCGCGCGGCTAGAAAAGCGGCGAACAACATGGTCGAGGGCAAGTACCCCAGCCACGGCACAGCCACCACGTAGATCAGGAAATAGACAACATATTCAAGAGACATGAGCCAGAAAGTAAGCTCTCTCCAGCGCCCGGGAATACGGGGGGAAACGGCTGAGCCGATCAGATGCAGGGCGCTGAAAATCACCATGCCCCATATGGCGATGGTCGGCCACAGCGACGGCTGCGCAAACCACTTGGTGCGCTTTACCAACTTTGTCTCGGTGCCCAACTGGCTGAGCAGGAACAACGAGAAGGCAAGGAAAAAGACGGCAAAGATGATGTCGCCAGGTCGGCGATACCTTCTGAACATGTCCTGAAGCGTTTTTGCAATCATCATGTCCCTCCCCGACATGCAACAAGGCGCGGGCTTTCCACCCGCGCCCTGTTAGGTGCTTATTCGCCCAGAATCTCTTCGATTTTCGCGAACGACGCTTTGTCCTGTTCGATCTGCGCATTTGACGCGTCAGGGTCCTGCCAATAGATCAACGCACCGGTCTCTTCAGCCAGCTTTTTTGCCTTGTCGGATTCCAACGCCTTTTGCGCGGCGGCAGTGATCTTTTCACGGGCATCTGCCGGAGTATCCTTGTGCACGAACAATCCGTTCCACAACGCAAGCGGCAGGTCCGGGTTCATTTCGACAACCGTTGGTGTGTCCGGAACAAGCGAAATACGTTCGCCACCGATGCTGGCCAGAATGTTCACGTTGTCGAGGCAGGGCAGCACAAGCTGCAGCGTGGTATTGATGACGTCCACGTCACCTGACGCCAATGTGTTGCAGTCCAGCGCGTCGAACGCCGCTTCGCTTGCAAAGTCGAAGCCGCTGCTGACCGCAGCCGCAAACGTAACCTGCGTGGGCGGCAGGACCGAGCCGAAATGGCCAAGCGCCACATCGTTTTCCTTGCCATATGCAACAAGTTCGTCCCAATTCGAGAATGGCGCATCTTTGCTGGATGCGATCACGAACGGATAGGTCAGGAAAATTCCGATAGGGTCGAATGGATTTGGGTTCAGCTCCGGGATTCCGATCTCGGGCCCGATGACAGGAACGCCAATAACGAAGGATCCGATGGTGTAGCCATCTGCCGGAGCCGTTGCGACCTCAACCGCGCCGGGGAAGGGGCCGCCTCCGCCGCCAGGCTTGTTCACAACCGCGGCCGGAACGCCGTACATGGCCTGGAATTCATCTGCGATCATCCGGGTTAACACGTCTTCCAGATCGCCCGGAGGCCACGGAACCACAAAGGTCACCGGCTTTTCCGGGTATTCAGCAAGTGCTGCTGTTGCAGAGGCTGCAAAAACGGCAGCGGTTAGAATTTTTTTCATTGACGCCTCCCTGGTTTGGTTCATTATTTGAACCGAAGTAACAACAATAATGTTGCTTTGTTAAATGCTTTCTGTCAAGTATTACGTGCCAAGGAGAGAAAAACGCATGGGCACCGCTCTTAATGCTTTGAAATTGCTCGAGTTGTTTTCAAGTGCTCAGCCGGAGATCGGTCTGAGCAACCTTGCCCGGCTGTCCGGTATGAACAAGGCAACGACTCTGCGCCACCTTCGCGCATTGGAAGAGTTTGGCCTGATCGAACAAAACCCGCACTCCAAGTCCTATGCGATCGGACCGGCTGTGGTGCGTCTTGCCGCGCTGCGGGAAATCGCAAATCCGGGGCTTGAAGGCGCGCGCGCAAGGATGCAGTCCGCCATGCAGGTAATCGGCGAAAGCATGCACCTTTCGCTGCTGCAACAAGGCAAATTGCAAACCGCTCTGGCGCTGGAAACCACACGGTACACCGTGCGGGTCAGCCTTGATCCGGCGGAAATTCTGCCGATCAATGCAACGGCTTCCGGACTGTGCCTGCTGAGTTTTGGCCCCACTCACCTGCTTGAAGATCTGGATGCTCAAGCCTTGACGTCCTACACAGCGGAAACCCTGGTGTCCCCTGACCTGATACGTGAACGGGTTTCTGAGATCAGGCGCAAGGGCTGGTCAAACAGCGCAGGCGGGTTTGAAGCAGGCGTTTATGGATACGCCGCGCCTGTCTTTGGAATTGATCAGGTGGCGATAGGCACAATCGCAATAGCGGTGCCTGAAATTCGTGCAAACGGCGATCACCTGCCTTTGATCCTGACGACATTGCATTCCCTTTCGCTCGAACTGACTGCGAATTTCGGTGGTCAGTTTCCGCGAAACTTCCCAACCGCGTTCCAGCCCTGACCGATGGGCGGACAAGATCCTCGGAGACCCGTGATATGAAAGACTCCAATTTCCTGAAGGAAAACAACGCGCGCCATTTCTGGCACCCGATGGCACATCCTGCCGACAGTCAAAACAATCCGCCCACCATCCTGACCGGAGGGGAAGGGGTCAGCATCATCGATATAGACGGCCACAAGGCCATCGACGCGGTTGGCGGGTTGTGGAACGTCAATCTGGGTTATTCCTGTGATCCGGTTAAGCAGGCCATTACCGATCAGTTGAATGCGCTGCCGTATTACTCGACCTTCCGGGGCACCAGCAACGACAAGGCGATTGAGCTGTCCTATGAGTTGGCGCAGTTTTTCAAGCCTGATGGTCTGACCCGAGCTTTTTTCACTTCGGGCGGATCGGATTCAGTTGAAATCGCGCTGAAGCTTGCGCGACAGTATCACAAAGTGCGGGGCGAGGCCGGCCGGACAAAGTTCATCAGCCTCAAGCAAGGATACCACGGCACCCATTTCGCGGCCGCTTCGGTCAATGGCAACCAGAAGTTCCGCGCGGCTTACGAGCCGATGATGCCAGGCTGTTTCCACGTGCCTGCGCCGTGGACCTACCGCAATCCGTTCGACGAAACAGACCCCGAGCGTCTGGCGCAACTTTGCGTCAAGGCGCTGGAGGCCGAGATCGCATTCCAGGGGGCAAATACCGTCGCCGCATTCATCATGGAGCCGGTTCTGGGCGCAGGCGGCGTGATCCCACCACACAAAAGCTTCATGCCAATGGTGCGCGAGGTCTGTTCGAAAAACGGTATTCTTCTTATCTCGGATGAGATCATCACCGCTTTTGGTCGTACTGGCAGCGAAAGCGGCGCGCGGCATTGGGGTGTACAGCCCGACATCATGACGACGGCCAAGGCGATCACCAACGGTTATTTCCCATTCGGTGCGGCAATGATTTCGGGCGCGGTCGCCGAGGTTTTTGAAAGCGACACCACGGGTATGGCGTCAGTCGATCAGGGCTATACCTATTCCGGCCATCCGGTCGGCGCAGCGGCTGCGCTGGCGGCTCTGTCTGAAATCAATCGTCTGCGTGTTTGGGAAAACGCCGCAGCCCGCGGTGAAGAACTTTTTACCGGATTGAAGAAACTGGCCGAAAAACACGACGCAATCGGAGATGTGCGCGGGGGCGAGGGCCTGATGTGTGCGCTGGAACTGGTATCTGATCGTGCAACCAAGGCGCCGATTGCCAAGCATCTGCCCTTGCAAGTGCAGAAGGCGGCATACGAAGATGGCGTGATGGTCCGTGTGTCGGGCAACAACATCATTCTGTCGCCGCCGCTGGTCATTACGTCCGATGATGTGGCTAAGATCCTGTCGGCACTGGATACCGGTTTGTCGACACTTTAGATGCGTGGCTGGCCCCGTCCTGTTTGGGCGGGGTCAGACCTTGACGGCCTGCAACTCCTCAAGCAGGTCCAGAAGGTCGTCCAGCTTGTCCTGACCCATCTGTTCTTCAATGCGATCATAAATTGCAAGGGATGTCGGAAGATTCTCGGTCAGGATTCCACGACCTGTATCCGTGATCTTCACCATCGACCGGCGCTTGTCCTGACTGTCTTGGCGGCGTGTAATCTGGCCGTCTGCTTCCATGGCGCGCAGAATGCGGGTGAGGCTGGGCAACAGAAGACAGGCCTCTTTCGAGATGGCGCTTTGTTCCATTTCACCAAACTCATCCAGAACGCGAAGAATGCGCCACTTCTGTTCTGTAAGCTGAATGTTGTTCAACATGTCCCGAATGGGCGCCATGACTGTTTCGCGGGCACGCAGCAGCGCAATCGGAAGCGCGCGGGAAGTGCTTTTGGTGTGGCTTTGTGTGGTCATGCCGTTTTCTAGAGCGCTGCTTCCGGAATTGCAAAGATTAACAAGTCAAGTTCTTGACACGTGGTGACGAAAATACTAAACATGTTTACTAATTAAGGGGACGGGAACCATGCCGCATTTCCACATCGATTACTCTGGCAACCTTGAAGACTGGGTCGATATGGATGGTTTGTGCGAGTGTGTGCGCGCAACGGCCGCCGCAATTGACACGTTTCCGGTGGCAGGTATTCGCGTACGCGCCACGCGGGTCGATCACTATTCCATTGCCGACGGGAACCCGGCGCATGGTTTTGTCGATATTTCGATCCGACTGCGCGCCGGTCGCCCCGAAGACGTCAAGCAGGACGCAACGCAGCGCATATTCGAAGCGGTAAGGGCGTATCTTGAACCGGCCCTTTCGAAGCACTCCATCGCTCTGTCGGTTGAGATGCGTGACATCGATCCGGACCTTTCGCCCAAGACCGGCACTATCAGAGAGCATCTGGGCCGGGACCAATTGGCTGCAACCCAGCAGGAGACCTGAACCATGAGCGCCTTGGACACCAATATCGAAAAATTGGCGGGGTTTCTGGCCCGGTTCAAAGAGGCAGGCATCAAGAACCGCATTGCGGGCGAAGATCGCGACGGGGCGGCGGGGGTGTTTCAATCCACTTCGCCAGTGGACAAGTCCGTGATCTGCGATGTGGCCCATGGGACGGCGGATGACATCGATGCGGCGGCCAACGCAGCCCATTCAACATTCGCCGCGTGGCGCGATATGCCCGCCACCGAACGCCGCCGTATCCTGCTGAACGTGGCCGAAGCGATCGAGGCGCGTGCCGAGGAAATTGCCCTGTGTGAGTGCTGGGACACCGGTCAAACCCTGCGTTTCATGTCCAAGGCGGCGCTGCGCGGTGCCGAGAACTTCCGTTTTTTCGCTGATCAGGTGGTGCAGGCAAGGGACGGACAGCATCTTAAGTCACCGACCTTGATGAACATCACCACCCGCGTTCCAATTGGCCCGGTGGGTGTCATTACTCCGTGGAACACGCCGTTCATGCTGTCGACCTGGAAGATCGCACCGGCACTGGCAGCGGGTTGTACCGTCGTTCACAAACCGGCCGAAGATTCACCGCTGTCGGCGCGTTTACTGGTCGAAATCGCGGAAGAGGCCGGTCTGCCCAAGGGTGTACTGAACACCGTGAACGGGTTTGGTCCGGATGCCGGTAAGGCGTTGACCGAACATCCGCTGATCAAGGCCATTGCTTTTGTCGGAGAAAGCCGCACCGGCAGCATAATCACAAAGCAGGGCGCGGATACGCTCAAGCGGATGCATCTGGAACTGGGCGGCAAGAACCCGGTGATTGTCTTCGATGACGCCGACCTGGACCGCGCGCTGGATGCCGTGATTTTCATGATCTACTCGATCAATGGGGAACGTTGCACATCGTCTTCGCGTTTGCTGGTACAAGACACCATCAAAACCGAGTTCGAAGCCAAGCTGGTAGAACGCGTGAACAGCATCAAGGTCGGTCACCCACTGGACCCGGCGACCGAGATCGGCCCGCTGGTAACGGAAGAGCACTACAATAAAGTCACCTCGTATTTCGACATCGCCAAAGACGATGGCGCGACTATCGCAGCCGGCGGCGTCAAAGTGGGGGACGAAGGGTATTTCGTGCGGCCAACCTTGTTTACAAATGCCAACAACCAGATGCGCATCGCGCGCGAGGAAGTATTTGGTCCGGTTCTGACGTCCATCCCATTCTCGACCGAAGAAGAGGCGCTACAGATCGCAAATGACACGCCTTACGGCCTTACCGGTTACGTCTGGACCAACGACCTGACGCGTGCCCTGCGGTTCACGGACAAACTGGAAGCAGGTATGATCTGGGTGAACTCGGAAAATGTGCGCCACCTGCCCACGCCCTTCGGCGGCGTCAAGGCTTCGGGTATCGGCCGGGACGGCGGCGACTGGAGCTTTGAGTTCTACATGGAACAGAAGCATGTTGGCTTTGCCACCGGTCAGCACAAGATCATGCAACTTGGGAAATAATATCGTGCAGCCTGATCCCTTGGCAGGGGTTGGCTGACTATAGTTGAATCAGGAAGTGCGCATCATTGGTCCATCAAACGCTCGGACCATAGGACATTCTGGCTGTCAGGTCTTACGTCACGATCATAAGGAGGAACCGTCATGGGAAAGATAGTACAGGCCGCGAAAATCACGCATGTGCCCAGCATCTGGATGTCCCACACGATGCCGAAATACAAAGGCATCCGGCAACCTGCCATAGACGGATATGCGCGCCTGCGACAGGATGCAATTGACCGCAAGGTGGATACGTTTGTTGTGTTCGACACCCACTGGATCACCAATCAGGGTTTCCATCTGAACACAAAAGAACACCACAAAGGCCGTTTCATCAGCCACGAGTTGCCGCACATGCTGGCGGACATGGAGTTTGACTATCGCGGGGATCACGAATTGGGGGAAACCATCCTTGACGTCTTGCGTGAGCGGGGGGAGAGGGCCCTTGGCCATTCACATCCCGATATGGGCATGGAATACGGCACCCTTTTGCCCATGCATTTCATCAATGACGGTGTAAATGCGCGGGTGCTACCCGTCGCGGTCAACCAGTTCTCGTCGATTGCCGAAAACCGTGTCTGGGGCGAGGCCATCGCCGAAGGTATCCGCCGTTCCGACCGCAATGTGTCAATTCTCGCATCGGGTTCTCTGAGCCATGACTTTACGCCCAACGAGCGCTCGGTCGAAGGGCTGAACGCCGTGAATGGCGAGTTCAATCGTCAGATGGATATGCGTGTGCTGGAGCTGTGGGACCAGGGTCGGTTTGAAGAGTTCCTTGAAATGCTTCCCGACTACGCCAGGAAATGCACGGGTGAGTGTGCGATGAACGACACCGCCTTGCTGTTCGGCGCGCTGGGTTGGGGCAGCTACAAGGGCCAGATCGATATTTACACACCGTATTTCGGAAGCTCCGGCACGGGGCAGGCCAACATCAGCTTCTCGGTCTGAGGTCGGGACGCGGATTCGTATGGTATGTTTTCTCTGCATGGGTGGCAGCAAGGCCGCCGAGGAGGCCTGATGCGCTTTGCAACTTACACCGCAAATGGCGAAACCTTTTTCGGTGCCATTACCAAGGACGGCGCAATTGCGCTCAACGGCGATTTTCCTAGCCACAGCAGTTTGTTCGAAGTTATCGCCGCGGGTGCGTTCGACCAACTGGTCGAAAAAGCGGGCGGCAAACCCGTAACTCACGAAGATTTCACCTATGAAATGGTGATGCCCGACGCCCGCCGTATCCTCTGCGTCGGCGTGAACTTCCCTGACCGCAACGCGGAATACAAGGATGGCAGCGCGCAACCGAAATACATGTCTTTGTTCCCGCGTTTTGCCAGTGGCTTTACGGGACATGACCGCCCTCTGATCCGCCCGCCGGAGAACCACACGCTGGATTACGAAGGCGAGGTGGCCATCGTGATTGGCAAGGCGGGCCGCAGGATTTCGCAAGACGACGCCTATGATCACATCGCGGCACTGACGCTTTGCAATGAGGGTACGATCCGCGACTGGGTGCGCCACGCCAAGTTCAACGTCACACAGGGCAAGAACTGGGACAGAACCGGCGCGATCGGCCCTTGGCTGGTGCCTTTCACCGAGGCGGCCCAGTTGGACGACGCCCGCATTCAGACGCATGTCAACGGCGAGTTGCGTCAGGACGATACGTTGAGTCGGATGATGTTCCCGATCCGGCGCGAGATCGAGTACATCTCGACCTTCATGACGCTACAGCCCGGCGATATCATTGTCACCGGGACGCCAACCGGCGCAGGTGCACGGTTTGACCCGCCGAAATACCTGGTCCCCGGCGATGTGATCGAGGTTTCGGTCGACGGCATCGGCACACTGCGCAACACCGTCGAGGATGAACAGGTATGACCCCTGAAGATCACGCTCGCGCCGCCGCCGATCTGTTGCGGGCCGAGCAGACGCGCGAACAGATCGGTCTGCTGACACTGCGGCATCCCGACATGGGAATGGACGATGCCTATGCGGTGCAGAACGCCATCCATCGCGCCAAACTGGCCGAAGGGCGCAAGGTGATTGGCTGGAAGATCGGGCTGACCTCTAAGGCGATGCAATACGCGCTGAATATCGACATTCCCGACAGTGGCATCCTGTTCGATGACATGGCCTTTGAAAATGGCGGCACAGTGCCTGCGGGCCGTTTCATCCAGCCTCGGATCGAGGCCGAGATCGCCTTTGTCATGAAAACCGCCTTGGCTGGGGAACATGTCACCCGCGCGGATGTCATTGCTGCGACTGATTATGTCGCGCCGTCTATCGAAATCCTCGACACTCGTATTCAGCGGGTCGATCCAAAGACCAGCAAGGCACGCACCGTGTTTGATACGATCAGCGACAACGCCGCCAATGCCGGCATCGTACTGGGTGCAGAACGCCACGCCATCGACACTTTCGATCTGCGCTGGGTTGGCGCACTAGCATTCCGCAATGGCGAAATCGAAGAAACCGGCCTGGGTGCAGGTGTTCTGAATGATCCTGTCGAAAGCGTTGTCTGGCTTGCCCGGCGCATGGCACAATATGGTCAGAGCATCGAGCCGGGCCAGGTGATCCTGTCGGGTAGCTTCATTCGCCCTGTCGAATGTCCTTCGGGCACCGAAATCCACGCCGATTTCGGCTCGTTCGGCTCGATCGACATACAATTCGCTTAAAGGAGGCTCAGAATGTCCGCGCCACAGAACCCGTTCAAAGCCGCACTGAAGGCCGGGCAACCTCAGATCGGTTGCTGGTTGGGTATGGCCGATGCCTATGCCGCTGAAATAGCGGCCACATCACGGTTCGACTGGCTGTTGGTGGATGGTGAGCACGCGCCCAACGACCTGCGCACGGTTTTGGAGCAAGTGCGCGTTATCGACGGTTCGGGCAGCCATCCGGTGGCCCGATTGCCGATTGGCGAGACCTGGATGATCAAGCAATATCTGGATGCCGGGGTGCAGACCATTCTTGTGCCGATGGTCGAAAGCGGTGATCAGGCGAGGGAACTGGTTCGGGCTGTGCAATACCCACCGCAAGGTGTCCGGGGGGTTGGTTCTTCAATGGCGCGGGCTTCGCGATTTGGCGCAATTCCGGACTACCTGACAACAGCGGACGAACAGGTGTGCCTGCTGGTTCAGGTTGAGAACCGACTGGGCATGGCCGCTCTGGATGACATACTGACAACGGATGTGGACGGTGTTTTTATTGGCCCTGCCGATCTTGCCGCGGATATGGGCCACCTGGGTAACGCCAGTCATCCCGATGTGGTCGAGGCGATTTTTGATGCCCTGACGCGAATCACCGCCGCTGGCAAGGCCGCGGGTATCCTGACACTCGACCCCGGAATGCAACGCAAATGCCTGGATCTGGGCGTGACCTTTCTGGCGACAAGTATTGATGTAACCCTGTTTGCCTCGGCTATGCGCGGCGCTGCCGACGCGGCGCTGGCGTTGTTGCCGGACCAAAGTGTCACGGGCGTTGCACAGACAAGTGCTGGCAGCAAATATCTACAGCAGCTGTGCAAGCATTGGTCCCACAAGGCCGAAGTTTTCTTTGACGACACCCAAGCGAGTGTGGCCTTCGAGAACGGCAATGCTGTCACGCTGACGGCGGACGAAACCAGCCTGACCATCTCGGCCGCAACCGGACCCCGGGGCGACCTTGCCCGGTGGCAAGAGGTGATCGAAGCCCACCTGACGCGGTTTGCTTTTCGTGAGGAGTTCAGCATCGACTGGGCGTCTTAGTCACGTTCTGACATGCAGACGAGGGTGCGGTGGCATGATCGTCGTGTCATTTCTGGATTATGCCTTTGAGGGGAGATCGAAATGAAAACTGTCGACAAAGCCATGATGCTGCTGCGCCAGTTTTCGTTGGAAAGCCTCGAGATCGGTTTGAACGACCTGGCGCGGGCAACAGGGCAGGACAAGGCGGTCACGCGCAGGCTGCTGGTCTCACTTATCAGTCATGGGTTCATCGAACAGAACCCTAAGAACCGAAAATACCGTTTGGGCCACGGATTTCTCTCGCTGGCCAGGTTGAGAGAGGCCACCGTTCCGATGGTGAAAGCAACGCAAATCGTATCGCAATGGTTGTCCGCCCAGGCAAATGAAACGGTGCATGTCGGTATTCCCGGCGACAAGGGGATGGCGACCGCGGCCTTCACATTGCCGCCGCGTGGGAATGTGATCAACCTGCGGCCCGCGGATTCCTACCCATTTCATTCGTCGTCTTCGGGTCTTGCGTATTTGTCGTTCTGTTCGGATCAGACGCGCGAGCAATTGTTGGCACTCAAACGGGAAAAGCTGACGCCGTACACCGTGACGGATTTGGAGACGCTCAGGAAGCTGATCTCGGAGACCCGAGCCCGAGGGTTTGCCTGCAGTCGCAATGCGGTTGACATCGGCGTTGCCAGCGTGGCGAGACCGTTCTTCATCGATGGCAAGGATCCAGCGGGTACCGTTGCCATTGCCGTTCCCGATGCGAGTTTGGATGAAGCCCGAACAGAGGAACTTGCAGTGCTTCTTCAAACCGCAGTGGAAAAGCTTGAAATCGCACTGACTGGCGCACCAAGGCCTTGATGAAGAAATGGTGCGTTATTCGCACCAATGGTGCGAAAAATTGTGATTTCTCACCATTCTTTGGCACACAAGACCCGACAGCGCAGGGTGGATCCGGCACAGCTTGACCCCACGGCGTTTGTGATCCGAAACCCCGAAGATCGGCTGCCTTGCAGACTGAAGGATTGTTTTGATGCCCGTCTCTTTTCCTGAACAAGCACCTGTGGTGATCATCGGTGGTGGTATCATCGGCATCTCGACCCTGTATCATCTGGCAAAGCGCGGCGTTCCCGCAGTTCTGGTCGAGCGACGGAAGATCGCCAGCGGAACAACCTGGCATGCAGCCGGGATCGTCGGGCAGTTACGCGACAGCACGGCACAGACCGAGCTGGGCAAATATACAGCGCGCCTTTTCAGCGATCTGGAAATCGAAACCGGACAGGCGACCGGCTACAAGCCAAACGGCACGATCAATCTGGCAATCGGCGATGTGCGCCACGAACAACTGCTGCGCAGCCACGACCACGCAGCCCGCATGGGGATCGAGACCTTCATGCTGTCCCGCGACGAGTTGAAAGAGAAATGGCCATGGATCGAAACAGATGACGTGAAATCCGCATTCTTTGTTCCGTCGAATGGCCAGGTGAACCCGCTTGACGTTACGGTCGCGCTTAGCAAGGGCGCGCGGGCCATGGGGGCACAGGTGTTCGAAAACACCAGGGTTGATCGTCTGGTCATCCGGGATGGCAAGGTGGTTAGTGTCGACACAGAAAGGGGCGTGATTGCGACCAACAAGGTGTTGCTGGCGGGCGGCATGTGGAGCCACCTGTTTGCCAAGGCACACGGAGTAACCGTGCCGCTGCACGCGACTGAACATTTCTATATTGTCACCGAACTTGTGGACGGCCTGCTCAGGACCCAGCCGATTTTGAACATCGCCGAAGAGCGGACCTATTGGAAAGAAGACACTGGCAAGCTGCTGATCGGGTCATTCGAAAAGCATGGCAAGCCCTATGGCAGGAACGGCATCCCCGAAGACTTCGAATTCGACGAGCTGCCGTTTGACATGGAACACGTCGAACCGAACCTTGAAAAGATGTTCGAACGCATGCCTGCACTAGGCGAGATGGGCATTCAGACTTTTTTCAACGGGCCCGAGAGTTTTACACCCGATGGACGTCCCTATCTGGGTCCGACCAGCGAGATCGAGGGCCTGTTTGTGGCAGCCGGCATGAACTCGAACGGAATCCTGAACTCGGGTGGTGTTGGCCTGACAATGGCGGAATGGATAACCGACGGCGCGCCGTCGCGGGGCATGGGCCCGATGCTGGCCCGCCGGGCGCACCCATTCCAGCGCAATACCAAATACAATCATGACCGCAGCGCCGAGTCAGTGGGCTTCCACTATGGCGTCAACTGGGTCGGACGGCAGGTCCATTCGGCACGCAGAGTGCGTCGGGTGCCGTTGCATGATCGGCTGAAAGAGGCAGGCGCGACATTTGCCGAGCGGATCGGCTGGGAGGTGCCGATGTACTTCGACCCCGAAAAAAAGGGTTGGAATGAAGAACCGAGCCTGCGGCGCAAAGACTGGGCACCGCACGTCAGGGCCGAATGTCTGGCCGCCCGGGATGCTGCTGTGCTGATCGATCAATCGATGTATTCGAAAATTCAGGTGCAGGGTCCGGACGCGGTAAAAGCGCTGAACAAGGTCTGCGGCGCGCAGATGGATGTCACGGTCGGCACCTCGGTCTACACCCAGTTCCTGAACGCGCGCGGCGGGATCGAGGCCGATGTGACCGTGACCCGAACAGCGCAGGACTGTTTCATTGTAATTACAGGCCATCCCAGCCAGATGCGCGATCAGGCATGGATCAAGGATCACGCCGAACCGGGCTGGCGGTTCGAGGTGTTCGACGCGACCTCGGGCTATGGCCTGATCACGATCCACGGTCCAAGATCGCGCGACATACTGTCTGCCATCTCGGGCGACGACATGTCGAACGAGGCCTTGCCCTTTGGCGCGGCGCGAGAAATCGACATGGCTTATGCCCGAGGGTGGGCCATTCGGCGCTCGTTCATTGGTGAACTCGGGTACGAGCTGATGATACCCACGGAGTTCGTCGCAGGTGTCTATGAAGCGCTGATTGCGGCGGGCAAACCGCACGGAATGCTCCATATGGGAATGTTCGCCATGAACGCGTGTAGGCTCGAGAAGGGCTTCCGACATTTCGGGCATGACATCGCCGAGGATGACACGCCTTATGAAACCGGGCTGGGTTTTGCAGTAGAGCTGGATAAGGCTGGCGACTTCCTCGGCAAGGACGTTCTGACTGAACAGAAGGCTGGCGGTGCCGCGACTGCGCACCGCACCGTATCCTGCAAAGTAGACGACCTGGATGCTGAAACCGGTCCGTATCTGATTCACAACGAGCCTGTGTGGAAGAACGGCAGGATTGTGGGGCATGTCACCTCGGGCGACTGGGGCTTCCGGTTGCAGGCGATGGTCGGTTTGGCCAGCCTGCACCATGAGGAAGGTGTTTCGAAGGCCTGGATCGACGAGGGCGGCTTTGACGTTCAAATCGCCGGGGAAATGTACCCGCTAAGGGTTCAGTTTGCGCCGTACTACGACCCCAAAGGAGAGTTGATGCGGGGCTGACACCAGACCAGGGAAGCTCAATTGACAATTGCGCAGCCCAGTTCTTAATATGTTAATTAAAATTCAGCGGAGGACCTCATGGCGGACAAGACGATCCTTGTCGTTGGGACATATGACACCAAAAACGACGAGTTGGAGTTCATGGCGGCAAAGATCCGTTCCTTGGGCGGTGGTGTGCTGACCCTGGACGTCAGTGTTCTGGGCGACCCCGCCAATCCCACCGACTATTCGAAACATGATGTGGCCAAGGCGGGTGGTAGCTCGATTCAGGCTGCCATAGACAGTGGCAGCGAACATGTGGCTATGCAGATCATGTCCGCCGGTGCCTGTGTCCTGACCCGCCGCTTGCACGATCAGGGCCTGATTGACGGTGTGATCATACTGGGCGGCACCATGGGTACCGATCTTGCGCTGGATGTCTGTCAATCGTTGCCCATCGGGGTGCCCAAATACGTCGTCTCGACCGTGTCCTTCTCGGCCCTGATCCCGGCCGAGCGTCTTTCGCCGGACATCCAGATGATCCTCTGGGCCGGGGGGCTGTATGGGTTGAACGCGATCTGCAAATCGTCGCTGTCACAAGCGGCAGGCGCCGTTTTGGGGGCCGCACGCGCGGCAGAACCGGCCAAAAGCGGGCGTCCGATGGTGGGTGTCACCTCGTTGGGGACCTCATGCCTCAAATACATCAAGACACTCAAACCTGCGTTGGAAGAGCGCGGTTATGAAGTTGCCGTATTTCATGCCATGGGCATGGGCGGCATGGCCTTCGAACAGATCGCAGGCCAAAACGGCTTTGTCTGCGTTATGGACTTTGCCGGGTGCGAATTGGGCAATCTGCTGGCCGGTTCCGTCGTGAACGCAGGCAAGGACCGGCATCGCGGGGCTGGGCGGGCCGGCATTCCGCAGATCGTGGCCCCGGGATGTATGGACCTGATCGATTTTGCGGGCTGGCAAGACATCCCGGAACGGTTTCTGGACCGTCCGATCCACACCCACAACAAATTGGTCAAGAACACCTACTACACTGCTGACGAGCGGCGCGAAATTGCCCACGAACTGAACAAGCGCCTTGGCGAAAGCCCCGCGCCCACCCATCTGATCATACCGCGCGGCGGCATCGAGGAATGGGACCGCCCGGGCGGAGATTGTCACGACCCAGATGGCCTGAGCGCGTTTATTGAGGCTCTGACAACTACCGTCGCACCTTCGGTTCAGGCAACCGCACTGGACGCCCATATCAATGACCCGGAATTCTGCATCACTGCCCTGGAGATATTCGACCAATGGGTCGCGCAGGGTATTGTTCCCGCCGGCGAACCTACTGCCTAAGCGCGCTGCTTCCGTCCGGAGTTCGCTTGGGAACCTTTGGCCTGTCGACTGTTACCCTCGCATGCCTGTAGGCGCGAGGGCATCGGCGAAGGACATTTCGACCTCTGTAGTGGCCGTTAGTTTAGTTAGATTGGGCGTCAGTCTTTGGCTCTTAGGCTTTCTAGTCCGTTTTTGAGCGATCGGAAGCGCGTCGCGCCAGTATCTTCACAATTACGGCGG
Source organism: Ruegeria sp. CG4 (assembly GCF_056537185.1). Lineage (NCBI taxonomy): Bacteria > Pseudomonadati > Pseudomonadota > Alphaproteobacteria > Rhodobacterales > Roseobacteraceae > Ruegeria > Ruegeria sp. CG4. The sequence continues at coordinate 81,747 of NZ_JBQFRB010000009.1, read as the reverse complement.
CCAGTTCGGGCGCGATTGTCCCAAAAGGGTCCCGTGACATCTTTTTGACATGCGTAATCGCGTCCTGCGCCTGTGTCAGCCCGTCGCGGATTTCTTCTTCGATGTCTGCCAGCGCCATGTCGCGCAATTCAGTCACTGTTTCACTGTCGGACTGCGAGGACATTGATTTGGCAAAGAGGGCCAGCAAAACCGCCAACACAAGGTTCGCTGCGGCAACCAGAAGCGCCGACAGCGGTTTCGATAGTGTTTCTGACAATGCGAAATAGCCTGCGACATTCAGCATGATCACAGCCAGCCCCACGGCCAGACCGGCCGCAGCATATAGCCCGGTGCGGCGCGCCGCGATGGTAAATTGCCGCTGGGCAATCAGCCGTTCTGAACGTAGGACGATCGACAAGTTTCTGGAAATACGGCTCATGATACGCTCCTACCGGGACCGGCCAATCAAATACCCAAGGGCAAAGACACCAAGGGCAATCAGGATCGGCTTTTTGTGGGGCAAATCTTCCAATTCGGTCAGCACATCTTCGATCTGCCCGGGAAGATGCCGCAGATTTTCGGCCCAAGCTTCTGATATTATCTCGTGATCAGGTGTCTGTGGGTCATTGGTTTCGCGATGTTCAATCGGCTTCTCGTTGCGGGAATACTCCGCCAATTGGCGCTTTAACTCAGCAACCTGCTGTTCAAGCTCTGCTTTTGTGACCATCCCTTTGGACCCTTCTGCCCCGGTGTTCTGTTTGGCTACCTGAGCCTCGCGGTTGGTGTCCGGGGTCTCTGTTCATCAAGAATTAATCGATTGGCGTGCAAGGTAGCAACTTCGTGGACATGTGTGATCGGTTCCGCTGCACAAAAGTTCCTTATTTAAGCCCAACTTAACTCAGTATAACAAATGAAGCGTGTTTCGCGAGTGTGAGGTCACTTTATGGCGAATTATTCGTATATCGGGTATGATCCCAGCGTAATAACCGTCTCGTTTTTTGGCGGCGGTGTCACGCTGTCCAATACGTATGACCCGAATGCGGACCGGGTGTTGTTTTCGGTGGTTGACGGCGCCGGAGGGACGCTGGTCAATGGCGCGCCGGACAATGGCACGGATTTCAACGGTGACAGATTCAACAACGAAGTTGGCGATGACCTGACGCAGACAGGCGACGTGACCAGTCTGGACGGGTCTGTCACGTTCCTGAGTGGCAATATCTACCTCGAAGAATCCTATCAGCTTTTCAAACCGGGCGGCGGAACGATCGACGTGTTCCGGGTCGAGGTCGACGGCACCTTGGCCGGTTATATCACTTCCGAACCGCTTGTTCCGGGCACCAACTACCCGTTTTCAATCTCGAATGTAACGCCAGGAAACGCGCCGGATACCACTGACCCCGACGCAATTGTCGATGTACCCTGTTTCGTGAAAGGTACCCTGATCGGCACACCAGACGGTTCAAGGCCTGTCGAAAGCCTGATGGCCGGAGATCTGGTTGATACAGCGGACGGGCAGGCCAGGAAAATTCGATGGATCGGATCACGCACCCTGGATTTGTCCGCGCAGCGGCATCTGACACCGATCCGGATAGCGCAAGGGGCACTCGCGCCGAACTCTCCGTCGTCGGATCTGATGGTATCGCCAAACCACCGGATGCTGGTGACGAAGCCTGTCAATGAAATCCACTTTGGTGACAAGGCGGTGCTGGTCGCGGCCAAGCATTTGCTAGGCTTACCCGGCGTGTCAGTCGCGGCGGACGTGTCGCAGGTAACCTATTTCCATTTCATCTTCGACAGGCATGAAATCGTGCATTCAAATGGCGCGTTTTCTGAAAGCCTTTATCCCGGTGACATCGCCGCGCGAGGCTTCTCAGAGGAGTCCTGGAACGAGATCGTCGAGATTTTTCCCGAGATTGCCGATGGCGTTTGTAGGAACTACGGCCCGACGGCGGCGCGGGTTCTGAAAAAACACGAAGCCAGCATCATGGTGGGCTGACTTCCGGACTGGAACCAACCTGAAGATCGTTGATTGCGAGGGCCTGAAGGCTCACGAAGCGCCATTGTTTTGCGGATGAGGTCTGATTTCACGCACGTCCCTGTGGTGGCGTTCGGCGGCAAAAAAGACATTCTAGCCTCACAAGAAAGGCGAAAAAGACGGGCCGCTGGGGCAGCCCGTCTTTCGGCAGGACAAACCTGCCATCCACAACGTTTCCGGTTCGTGTTGATAAGGAACCGGTTGGCTGATCGGGGAATCAGCCGCCGTTGGAGTTCGCAAGGGGTGGCTGAGCAAAATCGTTGGCAGGGGCCGTCAGGTCCTGCGCGCCGGTCCCGGGCATCAGCTCAAACCCCAGATCGAACTGGTCCAGAGTTGAGGCCAGTTGCGCCACCAGATCCGCATTGCCTTCGAACTTCGCCGTTCCGTCCGCCAGCATATCTGTCAGCTTCCGCTCTCCGGTCATGACCTGTTCCAGATCGGTACGGTTCAGAGCAATCGAAAGGTCGGCGTCATCAGCTTTTTGGCCCACGATGTGGGTCAGCGTGGCGTTGCTCATCTCGACCACGATGTTTTCGTCCCGATCGGGGATCGTCAGATTGATCGTGAACTCCATCCCTGCCGCTTTGGCGCTGTTGACGCGGATGCCAAGAAAGTCCAGCCACATGCTTGTCGGCATGGCCTTGATCGTATCCGGGCCGGTGGTTTCGATGGTGGCGCCCTGAGGGATGCCATTGCGCAGTTCATAGGCCGCGCCCAGGAACGAATTGCGGACCGAGGGGCTTTCCTTCTGATATCCAATCTGTTCGAAGGCATCGGCCAGCAAGTCCTTGGCGGTCTGGTTCTGCGGCTCGGCGTAGACAAGTTTGTTGAGGATCTCGGTCGCTTCGAGATATCTCCCGGCAGCCACCAGTTCCTGACCTTTTGCCATGATCGGTTCGGCGCCGCCCATCATCTCGACAAACAATGGTGCGCTGTCTTCGGGTGAAAGGGGCGTCAGCGTCGTCGGGTTGGCATCCCAATAACCCAGATAGCGGTTGATCACCGCGCGGCTGTTATGCTCGACCGAGCCATGATAGCTGCGTGCGGCCCATTGATCCTGAAGGCTCTGCGGCACCTCATAGACGTTGTGGACCTGATTGATGGTCACGCCCTTGTTGGCCAGGTTCAGTACCCCGTTGTTGAGGTTGGCATAGGTGTCGCGCTGTGCCCGCATCACCTCCTGAATACGATCATTGCCGAAACGCGGCCATGAGTGCGAGGCGAACATCAGTTCGGCATCCTGCCCGAATTCGTAAAGCGCATCGTTGATATGCTTTGACCAGCTCAGCGCATCACGGACCAGCGCGCCGCGCAAGGTGTAGATGTTATGGATGGTGCCGGTGATGTTCTCAGCCGCCCAGAACGCTTTGAGGTCGGGGAAGTAGGTGTTCATCTCCGCCGGGGCCTCGGTACCCGGTGTGTTCTGGAAGATCATGCGCACGCCGTCGATGGTGATCTCTTCATAGTCATCCGAGACATAGCGGGTCGGTTCAATCAGGCCGGTGGTTCCGGCCGAGATGTTCTTGCCGATCGACTGGTCCACATGGCCGTAAGGATTTCGCGGCAGCAGAACGCCGTATTGGAAGAACAGCCGGCGGTTCATCACATTGCCCGCATAAACGTTCTCGGAAACGGCATGTTCCATGAAACCGGCAGGCGCGATGACTTCAACGCCATTGGCGACATCTTCGTCGGTAATGACACCGCGCACACCGCCATAGTGGTCGGCGTGAGAGTGTGAATAAACCACCGCTTTGACCGGCAACTCACCCACCGTGTCGTTCAGCAGCTTCAATGCGGCAGCGGCGGTTTCCTTCGACGCCAGCGGGTCAAAGATGATCCAGCCGCTTTCGCCGCGAACAAAGGAAATATTCGAAAGGTCAAAGCCACGCACCTGATAAATCTGGCCTTCCAGAATTTCAAACAGGCCGTAGTTCATGTTCAAAACTGCCTGGCGTTGCAGCGACGGGTGGATCGAATCGAACTCCTGCCCGTCTTCCAGCAGGAAGTCATAGCTGCCGATATCCCAGGCCACTGTGCCGTCCTCGGTCGTGATCTGGCGATAATCGGGAACGGCGATCAGGCCTTTACGGCTTTCTTCAAAATCCCGCTGATCCTCGAACGGCAGGGTGTTGCGCAATTTTTCCTGAAAATTGACCGTGAATTCCGAGGGCAGTTTACCCTTGGGATCAAAATGCTCCTGTGCGGCTACAAGACTTGCGGAGGCAGTCAGCAATGCGGTGGAAAGGGCCAGAATGTGTCGACGTGCCATAGGTTGGGCAGCTCCAATTGATAAATGCTCGATCGTGGTTTTCAGGAGCGTGTTCAGATGTTCCGTTCCGCATTCTTGGAAGTTTGGAAAGACAAACCGATCACCTGCAGCAACTCCTGTTGAAGCAAAGGCTGTTATGCATTCGCGCGCGCTCGTGAAGTGCGAACATGTTGCTACCTGGGCGGTAGTGGATGTAAAAGCGGTGAAACACTTGCCATAAGAGCCGATAACAAAACCATTTTTCAGAACTGGATGCCAGATTTGGCCATATCAGAGCAGGATATCCGCGCGCAGTTGCAGCGCCTTCTTGACCACCCAGAGTTTTCAGCGACGCCCCAGCGCAGAACCTTTTTGGCTTATGTGGTCGACGAGTATCTGGCCGGGCGGGCTGGCCATATCAAGGGCGTGTCGATTGCCATGTCGGTCTTTGATCGCGATGCCAGTTTCGATCAGCAATCCGATCCGGTTGTCCGGCTTGAAGCGCGCCGTCTGCGTCAGGACATCGATGGGTACTATGCCGGTCCTGGTCGCGACGATCCGATACGTCTCAGCATTCCCAAGGGCGGTTATGCGCCGCGGTTCGAACGGATGACGTCCGCCGAACCCAGTTCTGTTCAACCCGCATCAGAGCCTATGAAAAAGGAAAGCCGGTCGCGATCCACCAGAATAATTCTGGCGTCGTGCCTTGGAGTGGTATGTGCAGTGATCTGGGCGGGATGGTCTGTCTTGTATGACCCGCCCTCGGAACGAGACCCGGGGTTGCCCAAGGGGCCAATCATTGCGGTCTTGCCGTTTGATTCAATGGGCGAGGCGTCCTTGGTTCTGGCTGATGGCATTACGCAACAACTGACGACAGAACTGATCAGGTTCAACGATTTGTGGGTTCTGCCACTGGGGACGGTTGGCCGTTTTCGGGGCGGCGACACCGATCCGCAGACGCTCCGGACTGAATTCAAAGCGGACTACGCGCTTGAAGGCAGCGTTCTGGAAACCAGAGATTCCCTGCGCTTGTCAGCGCGGCTGATCAATCTGGCCGAGGCGCGGTATGTCTGGGTGCGCAGTTATTCTGTCGGGCGGTCCCCGTCCGAGATCTATCGTGCTCAGGATCAGATCATCCGGGACGTTACCGGGCAGTTGGCCGGCAAATATGGATTGCTGAACCATGACGCGATGCGGTCCGCAGCCCGCACACCGCCCAGAAACCGGGACGCCTATGACTGCGTACTTGAGTACTACGCCTATCAGATCCGCATAAACCTCAGTCGCCACGCCGAGGTCAAATCCTGCATTCTGAAAGCGGTTGACCAAAATCCTGACTACGCCGAGGCATGGGCGGTTCTGTCGAACCTTTATCTGCAGCAGGTCCGGTTCAATCTGGGTGGCGATCGCACTCAGGTACTGCAATCTGCAAACGTGGCTGCGCGCCGGGCGTTGCAGATCGATCCCAACCTGCCGACGGCTCATCTGATGCTGGCGAACCTGAGGTTTGTCATGGGTGACATGGATGGTTTCCGGAAGTCGGGTGCGGCAGCAATTGACCTTAATCCAAATGATGCGGCCATCTTGGCACATTATGGTATGCGCCTGGCCTTCGGCGGAGACTGGGATGAGGGGTTGGCACTGGTGGATCGCGCGATTGCGCTGAATCCGGTTTACCCCCATTGGTATCGGTTCCCGCGTGTCTTCTACCTGTTTGATCAGGGTGAATTCGAACAGGCCCTGACCGAGCTGAACCAGATCGAGATGCCGGGTTTTTTCTGGACGCATCTGTGGCGCGCCGCCCTCAGTCACGAAGCCGGTCAGCCGGATCGCGCCAAGGCTGCAATCCGTGACCTGCTGAGACTTCAGCCGGAGTTTTCCGCCAACGCGCTGAAAACACTCTCTATCTGGCAACTGGATGAAGCATTCAAGCAGAAACTGCTGCGCAGTCTCAGCGACGCAGGACTGCCCGGCGACACCTGATTTAATAGTCTGCAACCAGCAAAAAGTCGGGGGCCACGTCTTCCTCGATTGAGGCGAAGCGGGGAATGGGATCTTCGAACACGTTGTCGGTACGGTCATCGTTAACCGTGGACACCTCAACAATCAGACAATCGCCCTGTTCCGCCCAGAAAGCATGCCAGATGCCGGGCATGAGTGTGACACTCTGGCCCGGTTTCAGCCGCAGATGCTCGCCTGGTTGGATTGTCACGGGGCAACTGTCGCTGGGTACGGTCACGGCATTGTCGCGGTCTATGCCGCCCCCGGCGTCAGATCCATAGATTTCCATAACCAGGTCACCACCACCACGGTTGATGATGTCTTCAGCCTTGATGATATGCCGGTGCATGGGCGAAAGCTGTTTGTCCCGCGAAATCAGCAGTTTCTCGGCATACAGCATGCCACGCCCCTGATTTAGTTGGGTCACGTCGCCATTGCGCAGGGTGAACAGAAACAGGCCCAGTTCATCAAACCGACCTTGTCCGTAATCGGTGATATCCCAGCCCAGCCCTCGTTCGCGGATACCTGCAGCTTGCGGGCTGCGGATTTTATCGGGCGACCAGTCCGCAAAGGGTGGCAGAACCGCCCCGAAAGACTGGATGAAGGACTGCGCTTCTGCCTTGATGCGATTGATTTCGGATCGTTTCACGAAAGACCTTCCTTTTCTTATAGCTCGTGCTGCCATGGCGGGTTTGCGCCGGCGCGGGATACGGTAACGGCAGCTACTTCGGCCCCCATTTCGAGGGCCGCGCGCAACTGGGTGCCGGACAGATTACGCAAGCGCGGTTTGGTCAGGTGACCCGACCCGTTCAATTGGGCCAACACGCCTGCATTGAATGTGTCGCCGGCGCCTACCGTGTCGACCACCTCTGCCGGTTTCACTGGCACCGAGACGTTCGATCCATCAGCAAGATATCCGGAAGCGCCATCGCTGCCCCGAGTGACCACAACCACGGCAGGACCGGCCTGCAGCAGCAAAGGAACCTTTTCTTCCAAAGGTTCCGGGCCCGGTATGATCCAGTTCAAATCCTCGTCCGAAACCTTGAGGATATCGGTTTGCGAAATCATGCGGTTCAGGCGGGTGCGGTATCTGGTCGGTTCCTTGATGAAGCCTGGGCGGATATTCGGATCCAGCATGACAGCGCGATCCGATCCGTGGCGGTCAAGCAACGCGGCATACGCATCAGCACAAGGCTCACACGCCAGACTTATCCCGCCGAAATACATTGCTGATACCGTTGTCAGCTGTTCTGGCATGTCTTCGGGGCGCAGCATGCGTCCTGCGGTGTTCTCGTCAACGAAACTGTATGTGGCTTGCCCGTTCTGCAATTGCACAAAGGCCAGAGTTGTTGGGCGGTCTGATGTTATCAGATGCGTGGTATCGACATGACTGTCGTTGAGCGCCTTTTCCAGTTGTCGGCCAAACATGTCCGTAGACAAACCTGTCAGCATCGCGGCCGGCGCCCCAAGACGACCCAGTGCAATGGCCGTATTGAAAACGGCACCGCCGGAATGGGGCACAAACCCTTGTTCCCCGGACAGCGTCGGAGAGGCAATCATATCAATCAAAGCTTCGCCACAACACAGGATCAAGATAGGGGTCCTTTCGGATTGGAGATCAGATGCCCTTGTCGCGCAGGGCGTTTTTGCAGAAGTTGTTTGCTCCGATTATGCCGAATTCAGCCTGCTCTGAAACATAGAGGTTCATCGACCGGCGCAACTCATTGAAGCGGCCACCTGCATTGAAGGCCGCACAGAATGCGTCACGAAACAGCCAGCGGTTCTTTTCTGCCACACCGCCAACCAGATAAACGCCACCTAATGGCATGAGGGTCACCGCCAGATCGCCCATCATGGCGCCAAGATGCGTGGTGAACATTTGCGCCGCCTTCACCGCGAACGGATCAGTTTGCGCACGTGCATCCTGTAGGATGTCCCGGGCGTTGCGTTTTGGCGTGTCGGCATGACCCGCGGCCAGGCCAATAGCCTGATACAGAACCGGCAGGCCGGTGCCGCTCAGAAACATCTCGGCTTCCAGCACCAGACTGTCGTCAAAGAAACAATCGGGCGCGATGCTTCGGGCAGCGCGGAAGACCTCGACCTCGTCATCATGGCGCGGAGAGAGGCCGATATGGCCGCCTTCGCCCGACACGGTATGGTAGCGCCCTTCAGAGTAGAGCAAGGCGCCAACGCCAAGACCAGTGCCCGGTCCAACCACCAGCCGGGTTCCGGGCGGAGGTGTTTCGGACCCTTGCAGGACATCGACATCACTTGATGAGATTTCCGCTACCGACCAGGCGGCCGCGGTGAAGTCATTAATGACGTATGTATTCTGCGCGCCCGTTGCCCGCCCGATGTCTGTTTCGGACAGGTCCAGATGGGCGTTGGTCAACCGGATCGTTCCATTTTTTACCGGCCCGGCCCCGGCCGCGACCACCGCGCGCGGGTCGGTTCCGATGTCGTCCCTCATCTCGTGGAAGGCCGTGAGCAATTGGGAAAGGTTGCCCGTCGGATGTTTTCGCAATTCGGTCAGTTGCCCGTTCGAAATCACCCCGAGCCGGGTGTTGGTCCCACCGATATCGGCAACTAGGTTCCAATGCTCATGCATGCGACCAGCAGGCTGCGTCATGGGACGCGCCAGAACCTCTACTTTTGACAACGCGCTCTTTATTGCCTCGAACGATCCGTTTTCTGCAAACTTATCATCGCCAGGCAAGGATCGGGTAAAAAAACCTTTGACCGGCACGCCTTGATCCATTGCAGTTTGAACCGCTCCAAGAGCTTGGTTCAGGCGTTCGGTCCCTTGTTCAACTGTGCGCTGACCGAGGTTCCGCTGAATGCCATCAGTGACATAGATGGGCAGGTCGCCGGTGTATTCATGTTGTATGTGTAACAAAATCTCCGACAGTTCGGGGCTGATTTTCTGCTCGAGCCCGTCTGCCGGATCAGCGATTTCGCTCGAAATACAATTGAGGACACACCAGTCCATTGGCGCGCCAATCGTTTCGAAATCATCCTGCCAACCATGTGGCAGAAGTTGCTCCAACTTGTCCGGTTCGTCTACGGAATAGGTTTTGCGGAACAGGGCGTTGTTGATGTAGCGCACGTATGATCGGGAGCCATTCCCGACTGTGCGCTCTCCTTGGTCATCAGCAGTCGCAATTTCAGCCTGATCGATATCCAGCATGACGCCAAGATTTGTCATGCCCAGCCCGCGCATGGACTGGATCGACTGCCCATGCGCCAAAAGCAGATGGTGCATGGTACGCGCCGTAGTTCGTGTAAAGCACTGTCCAGGGATTTGGCGATTTGATTCAATAACGTCCAGTGGCGAACAAATTGGCGCGACGCTGTACATCCTGTCGCCGACACGGCCCATTATGATTTCCGTAAAGTCAGCGAACCAACCGGCAATGTCGCGATTTCGCCAACCCCCCAGGTCCGCAAGCGCCATGGGCAAACCCTGGTGAAAAAGGGTGGCGCAGGGGCGTATGCCACGGTCCAGCAAAGCGTCTGCCAGCCGGTCATAATAATCAAGACCATCCGGGCTGGCCGAGCCGCGGCCTTCGGGCATCACCCGCGTCCAGCTGACCGTGAAAGCCAAGCCGTCAAACCCGGCTTCGCTTACCGGATCGAGCCACTGTTCCAGCTTGCTGAGGGGGTCATTCGCCGAACCAGCCAAGTTTTCGGTCGAAGCCGGAAGTGTTTCCCGCCCGACCTGACGCGGATCATCCCTGTTGGCTTCCTCGCCCTGGCAGGCAGGTGACGCCACGCCAAAGAGGAAATCTTTGGGAAAGTCGCTGCGTTTGAAATTCATGCTCGGAACCTGCCGGGGTCGGGAATGATTGCGCTATCATTTATCAGGTCCTTTTGCGGCAATCCAGATGTATGCGCAGTCAAAAATGACTTCTTCTGCTCAAATACCCGACTTGGAATCCGGTCGGGACATCAGCTTTTTTCGGTGCTTGACAAAGAAGGGCGCGTTGTTTCACGATGTTTGAAACGTTTCAATGAGCGAAAACCGGTGTAAATGCGGATATCAGCCCAGCTATATACCGTGCGCCAGCTTGGCGATCTGCGATCTCAGCTTGATCTGGTCGCGCACTGCGGATTTGCCGATGTTGAGGCGGTCGGGTTTCACGGTCTCTCTGTATCGGAAATGACAAAGCAGGTGCGGCAATCGGGATTGAAGGTCCGGTCGGCACATTTTGAATGGGAAGACTTCGAAAGCCGGTTCGAAAAAATCATCACCTTGCTGAAGGGTTTGGAATGCCGAGTGGCCGTCATGCCTTGGCTGGCGCCCGAGGCCAGGCCCGACACTGCCCAGGGATGGTGGGTAGTGTCGGGCCAGTTGGCAAACTGGGCCGCGCGTCTGGCTGAGCACGGCATATGTCTGGCGTATCACAACCATGACTTTGAACTGGTCGGTCCCAGGGGCGAAACGCCGCTGGATATCATATTGTCCAGAAAGGCGTTGTATTGGCAGCCGGATATCGGATGGCTGGCATCTGCCGTTTCGGAACCCCACCATTTACTGCGCCGATATTCCAACCGGATAACGTCGGCGCACGCAAAGGATGTGAAGCCCCGAGCCGGGCCGGAGGATGATCTCTGGTGTGCGCCGGGGGAGGGGTTGGTTGATTGGGCTCCTGTTTTGCAGGCCTTGGCCGACAGTGCCTGCACTGACATTTTTGTCGAACATGACGACACGTATAACCACGCCGAAATACTCAACTCCGGTCGTCGTTTCCTGTGCGACCGGGTTTTGGCCGGGGTCGGGTAATGGCGCGGGCGACGATCAAGTCGATAGCCAGACAAACCGGCTATTCGGTGGGAACCGTTTCCAATGCGCTGCGCGGGGCGGCGTCGGTCAAGGCGGAAACGCGCGAAGTGATCCAGGCCGTCGCGGCTAAAATGGGCTATCGGGTCAATCTGGACGGGCTGAAACTGCGCACCAACAAATCCTATCGCATTGCGGTTTTGGTCAGCGTATCCCCGGACACGGCCGATGAGTGGGAAGGGGTGGAATTCACCCGTATCGTGGCTGGAATCTCCAGTGCCCTTCAGGGGTCGCGATATGAGTTGAGTGTGTTCAGCGTCTCGGACGTCACAGATGCAATGGCAAAACTGGGCCGGATTGTTCAGGACGGTCTGGCCGATGGTGTGATCTTTTCCGGTACATTACACGACGATCCGCGCATCGCGTTCCTGCAGAAAAAAGACTTTCCCTTCGTCACCATGGGCATGAGCGAAAGTGAAGCCCCACATGCCTACGTCGATCTGGACAGTCAGGCCGCAGCGCATGATGCAACGGCGCGCCTGATCCGGCTTGGGCACCGACGTATCGCCTTGGCCAACCCGCCAAAGAATCTGATTTATGCGACGCAACGACAGCAAGGCTATGCCACAGCGCTGTTGGCCGGGGGCTTGCCGGTCGAGCCGGAACTGATCTTCAACGGTCCGGTCACTGCAAAAACGGGGCAGCGGGTTTTCGATGATCTGATGCGCCTGCCGAACCGACCCAGCGCCTGCATATGCGCAAACGAAGCGATGACGCTTGGTGTATTGTCCGGCGCGCATCGCGCCGGTGTAAAGGTTGGACGGGATCTTGTCGTCATCTCGACCGATGACCTGCAACTCAGTCGGTACTTCGTGCCGCCACCCAGCACCTATTATGTGCCGATCGAAGAGACCAGCCAATTGCTGGGCGAGTACATGCTGAAAACGCTGGAGGGGGCCGACCCCACAAGGACACAAAAAAAGATCAGGGCCAGATTGATCGAGCGGCAACCTGACACTGCCGCGCCGCAAACGGCGCACACAAATTGAACCAACAGAGGAGTAGATGAAAATGTTCAAGAACTTGTTTGCCGCAGCGGCGCTGACCGCGCTGACCGCACCCGTGGCCATGGCCGCCGATCTGGAAGGGCGCGTGCTCAAAATCGGAACCGATGCCACCTATCCACCGATGGAAACCGTTGATGAATCCACGGGCCAGATCGTGGGTTTTGACGTGGATGTGATGAACGCGATCTGTGAAAAGGTGAATTGCGTTCCGAACTTCGTGAACACCGCCTGGGACGGCATCTTTGCGGCGCTTCAACAGGGCGAATTCGATCTGGTGATCTCGGGCGTGTCGATCACGCCGGAACGCGAAGAAACCATGGATTTCTCAGACCCCTATATCGTGGTCAGCCAGGCCATCCTGCTGCAGGTCGATAACTCTGACATGACACTGGATGACTTCAAGGCTGGCGGCCAGAAACTGGCGGCGCAAACCGGTACCACCAATGCACAGTTGGCCGAAGAACTGGTTGGGCGTGAGAATGTCAGCCTGTATGATAATTTCTCGGCCGCCATTTTGGCACTGCAGAACGCCGATGTGCAGGGCGTCATCATCGACGGAACTTCGGCTGCGGCTTACGAGCAGGAGTTTGCAGGTGAACTGACCGTGGGTATCACAGGTCTGCAGTCCGATCCGCTGGGCATCGTGTTTCAGGAAGGTGACGCCACCGTTGACGCGATCAACGAAGGGCTGGCCGCGATCAAGGAAGATGGCACGCTGGATGCCCTGGTCGGCAAGTACTGGAGTACCGAGTGATCCTCTGAACGAACAGATGGTCCGGCGGTTCTGACCGCCGGATCCAACCCCAGCAGAGAGGTCGAAGAAATCCCATGTCCCGCCTCAGCTCGATCCGGCCGAGCAATCTTGTATTGCTCGCCGCGGCTCCGTTTATCATCTATCTCTTTGCAACGTCTTCAAAATATCTGCGATCCCTGATTGCCATTCTGGGTATTGGCAACAATGCAGGCGCGATCTTTGTCGGGTTCCTGCTGATCCTGACAGTAGCCGCGCTGGGTTATCTGTGCGCCCGCAGCGCCCGGTTTCAGACGGTCGCGCCCTTGTGGTTGCGCGGTGCAGCCTTGGCGGCATTACCAGCGGCCGCAGCGCTGGCGGTTCTGGGCTTCGTGGCCCCACAAATTTTGATGCCATTTGCCGAATCCGTGTTCTTTCACGCACTCAGCGAAAATACGTCAGCGCTTATAGACCGATCAGAACAGACATGGGTTCTTTTTCCGGAAGTGGTTCAACAGGTTCAGAGCGGTTTGCAGATACTGCTTTGCGTCTATGCGGCTTTGGTAGCCGTGATCCTGATTTCGCCAAACCTGCCAACTGCGATGCGTGGGTATGTCCGGTTGGGGCTAGAGATTATTACCGGTGCCGCACTGTTTTATCTGATGTTCATGGCGCACTGGCAGTTTGCGACCGGTGTCGCAATCACCTTCCGGGCGGCAATATTTGCCTATATCTTTGCCGCGATCCTGGGGCTGATCTGGGTCGGATTGCAATCTTTCAAGCCCAAGGCCAGAACAACGGTGGTCTATGGCTCGATCAGTCTGGCCCTGCTGGCAGTCTCGGCCTTTTTCTTCATGCAGCCGCAGGTCAGCTATGAACTGATCGGTACAACCGAGGCCCGCATTGCCATTGTGCGCGGTACGCCGCAGGCGCAGGCAGACATCATTCGGTTTGGCGAATTCGAGGGCGGCGAAGGTCAGCAATATCGCATTCGCAGTGCACCGGATGCCGTCAGCGCGCTGGATCAGATCGAGTCCGTGGACAGCGTGTCGGGTGCCTTTGTTCCCGCCGGGACAAATACCAAAGGGTATCCGGTGATCTGGCAGACCAGCTTTCTGCCCGACAAATACCGAAACCCGGCACTGGCCTTTGCGGTTTTCGGCTTTCTGCTTCTGATCCTGACGATAGGTGGGGCGCAGCACAAACTGCATCCTCTTGCGGTCGGGGCCGAGTTCTTTGTGGACACGATCCGGGGCATACCGATGCTGGTGATCATCCTTTACATCGGTCTGCCGCTGGCGGGCGCGGTCAAGGATGCCACTGGCGGCGGCATCGACATGACCAATATGACCCGTGGTATCATCGCCATTTCGGTGGGCTATTCGGCTTATATGGCCGAAATCTTCCGGTCCGGCATCGAGGCCATCCCACGAGGACAGATCGAGGCGGGCGGGTCATTGGGCCTGTCGCGCTGGCAGACTGCGCGGCTGATCATTCTGCCACAAGCGCTGCGGATCGTGACCCCCCCATTGGGCAATGAATTCATCGCCATGATCAAAGATACGTCATTGCTGTCAATTCTGTCGGTGCGCGACATGACTCAGCGCATGCGCGAGTTTCAGGCCGCCAGCTTTCTGCCTTTCGCTCCGTTCAACACTGCGGCCATTTTGTACGTGGTCATTACCCTTGGCTGCGCTAGTTTCCTGAAATGGATCGAGCGGCGGACCGCAAGAGAAAACAGATGAGTAAACTGGAACTTGGGGTCTGCTACTACCCGGAACAATGGGACGCGTCGCAGTGGCGTGACGATGCTGCGCGGATGGCCGATATGGGGTTGGACTGGGTGCGCATTGCCGAGTTCACGTGGGGTCTGATCGAGCCTGAGCGTGGGCGGTTCAAATGGGGCTGGCTGGACGAGGTGATTGGCATTCTGGGCGAGGCTGGCTTGCGCGTGATGATGTCCACGCCCACTGCCGCGCCGCCGAAATGGTTGATTGATCAGCATCCTGAGATCCTTCCTGTGGGTCCGGATGGCCGGGTGCGCGGGTTCGGATCGCGCAGGCATTACTGTTTCTCCAGCGACATTTACCTGGCTGAAGCCAGCCAGATCGCCACCGAATATGCCCGCCGTTACGGACAGAACCCCCATGTTCACGCCTGGCAGATCGACAATGAATACAATGACCACGATACCGTTCTCAGCTATTCGGACGCGGCGCGCCGCGGTTTTCAGCGCTGGCTGGCCGAGCGGTACGCGACGATTGAAAACCTGAACCGGATTTGGGGAACGGTTTTCTGGAGCACGGTCTATTCGGACTTTGATCAGATCGGGCTGCCGAATGGTTTGGTTGCCATGCCCAACCCAACCCATTCGCTTGATTTCGCGCGGTATTCTTCGGACCGGGTGCGGCTGTTCAATCGGACCCAGGTGGATATCCTGCGGCAGTTTTCACCGGGCCGGGACATCACGCATAACTTCATGGCGGGCAGTTTCGAGTTTGATCATCACGCCGTTGGTGCTGATCTGGATATCGTGGGTTTTGACAGCTACCCGCTGGGAAACTTGCTGGGTTCGACGCTGACGGACGAGGAAAAGCACCGGTACCTACGCACCGGGGCACCGGATTATCAGGGGTTTCACTGCGATCTGTACCGAAGTCAGGGAAATGGCCGGATGTGGGTGCTGGAACAGCAGCCAGGTCCGGTAGATTGGGCAGAGAAAAACCCCTCGCCAGCGGATGGAATGGTGCGGCTATGGACGTGGGCGGCCTATGCGCATGGCGCTCAGGCAGTGATGTTTTTCCGATGGCGCCAGGCCAGGTTCGCGCAGGAACAATTCCACACTGCTTTGCAGAGATCGGATGGCAGCCCTGATCAGGCATCGGTCGAGCTGGCGCAGGTTGCAGAGGAACGCGATAACCTGCCGGAACAAGTCCGTGACCGGGCGCAGATCGCCATGCTGCTGGATTACGAGTCGATTTGGGCTGCGGACATCCTTCCGCATGACGATGCGTTTCCAAACGCGCAGATCGTGCGTGAATGGTATGCCGCATTCCGGCGGTATGGGGTTGATCTGGATTTCGTGGGGCCGGAGAGCGATTTGTCCGGCTATGCGCTGGTTGTATTGCCGCAAAGCATGATCATTACACCCGATCTTGCCGAGAAGTTGAAGAACTGCACGGCAAAATTGCTGATCGGCGCACGGTCTGGCAGCAAAACGCCCGACATGCATACCCCCGAGGGGCTGGCACCCGGACTTTTGTCAGATTTGACCGGACTGCGTGTCCTGCGGGTGGAGTCGCTGCCGGATTTGGCGGCAGAACGCGTTCGCCTGACTAGTGGAGAGACGCATGGGTTCACAGGCTGGCGCGAGATCGTGGAGACGAATCAGGACGTTATCGCGCGATTCGAAAGCCCCTACCGCGATGGAAGCCCGGCGGCCGTGCGTTCGGCGCGTGCCACCTACCTGGCGATGATTCCGCGAAAAGGGCTGCTGCACGCGATTGTCGCTGAAACTCTGGACTGGGCAGGAATAATTGGCAGTGATGTCGGGCCGGATGTGCGCGTCACCCGCCGTGGTGACCTGACATTCGCCTTCAATTTTGGTGACGTCGCAGTAACATTGCCTGAAGACAAAAGCCGCCGATTTTTGGTCGGACAAGCCAGTATTGGCCCGCGTGACCTGGCCATCTGGCGTGATGACTCAGTGGCTTAACCAGGTTTTCCAATCGGTTGGCCGGCAATCTGGACCTATTATTTTTGTCAACTGTCACTTTTGGCCTGACAGGCTTGCCGCAAAGTTCTAGCCTGCGACTACAAAACAAAAACAAGTCGTTCCAACAATGGGAGTACACTCAATGGAAAACCGTAAAACTGTAACGCGTCGTACAGTCCTTAAAGGGGCCGGTGCAGCGGCGCTGGCAGCGCCACTATACAGCAAGTCCGCTTTGGCATCTTCGGGTGAGATCAACATCTTGATGTGGTCGGATTACCTGCCGCCGTCCTTCATCGAAGAGTTCGAGACCCTGACCGGTATCAAGGTCAACTACACCGGTATCGGGTCGAACGAAGAAATCATCAACAAGATGAAGGCCACCAAAGGCCAGGGCTTTGACATCATCTCGCCCACCAACAACCGCTCGCTCCAGTGGGAGCCGCTGGAACTGCTGCAGCCGTTTGACATGAACAAGGTTCCGATCGATCTGGTGAACCCGGCGATGGCGAAGATCGGTACGGATGCCTGGAACTTCGGCGATAGTGGCGCGCACTGGCTGCCGCATATCTGGGGCACCGAAGGCATCGCATATCGCACTGATCTGTGGCTGCCTGAAGGCGACGCACCGTCTTATGGCGACGTCTGGTCCGAGGAAAACGCCGGCAAGACCATGGGCCGTGCGCACTCGATGATGCTGGGTGCGGGTCTTTATATGGAACGTTCCGGTGAGATGGAGCCGGGTTCGGTCTGGGCCGCATATGGCGACGAAGAGACCATGCGCAAAGTCTGGGGTCAGATCGCCGACTGGTGTATCGCGCGCAAGGACCGGATCAAGCTGATCTGGAACGACGCGGACACACAGAAGAACGGTCTTTTGAATGAAGGCGTCGTTGTCGGCCAAACATGGGACGGCCCGCCGCTGGCCCTGAAATCTGCCGGTGAGCCTGTGCACTATCAGGCGCCTGTTGAAGGCGCGATGGCCTGGGTTGACGGTATTTCGATGCCGTCAGGTGCGGCGAATATCGACCAGGTCTATGCATTCATCGACTTTGCCTATCAGGCCAAGCCTGCTGGTGTTGCAATTGACAGCCACGGCTACAACTCGCCGGTGCTGGGTGCCGACCAATATTCGGGCGACACCTACAAGAAGAACTTCGCCGAGGCCTATCCAGGCGACTCGCTGGCCAACCTCAATCCGTGGCCGGCCGAAGCACCTTGGTATGCGGAAACCCGGACCGAGTTCGTCAACAAGTTCAAGAGCGCCTGATCGCCTTGAAATCTGGCCCCTCGCGCTGGCGCGGGGGGCTGTTTCCGTACGCCGCCCCGGTGCGACGGACTGAAATGTGACACGGTCGCGGGCCGTGCTCCAGGGAGATACCAAAAATGAGTGCAGGGGTCGGAGTCGATCTGGAAAACCTGTGGATCCGTTTCGGTGATTTTGTCGCCGTGCGAGATGCGAACGTAAACATCAACGGGGGCGACTTCTTTTCGTTCCTCGGCCCCTCGGGCTGCGGCAAGACAACCATCCTGCGCGCTGTGTCGGGTTTTCTGGAGCCGAGTGAAGGGAACGTCCTGATCGGCGGCAACAATATGCGGGGGATCGGGCCGAACAAACGCCCGACCGCACTGATCTTTCAGAACCTCGCGTTGTTCCCGCTGATGAAGGTCTGGGAAAACATCACCTTCTCGATGGAAATCAAGGGCGCCAGCGCTGCCGAACGTCGCAAACGTGCGGACGAACTGCTGGACATGATCGCGCTGCCGGGGCAGGGCGACAAACTGCCCAGCGAATTGTCGGGCGGTCAGCGTCAGCGTGTGGCAATCGCACGTGCCCTGTGTGCCGAACCCGATGTTCTGTTGCTGGACGAACCGCTGTCGGCCCTGGACCTCAAGCTGCGCCAGCACATGCGGACCGAACTGCGAGAAATTCAACAGCGTGTGGGCATCACGTTCATTTACATCACCCACGATCAGGGTGAGGCACTGACCATGTCGGACAACATCGCCGTAATGCGAGCAGGCGTCATCGACCAGATCGCCGACGGTAAAACCATTTACAACGATCCCAATACGGCTTTTGCAGCCTCTTTCGTGGGCGAAAACAACGTCTTCCGCGGCAAGATCAAGCAAGTGATGGGCAATGAGGCCCTGATTTCGACCAACCGCTCGGGTGAGCTGGTTGCACGGATTTCGACCGCCAATCAGGGCAAGATGAAGGAAGGCGACGACGCGATGATGTTCATCCGTCCCGAAGCCTTCGCCATAGCGCCGGACAGTGCAAGGGGCAATCATTTCGTCACCGCCCGCGTCAACCACGAAGAATTCGAGGGCAACGTCTTTAACATTTTCACCGAAGGTGAAGGCGGCAAAGAGATCAAAGTGTCGATCCCGAACCACGGACAGTCTTTCGAGGATCACACCGGTCGGAACATCACGCTGGAATACGAGACCCGCAACGCGGTTCTGGTTCCTGCTGGTGAGCTGGCAGCGGAATAAGGGGAAGAACTTATGCCCCGGTTTCTGAAAGAATTTTTCAATCGCAACGGCACCGGCATGGGACTGGCAATTTTGGGTTTGGTGGTCTTCTGGACCATTGGCCTGATCATTTTGCCTCAGCTGTCGATGTTGGACTTCTCTTTCCGTCCAAACCTTCCGCCGCCTGAAATCGGCGGGCCCAAGGACGTTTATACGCTGGAGAACTACAAATACCTGATCTATGGCCCCGAAGGTGGTAGTCAGGATTATAACGTGGTCGATCTGCGGGTGTTCTTTCGAACGCTTGTCGCGGCGGTCTGCGTGACGATCTTCAACCTGATCATCTGTTATCCGATTGCCTATTATCTGGGCCAGACCGAGGGCAATCAAATCCGTATTTTCGCGATCATGTTGATCATTCCATACTGGATCAATGAAATCCTGCGCGCCTTTGCCCTGCGGATTATCTTTGGCGAGACCGGTGTTCTGAATACGCTGTTCGTGGGACTGGGGATATGGGATACGCCGTTCGACTTCATCCGCAACGATATCGCGCTGTATGCCGGCCTAGGCTATGCCTATATCCTGCTGATGATTTTCCCGATGTATAACGTTATTGAAAGTCTGGACAAAAACCAGATCGAAGCGGCGCGGGATCTGGGTGCGCCCTGGTGGCGGATTCACTGGCGCGTGGTCATTCCATATGCCAAACCGGGTATCAGTTCTGGCTGTACCATGGTGTTCATGCTGTCCGCCGGTGCGCTGGCCGCGCCACAGATTCTGGGCGGTCCATCGTCGCTGTGGTTCACGCAGCTGATCTATCAGCAGTTCAACGACAACAATGACTGGCCGCAGGGGGCCGCCTACGCCATCGTGCTGCTGGTGACCTGTATCCTGTTCGTTCTGGCGATGATGCGTGTGTTCAAAGTGAACATGGGGGACATCGGGAAATGAATAATTCCTTCCTCCGCATAAGCATCTGGGTCTATCTGGTCATCTTTTTCCTGTACCTGCTGGGCCCGCTGGTGATCATGTCGATCACAGCTTTCAACTCGTCCGGGTTCCCGAGGATGAGTCCGTGGGAATGCCTGACCTTCCAGTGGTTCGGCGAGCTGTTTCAGGATCAGCGTATTCTGAATGGCATCAAGAACTCGCTAATCATCGGTGCCGGAACGGTTGTTCTGTCGGTGGCGATGGGTCTGGCCGGGGCGCTGATGCTGACCCAGATCTGGCCCAAGCTTCGGGCGACCTACTACACCGTCATCATCGCGCCGATCCTGATCCCAGGTGTTGTTCTGGGTATCTCGACCCTGGTCTTTTGGGACAGGATCAACCGGTTTCTGGGCCTGGGGGCTGACAGCTTCCTGTCCAACGGTATCTTCCTGACGGTGATCGGCCAGTCCACCTTTATTGCCAGCTATTGCATGCTGGTGCTGGTAGCGCGTCTGCAGCGCTATGATGTGGCATTGACCGAAGCGGCGCTGGATCTCGGGGCAAGCCATGCCCAGGCGTTCCGCAAGATTCTGTTGCCCTTCATGCGCCCTGCGATTGCGTCGGCGGCAGTGTTGGCGTTCCTCGCTTCGTTCGAGAACTACAACACGACCACCTTCACCTTCGGTGAATACCCGACCCTGACAATCGAACTGGCGCAGAAGGTCCGCTATGGTATCACGCCTGCGATCTCGGCCCTGGCCTTCATCATCGTGGCGCTGACCGTGTTTTTTGCCTTGCTGAACGAGGCAAAGCTGAAACGTCAGGAACTGGTCGCGGCGGCCCGCAAACAGGCCACAGTTGAGGAATTGGCTGGCAAGATCAAACTGCCCAGCTTCTTTTCAGGCAACACCGCCGCCGTATTGCTGGTTATCTTCTCGGTCGCAACGATCACCGTTGTGGGTACTGCTACGGCCTATAACCCCGCGCAGTGCATTGCCAATGTGAAAGAAGAGAAGCGCCTAGAGGCAGAACAGCGGATTCAGGAGCTGCGCAAGCAGCGCGAAGAACAGCGCAAAAAGCGCGAGGCGGAACAGGCCGAACAGGGCGACGCCCAGCAATCGGCTCCGAAACCGTCGAACAACAGCGGCTTTGGAAACGTGTTCGCGCCAAATACACTGGGCGGAGAGGAGAGCGACGGTGCTTCGGAACCCGAAGAACAGCCCTCGGATTCGAACGGTGGAAGCGGGGGTTTCGGCGGGGCATTTGACCCCAACAGCCTGAACAGCGGCGACTAGACGTAACTCGCCCAACACCAGACCACCGCCCGGACAAGTCAGTCTTGTTCGGGCGGTTTGCGATTTAGGATGATCACATCGCATCCATCAATTACATGGCCGTTCCATTCCACGGGATCAGCGTTGTAGTTAATCAGGATCTCGTGATCCGCAGTTTCGCGGCGGCGCAGGCCACGTGGCATTGGTTGCAAGGACAGGCCAATCTCTTGAGCGGCCAAAGCAATCACGCGGTCCCAAAGGGCCTCGTCCGGAAACCCCGCCAGATACCAAAGCCCATCAGCGCCTTTCAGCGCCGGGGACTTGTCCTGAAACAGAAGCAGATTGGGGGCGTCCCCTGACACGCGGTCGACCCAGTGTTTCGCAGCTCCGCCGCCGACGACCGCGCGGTCAACGTTGGGGGGTAGCGTTTCCACAAGGTCAACATTGCAACTAAGTGCCTTCAGGCCGGGACGGCCTGTCTGGGGTATTTGAAATTCAGATGTGATTGCCCCTGTTCGGGGCCCGAGGATGGCAAGATCACAGCTTTCCGACAGCCTGCTTTCAAACCCGTCATCCAGCGTTGCCAGACCGGGGGCAAGGATCAGCCTGTACTTTTCCGCGGACTTGTCCGCTGAAGTTACGAAATCAACAGACAACCCAGCACGGCGAAGGGCGCAATAGGCCGAAAAAACCAGCCGAAAGTAATCGAAACCGGCACCTTGCGGCTGTGTTTTCCAAGCCCAGTCCGAGGCGTAGTCGAACACGAGTGCAACTGGGGCACGCGATGGCCTCACTTCCCCCAATCCGGTCAGAACGTCTGCGGTCTGCCTGACTTCATCCAATGCAGGAGCGGGGCGATTGTCCGGTGTCAACAGACCGGCATGCATCTGTTCCTGCCCGAACGGGGCCTGCCGCCAACGAAAGTAGCTGATCACCTCGGCACCATGGGCAACGGCCTCAAGGGACCAAAGCCGAACCATTCCGGGCAGGGGGGCTGGGTTATAGGGGGCCCAGTTCACCGGTCCGGGCTGTTGCTCCATCACCCACCAGCGCCCGTGACCAACTGCACGATAAAGATCATGGTGAAAGGCCTGCATGTCCGGATCACCCTGCTGCAGAAACGCAGATTTATGATCCTCATCCGCTTCAAGCCTGTCAGACAGAAAACCGATGGGATAGCTGTCCCACGTGGCGATATCGAGGTCTTTGCCCACCGCGAAATGGTCGAATTCCAACACGCGGCCCATGTAGTTGTGCAGCAATGGTGCATCCGTCAGCGGACGCAGTTCATCTACCTGCACCTTATTGAAAGCCGCGACCTGATCAGAACTGAAGCGACGAAAGGCCAGCACATGCGCCGGGTTCGGCTCGGTCACCGTCAGGTTTGGAAGGTCGATCTGGTCGAATTCACTGTATTCCATTGACCAGAACACGTTACCCCAGGCTTCATTCAGCGCGTCTATGCTGGTGTATTCGGCGGCGAGCCAAAGGCGGAAAGCCTGCAAGGCCGCCGGACTGTAGCTGATTGTGGTGTCATGACAGCCGTATTCGTTGTCGATTTGCCAGGCCACGACATGAGGATTGCGCCCGTACCGCTCACCCATGATCCGGGCGATGCGGCCGCATTCGTTCGCGTAACCCTTGTGACTGAAGCAATAGTGACGCCTTGATCCAAACTTTCGAGGGTTCCCCACAACGTCCACTGCCAGCATGTCCGGATGACGGTCCAGCATCCAGCGTGGTGGTGTTGCCGTTGGCGTACCCAGAACAATCTTCAGACCGGCCGAGCCAAGCGTTTCAATCGCCCGGTCCAGCCAGTCGAACTGCAATTCTCTCGGGCGGGGTTCCATCCTACTCCAGGCGAATTCCCCGATCCGAACCCAATGCAGGCCGGCCTCGATCATGCTTCTGGCGTCTTCTCGCCACATCTCTTCGGGCCAATGTTCGGGATAATAGCAAACGCCCAATTCCGGCTTCATAGGAGGACCCGATATTCTGCCCTACCCTGACCAGCGCCGCTGGCGGCGAAGGTCATGCCATTGGTGGGTTGTGCTTCGATTACGTCCGCATCCAGACCCTGGCGGGCCGTTGTGCAGAACAAAGTGGTCAGGTCTTCACCACCGAATGCGGGGCACGAGGTGTGGGCGGCCGGAACCGAAACCGCGCGGAGAAAACTGCCCTCGGGACTGTAAACAGCGACACGGCCAGCCCCCCATTGCGCGATCCAGATGTTGCCTGCGACATCCGTTACGGCTCCGTCAGGGTTCAGCCCGGCTTCGCGAAAGTCCAGAAACACCGAGCTGTCGCCAATGGGCCAACCGGTTTTGTCCTCCAGTTTCCAACGCCGGACCTGCCCGGCAGCGGTGTCCGCGAAATACGCGCAGGATCCGTCAGGTGCGAAGCAAATCGCGTTCGAGATTGTCACGTCTGGGACCAGTTTTCGCAACTCTCCCCGCCAATATCGGTAGATCGCCCCGGCGCCGTGTTCAGCTTTTTTGCCCATGGTCCCGATCCAGAACCCGCCCCATGGGTCAGCCCGCCCGTCATTCGAACGTGTTACCCGATTATCAGCTTCAAGCGGTGTGACCAGTTCCTTTCTGCCATTGCCCAGGCCAAAGCGCCACAATCCCGTTTCCGACGCAATCAGCAACGTATCGTGATCCACC
Organism: Ruegeria sp. CG4; assembly: GCF_056537185.1. NCBI lineage: Bacteria > Pseudomonadati > Pseudomonadota > Alphaproteobacteria > Rhodobacterales > Roseobacteraceae > Ruegeria > Ruegeria sp. CG4. The sequence continues at coordinate 57,841 of NZ_JBQFRB010000009.1, read as the reverse complement.
CAGCCAGCTGCAGAAACATGTTCGTCAAAACCCCAGCTCTTTTGCCCGGATTGATCCCTTGTCATCAGGCACCGGTTAAGGATGTCAAACCAGAACAACTTCTGCCGTTCCGGATGCCAGAGCGGCCCTTCGCCCAACGCGCAGGGACGCTCGTCATAGATTTCGGTCATTCCACGGCCTCATCATACGCCGCCACGATCTGTCCGGCGCGGTCGGCAATCTCCGTGACACTCATTCCCGGTTTGAACAGGGCAGATCCGATTCCGAAGCCGTCCGCGCCTGCCTTGATCCAGTCCCGGAAATTGTCCGGGCCCGCTCCGCCGACGGCAAACACCAGTGTTCCGTCGGGAAGGACAGGGCGCAACGCTGCCAGTCCGGTGGGACCGGCAAGAATGCCGGGAAAAAGTTTCAACCCGGTGGCGCCGGCGCGAAGTGCAGCGAATGCCTCGGTTGGTGTGTAGACGCCCGGCCAGCTTTGCATGTTCAGCGCGACCGACTTGCTGATGACATCCACATCGCAATTCGGGGACACGATCAGTTTTCCACCAGCGGCTGCAACTGCCTCGGCCTGTTCAGGTGTCAGCACGGTTCCTGCACCGATAAGGGCGCGATCGCCGAAGGTGGCGGACAAAATGCGGATGCTCTCCAGCGGGTCGGGAGAGTTCAGGGGGACTTCGATCCGGTCGATACCAGCTTCAAGCAGCGCTTGACCAACTGGGGCTGCCTCATCCGGGCGCAATCCGCGCAAAATGGCTATGATCGGACGGCTCATGCGGTTTGCCTCGTGAGTTGTCGCGCTTGAGCCAGACCTGCCAGTGTTACCAAAGTGGCATCCGCCGTTTCCACAAACGCACCTTGTAGCTGTAGCGCCTTGGCGTACACCTCTGATGGTCCTTCCGCGCCGATGATGGCCAGTTGCTGACCCAGCCAGTAGGGGCGCGTGGCTGCAAGTTCCGCACCGATCAGTAGACCGGACAAGCGCGCGCGCGCCACGTCCTTGCCCTGGCCATGCAGCAGGTCGGCTGCGCGCAAGCCGAACAGTCGGGCCGCCAACTGTTCCGGCTTTGAAAGGGTGTCTGCCACGGATTCCGCAAAAGCGGCCTCATCCCAGCCGGTGCCAACCGAGTGTTGCAGGACCGATTGCCCCTGAAGCAGATCAAACATTTCGCCGGTCATGAAGGTGCGGAAACTGACGACCTCGCCAGCGCTGACCTGAACCCATTTCGTGTGTGTCCCGGGCAGGCAGATCACACCGTCCCAGTTTGGACGTGTTGCCAGAAATCCTGCGATCTGGGTTTCTTCGCCGCGCATGACATCGGCGGGATCGTTCTGTTTTAGTCCCGGCACCACAAACGCGCGAATACTCGGATCAGTGCCCGGCACACGGATTGGCATTTCCGGAAGCGGCGCGGACGGAACCGCAGAGTAGGGGGCCTCGACCCAACCCTGCCGGGCGCCAACCATGCCGCAGGCAACCACATCGGTCGGGCCGGCGCCAAGCCAGCCTCCAATCAGGTCCAGCAGGACCTGCTGAAAATCGCGCCCCGCAACACGTGACATGCCCCGGTCGGATTGGGCGTGATCCAGTACGGAATCGCCTTGCATTGCCCAGGCGCGCAGATGGGAGGTTCCCCAATCAACCGCGATCCATTCTGTGTTCATGTTCTCACCCCGTAACAACGACGCCGCCATCGACCACCATGCACTGCCCCGTCATCGCGCGGCTGGCGTCCGAAGCCAGAAACAGCGTAGGCGCAATCATGTCTTCCGGTGTCAGATGCTCTTTCAGACATTGGCGCTCCATATGTGCCGCCAAATCCTCGGGCGTGGCCCACATGTCCAGCTGTTTCTGCGTCAGAACCCAGCCAGGTGCCAGGGCATTGACCCGGATTTTCTGCGGACCCAACTCGCGCGCAAGCGACCTTGTCATCCCGGTGATCCCGGCGTTCGATGTGGTGTAGATCGGATATCCCGCGTTGCCCATCATGTAGCTGATTGAAGAGAAGTTGATGATCGACCCGCCGGCCTCCTGCATTTGCCGCGCGGCCTCCTGACAGGCGAAGTAATAAGCCTTGAGGTTTACCTCGATCATCCAGTCCCAGAACTCCGTGGTGGTTTCGGACAGTCCGTGCCGTTTGTCGTTCGCGGCGTTGTTGACCAACACTTTGATCGGCCCATTAGCCTCGGCGGCTTTTGCCATGGTCGCGTGCAGCAATTCGGTATCGGTGATGTCGCCCTGCAAGAACAGCGGTGCGCGCCCGTGCTTCTCGTGCATCTCGTCGACAAAAGCGCTGGCGTCCGAGCGGCCAATGAAGGCAACATTTGCGCCCTGTGCGAGGAACCCGTCGGTCAGGGACGCTCCGACGCCCGATCCGCCGCCGGTGATGAAAACGGACGCGCCGTTGAGGTCGTGAAATGTGGCGGTTTGGGTCATCAGTGGCTCTCTCGGGTCACAAGGCGGGTGTCTTTGCCGACAAGGAAATCAAGGTCTGCTCCCTGATCGGCCTGTAGCACGTGGTCGATATAAAGTTTCGCGTAGCCGCGGGTGTAATGGGGGTCGTCCGGTTGCCACGCGGCGCGGCGGGCGTCCAGTTCCTTTTCATCGACCAACAGTTCCAGTTCGCCCTTGCTGGCGGAAACCCGGATGCGATCACCGCTTTTGACCAAGGCCAGTGTGCCTCCGGCCTGCGCCTCGGGGCTGACATGCAGGATGACAGTGCCATATGCGGTGCCGGACATGCGGGCGTCGGAAATGCGGATCATGTCGCGCACGCCCTCTTTCACTAGCCTGGCGGGGATCGGCATGTTTCCGACCTCGGGCATCCCCGGATAACCTTTGGGGCCGCATCCTTTGAGGACCAGAATAGTTTCGGGCGTCACCGGCAGATCGTCGCGGTCGATATTGGCCTTCAGGTCTTCGATATTCTCGAAAACATATGCCTCGCCTTCGGTTTCAAGCAGAGCGTCCGTGGCCGCCGAAGGCTTCACGATGGCACCGTTGGGTGCAAGATTGCCGCGAAGAACCCGCAGGCCCGCGGCGGGTTTCACCGGATCGGCAAAGGGACGGATAACGTCTGTGTTGAAGCATTCGGCACCCTCGTAATGGGCGGAAATATCCTTGTTCAAAACTGTTCTGGCCGGGCGCAGAAAGGGTTTGAGCTCGTTCAGAACAACCGGAACGCCGCCTGCGTAACAGAAATCCTCCATCAAGTACTTTCCCGAAGGCATGCAGTTCACCAGCAGGGGAATTTCGGACCCGATCTCGAAATCCTTGAGTGTCAGATCCACGCCAACACGACCGGCCAGAGCCAGCAGGTGGACAACCGCATTGGTCGAACCGCCCACGGCGGCATTGGCAAGAATGGCGTTCTCGAACGCCTCTTTGGTCAGGATGTCCGAGGGTTTGAGGTCTTCGTCGACCATTTCGACAATCCGCTTGCCGGTCAGATGCGCCAGCGCCATGCGGCGGGCATCCACGGCGGGCAGGGCGGCGTTGGTGGGCAGCGACATGCCCATCGCCTCGACCAGAGACGCCATGGTCGACGCCGTGCCCATGGTCATGCAGACGCCGGCACTGCGGGACATGCCGGATTCTGCGTTCATGAAATCCTGCAGGGTCATTTCCCCCGCGCGTACAGCCTCGGAGAATTTCCACACGTCGGTGCCGGAACCGATATCCTGCCCACGATACTTGCCGTTCAGCATCGGGCCCGAGCTGACAACGATCGAGGGCAGATCAACCGAGGCCGCACCCATCAACTGGCCCGGCGTGGTCTTGTCGCAACCGCCCAACAACACGACGCCGTCGATGCCATAGGCGCGGATAGATTCCTCGACATCCATCGCCAGCAGATTGCGGAACAGCATGGCGGTGGGCTTCATCTGGGTTTCGCCCAGCGACATCACCGGGAATTCGACGGGAAAGCCACCGGCCTCCCAAACGCCGCGTTTCACGCCCTCGGCCAGATCGCGCAGGCCTGAATTGCAGGGTGTCAATTCAGACCAGGTGTTGCAAATGCCGATGATTGGGCGCCCGTCAAAGGCATGATCAGGAAATCCCTGGTTTTTCATCCAGGAGCGATGGATGAACCCATCTTTGTCGAGTTTTCCGTACCAGTGTTGTGAGCGGCGCTTTTTCATTTCTTGTTTTGCTTTTCGTGGTTCGGGTTGGGTTTGAGTATTTGTGAAAAGATGAAGGTCAGGCCGCGCGGGCCGGGCGGCACCAATCGGGAAGCCAGTCGGAATGGGCAGTCAGCAGATCGGTAACCAGGCCTCGGATCTGCCGCAGGTCCAGTTCCGCTGCGGTGTGTGGGTCCATCATGGCCGCGTGATAGATATGCTCCGGGTTCTGCTCGGTCAGGGCGCGGACGGTCAATTCCTGCACGTTGATCTGAGTGCGCATCATGGCGATCAGTTGTGGCGGAACATCAGCCACAATCGAAGGCTGAACACCGTTGCTGTCCACCAGACATGGCGTTTCCACCGCCGCGCCCAATGGAAGTTGCGGAATCTGGCCGGTGTTTGGCAGGTTGCCGTAGGCCGTATAAGGTTCGTCTGTGATGATGGCGTTCATGAGGTCGGCGGCGAATTCGTGACTGCGGATCACGTCTATGTTGCCCCCATCAGTCAGAGTTTTTGCCTTCTGCTGCCAATCGGCGATCTGTTCCTCGCACCGGGTCGGGTACTCGTCCAGCGGAATCGAGAACTGCTCGATCAGATCATCGCGCCCGTCCTTGATGAACCACGGAACGTATTCGGCCAGATGCTCGGAGCTTTCCGTGCAGAAATAGCCCAAATGGTCCATCACCTCGTAGCGTACCTTGTTGGGGCAACGCGGCATCAAAAGAGGGGCTTTGGGAAGCTTCCCGGTGGCGTAGCCTTGCCGCAGGGCTGGGTAGAGATCGCGCCCCTCGTACTCGAGCCGCAGGAAGAAGGCGACGTGATTGACGCCGGCCACCCGGTAGCGGATATCGCTTTTGGGCAAGTCCAGATCGTGGGCCAGTTCCTCGACCGTGTTCTGGACCGAATGGCAGAGGCCCACGTGTTTCAGCGTCGGGAATCTTTCCGCCAGGGCCCATGTATTGATCGCCATCGGGTTGACGTATTGCAGCAGCGTCGCGTCGGGACAAAGCTGCATCATGTCCTGCGCCACGTCCCAGAGAACCGGAACGGTCCGTAACCCGCGCATGATGCCGCCAACCCCCAGCGTGTCGGCGATGGTCTGACGCAAGCCGTATTGCTTGGGAATCTCGAAATCGGTGACAGTGCAGGGCTGGTATCCCCCGACCTGGAACGCGGTAATTACGAAATCCGCCCCATCCAGGGCCGACCGGCGGTCGGTGTGGGTGGACACGGTCGCGCCGGTTCCAACCGAACGGATCATCGCCCTTGCCACGGCCTCGCTTTCCGCCAGGCGCACCGGGTTTATATCCATCAGTGCAAAATGACTGTCGGCAAGCGCGGGGGTCAGCAGCGCGTCGCCCACGATGTTTTGCATGAAGATCGTGGAACCCGCGCCGATAAAGGTAATTTTGGTCATTTGACAGCTCCGAGGGTCAGACCCGCGATGAAGTGTTTCTGCATGAGGAAGAACATGGCCACAGGCGGCAAAGCGGCGACGATCGAGCCTGCGCTCATCAACTGGTAGGCGGCCCGGAACTGAGCGTTGAAACTTGTGATACCGGCTGTCACGGGCTGGCTTTCTGCGCCTTGGGTCAGTACCACGGCCCAGAAGTAGTCGTTCCAGATGAACGTGAAGATAAGGACGCTGAGGGCAGCGATAGCGGGTTTCATCAGCGGTAGGACGACGTACCAGAAGATGCGCCATTCGCTGATACCTTCGACACGGGCGGCCTCGATCAGTTCAAAGGGCAGGGCGCGGATGAAGTTGCGCATGAAGAGTGTGCAGAACCCGGTCTGGAAGGCGATGTGGAACAGCACAAGCCCGGTTTTGGTGTTGTAGAGACCCAGTTGCAGCGTCAGGTCGCGCACGGGAACCATCAGGATCTGGAACGGCACGAAGTTGCCAGCCACGAACATGAAGAAGATCCAGATGTTTGACTTGAATTTGTAGATCCCCAGCGCAAACCCCGTCATGCAGCTGAGCGCGACCGCTCCGATAACCGTTGGGATGGTGATCATGAACGAGTTCAGCAGATAGCGCGGCATGTCCGAGTTGAAGAATACCTGACCGTAGTTGAACGCGCCTTCAAAGCTGGAGGGCATGCCCCAGTAGTTTGCGTTGGTGAAATCCGCTGCCGGTTTGACGGAGAACAGCGCGACGGCCAGCAAAGGCCCCAGCCACAGAAGCAGCGCCAGGGGCAGCATGGCCTGATAGGTAATCTGCGCCGAGCGGGGTTGTTTTTCGATGGGTTTGGGAAACATCTCAGTGCCCCTTCTCTTCGCGGTACATTGACCAGAGGAAATAAGCGATGAAGCACAGCATGATCAGGAACAGGATGACCGCGATGGCCGCGCCGTACCCCATGCGGAAGCCGTATTCGGACAGGGCGACCTCGAACATGTAGTAAGCCAAGACACGGGAGGAACCGAAGGGGCCGCCCTGCGTCATGATTGAGATCAGGTCAAAGCTGCGCAGAGCACCGATAATTGTGACAACGAAGGCGATGAAAGTAGCGGGCCGCAGTTGCGGCAGGATGATGTGCCAGAGCATCCGCATGCCTTTGGCCCCATCAAGACGCCCGGCTTCGATCTGTTCGGGGTCCACGGCATTCAAACCGGTGAGATACAAGATCATGCAATACGCGGTTTGAGGCCAGAGGCCCGCCAAGATGATGCCATAGGTGACAAAACGTTCGTCTCCCAGGACATTCAGGGGTCCGGCGCCGAAAAACCCCAGGAACTCGTTGAGAAGTCCGAAAGTCGGATCGTAGAACCATGTAAAGACGAGGCCCACAACGACCTGAGAGATGACAAACGGGAAGAAGAAAAGCGACTTGTAGAGGCGAATGCCCCAGACCGTCTGGTTCAGGAACAGCGCAATGAACAAGCCGGCGGGAATCGCAGCCAGATACAGGATCAGCCAGATCAGGTTGTTTTTGAGAGAGATGTAAAATGCATCCCGGTCAACCCATTCCCAGTACAAATCCTCGTAGTTGCGGAACCCGACATATTCAGCCGCACCAAGACCGTCCCATTCATAAAGCGACAGGTTAAAGGACTGAAACACCGGAATGATCACATAGACCATAAAGAACAGCAGGCCGGGGGCCAGAAACAGCCAGGGCGCGATGCGCTGCTGATTTCTGTGAAACCAGCTTTCCTGTTCGGGGACGTCGACGGCAGACATGCGGATACTCATGGTTTAGGTGGAAGGAGCAAGGCGGGTTGGCACCCGCCTTACACAGGTTCAGGTGCAGGCCGGGCGTGTGCCCGGCCCGACCGGATTAGTTTTCGTAAATTCGCTCGCGCGCACGTTCCAGCTTGGCCAGGATACGGTCCAGATTGTCCGGTTTGACCATGAATTCCTGGAAGCCTTCCATGGACACTTTTGCCATTTCCGCCGGTGCATCCCGGTCCCAGAATTGCGCCACCCCGCCCGGGCTGTTCGACGACAACATCTGGAAGCCCTGCTGGAGGAACTTGTCATCATCCACCGAGGATTGTGCGTTTACCGGCAATTGCCCAAGGTTCGAGCCATTGTTGATTTCGGTCTGCTCTTCCGCAGAGACCACAAAGCGCAGGAACTCACGCGCTGCTTCCTTGTTCGATGCATTCGCAGGAATGTGGAATGTATCTGTCGGGGCATCTTCAGCCATTTCGACATCAGGGTTGATGGACACGAACTGGTAGAAGTCCAGCTGATCGTCGGTCAGGCCGCCATCCCTTAGCGGCGCGACGGCGAAATTCCCCATCAGATATGCAGCCGCTTCGCCGTTGACCATGAAGGGCAGGGCCTCTTGCCAGCTGTAGGTCTGGTGATTGTCGATGAATGCGCCCATGTCGATCAACTGTTTCCAGTTGGCGAAGGTTTGCTTGACCCGGTCGTCTTCCCAGCTGATTTCGCCATTGGCAAGCTGGTTGTGGAAGTCGAAGCCGTTGGTGCGCATATTCAGGTAGTCGAACCAGCCGCCTGCGGTCCACAGGAATTTGGTGCCGATGGTATAGCAGGCGCGGCCTGAGTCGACGATTTTCTGGCAGTTGGCCAGTTCCTCTTCCCAGGTGGTGGGTTCGCTAAGGCCCAACTCATCAAAGATGTCTTTGCGGTAATAAACGCCCCACTGGTAGTAGGTGTAGGGTACACCCCATTGCTTGTCATCGATGGTCATCGCGCCCTTGGTCGAGGCGAGGTTTTCAGCAATCTCAGGCTCGGCCCATAGGTCCGAAACATCCTCGAACAGGCCTGCTTCGACATATGGCTTCATACGGTTGGCGGCATACCACGTGGCGACGTCCGGCGTGTCGGCGGTCAGGAAGTTGCGGATTTGCGTCTTATACGCCTCGCGGTCGATCACTGTGGTTTCGATTTCCAGCCCCGGGTGCTTTTCAGCGAAGCGGCCGATCATCGCTTCCATCGTCGCGCGCGGCGCCGGGTTGGATGTGTCCAGGAAAATCCGCAGCTCACCAGTGAGTTCGGCATAGGCCGGAACGGCAAGTGCAACGCTCATGGCCAGTGCGGCCGTTGTGCGCTTGTAGATGGAATGCATGGTTTCCTCCCTTAGCTTCCACATTTAGGTTCCACATAGTGAAACTTAGTTTTATATATTGAAAACTACACATCGACTCGGTTAGTCTTGTCAAGACCCACGTGCTGTCGGCCGTGGGCAAACGGAGGAGAAAAGCGCCCGTGGCAGGTGAAGGAACAATTGGGAAAGCATGCGATGTGCTGGATCAGGTGGCTGCATTCGGACGCCCGGTCCGTTTCGCGGAGCTGCTGGACAACAGCAGTTTCCCCAAGGCGACGTTGTACCGGTTTCTGCAATCGCTGACCCACCAAAGGATGCTGTCCTACGATCCCGACCGTCAGACCTATGCACCTGGCCTGAGGTTGGTGCGGTTGGCGCATGATGCCTGGACCCAAAGCTCACTGGCCCCGATTGCCCGCCCGTTTCTCGACGCGCTAAGTCAGGAAACAGGGGAAACAGTTCACCTTGCACAGCTTGATTCCAGTCAGGTTTTGTATGTCGACAAACGTAACGCGGCGCAGCCGGTCGAGATGTTCTCGCAAGCTGGCAAAGTCGGCCCCGCATACTGCACAGGCGTCGGCAAGGCGATGTTGGCGCATCTGGATGATGAGGCGTTGACCAAGGCGGTGTCGCAACAAAGCTATCACCGGTTTACCGACAAGACACTGACCTCGGAACAGGCGCTACGCGCGGATCTGGAACTGATCCGGCAGCGCGGATATGCGATCGACGATGAAGAGCACGAGCCCGGCATCATCTGCATAGCATGCCCGATCCTGACTTCGGGCGGGCGCATGTTGGGCGCAATTTCCGTAACCGGTTTCACCGAACGGATGGATTTCACCCAGCTCGAAGCCTGGATTCCCCGTGTCCGCCATGTGGCCGATCAGATCGGCGCGGAAGCTCAGGCATGGCAATTCCCAGAATCCCGTAGGACCACCCGCAAAGACAGGATGCATGCGACATGACCGGAGTTACACTAAACGGCGCGATCAAGCGGTACGGCCAGACACAGGTTATTCACGGCATAGATCTTGAGATCGAAGATGGTGAATTCTGCGTATTTGTGGGTCCGTCAGGTTGCGGCAAGTCCACCCTTCTTCGCATGATCGCCGGGCTTGAGGAAACGACCGAAGGGCAAATCAACATCGGTTCGCGGGATGTAACCCATATGGACCCGGCCAAACGTGGCGTGGCAATGGTGTTTCAGACCTATGCTCTCTACCCGCACATGTCGGTGGCGGAAAACATGGGCTTCGGTTTGCGCATGAATGGCGTCTCGAAAACCGAAATCGACAAGAAGGTGCACGAAGCATCGGAAATTCTGAAGCTGGACCAGTACCTGAAACGCAAGCCGAAGGCTTTGTCGGGTGGCCAGCGGCAAAGGGTGGCCATCGGGCGCGCCATTGTTCGCGGGCCCGAAGTGTTCCTGTTTGATGAGCCGCTTTCGAACCTCGATGCCGAGTTGCGGGTCGAGATGCGGGTCGAGATTGCGCGACTGCACAACGAAATCGGCGCGACGATGATTTATGTCACGCACGATCAGGTCGAAGCGATGACCATGGCCGACAAGATCGTTGTGCTGCGGGACGGGCGGATCGAACAGGTCGGCGCTCCGATGGATTTGTACCGTGATCCGGACAATCGGTTTGTGGCCGGTTTCATTGGCTCGCCCGCGATGAATTTTCTGGAATGCGATGTCGTTGATGGTCAGGTCAGTCATCCTGCACTCAATCAGTCGATTCCGGTTACGGCGTCCGTGCCTTCGGGGGCCAACAAGGTCACACTGGGCATTCGGCCAGAGCATATCCAGATTGATCGCGGCAGCGAGACCTGCACCGTTGACCTGACCGAAGCGCTTGGCGGGGTGTCGTATTCTTACCTGGTAACGCCCAATGGCGACCGGTTGATTGTCGAAGAACGCGACGATCAACGCAGCACGCAGGGCGAGCGAATTGGCATATCGGTCCGACCTGACCGCGCATTACTGTTCGACCAGGAAACCGGGCAGCGCCTGCGCTGAATCTGACACCCAAACCCTGATCAAACAGCGCGTCGAGCCACCGGTTCGGCGCGTTTTGCTTTGGCGTAGAATTTTTATGGATTTTGTATCCAATATCCGTTATTTCGATTCGAAACGGCTCTGACCTGATTTCCTCCTGCCGTACGAAACGCTGCTTCCAAAGGATTTGCCCCATGCCAAAAAATGTCTTCACCGGCACCATGCCCGCCCTCATGACGCCCTGCACACCGGACCGCAAACCGGATTATGACGCACTGGTCCGCAAAGGTCAGGAGATGATCGATGCAGGGATGTCGGCGGTTGTCTATTGCGGTTCGATGGGGGATTGGCCCCTGCTGACCGACGAACAGCGGATGGAGGGGGTCGAGCGTCTGGTTGCCGCCGGACTTCCGGTTGTCGTGGGCACCGGGGCCATTAACACAAAATCCGCCGTGGCCCATGCCGCCCACGCGCAAAAAGTGGGCGCCGCCGGCCTGATGGTGATCCCGCGCGTTCTGTCACGTGGCAGTTCGCCGGCGGCGCAGAAGAACCATTTCAGGGATATTCTTACTGCGGCGCCCGACATTCCTGCCGTGATCTACAACAGCCCCTATTACGGATTCGCCACCCGCGCCGAGTTGTTCTTTGCGCTGCGGGCCGAACACTCCAATCTGATCGGGTTCAAGGAATTCGGTGGCAAGGACGATCTGCGCTACGCAGCAGAGAACATCACCAGTCAGGATGACAATGTGACTCTGATGGTAGGCGTCGATACCGAAGTCTTTCATGGCTTTGTAAACTGTGGCGCGACCGGTTCGATTACCGGAATCGGCAATGCGCTGCCGCGCGAGGCGCTGTTGCTGGCGGCGTTGTCGCAAAAAGCCGCCACCGGAAGCGCCGAGGCCCGTTTGCGCGCTCAGGAATTGACCGAGGCGTTCCATGTTCTTTCCAGCTTTGACGAAGGCCCCGATCTGGTGCTCTATTACAAGCATCTGTTAGTGCTGAACGGTGAACCGGAATACCGCCTGCACTTTAACGAAAGCGATGAGTTGAATGATGCACAGCGCAACTATTGTGAACAGCAGTATGAACTGTTCAAAAGCTGGTTCGCCGACTGGTCAGCGCAGGGCGGGGTGATCGCTGAATGCATGTGATCGACAGCCATACCGGGGGCGAGCCCACGCGGGTGATCCTGGATGGCGCACCTGATCTGGGCAATGGCCCCATGGCCGAACGAGCCCGGCGACTGGCGACCGAGCATGAGGAGTTTTACCGCTCCATCATGCTCGAGCCGCGCGGGCAACCGGCCATGGTTGGCGCATTGCTGGTCGAACCGGTTGATCCGACTTGTGTGACCGGCGTGATTTATTTTGACGTAGACGCGGTGCTTGGCATGTGTGGTCATGGCACCATTGGTCTGACCGTGACATTGGCCCACTTGGGTCGGATCGGGCAGGGCACCCATCGCATCGAAACTCCTGCGGGGGTGGTGACGGTCGAATTGCATGACGCAAACACGGTGACCGTCACAAACATCGAAAGCCGCCGGGTACAGCGCTCAGCCACCCTGGACGTGCCGGACAACGGGCCAGTGACGGGCGATCTGGCTTATGGTGGCAACTGGTTCTTCATTGTCGATCCCAGTCCAATTCCGGTTTGTGTCGGGAATATCGCAAAGCTGACGAACATGGCCGTCGCCATCCGCGAGGCTTCGATCGCGCAGGGTATTGGCGGCGAACGGGGTGAACCGGTTGATCATGTAATCTTTCAGGGAACGTCCTCGACGGATGGTGTGTACAGCCGCAACTTTGTCCTGTGTCCGGATGACAATTACGACCGCTCGCCCTGCGGCACCGGTAGTTCGGCACGGCTGGCCTGTTTGGCGGCGGATGGAAAACTGGCCCCGGGCGAGGAGATCGTGCAGGAATCTGTGATCGGAAGCACCTATCGCCTGTCTTATCAGCCGGGCCCGAATGGAGGTGTCATACCCTCGATTACCGGGCAGGCCCATGTCATGGCCGAGGCGAAGCTGATCTTTGCCGAAAATGATCCGTTCAAAGACGGGATTGCGACGTGACGCATTCGGACGTGGTGATAATCGGTGCCGGTGTCATCGGCATAACAACTGCGCTTGAGCTGCAGCGTCGGGGTCATAATGTCCGCGTGCTGGACCGCGAAGGCGTCGCGGCGCAGGCTTCTGCCGGCAATGCCGGAGCGTTTGCCCTGACCGAGGTCGAGCCGCTGGCGACGCCGGGCATCATGCGCAAGGCACCTAAATGGTTGCTGGATCCGCTGGGGCCTTTGTCAATTCCCCCTGCCTATGCCCTGCAGATCATTCCTTGGATGATGCGGTTCTGGCAGGCCAGCCGTCCGCGCCGGTATCACGAGCTTCTGGCCGCACAGGCGGGCCTCATGCGCCTGTCGGGCGCTGCGCTGGAGCGTCTGATTTCGGACGTCGATGGCGAGGCGCTGATTCAGCGGGATGGTCAGATGCAGCTTTACGAAGGCGAGGCAGAGTTTCGTGCCAGCCTGCCCGGATGGGAAACACGCCGCCGTCACGGGATCGCGTTTGAACTGCTGGAAAACCGTGAAGCCATTGCCGAGTTGCAGCCTGGTCTCAGCCCCCGCTTTACTCATGCCGGTTTCACACCGGGTTGGATGAACACGGTCGATCCAAAAACTTGGGTAGGCCATCTGGCGCAAGCGTTTCTGGATCGCGGCGGCCGGATCGAGCAAATGGAGATTCGCGCCGTTACTCCCCGGGACACATCGGTGCAACTGAGCCATGCCGGTGGAACGGTTGAGGCCGACAAGGTTGTCGTCGCTTCCGGTGCGTGGTCGCATGAACTGGCGCGCACTCTGGGCGATCACATCCCTCTGGAGACCGAGCGCGGGTATAACACGACCCTGCCCGAGGGCGCCTTCGATCTGCGGATGCATCTGACCTTTTCCCGCCACGGATTCGTGGCCAGTCGCATCAACGGCGGCGTGCGCATCGGGGGTGCTGTCGAGCTTGGTGGGCTGAAACTGCCACCGAATTACCGGAGGGCGGAAACCCTTTTGCAAAAGGCGACGCAGTTCCTGCCGGGGCTCAGGACCGAAGGTGGTACGCAATGGATGGGATTCCGCCCGTCGCTACCGGACAGTATTCCGGTGATCGGCCCTGCACGCCGTTCCCGCAATGTGATTTATGCGTTTGGCCATGGTCATCTGGGTTTGACACAGTCAGCAGGGACCGCTGAAATGGTCGCCGACCTCCTTGTCGATGATACTCCTGAGATTTCCCCTGATCCTTTTTCTGCTACCCGGTTTTAAGGAGCCCTCATGCGCAGCGTGAAGACAATTCATGTGATTTCAGCCCATGCCGAAGGCGAGGTCGGGGATGTGATCGTTGGCGGTGTCGCGCCGCCGCCGGGCGACACGCTGTGGGACCAGCGTTCGTTCATCGCAAAAGATCAGACCCTGCGAAATTTTGTCCTGAACGAACCGCGGGGCGGAGTATTTCGGCATGTAAACCTGCTGGTGCCGCCCAAACATCCTGACGCTGATGCGGGATTCATCATCATGGAACCTGAAGATACGCCGCCGATGTCCGGATCGAATTCGATCTGCGTATCGACCGTGTTGCTGGATGGCGGCATCGTCCCGATGCAGGAGCCCGAAACCCATCTGACGCTGGAGGCGCCTGGCGGCCTGGTCCGTGTCCGGGCCGAGTGCGAGGGCGGCAAGGCCAGACGTATCTTTGCGCAGAACCTGCCCAGCTTTGCCGACAAGCTTGGCGTTCCACTCGAAGTTCCGGGCGTGGGAACGTTGCAGGTCGATACGGCCTTTGGAGGCGACAGTTTCGTCGTCGTCGATGCCGCCGCTCTGGGCTTTGAGATCACCGAAGACGAGGCGCGTGATATCGCGCGTATGGGTGTTGCAATCACAAATGCGGCGAATGAACAGATTGGTTTTTCCCATCCCGAAAACCCGGATTGGGATCACATCTCCTTCTGTGCCTTCTGCGGTCCTTTGGAGGAAGCTCCCGAAGGGGTGCGCGGCAAGTCCGCCGTGGCCATTCAACCGGGTAAAGTCGATCGCTCACCCACCGGCACGGCGGTCTCGGCACGCATGGCGTTGATGGCCGCCAAAGGACAGATGCAGGTCGGCCAAACGTTCGAAGCCATTTCCATCATCGGTTCGCGTTTTACCGGTCGAATCGTCGAGGCAACACGGCTTGGCGATCGCGCGGCTATTGTCCCGGAGATCAGCGGCCAGGGCTGGATTACCGGCATTCACCAACACATGCTGGATCCCGATGACCCTTGGCCGGGCGGCTATCGTCTGAGCGACACCTGGGGCGTCTGAGGCAGCAAGGCCGACCCTTTTTCTGCGCCGTTTCATCTGGTTCACCCAACCCCGTGTCAATTTGCGCGCGTTCCGGTGATTGATCCCGGGGCCATCCTGTTTTATGGGAGGCCCTGTCAAATCAGAGTAACCAAGGGGCAGCATCCTGATCGTGCCCCTGCCGCGCCACGTTGATGTGGCATCAACTCTTGGATCGCACGCCCCTGAAAGGCTTAAAAAAGGTAAGGGAATATGGCAGAAAAATCGAACTTCGATATATTGTATACCATTGTAGACGAAGCGCCGGAGCTGGCGAGCGCATCGTTCCTGCCCATCATTCGCAAGTTCGCTTCGGCCGCTGGCGTGAGTGTCGGCACCAAGGATATTTCGCTGGCGGGCCGCATTCTGGCAACCTTCCCCGAGAACCTGACCGAAGATCAGCGTATCACCGATGATCTGGCCGCACTGGGTGAGCTGGTGAAGACGCCGGATGCCAATGTGATCAAGCTGCCGAATATCTCGGCGTCGGTCCCGCAGCTGGTTGCAGCCATCGAAGAGCTGCAATCGCAGGGCTACAATATTCCGGACTACCCGGAAGAGCCTTCGACTGACGAGGAAAAGGCGATCCGCGCACGTTATGATGCCATCAAAGGTTCGGCTGTTAACCCGGTACTGCGTGAGGGCAACTCGGATCGTCGCGCGGCCCGTGCGGTCAAGAACTACGCTCAGAAGAACCCGCATTCGATGGGTGAGTGGGTGTCGGACAGCAAAACCAAAGTGTCTTCCATGTCTGGCAACGATTTCTATGCGAATGAGAAATCGGCGACTATCACGGCTGCTCAGGCGGGTGATGCCAAGATCGAATTTGTTGGCAAGGACGGCAGCGTGATCGTTCTGAAAGATGCCTGGCCTCTGGCCGAAGGCACTGTTGCCGACGCGACCTTCATGTCGGTTAAGGCGCTGTCTTCGTTCCTGGCGGACGCCATCGAGGACACTAAAAAAGATGGCACCATGTTCTCGCTGCACATGAAGGCGACGATGATGAAGGTCTCGGACCCGATCATCTTCGGCTATGCGGTCAAGGCATGGCTGGCACCGGTGTTCGAGAAGTTTGGCGCGGAACTGGACGCTTTGGGCGTGAACCCGAACTCTGGTCTGGGTGATCTTCTGGATCGCGTGAAGGGCAACGCCGACATCATGGCCGCAATCGACGCGATCAAGGCGGACCGTCCGTCGATGTACATGGTCGATAGCGACAAGGGCATCACCAACTTGCACGTCCCGTCGGACGTGATTATCGACGCGTCGATGCCCGCCGTGATCCGTGCAGGCGGCAAGGGCTGGGACGAAACCGGCGCGAAGGGTGACACCAACTGCGTGATTCCCGACCGCTGCTATGCTCCCGTCTATGATGAGGCCATCAACTTCTTCAAAGCCAACGGCGCACTGAATCCGGCAACAGCTGGTGCCGTGGCCAACGTGGGTCTGATGGCGCAGAAGGCGGAAGAATACGGCTCGCACCCGACCACCTTCCAAGCACCCGCCGATGGCACGATCCGTATCGTATTGGCCAATGGTGAGACGCTGCATTCGCATGAGGTCGAAAAGGGCGACATATGGCGGTCCTGCACCGTCAAAATGGCTCCGATCGAGAACTGGATTGAGCTGGCGATGGACCGTCAGCGCCTGACCGGTTCCGAGGCGATCTTCTGGCTGGACGCAAACCGCGCCCATGACGCAGAGCTGATCAAATACGTCAAACCGGCGCTTGAGGCGGCTGGCGTCGCGGACAAGTTCCTGATCATGGCCCCGCGTGAGGCGACCCGTCAGTCGCTGGAGACCATTACAGCAGGCAAGGATAGCATCGCGATCACCGGCAACGTCCTGCGTGACTACCTGACCGACCTGTTCCCGATCCTTGAACTGGGCACGTCGGCCAAGATGCTGTCGATCGTCAAACTGATGAATGGCGGCGGTCTGTTTGAGACCGGTGCGGGTGGCTCGGCGCCCAAACACGTGCAGCAGTTGGTGGAGGAAAACCACCTGCGCTGGGACTCGATGGGTGAGTTCTGTGCGCTGGGTGAATCGCTGAACTTCCTGGCCGACAGCAAGGGCAATACTAAGGCCGGGGTTCTGGGTGCTGCAGCCGAAGCCGCGACGCAAGGCATTCTGGACAACAACAAATCGCCCAGCCGCAAGGTTGGCCAGCCCGACAACCGCGACAGCCACTACTGGTTTGCACGATATTGGGCCGAGGCGCTGGCTGCGCAATCCGATGACGCCGATCTGGCCGCCGAATTTGCCCCGGTTGCCAAAGAACTTGCCGACAAGGAAGAGCAAATCCTGTCCGAACTGGCTGCGGCGCAAGGCGCGCCCGCCGATCTGGGTGGATACTATCACGCAGATCCGACGAAGGCAGCCGCGGTCATGCGCCCCAGCGCGACGTTGAACGCCATTATCGGGTAAAACTATCCAGGGCCGCGCGTACCTGTGCGGCCCTTTACGGATAGTAAATATCCAATGAGCCAAGTAAAAAGGGACTGACCCCCAAAGTCAGTCCCTTTTCAAGTGAGTGGAGAGGCTCAGGCCTCACCGGTGCTGTTGGGGTCAGAATATCAAACCCGGCAGCTTCCGATATTGGGGGTTTCCCGTAGTTGGGGTGTTTTTTGCCCGTCCGAAAGCAGACCGAGTGCCGTTATTTGGATATTGGCGCTGGCAGGCTGAGATAATGCTGCCGCTTCATTTCCCGCCGTCCGACGGTCACCGTGTCCAGAATAATCCCGGATACAAAGGACAAAAAGGCGATCAGCTTAGGCTTCTTTCAGTTCCGTGATGCGGCGCCCAACCACCATGTCCAGGCCAGGGCACTGGGTTATCACGAACAAAAAAGGGGCCGGTTGCGGAACCGGCCCCAGTGTATCAGCTGAACCGAGGGATCAGTTCGAAGCTGCCATAAGTTTCTCGTTGTGCTCGCGCAGCGTGTCAGAAACGATGGCGTACCATTCGCCGGATTCACGCATTTCGTTCAGGCCCTTGTTCAGCATCGCCAGATACTGCTTGCCGAACGGGTTGCTCCGGTGGCTGATGAAGCGCAGCGAAGACAGCGAGGTCACGAAGGGGTTTTCCACCATGTCGTTCTGGTTCAGGCCCATTTCGACCATGGTGTCCGAGAACAACTGAACTTCGAACGTCGCGACGTCGGCGGTACCTGTCAGAACAGCGTCGAGGCATTCGCGCGCGGTGATGGGTTGCATCAGGGTCATGGATTCGCCGTTGTGCAGGCCTTCCTGTTCCAGATCGTGGATGAACCAGCCGTCCATGCGGCAGATGGTGGACCCTTTCAGCTCTTCGAAAGTTGTCGCGCTTGCATAGCTGCTTTCCGGCAGGGTGTAGAACCCGACCACGATGTCATAAACCGGAACGGACGAGTCGAACTGGGTGCAGCGCACTTCAGTTTCCCACGACCATTCGTAGGTGCGGTTGGTGCAGTCGGGCATGTTCCACGCCATGGATACGTCAAACGCCCCCAAAGGCAGCAGCGTTTCCAGGTGCGAGTTCCAGTCGTCCACGAAGCTGACCGAATAGTCGCGGGCGTTGCCGCCACGCTGCAGGGCAGTGGTGCCCAGGCGGGTGATTGCACCGCCGCCGTTCAGCGATTCATCGGCAAACGGTGCCCAGCCATTGCCGGTGACCAGTTTGATCGGCGGTTGGTAGACGCTCGACCGCTTTACGCTGGCCGCGCGCTGTTCTTCCGCCGCGATGATTTCCTGTGCGGTCTGACCGTTGGGCAGGCTGCCGTCCTCACAGGGCAGGGCCAGAACCAGGCCCGGTTCCAGTGCGTTCGGGTTCGTAATGACGTTGCGGTTCGCGTTGAAGATCGGCTGATAGTTCGACGTTCCATAAGCCGCGATGGCGATGGTTGCCATCGTATCGCCATCCTCGACGGTGTAGTTGGTACAGGCTTCCTGTGCCGCCGCCGCGGTTGCGCTCAGTGCTGTGACAGCGGTGGCCGACATTACCACTTTCTTCAGATCAATATTAAACATGTCCACTTCCTCCAGACTTTCTTGTGTGTCAGGCCGATTGCGGCCTTAGCCATTTTCCATTTGGTGACGCAGGGCGGTCGACACGATGTCGCGCCATTCGCCCGATTGCTGCATGATTGCCAGACCCTGGTTCAGCGTCTCAAGGATTGCCTCCCCGTCAGGATTGTCCTTGTGGGTCATGATGTTAAGCGACTTGATCGCCGCCAGATTGGGGTTTTCGATGATGCGGTGTTCGTAACCCAGCCGACCGATTGCCTCGACCGCCAGGTGTGCCTCGATGGCGACGATGTCGGCGGTGCCTTCCATGACGGCGTGAAAGCAGTCATCCGGCGAAACCGGACGCATCAACTTGATCGCCGGCTCGTAAAGGCCGACCGTATCCATGTGCGACAGAGACCAGCCTTCGGGGCGGCAGATCGTGGTGCCCGCGAAATCCGCGTAGGTCAGTGTCTGTTCATAGCCCGAACCTTCGCGGGCGAAGAAGGTGTCAACAACTTCGTAGAACGGGTTGGAAAAATTGTAGGTCTCACACCGCGAACGGTCCTTGTCCGAAAGGGCTTCGGCCTCTTCGCAATTGGGGCGCGACCAGGGGAATGTCGCGTCAAACGCCAGCGTCGGCATCAGCAGATCCAGATGCGACGACCAGTCGTTGACGAACTGGATCTTGTAGGATTGCTCGGGCGCGGCCCGCAGCATCGCGGTTTCGACCAGATAGGTATATAGCCCGCGGTTCGGCAGCGCCTCATCCGTGAAGGGTGCATAATTTCCGCCGGTGATCAGCAAAATCTGGCGATCCCGAACCTCGGGCTGCTTATTGTCGCCAGCGTTGCGGATCAGCGCTGCAGCTTCGGCGCGAGCGGCTTCAATTTCTTCCTTGGCCGCTGCTTTGGCCTCGATCACAGCGTCTTCGCTGGCCTTCTTGGCTTCGGCTTCGGCTGCTGCAACGCGGGCTTCGGCGTCGGCAACGGCTTTTTCGGCCCGCTCTTCTGCGGCTTTCACCAACTCGGCAGCCATTTCCGCGGCGATGCGTCCGGCTTCGGTATCCGGCACTGCTGCCTCGCGTCCGACCTCTTCAAGGCAGGGGAAAGTCAGAATATCGCCGACCCGAATGATGTTCGGGTTCGAGCCGATGACATCCCGGTTCGCGTCGTAGATAAACCGATAGTCTTCAGTCGAATAAACCTGTATCGCCAGTTCCCGCAGGCTGTCGCCTCGCTGAATCTCGTAGGTACTGCACGCCTCTTGCGCCGAGGCCGCGCCCGTCGCGGCTGCGAGAGCCAGACTTGATATGATCAGATGGTTTCTCATGGGTCCTGTTGCTTTGCCTATGTTAGGGTGTTGCCGGTTTCACCACGGCGATTGATACGTTGTCCTGATCGGGGTCGTTCTTGGATTGCAGGGCGCGAAGCAATGCATCGGCCAGATCCTGTGCCAAGGCCTGCGCATTGTCGGTCACGATGGACTGAATTTCCGCGTCGTTGAGGTATTGCAGCCCATCGCTGCCCAATATCAGGATATCGGCAGCTTCGAGTTTCAAAGGCTGTTCAGGACAATCGACTTTGGGAATAGCGGCCCCCATGACTACTGAAGTCAGTTGATTGCGGTCAGGGTGAGCCTGCGCTTCGGCCAGGGTCAGAGCACCTTCGGCGGCTTGTGCGTCAATCACAGGTGCCATCGAGTGATCCTCATTTATCTGGGTCAGCTGGCCATTCCGGAACAAATAAAGCGGACTGTCACCGATCGAAATCCAGAACGCGCGTTGGCCCAGCAGCAGAAGACCAAGCAGGGTCGAGCCCATGTTGAATCCGTCGCCCTGTTCTTCGCTGTGGTTGGCGATTGCGGCATTGGCCTGCATGGCGGCCAGAGGCAGGGCGTCGATCAGGTCAGCTTCGCTTGGAGTGTCCGTCTCAAGCTCGGCGTCCAGTGCCCCGCGCCAGGCGGCGATCACCAACTCCGAAGCTATTTCACCTGCAGCGTGACCGCCCATTCCGTCGGCTACGACAACATAACCTGCGTTGCACGCGTCAAACATGCGCGATGCAATCGCATCTTCCTGCGTGTCGCGCTGACCCTGATCCAGGATCAGTGCAATATCATATGCCGGGGTCGCCAGCATCTATCAGGAATCCCGCCAGTCAAAGCCGTCATCACAGAAAGCAGCGAAACGGATCGAAGTTTCGCTGATCCGGATCAGGTCGCCGCTGGACAGAGCCACAGTGCTGAGCACCGGCTTGCCGTTCAGGCGCACCAGATTGGCCTTGCCGCCGTGCCCCAGGTAGCATTTGCGATCTTCGGGGTCATAGGCGATCACGGCGTGGTTGCTGCGCGAAATACCTGTGTCGCCGAAGTCCAGCTGAATGGCCTGATCGTCATTGCGGCCGATCTGCATCAAGCCTTCAGTCAGCGTGATGCACGCACCACGACCTGGGCCGGATGTGACAACCAGCCAGCCAACAGGAAAGGTCTCCTGAGCAGCTTCGGAATTGGCGACCGGTTCGGCCGTTTCCATCAGGTCCTGCACATGTGTGTCGGCGCGCTCAAACCCCAGGAAGGTCGTCTTCACGCGGCTGCGGCGATCATCGGCGGCAACGGGCGCTGCCGGGGTTTCCTCGACCTCCGGGGCCTGTGCAACTTCCGTTTCAGGCACCTGGACGATTTCCGGTTCGGCGACCTGCATCACTTGAGGTTCGTGTGACTGCACGGCTTCCGGTTCCGGCTGAATTTCCGGCTCTTCAGGGTCTTCGATTACTTCAACTGCGGCTTCGTCGGCCTCAGGGGTTTCTTCAACCGCCTCAACTTCGGTAACTTCAGTCGTCAAGTGCAGAGTTACAACTTGATCATCCTGTGCCACTTCGGGTTGTGGGGCTTCCGGTTCTGCGACCGCGTCTTCTACTTCGACCTGCGCCTCGTCATCCGAGGAGTCCACTTCAGTTTCGCCTTCAGCGAAATCTGGCATCTTTTCTTCAGGGATCAGTTCGTCGGCTTCTTCGTAGCTTTCGGCCGAGAGGTTTCCACCGCCCAACGCTGCGCGCAGTGCGTTGAAGTCCGCGATCGGCTGCTTGTTTTCCAGCCTTTCTTCCGCCGGGGCGGCAACGTCTTCGGTTTCGGCTTCTCTTGCTTTGCCGGCACCTTCGAGAAGCCGGCTGAGAGGGCTTTTATATTTGAACATGGTGTCGACACCTTTGACTTTGGGCACAGGACGACTGTCCCGCGCGGCTGCTACTCACCTCCGCGCAACATGCGCAGCGGCACCTACGATTTGAGAAACCAGAGAACTAACTTAACTTTCCGCGACGGGCCGGTTCCCGTCAGGGTTGCGGGTTTGGCCCGCGACCCTCAGCAAACACACACTGGCAGATCACATTTCAAACTGTCCGATCACTCCCTCGCCAAAGGCATGGTGGCAGACGTGTCCGCACCGTTGCGCAACACAGTCAGCCGTGCCTGGGGCTGATTTTCCGAGATCAGATCGGCCAGTACAGCATCCAGGCTTTCCGGGCCGTCAATGGCCAGACCGGTATGCGTTTCATTCCGCAGAATATCCCCTTGCCGAAGGCCGCCTGCTTCACCTGCAGGGGCACTGGTGACAACCGTCTGCCAGCCGTCACCGTTGTGACGGATATCAAAGGCAAACCCATTCTCCAGCCCGAGCTTGCGATGAGCAGGCAACGCCAGCAATCCGTTCTGAGCGCGGGTCTTGCCCAATGGGCGATAGCGTGCAGATACGCGGATATAGCCGTCCGGATCGACCTTTAGGTCATCCAGAACTTGGGCGGCAAACGTCACATCCGAGCGTACTGGGTTGCCATTCAGTGTGAAAATCGCGGCACCGCGTTGGACCCATTCACCGATGACGCCCATGTCAAGCGACGGATCAACCTCGGTAACGGCGATCACGTTACCGGTTGAGGCGCGGCGTTTGGCGGTCGCAAAAGGAATTTCTACGTCCCAATGAGCGAATGCAACTTGCGTTTCAGCGAGGTTAACCGGTGCCGCCGGGGCCGCGGGTGTTTCTGTTTCCGCTGTTCCCTCGGCGGTCTTTGCTTCGGCCTCGTTCAGGGCCGCCGGTTTGGCCTGTGTCTGCTCGACAGGCTGCTCCTGGGGGTCTTCTTCCTGTATGGTGACGGGTTCGGCAGGTGTGACAACTGCTGTTTCCGTTTCGGTCTGAGCGGTCTCGACTGCGGTGGTGTCTGCACTGACCGGCGCCGCAACCTCTGGGGGTTCTTCGACTGGGGCGGCTGCAACTTCGGTCTTTTCTTCGACGGGTTCCGCGGCAACTACCGCAGGTTCCGCCGTTTCGGCCGCAGGTGTGGCTGTTTCCGCGGTGCTGGAGATATCGGTGCCCTTATTGCTCTCCATAAAGATGTAGCCACCTGCCGCAAGTGCTGCGACTACGGCAAGGCCGGCAATCATTTTGCCGCTGCCGCCTGACCGGTTTTGTACAACGGTGTCTACCGCAACCGGTTCGTCGGCCTTGGGCGCGAATTTGGCCAGATCTTTGTCATCGTCATTGCCGATGACGATGTCCTGGTTGCCCGCGAGCAGGGCGGTAACCACCGCCTCGGCATTTTCGCTTTCGGCCTTGATGCGGGCTTTTTCTTCCTCGTCATCTTTGCGGTCCATGCCGACGATGACCGACACAGGGCGATAGGCAAAGCTGTCGAACATCACGCTCGGGCCACGGAACATCCGCAACCACTCCAGCGCGTTTTGCAACCGGTCCGTGGCGTGAACTTCCATCGCCTTGTCAATCGCTTCCAGAAATCCCTCGGGATAACCTTCAAATTGCCCTGACAACGGAGTGTAAGGGTCATCCTGGCTGCTGTTGAAGGCGTTCAGGCGGGTCTGGCCATCTATGGGGCGTTCGCCACTGATCGCGTGGTACAGGGTCGCCGCAAGAACATACAGGTCGCTGCTTGGGCCTTGCTCGGCCCCGCGCACATAGAATTCGTGGGGGGAATAGCCGTCCTTGATCACCCGAAGCGTCAGAAGAGCCGCGCTCTGATGTGCTGCCTGTTCCCGGGCTGCACCAAAATCGATCAGAACCGGATCGCCATTTTCGTCGATCAGAATGTTGTCGGGCGAGATGTCACGGTGCAACATGCCGCTTTGGTGAATGAAGGACACGGCCGACAGCATTTTTTCGGTGACCTGAACGATAAAGTCGGGCCCGCCATCGTTTTCCGGGTTCTCGACGTAGTCCAGCAGGTCGCAACCCCGGATCAGGTCCATGGCGATATACGCGGTGTCATTGTCTTCGAACACCTGATGCACATCGACGATATTGGGGTGGACAAGCCGCGCGTGGTTGCGGGCTTCCTGAATGAACAGGTCGATGATCGCGCGCAGATCTTCCTGATATGAAGGGTCGTTGGGTTCCACCAGATCGCCATTCCGGCGGCAAAGGGCACCGGGATAGCATTCCTTGATCACCACATCGCGCTCCAGGCTGTCGCGCGCCAGATAGGTGATCCCAAATCCGCCGTTGCTGAGATAGCGAAGGATTTCATACTGACCGCGCAACAGCTTTGCGCCCGGTTCCAATCCTTCAATTTTCGGTTCGTCGTGCGATGCACCGACTGCCTGGTTGCGGCTCATTCTTTCCACCCGTTCTAAACTTTGCGGCGTAATGACAACCGGGCAAATGGCCCTCGAACTCACAACCAGAAACAACCGCAGAACACTTGAGAACGGTTAGACGTTTCAAATTTGACTTTATTGGGGCCACCTGATGGCTTCACTAAGGATCGTTTTTGATCAAAAACTACATACAGTAGCAGAGGCGGGTGTTGTAGCTATATGTTGTGTTCCAGCTCGTCAAGCGTGTGAACTGATCGTCCGCTAAACGCTCTTGGTCCACGAATTAGAAACAATAAAAGCCCGATTCTGCCGAGCTCGATTCGCGATATCCAAGATCAATTTTAAAGAGAAAATTGTCAGGTGCCGGTTTTCGGTTGTGGTGAGGAAACCTTGCTTCCGGCCCAGGCCAGGTTGTCGCCCAGCTGCGCCAAGATGCTGATCGCGTCCTTGAGCGGCGCATCGCCACTTTCGAACTGAAGCAACAGCAGCAGGTCGGTGGCCTTTTCGAACTCACCCGGTATCCAGTCTGCCTCGGGGTCGATTTCATCCCCCTGTTCCAGACGTTCGGCGAAGTCTTCGACAATATCCTGACAGCTTTGAAGGAAGGCTGCGGGTTCGATACTGGACGATTCCCGCAGGTCCTCGTAGATGCTGGTGATTGCGGCCAGCCAGTCTTCCAGGATCGGGTTGTCCAATGGGGGCAGTGCAGTCCCGAGCGCCGTGTGCATGGCCGACGCATCGGCGCTTTCTGACTCCGGCGCCGGTTCCTCACCGGGCAGGCTTTCCAGATAGGGCAGAAATTGTTGCCGCAGGTCGGTGCGAGCGGCCTCCAGATCCTTCAGGCGTCGGTCGGATGCGACCTGCAATACCTGTTCCGCCAAATTTTGCCCGCCGCATGTTTCCCATAGGTCGAAATCGGGCTCGGGCTCTTGCGCCATTGCCTTGACCGCTATCGGTGTGCCGATTGGGACAACCGCACGGAACAGGTTGCCCTTTTCCTTGTTCAACCGAGCCAGAACACGATCCAGCGCATCGCGGACCGGCGGCAGATCGGTATGAGTAACGGCCAGCAGGCTGTTTGCCCGCAGTTCTTCCGGAACCCGGGCCCACAGATGGCGTTCGGTTTCGCGCCAAGCATTGGTTCCGTTTGTGCACCAGATCGCGCAGTCGACAAACTTCAGAAGGTCCAGCGTTTGCTTGTACGTATCGTCAAGCGCACCTGACCCCGGCAGATCGAACAGCGAGATTTCCTTGAGTGCAGGTGTATTCAGCCCGACTGAGATGAAATCGGGATTGTCCGCAGCCGCCTTCTCAAGCGCTATGCCAGAGTACACCCTTGGCTCTTTATCCCACCATCCGACGGTGGTTTCCGGTGTATCGGCATAGGCAACAATCACCAAAGGCAGTTTCAGATGTTGCGGCCCGGTCGGCAGTATGTCGGCCCCGGCCAGCATGTTGGCCAGACTGGATTTGCCAGCCCCGAACTCGCCCGCGAAACCGATATTGACAGCATTGGACAACCGTTCGGCGTGGGCCAGCGCACGCTCGCGCATTTTGTCCAGCGCCGTATCGGAAGGCAATGCCTCCGTCGCGATCAGAAAGCGCTCAAGCTGGCGCACTTCCTTTTCGGTTCCGGGAAATTCAATCATTCAGCAGCCTCTGCTTGTGTGTTTTCCGCCAAATTCGGTCCGAAAACGGAACCCAGTTCATCGGCAATCCGCCGGGCGCGATCATATGCGGTCTGCGCCTGTGTTCTCGCATTTGCCTCACCGCTACCGGCGCGATGTTCAAGATGTCCGGCCAACAGAGCCATGTAGTGATCCAGAACAGTATTCAGGCGTTCCAGTAAATCCCCGCGCGCGGTGTCGACCAGATCATCTCCGATCATCTCGAATTCCTGAACGATCATTCGTTCGGCCCTGGATACCACACTATTACGCGATATCAGGCGAGAGAGCCAGTTCACACGCAACTCTACCGTGATTCCGCGTGTCAGGGCGGTTGTGTCCGGCCGGTACCACCGCACGGCACTGGTGTTCATGCGGTTGTCAGCCGGATCATGCCAGCCTGCCAGTGTCCGCAGTGCCGCGTTGCATTGCATGTCGATGGCGTAAAGTTCGCTCAGCATCCGTTGACGGACGACCTGCGTCGCCCCCTGAACCAGTTCCCGCATCCGGTCGCGCAGCGGGGTAAAGTTCAATTCGGTATCGCCGCCCCTGATCAGCAGCGGCGATTGCCCGTTCGGTCCGCGCACCACGCCCGATACGGATTCAGCCACCGTGTCATCCATGACACCTCGCAGATTGGCCAGAACGTCGTCCATATCATTTGTGATTTCGCTGGTTTTTTCGACCACCAAGGCGCGAAGATCGCCCAGCGTCTTGTCGTTTTCATCCGCACTTGAAGTGTCTTTGCCGGAATCGACTTCCAAAGCGCGAAGATGCGCGCCAGAGCGTTCAACTTCGCCCTTGGCGAAACTGTTCAGGTGCTGCCACGCCATGCGCATCTGTTCATTCCGGGGACCCTCGGTGAGGGCGCGGGTCACATGTCGGCGCAGATCCGGAAGACCCGAGGCGATCATGGCCGCAAAGCGCAGGACACCTTCGCGACTGATGGGACCGGGCCCCTGTTTGATCTCCTCAACACCTTTCAGATATTGCTTCATCTGTTCGGGATGGGCTCGCAACCAGGCAAGAACGTGATCGTGATTGATCCCGGTGTCATCTCCGGTGAGGGCATAATGTGCCCATTGAGCACTGCCCATCAAAACGTCGATATCCGAGTTTCCAAGGGCTTTCTCAAGTCCGTCGCGAACATCCGCACGCACTTTCGTGGCATCTTCGGCACCACCGCCCAGTTCGTCCACGCGGTTGATGAACACGACGATCTGGCCCAACTCCAACGCCTGCATCAAACGGAAGAGTTTCAGGTCAGCCCGGGACAGGGCCTGATGCGCCGACAGAACCACAACAAAAAAGTCGGATTCCTTCAGATACTGGCGCGAGATTTCCTCGCGGATCAGCAGCGGGTCGTTGACACCGGGTGTGTCCGTGACGGTCAGCGGGAACGGAAAGTGGCCGATGTCAAAATAGACTTCGGCCTTGCGGGTAATGTCACTGTAGAGGCCCCGGTCAGAACCGGGGTCGTGCGTTTCATTATCGGTTGGATCATCCCCGGCGCAGACATAGCGCGCCAGATCGTCCGTATTGAGATGTTCCAGATCGTGGTGCTGACCCAGCAGTTGTTCATAGCTTTCGCCCAGACGCAGCCGGGCGCGGGTTTTCATCGCCTCGACCTGTTCCTCGATCATCTCGCGCTTATAGCTGTCCTCGTCATCGGGGAACATGTTGCGCAGTTCTTCACCTTCGGCGATCAGCGCCTGCCATTGGCGATTGTCGAAGAAATGAAACTCGGCCCCGTCCGTCCGGCCCGAAGGATGCCCGAAATGCATATCGGTGATTACGGTGGTCCAGGGGTTTACATCCGACGGAAGGAACTCGGCCTGCCCGGTGAAGCCATTGATCAGACGAGACTTACCGGCCTTGATCTGACCGACAAAAGCGATGGAGGGCCTCAGATTTGTAAGGTCTCTGACAATACGCGAAATGAACTGACGGGTCTCGTCATTGCTCACTTCATTCATGTCTTCTGCGATGCGAATTAACTCGCGACGATTATTTTCACTCATAACGTTATACCTGTTTACTCGTACTCACGGATTGAATTATTCGAAAAATTGATTGTTTTGGGCGCGGTCATTCCTCTGATCCCTTCAGAGAGGTCCACAGATTGACCGCTGAACCCAGCTTGCGCGCCTCATGCAAGGCGACCGCGAATTGATCACCATGCTGCAGTACCGCCAGACTGGCTCCTTTACCGCCGGATGGACGCATGACAATCAGTTGCGGCTTTTCGGGATCGATAGCCAGATCGGCGTTCCAACCGCTCAAATCCTTCGCAAATTGTGCAAGAAGTTCCTGATCTGGCCCAGCGCTTTGGCCGGGTGCGCAAATACCATCGGATTGCAATTCGCGCCCATCTGAGCTTTCCGCCAGAATGCGTCCCAGCGCAAATTTGTCGGCCGCGTCAAAGAACCTTGCCGCCAGTGTATCCGGTTGAGGTGCAGGCGGTTGCGGGTCCGGTTGGACATCAGGCACAATCGAAACAATTGGTTCGGTGGGAAACTCAATACTCTGGCAGGCAACCTGAATTTCGCTGAGGGTTATCCCAACATCATCTGCTTCCAGCGCAGTATCCGGTTGTAATGACGTCAGTACCAGCGGGGCAGGGGCAGCGGCAATGTCCGACACCAGATGGGCCAGCCTGTCGGTCAACACGTCCCGGGCTTCGGTTTCAAAATCCGGCACCAAACCGGACCGGACGCGAAAGACATCCGTGACCCTTGAACTGTTGACCTCAATTGCAAGGCAATCCCCATTGGCGGCCGTAAATTCCAGGCGGCGCGGCAATACGGTCCGGCGAATGGCGCGCAATACTTCAGCGCGACGTGTTACGGGCGTGTCGCCCGCCAGCGTCACAGCCGGAGAAAGCCGGGCAACAGATGACCGCCCGATGTCTTCGAGCATGTCAAGTATGTCAGTATCCATCATGTCTTGACCCCCTCAGGTCCAACTAGACTGCAGCCGCCACCGACCCCAGACTCAGATGTGATTTCGCCAGCGCCAACCCGACATTCGCGCTGTTGTGACAGACGTAGCAGACAACATGATCGGGATATTCCCGGGTCCGCAGAAAAATATTGAGCCGATCATTGGAAAACACTGCAATCTCGCCAAAGCCGGAACCGTCTGGGCTTTCTGGTTCTGCCTGCCGCAGAAGCTGCTCAAAGGCCCGTACTCCCCGGCCCTGAAACAGGTTGGCGACAGCAACTGCAAGTGTGTCCAATGAGTCGCCACCTTCCGGGTCAGCGACTTTTGTCCCGAGCAACATCCCGGTTTCCATATCGATATACCCGGCTGCGATGCAGTCGGGTATTGATTCCATTGCAGTGGTCAACGCAGCTTCGATCGACATCTAACACCTGGCAATTCTGTCGAAACTGTCCGTCAGGACAATGTTTCCGGGACTAAAGCACATGCCATTCCGCCCTGCTGTTTTCACTGGTTTTTGCCATTGGGCGCAACGCCTCTTTGGTCTGCTGCTCGTTGTGCTCAACGGCGATCTTGTCAAACTCAGCCAGAAACGCCGTGAATACGTTCTTTAAGCCTTCGGCATCTTCCGGCAGGTCTTCGTCCTTCGCAATCTCGCGCCACATGGCGGATGCGCTGAGCGAGCTTTCCTTAGGCGCCGACATCTGGCCAGCTATCGCATCGATGTTCTCAGATTCGCGGCTTGGCGCTTCGGTATTTCCGCCCGGCATGGACAGAATCTCGGCTTCGGCCGGGCTGAGGTCTTCCGGCTCGGGTTCGTATTCCTGGTCTGACTTGTCCGATTGCTGGGCCAGCAAAGCGGTGATCGACGAGACCGATACCTCAATTCCCTCTTCTTTTTCAGCTTCCTCCTCGACCGAGTCTTCAGGCGCATCCGCTTGATTGTCTTCAGCCGTCGCGATCAGGTTTTCAGACTCTTCCCAATCTTCGGGTTTACTGGTTGCAATCGCCGGGTCGCGGGCCTCTTCATCCAGTTCGTCTTCGTCAAGCAGATCGAACTCGTCTTCATCCGAAGTGGATCTGGCCAGCGCCGTCAGGTCCAGCGGGCCCTCCGACGTTTTGCGGAAAAAGGTCCGCAGATCGTCGTCGTCTTCGCCGTCTTTGCTCGAGTCTACGGTATCGGGCACCATCTCAGCCCGCAGTCGATCGGCCTCAGCCGCGTCAATTCGCGGTCGATCCGAATCCTCGCCTTGCCGCTCCACACGTGCAGGACGCACTGGAAAGCTGGTGACGACCTTGGGTTCGTCGCATTCGTCGGCAAGGGGGTTTACCAGCTGGAGGGGCGCCGCTTCACTTTCGGGCCGTTTGTCCCCCTCGCCATCAGCCTTACGTGACGGACGCAGCGGCTGAACCCTGGGTTCGTTGGACAGCGTCTTGTCGATCTGATAACGGGACAGCTGTTCGGCCCGGTTGTCCATGATGTGCTCGGTGATCTCCAGAAAGCTGTCTACCATCTTGCCGCCACCACTGCGCGACCAAAGCTCGGCATCACCGGTTTTGTCCCGTGCCGTAATGGCATCGCGCGCAGAAAACAGGATCGACCTGTTGAACAGATGTCCGGCTTCCCGATTGACCCGTCGCAGCACTTTCTGGCGGTCTTTGACATCAAGTGCATCGACGCGGGTGACCAGCAACAGGGAGTTGTTCTGCAAACGCTCGGGCAGGGATACCCAGGTTGCGCGTTCAGTCTCGCGCCAGGCCTGCGTTGCATGGGTACACCACAGAACGCCATTGGCCTGACCGATCGCGCGCCGCCACACATCGGTCGAAATCTTGGGATCCGAAATGCCCGGGGTATCGATCAGGTCGACAGCTTCCAGAATGTCGGCCTCGAGATAGATGCGAATGAACTGCGCATCATTCACGCCAACACTTTCAAGCTGATCCAGCGTGATACTTTCCGTGCTGCCATCATGCCGTTTTACGAAGGCAGGTTTGTTGCCCCAACTGAACCAGATGGGCGGCAATTGCGTCGCCGTGACCTGTGTCGGCAGTGCCTGCGTGCGCAGGAGAAAATTCATCAGCGTCGATTTCCCGGCGCTGAATTCCCCCATTAGCGCAAAGACCGGCTTGCGGCGGGACCACTGCTCGATGCGTTCCCAGGCCTTTGGTGACACGAAGCGGTTTTGTGAGTCTTTTGTCATATCTCTACTTATGCTGCCTCGTTACTTAGATCTTTAAGGATGCTACCCAGGATTTCGTCCCGCGATTTCTGCAGTTGGATACCTGCCATCAATGCGGTGTTGCGTCCGGGATCCTGCTCCGCCGTAGCCGAGATGTTCAGCAGGGTCTCTTTCTGTTCACGCATGAAATCGGACAGAGTGGCCCTGACGTTTTCCAGAACGGCTGCGATCTGGTTTTCTTCGATATCCTTGGTGATCGAGTTCGCTTCGGAGGCGATCAGGCGGGTGTAATCCGCCGCATAAGCCTCGAATCCCTTGCGGCGTTTCCACCAGCGGCGCCACCAGGTGCTTTGCAAATCAAGCGCAATGGTTCGCCCGATGCCCAATGGCGGCGGGACGCGCGGTACAATCGGGGCTTCGATCTTGAATTCACCCAAATGGTTGCCCAGCAACCTGTGATACAGCGCCTCCACGTCCGTTGCGGCGGTTGCATAAAGCGCTCCGGCTTCCTTGCGCATGGATCGGGCGAAGCTGAAATAGGCGGCCTTCTGCAGGGTGCGCAGCCCGGCCGGATCATACTGCCAGGTGCCTTGTTCTCCGTTCTGTTCCAGATGGGAAATCAGTGAATCCGTCGCCCGTTTGACAAAGTTCGCCTCGGCCGATGCCAACCGTTCGAGCACCTTGTCGCGCAGCGACGTGGTCAGGTCAGCGACCTTCTTTTCGTATTCGGCGGCTACGGTGGAAATGGCGTCTTCTGGCGATACTCCGTCCAGATCCCGAACCACTCCTTCGCCACCAGACAGTGTCTTGGCGACGGCCGTGGCCCGAATCTGGCTGGCAATGTTTCGGGCCCGGTGGCGCACACGATCCAGCAGACGGGTGCCCGCTCCTTCGGCAATGCGTTCATTCATGGCCAGCAGAAGGTCAGGCAGACCGGACAACGCCCAGATTTTGTCAAGCGAAGGTGCCTGATCGCCAAATCCGGCCGCCAGGTAGAACGTGTTCAGCGCCTGTCGAGATTCTTCTGTCAGGATGTCGGGGTTGCCAGTCAGTGCGGCCTCGGCCCACAAAGCGCTTCCAAATACAACGCTGGTGTTTGTGTCGATGTTGTTCTGTTTCAGCGTGTCTTGAATCCGGTCGCGGATTTCCGGAACCTGATTGACGGGATCGGCCAGCTCGTCGATCCGGTTCACGAACAGGATGATCTGACGGTGTTCGAACTGGGCGATGATCCGCATCAGCGCCATATCCATGGTGGTCAGCGCCTGACTGGCCGCGAGAACCACAATACAGACCTCGGATCCGCGCAAGCTGCGCAAGGTGATCTGTTCGCGCACCATGAAAGTATCGTTCACACCGGGCGTGTCGCAGAGCTTCAGCGAGATCGGGTATTGGGGAATATCCATGAACAGTTCCGCTGATTTGGTGACATCGGCGAACCGCCCCGTTTTTGGGTTAATATCCGGGTCGTCTTCGTCCCCCAGACACACATAGCGCTGGATCAATTCCTCATCGAAATAGTCGTACTGGTGGCTCTGGCCGAGAATCAGGTCGAAGTGCTTTCCCAACCGCGCTTCGGACTTGGACTTCATCTCATTGATCTGACGCCGGATATCGTCCATTTCGTCGTCCGCACCAGCCCGGTTGGCCAGTTCGCCTAGCCGGCCGCCGCCAACCATCAGATTGTCCCACTCCTCCTGCTCGAAGAAGGTAAACCTGGACTTGGTGCCGCCCTGCGTACGGGTGTTTATGTTCAGGGTGGTGACAACCGAGGTCCATGGGTTCACATCCGACGGCAGCAGGGCTGGACGGCCCGCAAGGATGTTCACGATCGAGGATTTACCGGCCTTCACCTGCCCGACCAGCGTCACGGACGCGGTAAAGTTCTCCATCCGCGTCTTGAGTGTCGCCAGCCGCGCCGAAGAGCGCGCATCGGCCACTTCCGTCAATTGGTCGATCTGAGCCGTCAGGGACGTCATGGCCGACGTCATAGGTGACAGGGCCTCATTACCTACGGACAGAAGATGTTCGTTGCGCGCCATGGATCAGCCTCCGGTTCCAGTTGCGGCGATTTGCAGAGTTTCCGGCATACGGCCAGAAGGCGCGCGGGTCAGGGTGTCGATCCGGGCAATCAAATCCAGAGCGTTGCCCAGAATTTCGGCTTCGGCGCGCGGAGAAATGTTTTCATATGCTCCGGCATCGGCCAGAACTTCGATCAAACTGAAATGATCACCATTTTCCAGGCGTGCAACCTGGCGTCCAGTGGGAAACCCTTCGGATTTGACGGAAGGCAAAGGCATCCGTGCATTGGCAAGCAGATAGTGGTCGCCGGAATGGGTTCGCAACGCAATGCCAAATCCCGTGTCAGGGTAATCGCGGTTCAGTGTTTTGAGTTCACCAAGAAAACTTTGACGTGCAAAAACGACAGCGTCTTGCTCGGCAGCGGCGGAGTTCATCATGTCGGTCACGGTAAAGACCCTTGTGCTGGAGTTGAGTGAAACACTGGTACAGCGCAGCAGATGCGCAAAAAGACTCATTAACTCCTGTGCCCAAGAAGAACCCTCAAGGCGGTGTTATTTTGACGCGAATAAGATATTTTAACGTTTGAATTGTGGCGCGAATGTGGTGAGGCGCGCATAAGAATGCCTCAACCCATGGGAGAGTTCGCTTGATTTCCTTCCCGGCAACAAGAAAAAGGTCGTCCCGTCGTTCAGGGCGGGTGGTGGGCCCGGCCTGCCTTGAGCGAAATAATTTCACGAAATTATGCAACTAATAGAATTGAGCTTGAAAGTGGCGCTTCCTAAGATGCCTCCGCACTGGGATCCACATAGGATGTAGACATGCGGCGATCACGATCCGGTCGGGGCTTGGCACTCTCTGCGCACCAAATGACGCCGCCACCTTTCGGTGGGCGGTTCAGACCACTGGACGAGGGCAAGCTTGCCCAAATTACCAACGCCGCGTTTGATATTCTGGAACGGACTGGAGTGTCGGGTGCGTCCCGTGATATTCGTGAACTTGCACTTGACAGCGGTGCGTTGCAGCGGGCGGACGGGCGTATCACCTTTCCCCGCGCTTTGGTCGAAGAGGTGATTTCTAAGGCCTGCAAGCGGGTCGAACTGCCCGGGTTCATCAAGGATCGCGGGATCGAGATAGGCGGTGGAAAGGTTCATATAGGTACCGGCGGCGCGGCCGTACACATCCTTGATTCCGAAACCAATACATATCGCGACAGCACGCTGAAGGACCTTTATGGCCTGATGCGGATCGTCGATTCCTGCGATGCGATTCACTATTCTTTGCGCCCGGTGGTCGCGCGGGATCTGGAAGACCCGTTGACGTTGGATATCAACACCGCCTTTGCGGCAATGAAGGCGACGTCAAAGCCCATCGGCACCAGCTTTTTCGAGCCGGCGCACGTCGCCCCAGTGATCGAGATGTTTGATCAAGCGTTGGGGGCCGAAGGGAGTTTCAGGAGGCAACCGTTTTGCTTTGCCTCGGTTTGTCATGTGGTGCCGCCGTTGACGCTGGCCGAAGAAGCATGTGGTGTCATGCGAGAATGTGTGCGTCTTGGGATGCCGCTCCAGATCTGTTCGGCGGCTCAGGCGGGGGCAACCAGCCCGGCCTCTCTTGCCGGAGCGCTGGCGCAAGGTCTGGCAGAATCGATGGCGGGTCTGGTGCTAGTCAACATGATGAGGTCCGGCTTTCCCTGCATCCTTGCCTTTCTGCCATTCATCTCGGATTTGCGCACCGGGGCCATGACCGGCGGATCGGGTGAAGCCGCAATCGCCAATGCCGCCGCCGCGCAGCTGTTGCTGAACCTCGGGTTGCCATCGACTGTTTCCGCGGGGATGACTGACGCCAAGACGGCTGACGCGCAGTCAGGATACGAGAAGGGCTATACCATCGCCCTGGCCGCGCAGTCCGGGGCGGACATGATCAACCTTTCGGTCGGCATGCTGGGTTCGATCATGGCCGCCAGCAAAGAGGCGCTGGTGATCGACAACGACATGTGCGGTGCGATCCTGCGGTCGGTTCGCGGGGTCGAGATGTGTGACAACTCGATTGATCTTGACCTGATTGAAGAGGTCGTCACTGGCGACGGGCACTATCTTGGCACCGCTCAAACACTGAACCTGATGACCCGCGAATATGTCTACCCCTCTCTGGGCGACCGCCAAAGCGTCAATGACTGGCTGGAAAGCGGTGCGCAGACAGTATGGGACCGCGCGATCGCCCGCGTTGCCCAGATCGAGGCACAGCCCGCGCCCAACCATCTGCCCGCCAAGGCCGAGGAGGCTTTGCTTGCGCGGCTGCCAGTTCGCCTGAAGGTTTGAGCACCCCACGCGTCAGCGGAAATCGGGATTGCCGGTAGTGGGCGGACTTGCATTGGTTTTTCTGCTTTGGTGCGCAGAGCTCTGATTGATTGGACACAGCGGACTTTGCGAAGCAGAAATGCTCGCGCAGATGACTTCATGAACGCCTCATCCGATTGCGCACCTATAGTGCCGATCATCTCAGTCGAGGCGAACAAACTCAGCAGGGCATGTTCAATTGCATCGCCATGTCCTTGTTTCTACACGGCATTGAACAGGAGTTCGTTCAACTGACGGTTGCCATGAAAGAATTTGGATCAGTACCTTGATCAGGCGTAATATTGCGAACGGGAATAAACTTTGGCGGCGCCTGCAATTCCCTCTCGCACTTGGTTTCAAGCTTTGATATTGACCGCGTCAATCCGGCGCGCAAATGCCGGAATGCGGGTGTGGCGAAATTGGTAGACGCACCAGATTTAGGTTCTGGCGCCGCAAGGCGTGGGGGTTCAAGTCCCTCCACCCGCACCATATTACTTAAAAATTTACATAATTATCAGTAATTTAAGTTTTGCAATCTACTGTCAGACCACCTTTTAGCCCACCTTCTGAGAATAACTTCTTCGCCTAAGTCGTGTGCTGTTCAAAAAATCAGCGCGAGTGCCGACTGAGGCTTACGAATTTGCTTTTCTCGAAGTCTTGTGACACTTCCACCAGTGAACTGACGGCTCTTAACTGTCGAAAAACAATCTGAATCTTGAAACTCTGCACCTAAAGCCAATGGAAGAACCTTTAGTTTTCAAGTTCGTCCGAAATCTAAGCATTCCGAGATAAACATAGGTGGCGCTTCGGTGAGCATCCAAAATCAGGGCTTAATTTAAACTGCAGTATTTTCTCCAACACTGGCTAGGTTTAGGAGTCGTTATTGATTTAAAGCCAGAACATAACGGTTGCGGCCAATGCGATGGCTGAGAGGAAGACCTTTGGGCAACGATCATATCGGGTCGCGATACGGCGCCAGTCCTTGAGCCTGCCGAACATGATCTCGATCCGATTGCGACGCTTGTATCGCCGTTTGTCGTAGCGCACGGCGGTCTTGCGTTGCTTGCGACCGGGGATGCAGGCACGTATCCCTTTGTCTTTCAATGCTTCCCGGAATCAATCGGCGTCATAGCCGCGATCCCCGAGGAGCCATTCCGCTTTTGGCGAGCTGCCCAGCGGAGCCCGCGCTCTGATATAGTCGCTGACCTGCCCGGCGGTCACGAACAGGTTGAGCGGGCGTCCCAGGCTGTCACATATGGCGTGCAGCTTGGTATTTATGCCGCCCTTGGTCCGGCCAATCAGGCGGCCACGCCCCCCTTTTTCACGCCCAGGCTGGACACCGTGCGATGTGCCTTCAGATAGGTTGCGTCGATCATCACAGTTTTCTCTTCGCTGTGTTCGGCAGCCAGCCCCGCCATGATCTGGGCAAAGACACCCCTAATGCTCCAACGCTTCCAGCGGTTGTACAGTGTCTTGTGTGGGCCGTATTCCCCAGCGGCATCCTGCCAGCGTAAGCCATTGCGGTTGATGAAGATAATCCCGCTCAGGACACGCCGATCATCGACGCGAGGCTTGCCGTGGGACTTCGGGAAATAGGGCTAAAGTCGCGCCATCTGCGCGTCGCTCAACCAGAAAAGGTCAGACATGTCACCGCTCTGTTTTCAGACGGTGAATCACGCTGAACCGATGAAATCAATGGGTCCTGACCCTAGTCACTTATATCGTTCTGGTTACCTAGTAGCGCAACAAAAAGGCCCTGTTGTGGTCAAAGGCGCGTTAGCGGCAGGAAAAGAAGTGGTTTGTCGGCATCTTACAGCCAATGGTCAACACAAGGAGATAAGGTTCTTCAGCGAACACCCATATCTCAAGGAAA
The DNA here is from genome assembly GCF_056537185.1 of Ruegeria sp. CG4. Taxonomy (NCBI): domain Bacteria; kingdom Pseudomonadati; phylum Pseudomonadota; class Alphaproteobacteria; order Rhodobacterales; family Roseobacteraceae; genus Ruegeria; species Ruegeria sp. CG4. The sequence goes on along the minus strand of NZ_JBQFRB010000009.1, from coordinate 20,218 downwards.
GTGCTGGGAGAAACGACTCAATCTATGCAATTCTGTACAGGTATAAACCCGGCTAATATTAACATATCAGGTGTTTAAATGCTGAAACGGATATGGGCAAAGATCACCGGACAACCTACGGCGGAATGGCCGAATGGTTTCACTTGCCTGACTCCTTATCTGCAGAACCTGGATCCGATTGATAACCCCCGCACACGCATCCGCGAGGATGGCCGGTCAGAAAAGGAGGTTGGAAGGGACAAGAAAACCGACAAGACGATCTGGTTGCCGCTTTCCGATTAAGCGGCCTTTGTGGGCCAGCGCGTGCGGAACAATTGCGCCATTGGAGCAGAGGTTCTAGGTCGAAATCTCGGGTGGGGCTTTGAGAACCATCTGGTTTCGCACATCCGGCCACGCGATCAGACGGTCCACGCCGATCCGTTCCAATGCCTGCAGCTCGGCGTCCGCCAATTGCGCCACCGCTGCAGCCTGCCGCTCCAGATCGCCTGCTGACCACTTGCTCACCGTTGACCGGTGATAGCGGAGCCAGTGATCCAACACGGTTGCCTCTATCTCGCCCAGTGTCATCTGCTCAGGTCCTTTTGTGGTCTGAAACCCACCGTACTGTTCTAAGCAGATAACTCAACAAAACTGGTTTGCACCCAAGACAATACGCGTGCTCGTGACGGCCCAGAAAAGGAAGGCGCTCCCCTCGATGCAAAGGGGAGCGATGTTGGCGTCGATCTGGCCGTCAGTGCGACTTCAGGCTGTAGACCAATCGGAAGCAAATTTTCATAGATTTGTACTTTCCATCGCTATCAGCCGCAAAGAGACCGGCTTGGGGTTGTTCCGTCGGGATCATATAGTCACACGGCCCCGTGAAGCGGGCACCATTGATGGCAAAGCCTTTTTGAGCAACCCATTCGCTCACCCAGACGGAGCGGACCACGTCCAGCCCCTTGGGTGACGTATCAATGGGCAGTTCGGCGCAGTCGAATCTCAGGGTCCATTTTTGAAACTCGTTTTCCGGCATGTACTCTGGGGGCTGTTTCGTGTCCGGGTGGTATGGCTTTCCTTCGGGATCGTAAAAAACGGCCAGTCTGCCGTCTTTAGGGCCCAACGGTATGGTTGCCAATAAACCGTCAGGCTTCGGGGGGGCAAATTTTCAAGCCCGTTTGCCAATTCAACAAATTCCTGCTCTTCCGTAAGGCGGATTACCCTGACCCACCCGTGCCGGAAACCCAAGACCTTCGTTTCTCGGCGTTGACCAGCTAAAATGGCAGCCGCGATTGGCATACAACAAGCGGAGGGAGCGCTCTTCATCAATTTCTTTTTCTTATTCTTTGTCTATGTCTTGATGGTAGTACGTTTGCACCACGTTCGTAGAAAACACGCATTGATTTCATTGCAAAATTCCCGACAATCTTTGTTTTGACGATCACCCTTCCTCCGACACTCTCCCTTCCACCGGGGCTGGTTTGTGCAACAAAACGTCCGCTTTGCAGACGTTCACCCGGACCGAACGTCCCGCTGTACTGCGAATGGCAGCTTCGTTGCGCTCGTTTCCAGTTCGCCGAGTGTAAAGCGAATGGCCCCGATCTCCGGCAACGGGCGTTCGTGCTTTGAGCGGCGAAGGTTCCAGGAGAGCCCAAAGCGACCCTGAAAAATGACGCAACTCGTCGCCCGCGGCGAATGTAGATAGCGAGCTTTAGGTTGGGTCGTGGTAGAATATCGAAAGGCGAGAACGTCTTACATATCTGCCATTCGATTATTAGCCTACGCTCTAGTAACCCATCTAAGCCTCTATGCTTGGATCGGTTCACCTGGCAACCCTATAGCCTCTCTGATGGGGTCAGGCAGATGAAGATTTTGTGCGAGGATATCCGCTTTTTCTGACAGCGCTTCCGCACGTTCTGCAGCAGTTTCTGCTTGGGGATGCATTCCCGACTTCCTGAGTATCCACGCCTTCACTAACCAAAAGTGTCTGCAGTAGGGGCGCATTTCAGTAGCGTCTGAAATTGCTTCGATCGCGAGTTGCTTATCACCTGCCATCATGTGGGCAATCGAAAGGGGATAAAGCCGGTACGGAAGAAACGGATCCTCGGTGGAACGACTCACGGCCTTCGCTAAACTTTTGCGAGCAGCTTCCCAGTTGCCGGCAATAACTTCGGTGTAACCGCTCGCCTCCATACCCAAAACGTAGCTGGGATTCAGTCGGAAAATCCTATCAATGTCCTTCCGGGCGCCATGCAAATCACCCGCGAGGCGCGCGCGCACCTGCGCCCGCGTATACCAGCAGTAGTCAGAGCGAGGCGCAGCCTGAACGGCCTTGTTCGATGACTCTATGATCCGCATTCGCAAATCAGGATCAGCCTCGCGATAGCATGCTTCTAAGGGGTACAATTTGGCTTCACACCACATTGCAAGCCCGGACCCGTTCTCGGGATCAAGTCGGAGCGCTCGCTCCAGCAATTTACCCGCATGCCTATATTCCTCGACGGTGGCACGGTAAAACAGCATTGCCGCTCGGGATCTCAACTCACTTGGGCTCAATTGATCGTCTGGAATTTCATTAAGACGGTCACCGTCAAACGCATTGATCTGCAGACGTAAATCGTTTGACAGCTGTTCTGCAGCCCGGTCGCTTAGTTCAAACAAATCGTTTGAATCTCCGTTTAGGAAGCGCGACCAGGTTACCTGTCCATCTCCCAACCGGGTAAGGCTGGACGATATCCTTGCTTCAGTCTCCCGGCAGCGCAACCTGCACCTCAGGCTGTAAGTTGCTTTGGTCTCGGATGTTGAATCTGTTGCAATTACACGCACACCTGTGCGGCGCGACAGACTGTGAACCAACTGCTCCTGCAAGTCAGCACAAACCTCAAGAGTCTCTCTAGTTTCGGGAGCACTTGTGACAGGCTCGACCGCAATGGAAGGCAATTCGGTTAGTACAATTTCACGCTGCGTGGCGGGCCGCCATTGAAACCCATTCACCGGATTAGCAAGATTCTTCAAATCGAACGTACCCGCATCGCTGAAACCCGCCGAGAACTTTTCGTCCAACTGCCGCTTAAGGTCTTCGGAGATCATCACACCACCGGGTGGCGCTTCGGTTTGCAGGCGGGCGGTGATGTTTATACCGGCGCCATAAATGTCGGCCTCGTCTTGAACGATCTCACCGAGATGCGCTGCCATCCTCAGCCTGATTTTCTTATGGTCGACCAGTGCCAATTGCACAATTTGAGCGGTTTCGATTGCCGCTGATACTGAAGTAAAGGCAATAATCCATCCATCGCCCATACGCTTCAGTATTTCGCCGCCTCTTTGTACAGCCTCTGGTTCCAGTAGTTTATCCCGAAGTTCGTGGACCAGCCCGATTGCGAGCGACTGATCCGCCTCCATTGCGGACGTATAGCCGACCAGGTCAGCCATCAAGATTACGGCCAGGCGAGCTTTCATAAAGCAAGGTTAAGACAACGCTCAGGTATTGTCATCTTTTGAAGCGGGCGAAGCGGCCTCTGGGCACCATCAAAGCAATGCAACGAATGGCGGCTTCGTCCGTGCAGTAGTCATTGAACGGATTTGATCGAACATCCGCTTCGAGCCCAAAGTGGACTTTCGTCTAAAGAAGCTCCTGCACATGAACCATTTTTTGGTCGGGACGCGGTTTCAATCGGGGTCTCACCGAAGAATTGGTGGTAGGCAACTGATGTCCGGCCTAGGTGACTAAAACCTGCCTCGCCGATGAGCTTCGAAACGACACCTTTCTCATAGGTGCTTTCCTGCAGAAGCGACCTTAGTCGATGCAGTTGGACGATCGATTGGAACTTGCTTGGGCCAACACCAAGCTGTTTTTCAAAGGCCAGAAAGAGTGAACGCCTGGATACCCCGAGTTCGCGACACAGTTCTTGAACCGTTAGTTTTGTGCCAGCCGGGTTTTCTGAAAAAAACTCTTCTGCCGCCAAAACGATCTTCCACTGACTATGGCTCGCTTTTTCTGCGGGCATTTGTGGTTCGGCACAGTAAAGAAATTCACCTGCCAAGTTTTCGAGGTTCTCGAGAACGTCATTCAACATCCAAGCATCTTCCGCATCCACGGTAGTTTGTTTGTGGCAAAGACACATTTCAATGCGCTGAACAAAAGCATTCAGACGGCCAGATCTAGTAATGCGGATGGGTGTTTCAAATGTTGCCCATCCACGCTTCTCGACCTGTAGCCACGGAACTTCCAGCAGGTATATCTGAGTGCCAGCTTCGGCCACGTAGTCATACTCTGTTGGCTTTTGCCCTTGCCAGAACACAAGAAACGGATCCTCATATAGAGTTCCCTGAAATCGAACCGGTTCGCCGTTGGGCAAGACTAAACCGAGGAAGAATGTGTCGCCGTGTTGAACTTCTTGGAAACGAATACGCGAAAAATATTCCTCGCAAAAAAGGCTAAAACCATTGTGTTGGGCCACGCGCCAATTCAGCTTCGGACCCTGTGGAGAGAGAGCGAGCGCTTCGAGTTGGACGCCAGTGTAATCAGGCAGGTGATCCACTGAACGTATTTTTTTGGAAAAGAACATTGCGCCTCAGTCAACTTAATTCGCGTCCGGCTGTAACCGCACCATAATGAAACTCAATTATTCATAATAGTTTGCACGATTCGGATAGCCAGTCACAAACTCAGGTTACACTATCGATCTCGAACACAGAAAACCTGTTAACGTCCTCGGAGTGCCTCATGAAGAAGCTAACATTTTCAATTGCTGCGCTGTTGGTATCGTCAACTGCTCTGTACGCGCAGGCCGCCGATCTGGTCTTTACCAACGCTTCCGTCCTTACCATGAATGACGATGCGCCGACCGCGCAGGCCGTTGCAGTCATGGGTAACCAGATAACCTATGTTGGCGATGTCGCGGGGGCAGAGGCGCTGATCGGTGACAACACCGAAGTTCTAGACTTGGGCGGGGATACCCTGCTGCCGGGCTTTGTGTCAGGCCACGATCACATCGTTGCCTCGGGCTGGACGTCGCGCGGTGTCAGTCTGTTTGGTATTGAAACACTTGAGGAGGCATTGGCCGCAGTCAAGGAATATGCCGATGCAAACCCTGACGAGGAGTTGATCCTTGGTTATGGGTTCAATCAGGTCGCCTATGGCGGGTGGCCCACAAAAGAAGATCTGGATTCGGTGGTTTCTGACCGTCCGGCCTTTATCCTCGACTTCACAATTCATGACGTTTGGATGAACTCCAAAGCGTTTGAAGCGGGTCAAGTCAGCCCTGATGAAGAGGATCAGGTGCCGGGCGTTATGTTCTGGCAGCGTGACGCGGAAGGCAACCAGACCGGAATCGGAATTGAGTTCCAGTGGGCTGCGGCATTTCGAAATGCAGGCGCTTGGGACCCGGCAGGTGAAATTCCTGATATCCAGAAAAACCTCTACGATCAGGCGGTCAAAACCGGAATCACAGCAGTGCACGTGCCTTTGATGGCTATGCCGACAGTTACCGATCTGTCGCTTGTGAAAGATGATGAGAAACTCGCACTGGCCCATCTGCACGAACTAGAAAAGAACGGTGAGTTGACGATCCGCACTTTTGTTGCGACGGGGTTCAAGGACCCGACCGCCACTGCTGACGAAATCGTGGAACACACACTCGAATTACGCGAGCAGTACGACAGCGACATGCTGCGCATCTGGGGCATAAAGATCCATCCGGAAGGGAACTGGAGTTCAAAAACCGCCTGGATGCTGGACGACTACGCGGACGGGTCTGCGACGCGCGGTGCGGCTGCCATTGAAGGCCCAATGATAACTTCGGTCTATCTGCATGCCAATCAGAACGGGCTTCCGGTGGGCACTCACGTCGATGGATCACAAACAGTACGCAACACGGTGGACGCGATCATGACCGCGCGCGGCGCTGGTTATGACGTTCCCAACAACCTGCTACACCATTATTTCTGGGTGTCCGATCAGGACCATGAAACAGTCATTAAGAATGGAATCATGGTAAATACGACGCCTATTTTCCACGTTGATTGGGAAAACCAGGATGTTAACGCTTTGGACCTGTTGGGGCGCGCAAAGGTCGAAGCGATTTTTGCCCGCTATTCCTCGCTGATGGCCCTTGGGCACAACGTATCGATCTCTTCGGACGTACCATCTTCGCCGATTGATCTGATCGGTCCACTGCTAAATGTTGAGATTGCGATGACATTGCAGGACCCACTGAATCCGGACAGCAAGCCGTTCCCGTTGTCCCGCAAACCGGCCTCATTGGAAGAGTCTTTGAAAGCAGTCACGATCTATCCTGCCGCGCAGCAAGCGATGGAGGACAAAATAGGCTCCATCGAAGTGGGAAAATATGCCGACCTTGTTGTTCTTGATCAGGACATAACTGCAGTCGAACCGCGTGATATTTCAAACATCAAGGTGTTAGGCACGCTTATGGATGGGCGGTTCACGCATCGTGACGGCATTTAACTGTCAAGGCAGTTGAGGCTGGGGGCGAACAATGCCCCTCGCCATTTTAGAGAGGAAGCCGGAAATGAGACGACTTGCCCGATCCACAGCAGCCTTACTGGCCGCAAACCTTTCAATGGTTGCTCATGCTCACGCTGAAGAAGTCGCATTTATCGCCATACTAAGCGTTCCGGCTGAAAACGCACAGGCTTTTGATGCATTGGCCAGAGACATGGTTGAGGCATCTGCCTCCGATGACGGGCTTTTAGTTTACGAATTCGCCCGAGTTGGCGAAACGGTTTATGGCTATGAACGTTACGTGGATGCGGCTGCCCACGCCCGTCACGAAGCGTTGATCGAGCCCTTCATTCCGCAGTTGGTTGAGTTGGCGCAGTTCGAGAAGATCGTCACTCTATCGCGGATTACGGATGACCATCAGGAACTGTTCCGAGGCATTGGGGCAGAGATTGGCCAACCAATTGCAGCGGCAGCGCGAGGGATATCCGAATAATTCCGCGATTGCGACGAATGTATAAGGACAGCCTAACGACAAATCAAAACGGGGTACGATAGCAAAATATGAAGAACCCTCTTTATACTTGTGCAGTGCTCTTCGCCGGGCTGATCGGTGTTCAAGCCAATGAAGCCCATGCTTGTGACGCGGCTTGTCAGGCAGCGCGGAAGGCTGCGAACCCGCTTGCGGACACAAAAGCACTAATCACGGACAATACAATCGCCTTCAGGACCGGGACGAACGATGACGAAAGCTACAACTTTCAGCTACAGCCCGTATATTCAGTTCCACTGACAGACGCCACATTGGTGCTTCGGGGCATTGTGCCGATCCAAGGTGTCCAGCCCGGAGCCGTATTGCCACCTGGAATTGTCGATCCATCGACAGAAAATGATCTGACCTGGGGCATCGGTGATTCAACTGTACAGGCATTTTATTCACCTACGCCGGGAGAAAGCGGAATCGCGCTTGGCTATGGCCTGCAAGTTTCTCTGCCAACGCACACGAATGACGCCTTGCAAGGTGCCGGTTGGGGCGCTGGCCCTGCCTTTGTCATGTTTGGGCAAACCGGTGATCTGTCATGGGGTGGCGTCATCGCTCATATGTGGGGTGAGAACGATTTCAACGTAACCATCCTGCAACCCATTCTGAACTACGGTTTGGGAGAGGGCTGGTACATCGGGTACAACAACGTCCTTTCGTACAACTGGAATGCCGCTGGCAATGATGAAGCTTGGGCAATTCCACTGGGTTTGACCGCCGGTAAGACGTCGATCATCAATGAGACTAAGGGCACCGCTATGGATGTCAGTGTCGGATATTACACTTTAGAGCGCAGACCTGACGGCGGACCGGACAGACAACTAAAACTGGGTTTGTCGTTCTTTTTTTGATTGGCGGTTTAGAAGCATGATCCAGGAGACTGCTTTCAGCGAATGGGGACAACAAAAACACGAGAGAGAACGATCCTTTGCATATTGGACCCCGGCCGAAAACTGGAATCCGTCGCAACTATGAGGAACAAGTGGACCACTGAAATGACAACCAACCTGATCGCTCTAGTAATTTTAGTTCTTGCGTTCGCACACATTCAAGCTGCTCAGGCGGAGATTGCCCAAAGCCCACAAAAACCTGCTGCCCAATCTTCTCCTTCAGGGGCAAAGCGTTTTGACATGTCTGAGCGCTTACTTGATTTGGCCATTGCCTCACGCTCCTCATCGCTAGACGAGTCTATTCAGGAACATGTTGCAATTAGCTGGCGCGATTTGAAGCCGGCCCTAAAGTCTCTGGAAACCCCATTTGAAAAGCTGCCATATCCGTTGTTGAACGCTATGCGAACGCAAGTTCGTTGGCGAACATCCAGTACCAGCGAGCGCTCTAATCCTGATCTAATTAAAGAATACAAGGCGGCCAATGGTGTTCTGTCCGCCCATGATGTCGACGTAGAAAGGCTCATGCAAGAGCGCCGAAAAATCATTGCGCAAAACAACTCAATCGGGCGCAGCCCAAATTTAGAAATTCTGGGGACCACAATCAGGCTGCCGGGGTACATAGTGCCACTGACAATCGATGGGGCAGTTGTAACCGAATTCCTGTTTGTTCCGGTTGCAGGTTCTTGCGTTCATACACCTTCGCCGCCACCGAACCAGATCATTCATGTAGTTTACCCTAAGGGCATCGAGTTCAAATCGATTTTCGATGCATATTGGATCGAAGGCGAACTGCTAGCTGAACGCCGAGTCAGCGACGTTACATTCTACGACGGCGCTACAAACGTGGAATCCATTTATGAACTCAACGCGCATATTGTTGAAGCATTCACCTAGTGATTTCGAAAAAGCTCATCCGCCAAAAAGCCGAGAGTTAATGTCGCGCTTCATTCGTTTCGCCTATTTGGATGGCAATACACTCAGGACGCGCTAGACGGCGTAACAAAGGCTCACATCAGCGCAGAGTGCAGCCAATGTGTTCAGAGTTAAGAACGGCGGCTTTGTCCGCATAGCAGTCGCTCTCACCGAGTGCGGCGACTGTCTGCTTCGGAGTCCACTTTGACCGATGCTGCGCGATACCCCAATGACAGCTGTGCGCAGAAAGCAGGCTTTGCAAAGTCGCCTGGATCCGCCACTTCTTGCATTCCGCGATGGCTTCCAAAGCTGGAAAGCGTAGCGACCAAAACCAATAGTTCGAGTTCAACGAAGCATTGTCATTTTGAATTTGACATCAACGACAGGAACTAGAAAACTTTACATCGGCAGCTATGCGACGTGTTTCATCAGTATCTACTCAGAGTATCCAGTATCGCTTGCCGTGTTGCGTCATCATTGTGGAAAATCCTGCCGGCAAGAAACTCAGATGGAAACTCCGGCCACGTCTTCCGCATTTCCATAACTAGTCTTTTTGCTTCTTCCGAATGCCCCAAATGATCGCGCGCTACGGCTTGGAATAAGAGCGAAGGAGCACTGACAGGTGCACCCGCGGCGGGTGCGCCCTGGAAGGCTTCAACTACATTTTCGTAGTTCCCCAGCATAAGTTGCGACACGCCCCAAATATTTCGTGCGCCAAAGCGGCCCGATCCTGACCTGAGCCTTTCTGGATCGCTAACTTCAGCCGCAAGATCCGGGGCGTTGGCCATGATGGCGGTGATGCCGACAAGATCCAGAATATGACCATCCTGCGGTGCAAGCTCGACGGACATTCTTGCGTATTTCATAGCCTCGACTGGTTTATTTTGGGTGGCCAATACCCAACCATTTGCACCGTTTGCCCATGCATCGGTGGGAGATAGATCAAGCGCTCTTCCCGACATCTCGGAAGCTTGGTTAAAAAGTTCATCTCTTTGTGCCTTGTCAGGGGACAGCATGGCCAAAGTCGCCAGGACCTGTGCCGATCCGGCATAACCATCAGAGAGTGCGGGGTCGAGCTCCGCGGCATGCTGAAACATTCCCAGTGCTATTTGCTGGCGCTTGATATCAAAAACAGGAAAAAACATCCCTCGGGCTTGATCCGCAAGGTTAGCCGCCTGAAGCCGTGTCAAAGATTGCTCACCAAGAGCAGTTCGCTCAGCCTGTTCGATGGATTGAGCTGTCGGCAAAACCACCTTGTTATCCCGAGTGAACCAAAAGCCAATCACCGCAATCAACACCAGGCAACCCAGCCCCATTGGCAGCACTTGCCGTAGACGCCGATGCCCCCCAAGCACATCGCTGTCGTGAACCCTTGAGTTGTCGTCCCCTGTCGTCCTTCCTTGCGAAAACCGTGGCTTGTATCCGCCGGAATCAACAAAAATTCGAACTCCCTCACCGTCCCATTGATCTTCGTAAAACTCATGTAGCAGTCGACGCAGCCGTCTGGCTTCGACGCGGACAAGATTCCGACCACCAGTACCATCAATGCTCCGACCGTAGACTTCGACCGCGATTGCTTTGCCACGAATCTGGGCGCCGCGACCCGCGAGAGTTTCTTCGACCACGTAAGTAAGAAATTGCTGGAGTCGAGGCGAAGCCTGGAATGCGACGCTGGAAACAACGCTCTGAAGTGCCCGTCGAACATGCTCCGGCGATGGCGGTGCAACATCTTGATCTATCGGCAATTCATTAGCTTGGTTCAAAGCAAACTCACCCCCAACTCACGGTGACTCACTTGGCGCATGTCGTCAACCGCACTCATCTTGATGTCAGAATAGATAGTGGGAACCGGGAATTATCCAGTGACTTGGGAACTGAGTGATGAGCTTGCAGAGCTTTCCGGTGCGCTTTCCGGGCGTATCGAAACTGACGCGTTACTCAGCGAGGTAATCGAAGACCTAAAGAAAGTTACGGCGCTGTTGGATGACACATCGATCACAGCCTCAGAGCGCGCGGAATGGGCCCACATCAGATCTGAACTCGTGAACGAGCTTCGCCGGATGGTGAAGCGCAATCCTCGCAGCATTTCCAACTAAGGGCATAGCCATGACAAAAGAAGACAACGGCAAAGAACTTGAGAACGAACAGATCCAGAAGTCTGACGATATCGAAAACCCTTCCCGGCGACACGTTATGCAGGGACTGGCGGCAGGTGCGGTCGCAACAGGTGCCGTTAGCTACGGTACAGGAACCGCACATGCGCACCCCGGTGATGGACCACTAGGCGAAAGCCTAAAGAACCCATACGGCGGCAGACCTGCCGGCGGCATCACTTTGCCGGAGTACTTCCGTCCTACGAAGTACATGACAGGCTCGAACGCGAATTATTTCCCGTTGTCCGAGGATCTCGGGCCTGACGAAATGCGGATATCGTTCTGTGGTTCGACGCCATTTCCGCCCCGCGAAGATCAGGCTGGAACGTGCATCATGGTCGAGCTGGGTAATGGAAAGAGGTTCTTCTTCGACTTCGGCTCGGGCTGCGTCCGCAACATTATCGGGATGCAGGTTCCGGGTCAGTTGATCAACGACATCTTCATCACGCACCTTCATGTCGATCACTATGCCGACATCCCTTATATCTACCCGTTCCGGGCTTGGTCTGGAGGGTACACACCGCTGCGCATTCACGGCCCATCTGGTCGGACACCCGAGCTTGGCACAGCCGGAATGGTCAAAGGCATGCAGCAGATGCTCAAGTGGCATCTCGAAGCTTTCGACGTGTTCCCAATTGGGGACGGGTACGAGATCGAAGTTAACGAATTCGATTTTCGTCAGGAAGGTGGAATCGTTTATGACGAGGACGGTGTCACGGTGCGCTCGTGGCCGCGCAGTCATGCCAAGGACGGCGCAGTCGGATATCGGCTGGATTGGAACGGACTGAGCTTTGTCTGGACCGGCGATGGCCGCCCTGATGAACTGAGTCTTGAATACGGAAAAGGCGTCGATGTGTTTGTGACCGAAATGTCCGGACAGGATATCGGTCAGTTGATGACCTACAAATACGGTCTGCCGCAAGAACTGTTCAACTACACAATCGATACGCATCATACATCGCACTATGCGGTCGGTAAGATGATGGCTGAGGCGCGCCCCCGGCTTGCGATGGTAACCCACTATACGCAAGACGAGGACATCGATGCCGAAATGCTGGCGGGAATCCGTGCCCACTATGATGGGCTGTTCGCTTGGGGTTTGGATGTAGCCGTCGTCAACGTCACCAAAGATGCAATCTGGTATCGCAAGGCGACACTTCCAGGAAAATCTGGTTCAGTCGCGCCATTCCGCGAATTGGGCAAGATGGAAGCAGAAGGCAAGATCACATTGCCGGATGAAATCAAGCCGCCAGCACCGCGGTCATCACGTGCCGAACAGCAGGACCAGAAATACCGCGATATGGAGATCGATCCGAAAGAATACTATCCAGCTGACGTATTCCGTGCTCCCGATCCCGAGTGGCCCAGCGATTTCGTAATCAAGGTCGATGACGTCATCCCGAACCGCAAGAAGAAGGCAGAGTAACGACATGATCGAATTCGGTTCGACTTCCGCAATCCCCGTAACGATCCTTACCGGCTTTCTCGGAGCCGGTAAGACAACACTTTTGAACCGCATCCTGACCGGCAATCACGGGTTGCGGGTTGCGGTTCTGGTGAATGACTTTGGATCAATAAACGTTGACGCTGACTTGGTCGTCGGTCTCGAAGATGATGTGATGAGCCTGGCAAATGGCTGCGTTTGCTGCTCGATCCGCGATGACCTGATCGAAACGGTAGAAGCCGTTCTCGCCCGGCCTGAGAAACCGGAATACATCGTCCTTGAAGCGAGCGGAGTGTCGGACCCGTCATCAATTGCAATGACATTCACCGATCAAAAGTTTCGGGACATGATCCGCTTGGACAGCCTCATGTGCCTGGTCGATGCGGAACAGCTTTTTTCTGCGCCGGAACAAATGGAATTGAAGCTCCGTCAAATCGCGTTCTCGGACATGGTTATTTTGAACAAGGTCGACCTCGTCGACAGAGCGGCTGTTCAAAGGGTGCACGATTGGCTCGGGTCTCGCTTCCGTCGATATCGTCTGGTCGAAGCCGTCAACGCAGATGTCCCACTGGATATACTTCTTTCTGTTGGCCGCTTTGCCGCCGAACAGCTCGAAACAGAAATACCCGATCATCATGAACATGGGCCCGATTGTGGTTGCCACCACTCTGATCACTCGGACAGCTTCTCAACAACGATGATGAAAGCTGAACGCCCGATAAGCTTATCTTCTCTTCGGAGTGCAATTCGAAAGCTTCCGGGTGATGTTTATCGCCTTAAGGGCTTTGTATTCAGTGAAGAGGATCCGGATCATCGCATTCTTGTACAGGTAGTCGGAAAGCGCATGGACATCGCAAGGGATGGCGCATGGGGCCACCGAAAACCTGAAACAAGGCTTGTTGCAATAGGTGCACCTGGGGCACTTTCGGAATACGAGCTTTCCGATGCGTTGTTGGCGACCGCATAGCGGCAAGTTAGACAAAACTTGCTTGCCTGTTTTTCTTAAGTTCCAGCACGTAAAAGCTCGAAAGCCCGCAGCACCGCGGACAAAATATGGAGAAAAACCTAATTGCTGAAGCAGCTTAGGAAATGGAGCCAAGCGATCAGATTGCTCGCACCTGCCACTGCGTTTGCCTTGTCGGGGACGGCTTTGTGCGCGCAGGACGTTTCAAGTCGAGAACTTGAAGATACAACCCCAAACCTCGGATTGCCGAGTTCAGCTGAAGGACAAGATGCCGAGTTGCTTTCCGCTTTCCACGGGCTCGAGGCGTTGCCCCGCGTAGCAAATCTCATTTGCAGAGGTTCCAGGGGCAAAGACGGGATGCCTGTTATTTTTTCAACCGAGGTAGATCTGGAAACTTTGCAGGCAGGTGACTTCAGAGTCGTAACAAAATCAGGCCAGATCGGAACAATGCACTGCGCGTCAGTGTTGCCTGCTACCGATCCCGGTGAATTGCGCACTGTGCTTCTGATCGGGGATTTTGGGAACGTTTCCGTGGATCCACCGGTTGCAGTCGAGGTTATTGGACACCTTCATTCCATCGATGGAACACTTGATTTTCGCGGTGCCACGGTAGCCGTGATTCCGCTGGAAGACGGACCCTCAATGATCTTTGCCGAGGTTGTCGAGGATTGGACTTTGGTCGGAAATTTGGGGCCACGTCGAACCAGAGGAAGCCTTTGTCCAAGTGACAACATCGTACAGGCCATTCGGGTAACCTGGGCGGGTGGCGTAACGCTGGCCAACGGCAAGGAGCCTGGCGATGTGGAACGTGATCTGTACAGGATTACTGTAGTGGCCGAGGATGGATCTCAACGCATAGTAACACCCGCGGCGCTTGCCGATCTGGGTGACGGAGACAATAACCACATGCTCTGCCTTGATACAAAGGATCAACCTATCTCGGTTTCCTTTCCACCTGGCATTTTGACGGATCCGAATGATGATCTAAACCCAGAAACCAGCGTATTTGTCTCAAAACCCAATTAAGAAACTGCTTTAAGTTTGTTTGATTGGACTCTTAGCCGAAAATGCTTGGCCGGGCCGGTTGCGGGCATTCCAGTGGTGACTGCGAATGAATGGATTTGTTCGCTCAGTTGGCATTGGAAAGTTCGGTTTTGAAGGTCTGCTTCGGGCTGACATCAGCCAATCCGCACACCGCAGAGAATGACTATTTCGAGCGTCGATGCAACAATCGCATCAGGCCATGCAAATGAAGCGGTATGTCAATAACCGACGTTCATCCAGAGCAAGAAGTTGGTTCTGAACCATATCGCTGGCGATGTCCCCAAATAGAATCTGTGTCGTAACAGGCATGGTGCTCTTAGACTTGGGCTTCGAAATTCTCGCCTTAAGCCATTCAAAACTTTCAGTCGTCGAGTCTTCTTCATCCAATACCTTAAAACCCGCATCTTGCAGAAAGCCGACCATTTCTTTCGGGGTTGCGAGATAACTGATCGAGGCGTCCATAGCCCACGGCATCGGATAAACGACGTCACCACCTTCACCCTGTAGTATGTCGTAAACTCCAAATCGTGCTCCCGGCTTCAGAACACGATGCGCCTCTTTGTACACCGAGAGTTTGTCCGGGATGTTCATCGCGACATGAACCGTTACCGCGCCGTCAAAACTGCTGTCCGAAAATGGGAGCTTTGTGGCATCTCCCTGAGTAAACGTGGTTTGTTCATTGAGAGCGACCCAATCTGAAATGGTTTTAGCTGCGTCGCAAAACTCTTGCGTCAGATCGATGCCGGTAACCTTAGCGCTTGCTTCTTCGGCAATTGTTCTACTGACCCCACCCAGGCCACTACCAATATCAAGCACATCGGCGCCTGGTGTCAGCTTAAGTTTTTCCAGCAACTGCAAAGTCGCTTGTCTGCCTCGAAAATGGAACTCATCGATAGGCTCAAAATCAGCGGCGCACAGTTTCTTCGGGTCAACGCCCGCGGCCTTCAGGCGATCAGCTATTTGGTCGATCAGTCTGCGGCTGCGACCATAGTGATCGGAAACCTGTTCTTTCATTTTCCCACCCTTTCATCAAACAAGTTGGGTGCTACTGAATTCATCTACGACCAAAGCAACCGAAGGGTATAAGGGCACTCAAGTGTTCAAGGTAGAGCTTCGAACCAATCGAGCACCGCATCCCGCCAGCCCTCTGGCACGCCGTGTCCACCTTTGGTGACTTTCAGCCGGATCGAGCCTGCCTCACAATCCATCCAATCCTTCTGCATCGAGTCGTCATCGCCAAAGCTGTTTTCCGCGCTACCCAAGCAGGCGTTCTCGCGGCACCAGACATCCAAGCCCTTCATGACGTTACCCTGGTGAAAATCAACACCCTCCCATGTCAGCTGTCGGCCTTCGAACGGCACCATTCGGTCTTTGAAGCCATGTACGTGAAATAGGTGAACTGGCGCATCGCACTCAGTGGTCATGGGCTCCCAAAACGCCCCGGCCGCAGCGGCAAAGCCTCTTGCCATCTCTGGCGCTTGGCACGCAATGTCCCAGACCATCGAACCGCCGCGGGAGAAACCTGCGATCAGTATTCTCGACGGGTCTATACCGAAGCGCTCCACCGCGTCGGCGCGAACTGCGCCGACAAAGGCGACATCATCGCGCGCCAGATCATACCCGTCAGCCACACCCCAATCGAGGTCTTTGCTATTAATACTGGGCTGCCCGCTCGGCATAATCACCGCGTAGCCGCGCCGGATGAAAGGATCGACATAGGCGGAGTTCTGGATCATCCCTTTCCCAGACCGTCCATAACCGTGCAACCAAATGACGGCAGGCGGTTCATCCGGAACCTCTGGCAAGGCCGCGTAGTACTCCCCGCCTTCCAGTGTGCAAGGTGCATCTGGAGCGCCACACTCTCCGTCCGAGGCAAAGGCCTCTTTCGGACTTGCAGCAATAACAGCAATGGCAATACCGAGCGTCAAAATGCGATTGCGCGTTTCGGGTCGCATCAAAAGTGTACCTCTGTCGCTAGATCACAGAAATCATAGCACAGCGTTACGCATCTCCGAAGGTAGCGGCCAAGCGTTTGTGAACCATATGAAGTTTAGGCAAAGTTGGCCGGTCTATCTCTATTCAAATGAGTGGTTATGAGCTTGGGAAAGAACTTAGAATTTGTTCGAGAACCCTGGTAACTTTCATTAAAGTGGTACGGGGGGACTTATGGAACGCCGTCTAACCGCCATTCTGGCTGCGGATTTTGTGGGATTCTCACGCCTGATCGGGCGTGATGAAGAGGGCACGATTACCACCCTAAAGAGCTACCGAAAACTCATTGATGACCTCATCTCAAACTATGGTGGTCGCGTGTTCGGCAGCGCGGGTGACAGCGTCATCGCTGAATTCACAAGTGCAACGGACGCGTCCCGCTGTGCATTGGAAATTCAAAGAGAACTGAAAGATCGCAACCTCGATCTGCCGGAAAAAGGGCGCATGAACCTTCGTATCGGAATACATCTCGGTGACGTCGTGGCAGATGGCGATAATCTGCTGGGAGACGGCGTCAACATTGCCTCTCGGTTGGAAGCAATCGCACCGCCCGGAGGCATCTGTGTTTCCAAAGCAGTTGCCGATCAACTTTCGGGAAAGGTGGACGCGGAATTTGCGCATGCTGGCGCCCATGAATTGAAGAATATCGCCAATAAGGTCGAGGTTTGGACCTGGCCTCCGGAACTTGCGGTCAAACCCAAGCGCAGCGCAGCGATCCGATGGACTGCCGCGACGGCTGTTGTCGCCACAGTTACCGCGATTTCAGCTTTTTTTGTCTTTGGAAGAGATGATCCGCGCGACCTTCCGTCAGGTGCGCGGATTGTCATTACACCTTTTGAAACAATCGGGGAAAACAAGGAAGACGAGTATTTCGCTGAAGGTTTGACGCGTGATCTTAACGCCTTGTTGGCGAAGTTCTCAAACCTGTTTGTTATAGCTCCCGAAGCTGGCGCCGACTTCAGCAGTCAGAAAGATTGCGAAGCGATCAGGGATGCGTTAGGGGCCGATTATATACTTGGCGGCACGGCCCAACGGTCTGACTCGAAACTGCGGGTGACAACTACGTTCATCAATGCAAGGACTTGCCGGCAACTCACGCCGCCTGGCCCCTTTGATATGGACCTAAGCATCGCAAATGTCCTGGATATCCAGGTTGAGATTGCAAGAAAGGTCGCCTCGCAAATCGGCTCAAGCGATGCCCCGTTGTTCAACGCTTCTGTACAGCAGGCTATCCGCGACAAGGCACCGGAAAACCTGGAAGCCTATGAATGCTATCTGTTGGGATTCTGGTTTTATCAAAGTTTCAGCATTGAAGCGCATCGCAAGGCTCGGGACTGTCTACTGCGAACCGTGAAGGAAGAACCTGGTTACTCTCTTGCTTGGTCGCGGTTGGCCTTTAACTATCTCGAGTCTAAGAAACGATCATTCGACACCGATCCGGATTGGGCAAATAAGGCCCGAGACGCCGCCACACGTGCACTTGAGGAAGACCCGGACAATGCGGATGCGCACTACGCCCTGGCAATCCTCAGCAGAATGACGGGAGAAGACAAGGCGGTCTTCTTTGAACACGCAAAGAACGCCACGGAGCTTAGTCCCAATGATTCCTGGATCCTCGCGGATCTGGGTATCTTTCTTGCTTACTCCGGCGAGTTTGAAAAAGGTAAAGAGTGGATTTCCCGCGCAAAAGACCTCAACCCCAAACTTCATCCTGGCTACAACAACGCTTGGGTGCTGCACGCGATCTTGCAAGGCAATTATGATGAAGCACAAAAAGTCATCTTGAGCTGGGGTACGCCGAAATCCACCATGTCGATGGCAAGCCTGACTGCAAGCTATGCTTTGGACGGCGAGCAACAAAAGGCGCAAGAGATGGCGCGACGCTTGCAAAACGAACACCCGGAGTTTCTTGACGATCCACGCGCACCGTATCGAGCACGTGGAATGCCAACGGAGCTGATCGAAAAGATAATGGATGGGCTTCGCATTGCCGGTATTGAAGTTTCAGAGAACTAACGCCGAGATTGCTTGCAAACATCGCCTTCAGAATGACGGGCATAGAATGTTTGTAGCGGTTTTGGAACCAAGTTGCGCTTGCTGCCTAACGCTGTTGCCGACACCGAATTAGGAGATTCGTTATTTCTAAGGACAGTTTTGCGGACACAGAGATTGGAAGACACTTGGCGGACGCTGCACGTCGTTGCCGCATGGTTTTCTTCACTGGATTACCGGCATCTGGAAAGTCATTCCTGTTGCGTCAGCAGATATCCATTGCGATCTCCTTGGGACGTCGTGTGCATATCATGCGTTGGGATACGGGGCTCGCGGCGTTTCAAACCGAAGATATACTCGCGAGGTATCCGGATGTTTCGGATGGAACTCATCCGTTGATCCGAAAGGCAGCCGGGCTGTGGGGGCGGAGAGCACTGGCGCGGTGGCTGGCGGAGAATACCGACCCCACAGGCATGATTGTCGGTGAAGCCCCTATCATCGGAAACAGGTTTTCCGAGTTCATCCTGGTGCAGCCGGATCAGGTTGAACCAACCTTAGCATCCGAGGAAACCACATTCATCTATCCTGTTCCCACAAAAAGCTTGCGTGCCGATCTCGAAGCCATCCGAAGGTCTACGTTTGCGAACCCAAAACATCCTGATGAGGCCAGAGATGCGCCTCCACCGACAATGGAACTGGCCTGGCGCCTAGCATGCGCCAAGGCTGTTGAATTGGGCTTAGTCTCTGAGGTTGACACCCATTCTCCGTATGAGGAGGCGATCTATGTCCGATTTTTTGAGCACCTGCTGCAACACCGAAACGCCGTCAGAATTGCGGTCGATACGATTTATCCAGATGCCGGGTCAGCCCATGACCTGAATGCGAACATCTTGGAACTCAGTGCAAGCCCAAACGAAGTGCAACGTGCTGTCGCAGAGGTAGAGGCTGCTTTCACAGTCCAGGAAGTCGTCCGAGACGTCGAAAACTGGTATCAGGTGTAGTCCCGGGCAAAAGTCAGCTCCATTGGTATACCCGAAACCGCTAAGGTTGGTTGCGAAGGTCCAAATTGGGCTGCGAGCGGCCAATGATGCTGACCGCAGGTAGCGGCAGTTCTAAGTTCAACCAGCCGTTGCCGGGCAGCCATTTGCTGGGTTAGCCTTGTCAGTATGAGCGCGAACGTTTCGATCATCGGGACATGGGTATTGAAGAGTTTCGTCGAGGAGTTTGACGACGGCTCCACTCTCCAACCCTATGGCGACAACCCGCAAGGCCGCATCGTCTACGCGGGCGATGGGTTCATGTCGGCTCACTTATGGAACCCCGACACCCATGTTGAGGGAACCAACTCACGTGACTACCCCAGTTACTTCTCGTACTGCGGTGATTGGTCAATTGAAGGCGAAGTCGTTCGGTACCGAGTTCATGCTTCGACCGAAGCATCTTGGGCTGGGCAGGACAAATTGCGAACCATGGCGTCAATTGGCGAGCTCTCGGAATTGACGGCGGAAGAGGTCGTCTTCGGGGGAAAGGAAGGAAGGGGTATTTTGGTTTGGGAACGCCTTAAGAATTAGCCGACAGCGGCAATCGGCCAACGATCACTTCGTTCGCAACTAGGGAGTTGAAAAGTCTAGTTTCGAGTGTCGGCTTTGGGCTGCCATCGGCCGAAAAAACAGGGCGCAGAGAAACGCGTAATTGAGGCCGCGGCGGTTGGACAAAAGAGTAAAGGTCGGCGTCAGCCGGTCATACCTGCCGCCCTTAGCCCATTGGTGAGAAGTTTAAAATCATCCGGTCGCCGCCACATAGACCGAAACCCGCGAGCAAGGCTATCTAACGTATCATCCTCAACC
>NZ_JBQFRB010000008.1:0-236047 GCF_056537185.1 Ruegeria sp. CG4 | reverse complement strand
AGGCCGTCTCCCCGACCCGTCAGCACCGCCTCAGCAGCGCCGGTGAAGGGGGTTCTAAGCATAACACTTATCAGCCGCAAGCGAAAAAACAGAAGAAACCGAAAAAAGTTTGAGCAACAAATTTTCTCATTTAAAAACATATTATTAAGTCGATGCTACGCTCGAAAAACTACCGACGGCGGCATCGAAATGCACTAACCTCAGACAGCGAAGCATTTATCCACAAGCTTGCCCACAGACTCGGCTTGAATCAGGCAGAGTCTGCCGTCCTGAACCGCATCAAGGTTTCGGTCATCGGAAGGCGCAAAGCCAGAAGACAAACGATCAGGCCCAGATAAACCAGCGGCTCGATCTGAAATCCCTTTGCCAACATCACGTAGTGTAGCCCACCCAGGATTGCCGCCGGATAGGCCAGACGGTGCAGCTTGCGCCAAACCGGACCCAAATGCCGGACTGACCAGTTATTCGAGGTTAGCGCGAGCGGCAGCAATAACAAGAAGCCAGCCATCCCGACAGTAATATAGGGGCGCTTGAGTATATCCGCCCAGATTTGACCCGGCACCTGTACGTCCAGAACAAGCCAGACCAGCAAGTGAAAACTGACATATCCGAATGTCAGAACACCGACTGCCCTGCGGAACCTCATCAAGTTCAGGCCCAGATGCTTTCGCAGCGGTGTGATCGCCAGTCCGAAAATCAACAACTGAAGAGCCATTTCGCCATATTCGTGCTCCAGGGCTTCAATAGGCTCCACGCCATGACCTCCGGTCAATCCCTGATAAAACAACCAGGGTGCCGGCAGGAAACCGACCAGATAGACCAGCCAGACCGGTATTCGTCGCAGGTGTTGATTCAAAAACTGCATGGTCTCAGTAGTTTTTCGCCAGATCCATGCCTTCGTAAAGACCGACAACCTCTGTTTCATAACCATTGAACATCAGCGTGGGCTCGCGTTTTGCAAAAAGCCCGCCTCCGATGCGGCGCTCAGCGGCCTGCGACCAGCGCGGGTGATCCACATTCGGATTAACGTTACTATAGAATCCATACTCACGCGGGTTCGACATGTTCCAGCTGGTTGGTGGCTGCGTGTCTGTAAGCGTTATCCGGACAATCGACTTGATGGATTTGAAGCCGTATTTCCACGGAACCACCAGACGCAGGGGTGCGCCATTCTGGTTCGGGATCGGCTTGCCATAGATGCCGGTCGCCATGATCGTCAACGGATGCATGGCTTCATCCAGACGCAACCCTTCGCGATAGGGCCACTCCAGGATCGGGTATTGCACCCCCGGCATTTCGTCGGGGCGATAGGCGGTTTCGAATGCCACGTATTTGGCGCCCTCGTGAACCCCTGCCATGGCCAGCAGATCAGCCAGCTCGAACCCGTTCCAGGGGATAACCATTGACCACGCCTCGACGCAACGGAAACGGTAGATACGCTCCTCTACCGTCATTTCTGACATGATCTCCTTGAAGTCGTATTCGCCGGGGCGATCAACCAGACCATCTATCTTCACGCTCCATGGTTCGGTTTTCAGCGAAGCGGCATACTTTGCCGGGTCATCCTTGCCCGTGCCGAACTCATAGTAGTTGTTGTATGAGGTGATCTCTTCCCACGTGTTGGGCTCAAGCGTGTTCTGTGCAGCCGCAGGCTTTGTCATCGCTGTCAATCCGACACCGGCCAGACCGGCCATGACCTGCCGCCGGTTCAGAAACGCCGACTTCGGGGTGACGTCTGCATGTGTCAGTGTGTTTCTCCAGCGATACGCCATTTGGGTCTCCATAATCCGTATTTCCCGGGCTCGGGATCGCCCGCTCATACCACATTGTCACCGCTATATACGCTCCAATCTGATGACATTCTCGCAAGCTGACGCAGCTGTTACCCGTGTTACAGGGTGGATGGGCGGCCAAGATCCACAACGCTTTCATCTGGTCGCAATTTGATCGGCCCGTTGAAAAGCCTTCTCTTTACAAAGCAAATGCCGAGCGCGCAGTCTGTATCATGCTGTCAGATGCGAAATTGTCGCCTATGGAAATGACAGCCTGAAAGGGAGAGGACTAATGTGTGACATCTGCGTAGTTAACGCGGTCAAGGACCGCATGCTGTCAAGACGGGGATTCTTCAAGGCAGCGGCAGCCTCTGGCGCGGCGATTGCCGCAACGGGCGCGACCGCGCCTGCCGCTCTGGCCCTAGGGCATGGCAAGGTCGAAGATATGACCCATACACTAAGTGCTGATTTCCCAACCTGGGGAGGTGACCCCGGTTTTGCCGGTGATCAGGTTTTCAATTTTGGGGAACACGGGTTTAACCTTTTCAATCTTACAATCAACGAGCATACCGGCACGCATATCGACGCCCCACTGCATTTTTCCGCGGATGGCCTGTCTGTTGATGAAATACCGGTGACGGATCTTGTTGCCCCGCTCTGCGTGGTCGACATCGCAGCACGGGCCGCCGAAGATGCCGACACGCTGCTTACCCCGGACGATCTGAAAGCGTGGATTGCAGCCAACGGCGACATTCCAGACGGAGCCTGCGTGGCAATGCATTCAGGTTGGGCAGGCAAGACAGCCACCGATGAGTTCCGCAATTTTGACGGCGAGGCCCAGCACTACCCAGGCTTTCACGTTGAAGCCGCGCAGATGCTGATGGAGGAGACCGGCGCACGCTCGATTGCGGTAGACACTTTGTCGTTGGACCACGGGATGTCGGCGGACTTTGCAACTCATTACGCCTGGCTTCCTTCCGGACGTTTCGGAATTGAATGCCTTGCCGGGCTTGATCTGGTACCTGCTTCGGGTGCGACCCTCGTCATAGGCGCGCCAAAACATGCAGGCGGGACAGGAGGGCCCGCAAGAATTTTTGCACTGATCTGACGACACCGGGACGATCAATAAAGGGCTCGCCGCGATGGTGAGCCCTTGCTGCTTGGGCAATTACTTCAGCGAGACCTAAGCAGCCAATCGATTGAAGCCGCCTGAACCAAACATGTTTTGTCTTGACCTAAACCTACCTTGAGCAATCAGGGTGCATTCGAAGACCGGATAGCTATAGAAGGATTCGCATGTGCATGTCCTGACAATTCTTGATCATCCAGACCCCAACTCATTCACCGTCGCTGCGGCGCGGAGTTTTATGGAAGGTGCGACAGCGGCCGGTCACACCACCGAGCTTGGCGACCTGCATGCAGAAGGTTTTGATCCGCGCTGGTCCATGGCCGATGTAGAAGGAAATCTGGCCTCCGACGCGCCGTCAGACGTTGTTGCCGAGCAGTCGCGAATTGCGCGCGCCGACACAATCTGTCTGGCTTTTCCCCTGTTTTGGTGGGGAATGCCGTCCATGATGAAAGGCTGGGTTGATCGCGTATGGACCTGGGGGTGGGCGTATGACCAGTTGAATGATCCAGAGAAATCGCTCCAGAGGCCTCGCACCGGAGTACTGTTGGTACCGGCAGGGGCCCGATCCGACGAAATGGAAAGCGCCGGGTATGTTCAGGCACTGGAAACAAGCTGGATGCAGGGTACCTTTGGGTATTTTGGGTTTTCACCACGCAAGCTTGTTATTCTTCACGGATCGACCGGGTCGGAATCCCGGCGAAAAGTTCTGCTGGAAAAGTGCTACACTATCGGCCAGACCTTGCCCTTGCCTGAGAACCACTAGGATACATATCGGCTCGTGGTATGGCTTGTTTGAACTCAATTGCGACGGCCGGAGCAATTTGATCGCCGCCCAAACCCGATCAGAGTTTCAGACAAGATTGTTTGAATAGCCTGATAAACACTTACTTAAACGTCAGTGCCTATTCTCTTTTAACTTCTTCACCATCAAGCTGGCAGAACTGGTTGCGGCTTCCAGAGACGAATGGGAATGTTCATCTCGGTAGAGTACGATCCCATCCTCACCAAAGTAGTTACAAACCGGCCCTGGGCAATAAAAGTCGAACAGGTCCACAAAGATCGCAGTTTCGTTTTCCTCAAGCGTTGACAGTTCGGTGCGGACCCCGCCAACCCGTTTGAGAGTTTGCTCGCGCGTCAGGTAGTGGCATGGACCGCCATTGGGCGCAAACCACTGGGCAACTGCCACCTCGGGTGTGCACCGAGCCTCGCGGACAAGAGGCAAAGGACCAACAATTGCGAGCGAGATATCTTGTTCATTCAATTCACGGGCAAACCGCTGAATACCTTCCAAGTAACGCTGCAGAACCACGTCATCCTTCCCGCCTGAGCCGTACGAAAGCCCGCCAAGATCGCTAAGCATCAGAACCACATCCCCGGCACGAAGTTCACGCACCAATTCAGGCACTGCGTCTTCCCAATAGTGTTGATTGGCTTCTTTCCATGGTCCATTGTAACCAAGCTCAGGCACTGGCTGTGCGCCCCAACTGGAGGTTAACAGAACCGCCCAGTCTTCGGTTTCCGAAATCTCTCGAAATGCACCGCCAAAGGCGACTGAGAACGAGTTTCCGACTACCAGTATGCGCTTTTCAGCCGTTTCCCAAGAACCGAAGACGCAGCCTTCAATTGGAATGGACCTCCCGACCTCGGTTGCGTCTCTGATAATACAAGGCCTTCCCTGCCAGACAGAACCATCATTTGCCTTCAACGGCGCCTCGAGGGTCGCCGGACCTCGTTGAGCAAGCGCCGGAGACACGCCGGAGTACAGGTTCCGGCTCACATCTTCTGACAAGACCCAAATGGCAATCAACGTTGTGACCAGCGCGGAGGACCCAACCAGGTAACCCGGCATTCTGGCTGCGGTCCACTTGGAATGGCGCAGAGGATTCTCGACAAACCGGTAGGACAGCGTAGCGGCCCCAAACATCACGAGAACAAAAAACGGTGCAGTGATCGCGGTAAGCCCGATCGTCCATTTGGCCAGAACGGCAACTGGCCAATGCCACAGGTACAGCGAGTATGAGATCTTACCGACCCAGCGAAGCGGCGTATTCGAAAGCGCCTTCGAGAAGGTTCCGGTCCGGACGGGGAACAGCAACAAGGTCGCCGACAAGACAACGGCAATGACCGTTGCAAAGTTGCGATTCAAGTCGACCTGTAAGGCAAACAAGATCAGCAACAGCCCCAGACAAACCGGAACGATCAGAGAGTTAAAACGCTGCGGTCGCCAATGTCTGATCAGCACGGCAATGGCCACACCCAGTCCCAGTTCCCAGGCCCGGAAGTAGATCATGTAAAAGGTGCCCACCGGATCCGTCTTTGCATACATCATGTACGCACCAAGCGACGCCAAGCAAAACACCGCCAATACCGTGATTGATATCAGGTTCACCCTGCGCGGCAAAGCTGCTGACAGCGACAACCACGCAGCAAGTGGAAAGAGTATGTAGAATTGTTCTTCAACACCAAGGGACCAGGTGTGTGTGAACAGGTTGAGATCCAGCAACCTGCCGAAATAGTCAAATTGCTGATTATAAAAGAAAAAATTTGAAAGCCCGACAGACGCCCAAAATGCGGTTTTTGTGTTGTCCTCCATGTCCTGAATAAAGAACGAACCCACTAGTGAGGACAGCAGAAGACACACAAACAAAGCCGGCGCCAGCCGCTTGAAGCGGCGCGCAAAGAAATGAGAAGCATTGGGCCAGAACTTCGTCCAATCCCAATCGATGACGGATCGGGCGATGACAAATCCGGAAATCACGAAAAAGACATCGACACCCAGGAATCCGTAAGGAAGAAGATCGAGGCCGAGATGATCAATCAATACAGCCAGAACAGCAACGCCGCGAAGACCTTCAATATCTCCGCGAAACTTGGATGGCTCCCCGCCGGGGCCATGGATTTCTGTCTGTTGCATGCTGGTTATCCGAGATTGCCCTGCGTGATTGCCGTGAGTGAGCGATATGCGGTTTACCAGACTTTTAGTCAAAAAGACAAATAACCGCCAATATGGCGGTTATTTATCAGTTCAAATGTCAGATCAGTGCACCACGGCATCATCCGGGCGGGGCCGTTCCGACGTTCCCAGCCGGTCACCGATGATCAGGCCATCGGCCCCTGCCGTCACCGGAACAGTCTCGCCATCCTTGATCTCACCAGCCAGCAGGGCTTCGGCGAGCGGGTTCTGCAGTGCACGTTGGATCACGCGCTTGAGCGGGCGCGCACCGAAGACCGGATCGTAGCCTTCGTTCGCCAGCCATTCCTTCGCACCATCGTCCAAAGCCAGCTCGATCTTGCGGGCAGCCAGACGTTTTTGCAGGCGCGCCATCTGGATATCGACGATGCCATCCATATCGGCCCGCTTGAGGCGGTCGAAGATGATGGTCTCATCCAGACGGTTCAGGAACTCGGGTCGGAAATGCGCCCGGACTGCATCCATCACGTCACGCCGCGCCTGCGCGCTGTCCGCGCCCTCGGGCAACTGGCTCAGGGCCTGCGACCCAAGGTTCGACGTCAGGATAATCAGCGTCTGCTTGAAGTCTACCGTGCGGCCCTGACCATCGGTCAGGACGCCATCGTCCAGAACCTGCAACAACACGTTGAAGACATCCGGGTGCGCTTTTTCGACTTCATCGAACAGCACGACCTGATAAGGCCTGCGCCGCACGGCTTCGGTCAGCACACCACCTTCGTCATAACCGACATAGCCCGGAGGGGCACCGATCAGACGGGCGACCGCGTGTTTCTCCATGAACTCGGACATGTCGATGCGCACCATCGCGTTGTCATCGTCGAACAGGAAGTTCGCCACGGCCTTGGTCAGTTCGGTCTTACCCACACCGGTCGGGCCGAGGAACAGGAACGAGCCCAGTGGGCGGCCTTCGTCATTCAGACCGGCACGGGCCCGGCGAACGGCGTTGGCCACGGCAGTGACCGCCGCATCCTGACCGATCACGCGGGAATGCAGATCATCTTCCATCCGCAGCAGCTTCTCACGCTCGCCCTCCAGCATTTTCGAGGTCGGGATACCGGTCCAGCGCTCGACCACCGAAGCGATCTGTTCTGGGCGCACCGTTTCCTCGGCCATCATCTCGCTGCTTTCGGCGTTCTCGGCCTCGGTCAACTTCTTTTCAAGCTCGGGGATGACGCCGTAAGACAGCTCACCCGCTTTGGCGAGGTTGCCTTCGCGCTTGGCGATCTCCAAGTCAGCCCGCGCTTTGTCGAGTTGTTCTTTCAGATCCCGCGCGCCTGCCAGCTTGTCGCGTTCTGCCTGCCACTGGGCGGTCATCTCAGCGGATTTCTCCTGCAGGTCGGCCAGGTCCTTTTGCAAGGTTTCCAGACGATCCTTGGAGGCCGCATCATCCTCAAGCTTCAGCGCCTCTTCCTCGATCTGCATCTGCAGAATCTGGCGATCCAGCTGATCGAGCTCCTCGGGCTTGGAATCCACCTCCATCCGCAGACGCGACGCCGCCTCATCGACAAGATCGATGGCCTTATCGGGCAGGAAGCGGTCGGTGATATAGCGATGCGACAAAGTCGCCGCCGAGACCAGCGCCGAGTCCGAGATGCGCACGCCATGGTGCAGCTCGTATTTCTCCTTGATGCCGCGCAGAATGCTGATCGTGTCCTCGACCGACGGCTCCTGCACCATCACAGGCTGAAACCGGCGCGCAAGGGCCGCGTCTTTTTCGACGTACTTGCGGTATTCGTCCAGCGTGGTCGCACCGATACAATGCAACTCACCCCGGGCAAGCGCGGGCTTGATCAGGTTGGCGGCATCCATCGCGCCTTCGGATTTACCCGCACCGACCAGCGTGTGCATCTCATCGATGAACAGGATGATCTCACCAGCGGCCTCGGTCACCTCGGTCAAAACGGCCTTGAGGCGTTCTTCGAACTCGCCCCGATACTTCGCACCGGCGATCAGCGCACCCATATCGAGCGCCAGCAGCTTCTTGTCCTTCAGCGATTCCGGCACGTCACCGTTGATGATGCGCAAGGCCATACCCTCGGCTATCGCGGTCTTACCGACACCAGGCTCCCCGATCAGAACCGGGTTGTTCTTGGTGCGGCGCGACAGAACCTGCATCGAGCGGCGGATTTCCTCATCCCGCCCGATGATCGGGTCGATCTTGCCTTCGGCAGCGGCCTCGGTCAGGTCGCGCGCGTATTTCTTGAGCGCGTCATAGCCCTCTTCCGCCGACGCGGTGTCAGCGGTACGACCCTTACGGATATCGTTTATCGCTTCGTTAAGCTTCTGGGCGGATACGGCCCCGGCTTCCAATGCCTCTTTGGCCTTGGATTTCACCATGCACAGCGCCATCAACACGCGTTCGACCGGCACAAAACTGTCGCCTGCTTTGGTGGCGAGCTTCTCGGCCTCGGCCAACACCTTGGCTGTCTGGCCGTCCATGTAAATCTGGCTCGCGTCGCCGCTGACTTTTGGAATCTTGCCCATTGCGGTGTCCAGCGCCTCGACCACACGGCCTGGCGCGCCGCCCGCGCGCGTGATCAGATTGCTTGCCAGCCCCTGATCATCATCCATCAATGCTTTGAGTATATGTGTGGGCTCCAACCTCTGATGCCCTTCGCGCAGCGCAATGGTCTGCGCGGCCTGCACGAATCCCCGTGCCCGCTCGGTGAACTTATTCAAGTCCATATTATTCTCCTTTTCTCAAGCGCCCTGAATGTGATGCGCCCGCTTGGCGGCACGCTTCGGTCTGGGCCTCACATTCAATTTGGGAAATGTCTTCACGGCTTCAAGGGGCCAGGTTTCAATATTCGGCCTTATCCCCGCGGTATTGAGTAAACCGTGTAGCCGCCGGTCTCAGCCATTTGCCTGGCTTCGTACATGTCCAAAAGCGATTGCGCCGCATCGCTGCCCGTCGGGCACGACACCAGATCGGCGGTATGATCCAGAAATTCGACGGTAAATTCGGTCTCGCCTGTGAGCTGGCACCAGTCATCCTCTGATCGATATCCACGCACCAGCAGCAGATCATCATTGGTCGGGGCCGGGGCAGCGCCTGTGTCAGGTGTATTGACGCGCGGCGCCTCATCACACGCGAAAAGCGCCAGGGCCGCCCCAAGCAAAATCAGTTTCTTCATATCGCGGTTCCCTATTCATTATCACGAATTGGCAGGATCATAGCACAGAGTTGAATCCGCTAAGTGATCTGCATCACCCGGTTATCATGCATGGACAGAGCGTACCGAACCCGTTAGGACGCAGACGTTTGCCAAATAGGAGCCTGCCCATGTCCGATGACCGCCTGATCGTTGCCCTTGATGTACCGAATGCCCTGCAAGGGTTGGCCATGGCCGAGCGGCTGGGCGACAGCGTTTCGTTCTACAAGATCGGGTTGGGAATGCTGACCGGTGGCGGATTGGCCCTGGCCAATGAGCTGAAGCAGGACCACGGCAAACGCATCTTTCTGGACATGAAGCTGTTCGACATCGGCAACACGGTGGAAAACGCAGTACGCGGGTTGGCGCAATTCGATCTGGATTTCCTGACCGTGCATGGCGATCCGCACGTGGTTCGTGCGGCCAAAGAAGGGGCGGCAGGCAAAGACCTCAGGATTTTGGCGGTAACGATCCTGACTTCGCTCAACCGCGACGATCTGGATGCCAGCTTGCTGAAAGACGGAACAGTGCAGGAACTGGTCGTTGAACGTGCCGCGCGCGCGCTGGAAGCCGGGGCCGACGGGGTCATTGCAAGTCCGCAGGAAGCAGCCCTGATCCGCGCCCTGCCCCAGGCCGAAGGTCGGCTGATAGTCACACCTGGTGTCCGCCCTGCAGGGGCCGCTTTGGGCGACCAGAAACGCGTGGCCACACCTGCCAGCGCCATCGGCGACGGGGCCGATCATATCGTGGTTGGCCGTCCGATTTATCAAGCTGACGACCCAAAAGCAGCAGCCGAGGCCGTTTTGGCAGAGCTAAATTCTTTGACCAGAACCTAACCTGGCATGGATGATTGACGTAGTCGATACAGCCAAATCGGCTCGCAACGCCTTGACCTTAGGTCAATTTTGGTGACAGCCGCGCCAAATCGTCCCTGTGCCTGAAAACACACATGAAAAACACAAGTTCACAACGCAGGCTCTCAACCCTGTCGTAATTGTAAGTTTTGCGCGATTCTGTAGGGGTATACTCCCCAACGGGCCATTTCTTCCTGAGGTCCGTTACCTCCCCCCGCGCAAATGCGGGGGGTCTTCTTTGGCAAAATCCAGGTCTCCCATCACTGCGCGACGCCCGACAAGAGGTCCCGCAATCAGCGGCGTTTACCGGATGCGCAACCACTTCAAAAATCTCGCCCATGGCGCAATCCGCAAGCACATCATGGCCTTCGCGCCGACGCGGCGAAGATCTCAGGAACCGGTTTAAGGAATACTCCGTAAGTCGTTTCGGTGAATCACCACCGATTCTGGTTCAGAAAACAGCACCGCCTTTTGCCGTGTCGAAATCCATGCGCCGCTTTTGCTTTGTTCTGAACCACGTTAGAATTTAGCAGATTGCTCGGGTGAACCAAGCCCGCGCCGGGCCGGGAAGTGACTGAAAATGCCTGCTCTCTGTCAGGATTGCCTTACACAAGTGGAAGCTGGAAGCAGGTGCCCGTCCTGCGGCAGCCCGCGCGTCAAAGCGCATCCGGAGCTTTTTGAGCTGAACATCGCGCACATGGACTGCGATGCCTTCTATGCCTCGGTCGAAAAAAGGGACAACCCCGAACTCGCAGATAAGCCGGTTATCATTGGCGGCGGCAAACGCGGGGTCGTGTCGACCGCCTGCTATGTGGCGCGCATTCGGGGCGTGCGATCGGCCATGCCGATGTTCAAGGCATTGCAGCTGTGCCCCGACGCTGTGGTCATCAAACCGCGCATGTCGGTTTATGCGGACGTGTCACGTCAGATCCGGTCGATGATGGATGAACTGACCCCGGTTGTGGAGCCATTGTCGCTGGATGAAGCCTTTATGGACCTGTCGGGAACCTATCGCCTGCACGGCGCCCCACCAGCAGTGATGCTGGCGCGGTTGGTCAAGCGCATGAAAGATGAGCTGGGCCTGACCGGGTCAATCGGACTGAGTCACAACAAGTTTCTGGCCAAGGTTGCATCCGACCTTGATAAACCGCGCGGATTTTCAGTGATCGGCAAGGCCGAGACTGCAGAATTCCTGCACAACAAGCCTGTACGGCTGATCTGGGGCATTGGCCCTGCGGCCCAGGACTCTCTGGATCGGGCTGGCATTCGCAGCTTTGCCGATTTGTTGCGTTGGGATCAGGAGGCTTTGACCGCACGGTTCGGGTCGATGGGTTATCGTTTGTGGCACCTGGCGCGCGGGCAGGACAAGCGCCGCGTTTCCGGCAATGAGCCGATGAAATCAATCAGCAATGAAACGACTTTCTTCGAGGATACGGCCAGTATCGACATTCTGGACGGGCATTTGTGGCGTATGTCCGAGAAAGTGGCCGACAGGGCCAAGGCCAAGGGGTTGGCGGGACGGGTCGTTACACTGAAACTCAAGAAGGCCAATCACAAGATCATAACAAGGCGCGTTTCCCTGCGGGACGCGACTCAGATCGCCGACCGCATCTATCGAACGGCACGCGGGCTTTTTGATCAGGTCGGAGATCAGGGACCATACCGCCTGCTTGGCTGCGGATTGTCGGATCTGTGCCCCGAACACCAGGCCGACATTTCGGGCGACCTGCTGGACCCCGGTGCGGCAAAGCGGTCACAGGCAGAGCGGGCCACAGATGAAATCCGACGACGTTTCGGATCTGAGGCGATCGTGAAAGGGCGCGCGTTGCGCTAGGGCTATTCGGCAGCCAGACGGGCCGGCTCGGCGCCGAAGCAGGCAATCTCTGAGATCACATCGCGCAGTATGGTGCGGAATTCATCGAAATTTTCGCTGGGTTCAATGGTGTCTTCGTTCATATACAGCGACCGGTCGATTTCAATTTGAACCGCATGCTGATGGCGTACTGGGCGACCATAGGTCTGGGTCACGTAAGCACCGGCAAACGGGGCATTGCGCGCTACATTCAACCCAGCCGATGCAAAGGCTGCTTCGATTCGATCGACGACCTCACCAGTCGCCGATGCCCCGAACCGATCGCCAAGAACAATTTCCGGCCGCTTGGACTGTGCATTGCTGGCCATGGCGACGGCTTCATGTGGCATCGAATGGCAATCGATCAAAATAGCCTGCCCAAATGCCTCGTGCGATTCTGACAAAAGGGACTTCAGGCGTGCGTGATACGGGCGCCAGCATGTGTCGATCCGCAGGCGTGCTTCGTCCATCGTCAGTTTCCCGCGGTAGATGGCCCGACCGTTGGCAACCACGCGCGGAATCACACCCAACCCGGACGCAACACGCGGGTTGTGACCATGTCTGCGCGCGCCTTCGATCAGGGCCGGATCCAGTTCATCGGCACTGCGATTCAGATCCAGGTATGCGCGCGGCATTGCAGCCGATATCAGCGGCGCACCAAATTCGGATGCCGGGGCAAACAGCTGATCGACAAAAGCATCCTCCGAGGATCGAATCACGCTTGGGCTTAACACTGTCTTCTTGAGCAGGGACTCAGGGTAGACGCGCCCGCTGTGTGGAGAGGAAAACACCACGCATGACGTACGCTTGACGGGCAATTCCAGTATATAGGCTGCGTTCGACATGGTGACTCCTTGTTCGCACTCAACATAGACCGGAAAATAGTTCTTCCAAACCCCTTGAACCCCTTTGCGACTCCTTTTATAGACCCCGCTACCGGCGCGGGGTTCCGCGCCCCATTTCGTTATGGGGCACATCTCGCAAAGGTAAGTGGGCGGTTAGCTCAGCGGTAGAGCACTTCGTTGACATCGAAGGGGTCACAAGTTCGATCCTTGTACCGCCCACCATCGTTTTCACTGCTTCGGGTCTGACCCGGGGCACCCGCTAACCCAGGCGCTGGCCACGTCTCTGATGAAGGCGCCGCAGATTGGAGACAGACCATGAAGGTCAAGAACTCGCTCCGCTCGCTCAAGAACCGGCACCGTGACTGCCGTGTTGTGCGTCGCAAAGGCCGCGTCTACGTGATCAACAAGACGCAGCGCAAGTTCAAAGCTCGTCAGGGCTAAGAACTGCATTGAACCGCTAAAAGAAGCCGCGCCGTTGAGCGCGGTTTTTTTGTTGTCTGCATTAGTCCGCGCAACATGGTACGCTTGCCTCATTTGATCGGAGCGCGAATTCCATGAGAGGACAAGGCGTCGACATACTGGTCGGAACGACCAAAGGCACATTCATCATCACCAGCGACCATGACAGGTCGAATTGGAAAGTTTCAGGCCCGCATTGCGATGGCTGGCCGATAAACCATGTGATCGGCGACGCAGAAACGGGCCTGCTTTGGGCCGGTGGCGGCAGCGATTGGCACGGCGCGGGCATCTGGCGGTCTGAAGACGGTGGTGAAACTTGGGAATTGACAAGGCTCACCACTGGTCAGAGGGACGAATGGGCCAGCAATGACCCTGATTTCGCCAAGATGGTCGGCTGGACCGGTGAACCTATGCCTTTCACCGACGCATTTTCACAAATCTGGTCGCTGAGCTACGGGCACGGCACGTTGTATGCAGGCGCAAAACCAGCGCGTTTGCTGACCAGCCATGACAACGGGCGGACGTGGGAGAGTGTCGAAGGCCTTACCAACCATCCTTCAGCGCCGGACTGGAATCCAGGGGGCGCCGGTTTGGTATTGCACACAATCCTGACGGACCCGGGTGAAAGCCAAAAACTCTGGGTCGGCATCTCAGCGGCGGGGGTCTTTGCGTCAGAAGACGGGGGCAGGAATTGGGAACGGCGCAACCGCCTGTCCAACGCGGAAAGCTGTGATCACCACAATCATCCCGCGGCCCCAAGAGATGGTGAGACAGGCCATTGCGTGCACAACATGGTGAGGGCCCCGAAGACCACGGACTTGTTGTACCAACAGAATCACCACGGGGTCTGGCGCTCGGCCGACGGGGGGCGCAGTTGGGAGGATATTACCGAGGGCCTTCCATCGACTTTCGGGTTTCCAATTCATGTTCATCCGCGAGATCCCGGCACGATCTGGACTTTACCCCTGAACGGCGACAGCATCGGCCGCTATCCACCCCACGCAGCAGCAGCGGTTTGGAAATCCACTGACGGCGGCGCGACATGGCAAGATCAACGGCACGGGCTGCCGCAGGAAAGCTGCTATTTTTCGGTACTGCGTCAGGCTATGGCCGGAGACAGCCGAGACCCCGCAGGGGTTTATTTTGGGACAAACAGCGGGTCTGTTTTTGCGACCGGTGATGAAGGGGACACCTGGAACGAAGTGGCCCGACATTTGCCCACCATTCTCTCTGTTGAGGTTCTGGACCACGAATAGATCATTCGTGGCGATGAGACACTGATCCAATCACGGCCAGCGGCTCGATTGGTCATGAAGAGTGTGAAGACACAAGCTGCGCCATTTTGACCGAGTAAATTTGTCAGATTTCCTTGCATCCTCCTGAGAATCGTATAATTGACCAATTCAGTCGGATAACGATCCGCTACAACTTCAATCGTTGGGAAATATGATGCTGAAATCCTCTACATGCGTTGCTGCCGCTCTGACGGCCCTGATTGCAACCTCCGCCACCGCTGACGGCGAGCTGAACCTTTATTCTTCGCGCCACTACGACACGGATGAGCGTCTTTACACCGATTTTGAAGATGCCACCGGGATCACCATCAATCGCATCGAAGGCAAGGCAGACGAACTGATCGCTCGGATGGAAGCCGAAGGCGCAAATTCTCCGGCCGATATCCTGCTGACAGTTGACACATCACGCCTTGCGCGCGCCAAGAACGCAGGCATTCTGCAGACCGTGGACAGCGAAGTTCTGGAAGACCGCATTCCGGCAAATCTTCAGGACGAAGACAATCAATGGTATGGATTTTCGCAGCGCGCCCGCATCATCTTCTTTGACAAGGAAGGCGTCGCCAACCCGCCGGCTACTTACCTGGACCTGGCCAAACCCGAATTCAAAGGTCAAGTCTGCATTCGTTCGTCCAGCAATACCTACAACCAAACCCTGCTGGCCTCGATCATTACCAACCACGGCGCGGAAGAAGCAAAAAAATGGGCCGAAGGTGTCGTTGCCAACATGGCGCGTGACCCACAGGGTGGTGACACAGACCAACTCCGCGGCATCGTTTCGGGTGAATGCGAAATCGCGGTGTCCAATTCCTACTATTTCGCACGTGCCTTACGTAAGGACGTGAAGGGCCTGAGCGACCAGATTGACATGATCGGCGTGCAATTCCCCGCTCAGGAAGCCGAAGGCGCACACATGAACCTTTCCGGCGCGGGCGTTGCGGCACATGCCCCGAACAAAGAAAACGCAATCAAGTTTCTTGAATATCTTGCCAGCGAACAGGCTCAGGAATACTTCTCGTCTGGCAATGACGAATTCCCGGCCGTTGAAGGTGTTGCTCTGGCTGAGCCGGTCGCTGCTCTGGGTGATTTCAAGGCTGACAGTGTCAACCTGTCCGAAGTTGCGAAAAACATTCCGGATGCGCAGAAGATCTTCAATGAGGTCGGCTGGAAATAAGCTGGCTCCATTCGAGCGGGAACGAGGCGCGGTCAGACGCGCCTCTTTTTCTGTTGATTAAGGCTAAAAATCTGCCAGTATTCCCAAATAGGGGAAAAATTCTCGATTCTGAAAAATGCTGGATAGTATCTCGAACCGGCTTGCAAGCCAGCTCAGTGAACTGCGCAGAAGACAAGGCTGGTCCCTGGACCAGCTGGCCAGCCGCAGCGGACTTAGCCGGGCGACCCTGTCCCGCCTTGAAAAAGGCGATGTCAGCCCGACGGCGGAAAGCCTCGGGCGTTTGTGCGCAGCCTACCGGTTGCCCATGTCCCGGCTTTTAATGATGGTCGAAGACAGTTTCGACCCCAAAATTCCGTTCGAACGACAGGCAGAATGGCGCGATCCGGAAACCGGTTTCACGCGGCGCTCGGTTTCACCGCCCGCACCCGGGCTTAGCGGTGAAGTTCTGGAATGTCACTTGCCGCGGAACACCGTGATTTCCTATGACGCACCCCCCAATCCGGGGCAAGAACACCATTTAGTCGTATTGGACGGCGGCCTTTCCCTGACGCTGGATGAAACAACACATGAACTGGCCGGAGGAGATTGTCTGCGGTATCACCTGTCTGGCCCGACCCGGTTTGAAACAGGCGCACTGAAAGGCGCGCGTTATATTCTGGTGTTGTTGTGATACAGCGGCTTGACGAAAACAGCTTTGAAGCCGCCCTGCCCGATCTCAGCGAGATACTCCACGCCTGCGTTCATGCAGGGGCCAGTATTGGCTTCATTCTCCCTTTTTCCCACGAGGATGCGCGGGCGTATTGGCTGGACAGGATACTGCCGGACTTACAGGCCGGTCTTTTGGATCTGTTTGTGTTTCTGGACCGGGGCCGCGTTTTGGGAACGGTCCAGCTTGTCCCCGCAGCAATGCCAAACCAACCGCATCGCGCGGATGTTGCCAAGTTACTAGTTCACCCTGATGCAAGAAGGCGCGGTCTTGGGCGAAAACTGATGGCAGCGCTTGAGGGGCGTGCGATCGAACGCGGCAGATCCGTATTGGTTCTGGATACGCGCAGCACAGACCCTTCCAGAATCTTGTACCAGAGTATTGGATTCCGGAGTGCCGGGGAAATCCCAAATTACTGCCGCAACCCCTTTGAAGACCGCTTGGAACCCACAACGTTCATGTTCAAATTGCTGGAGTAAGAACGGCGCATGAGGGCCGTCGAACCCACAGTTCAATGTTTTGCTAATCATCAGTGAGTTCAGAAGATCGTGTGGTGCGGGTGGAGGGCATTGAAACCCTATATGTGGATGTCTCAAAAAGTCTCAGATAGATATTAACTATATGAAAAGGTTCAACTTAATTACCTCATCCAGCCTCAATTGATCTCGACTAACGGCAACACATACCATACCCAGGGGTGGACCAATAGGTGGACTGGTAGAGAGATATATGGCGAAAAACAAATTGAGCGCGCGCGGCGTTCTTGCATTAGAGAGCGGGAAGCACTGCGATGGCGCTGGTCTCTGGCTTGTGAAGGCAGACTCCAAAAGCGGTAAATGGGTTCTTAGACTGACGGTTTTCGGTAAGCGACGGGAAATGGGCCTCGGACGGTGGCCGGATGTTGGCTTGGCGGAAGCCCGGGAAACAGCTGACGCAGCACGACGCGAATTGCGAGAAGGCCGAGACCCGATTAGAGAGCGGCAAAAGCGGCGTGTAGAAGCCCAGCGCAATTTGCATCTGTTTAGAGACATCGCTCGGGACGCGTTTGAAGCGCGGAAGTCTGAGTTGCGGGGTGGCGGAAAGGCGGGGCGTTGGTTTAGCCCGCTGGAGTTACACGTCATACCCAAACTTGGTCATATGCCGGTTGCTGAAATTACTCAGATCGATCTGCGGGATTGCCTTGCGCCTATCTGGCATGAGAAAGCCGAGACTGCTCGGAAGGCGTTGACACGGACATCTATTTGCCTGGAGCATGCAGCCGCGCTGGGCATTGATGTTGACTTGCAGGCCCCCAGGAAGGCACGTGCATTGCTTGGCAAACCGCGTAAGGCCACCACCAACATTCCGTCGCTTGCCTGGAGTGAAGTGCCTGAGTTCTACAAAAGCTTGGACGAAGGTACAGTCACCCACCTCGCTCTGAAACTTCTAATTTTGACCGGGGTACGGTCACGGCCAATACGGTACTTGAGGGAAGAGCAGATCGACGGTGATGTCTGGACCATTCCGGCAGAGCAGATGAAAGGACGTGAGGGCGCTACTGCTGAGTTCCGTGTACCGCTTTCGAATGAAGCGCTTCATGTTCTTGGAGACGCGCGGCGACATGCTCGCGATGGCTATCTGTTTCCGAGTGTTCGAAAAGGGGTGATCTCGGACGCCACGATGTCGAGATTGATGGAGCGTCGTGGCATGAGCGCCCGTCCGCATGGATTTCGTTCAAGTCTCCGCGTGTGGTTGGCGGAGGCAACCGATGCGCGTCACGAAGTTGCAGAAACCATGCTTGGTCATGTTGTGGGCAGCTCTGTCGAACGCGCCTATCGTCGAACCGACTTTCTCGACCAACGTCGTGTGCTGCTGGAGCGCTGGGCGTCCCACCTCACTGACAATACAGATACAATCATAAAATTGGCCACAGCATGAATCAGGATCGTCGTTATCTTCCCTTGTACAACGGAAACGGCAAATGGATCTCTCGCCCAGATCTCTTTGTTTTGGTTAGAATGGGCGCTCCAGACGACGAAAAAGAGAGCACCATCTGGGAGGCCTACCGACACATGTCAGAGATCTCAGATAACAGTAGCGTTGAATTGAACCCGTTAGACGCAATACTCGAAAGAAAGTTCGTAAGGTCTAACATGTCCGAGCGTAGATACGCTGCAATGGTGGTGCACGAGATCGCGCGACTCTATCTCAACGACGTAGCGCCAACTTTGGGCAAAGCGGTAAAGCTGATTACACAGCCATTGCTGGAGGAACAAAGCGCCAGATTGGAAAGCTCGGTCTCTGAGCAAGTGAGAAAGGCGTTCAGCCGGTTTCGCAATACTTGCCACCTGGAAGCCGCTTATCGATCAGACGGTCCAAGGTTTCAAACCTTTGAAAATGACCCGAAGAAGTTCGACGAGTTCCTTTCGAAAGCCAAAGCCTTAGAGGAACTTTTAGACTGGGTCTCTGCGCAAGGAAGTTTGAAATGGAACCCGTGGCGCGTTCCGGAGCATTTTA
Organism: Ruegeria sp. CG4; assembly: GCF_056537185.1. NCBI lineage: Bacteria > Pseudomonadati > Pseudomonadota > Alphaproteobacteria > Rhodobacterales > Roseobacteraceae > Ruegeria > Ruegeria sp. CG4. Next base: position 217,345 of record NZ_JBQFRB010000008.1, on the reverse strand, counting down.
CTCCCACCTTTAAAGGAAAATTCACGAAACTGAGCGTTCAAGAAAAGGCTCTGATCGGCGTAGCCTAAAAGCCGAATTTGGGGGGGAGAAATTTTTTCTCCCCTCCCAATACCATTTTAGATCGCCTCTAGATGACTCAACGCTCATCAAAACGAGGCATCTAGTCACATGAACGCTGAAGCCAACTCAATTCAAACCGAAATCGATCCGTTGCTTAAGGTGGCGGAAGCCGCAGAGCTGCTTGCAATCAGCGTGCCGAGCTTCTGGCGCCGTATAGCGGATGGGTCGGTCCCCAAGCCAATCAAACTTGGTGGATCTTCTCGGTGGCCTCGTTCCGAAATCCTTGCTGTCATCGCTGAAGCCAAAGCCAACCGGTAACAAACCGGACAACAACGCTTGCGAGCGGCTATACGTCTTCCTCCGCTTTTCTAATATCAACTGACCAGTTTCCTCACGGTGGACGCACGTGAGCACACGGTCAGCCAACCTTGTATGGAGCCTCCATGGCTGGACAAATGATTTTCGCCCAACTTTCAATCCAAGATATGCGCCGAACAATACAGGATTTGACGCTTGAAGAGCGCGGACTGCTATTCTCGTTTCTTGTCGAGAATTGTGAGGCGCAGGATTCATTGGAGCGTGACGAGGAAAGGCTTGCGTATCGTGTCGGCCTTGGCAAATCTAAAAAGTCGCTGGCGCGTCTGCTATCGTCGCTCATCAAGACTGGAAAAGTGAAAGCGACCGATGACGGAATAATGGTCGCTCTCGCGGAAAACGCGATCAATCATTTCCAAGCGAAATCCGAAAATGGCAAGTTCGCAAACTCCTGCCGAAACGACAGAGCAAAACTGAAAGCAATCTTGGAGCAAGCAAAGGATGTGCATTGTGATCTGTCTAATCAGGCTACGAGCGCGCTCAGCGTGGCGGATTTGCTGAGTCACGCTGAAAAAAATGAACTCACCTTGGAATTTGATCGTCTGATCGCAGCGGTCAGAAATCTCGTACAGAGCAAGGGCGCGTATACACTCGCTGATGCACTTGATAGCGACGCGGCAAAACGCTCGGTGGAACGGTGGTGTGCGCTCGAACTCAGCTCTGAGCAAATCGTTTCAAACGTAAACGACGTGATAGCCAGAAAAGGCGATGGAGCGATAATGTCTTGGCAGTATTTTGACCGAGTGTTCCTGAACTTGGCTGAACGAAAAGCTACTGTGCACGGAATTGCCGGTCGATAGTCAATACAGGCTTAGGCAACGACGAGTGCAACTGACCTATTCCTTTCTGCCAACAGGCCCCTAGGCAACTCGTCCAATTTGATGCCGCCTACCTTTATGGAGGTTTTAAAAGTCCATGGGGTCTTAGGCCGATGCTTAGAATTGCTTACATTTGGAGGTGTTTTTGAGTTTGAACCTAATGCTTCGCGAGGTGTTGCTGTCACTCCAGGAAGAGTTCGCTACGAATGAGACACCGAGCTGTCAAATTTGCCCCTTTCGAACAGTTACTGGGCGCGGCAGAGAAAAAACGTGCTCCGAATGTACTGGTGACCAGTGTCAGGATCTTCAGCACATTGGCTTGGACAATGAGGGGCAACCGCTTCCAACACATCTGCGAGTTCGCTGTGGCGCGAAGACACGCCAGGGTTCAAACTGTCAGCTTCCGGTTGTTCCAGGAAAACGGCGATGTCGCTACCACGGAGGCTTGTCTACCGGTCCGAAGTCCATCGAAGGTCGAGCGCGGATCGCTGAAGCGCAGCGTAAAAGATGGGAGAAACAGAAAACCGAATCTTGACCAACTGTAAAAACTTAAGGTGCAGTGGTCGCAATGTGATCTGACAGTTGGCCGTTTTTTCGACAATTTCCGTCAACGGTAGCTAAGTTTTCGCAAGATATCCCACACCAGAGTTTCCACACTGTCTCAGCTCGAACCAGGTATTCACAACCAAACTTTGCAATTACCGCTATGCGGGACAATCCTGCCGTTAGCTCTTCTTCAGTTGCAGAGTCGATCAGGTCGCACCGACCATCCTAGCCGCTGTGCTTTCTCCCGCCCTGTACGTCATCTGAATAGAACCAGTCGTCGGGATATGGATACCACCAGTCCGCCTCCTTCGCCTTCGGATCAATCACGACCATCTTGGGCCGTCTGAAAGCCTCGAGGCCTTGAAGGCCTAGCGTGCGCCCAAGCCCAGAATTCTTGACGCCGCCAAAAGGCAAGGCATCGTTGTCCACGAGCGGGTTGTTGACCCAGACCATCCCCACCTGTAGCTTGTTCACCCCTTGAAATGCCTCGTCCAAGTCGCCGGTAAACAGGCATCCGCCAAGACCGAATTGTGACGCGTTTGCCAGTTCAAGCGCTTGGTCAAAGTCACTCACCCGAATGACCGAGGCGACTGGCCCAAAGACCTCTTCCTGAGCTAGCGCCATGTCCGTCGTAACGCCGGTCAGGATCGTTGGTTCGAAAAACCAACCCGGCCCGGCGTGATCCGGGGTACCGCCTCCTACCTCAACCACCGCGCCTTTCTCAGTTGCATCACGCACCAACCGCTCGACCTTGTCGCGTGCCTCCTTGGAGGCCAAAGGTCCGATTTCCGCCACCCCCATTCCGTCGCCGATGCGCAGTTTCCGGGTTCGGGTCACGAATTCATCGACAAAATCGTCGTACACGTCATCCACTACAAAAATCCGTTCAGACGATGTGCAAACCTGGCCCGACTGCAAAAACGCAGCGGTAACCGCCCCGGCAGCAGCGACCGCGATGTCGGCGTGTTTACTGACGATCAGTGGATCGCTTCCCCCAGCCTCGATCACTGCGGGTTTTAGGTTCTCTGCTGCGGCCACTGCGACTGCACGACCTGTCGGCACGGACCCTGTAAAAGCGACCACATGGGTTTTGGGGCTGGCAATCAGCTGTTTGCCCACGTCTGCACCACCCGGCAGGCAAGCAATCAGGTCTTGGGGTAAGGCCCGAAAAAACTCCATGAACGCCATCGTGCACAAAGTTCCTGCGGGTGAGGCTTTCAACACTACACCGTTACCTGCCGCAAGTGATGCTGCCATCGACCAGCAGCCAAGAATGAGGGGAAAATTGTACGGAACCACATGCACGGACACGCCGTAGGGCTCGTATGTCTGATACTGAAATGATCCAGTTTGCATAGTGCCGGCGATCTTGCCCGCGTCATTGCGCGCCATCTCGGCATAATAGCGGAAAACCGGCGGGATGTTCGCAATCTCGCCAATCGATTCAGGGTAAGGTTTGCCCGTTTCCAATGTCATCAAGCGGGCGATCTCAGTCATGTCGCCGCTTTCGATGTCGTTGGCGATCTGGTGCAATAACCGCGCGCGAGATTTGCAGTCCATCGCAGACCACCTCCTTTGCGCCGCATTGACCCGGTCCAGGACCTGGTTCACGATCTGCGGCGACGGCTCACCAAAAACCCCGACGGGCTGCAAGGTAGACGGGTTGACCAGAGTGGTCCCACCACCCTCCAATGGCACATGCTTGGGGTTGAGGTAGTAGGTAGATTTGAACGGGTCACGCATTGGGCAGCCCCCTTGTCTGACAGGCATTGCGCCGTTAGCGGATCATGTACACTTTCTTGACCGTCTCGTGGACAGTGCAAACGCCTTTCCAGTCCTGCGGAAAAAAGGCCGCCGTATCGGGCGTAATCTCAATTACCTCGCCGCTTTCATGGACATAGGTACAGCGGCCTTCCAGAAAGTGGCAGAACTCGTCCTTGGTGACGTGACATTCCCACTTACCGGGAGTGCAGACCCAAAGGCCGCATTCGGACTGGCCGTCAGGCCCCTTGTGGATCAGCTTTCCCGAGGTGCGGGATTGCCCTTCAATCATCGTCGGGATTACCCCCCAATCGACAAGATCAGTCTGCTGGAGCGGGTTTTGCATACGTGCCGTAGTCATGTTTCAGGTTCGCGATCCGTTAGGTAGTAGGTGTTGCGCAATGTTTCCTCGACCGTGCATTCCCCTACCCAACCGGCGAAGAATAGAACGGCCGTTCCGGGCGTAACTTCGATGCTTTCGCCTGCATCCGACCGATAGACCGCGCGGCCCTGCACAAAATAGCAGAACTCGTCACGCGGTATCGTTAGGCGCCAGCGGCCTGGAGTACAGACCCACGCGCCGATCTCCGGCCGGTTGTCAGGACCCTTGTGAACCAGCATACCCGATGAATGCGACTGGCCTTCAATCATGTCCGGCTGTAGCCCCCAGTCCGTGAGGTCGGTGCGGGTCGAGATTTCCGAAAGATGCGGGGCGCTGCTCATTCCGCGGCTTTCAGGATTTCGTCGAGAATGCCAGCTGCCTTGGTCGGGCCATGCCGTGACTGCATATGAGCAGAGGTTGCCGCCATCTTCGCCTGCATTCCTGGATCGTTGATACATTTGTCAAGGGCAATAGCCAATTCATCATCGGTCCAGTCGTATCGGTGAAACCCGAACCCGTGGCCGGTTTCCTGAACACGGGTGGCGTTATCGTGGCCGTCCCAGACATAGGGCATAATGATTGCTGCTTTGCCGAAATATAGGCACTCTGTGAACGAGTTGTTACCGCCATGATGTATCACCGCGTCAACCTGCGGAATTACCGAAGGCTGGGGATACCAGCTCTGTATGTGCACGTTGTCGGGAATGTCTGTGTATTCGTCAATGTAATCCCCGACATTTACGAGCGCCCGGTAGGGCAACCTGGAAATGGTCGAAATGATCCTCTTTAGCAGGTCGGTGTCGCCTGCGCCAAGCGACCCGAAAGATACATAGAGAAGTGGTTTGTCATTGTTGGACTTAAACGTTGGCACCTCAAAGGGTTCTTCTTCGCGCACGCAACCTTCAAGATACTGAAACCGGTTTGGGTCCAGTGGGTTCTGCCGTTCGTACTTTGCCGGCTCAGGATAAAGCAGAAGGTTCATTGTGGGCGACGCTTCGAAAAACTCTCCAATCGGATAGGCCTCTTCGTTGCATCTGGCCAGGAACGCATTGTAGTCGTCGTGGATCGGCTTGATCACCTCGTGGAACTTAGCCTCATAGGCCGCCATGCCCTCGCGGTCATCCACCCGGCAGCCTGATAAGTGCGGCGGCACAATCGGGTCAGGGATTTCGTTTTCGGAACATGAGATGATCCGCACCCACGGTACCCCGAACTGCTTAATGGCTGGGAACATAATGACATTATCCACGCAGATCATATCTGGTTTGATTTTTGCCAGTACCTCGGGCAGATCTTTTTGCGCCCATTTTGCGCTGTCGACGATCGCCTCCCAGCAATCCTTGACGTAGTTATCGATCTGGTCAATCGGGCTTTTGCGAAAATTTGGGATGTGACCGTTGATGAAATCTTCCCAGAACTTTGCCATCGCCTCGGGTTCCATAGGCTCGGACAGGGCTACTGGATGTGCTTCGAACCCATAACCTTCGTATACCTCGACAAAGCCTGGATCGCTTAGAAATACTGCCTTGTGGCCCAATTTTTCGCAGGCCTGCGCGATACCAACCGAATTCAGCGCAGGGCCAAAGGCAGCTTCGGGGAAGAAGGCGATGGTTTTCTGTGACATTGTAGTTCTCCGGTTAGATTTGGCTTAGCAGTTGGGAAGGATGCGGGAATGTTTTGCATCCCATACACAGTGGACATCTTGACCCGGCTGAATATTTTCACGGTCGGCTTGGCTGGCGGGAACACGGGCGGAAAGGGTGCTCCTCCCGCCGCGAACGCGCACATTCACACCCAGGTCTGACCCGTGATAGGCGACTTCTTCGACAGTGCCGGGAAGGCAGTTGCGCCCATCTTGAGGGGCGGTCTGCATCAGGCTGACCCGTTCCGGGCGCACAGCAATCGTGGCAGCACCGCGTAGCTCGGAAACGCCCCTCAGCACCCCCGCCCCGTCGACATCGACACCGCCGTCGACGGCGTTACCATCCAGAAAGTTCATCACGCCGATAAAATCTGCGACAAAGCGCGATCCGGGGTGTTCGTAGAGCTCGTGAGGAGTACCGACCTGCGCCAGCTTGCCATCATGCAAGACCGCGATCCGGTCGGCCATGACTAGAGCTTCTTCCTGGTCATGAGTCACAATCAGAAATGTAATTCCCACCTCGTGCTGCAACCGTTTGAGTTCCAACTGCATCTCTTCTCGCAGCTTCTTGTCCAGAGCCGAAAGGGGCTCATCTAACAGCAGGACCTTTGGCCTTTTGACCAGCGCGCGCGCCAAAGCGACCCGCTGTCGCTGCCCACCGGAAAGCTGATCCGGCTTGCGTCCAGCAAAGCCTGAAAGCTTCGCGCTTTCCAGAACCTCGGCCACCCGCATGGCGATTTCTTCCTTGGGCAATCTCTCCATCTCTAACCCATAGGCGATGTTTTTTTCGACGCTCATGTGCGGAAACAAGGCATATGACTGGAACATCAGGTTCAGGGGCCGCCTGCTGGGGCGTATGTTTGTCACGTCCTGCCCGGCAACTATTACCTGTCCTTCCTGTGGTGTTTCGAACCCCGCCAGCGTCCGCAACAATGTGGTCTTGCCGCAACCCGATGGGCCCAGAAGTGCAAAGAACTCGTTATCGCGAATATTCAGTGAAACGTTGTCGATCGCAGTCACCAAACCGTATCGCTTGGTTATATTCCTGAGTTGAATCCCTTGGCTCATCGGCTGAAAACCTCTTTATCGGCACGCTGCGCGAAGAAGACCAGCGTGAACGAAACGAACATGACGATGGTAGCCATCGCGTTGATTTCCGGCGTAACGCCAAATCGGATCATTGCGTAAATCTGCATCGGCAACGTGGTCGAGGATTGCCCAGCACCTGCGGTGAAGAAGGCAATAATGAATTCGTCCACAGACAGGGTAAAAGACAACAGCGCCCCGGCGATAACCCCCGGCGCGATGGCGGGCAACAGAATGCGGCGAAAGGTGGTGAATTCGCTGGCCCCAAGGTCGGCACTGGCCTCAAGTATCGAATGGTCGAAATTGCGCATCCGCGTTCGCACCACGGCGACAACAAAGGCTATGTTAAATACGACATGGCTGAGGATGATCGAATGAAGCCCCAGCGTCATGTTGAGTAGGGTGAAAAAGGACAAGAGCGCGATGGCCAGAACTATGTCGGGGATGATCATCGGTGCGAACAGAACCGCGTCTAGAACTGAAGAATTACGCCGTGTCTCGACACCGACCGCCAAAAGCGTGCCGATTATTGTCGCCAGAACGGTCGAGATTGAGGCCACGATTAGCGTGTTGCGCGCTGCCGACAGTATTGGATCCGCGGTAAACAACTTGCCGTACCATTCCAACGAAAACCCGGTCCATACAGTTGGAAGTCCGGCCCGGTTAAAGCTTAGCGCCATGAGCACAAGGATCGGCACATAGAGAAAGGTGTAAAACAAAACCAGGTGCAGCTTTAGGCCCATGTTAGATCGGCCCCGCATCAGTCCTGCCCTCTCTGTCCCGCTGCGCGATTGGCCAATACCGCCTGTGCGAACAAAAGCCCCATCATAATCGCAATCAGGAACATCGACAGCGTTGCTCCGAACGGCCAGTCGCGGGCGCTCAGGAACTGGTCATAGATCAGGTTTCCAACCATCTGAAGTCGCCCGCCACCAAGCAAATCGGGCGTTATGAAATTGCCGATCGACAGCACAAAAACAAAGACACCACCAGCCGCGATGCCGGGAACGGTCTGTGGCAGTATCACCCGGTAGAAAGTGGCCCAAGCGGGCGCTCCAAGATCTTCCGAGGCTTCTATGGTTTCGACATTTATGCGGTTCAGCGATGAATAGATCGCCAAAACCACAAAGGGGGTGTAGTTGTACACAAGCCCCACGATCACTGCGAAATTGTTATAAAGCAGAGACAGCGGTTCATCGATCAAGCCTGCCCCCTTGAGAGTATTATTGATTAAGCCCTCGCGGTTCAGCATTACGATCCAGGCGTAAGTGCGGATTAAGTAGTTGGACCAGAACGGCAGGATCACCAAGATCAGCAAACCGGTCTGCCAACGGCGCGGCGCCAGCGTGATGGCATAGGCCGCCGGATAGGCGATAAGGATCGCGATTATGGTGGCCAGAAATGCAATCTTGGCCGAGCGTAAGAAGATCCCGAGGTAAAGAGGATCGGCGGCTCGCACAAAATTTTCAATCGTAAAGACGTGGTCGATGCCGCCATAGATACCGCGTTCAAAGAACGCATAGGTAAAAATAAGACCACACGGCACCACCATAAGAAGCGCAAGCCAGCCAAGGCCCGGCCCCAGCAAGATCACCGATTTAAGTCGATTGGTCATATACTTGGCAATCTGTGGAGTGATGTCGTATCGGCCCGACCCTTTGTTCGGGTCGGGTTTTGCTCAGGATTTGATCACTTACTGTGCGGCCATGATTTCGGTCACGGTCCGTGCAAAGGGTTTCTGGCCATTGCCGAGATCGCGCAACTGCTCGTACTTGGTAAGGTCTGCAGGCGACATCCCCATGTTCGGGAAGGTTTCGATCAAGGACGGGTCCAGCGCCTCCATCGCAGCCTTGTTTGGCGTTTTGTAAAGGATATTGCTGGCAACCCAGACACCGACGTCCGCGCCCAAGACATAGTTCACAAAGGCATGCGCGGCGTCTTTGTTTTCAGATGCATCCGTGATGACTAGCGCATCTACCCACAGATCCGATCCTTCTGATGGTATCGTGTACTTGATGTCCGCGTTTTCACCGATGCCGTAGTTACACCAGCCATCCCAGGCGTGAACCATCGTTGCTTCGCCCGATACCAACTTCAGATAAAAAGTTGCGTCGTCGTAGGCCAGTAGATCCTGCTTCGCCGCAACCAGCAGGTCCTTTGCAGCCGCCAACGTCTCATCCGACGTATCGTTCAGCGACTTTCCGAGAGCTAGCGCAGCGGCCCCCATCAGCCAGCGATCCGTCGAGAGCATTGTCACTTTGCCTTTAAGGTCGTCAGAGGGTTTGAGCAGATCGTTCCACGAAGTTGGCTCTGCCATCAGGTCTGACCGGTAGCATAAGCCCGTCGTGCCCCAAGCGTATGGCATTGAATAGTTGTTGCCCGGATCATGGGCTAGTTCTTTAGCATCGTCATACAGGTTGGAGGCATTCGGAACCTTGTCGTGGTCGATTGCGGCCACCAGCCCCAGGTTGTTTAACGCCTCGGCAAAAGGCGACGAGACGAAAAGAACGTCGTAGCCCTTGCCTCCACCGGCTACGACCTTGCCCATGATTTCTTCGTTGGTGCCATGCACCGAGAGCTCGGCCTCGATACCGGTTTCCTTTGTGAAATTCTCCAGCAGGTCCGGCGGCATGTAGCCGTCCCAGTTCGAGATCACGATTTTTTCTGCTTGGGCCGCTCCGGCGAATACGCTGAGTGCGCAGGCCGCCCCGGCGGTGAGCCAAGCAAATGGCAAACGGAACGAATTGGTGAACTTGTTGATCATGTCTTCCTCCCTTGACATCCGCGCTCGCTTCTGGGGCGAGATATTTGATGCAATCACGGTATTTTTTGATGAAATAAAACTCAACAATTATTTGAATCATTTTTGTATGGCCCAGCGAAGCCATTTAAGATACCGTTTTTATTGTATATTAATTAGGCACGACGAAAGCCGTCTTCTTATGCCACCAAGCAAACACTTGAAACTTGCTCAAAAAATACTGGATGTTGCGATGGATCTCGATTTGCATCAGGGCGACAGACTGGTGGAGAAAACCCTTGCTGATTCGTGCAGCGTCTCTCGCACTCCGGTTAGATCCGCATTGAGGCTGCTGGAAAAGGAGGGGATGGCACGCAAGGCGGCAGAAGGCGGGTTTGTCCTAGAATGCGAACCCGAAAAGGGGCATTCGATACTCAACCAACATGCGGTCGGAGCAGGTGTGGATCTCGCTGGTGCCATCCTACGAGATCGCGGCGCCCGACGCCTGGGCGGTGCCATCAATGTCACAGACCTGATCCGCAGATATTCGGTTTCCCGCAGCGCTGCACAGCGTGGGCTCGAAGCCCTCCTGGCCCAGGGTGTGATTCAGAAAGCCGAAGGTCAATCCTGGGTTTTCACGCGCATGCCGGGAGACCGCTCCGGACGAATAGAGAGCTACGAATTTCGTCTGATACTGGAACCTCAGGCCATTCTGTCCGACGGTTTCAAGTTGGACACCAAGCGCGCCGATCTGGTCCGCAGCCAGACCGAAGCGCTTCTGGCGCAGTCGGAAAACTCTTTCAATAGCCAGGATTTCCAAGACGCGGATCTTGCCTTTCACCAGCTCATCGCTCGATCGTCCGGAAACCAGTATCTAGCTTCTGCTCTCATGGCCCATCATGGGTTGCGCCACCTGCCAGGCGGATCATTCGGTATGATCGACTTTCGGATGCGGCAGGCGCTCGATGAACATCTGCGTATACTTGATTTCATCGAACAGGGTCATTTCGATCTTGCGGCGGATCAGATGAGGGTGCATTTGCGGCTTTCAATGCACCAAAGGCCCAGCGTAGCCAATCGTGGTGCTCCGGCGCTAGTCCAAACAACCCGCGGGTCAATCCGGTGAGTGAATGATGAGCCGCAAGGAAGCACCCATAATCGCGTTTTTCCCCGAAGCTAGTTTTGGGGCAGCACTGAATTGTGTGGGGATCGCTCAGGAACTTCGCGCAATGGGTGCACACCCCGTTTTCCTAACCCACGGTGGCTTTGGTGGCGTATTCGCAGATTACGGTTTTGACGAGCTCGCCGTCCCTGTTCAGTCAGAGTTGACAGAAGAGGAAACCCAGACCTACTGGCAGGAATTCCTGAGCCATCATCTGCCGCATTTTAACATGCATCCAACTGACCAACTGACCACCTATGTGGAGCCCGTTTGGAACGCAATCGTCGAGACAGCGGAATCGGTCGAACAGGGGTTGGAATCGGCGCTAGAGCGGGTCAACCCGGATGTCGTCGTCCTCGACAACGTCATCATGTTCCCTGCCATCGTACGATCCGAGCGCCCATGGGTCAGGGTCATTTCCTGCGCGGAAACCGAGTTGCCAGACAAGTGCCTACCGCCGTACCTGTCCGGTCTGCCGGCATCTGACGCTGCCGGGTGTGCGGCATTCCGAGACCAGTACCTGGAGACCCTTGGCCCAATTCATGCTCGCTACAACAATTTTCGCCAGGATAAGGGGCTTGAGCTATTGCCTGAAGGTGAGTTCCTAGAAATATCACCGCATCAAAACCTTCTTTTGGCGCCTTCTATCGTTCGCCATGATCGTGATCAGATGCTGGACCCTGGACGATTCACCTTTCTCGAAGGCTGCGTACGCAAGGAAGGTCCCTGCCGTGTACCTCAAATGCCCCGTAACGACGGGCCTCTGGTGTACGTGAGTTTTGGCAGTCTGGGTGCCATGGATATCACATTCTTTGAAAGCCTCTTCGACGTATTCAAGACAATGGACATGAGGTTTCTGGTCAATGTCGGGGCCCAGATCGATGCCTATTCCAGAGTGCCAGACAATGTTCACCTGCAGGAATGGTTCCCGCAGCCTTCCGTGGTTGAACAATGCGATCTGTTTATTCACCACGGCGGTAACAACAGCTTTTGCGAAGCACTGTATTTCGGGGCTCCGTCGCTTATCCTCCCCTATTGCTGGGACGGACATGACAACGCCCAGCGGGCAGTTGATACCAGTGTCGGCCTCAGGCTAAACCGATGGGACTGGACACCGGATCAGTTGGAGAATGCGATTAACCAACTACTGGGGAACACAGAGATGAAGGCCCGGCTGACCGCGAACTCAGAGATCATGCAGTTCAGAAAGTCGGTTCAGTTAGCTGCTCAGAAAATCTTGGATTGTGTGGAACATAACTGAAACTGGTTTAGTCCCGTTGGTCATCCGTTTCGTCAAGAAGGATGGAAGGGTACATCGCAACGACCTCTAAATCACTGAACCTAAAGTGTCGGTTTGGGCTCGGAGCGGTTGTTCGTTGCGCAGCGCATCAATGACCGAGTTGCGGACGGAGCAACCATTGTCTGAAGTTCAGTAGCTTGCTGTGCCGGTAAAGAAGCCACAACCGCACAATAGTCCACAAAGAGGTCCAACTAACGCCAAATCTATGTGGTGACTGCACAATGCAGAGGTCAACTCTGCATTCTCCCTATTGGACTGGCCGGCGCGTTTGCGCCGGTCTTTTTCCTTTTCAGTCACGTGCCCCTATCGTGGTGAGAACGGCGGTGAGAAAGTCGACCACGGTAGCGGCGGGATGAGCCTGCTGCTGCGGCGTAAAAGTCGTCCATCTTTGCCCTTTCTTTTGACGGAGTGAGGGTGGGAGGATCTTCACCGTGGATATGTATCGCAAAGTTCGTTTGGCTTGTGCCGAGGGTATGAGCCAGCGAGAAGCGGCCCGGCATTTCGGGATATCTCGTGACAGCGTTCGCAAGGTCTTGGCGTCCTCGGTCCCGCCGGGATACCGGCGGTCAGCACCGATCCGGCGGCCCAAGCTGGATGGGTTCACCGGGATCATCGATTAATGGCTGTCGGAAGATCGGCAGCGACCGCGCAAACAGCGGCATACGGCCAAGCGGATCTTCGAACGGCTTCGCGATGAGCATGGCTTCGAGGGTGGTTACACCATCATCAAGGACTATGTCCGGGAGCAGGGTCGACGGCATCGCGAGTTGTTCGTACCGCTTAATCATGCACCGGGCCATGCTCAGACCAACTTCGGCGAAGCAGTGGTGATGATCGGTTGCATTGAGCAGAAGGCTCACTTCTTTGCCCTGGATCTGCCGCACAGCGATGCCTGTTACGTTCGAGCCTATCCAGCGGCAACGGCCGAGGCTTGGATGGACGGGCACGTCTATGCCTTTGCGTTCTTCGGTGCGGTTCCGCAGTCGATCCTGTACGACAACGACCGGTGCCTTGTGGCGAAGATCGAGCCCGACGGAACTCGCAGACGCGCTCGGATGTTCAGCGAGATGCTGTCCCACTACGTGATCCGGGACCGCTATGGGCGTCCTGGCAAGGGCAACGACAAGGGGTCCGTCGAGGGGCTGGTTGGCTATTCCCGGCGCAACTTCATGGTGCCGGTCCCGAGTTATCCGACTTGGGATGCCTTCAACAACTGGCTCGAAGAGCAGTGCCGGAATCGCCAAAACGACAAGCTGCGCGGGCACAATCAGACGATTGGAGAGCGGCTTCAACTCGATCTGGAAATCATGGCGTCGCTTCCCGCCCGGTCCTTCGAAGCCTGTGACCAGGCATCGGGCCGGGTCAGTTCCCTGTCGCTGCTGCGCTATAAGACCAACGACTATTCCGTGCCGGTTGCCTACGGCCATCGCGATGTCTGGATCCGCGCCTATGTTGACCGGGTGGTCACCGGATGTGGTGGTGAGGTCATCGCGCGGCATGTTCGCAGCTACAACCGCGAGGACATGGTCTTCAATCCGGTTCTTTACCTGCCGCTGATTGAGAAGAAGATAAACGCTCTAGGACAGGCGGCTCCGCTGGCCGGATGGGAGCTTCCCAAGGCGTTTGATACTCTCCAGAAGCTAATGGAGGCACGCATGCTGAAAGCCGGACGGCGCGAATACGTGCGGGTCCTACGGCTGCTCGAAAACTTCGAGATGGAGGAGGTTCATACTGCCGTGAAGACGGCTCTCCAGATGGGAGCAATCAGTTTTGATGCAGTGAAGCATCTGGTGCTGTGTCGGGTGGAGCGGCGGCCGCCGAGGCTCGATCTGGATGTCTAACCGTTCCTGCCACCGGTCAAGGTGGCGACGACATCTCCGGCCAGCTACATGTGCCTGACAACAGGTGCCTCGACATGAAGGAGACGCCACAGATCCTGCTGAACCACCAACTCAAAAAGCTGAAGCTGCCGACCATCCTGCGGGATTACGACAAGCAGGCTCGGCTCTGCGCTGCCGAAGGGAGAGATCACGTCCAGTTCCTGGCCCGTCTGATCGAGCTCGAACTCATCGACCGGGAACGGCGCATGATCGAACGCCGGATCAAGGCCGCGAGATTCCCCGCGACCAAGAGCCTCAATAGCTTCGATTTTGCCGCGATCCCAAACCTCAACAAGATGCAGGTACTCGAACTCGCCCGTTGCGAATGGATCGACCGTTGCGAGAACGTCATTGCCCTCGGCCCCAGCGGCACCGGTAAAACCCACGTGGCGCTCGGCCTCGGCCTGGCCGCGTGCCAGAAAGGCCTGGCGGTTCGCTTCACAACCGCTGCCGCAATCGTCCACGAGTTGATGGAAGCACGAGACGAGCGCCAGCTCCTGCGGCTTCAAAAGCAACTCGTGAAACAGAAGCTGCTGATCATCGACGAACTGGGCTTCGTGCCCCTCAGCAAAACCGGCGCTGAGTTGCTGTTCGAACTGATCTCCCAGAGGTACGAACGCGGCTCCATCCTGATCACCTCGAACCTGTCCTTCTATGAATGGACGGAAACATTCGGATCAGAGCGCCTGACACGCGCTTTGCTCGACCGGCTGACACACCATGTCAGCATTCTGGAGATGAACGGAGAAAGCTATCGCCTGGCACAGAGCAGGGCTCGGCAGAATTCCTAAAACACAAAAAAGATTGGTCCTGGCGGACCAAGACGCCTTGGCAATCGCCAGCTTTATGGGAGCGCGTTTGCCAAGGCGCCGGTCACCCAATCAGTGGACGGCATTTGCTCCGTCCCATGGCCGGTTTTTACGCCGCCGTTGACAAGCCGATTGTCAGAGCATTCGGCCAAGCCTTTGAAAACACCAGATCAGCTCAACTAGTGTAATGACTGCTTTTGGGACTAGGTTGCAAGTCGAGCTGCTGACTCGCCGCAAGACCGCTTCTAGCCCGAACCGGAAGTGTCTAGCGATCGTACAAGAAAGCTTTTCGCACCAAAATAACAGTCGTCAGCAATCCTACGCAGTTTCCGAGGATAGCGCCCATAAATTAATGTCCTCTTCCGCACTGACCTCATCAATCCTGAAGAGTTCCGCGTCGGTAAATTCCATATTTTCGACCGCACCGGCGCAATCCACGATCTGCTCGGGTCGAGAAGCGCCAATAAGTGCAGTCGTTACCCGATCACCCCTCAAGACCCAAGCGAGCGCCATCTGCGCCAATGATTGACCGCGCGATGCCGCTATCTCGTTTAGAGCCCGGACACTCGCCAGTGAACGTTCGTTGATCATACCGTCCAAGAGCGACTTGCCTTGGGTCGCCCGACTGTTCGCAGGAATTTCGTTCAAATACTTCGATGTCAAAATACCCTGTGCAAGAGGCGTGAACGCAATCGATCCGACGCCCATTTCGTCAAGCGTGTCCAATAGCCCGTCGTGTTCAACCCATCGGTTAAGCAGGTTGTAGGAAGGCTGATGGATCAGGCATGGTGTTCCAAGGTCTTTCAAGATGGCAAGCGCTTCGCGCGTTCTTTGCGAGTTGTAGCTTGAAATCCCGACATAGAGTGCGCGCCCGGAGCGCACGATATAGTCCAGAGCGCCCATAGTCTCTTCCAGTGGGGTATCCGGATCAAACCGGTGGGAATAAAAAATATCTGCGTAGTCGAGCCCCATCCGCTTGAGCGACTGGTCACATGATGCCACAAGATATTTCCGTGATCCCCACTCCCCATAAGGACCTGGCCACATGTCATAGCCGGCCTTGGTTGATATGATGAGTTCGTCCCGATAGCCTGCGAAATCAGTTTTTAAAATTTCGCCGAATGCTTCTTCCGCCGATCCCGGCGGCGGGCCATAATTATTTGCCAAATCAAAGTGTGTAATACCCAAATCAAAGGCAGTCCGGCAAAGCTCGCGCTTTGTCAGTTGCGGCGTATCCCCACCGAAATTGTGCCACAGCCCAAGGCTTATCGCGGGTAGCTTTATGCCAGACTGACCGCAACGGCGATAGACCATTTGCTCATAGCGATCGGGATCAGGAAGATAAGGGTGCGGTCGGGGTTTCGGAGGGCGTTGCACTTTGCTCATCTTTCCATAATCCTAGATCATCACACCTTGTCAATTCAACGAGATCGCAATCAGGCATCAGCAAAGCCTGCTGCAATCACTTCCAACGAACAGAAGTTGCGGCCGAAACTCGGCCGTAGGCCTTTTTGACTTCGCTGCGCTCGGCGTGAACGACAGCTGCGCAGACAAACCGGTCGTTCGCGAAAAAGCCTGGTAAATTTGCAGCTTGAACAATTGCGTTGAGGCCGGAAAGTAACTCCAGCGACATGCCTGACTTGTTTTCAATAAACCACTGGCGCAACATCTGTGAATGTCCAGATCCAATTGGGAGGTTGGCATGGCAGAGCTACGCGAAATTGGTAAGACAGGGATACGAGTCCCTCGCATCGGGTTTGGGTCGACAGGGTTGGGCAGTATTCCGGAGATCTATGGGTATGAGGTTGAGGAAGAGCGCGCGATTGATACAATTCGGGCAATTCTTTCGCAGCCAAATGCGTTCCTGGACACATCCCGTTGCTATGCCATGGGACGAAGTGAAGAGCGCATAGGTAAAGTCATTCGTGAGCTTGGCGGTTGGCCGGCCGGGCGGGTGCTTTCCACCAAAGTCGACCGGGATATGGAAACCGGTGCCTTTGATGCTTCTCAGACACGTAGGTCATTCGAGGAAAGTATTTCGGCCCTAAGTGTCGACAGCGTCGATATACTCCACGTCCATGATGTCGAATATGCAAATGATCTATCTGAGGTCAAAAGACGGGGTGGCGCGATTGAAGAGTTATTCCGCATCAAGGAGGAAGGTCTGGCAAAGGCGGTCGGAATCGCAGCTGGACGTATCGACTTGATGATGCCAATTTTGGAGGGTTGGGATTTTGACGTAGTCCTGACACACAACCGGCATACGCTGGTAAACGACAACGCGGCACCTCTGATAGAACTCGCGAAGTCACGAGGGGTTTCGATATTGAACGCGGCACCTTATTCCGGGGGTGCGCTTGCCCGAGGCAGCGCGATCCATCGCTTTTATGTCTATCGACCTGCAGATGATGAAGTACTTGCGCCAATACGTGCTGTTGAAGAGATATGCGGGCACTACGATGTCCCAGTCGGGGCGGTCGCGTTGCAACACTCTTTGAAAAATGACGACATCACTTCGACGATTTGCGGAGTGACATGGCCTCAGCATGTTCAACAGGCGATGGAATGGGCAGAGTGGTCCATTCCTGAAGGTGTTTGGGAGGACCTCGCTGAGCTCGGGAAATCTTCGGAGGATCCAGAAGCGTAGAGTCGGTTTTCGGATAGGATACTGTTTTGCCAATTGACTGCTTGGGGCTCTATCGTTTAATCCGCCGCGCCATGAGCGAACGGCGGCTGTCAGTATCGCGTCACAAAAAGGTAGACCCGTAGGAGACATGCGAATGTGACGAATTATGCTGTCTCAAATGGGTCGATTTCTCCCTAATGTGACAGTCTTCAAGCCTCGCAGACTCAAAAGTTACACATCATAGCTGCGTGTTCACGTCGTGTTCCTCATAACGCCCAAATACGCAGCTTAGGGCCAATTGGGCTATGTAGCGGCTACAATAGAAATTTCGGTTCTTGCAGTTGTATTTATTACCAAATCCAAAGCAAACTCGATCAAAGCAGTGGTTGCGCAACCGGCAACATGATCGACTGGATAAACCAAGTGTTGCCTAAAACCTCTTGAAGCTCTAGCTGCTAGAGGCTTTAAGACTCGAATTTGATCGCAAAAAGGCGATGCAACCACATTACACTTGTGAACCAGGACGAGACTTATGCTGACACGGCGCCATTTCATTCAATCAACCACAGCACTGTTCTCGGCGTCTGCGGCCAGTCCATTGATCGCCAAAACATGGCCAACCTCGTCGCAAAAGACCTATTGGGACAGCCAGGTCACGCCATTTGATTACGATCCAGCGACCTCAAATCCATGGGGCGTTCATGACCGTTTTTTACCACGACGTGTCGTAGCAAATGATGGTTTGGTTCCTGGTGACATCCATGTCGATGCCGTCGCGCGCTATCTTTACCATATCGAGGAAGGCGGGACAGCAATGCGCTATGGCGTAGCGATCGCGCGTGGGAATCTTTACGAGCCCGGTACCTATGCTATCCGGCGCAAGGTCGAGTGGCCACATTGGACGCCAACGGCTTCAATGATCGAGCGCAACCCCGAATACGCGGAATTCCGGGATGGCATGGAACCCGGGCCAAGTAATGCTCTCGGCTCTCGAGCTCTCTACCTATACGTTGGGGGTCGAGATACATATCTCAGAATTCACGGCACACCTCAGCCCAGAAGCATCGGTGGTCGCGCAAGTTCTGGATGTGTGAGAATGATCATGGCTCATATCAATGATCTCTACCCAAATGTAAAAATCGGCTCGACCGCTTTTCTATACTCGGCCGAAGATAGCGTCAAAGCCCGCTCTTAAATATTGGGCAGCGTATACGGACTTCGCTGCTCTCTTTTTTGATCAGGCGTCGCGCGCAGCGCAGATCGGAGCGCCATTCGTCGCGCGCAGTGGTACCAATGTCGTCTCGACAGGTCCGCTGTGCTCATACCAGAAGCAATTGTCATCTGGTAAAAGGCGTGCCGTAGCCAGATCCTGCCCCGGCCCTGCCAGCGCAACGACCGAATCTGGCAGATTGCCTGGTTCGAGTGCTTTACTCTTGCCCTCTGTGAATTGGGCTGAGCAACCGGCAGTAATCGAGACTAACGTGATGGTAATTGCGATCCGTTTCAGCATTGACCTGTTCCAAATTTTTTTACGTCTTCTGCAACTAGGTTGCACCCACACGGCCAGCCCGCAAGAAGGAATGAAGCATCAATATCGCGGGCAACGAACCGGATTGAAAAAGATTGAAAAAGGTATTGAAGCTCTAGTTGCTGTAGGAACTATTTGCAAAGGACCGCAGAGATTCTTGAGGTCTAACTATGTCATCCGATACCCACAACCACGACCATGGCCACGAAAATATACAAGGTCACAACGCGTGCGGCAGTAGCGGGTGTGGTGACATCGCGCCCTCCGGTCCGATTCCCGAAGGTGGCAGAAGCTTTCAGGTCTCTGGCCTAGATTGCGCCGAAGAGGTTGCGATCCTGAACCGGGTTATCGGCCCGAAAGTTGGTGGTGAAGAGCATCTCGCTTTTGATGTCATCAACGGTCGAATGACGCTTCTTGAAAGTTCTGCCAAGATATCTGACGAAGATGTCATGCTGCTGGTTGCCAGCACCGGTATGACCGCCAAACCTTGGGATGACGGAAATGCCGCCCAGGATCAGGCGACGCATATTGCGCGGCAGCGGCGGTTCACCGCACTCAGCGGAGGGTTTTGGGCGGCAGGTTTTGGTTGGCACATTTTCGAAACAGGCATGGGCGGTGCGCTCGGGCTGTTTTCGGGACATGGTGAGGTTCCGATGCCTTTAGCCGAGGCCTCTTTGTTCGCAGTCGCGATCTTGTTTGGCGTCTGGCTGGTGGCCCCCAAGGCCTGGTCTTCGGCGCATCGACTTTCGCCGGATATGAACCTTCTGATGGTTGTTGCCGTCGCTGGTGCCATCGCTCTGGGTGAGTTTTTTGAAGCGGCAACTGTGGCTTTTTTCTTTTCGCTCTCTCTTTATCTGGAAAGCTGGAGTGTCGGACGTGCTCGGAACGCGGTATCCGCGCTGCTTGATCTGGCCCCCCCGACGGTTCGGCTGGTTCGTGCTGACGGCTCAGAGGCAACGGTCCCGGCGGCGGATGTCTTTGTCGGCGACAGCTTCATCGTTCGGGGTGGGGATCGCATTCCACTTGACGGCGAAGTCATCGAAGGGGCGGGTGCCGTTGACCAGGCTCCAATCACAGGTGAAAGCGCGCTGATTCCCAAAGAGCTGGGTGATGAGGTCTATGCCGGCACAATCAATGGTGAAGGCACCCTCAAAATACGTGCAACGAAAACAGCGTCCGATACCGTGCTTGCCAAGATCATCCGGATGGTCGGTGATGCTCATGCTCGCCGTGCGCCGGTTGAGCAGTGGGTTACGAAATTTGCGCGAATCTATACGCCCATCGTTATGGTCGTCGCAGTGGCTATCGCCCTGATCCCGCCGCTTGCATTTGGCGCATCGTGGGGCTTCTGGTTTTACAATGCACTTGTTCTTCTGGTTATCGCCTGCCCCTGTGCACTCGTCATTTCGACGCCGGTTTCAATCGTTGCGGCTTTGACCGCTTCGGCCCGGGCCGGGGTTCTGATTAAGGGCGGTGCATATATCGAAGCCCCCGGGCGTACCTCCGCACTGGCCATGGACAAGACCGGCACGATCACCATGGGCGAGCCCGAAGTGGCCAATGTGTATCCGCTGGGCGACGCATCCGAGCAGGAGCTGTTGGCAAGCGCTGCCAGCCTTGAGGTTCGATCTTCACACCCGCTGGCCCGCGCCATTTTGACCAGGGCAGAACAGACCGACATTTCGATATCGGCGGCTGCAGACATCCAGACCGTTCCCGGTCGTGGTCTGGACGGCCGCACCGAGCGCGGAGGTATCTGGCTTGGCTCCGACCGCTTCGCTGAAGAGAAGGGCTTTGGCGCGTCCATCCCTGCCGAATTGCGCAACCAAATTGAGAGCGCGGGAAGCACACTTGTGGTTGTCGGGGATGAGAACGGAGTCACCGGCTTGCTTGAGCTGCGGGACCGCATTCGCCCCGAAGCCCGAAACATTGTGGCCCGGCTCCACGCGCAGGGCGTGAAGTCGATCATCATGCTGACAGGTGACAACGAACAAACCGCGAGAGCGGTGGCAGCCGAAGTCGGTATCGACGAAGTCCGGGCTCAGCTTCTACCGGAAGACAAGGTCGCTGCGATTGAGGAACTGGCAGAACAGCACGAGATGGTTGCGATGATCGGCGATGGCGTCAACGACGCGCCTGCGATGGCTCGGGCACATTATGCAGTTGCGATGGGTGCAGTTGGGTCTGATGCTGCGATTGAGACCGCAGACATTGCTCTGATGACTGATGACATCGCTAAAGTACCCTGGCTGATCGACCATTCACGTCGAACCATGTCGATCATCCGTCAGAACATCGGCTTCTCACTTGCGACCAAAGCATTGTTTGTCACTCTGACGGGTTTTGGTTTGGCGTCCATGTGGGGGGCAATCGCCGCGGATGTCGGAGTGTCCTTGCTGGTCGTGGCCAATGCCTTACGGCTTCTGAAAGCTCCGGAAGATCACACCGCCCAGACTGCGGCAAATACCCTTGGCTCGCAGGGAATAGGCGCTGCGACCACATAAGAGTGGAAGCCGGACTTCAAGGTGTCCGGCTTTCGCCTCGCTTACTGGCGCGTTACATCAGGCGCACAACTGCGATCGAAAGAAAAAACGCCACCAGGCCAAAAGCGATGGCATATCCTGTAGCGTATTGAAGAATATCAAGGCTGTTGCCATTCCGGCGCTTTGCCAGGACCCCACCCCAAACGGCGCCAACCAAGGCCCCCGCGATTGCCATCATTTTACATCCTCTGATTTGGTTCTTCTGGAGTGCAGTCCGCTTCAGGCGCGCATACCTGCAAACTGATAGCCGCGCTCCTGAAGCCGTTTTAAGAAACTCTCACGAACTAGATTCGCGTTTTTTTGCGACGGGATTGCCCAGCTGTTCCTCAAGCTGTGCCCGAGCATTTCTTAAGCGTTTTCGCGCTGCTTCGCTTTCAACCTCGTTGTTCGCAGCGGCAGCAAGTCGATCGTCAGAAAGCGGGTCCGTTGGGCGCCCGTCAACCAATACTTCATAATGAAGATTGGGGCCGGTCGCAGTGCCGCTCGACCCGACACGGCCAACCATCTCGCCAGCCTCCACGCGCTGACCTTTGGATAGACCTTCGGCGGTTGCGCTAAGATGCGTATATCGCGTGACCGTGTCCGATCCATGAGCGATTTCCACCACACGCCCATACCCCCCGCGCCAACCAACATAGGATACCCGGCCCGGAGCTGTCGCATGTACCGGCGTGCCGCGTGCAGCAGCAAAATCGACACCTGTATGCATCCGCACATTGCCGTAGACCGGGTGTTTTCGCCGACCAAAGACTGAACTCAGGCGCGCGCCTTCGACGGGTTGGGCAAAGACACGAAGAAGTTCACCATCAACATAGATCGTGGCGCGACCGTTGTCGTCGTCTGGCCATGCTATTTCGTAAAGCCGATCATCAACTTCCAGCGCCGCAAAAATGAGCTCGGACTGGCCTACCTTCTCGCCATCAATGCTCTTTTCACGCCAGAGAAGCCGAAGCGTTTCGCCACCGGTCAGATCGCGTCGAAAATCCACTGTGCCGCTCAGCATTTGAGCGAGATCCACCGCAAAACGAACCGGGATCTTTGCGCTGCTCAGAGCATTTGAGATCGAAGTTTCGATCTCTGTTTTGCGGGCCAGAATGACAGTGTCGGGTTCCGGTGAGACCACGCGCGTGGACAACGTCTCGCTAAGTGTCACTTCAATTCTCACGCCATCGTCCACGGCGAGCTCCACACTCCGCAGTTGATCCGCTGCCGTTGCAACGACTGTTATCGAGTGACCCGGCCGCAAGCGCCGCAAGTCGTATTCAGCGCCAAGTGCAAGTGCGATTTCGGCGCGATCGGTTGCGTCGATCCCCGCGTCAGACAGCATACTGTCGAGTGTGTCACCCACTGCAAGCTCGCGCGTCCATGTTCGTGAAGGTGGTTCAACAGGTGGCAAAGGTTCCTCTGCCTGAATGGGTTCCGGCTGAGCAGGTCGAATCGATACGGGGCTTGGAGCGAGTTCTGCCGATGGTACGTTCAGCAACGGAGCCGATGTGATCTGCGGTTCCGCAGGAAGTTTGGGCACCTGAAAGACCGTGGGCGCAGGCGCCGTCATTTCAGACCTGTTCGAGGCAATGAACATGATCGAAGCAATCGAGACGCTGCTGATCGCGATCGCCGAGGTTGCTAGAAATCGTGCGTTCATGATGTTGTATCCGCTCCACTTTTCAAAGCGCGGCGGATCTTGGGTACAGCGAATTCTTTCTGCTCATGATAGTCGATGGTGCTGACAAATTCGCCTGTGGGGCTAAACAGAAATACACTTGCAGTGTGGTTCATTGTGTAGTCGCCATCTTCCATTGGAACTTTTTCATAAGTGGCGCGAAAATCGTCCGCGGCCTGAGCGATTTGGTCCGAAACGCCGACCCATCCGCGAATTGCCGGATGAAAGTAGCTGACATAATCGGCCATGGCTTCAACGGTGTCTCTTTCAGGGTCTACAGTTATGAACACGACGTTCACCTCATCCGCGTCATTGCCCAGATCATCCAGCCAGAGGGAAATATCTGAGAGTGTCGTCGGGCAAACATCCGGACAGTAGGTAAAGCCGAAGAACACCATTGTTGCACGTCCGACCAGCGATTGCGGGGTGACGGTAGTCCCTTCGTGATCGACCATGCGAAAACTCATGCCCGACAACGCAAGGGGACGAAGGCGATCAGATTGAGCCGCTCCCGGCCCATCCACTTGCCACCATCCAGCAAAGAGTGTCAGGCCGATTACACCAAGTCCAGCAGCCCCGAATTTGAGAACGCGTCGCCGCTGCATCAGTTCCCAGGGCCTCGCGCAGCAATGCCAAATATCGGCACGTTGACAGTCTTTTCTGCGCCATCGGCAAAGATAAGAGTCAGCGTAAAGCTCTCGCCTTCGGTCATAGGGCGTTGCAGCCGCATGAGCATTGCGTGGAGCCCGCCCGGCTCAAGCGCTACGGAACCGCCCGGCGCAATTTCCAGCTCGCCAGCTGGTGCCATGGAACTGACGCCCTCTGCATTGGTCGATGTCTGATGGATCTCGGGCATCATCGCAAGATCGGTGCGGATAGACGTCAGCGTTACGGCCTCGTTGCCGGTGTTGCGGATCGTCATGTAAGCGACGCCAGGTCGGTTGGTACCAATAGAAGCGCGCGACCAGGCATCTTCAACGACAACATCATCGACCCCTGCCAGTACCGGTGCCGATAGAATGGCCGTCAGACCGAATGCACTTAGCATTCCTGCTGGAAATGTATTTTTTGCAGTGAGTCTCATAGTACCTCTCGCTACTGCTCAGCTTTGCAGTGCTGCAACTTCTGCAGCGACCAGGCGTCTCAATTCAGCCTCACCAAACGGATCCAGAGATTTGCCATTGACGAAGAATGTCGGAGTTTGCCGTATACCGACCGCTTCGACATCAGCGCGATCCTGATTGAGCACACCGACTGTCTGGGGTGCGAGCATTTGTGCCTGCGCGGCCTCGGCATCCAGTCCCGCTGCTGCTGCAATTCGAATAATAAGACCAGGTTCAGGCGCACCATGCGCGGCCCATTTGGGCTGCTCTCGCAACACGGCTTCCAGCACTGGTTCAAAGACCCCCTGCATGCGTGCCGCTTCAAGCACGCGGATCGCCTCCTCTGAGCCCTCGCCATGGAAAGGGGTGTACCGGATCACAACGCGCACGGCGTCTCCATGCTGTGCCATGATGTCCTTCACGACCGGATGAAAGGCGCGGCAGGCTTCACAAGCCGGATCGAAAAATTCGACGATTGTAACCGGTGCGTCCTTTGGGCCGAGAACAGGCGAGTAGGAACGGATAAGTGTTTCAGCGATTTCGGGTGCGACAGGCTCGGTATTGCCTGAAGCGGTCGTTCGGTTCACGTACCAGGAAGCGGCTCCGAATCCGGCACCACCGAATGCGAGAACGGACAAAATCAGGCCACGTCTGTTCATACTTGTTTCTCCTTGAGTGAAAGGGCGCACAGAACGCCGATTAGCGCGAATGAAACGAGCGCCATCAGCGGAATCGGGATGCCCAAAACACTTTGATTTGCGTCCGTGCAGGACGGACCACTGGCCGAGCATGGTTGGATTTTTTCGGGGATTAGACCAGCATACAGGCCCATGTGCCACAAGGCGACAGCAGCGCCCCCCAATGCCAGTGCTATCCCATATCGGCCCACGTTCTGGTCCTGCCACCACAGGCCAAGCCCCAGTACGATCGCCAATGGGAACATGAACGCACGCTGGAACCAGCACAGCACACAGGGCGTCTGCCCCAGGATCTCTCCAATGAACAGAACAGAAAGAGACGCAACCAGGGCAATCGCCCAGGCCAGGCCAAGAAGTGTATCTTTGGAAAACCGGGACATGGTGCTCAGAGTCTCTGTTTCAGATCCGCAAGAATTTCTTCGGCAGGCGTGCCATATGACCAGGACTGAACGAATCCAGCGTCCTTGTTGAACAGAAACAGATGAGAGGTATGCCCCATCGTATAACCGTCCGGCGCAGTGGCTTGTTCGATCCGTTCGTAGAAAATCGGAAAGGTCTTGGACGTTTGCGCAATCTGTTCTGGCGTGCCTGTAAGCCCAATGATCCCCGCATCGAAAAGTGGTATATACTCGGCCAGGACGGTCGGAGTGTCGCGCTCGGGGTCGATGGATATGAAGATAGGTTGCACTTGGGTTGATTGATTTCCCAGACCTTCCTGCACTGCTGCCACCTCGGACAGTGTTGTAGGGCAAACGTCGGGGCAGTTGGTGAAACCGAAAAACACCAACATCCACTTGCCTGCAAAGTCGTTCTGGGTACGGACAACACCAGAGTGATCTGTCAGTTCGAACCTGGCTTCGAACGGAACAGACCCCTCCTCAATCCGCGCAGGTCTATATTCTGACCACAGCATCAGATAGGCAAATGCCACCGTTGCGACACCAGCCAGTACCCATAAGATTTTTTGAAATACGGTCAGTTTCAAAGTTAGCCGTCCGCCTGTGATTCTTGGTTCAGAACGGCATGTACACCCTCTACCTGCTAGAGGTTCAAAGGGGATTTTGAGCCTGCGGCTGGGTGTCACAGGTCCACCGTCTAGAAGGTGCTATTGTGCGGCGTCAACCCGAGCCTACATAAGCTGTAGCTTTGTAAGGAGACCCAGATGCTGACGATCGGAACGCTTGGAAAAAAGACCGGAACCAAGGTTCAGACGATCCGCTACTACGAGCAGATCGGACTTATGCCGGAACCGGGGCGCACCGAAGGTGGCCAGAGGCGTTACGGCCATGCCGAACTGGATCGCCTTGCATTCATCCGTCATTCCCGCCAATTGGGGTTTTCGCTTGAGGCGATACGCGAACTGCTTGATTTGTCCGACGATCCGGATCGCCCATGTCATGAAGCCGACAGTATCGCGCGCCGACAACTCAAACAGATTGAGCAAAGAATGGCGCGGCTAGAAGCGTTGCGGACCGAGCTAGAGCGCATGGTGCATGAATGCAGTGGCGGCAACACCTCGGATTGTCGCGTTCTCGAAGTTCTACGCGATCATTCCGAATGTCTTACTGATCACGAAGACATCGGCGCCTAACTCCGGGCAGCGTTATTGCGAACTGGAATTAGCCTCTTGAAGCTATAGTCACTATAGCAATTACAAGTCTTTCTGAGTTGATTCGACGAGAGACCAAATGCTGAACCGAGACCCGTTGCTAACCGCCACACCTCTGCTTGATTTTGAAACACCCGCAATTTTGGGGCTCATAACTGAACGGAGCTGGCCCGATCTGCCTGTATTGGATCGAATTGGCGCTATTTATGATTTCGTGCGTAACGAGATTGCCTTTGGTTACAACCGTGCAGACGATATCCCGGCGTCAGAGGTACTCGCCAATGGCTATGGGCAATGCAATACCAAGGGCACTCTTCTGATGGCACTGTTTCGCGGCAGCGGTATCCGATGCCGTTTGCATGGCTTTACGATCCACAAAGAATTGCAGAGGGGTGTGGTTCCCGAGCTTTTCTATCCGATGGCGCCGACGGAGATTGTGCATTCATGGGTCGAAGTCGAAGCAGAGGGTACGTGGCTAAAGCTGGAAGGCTTTATTCTGGATGAGCTTTTCTTACGCGTGTTGCAGCAGACATTTCCCAAAACAGAAAGCCTGTGTGGGTATGGTGTGGGGACGGATTGCCTGAGCGATCCCCAGGTCGAATGGGAAGGCCGTGACACATACATTCAAAGAAACGGCATCGTGCAGGATTTTGGGGTCTTTGACTCCCCTGACTCCTTCTATGTCCGTCACAGGCAGAACTTTGGCTTTTTCCGTGAACTGATGTACCGAGTCGTCGTGAGGCATTGGATGAACGCACGTGTCAGAGCACTACGCACTGGCAGGCTGGTAGCAATTGTTTCGGCAACACATTCCCATGGAAACAGCGGTGAATCCGTTTGAACGCTAGATTGGAACCAAGAATTTTCCTCAACGCAGGCGATTTTCAATCAATCAAGCAAGCTTGAGGCTTTAACAAACCAGCGTGAGGGCGTGTGTAGCAGACTACACCGTCCCGGTTTCAAGCGAAGCATCCAACCTTCAACCGCGATGGAAGAAAAGGAAAGACGCGAGCCTTTTCTTTGGAGAATTCGGAAATTCCGGCTTAGTTGAATCGTTTTTGCAAGGCCGTATTCAGCGCCTCTGACAATAAAACCAGAACAATGATTGCCAACGTCACGGTCGCAGCCTTTTCATACTGAAACGACCGTACATAGGTTTGCACATACAACCCGATGCCACCGGCACCGACAATGCCCAGTATCAGGCTTTCGCGCAGATTTAGTTCAAACCGAAATACGGTATCGCGCATGATCACAGGCGCCATCTGCGGCCAGATCGCCCAACGCAACTGTTGAATTCTGTTGGCTCCCGCGCTTTCAAGCGCCGCCACAGGAGCGATAGCAACGTTGTCGATGGCTTCCGCATAGAACTTTGCCAACATGCCGGTCGCGTGAAATGTGATTGCCAGAATACCGGGAAGTGGACCCAACCCAACAGCGCCCACCATTAGCATAGCGACCAGGATCAGCGGGATCGAACGGATAACCGCAAGCAAGGCACGGACGGGACGCCAGATCGCTGGTGACACCATAGTTTCAGACGCCAGAACGGCCAGTCCCGCGGACAGGATTACAGCAAACAATGTTCCCAGAATGGCGATCCTCAGTGTCTCGGCCAGCCCCGTCAGAACCTCGCGCCAAACGGACAGGTCAGGTGGAATCATACGCCCCAGAAACTCTGCCAGACGGGGGCCCGCGCCTGGCAGCTTGCCCAATCCCATATCCCCGCTGGTCAACGACCATAGGATCGCCAGTGCCAGCATGACCCAAATGACAGATCGGCCCATCAACTGACTACACGCAGCCCCGATGTGACACCGGCACCGTGATACAGTTCATCGATGTCCCCGTTGGTCAATTGAGCCGACGGTTTGTCGAACAATACCACGCCATCTCGCAGGCCTATGATGCGCTCAGCAAAGCGGCGCGACAGGTCTGGCTGATGCGAACTGAAAATGACGCCGATTCCGCGGCTACGTGCAGAGCTGGTGATCAGGCTCAGAATTCGTTCGGCGTGAGCAGGATCCAAATTGCTGACGGGCTCATCCGCAAGGATCAACTCGGGTTCTTGTGCCAGACATCTGGCAATCGCAACGCGCTGCCGTTGTCCACCCGACAACTGATCGGCACGGCGGCTTGCCAGATCGGACAGCCCCGTATCCTGAAGCGCTCGTGTCACGCACATATGGTCCTCTTCCCGGAACCGACCCCAGAGTGAGGACCAGATATTCATCCGGCCCATCCGACCGTTCATCACATTCTGATAAACACTCTGCCGATCAACCAATGCGAATTCCTGGAAGACAAAGCCAGTATTGGCACGGTCCTCGCGGGATGGAATTCCTGTTGCCAAAAGTGGCTGGCCCAAAACCTGAGCCTCGCCCTGCCAACCGCTCAAACGACCGTCCAACAACGCCAGCAACGTTGATTTGCCCGCACCCGAAGGACCGAGTAGCGCGACGCTTTCACCGGGCTGCACTGATATTGAAACATCTGTAAGAGCTGCCGCACTGGCAAAGTGCTGCGATACCGCGTTGAGTGAAACTACAGGGTTCATTTCAGAAACCCATACCGCCGCGCAGTCTCGCGCACGCCCTCGTAAACCGATGGATCAGCAGGAAGATAGCCATCCGGGCCATAGAGGTAGGCCAACAGATGACGGTTCTCACTCTCGTTGAGGCGCAGCATGGTTTCAATGAACTTTGCCTGCAGCCCGGCGTCCAGATCAGGGCGGGCAATGATTGCGTGGCTGGGAATTTGTTCTGATTCCGCCAGCACCTTGACCTCGGCCTGCTGATCCGGGGTCAGATAGAGATCGGCATACTGGCTTGCGCCTGCCGCATCGACCAGTCCGTTGGCCATGGCCTGCATCGCTTGCTGATATCCGCCAGCAAAGAATTTCTGCCCGAAAAAGCTGTCGGCATCGCCCGTGCCCGCGAACAGCCCGGCGCGCACAAACAGATCAAGCGGATAGATGTAACCGGATTCCGAGACCGGATCGGAAAAGGCGATGTCACGTCCCCGGAGATCGGCCAGCGTTTCGATTCCGCTGTCACGCCGCACGAAGACCCGGCCCGAATAGCTGGGTTGCCCGCGATAAACCTCGGACAATAGCGGTACGGCGCCGATCTGGTCTTCGGCCAACACAAAGGGCAACGCTCCCATGAACGAGATATCGGCATCACCGTTGCGCAGCGCCTCAACGGCAGCAGCGTGGTCGAACGTGACAAACCCCGTGACCGGGACGCCCATCTGCTCTGAAAGCCAGCCGGTGATGACGTTGATGTCACCCAACAGCTTTTCGGGGTTCTCCTGCGGGATGAAGGCCAGCTTCAGCCCCTGGTCAGTTGCAGCCATTACGGGCATGGCTGCAGATGCGGCTGCAGCGACCAGAAAATTGCGGCGCGACAACATCAGAACATCCTCTCGTCAATTTCGGCCTGCATGGACTTGAACAGTTCCCACTGGCGGATGGCTTCGGTCCAGTTTCCTTCGGCGCTGGCATCGCCAACCGCTCGCAGGATCGCGGCGAATTCGTAGATTTCGGGCTTGGCGTTCTGATTGACCATGACACTGGCATCCGCGGCCAGATCAGGAGCTACCGTGTCGATCAGAACCGCTATGTTTTCGGCATCCTGCATCGGCAGCAGGGTATCGAGCGTACTGGCGAATGTCGTCAGCTCTTCCCAGGACAAGCGGAATACGCTGTTGCGACCTTCGAATACTTGATAGGGGTCTTCACCGTCTCCAACAGCTTCGACGTAGGCCGTCAGATCTGCGCGCTGTGCTTCGTCCAAACCCAAATTTTTGGTATCATTGAACCAGTCAACAACGCTGGCCAGCGTCGGCAGCGATCCGTCATGCATGTAAGGTGCAGTGAAATTGACGTTGCGCAGCGTCGGGGTTTCGAACGCAGAAGCCGTGCCGCCGGGGAATGGTGGTTCAGCGCTGCCGATGTCGTAGGTCAGACCATCGCGGAACTGACGGTCAGGCGTGTGACACGAAGCGCAGGATTTGTCACCAAGTCCGGCAAATTTGGTGTTGAACAGCAACTCCCCGCGCTTGGCGGCATCTGACGCCAGATCGGTCAGCTTGCCGGACCGGTCGATCTTTGGGTTGGGAAGAAAGTCGAACTGTTTGACATAGGCTTCCAGCGCGTCCAGTTGGAACGGCGTTGGTTCCTTTCCCGCGAATTCGGTCACAATCACATTTCGGATGAACCGGCGCAGGCTGGGTTCGCGCCCGTCGCGGCCATAAGGTGCGGTAAAGCGGATGCCACGCATAGAAGGCGTGTCCAAGTGATCATCGGTCCGGTCATTGAACATTGGATTGAAAAACGATCCGTCCACATCCATCCCACCCGGATGGGATGAAAGGCCCGGAATGAAGAAATCCCGGTTCACGTCGGAGCGGTTGTGGCAGGTCGAGCAGGCGATGCCCAACTCACGCGCCGGGCCGCCGAAGATTTCGGGGCTGTCGAACAGCATGTCACCGTAGGCCACCAGCGGTAGATTAGCTTCATCCTCACCCGCCTCCTCAAACTGAAGAACCAGCCGCGGCAGCTGCGCCTGATCTCCGATGTTTGACCCTGGCGGCAGCGTGGCGGGCATTGTGATTTGTTCGCCGGAAAGCACAACTGTTTCAGGCAGCGGTGTTAACTTGTCGCGTTGGGCATACTCGGATGGCAGATAGTTGGCACGAATATAGGCAGCGACAATGGCCTGAGCTTCTGCAAATTGGTCGGCATCCACCGTTTGGGCGCCGTTGCCCAGTACTCCTGCGCTGCCAAGGGTGGAGTTCAGAACCAGCCATGCCCGACCCAGGTCGCGAGCCGCCGACGTGTCCGCAGCCTTGATACCATCTTCGAATGCGCGGAACAGAGCAGCCGCTTGCGCGACCTCGCGGGCCGCCTCAGGCTGACCCAGCGCGGTCTTTGCGACATCCAGATGGCGCAGGATTCCCTCCGCAATGGCAGTTGTGCTTGCTTCGAACAGCGCCTGCCGATCTTCGGCTTGCATAGCTTGGTTGATCGCAAGCGCTTCGTTGTCGGAGACGCGTGATAGGGGAGCGACCTGAATGTCACTGCCAGGTGCGGGCGAAGTCCAACTCCTCTCAATTTCATCCCAGGGAACCGGGGTTAGGTTCCCCATGAACAAGGTCAGTCGATACGCGGCAGCGCGTGGGGCCCAAGGCGATTCTTCAATCGCCGTGGCATCCGCGATCACTGGCAGTGCGCAAAGAAGTGTGGACGCTATCAGATGTTTCATAGCACTGTCTATTAAAGTTAGCCTTGTCTAATTTAATGATGAAGGCATGCTCATTGTCAAGCTCGGCTTTCAGGTGCATACACTGGAGACTAGACCAGCGACGTAATCATGAGCCGATGACCGAAACAAAACCGGTAAATTCAGATCGTAGTATTGATACCCAGGCGAGCGGGTTTGAGGCTGTGCGACAGGCCCACCAAAGCGAAATGGTTGAAGACTACGTTGAACTTATCGCGGAGCTGATCCATCAGAATGGCGCGGCGCGCCCGGTCGAAATAGCCGAGCGATTGGGCGTGACCCAACCTACGGTTTCCAAGAATTTGGCTCGTTTAAAACGAGAGGGTTTCATTGAGCAAATACCCTACCGCTCACTTCAGCTGACCGATGCCGGGCGTCAATTGGCGGAAGCTTGTAGAAGGCGTCACCGGATTGTCGTGGAGTTCCTGATCGCCTTGGGCGTTTCACCGGAAGTCGCAGAGCATGACGCTGAAGGCATTGAGCATCATGTAAGTGACGAAACTCTTGCAGTGTTTGAACGGTTCGTTGGGCGGGCCGATGAAGCAAAGTAGAAGCAAATAGAGCCTCAAATATGTTTGCGAAATTTGGCAGATCTAATTTCAGATCGACAGAGATTGTCCTAAGTTGCAGCTAGATAGTGACGCTATCTGAGGGTGAGTGGCCCGCGGCACGAAACTACGTGGTACCTGAAAATCGACACAGGTGCAGCGTAGTGAACGAACCCTTAGAACAAGAATCCAATTCGGTAGACGATCTGGCTCACTTAATAATCGGCGTTAAGATTTCCAGCGGCAAAATATCTGAATAAAGCAGCGATCTCCATACTGAATGGGCGAAACTAAAAGACTGCGTAAGAATAACATATGTCGAAATCAAAGTGGCACTCATTGCACTGCTGACGAGGTGGCCACAACTGATCAGTTAGTTTTCGGTTCCTGTCCTAGCGAGATCCAATACACCTTTGTTCAACTGGCCTTTAGTGGTATTCTTTTGACAAAAATCAAAATGAGCCGAGCAGTTCCTATGAAAAGACGTCTGTTTCTCTCTGGCTGCATAGCCGCCTTTTTGTCTGGCTGTGCAAGCAAGTTCCGTACTTACAATGGGCCGGTTGTGACTCGGCTTCGACTATACAAAGGGCAGCGCCTACTTATCCTCGATGGTAGTGAGCGTGTCTTGCGAACTTTTCCGATTGGACTCGGATTTGCCCCCGAAGGTCACAAGCAATTCGAAGGAGACGGGCGAACACCTGAAGGCTCCTATGTAATTGACCGTCGCAATCCCGAAAGTCTTTTCCATCTTTCAATCGGAATCTCTTATCCGAACGAGGCGGATTCTGCGTTTGCCCGAGCTCGGGGTCGTTCTCCGGGCGGTGATATTTTTATACATGGCGGCCCTCGCCCTGGAATTGATCCCACGAACAAGCGTGACTGGACCGCAGGGTGCGTCGCTGTCACAGATCAGGAGATTGAAGAGATCTACGCTATGGTCAAAGACGGAACGCCAATCGAAATCTATTCATAGAGGGACAGGTTCCAAATAGACAACGATTGCGGACTTGCCTTGGCGCTACGTTGACGGCGTCAGAAGCTATTACTGGAGCTTTCACGGCCAACGCCAGACTCGCTGTTTCGGCGAACTGGTAAGCACGTCCTGTGAAACCACGCTGGGCAAGATCCTCCGTTATACTAGGGCATTGCAGAGATACGGCCTCAATCTCCAATTTTTGGCTGTTCGAACGAAGGTGACAGCGTCTACTGCCTTCGCGTCTAAGGGCTCTGTAGTCAAGCTTTGAACGTGACGCATTTTCAGCAGAATAGGAGATTTAGAAACCAGAGTTAGAGTGAGCTCTACTACGGTGGCACAGCGGCGTAAGGTAAATTATGTGAAACATGCACCTGCGGGCTTTTTCAAAGACAAAGCAGTGCGTTTTAGCCGAATTCAGAGATACCTAATCCGCAATCTTTGATCACGGTTACACGCAAGTTCCTCGACCACCTCGTTTGCACTCAAGTTAAACTCTCTCGCGAGATCCGTGATCTGGACCGGCTGAAAGCTATCAGCGTTCCGAACCAGTCTGCCGTCTTCAAAAGCGATAAACTCGTGAGACCTGCCACCCCAACGGACAATCCCACCGCATAGTCGCTGACTTTCCATATTGACCAGTTCGGCCACAGGGTCGGCAAAGAAATCGCTCCACTTAAGAAATCCAGTACTGACTGCCCGCGCCACTGCTTGTTCAATCGTCCGGCTTTTGAGCTTGGTGGTGATTGAAGCAGTCAGTGCCTCTAACATTCGCGAAGAATGCCCCGTCTGCCTGGCAATGACAGACGGTATCAAACCCGACGCGAGCATCTTCAACACATCCAGCTCATCGCCTGACAGGGAATCCGAGGGAAAGTTGAATACAGTTTCAATGACATCTAGGGCAAGCAGGTGCAGAACCTGTGCCTCATGGCGCAGGGCAGGGAGCATTTTCGCGACCAATGCGTCCCATTCGGTGCGAGGAGCATTGGACGTGACGGTAAATACGCCCCGCTCCCCGAAGGGGTTGATAACCGGAATGGAAAGACCGTTACGTCCAACGCCAAATTTTCGGGCTGCCTCAAAAAGCGCTGCGTAGTCAGCCTGGTTGTCGAACACTGACCAGTCGATCGGTGCGATCATTGTGGCGCCAAACCGAATGAGGGGATCGGCCAGAACCAGATCGTTGTCAACGTAATACCTGACCCATTCGGCTGAAAACGTGGTGCAGCCGTGGACAACGTTGTGATGTTTGTCGATATGGGCATAGGAAGCATTTTCCAATCCAAACCTTTGGCAAATCTCCTGGAGGCGTGCCTCCCCGGTTTGCCGGAAATCCAGTTCAGAATTGCCAATATCTGCGATTTTCATAGGTCGTCTTTCTGTTCCGCGTCGCCTTCGCGACCCAGTAGCAACCTAAAGCCGAACAAACCACTCGGGAATTCCCGTAGCCAATCATAGGTTTGTATACAGTTCTGTTCTGGAGGCGGAAACAGAGCAAAATCTTGCCGGTGAGGCCCATGAATTTGCGAAGCTGGCAACATACCAACGAGCAGGGTTGGAGCAACGATCTCGTATCCTAGCGAAGCCCGTCGTCCTCCTCCCGCGCCCTTCGCGCCAACAGCCCCATGAAACTGGAAATCAGGTTCAATTCACCTCGTTCATCCGCCTTAACCATTCCGCGAAGATATCCGCCCGGATTAACCACGGGCGGCAGCCGCGGATCACTCAGCCTCGCATCCGTGACCACTCCAGCCACGATTGCCCCCATGATGGTCAACCGTTCGATTGCCGCATGCCAAGCGGAGATATTGGTGCCGATTTCCGAAAGCCGGGACCAAACGCCGGTCTCGATCGCATAGAGTGTCGGAGAGGAATTCTGAACTCCACCCCCGGCAATATCGATATGCATGCGCAGCTCAGGTGAGGCCAGGTCATACAGGATGTGATTGTTCACCCGAGGCAGGTTTTGGGCCTTGCATGATATCAGATCCGTCGGATGATTGCTTTCTAAGCAATTCGGAGGGCCGTCAGGCCCAGAGCCAGAACAATCTGGTTCCGAGGCTTCAGCCGAGGACATTGTTACTTCGCCATCGGCGTTACAGGACAGAATTTTTTCTTCAATATGGTCTTGTATATGGGACCCGAAACCAGCTTCGGGTTCACCCGAAATTTCACCGGGTTTTGCGATATGATCTTCGATCCGCTTCCAAAGGTCGTGAGCCGCCTGAACATGTAGCCTAAGCGCCTCCAGCGACATGTATTTCAGCTTGTCGGCGCGCGGCCAGGATCGAAATTCCTTCATCATGTCTTCCACGCCGTCAGGAGGGCAGGGAAGTGAAGTAAGCACTGCGAGGCTGCACTTTACATATCGATAAAGCCGTGATCGATCACCGCGCAACGCATCATGCTCTTTCTTCTCGGCCTTGCTCCGCACTTCTGCGTCGCGCATCTCGGGAATGAGGTTCAGGGCAGGGGTCAGGAATAGGCCAAGCCCCTTGCGCTTACACCGCGCGCCATTAGCGCCGAGCCTGCGCTCGATCAGGCCAATGGCTTCCAGCTCGCGTTCATGATTGTGGATTGTCCGATCTGTCAATCCACGCCCGGCAATGAGTGTTTCCTGTCGCGCGTAGCAAAAGGGTTCCAGAGACGGGTCCCGAAAAGCAGATGGCGAGATCATGTCGATTATTATCTCATAGGTGCGAATACACTGGGCCGATGCGCCCCTGATCTGGGCATAGCATACACAGAGCTGCCGAAACCTGTCACGGTTCCAGCCTTCGGGAAGGCCGTTGTGGTAGCGTCGCGCACTTTGAAGTTTGGCAGATGAAATGTGCCGAAAGCTCATGGCTTTGGCCTCGCTTTTAAAAGGCCGGAATTGTCATCGCAGCTTCGCGGGGCAGGGTATTCGGTATGGTTCAACGGTCTCATGGTCTGCTTCTCATCGGGGAAGCAAGGCGCGTCGAACCTCAGCAAAAAGACAGAGAAAAACCGTTCGCACAGATGCGTTTATCCTTGTCAGAATTTTGGGAATTTCCTATAAATCAGGTGATCAAACTTGACTTAAGAAGATCCCCGCTGAGGCCCCGCCTTGCGGGGGTTTTTTTGTTTTAGGGTTTGGGGTGTTCCTCTGGCCCAGACGGCCTCGTTGCCAATGCGGCTGGCACGTTCACTGACTTCTGCAGTGGCAATGCATTCACCTACCAGGCAAACAACGTCAGTATCGGATGAGTTCGTAATCGCTGAACCCGAATATGTCTGTCCACTCAACACCAACACCGCGAAAGGTGCTGGGAGGCTCACATCGATTGCCAAGGGGCAGCCAGGCTGGGATTGGCGCGGGAGCCTGATCGGACCATTGAAAGCTTACGTTGTCGTCATAGCTACCAACGACCAGATCAAGCGAACGCTCGCAATCTCCCTCCCGTGACCGACGGCGATAGCTGTAGTGACGCACATCCCAAACCCTGATGGATCTCACAACGTCGAAATCGGGTGAGGAAAGATCGACGCTGATCGGTGTGGCTTGAAAGCTATCGCCGGACTGGCCATGAAATGCCTGGATTGCTTCTATCGAGATCGCAGCATCTACCAGCAATGGCACTGTCGTATCGTCAGATGGAAGCTCTGGAATAGGGCTGGCACTCGTGCGCTTGATAGCTTCCAGCCTTTCCACTGGACCCCGACCTGAGGTGTTGTGTGACGCGTTCATCGGACAGCGCCAGAGTTGGAGCGGGGGCTCGACCGGATAGGGTGTGATGCGCCGAATGAATTCCGCCCTGGCTGCGGTGCAATCGGGTGAAGCGGGCCAACCTCCGGCGAGACAAAGAAATATCGCGCAGTCAATTGGATAGGCACTGGCCTGCGATGCCGGCAGTGTGGCGAGTGCGACTGCAAGGGCCTTCGCGCGAGTTCGATTTCCGGATTTTGAGTGTTTCAAGATGGTCTCTCCTGCTTGCGAATCGCTTAAGCAATATCCGGCCAATATATTTCTGACAATCCAATTTCGTATATTGGCTGACTTTCTTATATTGACGTAGATTGTGTTTTAGTCCACAACTTTTGGATGTAGAAGACGGCCCATAGGGGGTCGTCATGGCGGACAACAAGAGACAATACACTGTGGTAACCATCGAGATGGTCCGGGGCCTGAAAGAGGATCAGGTTCCCTTTACATGCCGCTACGAATTTATCGGACTCGCTTCCCTTGGACGACCTAAGTACCACTGCATATACAGCTCACCGAATTATGTCGGGGCCTTGTGCAAGTCGAAGATCTCACGCGCGGGGGCTGAGCCCAGAGAGTTCGATCTTTGGCCGGGGCTTTTTAAGCATCACCAGGAATTTGGGGATGGGCGCATTCTCTGCGTCAAGTCGGATTATACGATCGAGTCGATCACTCCGGAGGGTCTCGAAGCAGCCCAAGCCCTGGACGCGGAATCCAAAACCTAACGACTGGCCACGCGCGAACGAGCTGCCGCCTTGTGTCTTTGGGTTGCGCGCATGAGACGGCTCTTGCTTCTCAGCGCTGTACTCACGTCTTTGTTCATTGCTGCGGTTTGGATTGAACCAACTAGGCAAACAAAAAATCTTGGCGCATCTGAGGTGATCGCCGTTGACGGCGACACGATCGACCATGGTGACGACCGGTATCGGCTTGTTGGGTTTGATGCGCCTGAGACCTTCCGCGCACAATGCGACGCCGAAAAAGCTTTGGGACTGAGAGCCAAAGATCGCCTGAGGGAAATCATTCAAACCAACGGCCAGGTGGAATTGGAAATTAACCCGGAAATGGACAGGTACGGCCGCCTCCTCGCGACCGCGCGTGTCAGCGGAAAAGAGGTTGGATCAATCCTGATTTCTGAAGGCCTCGCGCGCCCATACGCGGGCGGAAAACGCGGGTCCTGGTGCGGTTAGACGAAAGGACTGAACGACGGCTTAAAGAAAAACTGAACAAAACCACCGAGCAGTGAGCGGTCCTGTCGATTGCGCCAACAACCGACAGGACAAGAAACGCCCCAAATCCATCCGGGCATTCCTCCAACATCAAGAGAGAACTGTACTATGGTAAAAACAGTAACCCCAGATGCCGATCCTAGATTGGACAGCACCGCGCCAGAGTCAATGGGTGCGACCCTGGACAAGGTATCTGCACCTCCGACCGCTTAGCGCTGACTGACAACCGAGGCGAGCAGGGTATCCCAACACTTCGGCCAAAGTTTCAGGCTGATTGATCCGAGCAAAACGCTGGCTTTCTACAAAGCCCGTGACGGGCACAGTGCTGTTTCGTGGCACCTGAATACCCGCTGCCCCGATGACCCAACGCCGCGCCCCATAATAGTAATTATGTAAAAACTACTGACCTAATTTGGAGGACAAATTAGTGACCAGCTCCATCAAAAGCTTCACCGAAAACAGATGTCGGATCAACGCCGTTTGGCCGTTGTTGGCATTCTTGACGGCGACTTTGGGAACGGATGCCAGTGCACAGGTCATCGAATACGAACCGGACGGCAGCGTGTATCTGAACGGTGCGCGGGCAGAAATCGTTAATGGCATCGTCTGTCCAATCCGGATGCGCGAGTACACTCTCGATGAAAAACCGGAAGCTCCGAAGGCCAAGCCACAGAAAAAGATCGAGATTGCGGGCAAGGCACCGCGGCCTCGCAGATCCTCGGGCGGCTGGTCGCAGGAGCGGATCGTTAAAGAAATCCACGCAGCGGCGGAACGCCATGACATTCCGGCAGAGTTGTTCATGGCGCTGGTCTGGCAGGAAAGCCGGTATCAGGCTGATGCTCTGTCGCCCAAGGGTGCCTATGGCTTCGCACAGCTCATGCCCGGAACGGCGAAAGACCTGGGCGTGAACCCAAAGAACCCTGCAGAAAACCTCGACGGTGGTGCCCGCTATTTGGCGGCGCAGTACCGCGAGTTCGGAACCTGGAAGCTGGCGCTTGCCGCCTACAACGCCGGGCCTCACCGCGTCGTCGAATACGGCGGCGTCCCCCCCTTCACCGAAACCCGCAACTACGTGCGGATCATCCTAAGCAAAGTGAGCACTTCCTCATGAAAAGAACCCACTTCATCCAACAGACCGCGTTCTTCGCGCTGGCAATGATTATCGTCAGTGCAGCTCCCGCCTCCGCTGGCTGGCTGCAAGATGCCATTGGCGATTTTATCAACGAAACGCTGGCCGACTCCAAGGTTGTTGGCGTCAGCCTTGCCGCTGTCGGCTTCATCTGGGGCTGTCTTGCCTATGTGTTCGGTTGGGGCTCGCTGAAGGGTCCAGTGGTCGCGATTGTTGTGGGTGCCGTCATTGGCCTTGCCGATACATTCATCGGAGCCTGATCGATGCCGCGCCGAAATACCGTCTTTCGCGGCCTAAGCCGTCCCGCAGAATGGGGCGGCCTACCCGTGATCTATCTGCTGGTGATCCTCGGGATGACCATGCTTTCGTTCTTCATGTTCGGAATAGCGCCAGCAATCATTGCGGGTTTTGCTTTCTACACCGTGCTTCGCCTCTTTTACGAATGGGAACCGGCTTTCTTCCGCGTCCTGTCTGTAACCCTTTCCAAAACTCCGCGCACCAAAAACCGCCAGCATCATGGGGGAGATTACTATAGTGCCTAAGCCTGCTGCCCGAGGCATGTGGACCCTTGCCCGCTCGTTGATCGAGCCGAGCTGGCGCAAGGATGAAATGAGCCTCTTTCAGATGTTGCCGTATGGCTATGTCGTGGATGATGAGGTCATTTCCACACGCAACGGTGGTCTTATCGCCGCTGCGGAAATCACCGGTGTCAACGCAAACACGCTGGACGAAAACGAGTTCGAGTTCCTGGCCGAACGGTTTGAGCGTGTGTTGCGCACAACACCTAATGAGGTGGCTTTTTATATCCATCGACTGACCGTCCCGGCTGAGACTGGTCATGTCATCACAGATCCAACCGGTTTTGCCGGTGCAGTGGCGCAGGCCATGCGCTCAGCGTCCGTCGATGCAGAGCTGAAAGAACGCAAGATCATCATCAGCGCCATTCTCCAAAAGCGGCAGGATGAGCGGGCAAAACAGATGTTCGGCATGTCGTCTGGAACGATAGACGAGGAACGCCGAGAAATGATGGAACAGCTCGACGGTGTGTTCACAACACTGGCGGGCACGCTGGGCGAGGCCCGTGTGCGCCGGCTGAAGCTCAGCGAGGGGCATTGGCTCGGTTATTATGGAATGCTGTTGAACGGTCGGTATCAGCCGATCATTCACACAAACATTGCAGAACCCATCGCCTTCAACATGCCGCAAGAGGATGTGCTGTTTCAGGGCAAGACCGGCAAACTGGTCACAGGCGACGATCAGGAACGCTCCATCCGTGTGTATTCCCTGAAGAATTACCCGATGGTTTCGTTCCCCGGCATTTTCGACGGGCTGGACCTGCCGGTTGATGTTGTGATTTCGCAATCCTTCCTGCCGATCAGCCGCGCCCAGGCGCAGGAAATGGAACGCCGCAAGTCGGGACAAATGCGCTCGGCAGGCGACAAGGCAAAGTCGCTTGAAGAGGATTTGTCCATTCTGGCGGACGGCATTGCCTCCGGCACCATGTCACTCGGCAAGCACCACCTGTCGATCTGCGTGTTTGGGAACGAGGAAGATCTGAAAACCGCCGAAAAACACATCATCGGTGAAATCCAGATTTCGGGTGGCACGGTGAAGCGCGAAGCGATGTCGGCCCGTGCCGTGTACTTCGCACAGCACCCCGGCAATTTCGCGTTCCGCGCCCGTGAAGAACTGATCACGGACCAGAACTTTGCGGATATGGTTGCGTTCCACATGCGCCCCAAAGGGTTGGATGCGGAAAAGCTACCTTGGCCGGGGCCATTGGCGACTTTCCCGACGACACACGGGGACAGCTACGATGTTTCGCTGCACCTTCCCAAGACCAGTAACGACCCTGAAAACCTGCCCTCCGGGCATACGATCGTTCTTGGACCGAACGGCTCGGGTAAAACTGTGATCGCGATGCTGCTGGCAACAATGGCGGTTGCACAGGGCGCGCGGATCATCGCTTTTGACAAAGACCGGGCAATGGAGGCTCCAATGCGGGCGCTCGGTGCGCAGTACATCCGCGTCCGAGTTGGTGAGCCAACCGGCATGAACCCTTTTCAGACCGAGACGGATGAGGCTGGGCAAAGCTGGCTCGCCAATTGGGTCATTGCCCTGTTGAGCTATGACGAACCACTGACCACCGATCAGAAGGATGAAATCACAAGGGCTTGCCAAGCCAATGCCACTTTGCCGCCTGCGCTTCAGAACTTCGATTCACTGGTGGAACGGTTCAGAGCCTTTGACGATGACAAGAACCTGTACAAGCGTGCAAGTGAATGGGCGGGCGAAGGCCGCTTGTCCTGGATGTTTGGCGAGGGTGGCTCAGATCCGTTTGCTGCTGGCGACCGTCATCTTGTGTTCGATATTTCTGAGGTTCTGGATGACGAATTGGTGCGGCTGGCATGGATCAGCTACGTCATGCGCCAGATTGAACGCCGCTGCGCCACCAAGATACCCACTGTCTTTGTGATTGATGAAGCATGGGTAATTGCTGGC
This sequence comes from Ruegeria sp. CG4, assembly GCF_056537185.1. NCBI lineage: Bacteria > Pseudomonadati > Pseudomonadota > Alphaproteobacteria > Rhodobacterales > Roseobacteraceae > Ruegeria > Ruegeria sp. CG4. Next base: position 175,621 of record NZ_JBQFRB010000008.1, on the reverse strand, counting down.
AACCCTTATGGCGCTGGCATCCTCATAAATGCCTACACCACGTATCGGAAGCTGAACGTCATGATGATGATGATGACGCAGATCCCCGATCACCTCCTGTCGTCAGCGGCAAGTAAGTCGATCCTGGAAAACACCAGCACGCAACTCTTGTTCCCCTCTCGATCCGGCAATGAAGCAGACTACCGGGCAATCGGCTTGAACGATTCAGAGCTGGGCGCGCTGAGGGCGCATTTTGGCGACCGCGTAATGCTCATGAAGAAAGGTGATGAGAGTGTTTGGCTCGATGTCGATGTCGGCGCGCTCGGCCCGCTTCTTCGTGTTCTGAGCGGATCAGACGGAAAATCGTTCCCTGATCCTGACTGGCGAAAAAACCCCAACTTCTGGAAGGAAATCACATGAAAGCCCGCCTTGTCATCACCCTTGTAGTTCTGGCCGCTGTCTCGGCCTGCACCAGCACCTATTCGGGCTATCGCAGCAAATGCGCCTGTGACTTTGAGCGCATGACCTCCCCTGAAAACTTGGAGTTTGTCTGATGGATATTTCAAAGAAATTCCGCACAACCATTGCTGTTTCGGTTCTGGCCGCCCTGCCAGTTATGACGGCAGCCCAAGGTGTTCCGACCATCGACGCCACGGCCATTGCACAGGACGCAGCCAATTCGGCCCGCGAAGTCGCGGAAATGGTCCGCCAATACGAACAGCTGATGCAACAATATGAGAAGCTCGAGCAGCAGAGGGCACTGCTCGAAAACTCCCTCAAAACCATCAGTGGTCTGACGGATCTGGACCAGTTCAACAGCCGCAGCTTTCTGAAACTGGCAACGGCAGCTGACACGCTTGGATACGCCTTGAACGCGACCGAAGATACGATTGGCGATCTTCCAGGCGTCGCCGGACTCGCGATGGAACGCCGATCAATCAGCCTGGGGCTGAACAATGGAATCCTTAAAGAATTCAGTACGTCAGACGTGCCAGCCCGGCGCATTCTCTCGGAGCGAGGTGGCGCTGGCTTGATGGCATCGGCCTTGGGTGAGAATGGCTATGACATGGCCGGTCAGCTCTCCGAAGATGCAGAAAAGCTGCGCGGTGAAATCGGTCAGCAAGAAGATCTGAAGGATGCAATCGACTACAACACGGCGGTTCTCCTTAAACTCCTTCAGGTTGAAATTGAAATCTTACGCGCAACCTCGGCTAATGCTCTGGCGTCGGGCACGGATCTGGCTGCAACCGCTGCCGATCTTTCGACACTCAGCAACTATGTACGAGGAACCTCACAATGAAACTCCGCTCAACTCTCATCCTGACCATTGCAGCCGCCGCCGTTATGTCGGGGGCTGCATCGGCACAGGTGAAGCTGCGCCCATCACCCAAGGTCGATATGCCGTTCGGTGAATATCGTAAGTGCCTTGGGTACTCGGGTGCGCGTGAGTACGGTCGTCAATTCGTCAAAAACGATCAAGCGCGCATGGCCGAAGCGGGCCAATCCGCAGACAAGCAGCCTCTTGTGACCAACTGGTCGGTGGTGATCCTGAATGAACAGGTCATCGCTGCGCACGAGGCCACCATCGAGCAATGCATTCTGCGCAAATCTGGCGAGACCTTCAGCACCGAATGTCCGCTGGGCGGTTTAAGCCGTGAGGACGCCGCCCAAAAGGTCGGAGCTGACCAAGACGAGTTTTGGACCCAACCGTCCGACAATCTTGCCGCGCTGAAAAAAGAGCAACGGACCCGTCTGGAAGCTCTGCGCCCTGCAATTGAGGAGGCTTGTGGGCCGTGATCCAAGATTTCGTCAGCTCGATTGAGGCTGCGCTAAATAACTTCTCGCAGCAAGCATACAACAGCCTGGCGGCGGATCTAGCATCCGCCCTCTGGGCAATAGCCGCGCTGATCTTCGTGGCAATGCTGATCAACGGTGTGCTTCAAATCCGAGAAATCGGGTTTGGTGGCTATGTCGGCTGGATCATTCGGGCGACGATCATCATTGGTATGGCTTCTAGCTGGAGCTTCTTTCAACCCATTTATCAGGGCATTTCGAGCCTCCCAGACACGATTGCCGGAGAACTGACCGGCACAACAAATGTCTGGGAAGCACTCGATGACATTGCGCTTCAGTGTTTCTTGATGGGCCAGCAGGCTATTGAAAACGCAACCTGGGGTCTGAGCATCACCGGGGCTATTCTCTGGGTTGTTGGGGCTGTCATCGTTGCTTTTGGCACCGGCATGGCGCTGATCGCAAAAGGCGGTCTAGCGGTCCTGCTGGGTCTAGCGCCTGTTTTCATCGCAACGCTGCTCAGCTCGGCAACAGCCAATATCTTCGCAGCCTGGGCGAAAACGACTGTTGGCCTGATCATGGTCATCGTCGTTCTGACAGGCATCGTTTCTCTTATTCAGGCCCTTTTCAGCTCCGAACTGACCGCTGTTGAGGATGTGAACAATATGGAGGCCAGTGGCCGGTTTTTGGCGATCTGCATTGTTTCAATCGTGATGCTCACGCAGATCCCGTCGCTCGCGGGCGGGATGTCGGGTGCAATCGTTTCGGCATCCTCGGGTCTTGCCGTGGCAACTGGTGCTGCAGCAGCCGCAAGAAGTGCATTGGGCACTGCAAGCGACGGCGCAAGGGGTGCAGTAGCCGGTGGGAAAACTGCCGCTGCTATGGCTTCCGCAGCACGTGACGGGACTGGCGTTCGTGACAGCGCGTCTCGCGCAATGCAAGCGCGTCGGGACATAGCGCACAGAGCCCGAAATCAGGATGGGGCAGCTCGTCAGAGCTACGCCGCTGACCGTTACCGGCAGAGCATTCGACAAGCTCGCGCCAATAAATCTTCATAAATCGAGGTACAGAGCAAATGTCACACGTGACAGATCACGAAAAAGAACTCTTTCTGGGCGCACGCCGCGATGCCTTCAAATGGCAGGTATTCGGCATGGTCGGCATGGCAATGGGCGTGGCCTCTATGATTGGCTGGGCGATGCTCCTTCCCCTGAAGGAAATCCGCGCGGTGCCATTCTCCATTGATCCGGACACGAAACTGCCGGTCCTGCTGACTGAAAAAGTCGAAGAACTGGAACCTTCTGAGGCGATGGCCTTCCGTGAAGTCGCAAATTATGTGCGCGACCGGGAAACCTATGATGTCCAGGACAACAACGAGCGCCTGAAATCGGTGCTGCGTCGTTCTGATGAGCTGGCCGAAACGTCCTACCGCGAACTGTGGGACGGTTCGAACGACAACCATCCTGACGAAATCTATACGCCCAAGACAAAGGTGCAGACCGAAATTCTGGGCGTCTCGCCGGTCAACGATGAGACGGTGCAGGTCGAGATCCGCAAGTCCCTGATCGTGCCAAACCAAGCAACGGCCTCAGCCCGCTACGTGGTCACTGTGACCTACGGGTTTGAGGAAAAAATCGTGACGTCGATGGATGAGCTTCTGGAAAATCCGTTCGGCTTCGTCGTCACCAACTACCGCGTAGACGCCATAGGGAAGGTCTGATGCAGCGTTCTTTCAAAACACTCACCGCCACCGCCGCAGCAGTTTTGGCATTCTCTACGCCTCTGCTCGCTGAAATCACACCGACGCCAGACGGAAAGAATGCGGATCATCGCATCACGCATTTCCATTACGTCGAGAACCAGGTGTACCGCATCACTGTAGGTGAACGCCTGATTACCTATGTTCACTTTCCGCAGGGCGAGACCGTCCGCAGCATTGGCGCGGGCGACACTGAGAGTTTTCAGATCACCCGCCTGCAGGAAGGTCGCGTTATTGCGTTCAAGCCAGAAATCCTGAACTCGGATTCAAACCTGACCGTCCTGACCAATCGCGGGACATACAACTTCTATCTGGTTCCGGCCGAGAGCGCCGCCGAACGCAAACGTGTTCCATTTCGGGTCACGTTCTACAACAAAAACAACAGCGGCGGGACCACAACGCGTCGCGGCACAGTCGCTCGGAGCGAGCCGAAGCCAACTGGCCGGTTTGTGAACCAGAACTATTCGCGCTCGGGCAAAGCGGACTTTGCGCCCACCGCCGTGTGGGATGATGGCGTTCACACCTATATGCAAATCCCGCAGGATGCGGAGTTGCCGGGGATTTTCCGTGTCCTGCCTGATGGCCGCGAGCTGATGGTGAACACCACAGTCAAAGAGCGCGGCATTATCCAGGTGCAGGGCCTTTCCGACCTTTGGACACTGCGCATCGAAGACACTTCGATCTGTGTACGAAACGATGGCGACGCGTTTCAGCAGGCGAGTGCAACGGGCAGGCCCGTTACTTCACAGACAGTTAAACCGGGGGGCAGCAAGTAATGGATCGCAATCAGACAATTGCGGCACGGGCGGCGGCTGAACAGCCGTCGCAACGTGTCCGGAAGAAGTTCGACCCAAAGAAGCTGATAACCGTTGCGATCGCAGGAGCGGTGTTCCTGGGCTTTGTATGGTTTGTCATGGGCCATGAAAACAAAAGCACGAACACGGGTGTCCGCGTTGACGCTTTGCAACAAGGTGGTGGCGAGCGATACGGGCTTTTGACCGCACGGGGACCAGAGGCCGATGAGCCGGAACCAGAGGCTTTGCCCGAGGAAATTGAGGTGGCAACACCGGCAACAGTGCCGCAGGTCGATTCCGAAGGGCTGAAACAAGCCTTGAAAACTATCGAGCAACAGAACGGTCGGATTTCCGATCTGCAAGACGAGCTGACGGACGCCAAAGTTTCGCTGTCCGAAAAAGACGGTGAAATCGCAACGCTGAACCTGACCAATGAACGCCTTCAGGTCAGATATGATGAGCGAGAGAAGAAGTTCCAGACGGAACTTGCCCAGGCCATCGCAGATGCGGAGGCCCGGGCACTTGCCAGCGTAAGCCACCTTCAGGCGCAAGGTCTGACCGATGACGAGCGGCGCAGACTCGAAGAACTGAAGAAGATGCGCCAGCGGCAGAACCAGTCGGACGGCATTGTGTTCGATGAAAACCCATACGGCAGAAACTGATGGAGCTGACGATGAACAGAACAGCACTCACCCTCGCCCTGGTCACGTTGGCCTCAAGCGCGATGGCACAGGACGCACCCGGTCAAAACTACCAGCCGATCAATGGTGGATCGCAGCCGGTCATTTTCCAACCCTTCCCTGCAGCGCCGCAGCCGGTTCAAGTCCAGCCAGACGACACCCGCCTGCCTGAAGATCAACGCGGCTATCAGGAAAACCAAAACACGACATGGCAAAACAATCTGGTCGAAGAATATCCCCCCATCGTCGGGGCCTCGATCATTGACGATCCGTCGCGCACCCTGACGCAAGGCACGGTTTTGTCGGCTGTGTTCGGTGGCGCGGTCAGCTCGGAGTTGCCCGGCAGTGTCGTGGCGACGATTACACGTGGCGTCTACTCGATGGACGGCACGCGTTTGCTTCTGCCGCGCGGATCGAAGCTCTTTGGCGAGTATCGAGCGGACACGACATTGGCGCAAACGCGCATCATGATCGTTTGGAGCCGTGTCATCACGCCTGACGGCCTGTCAACTCAGGTCGGATCGGCTGGTACGGACGGTCAAGGCCGGACTGGTGCGACCGGCAGGGTGAACACACACTTTGGGAAACGGTTCGGAACTGCAGCGCTGTTGTCCATCATCGGCATTGCGCCGGTGGCACTGGTCTCTGACAACGATAGCAACAACTCGGTTCGCACTGATCTGGCAACGCAAGTGGGGTCTAACCTGCAGAACGCTACGGCAGCGGCGCTTGATGAATACCTGCGCATTACTCCGACAGTCTTTGTCGATCAGGGCAGTCGCATCAACGCCATCCTGCAGCGCGACGTTGTGTTCGATAGCTTCTGAGCGCGAGCCAATGAGCCGACCGCCTCAGCAGTCTTTCCGGCCGCTGCCAGCATGATCGAGTGCGGTAGCGGCCTTTTTTGAAGCAAATTCAGCACTTTTTGGAAGCAATGAATCTTATGTGGATGCCTTCGTGTTCGAGGCAAAGCCGAGATGCAGCGAAGGCAACCTCCAGTGTTCAAAAAAGTGCTCTACCAAGGACAAGAACATGAGCGGGCGGAACGGCAATAGCCTTCTGGAATACTATACAGGCAAGATCGAGCATCTGTTGCACGATGAAAGCCTGAGCGAAATTTCTGTGAATCCTGACGGATCGGTCTGGGTCGAAGAAATGGGCACAACACACATGACCAGGACAGACATTACTCTGAACAGAGATGATGTGGAAAACATCGGGCGCTGCGTGGCCGGATTCAGCGATGTGACATTCGGAGAAAAGAAGCCGATTGCGACGGCCAACGTGCCGACACAGCAGGGTAAAGCGCGGGTGCAGGTTGTGATTCCGCCAGCAACAACCGGCGTGGGGTCCGTGGCGATCCGCCTGCTCCGCGTGAAAACCGTCGATCTGGGCGCGTTCAGCTTCGCCAGCAAAGAGGCGGCGTTGGCAGAAAACAATGATCACAGCGCGCTTGAAAAGGCTCGGGCTGCTCTCGCTGCCGGAACAATGAACTTTGACGAGCTGGCCGACCTTGCGATGCTAAGCAAATGGAACGTGATCATTGCCGGGGGCACCTCGTCTGGCAAAACCACTGTTCTCAATGCAATGCTGAAGCGCGTCGATCCTGGCGAACGGATCGTGACGATTGAAGAAGTGGCCGAGCTGGACATCGAGCAACCCAATTCTGTCGATCTACTTGCTGACCGTTCCGAAGAAGATGGCCCTCGATCACCAACAAAGCTGCTGGAATCGGCGCTGAGGTTACGGCCTGACCGCCTCGTCTGCGGTGAAATTCGGGGCGACGACGCAAATATGTTCCTGGAACTGGTGAACACCGGCCACGATGGTTCTGTTTGTACCATGCACGCCAACTCACCAGTAGATGCCATTGGACGTATGAGCAAGATGGTGCGTCGCGGATCTCCGACCGTTCAAAAGTCAGAAGTGGTCGATGACATCCGGGCCACCATTCACATGATCGTTCACATGAAGAAAATCGGTGACGAACGGAAGGTCAACGGAGTGATCTTCCCACCCCTGATGACCGCTGATCAACTTATCTGAAGGAGAAATAGAATGAAAAAATTTGAGTATCGTAATGTCTTGATGCGGGTAGAGGAAAATGCAGGCGAGAAGTTTGCGAAGCTCGGGCAAGACGGTTGGGAAATGGTCGGCGTCGTACCTGCCGAGTTTGGCATCGTGTGCTTCTTCAAACGCGAGCTGACCGATGGCTGAGTTTCAGGATCTACCCAAAGGCAAGAAGGTCGCGATAGCCGGTACTATGGGCTTTATCGCTACCTCGGCTTGCGCGGTGTTGGTGGTCGGGCTGGCTCTCGAATACATCAACACCAGAGGCTTTCGCGGGCTGGACATCTGGGCGATCCCAGAGAAGTTCATGGCACAGCCTGCAGAGACGCAGCAGATCATGGGTCTGGTGGCGGTGGTCGCAGTGGGTGTTTTGACCTTTGCATTTGTGGCGGCTGCGCTGCGTGGTCCCTCAACGAAATACGGTGATGCGACCTTTGCAAAGGCCCCTCAGCTCGTCCAGGAAGGCTATGCGTCGGTTCTGAAGCTCAAAGACAAATTGGATAGTGAAATCGTGTTTGCCAAATTTGGTGAGCCAAAGGACAAAAACGCGATCTACTATAAGCCCGGCCCCGGTGTCCAAAAGCCGCACGCGATGTTCATTGCCCCGTCTGGTTCGGGCAAAACCAGCGGCTTTGTGATCCCGAATGTCCTGCGTTTCAATGGGTCTTGCGTCGTCCTGGACATCAAGGGCGAGATTTTCCAGACAACCGGCGCGCGTCGGGCAGCAATGGGCGATGAGGTTTTTATGTTCGACCCCGAGAACCCCGACAAAAGCCACAGCTACAACCCTCTGCGCCGCGCAGCACGTGCCGACAATCTGGACCGGCGATGGGAAGAAGTGATTCAGGTTGCAACTCAGATGTTCGACACGCCCAGCTCGTCCGCGCAGGGCTTTATGGGTGGTGTTGAAGGCATGTTCTGCGCAATGGCGATGCTGGCGATCAAAAGAAAGCGGCCATACATTTCCGAAGTCCTGCGCCTGGTCAAAACGACCAAGCAAAAGGACTATGAGAAAATGGCTGAAGAAGTTGGATATGCGCGAGCTGCAGATGAGTTTCTGAATCTTGCAGCCGAAGAATCCAAAATCCTGCGGTCAACGATTTCGGTTATGTTGAACTCCGGCCTGCAGCTCTGGCGCAACCCGTCGGTAGCAAGAGCCACGCAGGGCAATGACATCAACTTTGAAGATCTGCGTCGGCGCCCCAGCTCGATCTACTTTTCCGTGCCAGGGAAAAAGGTCAAAGAGTTCCGGACGCTCATTCGCCTGTTCTTCCTCGATCTGGTGAACACCATCGAAACTGTTGAGCCGGGCGAAGATGAGCCGTTCAAGGTTTTGATGCTGCTCGATGAGTTCCAACGCCTCGGCCATCTTGAGCGCGTTGTTGAAGCCTATGACACCATGCGATCGTTCGGGGGCAGGCTCGTGGTGATTTCGCAAACACTGTCGCGCCTACAGGACATTTATGGGCACGAGGGTGTGCGGGCGATGCTGGCAAACGCTGGAACCCAGATGTTTGCCGCCTCAGAGGATTCCGAAGTACGCGAACATGTGTCCAGGTCCATCGGGGACAAAACGGTCATAAGCAAGTCGAAGTCTCGAGCACTCGGCAAGATGGAAATGGGCAGCATATCAGAGCGTGAAGAAGGCATTCGGCTGCTCCGGCCAGAGCACGTTGGTCGTCTGCCGGAAAACGAGGTTGTGCTGATCCGCGAAGGCAAGATGCCCGTGATTGCGAACAAGATTCGATATTTCGAAGATCCTTATTTCATGCAGTTCCTTGGTGGCGACACGCCAAAGATCAAAGGGACACACCTGGATCTTGCTGAAGAGCAGGCCAAGGATACGGCAAAGGCAGTGGCTGATGCGAAACCGGCCCCTGCCCCGGTGAAAGAGGTTTCTGAAAAAGACCAGGAACTTCAGGCGGCATTTGATGCGCAGCGCACGGTCGCAAAGCGGAAAAGTCGGTCAGCGAAAGATATGGCGATGGAGAAAATGAAAGCCAAACGGGCTGAAAGTAGCGCCTTCACTTGACGGGGGTAACAGGACGCGGCCGAACCGGACCTTACTTCAATATGCAGAGAACGGCAGGAGAGAGCCCCGAGCGGAAGTGTCAAAATCTCGCTGCGCGCGCTCGCAGCACGAAAATCGCCGCGACCGCATCATTTTCGGCGCGGCTGCGCGGCGTGAAATCCAGCCGTTCATGTATATCGCAGCGAGGAAGAGAACCTGGATCTACAAGTTGCGGACAGTTCTAACTTTTAGCGAATAGGGCCAAAGGTCCGACCTAAGGTCGTCAGCCGACCTACACCGAAGGCGAATTCCATGCTCGACTACCTTACCTGAAGTTGGTGCGTAAGAATCTCTACCATCTTTTGAGCCTCAGTTGCGTCGAGTCTGCCGTGATGCAACAGAAACTCTGCGACATTTCGATCCGTGTAACGACCTGTAAGTATGTCGTCGCGCAAAACTAACTTGAGACGCGCAAATTTGGCAGCATTGTCGTGGCAGATAATGCACTTCTCTTGGAACAGGCGTCCAGATTCGTGGATAAATTCGAACTGGTCAATCAGGTCGTCGATTTCCTTGTCGGATAGCCTGCCATGACCTGCCTCCAGAAAATCGAGGGCAAGGCGACCAGAGGCTTTTCCGACAAGGCCATTCTCAGTTGCAACCAAATTTTCGGAAACAAAATCTCCGGCATGCGGGGCGTGACAGGCTGCGCAGTTCTGTTCGTAAATCAGATGCGGATCAGACTGCTGGGCGTTCAGGGAAACTGCCCAGAATGCAACGCTGATTGCCAAGCCAATTTTCACAAGCTGTTTCATGTTCAAAGCTCCATGCCTAACGACGGAAGACCGGCGATCAGTATAGACGAATTCGAAGTAATCAACCTCTAAGCAGGCTTTCGCTAAACTCGATTTCAAGCTTTCCGCCATCTTCGTCGTTGATGACGCTGTTTGGATTATGCGTGTCAGTTCTGCGTTGCACGTAAATGCAGCGCAGAATTCTTCAGGGATTGGTGTCACTATCCGTGGTCTGAGCCGATGAAAACTCGGCGTGACTCGCTTTGATTTGGCTGCAAGATCGTCCTGAGCGGCGATCTCTTGCTCTAAGCACGCGCTTAATCGTAGATGCATAAGCCGACCACCAATGGCGCAACCGTTTCACAAAGCTCAAGTCAGAGTCCAGCGACAGCAATCGTTGCCGCCCTTGAGATATCTGAAAAGGAAAAGAAAATGCGCAAATTGGCTCTTATCACATTTATCGCGATGGCCACCCCTGCTCTGGCACAGGACCTCAGCACAGACACGGTACTCGGCACCACGATGGAACAAGTAACCTCCAACTTGACCGAAATGGGTTACGAGGTCCGCAAGGCCGAAATGGAAGAGGGCAAGATCGAGGTCTATTTCGTCAAGGATAAATCCATGGGCGAGGTTTATGTGAGCCCCGAAACAGGCAAGATCATCAAGCTCGAGACGAAGTGAGCTGACGATGTCGATTGTTACAGATCCTGCAAGCGGGCGCGACAGCGCCCGTGACATCGCGGTATGGGACCCACTGGTAAGGCTGATCCACTGGTCGCTTGCCCTGACTATCCTGCTGAACGGCGCAATAACCGAAGAAGAAAGCAAGCTGCACGAGTGGGTGGGTAATGCTGCTCTGGGGCTTGTCGCCCTTCGTCTGCTCTGGGCCGTCATCGGTCCACGGCACGCGCGCTTTTCCGCTTTCCCGCCAAACCCGGCAAGAGCGATCCGACATATGCGGGCGATTCTGCACGGCGACCGCACGGTTCATCTGTCGCACAACCCGCTGGGCGCCTTCATGGCCTACAACCTCTGGCTAACAGTGATAGCCCTCGGCGTAACCGGGTACATGATGACGACGATCCGGTTCTTTGGCATTGATTGGGTGGAAGAGGCACATGAGTTCGCCTTCAACTGGCTCATGCTGTCGGTTGCGCTTCATGTTGCCGGTGTGGCGTTCGATAGCTGGCGTTCCGGTGTAAATCTGGTGCGCGCTATGATAAATGGGCACAAACGCATTCCGGACGGAACAGAGGTGGAATGAAACGTCACACAATGACGCCGATTACAAAGGAACGACGCGCGACAGTGCTTGCGGGTATCATCATCCTGCAAGCGCTTTGCGCGCTGTTTTTCATCGGCGACGTGATTGCCGATCTGAGCGGCGGCGGGCACCTAGAAGACCTCCATCTCGGACTCGAAACGCTGGCAGCACTCGCACTTGTCGGTGGCGTCGTGTTCCTGATGGTGGAATTGCGACGGCTATTGGCGCGGGTGAACGACATGGACGCCGGTCTGAGGGTTGCGCGCGGGCAGATGGCCGAGGTGATGGAGGGATTCTTCGAGGACTGGAACCTGACGCAGGCGGAGCGCGACATCGCGACGATGATCCTCAAAGGGCTCGACAATGAGGCCATCGCAAAAGTTAGAAACACTGCGCCTGGCACCGTTCGTGCTCAGGCCACCAGTATCTATTCAAAATCCGACACGCATGGTCGGGCCCAATTCGTCAGTCTGTTCATGGAAGAATTGATGTCAGGCGACTTTTCCACGGGTGAGGTGGCGAAAGGCCATCAGCCGCTTGAAGCAAATGCGCCGGGGGACAAGCTCCACGCAAAATAGTGGATTGGTCTTGGATGCAAATACTGACATCGGTCTCAAAACCGTCCGCAGGTCAAATTGGGTTAAACCCAACTTTCCGGGCAGACGGGCATTTTGGACCTTCACGCAATGCCTGCTTGTCCTAAGCGGTGAATTCCCCAGTGGCATGTCGCAAGGAAGAGCTTCAGGCGGTTTTGGTGTTGCCTACGGGTGAATCGCTATTTCGCAGGCTGTGCTATCAGGATCGACGCGCCCGCAAGATATGCATCCAAGCCACAACAGAAATGGCTAACCAGACACCCGTGCGCAGGGTCATCCCACCAACAGTGCGCATCTCATAGGCGTTGCCTTGCAGCACGTGAGCGCCGAAGGCCAGGAAAACCAGAACGGTGGCACCCAGAATGCTTATCGAAATCCAGACCGCTGGCCGATGCCGCAGAAACAGCCCTATACCGGCGACGACATAGGCGAATCCCGCCAGAAAGTTGAACCACAGCACGAATGGTACCACATCGCCAACGGCGGCGCGCGCTACCTCGCTTCCGAACAAGGCCCTGCCGCCTGAGAAAACGGTCAACGCGCCGAACACTATTGCCACGCTTGCCGCTATGTTCAGGGCGCGGTTGCCAGAGTTTGCGTTTTTCATGTCACGTCCGCTCCCTCTCCATCAAGCTGGCCGTCGCGAAGGTGGAACAGCTTGTCAAACCGGTCATAAATCTTTTCGTCATGCGTCACCGCGATAATGCAGGTGTCTTGCTCGGCTGCCAGTTTGCGCATCAGGTCCATCACGATCCCGGCCCGCTTGCTGTCGAGCGCCGCAGTTGGCTCATCAGCAAGAATGATACGGGGGTTGTTGGCAAGGGCGCGTGCGATGGCCACACGTTGCGCCTCACCTCCAGACAGAAGCGCGGGCATCGCATCCTTGCGGTGACCGACCTCCAAATAGTCCAGCAGTTCGATGGCGCGCCTTTGCGCCTCAGCCGTCGATTTTCCAGCCAGTTTCAGCACCAGCGCAACGTTATCTTTGGCGTCGAGAAATGGCAGAAGATTATGGAACTGAAAGATAAACCCGATCTTGTCGAGCCGGAGCTTACGCAGATCGTCTCGCAGCCATTGGTTGTCGTAAACCACCTCATCGTCCAGCGTAACCTTGCCCGCACTCGGAGCAATGATGCAGCCAATGGCATTCAGAAGCGTCGTTTTGCCCGATCCGGACGGACCGAGTAGCGCCACCACTTCGCCCGCCCGGACTGACAGATCAACATCCTTCAGTGCGTCGACGCGAGCATCGCCCTCGCCAAAGTGTTTGGAGACATTAGCAACATCTACAATCACGCGGCGCGGATCATTGAGCATGACGTCACCCTCCGATTGCCGTGGCTGGATCGACCTTGAGTGCGGCACGCACGCCAAGGCCGCTGGCGACAATGCAGACAAAGAGGATGATCCCTGCTAGCGCGGCGGCGTTGATCGGCTCCAACACCACTCGACGGGGGAAGTAGTCCTTGACGAGCAGGATAAGGATCAGACCAAAACTCCAGCCAACCGCACCAAGTGCAATGGATTGCTGCACGATCAGCCCGACGATCGTGCGGTCGGGCGCGCCGATCAGTTTGAGTGTGGCGATCTGCTTCAGCTTTTCCATGGTCATTGTGTAGATAATCAGAGCGATCACAACGGCTGAAACAGACAATAGGATGCCCAGAAACAAACCTATCTGCCGCTTTGCCCGGTCCACCACAGACATCAGCAAGATTGACTCCTGATCGGCTTGTGTCAGGGCCCCAAGATGTTTCCATTGCCGCACCGACTGCGCCACTGCATCTGGGTCAGCGTTCGGCTCAAGCCGTGCGATCACAGCTGCTACACTGTCCTGACTTTCGAGCAACCCCGCGCCTCGCGCCTCCTGAACGCGTTGCGCCGGCGGGGCCAGTTGCGTCTGTAGCACCTGCGCATCGCGCAGGGTGATGAACGCTGCCGGATCACCGGCGGAATTCATCGTATCCTCGACCAACCCGACCACAGTGAAAGGATCGCGGCCCAGTCGGATCACATCGCCGACGGACAGTCCGGATTTGGCATCTGCCACGATCTCGAAATGGGACTGGCTGATCCCGCGTCCAGCCGAGATTGCTTCGGGTCCACCGGGATGACCTGACTCGTATCCGATCACGTAAAGGCGTAGCGTTTCGCCGCGAAAGGGCGCCTCGACGGTCTGGTAGCTGATGCTGCCCGCTTCGGCCACACCATGCAATCGGACCACGGCATCACGGGTACCGTCGGGAATTTTCGAGGCTTCTGCAAAGGGCCCCTGTGTACCTGATTCAACAATCCAAAGATCTGCCTGCGGTGCTTTGACGATGTTCAGCGCGTCCGCGACCAGCCCATTGTAAATACCAATCATAGCCAGCACGACCGCCATCAGAAGGCTGAGGCCGAGGCAAGTCAGTACGAAGCGGAATAGATTTTGACGCACATCGCGGTATGCGAGGTTCATGGCGCATCCCTCTCGGCAACCCGAACCATGCGTCCCTCCGACAACCCTTTAACGGGTGCCACAATGAGCTGCGCGCCGTCGGCAATACCACTGACCAGCTCGACCCGTGCATCCTCGGTCCGGTGACCGAAGACTGCGGACACCTGATGCGCACGTCCCTCCTGTGCGACCCAGATACGACCTTCATGCCCATCAAACCCGGTTACGGCGATCTCTGGAACCAACAACGCATCCTCCAACTCTGTCACCGTGATCCAAATTTCGGCCTGTTCGCCGAGAAAAACCTGTTCCGGGCACCGATTGCACGCAATCCAGACCCGGCGCTCTTCGTTCACCCGATCGCTTTCAATACCGATCCGCGCGATCTTACCCGTGAAGACCTGATGCGGCAGAGACCGCAATCGCACTTCGGCAACCTGTCCGAGTCGCAGCGGCCCGGCACGCTCCTCATCAATATAGGCCAATGCCCAGACAGTGTTCGGATCCATAAGAGTAAAGATAGGTTCACCAGCGATAACAACGGTACCTGCTTCGACATGGCGCTCAACGACGACCGCGTCAAATGGTGCCCGCAACACATGATGATCGAGCAGCACGCGTTCGTATTGTAGGGCTGCCTCAGCGTCCTTGTGCATGGACTTGGCTACTTCAACATCACTTTCTGCGACGGCCAGATCGGCCGCTGCAACATCGACATCACGCTGCGCCTCTTCTGCAGTCTGGGTCGAAACTGCATTGCGTCCGGCAAGTTCCTGCTGGCGCGCATTTGTCGATTGCCGCTGCGCCAGAATGGCGCGGGCGCGGATCACGTTTGCCTCGGCCTTGCCTAGGGTGGCCTCTGCGGCAGCAAACCCCGCTTCGGCGCGCGCAACTTTTGCTTGTTGTTCCGAAGGATGAAGCCGGGCAATGACCTGCCCCGCTTCGATCGCATCGCCACTGTCGACCGAAAGTTCGGTCAACGCGGCACCAACTTCAAATCCGACATCCGAGACGATCCGTGCTTCGACCGTACCCAGCCCATAAACGCGCACAGGGACATTATTTTCAATGGCGGCAGTGGAAACCCTGATCGGGCGCTCTGTTAAGACAAACCAGCCAAAGACGGCAAGGACGACAGCAAGGGTTACACCCAGAATGATACGGCGGTTCATAGCGAAACCTCCGTACTTGCTATTCGGAACAGCCGCATCTGAGCGTCGAGCAATCGGCGTCCTTCAGATTCCAATGCGAAACTGCGCTTCCCCAAAGTCCAGCGGATCGCCAGCCCCTGCACCAGCGAGACCAACAATAGCGCCCCGTCTTCTGGCAGTAGGTCTGTGTCGAACAGGCCTGCTTTCTGTCCCTTGGTCAATTCAATGGCCAACAAGGCGACCAATTCGGTCATCAGCGCAAGAACGGATTGGCGCAGATCGTCGTTTTCTACCTGTAACTCACGCGAGAATAGGATGGACGGGATGGCCGGCATTGTCTCGATCTGGTGCAATTGCGCCAAGATCAGCGCTTTGACCCGGGCTGTCGGATCGTCGGATGTCTTCAGCGCGTCAGCCCACGCAGTCTTGAGGCGGTCAGAAATCACCGCAGCCACCGCCAGCCATAAATCCTGCTTGGTCGCGAAGTGCCGGAAGATTGCGGGCTGCGTCAACCCTACTGCATCAGCAACCGACTGCGTGGTCAGGCGATCCGGGCCCAACTCGTCCGCGAGACGCAGCATTGCCTGTACGATCTCAGTCTTGCGTTCATCTGCAGGCTTACGAGTAGGCATTGCGCACCAAATTGTTAGCGATTAATCACTAACTAAATAGGGCGATGTTTGCATACCGTCAAGCGCATCTGCAGTTGATTGCGGCATAGGGGATCGAAAATGGTGCGCATGGCATCCTTTGGGAGCGAGAAGATCGACAGGGAACAGAAGAGAGAGCCTTATGACTGCGCAACACCCATAGTCGACCTTTATGAAAAATGCGGCATCAAGTAGTTTGGGCTCGCAACGGCCCAATGCACCTGCGGTGTTTCTCAAAGAACAGGCAATCGGACAACGGCCATTCAAACCGACAGTACAATTCAGGTGTCAGCGCGGTGCTGATGTCTGGGCCTGGCGGGAGGATTGGAGGGCCCAATATGCCAAGAGTCCAACTTCCCGCCGTCACCCCGAAACGAAGAGCCTGGAACAAGGGCCGGATCGTCGGCCAGAAAAGGCCGCTGTTGCCGAAACAAGTGTGGGCAATCCGCGCGCGGCTCGAATTGGCCCGGAATTTGCGTGATCTCACGCTGTTCAATGTGGCGATTGATAGCAAGCTTCGCGGATGCGACTTGGTGAAACTGTCCGTCAGCGATTTGGTCAGAGATGACCGCGTTCGCGAGAGGGTGTCTGTGATCCAGAGCAAAACCAAGCGACCCGTTCAGTTTGAACTCTCTGAAAACACTCGGGATACCATTGCCGCATGGATCAAGTCGCCGGAAATGATCGGCTGCCGTTTCATGTTTCCCAGCCGGTTTCATGACCGCCCACATATCTCAACCCGCCAATATGGCCGGCTCGTACGGGATTGGGTGGCTGCGATTGGGTTGGAACCCAGCGGTTACGGCACCCATTCGCTGCGCCAGACCAAGGCGGCGGAGATTTATCGCAAGACCGGAAATCTCAGGGCTGTTCAACTGCTGCTCGGACACACAAAGGTTGACAGCACTGTCAGATATCTTGGTGTAGAACTTGAAGATGCGTTGAGCATCGCCGAGCAAATCGACATTTGAACCATGTTGGCGGGCGGCACTTGCCGTTCGCCAATCCAGACCCGACCTACGGTCGCACCGCAGCAGTGGTTAGGTTCGAGCCCATCCTGTGATTTGGATATTCTCGCTGTGTGCGCTCGCAGCACCAAGTTTTCTGCGCAAGCGTAATTTTCCCCGATGCGGTGCAGCGTCGTTTCCGGCCATTCGTCCTCAGTCCGCCAATTTTAAAGCAGCAGGTTCACAGGTTGCGGGACGGAACCGACTTTGGCAAGTGCAAGAAAATCTACGCACCATCGTGCTCTTCGGCGCGACTGATAGATGCTTATGGACTACGAACACCGTCACGGCGAGGAGTGTTGCCGTCTATAACCGCTCGGTGTTTGACCTGTCCATCGTTTGACTGCGCGGGAAAGAGTTTCCTGATTTGCATAACCAAGCTCACGCGATAACTGCTTCAGCGATACGCTTGGTTCGTCAAGTAGGCGACCAATAGAAATCTCAGCGCGAACCTTATCTACAATCTGATCAAGATTGGTGTTTTCTTCAGAAAGTAGCCGCCTGAAGCTGCGTGTGCTGGTCCCTGCTGCAGCAGCCAAGCTGTCCAAGCTTGGTGGTGTCTTCCCAAGCATGCTTTCGACAAGCGCGCCAGCCTGATCGGCCAGCGTCTGGCTCTCGCGCAATACAGGCAAGTTTGTGTCGTCTTTTTTGACAGCGAGGCTGCGTACTTCCTCCGGGAACTCGATATTGGCCACGTCCTGGTCAATTATTACATTCAGCGTGCGATTTTTCGCGGGCACCACTCGATCCCCGAGCCAAGGTTTCAAATGGGACAAGCCTTCGTCTGGGTGGGGTACAAGTTCGACGCGAGAAACAGCGGGTTTATTTTTAGTCGCAACAGAGCAAATCATGTCAATCAGCGCCGCCACATATTGCTGGACGTAGTGCAGAACTTCCTGCTCGCCCACCTCCAAAATCCAGCCATCTGTGATTTGAATTGAATTCGGCCCGTCAACAACCATGAAAATTTCATGTGTGGAATGGATTTGCATCTTACGCGATACGCGGCGAAACCCATCCCGTACCGTCGGCCCGACAAAGGCCGCTGCGCCAATCAACCCGATCTCGAAACCGCCGCGCCCGTCGACGATCTGCCGCGGTGTGTCGGCACCTTGCTGCCTCGAAAGCTCCACCAACAACTGAACGACGCCGCGCAGCGGAATTGGCAGGTAAGGGTCATTATCTGGAACCCACTCCAGCCCCGCATTTGCCAGCAACCCGTCAACGTCAAGATGATTGCCATGCGCCCATCGCCGCATAGGGTGCATGGATGCGGCGCGAATGAGCGGAATGGATGATGGCATTATATGAAACTCCAGCTTGTCGTTGGGTTTTGGCCGCTGAAGTCAAATCTAGACCAGCACTTTGATCCAAATCAATAAAAGATCACTCAGCCTCCAGATGCTCGTTAACCACCCAAGATCGGCAAAATCCAATGGGGACGAGACCTGCTCCAAGGCTTTTCCCATACTCAGGGTGCAAAGCAACTTTTAGGGAAGAAACAGAGCTATGACACATCGAAATCTAGCACTTGCTGCAGCGATAGTTTCTATGTCTTGCGTGAGCCTGAGTGCCCATGCACAGACCGAAGCGCCGCCTGGGTCACCAGGTGCCACGACAACAATTGATGGCAGGCAATTGCCGCCGCCACCTGCGGATTTCGGTGGCAAGATCGAGCCACAGGCGCTCCAATCTACCGAATACTGGCCGCCCAAAGTGGTGCCGCCGGAGAACGCACCAAACGTCCTGTTGATCATTCTTGATGACGCAGGGTTTGGCATTCCGAGTACATTTGGCGGTGTCATCCCCACAGATACAATGGATGAACTAGCCGCCGAAGGTCTGAGTTTTACCAACATCCACTCTACTGCGCTTTGCTCGCCTACGCGCGCGGCTCTGATCACGGGCCGCAACCACCATTCGGTAGGTTTTGGCGTGATTTCGGAACAGTCTACTGGCTATCCGGGCTACAACAGCATCATCCCCGAAAACAAAGCGACGATCGGCAAAATTCTGTCGGAGAACGGATACGCAACATCGTGGTTCGGCAAGAACCATAACACACCCGCCTTTGCCGCCAGTCAGTCGGGCCCTTTCGATAAATGGCCGACGGGCCTGGGCTTTGAATACTTCTACGGGTTTGTCGGAGGCGACGCGAACCAATGGCAACCAAACCTGTTCCGCAACACGACCCAGATTTACCCCTATGACGGCAATCCGGAGTGGAACATGATCACGGGTATGGCCGAAGATGCGATCCAGCATATTACGCGGCTGCATCAGATCGACCCTGAGAAACCTTTCTTTGTAAAATACGCTCCTGGTGCGACCCACGCACCGCATCACCCAACAAAGGAGTGGGTCGAAAAGATCGAGGCGATGAACCTCTTTGACGACGGCTATGAGGCGCTGCGTCAGACGATCTTTGAGAACCAGAAGAAGCTGGGCCTTGTGCCACAGGACGCAACCCTCACGCCATGGCCTGCGGACAAAATCAAACCGTGGGATCAACTGACTGACGATGAAAAGAAGCTTTTTGTCAGACAGGTCGAGGTCTTTGCTGCTTATGCCGCCTATACCGACCACGAAATCGGCCGCGTTATTGACGCGATTGGTGATCTGGGGCGGTTGGACGATACGCTGGTAATGTACATCAACGGTGACAACGGAACATCCGCCGAAGGCGGTCCAATGGGCACGCCGAATGAGGTTGCCTGGTTCAACGGTATCTCCGCGATGCCTGCCAAAACCCAACTGCAATGGTATAATGAGTGGGGTACCGAAGAGACCTACAACCACATGTCTGCGGGGTGGTCATGGGCCTTTGACACGCCGTTTGATTACTTCAAGCAGAATGCCAACCGGCTTGGCGGGGTCCGCCAGAACATGGTCGTGACATGGCCCAACGGGATCACCGACAAGGGCGGCATGCGCGACCAGTTCATGCATGTGATCGACGTGGTGCCGACCATCCTTGAGGTTGCAGGTATTACCGAACCCGAAGAGGTGGATGGCATCGTTCAGTCCCCGATCGAAGGCACCAGCTTTGCCTATACCTTCGACAAGGCGAACGCAGATGCCCCCAGCCGTCACCGGACACAGTATTTCGAGATGATGGGCCAATGGGCAATTTATCACGAGGGCTGGTTCCTGAGCACCAAGGTCAACCGGATGCCATGGGAAACCCCCAAGACACCGAACCCCGACCCGCTGAACAATCAGGAGTTCGAGCTTTATGATCTCAGAACGGATACAAACCAGCAAAAGAACGTGGCCAAAGATCATCCTGAGAAGGTCACAGAACTGAAAGCGATCTTCATTGAAGAAGCCAGAAAGTATCAGGTCTTCCCGCTGGATGCATCCGTAACAACGCGTCTTGCCAAGCCACGTCCAAGCATCACGGCAGGCCGCAACGAGTTTGTCTATACGCAACCCATGATCGGTGTGCCTCAGGGCGACTCTCCCAGTATCTTGAATTCGTCCTATACGTTCACGGCCGAGATCGAGGTGCCTGAAGGCGGCGCGGAGGGTATGATCGTGACGTCTGGCGGCAGGTTCGCGGGCTACGGGTTCTACCTCAAAGACGGCAAGCCGACTTTCACTTGGAACATGCTCAATCTTGAGCGCATCCAGTGGCAGGGTGACGACGCTTTGACACCAGGAAAACATACCGTCGAGTTCGATTTCAAATATGACGGATTGGGTGACGGAACGCTGGCCTATGGCGACGCCAGTGGCATCGGACAGAGCGGCACAGGCACCCTGAGCGTGGATGGCAAGGTTGTTGCGACCAAGAAGATGAAGAACACGATCCCAGTCATTCTGCAATGGGATGAGTCGTTCGACATCGGGCAGGATACGCTAACAGGTGTCTACGACGACGACTACAAACCGCCCTTCAAGCTGACGGCCAAGCTGGACAAGCTGACGTTGAAAATCGACAGGCCGGAACTTTCGGACGCCGACAAGAAGCGGCTTGAAGATGCCATGCAGCGCGCAAGCGACTAATTCCTGATCAGGGCCCCGTTTCCGACGGGGCCCTGTCATTTTTGAATTCAGTGGAGGATGACATGCAGGATCACCCAACAGCACACAAAACCATCACAACCCGGCGTCAGCTTTGCACTGGAGGGGCAGCACTACTGGCCGCCACGGCTGCTCTGCCGGCAACAGCAGAAGAATCCTCTGACGGCGAGGCGGATTTTCTCTTTGTCCAGACAGCCAAGAGCATGGCCTATTCAGCCACCGAGAACCGCCTCACTTTAAGTGGGGTCAGCCCGGTGACTCTGTTCTTTTCGGATCGTCCAGACCGAATTGCGGGCAACATGAAAACCGAACGCTTTGTCCCTTTCTGGAGCGAAGGCGACGATAGCTTTCTCGCTGTGCCGCCAAACGCCGACCTGTCGATCCTCGAGGATGATGAACTCCTGCAAGTCGTGGTGGAATTGACGAACCCCGTTCTTGACGGGGATGATCTCCACTATACGGTTTCTCGCATTCTCACGGGCACGATGCCGGTGCTTGGGGAGAACACATCCCTTTTCATAGATGTTGTGGGCATGCCCAGAACGCCCGTCTCTGCGGCAGGAGTTCGGCGGCGCACCTACCGGCGTGCGGTTATGTACTAGCAACAGCACGCGTGGTGCGTTGTTAAGATAGGGGGATACTGAATTGGCAAAACCAAGCACCTTGTACTGGTGGCTGGTTGGGCTTGGCTCGATCATCCTCGTCGTGGCAGAGGTCGTGTTTGGCGGCATCCTGCTTCACAGCGAAACAAAGCAGATCACCTCGACAACCCGCGTTCTATTGTTCCTGCTGAGCGGCAGCTTGTTGTCGCTCGCCATGCTCGCTGCGCTGCGCCACTACCTGTTGTCCAGCAATGCCCGGCAGGAAACCACCGACCCTGAGCATGCGCCATCGTCGCGCGGTCTGAGTGTCATCCCCTTGGTGCGGGCAATCCTGATCACCTTTACCGTTATCATTGCGATCCTTGTCGCCCTTGCAGAGCTTGGGGTCAAAATTGCACCGATGTTGGCAGGGGCAGGCATCGTCGGGATCGTATTGGGTATGGGGGCGCAGAGCCTCCTGAAGGATATTCTAGCGGGCATTTTCTTTGTGATAGACGATGCCTTTCGGCTGGGAGAATATGTAGAGATCGGCGAGACACGCGGCACCGTCGAAAAGATTTCTCTGAGATCGATGCAGATCAGGCACCACCGGGGGGCGCTGCAAACGCTCCCCTACGGCACCATTCAATCGGTCAAGAACCTCAGCCGGGACTGGGTCATCTCAAAGCTTGAGTTTCAGGTCCCCCACGACACGGACATCCTCAAAGTCAAAAAAGTCATCAAGGCACTGTCTAGGCAAATCGAAGAGGACGAGTATTTTGGTCCGCAAATGCTCTCTCCTGTTAAGTTTCAAGGTATCTACGGCGTCGATCTCTACGGGCTGACCGTACGTGTCAAATTTACAACCCTGCCTGGCGAACAGTTTCTCATCCGCCGCGAAGTCTACAGGCTGGTGCAGCAAGGCTTTGCAAACAACGGTATCGAGTTTGCTGAACGTACTGTAAAAGTGGATCGTTCAGACGATGTTATTGCCACCGCGGACGACACCGAGGCACCGCGTGTATCGGCCTCTGGCTGACGGCTGACGTACTGGCGCGTCTAATCAATTGTTGTTAGCGCTTCAAAAAAGGACATGGCCATGCGCAGTTTGACTGTATTGGTTGTCGTTGCCGCCGCAATGATCAGCGGCTGCGGTGAACGCGGAACATTGGCTCTGTTGCCAAATGCTGCAACGCCGGCACGCGAAAGGACCATCCTGGTCGCGGCCTCCCGGGCGCCTGCACCCGCGCCAGATTTCTTTACTGAAACCCGTTCCGACCAGACCAATTATTCCAAACTTGTCATCTCGATACCGCCAGCGCGGGAAATCGGGGAAGTGAGGTACCCTAAAGGACAAGATGTTGATCCGAACACGCAGTTCCTGGTCTCTTCTGCCGTGCGGCTGAAAGGCAAACAGGCATTTGTGCGGGCCATAAATGAAGAGGCCGGCAAGCGCGCCGTAGATAACCGCCAAGGATTTGTTTTCGTCCATGGGTTCAATACCAATTCAGCCGAAGCTGTCATACGCGCAACCGCCCTCGCAGAAGATAGCGGACGCGAAGGGGTCGAAATCGTGTATTCATGGCCTTCTGCCGGCCGCGTGTTGAAATACCTTGATGACCGTGAAAGCGCATTGTTTGCCCGTGGATCATTCAAAGAGACCCTCGCCGCCATGTCAGAGTCGCGTCTGACGAACTATCTGGTGGTTGCCCACTCCATGGGAAATTTCGTGGCCATGGACTCCATGCGTGAATTGGCTCAGCAAAATCAAATATCGGTTTTGCGGAAAATCCGGGCTCTTATCCTGATATCTGCGGACCTCGACATAGATGTTTTTCGCACGCAGGCACAACCTGTCCTGGCGCAAGGTATACCCATCATCTTGCTGACAACAAATGATGATCTGGCGCTTAGCCTCTCAGCAAAACTTCGGCGTCAGGGAGATAGGGTCGGTGATATCAAATCCGTGTCTGAGCTTGGTGGTCTGAAGGTTGCCGTATTTGACTTGACCAACATTAAGTCCGGTGACCCGCTGAAGCATTTCAAGATCGGTTCATCTCCGGAAATATTGAAATTCCTCAAGTCACTGCATCAGTCTGGAGGCGGCGTCATCAGCAACGACGCAACGGGACGCATAATTACCGTCGACGCAGAAAAACTTGAAGCTGAGACGGGCATCGTTTTAACGCAGTAACCAATATGCCGGTGCGCGTTCATCGCGTTGTTTCTGCACGTGCTTGATTTCTTCGCTGCAAGCGCGAAACCCAACTCTTGAAAGTGACCACTTTGGGGCTCGGTGCTGCCCAATGCGTCTGCGGCGTTTCTCAAAGAAACAGCAAGCTGACAACGGCCATTCAGACCAACAGTAAACTGAGGCGTCAGCGCTGTGCTGATGTTTGGGTTTGGAGGGAGGTTTGGAGGACGCACTATGCCAAGATTCCAACTTCCCGCTGTCACCCCGAAACAAAGAGCCTGGAACAAGGGCCGGATCATCGGTCAGAAACGGCCGCTTTTCCCGAAACAGGTCTGGGCGATCCGCGCGCGGCTCGAACTGGCCGGCAACCTGCGCGATCTTGCGCTGTTCAACGTGGCAATTGATAGCAAGCTTCGCGGAAGCGATTTGGTGAAACTGTCCGTCAGCGATTTGGTCAGAGATGACCGCGTTCGCGAGAGGGTGTCTGTGATCCAGAGCAAAACCCGGCGACCCGTTCAGTTCGAACTCTCTGAAAACACGCGGGATACCATTGCCGCATGGATCAAGTCGCCGGAAATGATCGGCTGCTGTTTCATGTTTCCCAGCCGGTTTCATGACCGCCCACATATCTCAACCCGCCAATATGGCCGACTTGTGCGGGATTGGGTTTCTGCGATTGGGTTGGAACCCAGCGGCTACGGCACCCATTCGCTGCGCCGGACCAAAGCAGCGGAAATCTACCGCAAAACCGGGAATCTCCGGGCAGTTCAACTCCTGCTCGGACACACAAAGGTAGACAGCACTGTCAGATACCTTGGCGTCGAACTTGAAGATGCGCTGAGCATTGCCGAGCAAATCGACATTTGAACCACGTTGGCGGACGGCTCGCGCCGTTCGCCAATCCTGAGCGGACCTGCGTGCGAGTCGCAGCGGTGGGTCGGGCCGAGCCCAAAGCGCCGAATTCTGCGGTCTGCACGAACTGGAAGAATGCGGACAAACCGGCCTGATGCTGATGCAGCGATCTTCGCGGCCGCGCGTCCATCACATCACAGAACACGTCGTGGCAATGCTGCGCGATTTCCCGAAAGCGGACATTCAAGCCTGCCAAATCGGCGCAATTCAAAACCGGTCATCCGCTACGCGATTGTCGAGCGTCCGAGTTGCGGACGAAGTAGTCATCAGAAGCTGTGGCTAGTATTCACGAGACCCTGGAATGCTCCCGCATGCGAGTATCAAGTTCGATATCTCAATGATGATTGGCATCTAACTAACGCCTTTACGTGATTGAGCCAAATCAATGCATCAAAGCACCAAACCGGTAGCATGAGATGGCTTAAGAGGGTGATACATGATTGCGATCGAAGATATTGAAGACATGTCTGCGCTGACGCGGGTCGAGATTGAAGCGCTAGCTGAACATGAGCATATCACAAAATACGATGCTGCTCTTATGGGCGAATACTTGATGCATACGCATCACGGGCCCCAGAAGGTGCATGAGATGATTTGCGACGATATTCGCGCCGCGTTGCACAGAGATGACTTGCAGCATGCAACAGAGCTCTTTGCGGTTCTGCGCGGTTTTCTGGCCGAAAATCCCGAAGCCGCCCGAGGCGTCCGCAGATAGGCCAGACAATGGTCAAATGCGCGTGTGCCGGCACTGTTAGCTGCCGTTCTCGGCACTCTGTTTTAGCGACCGCTAAGCGGACTATTCGGCCATTGATTTGTCGAGCCAATTTGCTGCTACGAGACGTGCAAGACAAAGCGTGCTAAAGTTGTAAGAGTATGTGTTTTTCTGCAAATGCCAGTTTTGCTGTAGGCGGCGTCTTGATCGCAAGTAGCGCGATCACAATGCCGCTTGCTTGGCGGGTCGGTGTACGTTTCTTACCGCTAGCGACTTATCCACTTTTCTTTGGAATGCAGCAGGTTGCGGAAGGTTTTGTGTGGCTAGGAATTGAAAAGCACCAAGGTTATGAAAGTGTCTCAGCGGCGATGGTTTTTCTGTTCTTTGCGTACTGGTTTTGGCCAACTTGGGTGCCATTTTCAGCTGCTGCTTGCGAGCCGTACCGTTTTCGGCAACGCCTCTTCATCGCCTTTACAGTTTTGGGCATTGCTGGAGGGTCGCTCTTGTACCTGCCTATCACCTTGAATCCAAGCATTCTGCAGATTGACCTCATTCACAATTCGATCCGTTATTTGAATCCGGAGATGTTCACTAATGAAACGAGCAAAATGGTGGCGCGGGTGATTTATGCCGTGATCATCTGTGTCCCGCTGCTGTTGTCTTCTCACCCTAAAATCAGAGTTTTTGGACTTCTTATCCTGATCTCAGTCTTGGCCGGCTTTTTCTTCGCGTCCCACGCTTTCACATCGATTTGGTGTTTTTTCGCGGCCGGTCTTTCCGCTTACATGATTGTTGTACTGCGGTCACTGGAAAAGAAAACTGGAACCGCTCCAGCCCTCTAATTCTCTTCTTACCGCATCGGCTGCAGGCTCCGATTGATGTCTTATGGAGCGACTGTTCTGGGCTCTGAGCAGTCGGTCAGCCATGATAGTCCCAGCGACAGCTTCGGAATTCCGAATGGCGGCCTAGGGGGCTAAGCTAATGCAACGGCAAAATCGTCTCAAATCTCATAATGACCGCTTTTGGGTCTGGGTTGGATAGCGAACCGCCGCAGCGCCGCAAGTCCGCTTTGAGCCCAAAGCGGAAGTTCACTCGCCTAAGGTGAAACGAGTGGTTTTGGACGATTTTGCATTAGCCTGATCCCAAGTAGCAGAGACAAACATCCAAACGCCAATCCCATTGCGAGGGCATTGGCAACGAAGACACCGCCAAACAGGGATATCGCTGTTTTTCCCGCCTGCTCGATAGACGTATCTACTACGATCGATACCCAGTCTTGCAGGTATAATGCGAACAGGACCGAGAGCCCTACGGGCGAAATGATAAGCGCTGTACCGAGAGAGGCCAATCCTCGCCCAAGGACGGCTCGCAGTGTTGACCCTTTTAGTACTATTGCAGCTGTGGAAGTAAAAACGACAAGTACAGAGAACAAGACTAGCAACATGTCCATAATTGCGGGTAGGTCTTTCGAGACCGCCCCAGTGACGGCCGAGGTGAAGGGCAATAGAACGAAGGTAACAAGCCATGCAGCAAGGAGCCCTGTGAATAGCTTTGGCAACATGCCAGACGAACGGCTACCACCGCGGTTTTCAGGTTGTATGGGCAGAGCCGGGTCAATCTGATTCCACTGCACAGACATTGGTTTTGCACGAGAAAGCATAATAGCCCCCTTGGATTATTAAATTTGAGACGACCCAGCCGGCCGCTTGTTCATGGGAATCTGGCAGGCCGGAACGGAGTTTCTTTCGGCGCTTGGAGTAGTATTTGCGTCTTCTGGACATGCCGACGCGCGAACATTGGTGTCCTTGCCATTTCAAGTGATGAACAACCTGATTACGTAAGCGACAGTCGCTAGGCAAAAGACGCTGCCCAACCAGATCGCGCTGAACCAGAAAACTTGCTTTTGCAGTTTCAATGGAAGCTCTCCTCTGGATCGATCTTCCCGCGGAAAACCCAATACGTGTAGGCGGTGTAGGCCAGGATCACAGGCAGCAGAACGACGGCTCCGACCAGAGCAAAGGCCAAACTGCTGTCCGGCGCGGCGGCTTCAGCAATCGTGAGGCTTGGGGGTAGCATATAGGGATGAAAGCTGATCCCAATGCCGATGAAGCAGACGACGAACAAGGCAACGGCGCAGAAGAAGGGCTGATAGTCGCGCTGTTCTTTCAGGCCGCGATGAAGCATCCAAGCAATGAGAGCAACAACAGCCGGCACACACACAGAGAAAACGACACCGGGCCACGAAAACCATCTGATCAGATAGATCGAGTCTTGGAATGGGGTCAAAAGACTAACAAGGCCGATCAACGCGAGCGTCATAAGCATCAGCGGGCGGGCATAAGAACGCATCCGGCGCTGTATCTCACCCGTTGTTTTCATATTGAGCCAGGTCGCGCCCAGCAAGGCATACCCGATCACCAGGGCCACTCCGGTCAGCACTGAGAATGGTGTCAGCCAATCCCACCATCCACCTGCGTACTGCCGGTCCTCGACCGGGATGCCCTGAACCAGCGCGCCAAGCGCGATGCCTTGGCAGAAGGCAGCCACGGTTGAACCACCGTGAAACGCGACATCCCACAGCCAGCGCCCACGCACCGTTCGCCACCGGTATTCGAAGGCCACACCCCTGAAGACGAGCGCAAGCAGCATGATGATGATCGGCATGTAGATTGCGGGCATCACCACGGAATAAGCCAGCGGGAAAACAGCGAACAAACCTCCGCCGCCCATGACCAGCCAGGTCTCATTCCCGTCCCATACTGGCGTGACCGAGTTCATCATGACATCGCGATCTTTGTCAGTTTTCGCGAAGGGGAACAGGATTCCAACTCCAAGATCGAAACCGTCCAGGATCACATAGGTCAGAACGGCAAAGGCAATGATGCCTGCCCAGATTGTCGAGAGTTCAAGCATTACACCGCCTCCGTCAAAGTAGAGATTTCAATGGGTTTGTGACTTTTCTGGATATCTTCGACAGGTGGTTTCCCCATAAGGCGCAGCATGTAGAACGTGCCTGCTCCGAAAACGGCGAAATACACGACGATGAAGGCTATCAGAGACGCGGCAACTGTAGGTGCATCCACTTGTGAAAGGGAGTCCGACGTCCGCATCAGCCCGTATACCGTGTACGGCTGGCGCCCCACTTCGGTAGTGATCCAACCGGCCAGTACCGCCACGAACCCGCTGGGCGCCAATAGAACGGAGGTCCGGTGCAGCCAGCGATCGTCGTTGAGGCGGCCGCGAACCCGTTGAACAAGCGACCACAGGCCAACGCCCAACATGGCAAAGCCGATAGCGAGCATCACGCGGAAGCTGTAGAAGACGATCGCGACCGGTGGTTCCTCGTCGTCGGGGATAGTGTCCAGCCCTTCAAGCGGGGCATTGGGGTCATGTTTCAGAATCAGCGACGAGAGTTTCGGAATAGCGATGGCATAGTCCACGCGCTTCTCATCCTCGTTTGGAATACCAAAAAGGATCAGTGGGGCACCTTCGGGATGGCTGTCGAAGTGACCCTCCATCGCCATCACTTTCTGCGGCTGATGCTCCAGTGTGTTCAGACCATGAAGGTCGCCGGCGACGATCTGCAGAGGGGTGACCAGAACGGCCATCCACATTGCCATCGAGAACATTCGAGTGACCTCGGCCGTGCGATTGCCGCGTAGCAGGTGCCAGGCCGCAACCCCGGCCACCACAAAAGCAGTGGTGAGATAGGCGGCAAGAACCATGTGTGTCAGGCGGTAGGGAAAAGACGGATTGAAGACAATCGACCACCAGTCAACGGGAATGAACTGCCCCAGTTCGTTGATGTCGAACCCGGCCGGGGTCTGCATCCAGGAGTTGACCGAAAGGATCCACGTAGCCGAAATCAGAGTGCCGAGGGCGACCATCGCCGTGGCCATCATGTGCAAGCTGGGACCGACGCGTTCACGACCAAAGAGCATAATGCCGAGGAACCCAGCCTCAAGAAAGAAGGCCGTCATGACCTCGTAGGCCATCAAGGGTCCGATTACGGGACCTGCGGTGTCCGAGAATACGCTCCAGTTCGTGCCGAACTGGTAAGACATCACGATGCCGGACACGACGCCCATGGCAAAGCCTACGGCGAAAATCTTTTTCCAATAGTTGAAAAGGTTGAGGTAGACCTTGTCCTTGCGCCATAGCCAGAGTCCATTGAGAACGGCCAAGAAGCTTGCCAAGCCAATGGAAAAGGCCGGGAAGATGATATGAAACGACACAGTAAAGGCAAACTGGATGCGTGCCAGGGTCTCTGCGTCGAAGTTTGCGAATAGGTTCATTGCCGTTTCCTTTGGCATTGGGTTGCAAAGTGCGGCAGTGAACAGGGGTGTCTCGGCTGCCAACTCGTCGATGTCATTCAGATGAGCCGTATTTGGGGTGGTGTCTGGTTCAGTTCGTTTGGGTTCTGGACGGTTGTTTTTGGGTTTTGGACAAAACCCTGGTCGAGATGGGCGACTGAAATTTGAAACCGCGAGCGCCTGGTACGTGTGACGTTCGAAGGCCCAAAACAAAGTTGCCACCCAGCTCGATTGCAAGCTGGGTGGCAACCTCTCAGAAACTGTGCGAGTTCTGTGGGGGATGGTCAGTCAAACTGCGTCCGGATGCTAACAGCGCAGGCTGACCGGTCAGGTTTGTTCGGCTGTGCTTCTCCTTTTTTGCTTCACTGGGGGTGGTGTCTTAGTCGTTCCAGTCTTTGTGTTCTTCTTTGAAGTCGTCGCGACGCTCTTGGGCTTCGTCTTGCGCGTCTTCGAAGTTGTCCTTTTGGATCGCACCGCCCACGGCACCAACCGCGGCACCAGCGGCCGCGCCACCTACGATGCTTTCGCCTGCGATACCGGCGACAGTGGCACCGACAACTGCACCCTTGATCGCCTTGTCGGTGACGTAGTCAGCTTGAGCTGTTGCCGCCATGGTGATCAGAAGTGCGCCTGAGATCGGGGCGACAAAGAATTTATTCGAGGTCTTCATAGGGTTCATCCTTGTTCTGGGTTAGCAACCACCGCGGCTGCTGTGTGCCATTGAACTAGGTGACCCGATGGCCCGCTTTCTTTTGGGGACGGGACAAGGTTTTGTGGATCTTGGACATCTTTCGACCCCCGGTGCCAGTCCCTCTAGCGGCCAGCTTTACGGAATCTGGCAGGCGTTTCACCTGTCCAGCGCTTGAACGCCACCGAAAAGGCGGCCTGATCCGCAAATCCAAGCATGAAGGCTACGCGGGCAACACCTTCACCGCTACGCAGCATGCGTTTGGACAGGTCGCACAGCACACCTTCCAGAAGAGCCTTAAAGCTTGTTCCCTCGGCAGACAGGTGCCGGGTCATGGTGCGTCGCGTCAAGCCAAGCTCTCCGGCTATATCGTCGCCGTTTGGTATCGGCCCAGGAAGACGCTCCCCGAGCATGTCCATAATGCGGTCGGATAGACTGCGGACGGCACCGGGTTGAGCCTTCAGCTGTTCTTCCCCGTGCCGACGCAAATGCCCCAACAACGTGGGGTCCGCAGTCGGGATCCGAAAACTCATGCCGTTTGGGGGCAGGGCCAGGGCATATCCGGCTTTGAGCCCTTCGACGGGACAGCCAGCAAGTTCGGCCAACTTCTTGCAATGCTCGGTATCGTCCGTTTCCAGTTCAATCGAGATCGGGGCAAGCCCACCCGAGGTGATCTGTTGAACGCGTTTATAAAGGCCGAAGATCAGCATTTCGCGGTGGCGCGGGTATTGATGTGCTGGGATCACATTGCTTTCCAGCGTAATCCTTGGCTCACCAGGTGCTCCTACGATGTCCAGGCGCAGGTCGGGGTCTTGCATTGCATAAAAGCGCTGCGTCAAAGCCAGCGCGTCTTCCACCGTTTCGGCCGCCCGCACGATGTAAGCCAGAAGGGTACCAGGACCCTGTGCCGACAGCCCCACGCGAGCTGCAAAGGTTTTGTCTTCCAGAACCCGGCACGCAGTTTCAATTGTACCCGCCTCATGAAGCAGCTCGACGGTGGCGTCTGGGCTGCTGCCGATATCAACGGGCACCCCAGCCATCTCCAAGACCTCAGGAAACGGAATGCGCGCTCCGGGTTCTTGCGAATAACGCAGCCCAACGTTTTGCAGTCTGTAAGCGCTGATGCGTGGCATTCTTACGTCCTCCCCTGACTTGCACGCAACTCCCTGCAGTTACTGGAATTGTCCAGAAGCCAATAACAAATGTCCAGAACCCTCAGGATCGCAGGCGCGATGACGGTTAGGTCCCGGTCATCGGAAAGGAAACGACCATGATCTACTTCGCAAGGTACTACCGCGTACTGAAGGCAATCCAAAATTCCGCCAAGCAAGAGTGGTCCGGGGGAAATATCCACGGTCTACACAGTGCGCCATTTGGCGAGAAAACACCGAACGGACGTCGTTGGGATCCACCCTACGCCCCGCAGGAACAGCCCTCAGAAACCACACAACAACCAACCGAGAATTGACGTTCTCAAGACACTTGAAACCTACACGCGCAGCTTGGCTGCGCAACAAAAGGACCTGAAACATGAAACCACCCGCGTTCCTGATGGCGCCCTTAGTTGGCGTCATTTCAACTCCGGCCTTTGCCGCTGGTGGCGATCCCAGATGGTGGGTCGCGCCCAATCAAACCGACACCTATGCATGGGTCGGCTTGGTCGTTCTCGCCCTTGCGATCCTGCTGGTCGTTCACCTCTATGCGCGCTTTGAACGTTACACCGAACACAAATCAATCGGCACTCCGCTGCGTACAACTATTCCGACGATGCTTACAGTAGCTTTGGCGTATGAGCTGATGCCGGCCCTCAGCCACTTCAGCAATCTACTGCCGGGCGCCCTAATCCTGACCGCAATCGCCCGCGACTTTATGTTGTGGTGGCGCCCGTCGAATGAGGAGTTGGTGAAATGATCGAACTGCTCGTCACATCCTTTCCGTTTGTACTGCGCGTGATCTATCTGAAGTGGCGCGGGCTACCGGTCACTCTGTACAACGTTCACCGAGCGCTTTTCATGTGGTTCGTTCTGGCACTGATCGTGTTCTTCGCAGTTTTCTACTACTACCCCAAATCTTACACTGGTCTTGTGCCATTCAGAACTGTTCCGGTCGTTGCCGAGAACGGTGGAACAGT
The DNA here is from genome assembly GCF_056537185.1 of Ruegeria sp. CG4. Classification (NCBI taxonomy): domain Bacteria; kingdom Pseudomonadati; phylum Pseudomonadota; class Alphaproteobacteria; order Rhodobacterales; family Roseobacteraceae; genus Ruegeria; species Ruegeria sp. CG4. Next base: position 143,078 of record NZ_JBQFRB010000008.1, on the reverse strand, counting down.
AACAGATATCTACGTAAAGGGCGGTGATCGTGTAGAACCGGGCGATCCGCTGTTTGCAGTCGAGAATGCGTCGGAACAAGCAGCAGTAGATTTTGCAACCCGTAAAGTTGAGGAGATAGAAAGCGCGAAACTGGCAGCTGAATTGCAGGTCCAAACTGCTCAGGCCTTGGTGGATGCCGCAGTTACCGCCAGAGAACAGGCTGAGCTGGTGCTGATGGATCACGAGGCACTTCAAGCAAAGGGCTCTGCAGCATTTCAAGTGAGCCAGTTGGAACGCGCCCAAGCTACCTTGAGCACTCGGGAAGCAGAGGTTGAGGCTGCGGAAACGCAACTTGGTGTGGCTCAGGTGCAGGCGACTGCCGTTTTTCCGGCCCAGCTTGCATCAGCACGCGCGTCGCTGAAGCAGGCCCAGGTCGAGCTGTCCAAGACTTTGACACACAGCACTGTCGACGGCGTTGTTGAACAAGTCACCCTGAATGTCGGTTCGCGCGCAGCGCAAGCAGCGATGAGCCCCGCAATGCTGATTGTACCGGATCGGAAAGATACAGAGAAAGGACGCATCGTTGCTGGTTTCTCGCAGGTTTCTCGCACCGAACTGTACGAGGGAATGGCCGCAGAGGTGGCGTGCGAAAGCAACTTCAACATCTCGATGCGCAATACCGTTCTTCCTGCAAGGATCGTACGTATTCAGGAGCAGATTTCTTCCGGTCAGCTAGCGCCTAGCGGTCGCCTGATTGAGCCCAGTGAAAAGGCGAAACGGGGTCAGATCGTTGTGCATCTCGATCTGGTGCACCCAGAGCACCGCGAACTTTTGGTTCCAGGTAGTGGTTGCATTGTACAATCCTACACCACCAATTTTGAAGGCGAAATGGAAGGAACACTTGTCGCCCACGGGATTCAGGCCATGGGTATCATCAAGGCGGTCGGTCTACGGGTTAAAGCTTGGTTCGGTCTGACTTCGGGTATCGGCTTGATCGGTGGTGGTCACGCCTGACTTTCCAACTCCATCCATTTTCAACAAATGCGGCTCCCAACAAATGTTGGGAGCCGTTTCGGCAATTTGCAGACAGATCGCACGTAAAATAAATGCGAGTTATGTGACGGCTTTCTGCCACACGGCTAACGATTTGATTGTCCGCTCAGGTGATCTCATGCAGGAAAATGACAACCACATACAGTAGGCCGGAATGTCCGTTTCGTCCGCATAGCAGGCCCTAGCGCAACGTGCAGCGAATGACTGCTCCGAGCCATTTTGACCAATGCTGCGCGGTGTCCCAATGACAGTAATGCGCAGGAAGCAGACTTTGCAAAATTCGATTAGTTCTCGCAGGTGGTCTTTAAAAGAAGTGCTTATGTCGCCTTCTAAAACACCAATCTGGCATCCGCAGAATTCATTGAGGTATGCAATGCGCGGCATTCAATACTCTTTGACACGTATGAATTCTGAATCGATCACACCGAAGGACAAGACTGCTGACACATGCCTATTGGCCTCGGTCGACCTATCCGCGTCACGATATAGGAAATGGCATTGTTCTCTCCCCTGATGGACCGAAGGAAGCCTCTGACAAATAGCATCGTCTTTGATACTCCAAGTCCCATTGAGAGGGATACCATTCATCCAACCAAATTCCATTTCGACCGTTCCGTCAGCTCTTCGTTCTTCTGAATATGGCGCTCCAAATGGGCCTGTCGTGAACTGTTCTTCGAACTGATCGGAGTACAATTCAAGTAGCTCATCGTGCCCGATGCGGTCCCTTTCGCGCCCCTTGTCGTAACTATAAGGCCATTCAGGCAATCCAGACGCCAACATTGCTTCGGAATAGATTATGAATAAATTAGGATCATCATAAATTTCGAACCATGGCTTCATCCACATCACATTCAGCCATACGTTATTGGTCAGAAAACGCTGGATATATTCACGAGCCTTTTCGCTGTCGCCTTCGCGGAAAAAAGCTTCCGCCAGAAATCTAAAATGCTGTTCGCGCAGTTCGTTCTCCGGAATGCTAAGCAACAACGAAAGCGCCTTCTGGCTGTTGCCCGCCCGGAGTAAATTCCAAGCCAGATCCCCTTTGTCGCCCGAACTGAGGCGCGCAGACAGCGCCTCGTACTGATTGAACGCCTCAATGGCCTGTTCGTAATCGCCAACCGCATTCAAAGTGAGCCCGTGCACAAGCCTAAGGCCTGGTTCGCTTGGGCTGTTGAAAACTGCGGCTCTCGCCATAGACAAAGCGCGGTCCCTTTGGAGTTGCTGCAATAGCAATCTGACCTGCAATCCAATAGCGACTGAATTTGAGGGATCGGCGCTGAGCACATCTCGGATAATAGTCTTTGCTTCGTCCAGTGCGTCCAGCGTGAAACGTATTGTGTTGTAGCTTCCTTCCCAGATTTGAAAGTTGGCTTCTGCATATCCAAGTTTTGCCGCAACAAAGTTTGGATCTAGCGAGATTGCTTCCTCGTATAACGGCAGGGCTTTACCGATATCCGTGAAATCCTTGCTGTGCAGCAACCTATCGGCGTTTGCATAGGCAAGAAATGCGTTTTGGTCAGTTGTGGGCGTCTCTTCAAAAAAACGGCGCTCGACCGGGTTGAGTTTGAGCTTCAGCGCGCCAGCTGCTTTGAATTTCAGGTCGCTGACAAGGTCGAACAGCCGGTCTTTTTCCCCTTCTACAACTTGCTGCCAGATGACGCCGTCGCCGCTTTCTGTTGCATCTCTGAGACGCGCACGGATTTCGATTTCGTTTTCGCGTGTTCTGACTGACCCATCGAGAACATACCTGACATCAATGTCCCGTTTCAGGTCCGCTAACGTGACGGCGATACCTTTGTACCGCATCGATGTACTGTACGAAGCAGAAGGCAACTGCCTAAGCCTGCCGTATGATCGGAGAAACAACTCTGTCACGACATCCGCTGAGACCTTGTCAGAGCTTGTTTCGGCCGTAAACGGGACGATCAATATTCCATCGTCGGGATCACCGAAGCTCGGAGTCCAGATTGAACCGATGAGGACACTCAAACCCACCAAAAGAACAACCGCTGCGGCAACCATAGGTTTTCCGATCCGGCTTGAGATCGGGTTTGCATCGGCAAGAATTTTGCCGGCATCACCTGGGTCAAGAAGCACTTTGAATGCTTGTATTGGCTCCGAAAGGTTCTTGACCTTGTTGAGCCCGACGTCGGCAAAGCCAAGATCCAGTTTGCCTTTCACGCTTTTGAATACCGTATCCGAGATCTTAATCCCGTTGGGCTCAGCCAATCCTTCCAGGCGGGAAGCGACGTTCACCCCTTCCCCAAAAATGTCGTCTCCCTCGACGAGAACGTCACCGAGGTTGATCCCAATACGATAAGAGATTCGTTTATCCGCATCCTGATCACGTTCGTGAATAATCATCGCGCGTTGTACCGAAGCCGCCCATGAAACCGCGTTTACGGCACTAGCAAACTCAATCAGTGCACCGTCTCCCATGGTCTTCACTACTCGACCGTCAAACTCGATCACCTTTGGGTTAATGATCTTATCCAGGACAGTTCTTTGCCGCGCGAGGGTTCCGGACTCGTCCAACTCCATTAGTCGGCTGTAGCCAACCATGTCGAAAGCCACTATTGCGGAAAGTCTTCTAATCTCATTTGACAAAGACACCTCCAACCCGTTGCAAACTTAGTGTAATGGCATTTTGGTCCGCTGTCCTATCCCGATAAGTTAGGACGTAAATCCGTCCAACATGAACTCTTTCGTGTGCGGCTGTGGCAAGTTCATTGAACATCTTAGTTGAAAGGATTTTTGGTCAACTTGTCTGGATTTCAGGAATTGCAAAATTTTGGCGCCAACGTCCGGTTTGGGCTGCAAATAGTCCTTGATTGTTCAGCCTTCGATGGCGACTTTGTCCGCTAAGCCGGAATTGCAAAGTCTTGAATTGAATGTCCGCTTCGGGCTGACTGTGGTCCTTTGGAGTAAAAATGCGGATGTCTGCAAAGTCCGCAACTCGGACATTGGCACCCGAAAATTCGCTGCGCAGTGAATGAACGACCGCTTTTCTTTCTGCGATGCGGCTCATGGATATGGCGACTAGTTTGCCGCGTCTGCGAGGTTCGGAGATGGAGCACTTCCGCTTTGGGCTCGGAGCCGCCTAATGCTCACGCAGAAATGGCGTGCCAAACTGTCTTTGGACTGCGGACATTCCGCCGCCTCGTAGAATCGCCTTGTCAGCACGGTGCTGATGACTGGGCGTGGAGGGGGGATCGGAGGGCATATCATGCCAAGAGTCCAACTACCCGCCGTAACCCCAAAACGCAGAGCGTGGAACAAGGGGCGTATCATCGGCCAGAAGCGCCCACTCTTGCCAAAACAGGTCTGGGCGATCCGCGCACGCCTGGAACTTGCGGGCTACCTTCGCGATCTGGCTTTGTTCAACGTCGCCATAGACAGCAAACTGCGTGGATGCGATCTGGTCAAACTCGCAGTGGCTGATCTCGTCAAGGATGACCGCGTCCGAGAGCGTGTTTCAGTGATCCAAAGCAAAACCAAGCGCCCCGTTCAGTTCGAACTGACTGAAAACACAAGGGACTCTGTCCTGGCATGGGTGAAGTCGCCCGAGATGCTGGCTTGCCCGTTCATGTTTCCGAGCCGTTTCCACGACCGACCACACATCTCGACGCGCCAGTACGGTCGGCTTGTCAGAGACTGGGTGGCTGCAATTGGCTTGGAACCAAGCGGATACGGAACGCATTCGCTTCGACGGACCAAGGCGGCAGAGATCTACCGGAAAACGGGAAATCTCCGAGCGGTTCAGCTTCTGCTCGGGCACACCAAGGTCGATAGCACAGTCAGATACCTCGGCGTCGAACTTGAAGATGCGCTGAGTATCGCCGAGAAAATCGACATCTAGAGTACCTTGGCGGGCGGCAAGTGCCGTTCGCCAATCCGGACCGGGCGTACGTTCTCGGCGCAGCGATGGTTACAATCGAGCCCAAAGAGACCGCTTCTGCAGCGGGCATCAATGTCAGCTTCTCTGGTGGTGGCTAAAGCAACTGGTTCGAACTGTGGCCTGCATTGTCAACAATGGTCTTGGCGGCGCGAACTTATTGAGGTCAGCGGAATGAACTGACACCACTTTCTATCTGAGCTCCGAGGTAAAGACGAAGAGGTTTATTCTGCAAGTCATTAAGGTCGAGTGCGCCAACCGATCTTACGGACCTGTCCTGCGTCAACACCTGTCTAAAAACCCAGTTGTGTCAGAGCGGCCCGACCGGTGTTTCGGGCCAGGCCCTCAGGCAGCGGAAAGGCTGCAAAAAACTGGTCCTGATTGGCGTCTGGGCGGCGGGAACGGGCGCGGGACGCAAAATGCCTTGCCTCATTGCTGTTGCCGCAAGCCTCATGGGTCATCGCCGCCAACATGTCTATGAGGAAATGAGCACCGAGTGTGCGCGCGGACCTGTCCGCCCATTCGGCGGCACCGGCCCAGTCTTGTCGATTGACCCGGACCCACGCTTTCATGCCGTGCATCCCGTAAAGAAGCGGGTCTAGCGGGCTGAGACGCGTGGCAAGTTCGGATGTGCGATCAATACTGTCTGAACTGATCCCATTCAACGTTTGAACAAGACCAAACGAGTAATGGCCCTGGGCATAGTTTGGATTCAGTTGGACGGCCCGTTCCAAGTGATGCGTCGCTGACTCCAAATCATGCAACATCCAGTAACTTCTGCCGAAAACAAAATTGCAAAAGGGATCGTCGGGGGCAAGCTCCATAGCCCTTTCGGCGGCGCGCAGGGCTTCCTGTGCGGCGGCCCCGCGATCTTCGTCAAAACTTGTGAAGGCACGTTGAAAGGCGACAAATGACAGACCCGCATGCGCGCGGGCAAAATCGGGAGCCCTTGAGAGGGCCTCCTGAAAATACTGAGCCGACCTGGCGTTATCTTCGGAGGTGAAACGGTAAATTTGGTTGAGACCAAGGTGAAAGAAACTCCAGGCATCTAAAGCTTCGGTATCAAGCGCCTTGGCTTGAATGGCCTGATGGCGCGGCACATGCATTTCCGCAGCAGAGACAACGGAATTGGCAACAGTTGCTTTGATCGTAAAGATGTCATCCAGCTTGCCGTGAAACCTGTCGGCCCAGATAACCTCTCCTGTCTTGGACGATGTCATGACCGGAGACACGGTTACGCTTTTGGCGCGGATCTCTACGGACCCAGTAACAACGTAATCGACATCCAGCCGCTCTTGCGCTTCCCTCCCGTCGGCCACTTGAAAGCTAGAAGCCCGTGCAATGACCGTCAGCGACCGGGTCAAAGACAGAGTAACGATCAGCTCATGAGCCAAGGCAGGGGCAATGATCGTTGCGCGGTCCAAGTCGCCGAACGCACTGAACGGGAGCACAGCGATAGACGGAGCCGACCCCTCCGCTGATGAAAAGCCGGCCATGTCGGGGTTCATTCGCTTCACGACCGGAACTACCAACCTATAGCCCCGGCCCCTTACCGTGCGAATGACGCGCTGGTGTTCGCCGTCATCTCCTATTGCCGCGCGGGCCGATCGGACACGGCTGGCGATCGCCGCATCTGAGATCGCTGCCCCGTTCCAGATCGTATCAATTATGTCTGTCTGAGAGGTCAGACCTTCGCCGTTCTTGACCAGCAACTCCAGCAGCAGGAAGACTTGCCGCTCGACAGGAATTTCCTGTCCGCCGCATCGCAGTTCAGCCGAACCCGTATCCAGTTCAAAATCACCAAAACAATAAATCATCGCTTACAATAACATCTCTACAGGATTTCTACAGATGTTCTGCAAGCTCTGACGCCAAAGCTGGAATAGAGTTGATTCAAAACAAACAGCCAAAATGGCCGAAACGAGGGAAAACACGATGATCTACGACAACATCACTGAAACCATTGGCAGCACGCCGATCATCAAGTTGCAAAAACTCGCACCATCACATGTGGAGCTTTACGTGAAGGCAGAGTTCTTTAATCCGGCGGCATCAGTGAAGGATCGTCTGGCCGTAAGCATCATTGACGAGGCGGAGAAGAGTGGTGCCTTGAAGCCTGGGCAAACGGTGATCGAAGCCACGAGCGGAAATACCGGCATCGGCCTCGCCATGGTTTGCGCCGCCCGGGGCTATCCGTTGGTTATCACAATGGCGGACAGTTTTTCAGTTGAGCGGCGGCGACTGATGCGCATGCTTGGAGCCAAGGTGGTTTTAACACCGCGTGCGCTCAAGGCGGTCGGAATGTACAACAAAGCCGTGGAACTGGCCGAGGCTAATGGTTGGTTTCTAGCCAGCCAGTTTGAGACGCAGGCCAATGCGCTAATCCACGAACGCACCACAGGGCCGGAGATCGTCGCTGACTTCAAGGGGCGCAAGCTGACCCATTTTGTGACCGGGTTCGGCACTGGAGGCACGCTGACCGGCGTGGCGAGGGTGCTCAGACGTGACCGCCCCGAAACCAAAATCGTGCTAACCGAGCCTGCCAATGCGGGGCTGGTCGCCAGTGGCATTGCTCAGGAACGCAACCCAAATGGCAGCCCGGCTTCAGGCCACAGCGCTTGGGAGCCGCACCCGTTCCAGGGGTGGTCGCCTGATTTCATCCCGGCGGTTCTTCAAGAATCTCTGGACAACAAGTACTTTGATGAACTGATGCCCGTTGCGGGTCCAGACGCGATCAAAACAGCGCAAGATCTGGCGCGTCAGGAAGGGATACTGACCGGCGTGTCTGGTGGCGGAACCGTTCTGGCTGCGCTGCAAGTCGCACAGGACGCGCCCGAAGGCTCTGTCCTACTGGCCATGATGCCAGACACAGCAGAGCGCTATATGACCACACCACTTTTCGAAAACATCGAGCCGGAGATGACCGAAGAAGAAATCGCGATCTCGCACTCGACACCCACAGCGCAGATGGGTGCGTAGTGTCAGGCGAAGAGACCCTTGATCCTGCTGACTGGGCGGCGCACCGCGCGGCGGCACATCGCGCGGTTGACGATGCGGTGGCCTATCTGAGCGAGGTGCGCGACGCGCCGGTCTGGCAACAGATGCCAGAGCAGGTGCAGTGTTTCTATGAATCTCCGTTACCCGAGAGTGGCACGCCGCTGGAAGAGGTGCTCGATCAGATCAAGGAGAATCTGATGCCTTATCCAATGGGCAACATCCATCCGCGGTTTTGGATGTGGTACATGGGATCGAGTAACTTCACCGGCGCTCTGGGTGATTTCCTGGCCGCTATTCTTGGCTCGAATCTGGGGGGGGGTAATCACGCCGCAGCCCAGATGGACCGGCAAGTGGTAGACTGGCTCAAGGAAATCGCAGGCTTCCCGAGCACCGCCAGCGGTACGCTGACCAGTGGCGGTTCAGTGGCCAACCTCATTGCGCTCACCGTTGCCCGCAATGAAGCCCTTGGGCAAGAAAGCATCCGGGAAGGAGGGTTGAGCGGCGCTCGTCTGGCCTTTTACGGCTCCGACCAGGTGCATGGCTGCCATCTGACGGCCATGGAACTTCTTGGTCTCGGACGCAGGGCGCTGCGGCGCATCCCGTCAACGCCTGACTATCGGTTGGATGTAGATCAGCTTCAGACGAAGATCGCAACTGATCGTTCCGAGGGCGTCCAGCCCGTGGCAATCATCGCCAATGCCGGAACGATAAATACCGGAGCCATAGATGATCTTCCTGCCTTGGCAGATCTAGCCGCACAAGAAAACCTGTGGTTCCACATTGACGGTTGCATCGGTGCCCTCGCTGCGATGGCGCCGAAACACGGACACCTACTGGCTGGAATGGAACGCGCGGATTCCGTTGCGCTTGATCCGCATAAATGGCTGCATGCTCCGTTTGAGGTCGGCTGCTGTTTAGTTAAAGAACGTGAACAACATCTGGACACGTTTGCCTTGTCTCAGGCCTATCTGGAAAGCGAAACCCGCGGCGTTGCGGCCGCCGATTGGCTGCACGACTTCGGCATCCAGACCTCGCGCGGCTTCCGGGCGCTGAAAGTCTGGATGAGCCTGAAGGAGCACGGTGCCGCGAAGTTTGCCCGCCTGATCGACCAGAACATCGACCAGGCGCATTATCTGGCAGATCTGATCCGCGCACGCACCGACATGGAACTTTTGGCTGAGCCGGTTCTGGACATCGTGTGCTTTCGTCTTTGTCCAAAGGGGCTTTCCGATACAGACTGCGAGTTTCTCAACCGGGAGGTTATGCTGAGATTGCAGGAAACCGGCATTGCGGCGCTCTCGGATACCCGCGTCTCTGGCACTTATGCCTTGCGATGCGCTATCGCCAATCACCGCAGCACGCAGAGCGACTTCGACATTTTGATCAAGGAGATGGTGTCCATAGCGCAAGAAAGTCTTAAGGATGGGTGAACCTCCGCCCTATTCCTTTGGGTCAGCGAGCCCACCTGAGATTCAGACATGCGAGCTTCAGAGCTGGGCTAGCCTATGACCTGCCACAAAAGTAGGCGACGCATGGTTTCGGACCTGTAGCGGCTTCCCCATCGTCCTAAGAATTTTGGTCTGCCGCCACCAAACTGTCGCTCGATCTGGTCGAGTAGATCGACCTGTTCTACAATCGAAGTCGTCGACATGGGTATCTTGGCAACGTAAGCCCGGCTGACTTCGCAGACCGGTCAGCTGGACCTTTTGAAACCGTCCACTGAAACGGGGCCAGCTTATATGGCCACAGTGCCATACCACCTCTGTTATTGTTCATGTTCCGCTGGGAAGCCAAGAACAATCAAGCAGAAGCGGTAGATACACTACCTCGAATATGCGTCGGTCTTGCGAGCTCACGCAGTCGCCGCTAGGAAAGCAGTATGAGTTCAACGAACGTTCAGCGCCGCTTAGCAGCCATCATGTCCACGGATGTATCCGGGTTCTCACGCATGATGAACGCCGACGAGACAGGGACCCTTGCCGCCGTCAACCAAATCCGCAAGAAAATCTTCGGCCCAACCGTAGCCGCTCACAAGGGACGCTTGGTTAAGCTGATGGGTGACGGTGCATTGGTAGAATTCGGCAGTGTGGTAGACGCCGTGGCTTGCGCCGTCGAGATACAGACCGCAATGTCTACCCGGAAGGAGGACCCGCAAGGCAAACCGCTCCTGCGACTTCGGATCGGCGTCAACCTTGGCGACATTATCATCGAGGGAAAAGATATCTTTGGCGATGGTGTGAACCTCGCTGCTCGCCTTCAGGAAATTGCTTCTCCAGGTGGGATAAGCCTTAGTGCAAGCACTCATGAACACGTTGCCAAGAGGATCGAAGCAAGTTTTGCCGATGATGGCGAACATCAATTAAAGAACATCCCCACGCCGGTGCGTGTGTTCCGTTGGTCTCCGGAGCTTGACAACAACACCCATAAAAGTTCTAGCAGCGTTCAGCTCCAGCGGCCGGAAAAGCCCTCAATCGCCGTCTTACCTTTCGACAATATGTCTGGTGACGCGGACCAAGACTACTTTGCGGATGGTGTCGTCGAGGCAATCACAGCCACCCTCTCGCGCATCCGGTCCTTCTTCGTGATCGCGCGGAATTCGTCCTTTGCCTACAAGGGTCGACACATGAATGTCCGGGATATCGGGCGCGAGTTGGGCGTGAAGTACGTACTTGAAGGATCGGTCCAACGTGCGGGGCAACGCGTTAGAATCACTGTGCAGCTGATCGAAACCGATGGAGGGGCACACCTGTGGGCAGACAAGTATGACGGGTCTCTCGACGACATCTTCGATCTCCAAGACAAGATAACGGAGAAAGTCGCTGGCGCCCTGCAGCCCTCAATTCAATTTGCGGAGATTGAACGTACACGGCGGAAGCCGCCTCATGATCTTGGCGCGTATGACTACACGATGCGCGCCATGCCCGATGCCTGGATGTTAGAGGAGCAATCAGCGGCAAGAGCGTTGGAGCTTCTAGACAAGGCTCTTGAGATCGATCCCGATTATCCAATGGCACTTGCTCTCGCCGCTTGGTGCTGGGCGCAACGCTCTGTGTACAATTGGGTCGCTGATATCAGCAAAGCGAAGGCCGAGGCGCTATCCCGCGCGGAACGGGCCGCCCAAATGTCTTCCGACGATCCATTGATACTGTCGGTACTAGGTACGGTTCACACATTTGCACGCAACTATGGTGCTGCGCGTGTCCTTCTCGAACGCGCGATCCAGCTCGATCCCAATTCCGCATGGGCATTGAGCCGTTTGGGCTGGCTCGAAACCTATGCAGACCGGCCAGAAATGGCCATGAAACACTTCGAACGGGCGATGCGCCTAAGCCCGTTAGACCCGATGAATTTCAACAATCTTGTAGGCATGGGCAGCGCTCATCAGGTTGCCGGTGACGACAATCAGGCGGCAGACCTATTTATTCGCGCTCTGCAAGAACGCCCGAATGCACATTGGGTTCACCGAAACCTCTGTGCCGCGCTGTTGGGAGCAGGACGCGAAGAAGAAGCGCGCACGTCTGCAGAGAAGTTATTGCGCGCCCATCCAGACATGACAGTGAAACGCTTCAAAGAAGCAATGGTCTTTTCTCCAGACGTACTTGAGCGGGTTGGCAAACAGATGGCGGTACTAGGGATTCCAGAATTCTGATACATGCAGATGCGTTTGATTGCATATTTCCGCCTTCCTCTCTTTCAATTTGCGCAGGAAAAAGGTCTGTGTACTACCGCAAGGTTCTCTGAGTAGGCACTCTCAGAGAAACTGGGATTGAGGCGGGAAGGGGCTGGTTTCCATACTACGGAAAACAGCTTTGTCGCGCACTCCCGACTTGGGCACGCGCCCGGCGCGCGATCAAATCGGTGGTAGAGCTCGCGCGATGTCTGACGCACCGTTAGCGATCAAGAACGACCGGTTTTGACACACTCACTCGAAGCAGTCTTTGGCGCAGCCGCAGCGAAAGCTCACTCCGTCCGCTTCTTGCCTATTCAAACGTGGTGCAGCGAATGCCCGGAATGTCCAAGGACAAGAGTCCGTCCCAATCGGAACAGACCCCACATTACTCCAACCCGGTGGTCTCGCTGTTCCCGGCAACACATTCACCGGCGCGAACAATCATCTATCATGTCCTCCGTGGTTAAAGACTGTGTCCATCATACTCATGGACGTGGGTAGCCTGTTCGCGGGTATGGGCAATCTCTTGCACCACGGCGGCAATCTTGCTGGATGAAACTTGGTGCAGCTCACCAACAACGGCCTCGGCGCGCGCGTAGCTGTCTGGAACGCCTTGGCTGTTGAAGTGAGCAGCAGCGGTAGAAATGTCCGCTCCTCGCCAAGTCGCCGTTGCGCCAACCGAAACGCTGTCATGATCGTTGTAGCGGGCCAGGAAGGTGTTTCCGTCGAGACCGAAGCTGTTGGCGGTTGCAACAATTTCGTCACGCACTGCCAGCCATTTCTCGGCCTCGGACGGATCCAGGTTGTCCAACTCGGCCGCATTCATGGATGTGGTGTAACTGTCGTCAGCAACAGTGTACGCCTGCAGGTCAGTATCGTATGGGCGCAGTTCTGCGACATCGCCCTTCAGCTCTCCGATCTGGACGTCCATTGCGGCGCGCAAGTGTGGATCTTCAACCTCTCGGGCAAGCGCCTCCATGTTTTCGATGGAGTTTATGATGTCCTTGGTCTGTTGCTCGTAGGTCTCAAAACCGGCCTGCCCCAGAGCGGATTGCATATACTGAACATAGCGATCAGCGGGCGACTGGTAGTCGTCGGACTCCTGAAATTCTTTGTCGCCCGACAGATCCGCAAGGGACGAATAGTAGGGGTGATACAGGTCGTATTCCTGAGCATCACTCATGTGTTGAGACACCAATGCCTGCATATCGTTCAGATCTACCGGCTCCCCTGATCGCTCCGCAGCCTCCAATTCGGTTTTCAGTTCTTCGACCAGATCTTGTTGTGCCGTTTGTTCGTCAACTCGGCGGTTGGCCTGGTCCTCGATGTCGAAGCTGTTTGAGGCGATGGCTGCACGATCATAGCCCATCGCCTGCTGCTCTTTCTTGATGATGTCGATCTGCTCTGAAACGCGATCCTCGCGCGGGGCAGATTGATCAAATTTGGAATAGGGTGCGAAGTGTTCGACTTCGTTTAAAAGATAGTCTGTACGCGAAACCATAGTTTTTCCTTTGCGAGTTGATGGATAACTCTGTGATGGATCTGCCTGGGGCGTTGGCGCGCGCATCAGGCAGACCGGGCGAAGTCCTTATAAGCTGTGTCCGTCATCGTCACCGCGCCCCTCTAGGAGCGGATGAGTGGCGTGGGCGTGGACGTTCGAAAGTTCCTCGGAGATTGCGATGATCTTGGTAGAGGCTGTTTGGTGCAGCTCATCGACAACGGCCTCGGCCCGCTCGTAGCTGTCAGGCAAACCCTGACTGTTGAAGTGAGCCGCAGCTGTCGATATGTCGTCGCTGCGCCATCCCATTGTTGTGCCCAGGGTGACGTTGTGATGGTCTCCAAACCGGGCAATGAACGCCTCGCCGTCCAAGCCGTAGCTGGTGGCGGTCTCTGTAACGTCCTTGCGGATCTCGGACCACTCAGCGGCTTGTGGGTAATCCAAGACATCCATTTCGGCGGTATCCATCATCGTTGCATACCGCCGGTCCTCGATGATGAAGGCTTGAAGGTCCGGATCGTTGGTGCGCAGATCCGCAACGTCGCCTTTCATCTCGCCAATCTGAATGTCCATAGCGACACGCAGATTTGGGTCGTCAACCTCACGAGCAAGACCTTCCATCTTGTCGATTGATTGCAGCAATTCTTTGGTCTGAGACTGGAAGTCCTCATAGGCCCCCTCGCCCAAGGTGTCCTGCATATAGACCTCGTAGCGGCGTGCTGCCGGGGCATAATCAGCGGACGCCTGGAACTCCTTGTCATCGACAATGTCAGCAAGGGCCGACAGATACGGGTGGCTCTGTTCGTTGTCCCGAACGTTGTTGATATGGGCAACAACCTGAGCCTTTAGTTCGGGCGCTATCGTATCCTCAGACCCACCTGTTTCGATGTGTCGCCGCAGGTTGCTCATGACCTCGGGCGACACGTAAGACGGGTCTCCCGGCGCGCCGTAATCATCAAAATGATGGGCTTGATCCAATAGATGTTCCATGCGCGAAACCACTGGTTCGTCTCCCTCTACGAGTTGGATGGCAAACTCTTCGATCCGGTCCTTGATGGCGTTGGCGCGCTCATCAAACAGATCCGACATTCTTGCGATGGAGAGAGTCATCACATCACCGGCCATGTCGCGGGCCTTAACTTCAACCTCCGGAGTGCTTTCAACAAGTGACAGTCCGGCCTGAACTTTCCACGTGTCGGTCTCCACTTCCTGCCGCAAACCGCGCTCAAGGCGGGTCGTCGCGGTCAGCTCAATGCCGTATCCTTCGGCAACCTCAACCTGGATGGCGCGCTGAACGTCGATGTTCATCTCGCTGCTCATGCCCATAGCAAGCCACTGACCATGCTCGACGCCCCGGTTGTTCACAACGATGTGGACATGGGGGTTGTCGGTGTCGTTGTGGAACACGGTCAGATAGTCCCAGGTATCGCCAAAATCACCGCTCCCAAATAGACGATCCGCGAACTCCAAGCCCGCCTCATGCGCGGCGTCTGGATAGGTGCCTTCGGGAAAAGAAACGATCATGTGACGGGTATACCCGTAATTGGTTTTCCCGTTGAAATCCTCGGCCCAAGTCTCAATCAAATCAATGACCTGATCCGCATCGAGCGGGGTCACGCCATTGTCCCGGATGTCTAATACGCCTTCTACCCTGACGGTCAGATAGTTGATCTGGCGGCGCAGCTCATGGGCGTTGTTCACCCCACCTTTGCGGACGTGTTTCACAACCGCCTCGGGCTTTCCGACCACAGCACCCAGCCGCGCCTTGATGGATGAGGCCCGCGAGATCATGAACTTCATGCGCTTGGCGGTCTGCAGCTGCAGGCTGATCTGCTTGGATCGATCGATACCCTTCTGCGCTTCCCGGAAGGCAAGCTCCAGGAAATCCTCTGCTGTCAGATTGCGAGCCGCGACATTCATACTTCAGATGTCCAATCATCGTCGCGCAAGATCCGGCGAATGGCGGCCTCCGGTTCTCGATTTCGGCGGGCCGCTGTGATCAGCGCTTTCAGGTCTTGCCGGTGCTGGATGATCGCACGATGGAGATTTTCGACATCGCGCCGGTCGTCATCCGTCCAGATCACCGTGCCGCGCTTGGCCGATTTCGCCAGTTGATTGAGGTTGGTGTATCCACCCTGAACCTGCCGCAAGTGCGTCTGCCAGAGATCCACAACAGCGGGGTCAGGATCGAGATACCCGATCAGACGATAGATCAGACGCTGGATGATCTGGTTGCGGCTCTTGGCCCCGAGCGCGCCCACGGCCTCCTCCAGACGCGCCAATGCATCCAAAGGCAAGCGCACGGAAAAGACAGTGGTGTCGGCTGGCTTGCTCAATGTATACCTCAGGTTGTATTTCGAGTTTGTAACACAACTACCTTATCCTGTCATACTCTCCAAGAGGAAACCGGGGGTGATTTTAGAAATCCGCATTTTCTCAAATTGCCCCCGGAACAGTTTTGCTCTTGGAGGCTATTTCCACGCCGGGAAAAGGGTTCCGCCCCTTTTCCTTAAACAGGCGTGGGTGCCGGTGGACTGGCGCAGGGCAATCACGCAAAGCGGGAGCTGCCCGAACAGCGCCCGTCACTTTCCGGCACGTTAAATGCAATCTGCATTTTCCGCGCGCCTGGGCGCGCTCAGTTTCCCGCCGCCTGCGCGGCGGGTCTGGCAGGGTTGTCTGCTGCCGCATTGGGGCAGATCGACACCGCTGCCCGGTCTTAGGACCGCGCGCCACCTGTGGCGCGTATGTGGTCCGGCCTTTGGCCGGAGCAGAAGAAAGGGCGGCTTGCGCCGCCCTGCCCTCTCGTCATTCGGTGACGCGATCGTCATCGGTGCGTTTTGGGAAGGCCACCATCTCGACGCCGGGGAACATGCTGTGCCTGACCTGGATCGAGGTGATGTTTCCGGTCTCATCGGTATGGACGAAGAGCACCCCGCATCGGTCCCAGAATGTCTTGCCCTCTTTTTCACCGGTCTTGACGTTCAGTTTCAGTGTTTGAGTTGCCATTGTTTGATCCTCGCTATGGCGTGTTTCGATGAACATGGGAAAAGTGAGCACAAAAGGGGATGTCAGCAGGTAATTTGCTCCGCGCGGAATGCGCCGCAGGCGCAGGGGATATTCCCTGTTGAAGCGCGGTACCCGGTCCGGGCACCGCGCGTCTTTCCCGACTGCTCGCTTATGTTCATCACCACAGAAACACGGGCAGCTGAGGATCTTCTCCGGCAACGGGCCCGAAACTGTCAGGCCAAGTGAACAGGCAAGGCATTCTGGGATCGCTGCACGCGAGGCATCTGAACGAAGCGATGCAGTAAATGGCAGCAACATCGCTTCGGTCCGACACAGGCGCAGTGTTCAGCTCCGGGTCCGGGTGGCCTTTCTGGGCCGGTATGACCCTCGCAGCAAAGGAGGGAGGATCACCGGCGGTGCAAGCCGCGCATTCCAAATGGCGGAGGCCAAAGACCGGACGGTCCGGCCCTGATCCGCGCTTGTGCGGATCAGGTGATCAGCCGGACACAATTTGAAATGGCGGAGTCTGACCAATAACCGGTGCTAAATCTCTAAGTTGAACTTTGCTGCCCGAGCCACACCAAAGGTCAGGTAATTGGGCGCAATGGTTGTTCACTCATCCAAACACAAGATCAGTCTGTATTTCGAATCCCCGCTCCAATCAAAACAGGCATGACTTGCTCATCAGATTTGAACTCGAATATCCGTTCGACGCGAAGTGAACCAAGCCTTGCCGCCTCCAACGCGGCTTTCATTTGATTCAACGTCAATCCGAAACCGCCATCATCTGACGCTTGCCAATCCCACTGAACCAAATGCCCGCCTTTGTTGAGCAAGCCCGCTAGCACTGCCACAGCGCTACTGTAATCGGGAAGAAAGGCGCAAACGGATGAAGCGCAGATCAAATCGAAACCTGAAAACCCGTTCTTGAGCCCCGGAACATCTCCAGCCAGAATATCTCCATGCACTGCTCTAACATTGTGCAGCTGCTTTTCGTGCAGGACCGCAATCATATTCTCCGAAGTATCAACCGCGACAACTTCCTCCACATGCGGTGCAATCTTCTCCGTCAGCAATCCGGTGCCACATCCAAAGTCGAGCACGCGATTTGATTGCCAATCCTTCCCACGGAGACTCAAGTGGTCGTCGAGCGAGGCAAAAGCGCGACGCGCATAGCGTCTGACGTCGCTATTGTCGTCCCAACCATCGGCATAGTCGTTCCAGTCATCAGTCATGTTGCTTGCGTTTCCTTGTGGGTTTGCATCGGCCCCAACACATCTGCGCTGACGCAGACGCATCGATACGAACGCGCGACATTGGCTAGGTTGGCGACAACAGTCAACATGGGTTTGGAATGGCATATGGAGGGAATAGAGGCGACCTCGGCAAGCCTCTGCCGACGATCTTGCACACAAGAAAGAGGCCCACCGAAGCGGGCCGCAAGTTTAACCAAAGGAAAGTCTTGAGGTATTGAGATCAGGCTACCGCCTGCGCGCGCGATCGACAACACCATCGGCTGTGATCGTGGCAATGCGATCCTCAGTACGGCGGGTCATTTCCACCCCGTCACCCGTCATATGCGCCTCGGCAAACTCCGTGAACTTGAAGATGCTGCCATCAGCTTCGACATGGGTTTCATCTTCTGCCGAGCGGCGCTTCACCGATCCGTCATGGCGGATTTCGATGATGGTGTTGTCGGCCATTCGAACTGTCACGGTATGCTCATCTACAGCGACACCCTGCCACCAGGCATCTGCATCGCGGCGCACAACAATGCGGTTTGGGTGCAGCTTGATCTGCACGTCCTGTACCTCGTCCGGATCAGCGGCTTTGACGACCACGATGGCCTCCTGCGCGCTGGGATCACCATGGATCGACGCGCTCCCGTTTTTTGGCGGCCAGAGCTTCGGCTGTGTGCGCGGCTTGCCCTTCTGATCCGTATGAAACCCGACAAACATCTGCGCGGACTTCCAAACACGGCGGGCGGCTTTCTCGAGCTTGTTCGATGGGGTTTTCATGGGGTTTTCCAAATCCGTTTCTGCGAAGTTCTTGCCTTTGAAAATGTGATAGGCGACCGGCCTTTGATGGATAGTCTCGACGGGTTGTTCACGCAATGCCACTTTGAGTTTTCATCATTGCGGCTGACACAGCCGGAGATTGATTGGCAGGGCGTTATGCGCCCTGCCCTGCTGGTTCAGAAGCACTCAGGTACCCAAGCATCGATCCGGGCTCTCTGTGCCTCGGTCACGCCCAGTGCCTTTTGATGCTCTGGATCATTGAAGAGCTTGTGCATCGCTTCGTTCTTCGCGCCCTTCTTGGATTTCGCGAAGGTTTTGAACATGTCGGTATCTATGTGCAAATCCAGCAGGTCTTTATAGAGGTCATCCAGCTGCCAGCCTTTCAGCCGCTTGAAGCAATTCTCAGCCGAAGGTGTCCAGATCGCGCGGATGTCTGCTCCAATCTCAGCCTCGATCTCAGCCATGAACTCTGGGCGTTGGGTCAGGAACCGCCGGGCCAGAAAGGCTGTGATCTCACCGTTGCGGGTTTTCTTGCCCAGATCGCGAAACGCTTTGAACGCCTCCACGCTGCCTTTTGCGGCCATCTCGTGGAACTGGTCATAGGCTGCCTCTGCCGCCGCATCCTGTTCCCCGCCAAGGCGGGGGTCGAGGATGAACTGGTCATCGACCTCGGGCGTGTTCCGTTCAGCGCCACCATAGCCAAACCCGAACAGGTTGCAGGTCAGACCGGAGGCCGGGGTGGCATAGAAGGCAAACAGGCTCAGCACATAATCCGGCTTGTCCAGCAGGGCCGTCTGCACTGCTGCCAGCCGGATCGCTACCATGTCGTCGATGAACTTCTGCGAATAAGCCGGTTTCGGTGTTTCTTTGACCTCTGTCTCTTTGACTGGTTCCAGAACACCGGCCTCAATGGCGGCCTGCACATGTTCTCCCGCGACATAGGCCGATGATGTTTTGATCTCGCCAGTGTTGCCGACATAGACAAACACGCCGGACAGCTTGCGTTGCTCGTCAGAATAGAACGGCGCGGCATAGTCTTCGAGCGTTGCAAGTTCCTTGTCGCCAGCCTCGTCCAGAGCCTCGGCTTCATGGAGTTCGGCAAGTTCGTCATACCGTTCGGCCTGTTTTTCCGTGAAGTCCCGGCTCACCATCTCAAGACGGTGCATGCCTTCGGTCCCCGAGAACCCATAGGGAATGTAGCTTTCATCATGGGTGTCCACCCAGTCCCAGCCTTCCGCTTCACGCAGCTTTTCCGCTTCTGCCGCCAGTTTCTCAGCAAACAGATGATCCAGTAGCTCGCCCTCGTTGAATAGGGTTTCATCAGCAAAGAGATCAGCAGTGACCGTGCCACCGGCTTCAACATAGGCCTCCTGTCCCACAAACACTGCCTTTCGATTGGTGCTGCTGACCGCTTCGGACGTGAGGGCTTGTTTAACATCATGCTCACTGAACCACCGGCAGTCTTTGGCCTGTTCCAGAACCTCCAGAATTTTCTCTTCTTCGGTGCTGACCGTCATGGCTTTGGCCAGCCCCATGCTGATCTCACCGGCCTTGAGCGCGTCAAGAACGGCGATGGGCAGACAGGCAAGCGCGAGGCGGCGGCGCACATGGGCCTCCGTCACGCCAAACGCATTGCTGATCTTGGCAACAGACAGGGATTTCTCGGCCATCTTGCCATAAGCGCGGACCTCGTCCACCGGGTCCAGTTCTTCGCGGGCGGTGTTTTCTGCATTGGCCCATTGCTCTGCAACAAACGCGTTGTCCGTGACCTTAACGGGAACCTGTGCCAGATCGGCGCGCTCGGTCACAGCGATGTTCAAGGCGCGCAAGCGGCGACCACCGGCAACGATAGCGACTTTGCCATCCGCATCGCGCAACCCGCTCAGGTTCTGGATCAGGCCGCACATGACCAGACTGTCGGCCAAGAGGGCAATGCCTTCCTCCGCAACCTCCTGACGGGGGTTGATGTCAGACAGGTAGAGATCAGACAGGGCAACAGTTTCGATGGTTTCCGGTGCGGCGAATGTTTCAAGTTTGCTCATGGGGCAAATCCTTGTTTCAGAGTTTGAGATCGTGGTAAGGGTGCCCTACCCCCTTGGGGGTAAGGCGGGGCCGCTTAAGCGGCTACGTGTTGTTTCAAGAAGCGGAGGGCGATGTTTGCAGACAGGCCTCCCTTCTTGAGCAATTCCGCAGCTTCACGTGTTCGCTGTTCGATGATATTTGCAGGCATGATTTCACCTCCTTTCCTGCGCAGGTTGCACGTGCAGACCCAGTCCCTTTGGGACAAGGCTGGTCTCAGTATTCGCTGGGGCACATGATGGTCAGAACGCGGCGCGTGACTGCCGGATCAAACGGACGGTCGGAGCCGTATTTGTAGTCCGCGTCGTAAAGGTCGATCTTCCAGAACAGCTTCTGGTCACGGACTGTCACCGCCCCAAAAGTGTGATCGCCATAGGGGTCATTGCCTTCGGCAAAGTGCGTATCCGTGGACACGGCCGCCAGTGCCGCTGCCTGGAACTCCGGCCCTTCGCCTGACACGCCGGGCGTGACAAAAACCTGACCCTGAATTCCCTTAGAATGCATCTCGATTGCTGCGTTCGGATCAATCAGGGCTTTCCGAAACAGGTCATTCTGGGCCACAATCTCTGCCGCCTGCAGGCTCGCGTCAGTCTCGATTTCTTTTGTCGCTTCGATGTTCAAAACCGTCTCTCCTTTTGTGGTGCGACCTCCGGGGCTGATCCCCTTTGGTGCTGGTTTTGAGCAAAGCCCTGAAAGGGCGTCGTCTCTAAAACCTGCCACGTGGCGAACGCGGAGAGGGGCGAGACAGGACAAATCGACAAGAGTGGTGCGGCCCGCAGCGCAGGCGCGCGAGGACACGGTCTTGTCTATTTGTCTTGTCCGAGGGGGGAGGCCGCGCCTTCCCCCTGACGTCGGGTGGCGTTTGGCTTGTCCAAATCCCGCCTGACCAACAAAAGAAGCCAAGGGATCTTTGATCCTGCGGAAGCGCAAAAGGGATCGAAACCCGCATGGGCAGATCACCACAGCATGAACCGACCATGATCCAAGGCCCCTGCCCCGGCTCGCAAAAGACGGTTCAGGGGCTATTGCGTCAGGGAGATCATGCAGGGGTGTTCTGGGTGGAAGCCGGCCTGCCGGCTGGAACCAAGAGCACGCTCACGAGCCGACAGGCTCGGGATTTGCCAAAGAAACAAATTGCAGCCCGAAGTCACTCACCGACCGGAACATACCCTCGACGGAGCTTTTGCTGTTCGAGATTATGGAGCGCTTCACTAGCAAGGGCTTCGTCATCATACGTCACCATCATGGCTTGCCCGTTTGTGCCAATACGTCCCCAGGTGCGAAGAACAGACACTTCCCCAAACAGCGTCGGCTGCAACTCTATTCCATAGAACCGCGCCATGTTGACGTCTGGATCCACATGGATCAGGTGGACAGGTGTGGTGTCTGTCAGCTCCATGACGGGATTGTCGGTCAATTCAGACCGCCTGTCCAATGACTTTGCAAGATCCATTCGTCGGAATGGATTCTGATCCTCAATGGGACCTCCACCTGCTGAACGAACATCGGCCTGTCAGGCGCGGGTCTCTGCCTACTTTTTGACTGACACTGTCAGCAGTGGGGTGCTCTGAATTGCTTTCAGCCCGCCAGAAACATACCAGCACTACATCTTGTGTACTAGATGGCTCTGTCCACAACATACTTGCTTTTACCCCTCTTTTGTTCTAAGAATTACAGAACCGTCGAAGGGGAAAGCAGATGTCCGAAACTGCCATTTCAGAGACACAGGCAACACTGCCAGCAACCGCCAAACAACTCGCTTACGCACGTAAAATCGCAGAGCTGCAGAACGTGGTTCTACCCTGGGAGATCCAGCAGGATCGCCGGGCTTTGAGCCAGTGGATTGACACACAGCGCTCTATGCCGCGCGTCCGCGATACCCGACCAAGCTCCAAACAGGTGGCTTTCGCCGAGCGTATTGCGCGGATCAGGCGTCGCGCTGTACCCGACGAGTGCTTTCGGGATCGCTCTATGATGTCCCGCTGGATCGACAGCAATAAACCTTGACGGACCCGACCTTGATTGCCTCCACTGTTGTCATGGAACTCGACGAAGACAAGGTAGATGACGCGGTTCTGGCATTGCTTTGGTTGACACTGCATGACGAGCGGCGTGCCTGGAAAGGTTTTGACTGGGGCGCGCTCAACCGCTTGCACCAGAAAGGATTGATCCTGGACCCTAAAGGGAAGGTGAAGTCAGTGGTGTTGACCGAGGATGGGCTGCGCCGATCAGAAGCGCTCTTCACAGAACTCTTTGTTCAGAAGCCTGGGCAATAGCGTTTCCGCTGCATGACCGCCGAGTCAATCTGCGCCAGTGCAGGTCTCACATCTGGCTGATGGCAACAATCTGCGCTAGGTCGCAGCTGTTCGGCAATTGATGATGAAAGGCGCAGGTCGATGGGACATGATCTTGACAGGCTCATAAGGTTCATCACCCGCGATGACATTTGGCACGAGCGGCTTGCGGATGTCCTGGAAGAGCATTTTCTGCCAGCCCTCGAGACATTCGATCTCGACTTCGAAGTGCTGGGCGAAGTGCTTGGCGACGATTGGCCAATAGTCCTGAGGGGTGGCGGGCTGGAAGATCTGCTGGGCAGGACATTCGGACCGGCTAGTGAAAACGCTGCTGATGTCTATCTGAAGCGACAGGGATCGAAGGAGAGTGCCCAGACCCGAGCTTATATCGCCGGATTGCGGGACGCGCCGGTCAGCCTTTATGAGGTCAGCAAGATCGTACCAGGCAAATCGATGGTGCTGACGGATCTGCTCTCAGACGCGGACCCCGTCACCGTTCGGGAACACAGTGCTACGCAAATGTTGCAGCAATGGGACCGCATCGCTGTTCGGATCGTCCCGCAGGGCGATCACAATGTAATCTCAGGCGCACTGCTTCCGTTCAACGCCGATGCCGTTGCGTTCTTCGAAGATGGGCTTCGGTCCGTCTTGAAGCTGAACGCTGATGATGACCTGAGACTGACGCAGGACCAGTTAGGGCGCTCTGCACCACTTTTTGCCAATGCCTGGCTCTTTGCACATCTGCCAAACCTGCTGGATCCGGTACCACCGCAGATCAGCAACAGCGATGGCGACGACCTGATCTTCCACGAGCTGCGCTTCCCGCTTGTCACCGGGGTTACACAAAACCGGGTTTCAGAGAGACTGTTGCAGGCCGATGAACTCGTGGCCTCGGGTCAGAAAGAATGGACGTGGCTGGCTTTGGACAACGCAAGCCGTCCGCGACGCGGGACCGGCCTGGTCCTGGACAAGTCGATGTCTGGCGCTGCCGTCCTCGGGTCTCTGTCCCTGAAAGGCAGGGCGCTGACGCTATCTGTAGATTCAGTCGCGCGTGCGAGACGCGGCGAAGCATACATCCTTGAGCTGCTAGGTGATCTGGTGAAGCCGCCGCTGACAGCGATCCAGACCGTCGAACAGATGATGGCAGAGGAAAAACCGGAGACCGGACTCGCTGCAGATGAGGACATCCCCCCTGCCCTAGCCCGGCAACTCGCCCAGGAGTATCTCGATCAGCATTACCGTGAGACGCTCGACCAGCCAATCCCGGCGCTGGGAGACAAGACCCCGCGCCAGGCCGTTCGCAGTGCCAAGGGTAAGAACAAAGTCATTGACTGGTTGAAGACAATTGAGAACCGCAGTGCCCGACAGACAGGCTCGCCCGTTGCAGACTATGATTTCGGCTGGATGTGGGACGAGCTTGGGCTGTCAGAATACCGGAAATAATCCCGCGCGGTGCTGAGACGTGGTCCGTGTTCGGGCATTCGGTCTGCAGAGAAACTGCCGCCACAGCGCGTCTCGGAACACCCGAAGTTTCTTCACAGGCTCGGCGATCGTTAAGAAACAGACCAATCCCGGACGGGTTCTATTGCGCCCCGGTGATATTTACCTTGCCCACAACCTGGGCGCCGCTTTCGGTTTCCATCATCCTGGCCACGACATCGGCCTGAACTTGTGCGCTCGAGGCAAGCTTCAGATCGTCGCAACTCAAGCTGCCATTGTGCTTGCCTTCTATCGTGATCTGCTTTGCTGACAACGCGCCATCTACAGATCCGCCCAACTGAACGGTAATCGCGTCAGCACTGACATCCCCAACCACATTGCCCTTGACGTCAACACCTCCTCCGTTGGAGCTGACATTGCCTTCGATTGTCAGGTCTTCTTCAACTATTGAGTTGGCCACGTTGAGATCCTCTGCTTGAAACAACGGCGACCCTAAGATGCAAGTCGGGATTTGACCACCTGCAGGGAAATTGACTTGATCACAGGGCGAATATCCGCCTCTAGCGACGGATATTCATGTCGGACCGCCGTACTCGGCAGCAGAAGTCAACGCGGAGCGTACAAGGCAGCTGCGCGCAGAAGGCTGACTTCAAAAAGCCCTGCGTGCATCTTCAGACCGGCGCACAAATCTCAACAATTGTTTGAAATAGTCGCCGTGATAGGATGAACGCGAGGAACCAACAGCCGTTGCTGTTCTTGTCTGATCAGGTCAGGTCTTCGACACGCGCGTCTGGCGCATTTCGTTTTACAGACTCAATTCCATTATCCCGAGCGGATGCACTGGTATAGCTCTCGCTGGTGCCGATCACCTGACCATTGCTGGCTTTGAGGTTAAACATATACCCGCCTGACTTCGTCTCCTTACGCTCGTACCGGTCGTCATTTGGCGCATTTGTCTTCACTGACTCGATACCGTTCTCGGCACTTGCTTTTTGTACATAACCTTCGCTGGCCAAGATAATCTCGCCATTTCCGGCTTTAAGCCGAAACCGGAACTCTCCCGCCTTGTCTTCAAAGATCTCAAATTTCCCAGCCATGTGATCTACCTCTTTATAGTTGAACAAAAATTCGACACGACGTTGCTATGTTCACCGGTTCGTCACAAGGCAAAAAAACAAAAAAAACTATGTCATCCAGTTGGTGAGTTTAGAAACAGCGCCCATAGTTTCAAACTAGTTGCTCAGAAAAGACGGAAAAGGCGCTGCGTTTTCGTCAGTCCGGTTTGGTCCAGCCCTGTTATGACCGCATCGAACGCAGATCACTTTTCCACATCTTCGCTACAAAACAGATCGTACAGGACCTCCACAATCGCCGAAACTCGTTCGTCCGCAATCCTGTAATAGATGCTTTTCCCGTCGCGCCTTGACTCAACCAAACCAGAGAGGCGCAGACGTGAAAGCTGCTGGGAAGCTGCTGCCTGCCGCATGGAGAAGGTGGTTTCGATTTCGCTGACAGATTTCTCACCGCCAAGAAGCAGGCACAAGATCTGCAAACGGCCGTCATGCGCCATGGCCTTTAATAAATCGGTCGCCTCAAGGGCGTTTTTGCTGAGATCGGGTTTCAAGTGGCGCTCCCAAAAGAACGATAAATCTTGATATCACGAACTCTAAGCACTGTCTCGACACGGCGAAAAATTCGCCGATCACCGCCCAACCAGTGGATTGGTTCCGATAAAACTACGCCCGCTACGGGAAACTCAGCAGGAACTTACAAATTGAAAACTTCACTGAACATGAAACGCTCACGCTAGGCCCACTCCGGACCTTCATCGAATACAGCCACGCCGTGGTGCAGCTCACCAAACCTGTCATTCGCCGCATCGTTGATGCTGGTTGCAGTTATCCTCTTCCTTTCTGTGCATGTTCCCGCCTGGTAAAAGGGTCTAGCACGAAGGAGAGCCAAAGATGATCGGATCGCATCGCATAAAAGGAGCCTGGGTCCTAGGGCTCCTGCTGACACTCGCCGCACCGGCACGGGGTGGTCCCGCTGAGGACGCCCTGATCGCCGCGATCGAAGCTCTTGATATCGCGGGCGTCGAGGCCGCACTCGCCCGTGGCGCCAATGTGGTCGGGGGCCCAGAGGTAGAGAGCCCCATCGGCGCCGCGCTCGAGCTGCTCTGGGGCCCTGTGGAAAATCTGGATTGGTCCGTAACGCTCGACGCGAACGAACCGCGCCTTGTCATCGTACGTGCGGTGATGCGGACGGCGCGAAGCTGCTGGGGCGACCGGCAGAGCCTCACGGGCACGGTCCAGGCGGGCCTGAGGCTCGGCCAATTCAACGAGGAGACAGGCTATGCCACGAGCTGGGACGTCTGGATCGACACGCCCGACGGACAACAAGTCCCGCTCTTGTTTTCGAAGTTCGAAACCGAGTTCCACCACAACCGAGATCTGCAGCTTCCCCTAGGGGCCGAGGTTGAGGTGACAGGTGTGGTCTATGAGAACCAGAATGTGGGCCCCATCCTCGAAGTGGAGGCTGCAACGATCTTGGTGCCCGGCCCGATTCGAGCGCTGGACGACCCAGGGGTGCCGAGCCTGCCGCTTCTACTCAATTCAACCGGCGACGAGGCGTTCGAGAAGACCTGGATACGTGACATGAGCCAGAACAAGAAGTTCAGACCACTCCTCTTCGACGCGATCGACCGACAGCAGCACGGGCTCTACGAGCTTTTCGCCACCAAAGCGCTGCTGCCCCACTATGCCGGCCAGATCAACGCGCTGGGTCAGACGCCCCTGATGGCGGCCGCCTGGCGCGATGATCAGACGATGGTAGAGCGGATCATTGCGATATCGGACCCCGATGGCCTTAACCGTGCCGATGTTTACGGACGTACCGCGCGCTGGTTTGCCGCCGATCTAGGCCACGAAGAGATCTTGGCGCTGCTCGATGCTGCCGGCGCGCGGTCCGGCACGCGGGCTTGTTGGGAGTAACGCGCCCGGCTTAGATACCCTCATCCCGGCCTCGAAGCCCATCAAGTGTTTCGCATTTCTGAGCGAGAGGTTTACTTGCCTTAAACGCGAGTGCTTGTGATGCGCACTTCGTGCCAACCCAGAAAATCATAGATATCAGGATTGCTGCCGTTCCCCACCGCGCCGTGCATTCACTGCCTGCTAGGGACTAGAAGAGGACCTCGGACTCAGTGCAGCGTCTGAGCGTGTCACGGATCTTCTTGCAGAAGTTCGCGGCCCAAACCCGCCGTTGATCTTGCAAAGCCGCACCTGCAGTGCGGCCGCCGAAGCTGCCGTTAACAATGAAGCTAGATTGCGATATTCTTGTAACCATGCTCGATTTGGATGAAGCCAAGTCAGTGGAAGTGAACGGCACCGTTCTTGCGACCTTCGAAAAGGGTGAAGGCGAGCCCCTGGTTTTTGTGCACGGCAGCGCCTCGGACGTGCGCACTTGGTCCCAACAGCTTGGCGTTTTCTCGGAAAACTATCGCACGATTGCCTACAGTCGACGCTATCATGTCCCGAACGCTCCGATACCAACCGATGCCAGGGACCCAATCCAGGTGCATGTGGAAGATCTGGCGAGTTTGATCAAAGTGATGGATGCAGGACCAGCGCACGTCGTGGGGCATTCGTGGGGCGGCCTTGTTTCACTCTTAGCGGCCAAGCAGGTGCCGGAAATGTTCCGCAGCCTCGTCCTCATTGAACCGCCTGCTGTCTCAATGCACGTGAGTATTCCGCCAAAGCCTGCCCAGTTGATCGGCCTTTTGTTCTCTGCGCCCCGGCTTGCGTTTGACATCATTAAGTTTGGCATAGGTACCGTAGGCCCATCTGAAAAGGCGTTTCGGACCGGCGATGATGAGTTGGCCGTTGAAAAGTTTGGCCGAGGGGTTTTGGGTGACAGATACTTCGAGGCGCTATCGGAGGAACGATACGCTCAAGTTTGGGACAACCGAGGGCCTGACAGAGCCCTCTCACTGTATCATGGCTTCCCCGATCTTATCGGAACATCGTTTTCGGATATCCATATGCCGGTCCTTCTTATAGGCGGAGGTGATAGTCCGCACTTGTTCAGGCTGCTAATCAATGGACTTAGCGAACGGCTGCCTGATGCACGTGTCGAAATCATCGAAAATGGGTCACACATCATCCACGAGGACGCACCCGCAACCCTGAATGCGAGGATCAAAGAATTCCTTGCCAGCGGCGGCTGAGGGGGCTGACAGCAGACCCAATAGCGACTGCGGCAAGCCCTGCCCCATGTTCAAACGCCTTCGAGGACCCACCCGTATCCAATTAAAGCAATAGATAGATAAACTCATTCTATCATTGGCGGCGGTGTAACGTCTTCGCCGATCTACCGTTCAAAGTTCTCTGAATTGTACGCTCTATCAACGCCGTCACCTGATCAGGTGTTTCAATCGAAGAGGAATGGCCAGCTCCCTTGAAAACAACCCATTCTGAGGTTGCGATTAAGTTATGTATTCGATGTGATTTCTCCGGAACCGTTGCGATGTCTTCGTCTCCGACGCCAATACCGACCGGAACCTTTATCTTCCCAAGCAGTTCGGCGCAGCCTTCTCTGGAAATCACACCTTTGACCGCCCGTGTGATCCCGATCCGATGGCTGCTCACAATTGCCTTTGACCACCTTTTCCTTTCTTCCGCTCGTTCTGGATCGGCAAGAAAAGAGCGACCGAACATTATTGGCATGACCTGATTGATGGCGGCCCATAATCCGATCCATCGCGCCACAAAGTTCAAAATTCGATATTTGGGAGCATTTTTTGGCTCTTCAGGATCAGCACTGGTTTCAAGCAACGTCAGCGATTTCAAAAGGCTTGGTTCACGAGCTGCCAGTCTCATGCCCACGAACCCACCCATGCTCAGGCCGACAAAATGGCAAGGTGCCGCGTCCAGGCTTCTGATTAGTTCTGCGGCATCGGCGGTCAGCGAGTCGATATCATAACCACTTTCGGTCACACTGCTTTGTCCCTGACGCCTATGGTCGTACGTGATGCAGCGAAAGCGGTCCCTCAAGTGAGCGACCTGCGTTTCAAACATGGCCCCGCTGAACAGAAGGCCATGCGAGAATAAGACCGCTTCGCCTTCGCCACCAGTATCTTCGTAGTAAATTTTCGCGCCGTTCAGAATGGCTGTCGGCATGATTTCCCCCGTCCAAACAGACGAACAGATTTTAGCACGACCTTTATACAAATGCATGCTGCCACAGCCGACTTCCCTTGTAGACTCGAGCGCAGAACTTGGAACCGTCTCAGCATACATCCCCGCCCTATTCTCAAGGACATAAACAACCGGCCCAAAGCCGCCCTCGGCCAAGTCATTAAACGCCGCAGTGCAGCTTCCCCATAACAGACGTTCGCGCATCATCAACTTTTGGAGTTGTAGAAAGGCAATAATGACAACCGATCAACTTCTACTGGCGCGCCAGAACCTGGCTGGGAAGCTCTCCAAACAATGCCCTGAATTGCGCGGAAAACCGACCGAGCTCCCAAAAGCCAAATCTGGTAGCAATTTCAGTTACGCTTACATCCGCACCATTCGATTGTGCCAGATGGCGTCTGACCTGCGTCAACCGCCAGTTTCGCGCATATGCCGCCGGAGAGATATCCAGAACCGAATGAAAGGCGCGATGCAAACTACGCCCTGACAGGCGCAGGTCCCCGCAGATCTCCTCCAGGCTGACGGCGCGATGCGAGTGTTGCCAGATGTACTCCTGTGCTTGCCGGACAACCCGCTGAGGGTCCCTGAAAGCGACATGGCGTAGTTGTTCCAGGCCGACGGCGCCATCGAAATTATACAGAAACGCATCAATAATCTCACGCCTTGCAGATGCTGCGGCTGACGGAATGGAGATCGAATGTCGTGAATCTGTCAACGCCGCTTCGATTGATTGGCTGGTCTTCAAAAGATGTCGCATCGCGTTAATCGATCCCCGATACATTTGCCCCCTGCGCCAGAACTTCCGCGGCAGCCGTATTTCGTGGAATTTGGCACGTTCACGAATGTCGTCCAGATCGGCTGATATTGTCAGATAGCCGGACTGGCCTGAATACCTTGATGCATGCTCTGTCATAGCCGGGAACACTCCGACATCGCCTGTACGGGTGGAGGTTGACCACTGCCGCGATGTGTCGTTGGCCTCCAGTAATACGCCAAGCACAAGTCGGTCCTGCGACAGCGGTCCGTTGATAGCCAGCGACCCGCTAAGTCGCCCGATGGTCAGATCTGAACCTCCAAGGTCCGCAAAGGTCAGCTTTCCCCTGACCGCACCCTTGCCAAGTTGTGTAGGTTCAACCGACGCGCCTTTGACGCCTTCCTGCATGGCTTCTATGCCGTTCACGGGCAAAACCCGAACGGTATCGGCCATCATGTTCGTGGTGTTTTCCGTCATTGCGTCCCCTCGGGCGGACCGGGATCCCGTCGGTCAGGCCAGAATCGCATATTGCAAACTACCTCATCATTTTATCATCACAGCGTTTTTCGTGCACGAGGTATGATCATGATATGGTCCCGGATAAACCGCTTAACCTGTTTCCTTCTCGTTACCGCGATCGCGTCAGGTCCGGTTGTCGCCCAAGATCACACTCTGCACGAAGACAGTGTAAAGGAGGTATTGGGGACCGAGGAATTCTCCCCCTATGCCGGGCGCAATTTCCCAACGCTACCCATGTGGGGTGATACGCATCTGCACACCATCGTCTCCGTTGATGCGGGAACCATGACCCGTTTGACACAGGAAGATGCTTTTCGCTTTGCGCGCGGTGAAGAGGTGATCACCACTCATGGATTGCGCGCCAAGCTGTCGCGTCCGCTGGATTTCGTGGTCATTGCCGATCACGCCGAAATGTACGGGCTGATGCCACAACTATTGAAGGGTGATCGGGAGATTCTGGCGACAGAGACCGGTAAGCGATGGTACGATGCGCTGACCAGCGGTGATGACCAAAGGGCCTTTGACACTGCGATGGAAATTGTCGGCACATTGTCCGATGACGAACCTCCGATTGAGAGTGGCGCGGCTGTCAAGAATGCCTGGCGAGAATACACCGCACTGGCAGACCGTTACAACGAACCGGGCCGTTTCTCGGCTGTGATCGGGTACGAATACACCACCAATGGTGGCAACAACCTGCATCGCAACGTGATCTTTCGTGGAGATGCGAACGAAGCCAATCAGACGCTGCCATTTTCACAATATGACAGCAAGAACCCCGAAGACCTGTGGCGCCATCTGGCCGCGTTCGAAGAGCGCACCGGCGGCGATGTCATTGCCATTCCGCATAACGGAAACCTCAGCAACGGGCGCATGTTCGATGTGGAAAGCTTTGACGGCGGCCCTTTGACCGACGAAATTATTCGGCTGCGCAACCGGTTCGAACGGCTCTACGAGGTCACCCAGATCAAAGGCACAGGCGAGGCACATCCGATGCTGTCGCCTGACGATGCCTTTGCGGATCAAGACATCTGGGACCGGTCCAATCTGGACGGTACAGAGCTGAAAGAGCCGGACATGCTTCAGTATGAGTACACCCGTGAAGCCCTGAAGAACGGCATGAAGCTGGAGGCCCAGTTTGGAGTGAACCCGTTCAAGTTTGGTCAGATCGGCAGCACCGACGCCCATAATGGACTGACCGCAGTCGAAGAGAATAATTTTTTCGGCAAGCATTCCGGCGTCGAGCCAGAACCGCATCGCTGGAAGCATACTGTGATTGAGGCGCCTGACCCGGATCTGTCGATCCTTGGCTGGCAGCAGGCAGCAGGCGGCTATGCGGCGGTCTGGGCTGTCGAAAACACGCGCGAAGCCATTTTCGATGCGATGAAGCGGCGCGAGGTCTATGGCACAACCGGCTCTCGCATGCTGGTTCGATTCTTTGGGGGCTATGAATTCTCCGGGGAAGACACACTCAGCCGTCTGCCGGCGGATATCGGTTACGCCAAGGGCGTGCCGATGGGAGGGGATCTAGCGCAACCTCGGGAGGGCCAGGTGCCGTCCTTTTTGGTGGCTGCCCTGCGCGATCCCCTCTCGGGCAATCTGGACCGCATTCAGATCATCAAGGGCTGGATCGACTCCGATGGAAACGGACAGGAAAAGATCTATGACGTGGTCTGGTCCGGGGATCGGGAACCAAACGAAGATGGAACAGTGGGTGATGTCGGCAATACGGTCGACGTGACCAATGCCACCTGGACCAATACCATCGGGGCCCCGGAACTGATCGGTATCTGGACGGATCCCGACTTTGATCCGGAACTGCGGTCCTTCTATTACGCACGGGTCATTGAAATCCCCACGCCGCGCTGGACCGCCTATGAAGCCAAGCGCTTTGGCGTCGAAATGCCACCCGAAGTGCCGATGGTTACAACCGAACGCGCCTATACGGCCCCGATCTGGTATACGCCCGGCTGACGGCCCAATGCCGACATTTGCTTCATCAAACAACGCTGCAATGCGGCTTCCGCAAAGCGGTCATTGTGGCTCGGCCGCACTCATCAGCTCACGAAGCAGCCTTTTATGCGTCACTCCCGTCATCTGGCTCACGTTGAAGCGCATAAACGAGTTCTTGGACCGGGTCGGACTGAAGACATTTCCCGGGGCAAGCACAACGCCTTGTTTGAGAGCTTCCCGTGCCAGCAGGGCCGAATCCCTTCCGTCTGGCAGCTCACACCATAGGTAAAATCCGCCCTTGGGATACACGAAGGGCTTGATGTTTAGGGTGCCCAACTCATCGATAGAACGCGCGCGGGCGCGATCCAGTTTGGCCCTCAGCGTGTCCATATGTTTGCGGTAGCTCCCATCGGTGAGGGCTGCGTGCAGCAATTCTGACACCATCGGGCTCGGCCCACCAAAGCTGATTGCGACCTGAAGGTCGATCAGGGCGGCAATCCAGCTAGGCCTGGCAGCTATGTATCCGCATCGTAGCGACGCCGAAAGCGTCTTGGAGAAGCTGCCAATCGTAAGAACACGGTCCAGCCCATCCAACGCGGCTAGACGCGGAGACAGGCCCGGCTCGAACTCAGCAAAGATAGCGTCTTCCACGATAAGCAGATCATGGGTCTCGGCCAGAGATAACACGCGATGCGCGGTCGCTGCTGAGAGCGTCGCGCCAGTTGGATTGTGCAATGCCGAGTTGGTCAGATAGAGTCGGGGACGCTCTTTGCGTAGAACGCTTTCGAATATCGTGAGATCGGGACCATTGGGCGTGTAGGGCACACTAACAAGTGCGACCTGATGCGCACGCAAGAGGGCTTGAAAATTGAAATAGCACGGATCGTCCACCAGAACTGTATCACCCGGCTTGAGCAGCAATCTGCAGATCAAATCCAGCGCTTGTGACCCAGAATTTGTAAGCAAAACGGTGTTTGGGTCGACGTCTATGTTTTGATCGCCCAACATGCGTGCCACGTGTTGGCGCAGGCCCGCGTGCCCCTTTGCATTGCTATAATCGGTCAACACATTGCTGTTGCCCCGTGCCACATTACGCATGGCCCGACGCAGTGACGCCAGAGGCATCCAGTCTGACGGCATCCACCCGCATCCGGGCTTCTCCATGCTGTCTTCTGCATCAATGGATTGCCGAGCGACCCAAAGCGGATCAATCTCTCGCTCAAGCTGTGGCCCGGTTTGCGACACGACAAAGGGCT
Organism: Ruegeria sp. CG4; assembly: GCF_056537185.1. Lineage (NCBI taxonomy): Bacteria > Pseudomonadati > Pseudomonadota > Alphaproteobacteria > Rhodobacterales > Roseobacteraceae > Ruegeria > Ruegeria sp. CG4. The sequence continues at coordinate 109,474 of NZ_JBQFRB010000008.1, read as the reverse complement.
GAACGCGGTCGGAAACAAAGAAACCAGAACCGCGTCGGGCAAAGATAACGCCCTCAGCGGCCAAGACGTCGTAGGCCTCAACTACGGTCGAGGGTGAGACGCCCAATCTACGTGCGAGCACCCGGACAGACGGCAGCTTGGTTCCTGTGCTATATGTACGAGACCGTATCCTGCGTGTGATATGGTCCATCACGAGTGTGCGACGGGTCGCTTTGGCCATGGTACAATCAATCTGTTTGGGTTCATCTACCGTTACAGTTCGAGTGAACTGTACTGTTCTGTATCTGCATTTACTACAGCGCTTCCACTACAAGATCCAAAAAGGATTGTGTGGCGATGACGTCTTCATTTTCGGGTTGGGGCAGTGGATTGATCGGTGTGCTGATCTTCAGTGGATCCTTGCCCGCGACACGAGTGGCCATAAATGGATTTGACCCTCTTTTTCTGACCTCGGCTCGTGCCGTGCTGGCGACAGCTCTAGCACTGTGTTTGCTGGTCTTATTCAAACAGCTTAAACCTTCGCTGGCGGATCTGGGATCCCTCATAACAGTGGCTTTGGGCGTCGTGATCGGCTTTCCTCTGCTGACAGCCTTGGCCCTTCAGCACATCACGGCTGCGCATTCAATCGTCTTCATCGGGCTTTTGCCCTTGAGTACCGCTGCATTTGGCGCGTTGCGCGGCGGCGAACGTCCGGCCGGAATGTTCTGGTTGTTTTCCGTCTTGGGGAGTGCGGCCGTCGTTGGTTTTGCCCTCACGCAAAGTGCAGAAGTGTCCCTGATTGGAGACCTGTTTATGCTGGCGGCCATCCTCGCCTGCGGATTGGGCTACGCCGAAGGGGCGCTGCTCTCGCGTCGATTGGGCGGCTGGCAGGTGATTTCCTGGGCGCTTGTCTTGTCATCACCGTTCATGGTCATTCTCGCAATCTTCACATGGCCTGACACATTTGCCGATTTGAGCATGCCTGTCTGGCTCAGTTTGGGATACGTCTCCATTTTTTCGATGCTGGTTGGATTTGTGTTTTGGTATCGCGGTCTGGCTCGCGGGGGCACAGCAGGTGTTGGGCAGCTACAACTGCTTCAGCCATTTTTCGGCTTGATCCTTGCAGCGGCCTTACTAGCGGAACCGGTCGCGCCTTCGATGATCGGGGTAACGGTTTTCGTCGTGATTTGCGTGGCCGGTGCGAAGCACTTCGCGTAACGGGACAAAGCAGACTTTCAATCGAATAAATTGAAAGTCCGCTTCTTGGTTGTAGCGCATGCTTTAACTGAGGTGATGCACTTCTTGAAGGCCATAGACCGGCGTCAGGATGCCCTCCATCCGAGCCTTTATCTGCAGCGAGAGAAACTGTGAATAATGCCGGGACTGATGCAGGTTTCCACCATGCATCCAAAGGTTTGGAACCTGTGTCGGCTTCCACATATTGCGTTGCTCGCCTTCCCAAGGCCCCGGGTCCTTGGTTGTGTCAGAGCCCAGACCCCAACATTTCCCAAGCCGATCCGCCATATCCTGACCCATCAGGTCAGCAACCCAGCCGTTCATCGAATTATACCCGGTCGCATAGACCACCAGATCAGCATCCAGATGCGTTCTGTCATCAAGGATGACTCCGGTTTCATCAAGGGCTGTAACCTGACCGCGTTTCAGCTTGATCTCACCATCAATGATCAACTGGCTGGCCCCAATATCGATGTAATAGCCTGATCCGCGGCGCAGGTATTTCATGAACAGCCCGCTTTCGTCATCGCCCCAATCCAGCCAGAACCCGGCCTTTTCCAAACCGTCATAAAACTCTTTGTCCTGCTCTTTCATCGCGGCATAGGCCGGAATCTGGAATTCATGCAGAATGCGATAAGGCAGTGATGCAAAGATCAGATCGGCCTTTTCGGTCGTCATGCCAGACCGCACCGCACGTTCAGAATAAAGATCGCCCAGTCCGATTTCCATAAGGGTGTCCGAGCGGACAATATGGGTTGAGGACCGCTGCACCATTGTCACATCGGCATCGTTTTCCCAAAGCGCGGCGCAGATGTCATGGGCCGAGTTGTTGGACCCCACCACGACAACTTTCTTGCCTGCCCATCTGGCCGGCCCGTCGTGTTCCGAAGAATGTGCCTGCTCACCCTTAAAAACATCCATACCCGGAAAATCAGGCATGCGTTTCTTGCCGGACATACCCGTCGCCATGATCAGCTGCTTGGGCCGCAACACCACCTCTTCGCCATCCCGGTCCACCGTGATAGTCCATTCGCCCTTGTCTTCATCGAAGGTGGCGGATTTGGCCGTCGTGCGCGTCCAATAATTCAGCTCCATCACTTTGGTGTACATCTCAAGCCAGTCGCCGATCTTGTCCTTGGGCGAGAACACGGGCCAGTTTTCCGGGAACTTGATGTAAGGCAGATGGTCATACCAGACCGGATCATGCAGGCAGAGGGATTTGTAGCGATTGCGCCAACTATCGCCAGGCCGGTCATTCCGTTCAACGATGATCGTCGGGACGCCGAGCTGTCGCAGCCGCGCACCCATGGCGATCCCACCCTGACCACCTCCGATGATGACGCAGTAGGGCTGTGTTTTGTTGCCCAGTTCAGCCTCTTCTTGGGCCCGTTCTTCCGCCCATGTGGTCCTGTGTTTACCCGCACCATGCTTGGCCCCAAGTGGGCGGTTGAACCCTTTAGGCTCTTCATGACCTTTCAGCTCGACCATCGTGGTCAGCAAGGTCCATATCTTGCCATCCTTGAGGCGGATTAACCCAAAGCCGCGTGCCACTTCGGTTTCGAACTCGATCCATGCGGTGGTTATTCCGCCATCTTCAGTGGGTACTTCACCTTCGGCTATTTTCCAACCGCTCGGCTTTGTTGTGGCCAACTGATGCGCGAGCATATCTGCCACCTGCGCCTTGCCTTCGACCGTTTTGATATTCCAGGTAAAGCTGACCAGATCGCGCCAATAGCAATCGTCCTGGAACATATCGCAGGCGGCATCGATATCGCCTTGGGATAAAGCCGTACCGAAGTCATCCAGGAACCCCTGCACCTGATCCGAGAGTGTTGTGTCGAGCATGTCATCCTCCCTATCTCCACGGAGCAAAAGGCTGGCAAATCCGCGTCCCTTCGGGCAAGTCGATTTGGCGGCTCAACGCTTGACCTCGGCCAAAAATCCCAAGACTTGTTGCGCGCGCAACAAGGGCGCAACACGAAGGCATGTGCGTTTATGCAGGTGGAATAAGCCCGGCCTTTCGCACACGGCGCAGGATTGTCGACCGGTTCACGCCAAGGCGTCGCGCCACTTGAGACATATTCCAATCGCAAGCACGCAGCAGTGCTTCCAGATCATCTGAGTCCAGCTTTTGCGCAGGGGCGAGCGCCGGGGCTGGCAAATCCGTCAAGTCGATGATGTTGTCCTGACACAGGGCGACCGCGCTGTGCAGCAGATGTTCCAGTTCACGAATATTGCCGCTCCATAGTCGTGATTTCAGATCGGCGCGCGCGACTGTCGACAGGTGAATATCATGGCTTGCAAACCGTCGAAGCAGGCGATCAATTAGCCAATCCAGATCCGCTCGGTGGCGCAAAGGCGGCAGAGAAAATGTGGCCCCCGCAATCCGGTGCAGCAGATCTTCACGCAGACCGCCCTGCAATCCCGCCGGGGGCTGCCGACATGAGGCAATGATCCTCAGATCAGCCCGCCGCTCAAGCACTGCTAAAAGAGAGGCCTGTGCAGGCTCGCTCAGGTCTTCGACACCGCTCAGGAACAGCGTGCCGGGGTCGATGGTTTGGCAGAAATCGAATGTCTCGGTATCGCAACAGATCACTGTGTGGAAATCCTGTCTCGCAGGATCGGCCATGTGGATCGCACGCGCCAGTTTGGTCTTGCCCGTGCCGCTTTCACCAGTCAGCAAAAGCGGCAGGCTGGTCGGTGCAAGACGCGCAGCATTGTTCAAAAGCTGCTGAAGGTCCGCATCCGGCCCCGCAAAACTGCCAAGGGCTCCGGGCAGAACCTGTTCTCGCTTGCGCAGGGCCGCCGTCATCTGCGACGTCTGTGGCGCAACGGCATGACCATAGAGCGCTCGCCCGTCCTTGAGGTGTAGAACGCGGTCTTCGGACGGTCTGCCGCGCATGAACTCCGGCATGTCATCAACACTGATTTCAAGCCAGTCCTGCAATTGCGACCCGATCAGGTGGCCCGAACCGTCCGGGTCCAGTGCGCGTCGGGCCCCCGAGGTCATACCAATGATCTTGCCGCTTCCGTCCACTGCAACCGCCGCTTCAGGATCGACCTCGAGAAATTCGGGGCTTGCTGAAAAGCGCAGGACCCAATCGCGCCTGGTCGATGCCATCAGGTTTGCCATCTCGACGCGACGGGCGGAATTCGTCACCAATGTCATGGCCAGATTCTGCGACGCCTTAGGCGAAGGGCCACGCAACAACGAAACATCCAAAACAGCCGCAAGACCACCTTTGGTATCGAAAATAGGCGCTGCCGTACAAGACAGCGGCGTATGCGTGATCGAAAAATGATCCCCCTGATGGATCGTCACCGGCTGACCTGTAACGATACACGACCCTACCCCGTTCGTTCCTGCCAACTCTTCCGTCCACTTGAATCCCAGATGAAGACCGGCAGTTCTGAGTTCGTCCTCGAAGTTCCGGTCGCCAAAGAAATCGACGCAGACGCCATCTGCATCCGCAAGCAGCAGGACATAGTTCTGCCCTGCCACCTGCGCAAACAGCGATTGCAGCCCCGAGCGCGCCGTTGCGATCAGACGTTCGGATTGTTCCAGATGTTCACGGAATTTGGTGTCAGGCAGTATGTACGCTGGTTCCTGTCGTGAGGGATCCATACCATAGGTCTCAACACAGCGCTGCCAGCTGTCCGCGACAAGTCGGTCTCGCCCTGTATCGAACCCGCTCAAGACACGGTCAATCTCTTTTGAATGCTGGCGATCCAACAGCTTCCCGTCCTGCAAACCCTTCCTAAAAATAGCAGGTGGAAGGCTTCGCGCCTATGCTCAAATTTCGTCTGGCAAACGTTTGGCGCTTCGTTTCGTCAAGCTGACCTTCGTTGAACGCGCGGCATAGCTCACTTTCGGGCTCTCCCGACGCTTTCGCCGCGCTATCCACGAGCGACAGGTCCGGGACGAACTACCTTTTGCTGAACCGCTGACGAACCGGAAAGTAGCGGACAGTAAGGATTTTGAGTGTGGCAAAATGTAATAAAGACTTTACTGCGGGGATTCAGTTTTCTTGGTTTCAAATTTCTGAGGTTTCGCTAACTTCGCGTCGAGTGGCGTTAATCTATGTTCACCAACTATACCAGTCACCTATTGCGGTAACCCTGCTTTTAACCAACCTTCACGCCAATTGTTTGCACAAGATGGGACAGTGAATATTGGTAATTGAGTCTGCGCCGAGGTTACGGTCAGCCCTGGGCGCAAAGCCTGAAGATTTGCAACCGCTTCGCGAGCAGCATCACCATCGGTGAGGTGGCCCAGAGCAGCGATCAGCATGAGATGACTCATTACGAAGTTTGAACGCACAGATAAGGCATTTCGGCAAGCCTTAATGGATTCTTCATAGCGCCCAAGATGGAATAGTGCACTTGCTTGAGCGAGATAAGCAGCATGGCGCAATGGATCGTGCGGGCTGAAGTCCACAGATTGAGTTGCGTGGCTGAGTGCCTCCTCTGGGCGATTAAGCAGAAACAGGTTGATGGACGCCAGCATGTGAACTGTTGCGGCGTTTGGGTTCTGCTCGAGAGCTTGTTTAAACGCAACCCGCGCGCGTGGTAAATCCCGCGCCAGCATTGAGATTGAATGCGCAGCATACGCCAGTGCGATCCCGTCTGCACGATCGCTAAGCAGCACCCGTTCGGCTGCTTTTACGGCCTCTTTCGGCCCTTCGCCAATAGGCTCAAGCCCTTGGACCATGCGTTGAATATGCAACCAAGCCAACAAACCTGATGCTGACGCATATTCCGGGTCGCGACCCAGTGCGAGGGTCGTCAGCCTTATGGCCTCTCGATTGTCTTCATCCGTCAATAGGTGGAAGTGCGATTGCGCTCGCAGGTAAAGTTCATAGGCTTCCAAATTATCCGTGGGTTTCGCGCGCGCGCGGTTTGTTTCGGCGTGCCGTAGCGATGGCTCAATCGCTGTAATGACTTCCAGCGTGACTTTGTCTTGAAGGTCGAAAATATCATCAAGTACGCCGTCAAAGCGTTCTGCCCAGAGATGACTGCCGTTTTCCGCATCAATCAATTGCCCAGTAATGCGGACGCGTTGACCTGCTCGTCTGACCGAGCCCTCGAGAACATAGCGCACTCCAAGTATGCGACCAACTTCGCGAATATCCGTGCTTTTGCCTTTAAAAGTGAAGGACGAATTTCGGGCCACGACCATCAGCCAGCGGAAACGAGACAACTCTGTGATGATGTCTTCTGTGATTCCGTCCGCAAAGAATTCCTGTTCGGGATCATCAGACATATTGTCGAATGGAAGCACTGCAATCCCAGGTCTAGCATCCGTTTTTTGAGATAGGTTGGCTGAAGTGCCCTTAGGCCAGCACCAAACACCAATGCGGCGCGTGATGTTTTTGAGTTCCGTCTGCTCACCGCCGTCGAACTTGGATGCATCGCCTCGGTCAAGACTGTTGTGAGATGTATCCGACAACAATACCTGATCTGGCTCGGCCATTGCTTCGAGACGAGCGGCGACATTTATTCCATCACCAAAAATGTCGTCGCCTTCGGTGACAACCTCGCCGGTATGAATGCCAATTCGAAGCTTGATACTGTCTGGTTTCTGAGCAGACTGTATTGCGATAGCGCAATCTACAGCGTCTGATGTGGACTTAAACTCGGCGATCCAACCATCGCCCAAGCTTTTGATCATTGTCCCGCCATGGGCTTTCAGAAGCAATTGGAGCGTATCTTCACGAAATGATCGGAGCGCACTAATCGTACCTTCCCGGTCATAATCCATCAGTGCTGAGTAGCCGACAATGTCCGCCGCAAGCACCGTCGTAAGACGTCTGTCCATTCGTTCCCCCTGTTTTAAGGAACTTAACGCGACACTCGACTTCTGTCAGCCCGACAAGGTCGCCTTTTAACGTCACCTTTGGGCTCATCGGCAACATTCGCCGCGCCGTCCTTGAACGACCGCAACTCATGCAGCTTTGGATTTCAGGCTCTCCCGCAATTGACCCTAAGTTACAGGAAACAGCCGACCCGAGAAACGCTATAGCAGACGGTGTTGGAAATTGGCCTTGGGTTTCAATTCGATGAGGCGCTCAAGACCTACGTCACGCAACAGATGGTTAGGCAATTCGTCCAAGCAATAAACCTTCCGTTTCCGGCGCAGGAGGTTCCCAAAGAGTTGACAGATGCTTGTGATATGCAGCCACCAGCCCTTTGGTGGCGGCTGCATCAGTGCGGAGTTTGAAAAGTTCATCGCGCTGCTTCTTCCAAAGACCGAACGCCTTGATTTACACCTTGTGAAAGGTGCCTTGATGATTGAGCTTGGGACGACGCGTTGGCACACGCTTCGATGTGGGTCGCGATGCGATTTGCGCTGATACCCGCCGCGTGGAAAAATCCCTGAAACAACAATCCGTACCCTGTGAACCAAAGACCGGGATTTCGGGGATCTTCCTGACCCATCGGATGAAGTGGGTAACCTTTGTTGTCCAACGCACCCATGTGCCCGAAGAGTTCATCCAGATCTGCTCGATAACCAGTGGCGCAGATCACTACGTCAGGGTAGATTTTTCGACCACTTGCCAGTTCAACGGCGTGGGGTGAAAAGCCGACGGTTTCGCTGACGGCCGCAAACCGACCAGACTTCAGCGCAGAGACAAAACCATCATCCAGAGCGAAGGTTACTCCGTCTTTCAGCATCCGGGAACCACCGCCCATGACATGGCGGCGCAAGCCATAGCGGCGCAGGTTCCCAAAGAAGGCGCGCTGCATGATCGAAAAGATCGGATCGAGCGACCATTTGGGGAATAGCGTGAAGAGGTTGGCCAGCCGCTGTAGCGAAAAGCCGAAGACGCGGGATGGCAGGATCGATGGCCCGTGCCTGACCGAAACCCAGACCTGCGCCGGGTTACAGCGAGACAAATGATTCAACACATCTGTGCCCGAGTTGCCGGCCCCGATGACAAGGACTTTCTTCCCGTCGTATTCACTGGGGTCATCGAAGTCGGCGGCGTGGATGATTTGACCGCCAAACTCCTCCATGCCCGGCCAAACGGGCATATCAGGCACTTTCTCCCGCCCCGTTGCGACAATCAGGTGAGCGCTGAAATAGGTGCCCCTGTTGGTTTCAATCTGCCAGATGTCGTCTTCGTGGAGGATTGACAGGACGCGGGTCTCGAAGTGGATATCGGAAGCAAACTGACGCGCATACTCGCTCAGGTAATCGACAACAGCATCTCGGGGCAAAAAGGTGTCCGAGTTACGAGGTGCGTGATATCCGGGAAGGCTGGCGAAATGGCGATGAATGTTCAGCCGCAACTTCGGATGCCGTGCGCGCCACGGATCGGCCACCCTGTCGGACGCTTCCAGAATGGTGAACGGAATGTTCCGGGCGCGCAGTTCAGAGGCCGCAGCCAACCCGGAAAGACCGGCTCCGATAATGATGGCGGTTGTTGAATGGGGAAATGTCATTTGAGAACTCCAAAAACAGTGCGCTTAACGGCGCGCGAAGAAATATGCGTTGAGTTGATCATGAGGCAGGTGATGGGTCTCGACCTGCCCGAAGCCTGCATTGGCGAGGTATTCCTGTGCTGTCTCAATGCCCCACATTGCTCCGAGGCCTGGCCCGCCTTGCCCAATTGACACTGGCGTGCAGTGCATCAGCGACAGGGAATAAAGCAGGGGTGCAAACGGATTTTGGATGTTGGTTTCTAGATTCCGGGATCCGCCTATATCTTGCATCAGAAGCAATCCGTCCTCGGCGAGTGAGCGGTAGACAAGGTCCAGCAATCCCTGCGGGTCTTTCTGATCGTGCACCGCATCAAACGCTGTGATCAGATCGAAACGTCCCAGAGACTTGACCTTGGAAAGGTCCTGCGCACGAAACGTCAGGTTCTTCAGACCCATGCGTGCCGCTGAGACTTGCGTTTCAGTAAAGGCGTCCTCACACAGATCGATCCCCATAAAGCGGCTTGCAGGAAAGGCTTGGGCCAGTTCCATCATCGCGCGGCCTGCGCCACAGCCCACGTCCAGAACATCAATCCCGTGTTCAAGACGCTCGATCAGACCGGGTTCCACAGGAAGGATGTGCTCTATCAGGGCCGATACCACCAGCTGAGCGCTGTCTTCTGCCATGACTTCATGAAAGCGACAGTAGTCATGGTAATGGGTGCCAGCCCCATCTCGAAACCGTGCGACCATGTCCTCCTCGACCGAGGCCATGACACCAATGAACTGGCAGGTTACAGCCATGTTGTCGGGTTCCGCCGCGCGAGTAAGCAGCGCCGCGTGTTCAGGCGGAAGATTGTAGGTTCCGGCTCCGGGGTCGTAATCGACCACGCCTGACGTCACCATCACAGCCAGCCATTCACGAATGTAACGCTCGGCTAAACCAGCCTTCTCGGCCAGAGTTTTCGAGGTCGCGTTGGGTAAACCGGCGAGCGCGTCAAATAGGTTGGTACGGTGGCCAATCGACGTCATCAACGCGAGCGCGGCACTATTCAATGTGTCGACCATCTGCTCTCCAAAGCGCTCTGCCTTGGCCTCATCAAAAGTAACTGTTGTTTGGTCGTTCATGGGGCTTCTCCGATGTTTTTGGCGTTCATATCGTCTGTTTCTGCATCGGTATTGCCGCAAGGTTGCGAGTCGTGATATGCCCAAGATTGACCAAAACGGTGAATATCGGACATAGCGATGCAAACATTCAAAGCCCCTTGTCGTACAACGGTTGTGACTTTGCCCTGCGTCGGAACCTCGACGGCTTACAGTATTCTCGATGCACTTGCCTCGGTCGGCCGGGATTGGGAAATGCTACATGGGGCCCGTCCCAAGGCGAAGATCTTTGACGCCAAGATGTTGTCGGTAGATGGAGCACCTTATGTCGACATCAACGGACGACGTATCACGCCGGACGGATCACTGGCCGATTATGGTCAACCTGACCTGGTAATCGTTCCTGATCTGCATCTTGCGCCTGACGCACCGTTGCCAGATGAATTCGCCGTGGTGATCCCGTGGCTTGTCAAGGCGTACGCTGACGGCGCAATCATCACGTCTGTTTGTTCTGGTGCGCTCTTACTCGCGGCGGCGGGCTTGTTGGATGGCCTTGATGCCACCAGTCATTGGAGTTTCTGTGATGTCATCGCCCGGAAATTCCCGGATGTCCGCGTGCGCCGAGAACGAATTCTGATACCTGCGGGTGACGGGCATCGGATTGTGACCGCTGGTGGAGCGTCTGCGTGGGGTGATCTGGTTCTGTATCTGGTCGGCCGAATTGCTGGACAGGATGAGGCCCGACGCCTCGCCAAGATTTACTTGCTCCAGCCTCACACTGAAGGACAGTTGCACTACGCTTCTTTGATTGCGGGAGCACAACATGAGGATGCGCTGGTTGCAGATGCCCAGGTTTGGGCCGCGGATAACTATGCCCTGCCAACCCCAGTTGCCGCCATGGCCGCCCGAAGCGGTCTGACCGAGCGAAGTCTGTTGCGGCGGTTTCGCAAAGCCACCGGGCAGACCCCGGTTGAGTACATTCAGACGCTCAGGGTCGAAGAGGCTAAACAGATGCTGGAAACGACCGATATGCCCATCGACGATATAGCTGCCGAGGTTGGATATACAGAGCCATCAAGTTTCCGAAATGCGTTTCGGAGATATGTGGGCATGCCTGCATCGGCCTATCGGAAGAAACGCTTATCGCTGGCTCCTTCGGCGCTTTAGAACGAGTGCTTCGAATGATGCAAGTTGCGTGGGCTTGTTATTCAGCATTCATGATCGAAGCCGCGGTCTGCATGAATGACGGGTAGTCGCGCCGCGGGGCGGCACCGAATTTTTCGCTCATGCCGTATTATTTTGTGACGCGTGCGCGCGTAGCGGGAAAATCGGATTTACGGGTTGGGCTCTCCCAACGCCTTCGCCGCGCTTTGTCCGAACGGCGGATCTGGGAAACGGGGGATTTCCAGACAGCAGAGCATGGCCATCCACGACGCCACAACCGCTGAATAATATTGTCTCGAAATCGCGTCCAACAATCTACGTTCAGTGGCTGGATAATTTGATGAGAAGGCAGATACTTGAAAACGCGGGGAAAACCCTGTTCGCATTTAATGTGAGCCGGAGCGGATGATTGCAGGCTGGTTGCAAATAATCTGGGTTCATTCGCAGATAATCCGGGTTTGGCCCCTCCGATAGATGCAAATAATTCAGGCCGAAAATCAGGATGATTGCAAGCCGAACTGATTATGTTTGCAGGTCATTACAGCTAAGGCTCCCGGCGTTTGGCAGTGAAAGTGATTTTAATGAAGATCAAGTTGACCTCGATGCTGAGGCTCAAGTCGATTTTCTGAAGCTGTTTTCTCACGGCTTTTAGGCGGCGAGCTGCTAGTTTGCGAAGCTGTTTTGATTTTTTGCGAATGTATTTCATGTCTGTCTCCTGTTGAAAATTCGCGGCTCCCGAACACGCCGGGAAAGCAGACCAGTCAACACGCGCGCAGCGCATCGTAGGGCTTGGTGTTTACGGGTCTGCGCGGCGTGTATCTTGGCCGCTCATTTTCATCGGGACGGATCTAAGGCAGGCGCGCAAAAAACAGAGGTTCGCAGTGGAACCGGCGACCTGGTGCGGTGTGTGCAGAACTTAGAGTTTTGAGGGAAAGGCAGTCGGCCCAGACTCGCGGCAACGATCGGGCCGACTGGCTCAAAAGAGCGTTTTTGCCGATTGCCGTCGGCTTAGTGAGATTAGCACGGCAACAGCGGACGTTAAAGCCGATCCGTTCCGGCCGCCATGCGGCCCCGTGCGCTGGAAGCGCACAGTCCTGGCTAATCGGGGCGGTGGCCCCGGTTCGCCGGGACGCCACAACCGAATGAGCTGGTTAGCCCGGATAGGGGTTTGCTGGGCTGTAACGTGTGCCAGCCTCGACAAAGCAGCCGTTGCGGCCACTCAGCCATGCGCGATGAAATGACGAACGCGCAAGTATGCGGCGAAGTGGCCGGGGCATTGTCCAACCGCCATACCCTGACAAATAGATGCGGTGAAGAATTTGATTCATAGGCGACCTCTGATCTGAGACTGTGGAATGGTAGGCGTGTTGGCCGACCTAAGAAAGCCGCGCGCCACGCATGGCGGCGCGCAAGCAGTGGTCAAACCTCCTTTCCGTCGCTGTCAAACCGGCGGACAAGCTGAAAATCTATGAAGCCAAACGAAACCAGATCGGCAAAATGGGCACGGGCTTCGTCTGAATCGGCGTAGGTTTCCGGGTCCGTTCCATCCGGCAAGTCGATTTCGAAAAACTGCATTGCATCGCAAGCGATCCTGACAATTGGTTTTGTAGACATCGGCTTTCCCTCAGCGGCGGATTCTGATGATTTTCGTGTGAACGCTGGCCGTCGAAAAAGTGTTTGGCGGCAAGGTTTCGAGTTCTTCGGCCTCGTCGTGGTGGAATGTGACAGGGACCAGGGCAACAAGGGTTGCCGGTTCGTCATGCCCACCCTGCCCTAGCAGGGACAAAGCCGCCTCGATGTGGGCGCGTACCTGCTTAAAAGGCGGGTTCATGATGATACGGGGAAACTGCGCGCGGCCTCTGACTTCCTCCGCATACTCAAGAAAACAACGGTTGATCGTGGGGCCAATGGCGCGCAGTTTTGCCGCAAGCGTGTTGTGGCGCTCGATCATAGTCAATTCGCAAGTGCTGTGACCTGATGCAATCAGCGCCTTTGCGAGCTGGCCGGTCCCGGCGCTTGGCTCCAATGTCAGATAGTCACCTTGCGGCCCGAGATAACCAACCATCCGCGCGGCTACAGGATCGGGCGTCACGTGGCATTCGGTGAACTTGTCAACGGCGATAACCTCGGGGGCCTTCAGCTCGTCCAGTTGGGGCGCGTCATGCCGCACCCTAACCGGAATGGTTAGGGGCCTGTTCGGGCGGTAGTAGATGCTTGGCCGTTTCTGAGTCATCGTCCTAGCCTTTCAACTTCAAGGGCGTTCGTGGCTTGGTTGACTATCCGTTGCGCCGTGTTTGCCTCGATTCCGGTCTCCATCAAACGGCGCATTGTGACCGCCTTGCCCAGAACGGTCAGGCGCGAAAAACCCTCCTGAACGTATTCCATCGGGTCGGCTTCAACGATCTGGCATTCTCCCTCCGTGTGACCGTGGCTGATTGCCTTTTGCCGCCTCCCCTGCAAATTCTCGGGCAGGATTGCCGCGCCCTGAGTGAGCGCGACAGCGTAGGTGTAAAGGTGGGTTTCCCAATGACGGGTCATTGTGCAATTTCCTCGTCAAAATCTGCAGGGGCGTCATGCTGCTTTTGATCGGTGATCAGGATAGCAGCCCATCCAGCCGAGAAACGCGGCCCTTCGTGGTTCGGGTTCGGTGCGATCCGCACCCGGAAAGCGCCGCAAGCTGAAAGCCGCGTTCCCCTGTAGTCGGTGCCAATTTTGGCAAATTCGGCCTTGGTCATTTCCACCTGTGGAACAAACTCGACTGTTCTATTCCACGGGTTGCGAACCAAAAATTTGCCGCTCTGCGCTTTGAAATTCAGAATAGGCGGCTTTGCCGGTTTCTTTTCGGGCGGCACGTACCCGCAAGACTGCATCAAGTCGCGCCACTCGTCGGCGGATAGCTCAACGGTGCTGCCATCGGCCACATGAGCGGGCAACGGGGCGTCACATTCCACAGAAAACAGATCGTCATCGACCTTTTTCCCCTTCGGTTTGTCTGCGCCGTGTTCGCGGACAAACATTTGCAACAGAGTCGGCGTAATCTCACCTTCAAAACGTGGCACATCGCCCAGCATTTCGCGTTCATATGAAAGGCGGTTCAAGGTGTGAGTGATCCAGCGGGACAGGTGGTCGCTTTCGATGGTGCGTTTTGCGGCCTCGATGCACTGCGCGCGGGCTTCTGCCGGTGTGGTCTTGCCGTCTGTAACTGCCGAATAGAGGCCACAAGGCACCGAAGGGCTGCGGCCCAGAATGAAACTGATTTGCGCGTCAGTGGTCGCGCTTTCCCACATTGCCAAGGCTTTATGCGCAGCGTTCAACCGGCGCTGAAGGTCGCGCAGCTCGGCCAGTAGTTTCTTGATCCGACGCGCGCGCACCTTGGGGTCATTCTTCCGGTTTGCATGACGCTCGACACCTGCCGCGCGATATTGCCAATAACCGATAGCGCCATGAGCCTTAACGGCTTTGTCCATTGCGTTGTGCATCCGCTCTTGTGTCTTGCGGGCTTTGCGCTCGGAGTGATGCCCGACAAGGATAGGCTGACCAAATTCGAATGCACGGGACAGTTCATCAGCGGCCCGGTGAAATGCGTTTGCCTGTTCGGCGCGTTTCTGTGCGATCCCGTCCAGGCGATCCGCTGTGATCTGCGCCCGTTCGGCCATTGTGGTTTCTTCGGGTTCAATCTCGCCTGCCAGTTCAAGCGCAAGGTTTTCGCGGGCAACGGTCCACATTGGGGCAACGAACAATTCCTGTTTAGGTGCCCACTTGAAGCCTGCGGCTTTGACGCGCTCGTATGTGTCGGCGTCCAATCGCTCCGAGGCATACAAACGGATCTTATTGTCCTCGGGGGAGTAAGTTGCACTGATATTAATATCAAAATCAGCCATTCGTGGCGTCTCCTTATCGTGGCGATGCGGTTGCCGGTGTTTCCCAGCTTTCCGCCAATGGGCGCGGCCTTCTGATCTGTTAGCTGATAGATGGACCACATCTATCGGCTGGCAGAACAGGAGGGCGAAGCCCTGCCTGTGGCCTGGGGCGGGACTGTCACGGGGTCGGAGTGGCAAAAAAATGGGAGGGAACCGCGCGCTCGCGCGTGGGAGGAACCGGTTTTTTGACATGGAGACGACGCGCACCGCGCGGCGCTTGCCCCTTGACCGGCCCGACGCAGGATGCGGGCGGATCGGGATGATGGGACCGGCCTGCCGGTCACAGCAGCCCCACTATTGGACAATGCCAGGGCCGGGGTGAGCGCGCTTTAGCGCGTCGATCCTCAGCCCTGTCAATTGATCAATGTGAACCGCGCGCCGCGCGCGGGTCTCAATTC
Organism: Ruegeria sp. CG4; assembly: GCF_056537185.1. Classification (NCBI taxonomy): domain Bacteria; kingdom Pseudomonadati; phylum Pseudomonadota; class Alphaproteobacteria; order Rhodobacterales; family Roseobacteraceae; genus Ruegeria; species Ruegeria sp. CG4. Next base: position 94,251 of record NZ_JBQFRB010000008.1, on the reverse strand, counting down.
ACCGTTTGCGTGGTCTTGTCAGAAAACAAAAGCACGCGTGTTATCCTGCCTCGACGGAAACACTATATTTAGTATACTTACGTTAAGCACCCACAATATGATTGCTTTTGAACCCCTTTTGTTCTATTCTTTTGCTAAGCTGCCAAGGGGAAAAACTGATGCCCGAAACTGCCATTTCAGAGACACAGACAGCACTGCCAGCAACGGCAAAGCAACTTGCTTATGCACGCAAGTTGGCAGAGCAACAAAACGTCGTTTTGCCCTGGGAAATCCAGCAAGATCGGCGCGCGATGAGCCAATGGATCGACACGCAGAGATCAGCACCTCGCGTTCGCGATACAAGGCCAAGCTCGAAGCAGGTGGCATTTGCGGAACGCATCGCCCGGATCAAGCGCAGTCCTGTTCCGGACGAGTGCTTTCGGGATCGCACTCTGATGTCCCGCTGGATCGATAGCAACAAACCTTGAACAATATCGCGTTGGTTTGGCACCTTTGGCGTTGCCTTGCCACGTTGGAAGAACCTCAGATGCGGTGCTTTCACACATGCCTTGCTGCGTACCGTTCCATTGAATAAGCCGCATCATCTAACCATGGGATCAATCGCCTATGCTCCAACCGGAACATAGCCTCGGCGACGTTTTTGTCTTTCAAGTATATGGAGCGCGTCAGCAGCCTGGGCTTCGTCATCGTACGTCACCATCATGGCTTGCCCGTTTGTGCCAATACGTCCCCAGGTGCGAAGAACGGAAACTTCACCAAACAGCGTCGGCTGCAACTCTATTCCGTAGAACCGTGCCATGTTGACGTCAGGGTCTACATGGATCAGGTGGACAGGTGTGGTGTCTGTCAGCTCCATGCGCCCAGTATTTCTTGGCACAGCCCAGCTGTCCAATGACAATGCGATATCTATTCGCCGGGAGCGATTCATACCCGTGATGTGAGGCGGCACGGGTTTCACCCGGCCTTATCATTCTGGTCGCACCATATGCGAGTTGAAGATCTTTGCAGTCCCTCCATTCCCCGGATCAGGGTTGACGAGCCCGACCCTTGTCGCGTCCGCTGTGGTTATGGACGTAGATGAAAACAAAGTGGATGAGGCAGTCCTGGCGCTGCTCTGGTTGACGCTGCATGACGAGCGCCGCGCATGGAAAGGCTTTGACTGGGACGCGCTTGACCGCTTGCACCGGAAGGGGTTGATCCTGGATCCGGTTGGAAAGGCAAAATCGGTGGTGTTGACCGATCAAGGCCTGCATCGATCCAAAGAACTTTTCGCAGAGCTTTTTGAGCGGGAGCCAAAGACATAGCATTCGCCACGACAAGACCATCCATGCAACGCAGATCTGCACAAGCCTGTGATCTGGCTGGCGGTTGCAATCTGCGCTAGATCGCCTCTGTCTGGCGAACAGGGAGAAGCTGAAGATGACAACGGGGAACGATCTTGGTGGGCTCATTCGGTTTATCACCCGTGACGAGATTTGGCACGAGCGGCTCGCGGACGTGTTGGACGAGCATTTTCTGCCAAGTCTCGAAGCCTTTGATCTCGATTTCGAGGATCTGGGCGACCTGCTGGGCGAGGATTGGCCAATGGTTCTGTGGGGCGGTGGCCTGGAAGACTTGCTGGGCAGGACATTCGGACCGGACGCCGAAAACGCTGTAGATGCCTATCTGAAAGGGAGCGGTTCCAAAGAGAGTGCGCAGACCCGCGCCTATATCGAGGGTTTGCGGGACGCGTCGGTCAGCCTTTATGAGGTGAGCGAGGTAGACCCCGGCAGATCCATGGTCTTGCGCAACATGCTTTCGGACGCAGAGCCGGTTACCGTCCGGGAACACAGCGCGACGCAGATGCTGCAGCGATGGGATCGCATCGCAGCTCGGGTTGTCGCACAGGGGGAATATAACGTGATCTCGGGGGCGCTGCTCCCCTTCGACCCCGACACCGTCGCGTTTTTTGAAGACGGGCTCCGCTCCGTGTTGAAATTGAACCCCGACGTTGAACTGAGGCTGACACAGGATCAGCTACACCGTTCCGCACCCCTCTTCACCAATGCCTGGCTCTTCGCACATCTGCCGAACCTACTGGATCCGGAACCACCACAAATCAGCAACAGCGATGGCGACAACCTGCTCTTTCACGACATGCGCTTCCCCCTCGCCAGCAAAGTGACGCAAAGCCAGGTATCTGAAAAGCTAACACAGTCCGCAGAGCTCGTGATCTCAGGCCAGAAGGATTGGACCTGGCTTGACCTCGACACCCCGTCAGGCACCAAGCACGGCACCGGCCTCGTGTTGGACAAATCAATGTCAGGGGCCTCCGTGCTTGGGTCCCTAGATCTGAAAGGTCGGACACTCACACTTTCTGTGAACTCTGCAGCGCGCGCTGAACGCGGCGAAGCCCTGGTCCGGGACCTCCTGGGCGACCTGGTGAAATCTCCGCTGACATCAATCCAGACCGCCGAACAGATGATGGCGGATGACAGCCTGGAGAGCGAAGTGGCAGAAGAAGAGGACATCCCCCCTGCCCTTGCCCATCAGATTGCCCACGAACATCTCGACCATCACTACCGCGACACGCTTGATCAGCCGATCCCGGCCCTGGATGGCAAGACCCCGCGCCAGGCCGCTCGCACCACGGCGGGCAGGAAGAAAGTCATAGACTGGCTGAAGACAATCGAAAACCGCAGCGCGCGCCAGACCGGCTCTCCTGTTGCAGACTATGATTTCAGCTGGATGTGGGACGAGCTCGGATTGTCAGATTACCGAAAGTGAACCCGCGATCGATCAAGTGAAATCTCTCCCAGACCTTCGCCAGGTTTTCATGGAGCGGCAGCACATCTCGTCATTTCTGGTAGTTGCCGTGAGCGCATATCGAATGCACCCACTCCCGGAGTTTCAACGCTGCCAGTAGTGCCTGACACGCACAAACATAAACAGCGATGCAGTGATGTTGCCGATTCCCATGCCGACCCAGACACCGATTGCGCCTGTTTCAAATCCAAGGCAAAGCACCAGCCCAAGCGGCAATGAGACACCCCAGTTTCCGAACAGGCTGATGATCATGGGAACACACGTGTCGTCGCAGCCACGCAGGAGTCCCGCTGAGGTCGTGCCCAAGGGCTCCGCAATCTCAATTGCTGCCAGGATCAGAATCAGCATCACCAAAGTTCGTGTCAGCACGGCAGCATCGGGTTGATTGCCCATAACCACCTCCGACAAGGGGAGCGCCAAAGCTGCAAGGGCCAGGAACAATGCGCCACCCGAGACCAGTGCGATCACGGTCGCGCTGGCGATGACACGTCGTCGGTGCGCGCGCCGCGCATCGACCCCAAGGCGCGCCATGCGTACCATCGCGGCCTGAAGAAGCCCTACTGGGATGGCATATGTGAAGCCCGCCAGCCGCAAGACAATAGCATGCGCCGCAGTGTCCTGGGGGGCTATGGCGGCAATGAACAATGTGGCACCCAAAAAGATGCCGACTTCAGCGAGCGTCGCGATGCCGATGGGCCAGCCGATCCGCACCGCGGACCTGAACTCAGCGAAGTCGATCCAACACGCTAGGCCGCGATCCTCCGCTCGCCAGGCCAGCCAGGCCAACCCCATGGCAATGCAGATGGCGGACAGGCAAGAGGCCACGCCTGCGCCAGTGGCACCCATCCCGTCGAACCCGGCGGCACCATAAATGAAGACCCAGTTCAGACCCGCATTAAGCGGAACGATCCCAAGGGTGATTTTGAGGATCAACCCAGGTTTCTCCAATGCCGTAAGGCGGTTGCGGTAGAAGGTCACCGCCAGCATGGGCAACAGCGTCAGGGCCATGGCCCGTGTATAGCCGGTGCCTTCCAGCAAGAGACCCTGGTCGATCCCGAGCGCCCCAAGATAATTCGGCGCAAACCAAATGGCAGGGATGACTGGAACGGCGGCGGCCGCCAACAACATCCAACCAACGGTTCTCAGCCGGGCTAACCGTGCATAGTCTCTTTTGGCCCAGGCTTCCGCATAGGCCGGGGACAATCCCGCCAGCAGCCCGGTCGCGAGATAGAATAGAATCGAATAGAAATCGCTGCCAATCGCCACCGCTGCCATCGCCTGTGACCCAAGCGCGGCCACCATGAAGGTATCGGTGATGCTCATGGCCATGTTGACCATCGCCACCAACGCGATAGGTGTGGCCAAACGCGAGATCTTACGCATCTCGCAGGTATCAATATAGCGCGCTAAACGGCGGCGGCGCGGACGGAAGGTTTCGGTTGTGATGTCTGCAGCTGTCATGGCGGCCTCGTGGATTTCGGTTGTCATTGCGGGCACGCCCGAGACAGGCAGTCCTGGAGCGTGGATTGCGGGATCGCTCAGCCCTAGTTCGTGACGCTTTTCAGGATCTCAAACGTGGCGCTGGCTCCTATGAACGCGGTGAAACCCAGCGGGCGCGAAGACGACGGCTGTATGGGTTTCAGCGACGTCGATTGCGACCAGACGCTTGCCTGCATCCACCTGGGTGCCAAGCGCGCTATAGCGGCGACGGCAAAGATGAGATCTTTGGTCATTTTGGAATCCTTTCGATATTGGATTGCGTTGTTCGGTCACCAATCCCGATCCACCGTAACCAGGCTGCAATTCAGCGCGTGACAAAGCCGTAAAAGACGCCTCTCACTGGTCGGCCTCCCAATCTTTCGTTGCCTTGGGCACATACTCGGTGAAAGTTGGGTACGTGGAGGACGGTATGACAGAGACCTACGGTGACAGGTTAGGCGAAGGAGCGACTTCTGCGCTGAACCTGCTCGGCGCCTTTGAGCTGAAAGTACACGGACAGGCGGCCAAGGTTTCTTCAAGAAAGGGGCAGTTGCTGCTGGCGCGGCTGGCCACCGAACGGGGCCGGACGATGACGCGTCCGCAACTGGCGGCCTTTCTCTGGCCCGACCACGGCCCAGCTCAAGCGCGCGCGTCTTTGCGCCAAGCCCTGTCCAGGCTGCGCGATGTGATGGGACCGGCGGCATCACTTCTTCAATCGGATGTGGCCAGCGTCTGGCTGGATGATGCGCGAATGGAATACGACCTGGATAGTTTGTCGGTCGATCTTCCGGTGGCCCTACTCTGTCGGCTTGGCGAATTCCTGGAAGGCGTACACGTCGGTGACCCCACATTGCAGGAATGGTTGGAAGCCCAACGACGCCACCAATCAGAACGGTTGATAACCACGCTTGCCACGCGCGCCGAGGCCGAAGCGAAAGATGGCAACCACGAAAACGTAATCCGGCTGGCGCTGCGCCAGATCACTCTGGACCCGCTCAACGAGGCCGCCCACCGACGACTCATGGAGGCGTTTTCCAATAGTCGGCGGTCGTCTCGGGCAATGGAACAATATCAGACGTTACAGGCACTCTTGCGTGGCGAACTCGACGTGGCGCCCGAGAAGGAAACCACGGAGCTATACCACCGCATTCGAAATGAAAGAGCGCAGATACCCCGCGACGATAATACCACACCACCAGAAACCCAGGTCGAGGATACGTTCCCGACCATGCGCCTGGTCACGGTCCTGTGCCTGCGGTTGGATGCCCGGAAAGATACGGTCGAATCTTTGACGACGATTGTGAAAGGCTTCGGTGGTGAGAAACTGCACGCCACTGCCAATGACCTCTGCTTCCTGTTCGGCCTTGAAACCTCTCGCGAAGACGATGCATTGCACGCGTTGGAGGCAGCATCGCAGGCGATTTCCGAGCTGCCGGACCTTGCGGCGGGCATGGCTTTGGGATTGGTGACAAGGGATGGGGGCAATATTCACGGCGAACCCCTGCGCCGGGCCGAAGCGTTGTCGTTCATGGCTGCACCAGGCGAAGTCCTTTCAGGATCGTTCTTGCGCAACCAGACGCGAGGCTGGGCCGAATTCGTCGAGGAAGATTTTCGCGGCAGAAAATTCTGGCGCCTGGTCAGCGTTGAGCGAGGCCCCCTTAGACCCCGGCTGCCATTTGTCGGACGCAAGATCGAGCTGTTGCAGCTTGGCATTTTACAAGACGAGGCGATGGACGGCAGAGGATCGGTGTCGATCCTGGCGGGCAACGCCGGCATGGGGAAAACCCGGCTTACCGAGGAACTAGAAAGCCGCACCAAGGAGGTTGGCGGTCTTGTGTTGCGAATGGAATTCAATCCCACCACCGGGAATAAGGATCCCCTGCGTTCGCGGATTGCCACAAGACTGGCCGGTCTCTTGAACCTGCGCTCACCCGAAGATCTGCACGTGGCGGAAGCGGACCGGAACCCTTTCCTGTTTACCCTGTTCGACAATCACCGATCTAACCTCTCCGGCATAGGCCCCTCCGTTCTGTCGGGCATGGCGGTGGATGCCATATGCGCCATGCTTGACTATGTTCCCGAAACGGGCCTGACGATGGTTCTTGACGATTGCCATTGGGCCACGAGTGAGGAAATCGCCTTTCTGGCGTTGCTATCCAGTCGCCTCTACTTATATCGGGTGTTTGTGGTGGCGACTGAGCGCGCGAATGAAGAAAGGCTGCGCCCTGTGCTTCAGGCACAATCGATGGAAACACCTGTCCACGTCACGATGTTGTCGCCGCTTCGAAAAAGCGAGGCCATGGCCCTGGCGCGCACCGTATCTGTAAACGCCGAAGAGGACGCGACACGGATCGTTGAGCACGCGGCTGGAAACCCGTTGTTCACTATCCGACTAACCGAGGCCAGCAACGAACTGGGCGATACGATTCCAAACTCGGTGATTGCGTTGGCCCAGCTTCAGTTGGATCGCCTGGACGAGCAAATCAGACACCTTTGCCAGAATGCTGCAGTGCTTGGGCGCAGTTTCCCAAGGTCGGATGCTGCACAGATATTTGGCCCCGCATTTGCCTCGGAAGTCTTGACGTCCGGGTTTCTGAACACGCGCGGGTCGCAAATCGAGTTTGACCACGCGCTGATCCAGCAAGCCATCTACGAAGCTACACCCGACCAACAACGCCGGGCCGCCCATACGGCAGCCGCGATGCATTACATGTCACGGGATGCATTCAAGTGGGCTGAACACGCAGTTGCAAGTGGCGACGCCGAACAAGCCACGACCGCCTCGGTTGCTGCAGCGATCGAGGCAGTGGCGCAGAACCGTTTCACAGTCGCGGAACGTTTCGTCACTTCGGGCCTGTCTTCCGCTTGCACCGGCGACAACAAGGCCGAATTACAACGGTCGCTGGCAGATATCCGGCGCGATCAGGGACAGATCGACGAAGCCATCGCCCTTTACCGCGAGGCGACGGACACGGCGGAAAGTGCCAGCGCCCGGCTGCGCGCCCTGGTGGGTCAGGCCTGGATGCTGCGATTTCAAGGCGCAATCGACGAGGCCAACACAGCGTTCGCCAAAGCCGAAAGGCTGACGACGACCCATGACATTTCCGATCTGTCGCGCTGCGATTTTCTGACCGAGCTTGGAAATCGCGCTTTCATTGCAGGCGATGCTCAAGCAGCCTTCTCCGCACATAGCGAGGGTTTGCTGCTTGCCCGGCAGGGTGGCCACGACACCCAAATTGCGCGATCCCTCGGCGGGCTGGGCGATGCACATTATGCGGCATTCGAGCTGATCTCGGCCCGCGAACGTTTTCGAGAATGCGTTGCCTTCGCAGAACAGAACAACCTAGGAATGGTCGCCAATGCCCATCGCCACATGCTGTCTTACACAAGTTTCTTTGTCGATCCCGGCGACGAGGCGATGTCCCTTGCGACGGTTGCAATCGAACGCGCCGTTGCCGAGGGAAATGCCCGCAACGAATTTGCCGCACGGGTAGATTTTTTGGATTACCTTGTTCTGGACCGGAATTTCGATGGGTTCGAAGAACAACTTAAAGCAATCTCGGCACTCCTGGACAGGATTGGCGAGAACCGGTTCCAAAGCGATATCGACGGCGCCAAGTGCACGCGGGCGCTGTTACTAGGTGATAAGGAGACGCTGGGCGAGATATCCGGTCGATATGTCAGAGAACGACCAACACCTTATATGTGGCCAGCCTTTGCCGCGCTCCACGCCTGTTCGTTGGATGATCGCGACGAACGCATGAGTTGGCTTGAAAGAGGGGAAGCGCTATTCGCGCAGGCGAGCATGTCGCACGCGCTGATTTTCTTTCACCATTTCGCGGCACAGGCTACCCGCGATATGCCCGATGTCGCAATAAGCTACGCGCACAAACTCAGGGAACGATCCGGGGCGGAACTGACTGGATTCGCTGAACTCTCGATCCGAACAACTCTGCTTCGGGCTGAAGCCAACCCGGACCAGACCGAGGTCGCTGCGTTGCGCAAGGATTTGACTGCAGCACATCTCAGCGGCTTCTGGCCAGAATTGTTTGACGAATAATTCGAAAGACCGCTTTTACGGTTCTGTCACGCCATTCCTACCGGTCAGGTCACGCATCTTCTGCAATTTCTCTCGCATCACGCCGGGCAACCGCCCGTCGAGCAATTCAGGAGAGAAACATGTTCCGCAACAACCTGCCGCAACTCAATGGTCAGACCTTTCTGACCGATGCCGGTCTTGAGACCTGGCTGATCTTCAAGAATGGAACCGAGCTGCGGGAATTCGCTTCCTTCGAAACCGTTCGTTCGGATGCGGGCCGCCAGGCCCTGGCCGATTATTTCAAACCCTTCATCGCACTCGGCGAGGAACGCGACATGGGCGTCATTCTTGAAAGCCCGACCTGGAGGGCAAGCCCGGAATGGGGCGCACGCCTTGGCTATTCGGCGTCGGACATCGTCGAGATCAACCGCGAAGCCATCGCACTACTGTCGGACCTGCGCGCCAACGCGAACGCCTCTGTCCCTGTCGTTGTCAGCGGCAATATCGGGCCACGCGGTGATGGCTATGTGCCCGGCGAAACAATGACTATGGAAGAGGCCGAGGCCTATCACGCCGTTCAGATCGGGGCATTCGCAACGTCAAACGCCGATATGGTGTCGGCGATTACCATGACCAACCCGAACGAAGCCATAGGCATCGCACGGGCCGCAGCCAAGGCTGGGTTGCCCTGCGTCATCGGCTTTACGGTAGAAACCGACGGTCGTCTGCCGGACGGCACACCGCTGGGCGAAGCCATCGAATCCGTCGACGCCGCCTGCGACACACCGCCCGTTTATTACATGGTCAATTGCGCCCATCCCGACCATTTCTCGGACAAGCTGCGCGGCAACGACGATTGGCTGTCGCGTATCCATTCAGTCCGGGCCAATGCGTCGCGCTTGAGTCATGCCGAATTGGATGAGGCAGAAGAGCTTGATGAGGGCGATGCACGCGAATTGGCAGGTCTCTATGTCGAATTGAAGGAACTCCTACCCAATCTCAACGTGGTCGGCGGATGCTGCGGCACCGATCACCGCCATGTCCAAGAAATCACTGCTGCCATTGCCTAGGGCGACCAGTCGTTCAAAATGGAAAGGAAATATCGTGTTTAGATCAGGGAAATTGCCAATCGCGGCAGCACTTGCCACCGCGTTCCTCACACAGGCGAACGCCGATCCTCCCACAGTTTTTCAAGTCGTAGAGGAACCGGCGGGGCCTGCGTTTGCAGCTCCGAAAGAGTTGAAGAATGGTGCAGGTCAACTCCACAGCTTTGTTGATCACGGAGTCATATATCCCGCTGGCACAATTGTAGATGACCGCAATGGCTTCTCCGCCAGCGGTCAACCGGTCTTTGCCGACAAGGTGATCGGCACATGGTTAGCAAGCGGTTGGTATATCACCGATGGCATGCAAGCCAACAAGGGGCTCAGGATATCGACTGTGCAAGTCTTCCGCTTCACAAGCGGCGAGACACTAGTCACGCGCGGAGTCGAGATCGTTGGTCAGCCAAGTGCGACCAGAAATACAATTCTGCACATCTCAGGTTTTAACATCGGGGGCACCGCCTGGCTGCGCCAGAATGCACAATGGGCAGTTGAGCCGTCAGAAATGACATTCGAGATCGTTGATTCCGACAAGGGATTTTAGGCGATTCAACGGGTCGCCTTTGTCGCGGACCGTACTCCGATCGGATGCGATCCGCCAACTGCACAACCAAGCCAGTTGCATGCCGAGCAAACGTATCTCAGTTATCCTAATATCAGCCACAGAACGGGCCTTACCGCGACCGCTTTATTGGGGCGATGTCCAACCCTTGGAATGGCCCAATCGGAATTATTTTGAGGTTGAAGGCGATGTTGGAATCGGACCTGGTCTTACAGTGCTGGTAGCCCCCGGACACGCACCGGGTCAGATCGCCATAATGGTTGATCTTCCATCGGGTGTATTCTTGCTGACCAGCGATGCAATCTCCCGGCCCGCGGAGATCGACGAGAAGTTCGCGGGGTCATGGGATGAGCAGGGCGCGATTGCAAGCGCGGACCGACTCATGCGTCTGGCATCCCAGCGGGATGCCTTCGTGATTTATGGACATTGTCCAGAGCAATGGCCTGAACTGAAAAAAGCACCAGAATTCTATCGCTGATCACAGAAGGGGTTCCGCCTCAATTTCGAAGAGCACTTCTCCCCTGTCCGTCATCGAATGATTTGGAACACGAGCGTTTGATTGGTTTTGGAGGATCAAGCTCGCTGTAGTTTCAATCTATGCCGCGTTGTTTTGATGCAGCAAGCGGCATTTCTGGATTGTCTGGTGTTTGATCTCCTTTCTTTGTCTGAGGATGGTTTCCGCCCTGGCCCCAATGGCTCATCCCGGCAGACCTGCCGTCCGCAAGGCTTCAACGACACGCGTGCGATCCTCACCACGCCGAAACGAATTTATTAGTTGTGTGCGGTCGAGGCGAAAGTCTGGGTATTCGCCAAGCAACGACTGTGCCTCTGTCTTTGCTTCCTCAACCTGATCGGATCCTACCAAGTTGAGTATCCGGTAAAGTCTTGTGATCGTCTGCCCGCCCTCGCTGCTTGCCAGGATCTTGAGTGCGTCGTCACTGCGATCGTGTAGGAAATAGGCAAGCGATAAGTAATTTTTGAAGACATCAGGCGCATACTGATTTGTTGCAAATGCACGTTCAAGATGGACCAAGGCCTGTTCCGGCTCACCATTCCACAATCGCGCAAGGCCAAGTGCGATCATCATGTCGCTATGATATGGGTTTAATTCGTAGGCCCGTTCGGCATGGGCCACGCCTTTTGCGTAATCGCTTTCGAAATAGCGCAGGCGGCTCATAAGCCGGTGAATGTGAGCAGAACGCGGATAGCGGCGCATTAGATCGATCATTTCGTTGAGGGTGAACTCGAGTGCATCTGCTCGCGTTGACGGCCAGCCGCCGGCCAGTTCTATGGCATATGTCCAGCAAAGGCAGAGCTTGGGCCAAAGCCCCTTGGGATCTGATTGCAATACGTTCTCGAAGTGGCCTCTGGCGACTTCGTTGTCTTTGGGATTGACCCGGTGAAGGAGCTGAAGACCGCGCACAACCTGCTCATGAGGCGAGAGCTCGGAATCCGGTTTCTCGGCAATCGCCTTCGCCTGCTCCTCACCGACCGCATCGCTCATTGTGGATGCGACCAACGCGGTGATGCCATCCTGAAGCTCAAAGACATCATCAAGGCTGCGGTCGAGTGTGTCGGACCAAACCCGTTGACCATTGGAGACTTTCACAAGCTGCACACTTATGCGTGCCTTTTGAACAGCAACCTGTACCATGCCTTCTAGCGCGAATTCGGCTCCAAGCCGACGACCGGCTTCGAGAGCTCCGGAGTTTGCGATGGCCTGCTTAGCGCTACTGGGATCTATGAGTTCGAACTCCTCAAAATGGGCAAGCGCCGAGCCCAGGGTTTCAGTCAGCCCTGAGGCCAGGCTTTCTGCGTCAATGCTGGCACCCTGGTGTCGAAACGGTGAAAGGAGAACGGTGGGAGGCTTCCAGGTCGAATTTGAATCGTTGCGTCGTGCTGCTTTTTGCAGTTCATCGGGGAAAGCGCGTGCACCGGTTGTCAAGCGATACACACGCACCGGTTCAGCTATATTTTTTAGGTGCTTGGAACCAAGATCCTCAAACTGTGCCTCAACTTTTCCTTTCGATTGACGCCATGCATCCTCGGAAAGACAAATTCCACCCGGTTCCGCAAGTGCCTCCAGGCGGGCAGCGACGTTGATCCCTTCACCAAACAAGTCATTATCTTCGACAATTACGTCACCCAAGTTAATGCCTATGCGAAACACCAGCGGGCCTTCCATTTGCTCCTGCCATTCAATCGCGCATTGCACGGCTGAAACAACGCTCGGAAATTCAACGAGGTATCCATCTCCCATCTTCTTGACGATGCTTCCGAGAAAATCGCCGACGGTGGGTTGGATCAGCTTTCTCTCGCAATCCTTCAGATGAGCAAGCGTACCTGCTTCGTCTTCGCCCATCATGTTCGAATAGCCAACGACGTCAGCGGCCAAAATGGCGGCAAGTCGCCGCTTCGGTTTGCTGTTTTCCATGAACCTCAGATTAGCCCAGGGTTAAGCTCATGGCTATGTCTCAGGCGACAAGCGGACGACGCCGCAATCTCAGCACCGTTGAAGCGAAACTTCTAAGCCAGCAAATATCGCATCGCTTTGAAGGCAAGCTCGGGGCTCAATACAGCTGTTTTCTCCAACTCGTGTCAGCGGAATGCTGCGGCCCGAACCAGACCTTGAGCGGACGGGCTAATGCCGCGGCGCAGCTTCACCAAAGCGGACTTTGGTTGCTGTCTTAGGTAGCAAATCAACTTGCAGTTCTGTTGACCCGCGCGATCAGCGCTTCGCCTGTTTCTTTTCGTTCGCTGTAGCGATCAACGAGGTAAGAAGACACGTCGCGGGTCAGCAACGTGAACTTCACCAGTTCTTCCATCACATCGACCATGCGGTCGTAATATGAGGACGGCTTCATTCTGTCGTCGTCGCCAAACTGTTGAAACGCTTTCGGAACCGAAGATTGGTTCGGGATAGTCAGGCACCGCATCCAGCGCCCCAAAACGCGAAGCTGATTGACGGCGTTGAAGCTTTGCGAGCCGCCACAGACCTGCATGACCGCCAGTGTCTTGCCTTGTGTCGGGCGCACTGCGCCAATGGACAGTGGTATCCAGTCAATCTGGGACTTCATGATACCGGTCATGGCACCGTGGCGTTCTGGAGAACACCAGACCATGCCCTCGCTCCACGTGACGAGATCTCGTAGTTCCTGCACTTTCGGGTGGTCGGCGTCGGCATCGTCCGGCAGCGGCAGTCCGGACGGATCAAAGCTGCGAGGTTCCGCACCAAGCCGTTCCAAAACACGTGCGGCTTCCTCGGTCATTAGTCGGCTGAAGGATCGCTGCCTGAGCGAGCCGTAGAGTAACAAGATACGCGGTCCATGAGTTGATCGTTTTTCGGCAAACAACCGGTCGTTGGCGAATGGCTGGAAATGATCTTCGGACAACTGAGGCGTGTCGGTCATGTTGCGTCCTTTCGGTGCTCGGCCATTGCGCGTTCCAGAGTCTCCAACGCCGCGATAAGTTTACTTCTTGGGCAAGCAATGTTCATGCGGCCAAATCCAGCCCCTTGAGGGCCAAAAACGATGCCTCGCGTAATTGCCCAACCGGCCTTTTCGCGAAGAACGGCTGTTAGCTCATCCGGCTTGAGGCCCAGTTTCCTGAAATCGAGCCAAAGCAGAAACGTGCCGTCTGGCTCGATCAACTTTACCTCTTGTAGCTTTGCGATACGGGTGCGCACGAGAGCGAGGTTGCCCAAAATGTACCGGTTTGCAGCGTCCAGCCATGGGCCACCCTCGGCGTAGGCCGCCTGCATGGCGACAGAGGCAAAGGCGTTGTTTTTATTGACCGTGAGGCGGCTATTTTCGGCCTGAAAGGCCTGTCGGCGGGCCTCATCAGGGACGATTGTGAAGGCCAAACAGCACGCGGCGATATTGAAACTCTTGGCGGGCGACAGGCAGATGATTGCGTTGCGAGCATCCGCCTCTGACACGTTGGCAAAAGGCGTATAAGCATGGCCGGGAAAGGTGATGTCGCCATGTATCTCGTCCGCGACAACAAGAACACTATGGCGGCGGCAGATGTCACCCAGCCGGGCAAGCTCATCTCGGGTCCAGACACGGCCCACTGGATTGTGCGGGTTACACAGAAAGAGCATGCGCGCCCGTGGATCGCACGCGGCCCGCTCCAGCCCATCAAAATCCATATGGTAGCGACCGTCTTCCAGGATCAGAGGGTTCTCGACCAGAACGCGGCCGTTCTCGGCGATGATATCCGCAAAATCGAAGAAGACGGGCGGCTGCACGATAATCCCGTCACCCACTTCGGTGAACAGGTTCGCGGCCATGGAGAGCGCATTGAGTATGTTCGGCGAGCGCAGGATATGGGCGGGATCGACTATCCAGCCATGTCGGCTTTCCAGCCAGCCGGTTAACGCAGGTATCAAGCCATCCGGCACGGTTTCGTATCCGAACACGCCGTGCGCGGCGCGTTCTGCCATTGCATCAGTGATGCAAGGGGCTACGCGGTAATCCATATCAGCGACACCTGCCGGAAATAGATCCATCCCGTCCTCGCCCAGTACCATCTTATGGTGCTTCAAACCGGGAACCACGCGCCGGTCGATCACTTCATCAAAGTCAAACTCAGCCATCGGACGCGTCCTCAAGCATCCAGCGGAAGAACCATGTCGCGAGGACAGCCGCGACCAGCTGCATCGCAATGAAAGCGGCGACGTCTCCCGGCGCAATTCCAGCGAAAGTGTTCGAGAACCCGCGCGCGATGGTGACGGCAGGGTTGGCGAAAGAGGTAGAAGACGTGAACCAGTAAGCCGCCGTTATATATAGCCCAACGGCCATCGGCACCGCCTGAGGGCGCGCCTTGATGCAGGCAAGGATTGTGCCAATCAGACCAAAGGTCGCAACGAATTCGCCCGCCCATTGGCCAATGCCCGTCCGCGCTGTCGTAGAGGCATCAATCAACGGGTGTTCGAACATGACGTGCGCCGCGAGCACGCCTATGATGCCTCCGAAGATCTGCGCCATGACATAGAGAGTGGCTTCTTTTGGGGCGATCTCGCGCCGCAAGGCAAAGGACAGCGTCACGGCAGGATTAAAGTGCGCACCCGAGATAGGCCCGAACACGGTGATCAGCACAACGAGGATCGCTCCGGTGGGGATCGTGTTGCCCAACAGGGCTACCGCCACGTTGCCGCCTGCCAGTCGTTCGGCCATGATGCCGGAACCGACGACTGTCGCGAGCAGGGAAAAGGTGCCGAGCCATTCGGCCATCAGGCGGCGATCAAGGGTCATTGGGGTGTCTCCAAAAGCTGTGCAAAGCGCAGGGGGTCGATATTGCCACCCGTGATCACGGTCGCGACGGTGCGGTTCTCAATCGGCACCTGTCCGTTTAGAATGGCGGCCAGACCCACCACCGCGCCGGGCTCTGTCACGATCTTGAATTGCTGATACGCAAAGCGCATAGCGCCCCGTACCTCGTCATCCGTGGCGGTCACGCCACCGGCCAGAAGGTCGCGATTGATGGCAAACGTCATCTCGCCGGGGATCGGCGTCATGATCGCGTCACAGATGGTTCGCTGGCCTTTTGGGTTCGGCACGCGTTTGCCCGTTGAGAGCGAGCGGCGCGTATCATCGAAAAGCGTTGGTTCGGCGGCAAAGACTTCGGTTCCGGGTGAGGCCTCTGCCATGACCACAGCCGTCGCCGCCGTGAGCCCGCCGCCGCCGCAGGGGATTAGGACTGCATCAATCGGCCCGCCCGCGGCCTCAATAATTTCCAAAGCAGCGGTTCCCGCCCCGGCCAGGATTTGCGGGTGCGCACTCGGGGGAACTTCAATCCGCCCAGTATTGGCGATGATCTGCGCCACAACATCCGCGCTGTCCTGTGTGTCGCGGTCATAGGTTGCGATCTCGGCCCCCATGGCCCGGACGGCGGCTTGCTTGGCCTCGGGCGCGTCCGACGGCATGACGATCACTGCCGAGGTTCCCATGATCGCGGCCGCCTGCGCCAGCCCGAGCGCGTGGTTGCCGGAGGAATAGGACACCGCGCCCCTCGCCCGCTCCTCATCCGTCAGGTTCAAAAGCCGATGATAGGCACCTCTGATTTTGAAAGCTCCGGTGCGCTGCATATTCTCGGCCTTGAGCAGCAGACGCCCTCCGAGCATCGCGTTCACATCCGGGTTTTCCAGCAGCGGCGTGCGGCTCACCACGCCGTCCAAGGCGGTCGCTGCCTCGCGCATGTCACTGAGGGATACCGGATGCCGCCCCATATCAACCCGCCTCCGCCGCGATTTGATAGAGCGCATCACCACGCCTGACCTGTGCCATGGCGCGCTTCGCCAGAACGATGCCGTCGTAGGGCGATGTAACCTCATCCGGGGCGCGGCCCGGAGTTTCGGGATGATGGATCCGCGCGATGACCTCGCCAAAGACGACAGCGTCGCCGATGGTTTTCAGCGGCTCGAACAGGCCTGCGTCGTAGGCGTAAACAGAGCCCTTCGCATTGAGCGCACGTGTGCCCTGCGCTTCATCGGGTTCATGGCCAGGCAACATACCAAGGGCGTGCAGGATCCGTCGCAGCCCCCTCTCTGTTTGGCGCAGAATGTCCGGCGTTACGCAGTTGCCGCCACCAAGTTCCGCCATGACATTGACGACGCCCTTACGGTTGGCAGCCCCCATGGCCGTCCGCGCTGAACTGTCTTTTCCACCGCCACTGGTAAACACCCACGCATAAGGCAGATCGAAGGCCTCAGTCAGCAGCGACAAACCCTGTTCTTCTTCCGGCGAATGGGACGGACCTCGCAGAACGGTGGAGGGATAGATCAGAGACGATCCGCCGGAATGCAGATCGACCGCGTAGTCAGCCAAGGGCAGGATTACCTCCTCATGATAGTGCGCAATCATTTCAGAGGGCGTTCCCTTCGGATCACCCGGATAAAGCCGGTTCAGGTTGCCATCATCGATTGGGGACACTCGGCAACCGGCCTCTGCGGCCGGAAGATTCACCATCGGCAGCAAGATCAGCCGTCCGCGGATATCGGACGCGTCGAGCTGGCGCGCAAGGTTGGCCACCGCGATCTGGCCCTCGTATTCGTCTCCATGCACGCCGGCTGAAACAACCAGTGTCGGTCCGTCATCATTGCGCAGGACAGTGATCGGCAACGGGATCCACCCATAGGCGGAGCGATGGACCGAATGCGGCACCCGCAGGTAGCCCTGCTGTTTGCCCATCGCCTCAAAATCAACTTCCGATGTGATCGATGTTCCGCTCATGCGCCCCTCATTTCGGCGATTGCCGAATTGGCTTTTGGGGTATTGCAGTCTTGCCCACTGGTCAAGCTTCGATATTTCGGGCATTGACGAATTATGGACCAAAACTCCGCTATCGACACCTTTGCCGCTCTCGCCCATCCGACACGATTGGCTGCGTTTCGGCTTTTAGTGAAAGCGTCGCCCAATGGTGTTCCCGCGCTGACAATTGCAGAGCAGCTCGATGCGAAGCCTTCGACACTATCAGGCCATCTTGCCATCCTCAAACGCGCCGGTTTGTTGACAAGCACCCGTAACCAACGTGAAATCCGCTACGCTGCACATCTACCTGCGATCAACGGCGTCGTCGGCTTTCTCCTGGCGGACTGCTGCGGTGGACGTATAGATAACTGCCAGGACATTCTGACGTTGCTTAGCGCCGGAGACGAAGGCGTTTCAGACCAAATAGATATGTGAGTAGCCCGGCCTTACTTGGACGGCCCAGAGCCGACATTGGCCATCCTCCAGAATTCACTGGCTGGCTTCCCAAGAGCAGCCATTCGTGAAGGGCGCAGCATTTTTGATTTCTATGATTGCTCATACCCCCTGCCCGCCTCAACGCAAGTTCTTCTGACAAGACCATTTCAAGGCTTGAACTCGCCGATGATCAACGCGGCTACGATCAGTATTGGTGCGATAAGGCGCCGGTCACCCCAACAGTGGCCGACTTTTGCTCTGCCCCGTGGCCGATTTTCTCACCGCGGTTGACAGACAATCGAAAACCGCAACGCGCGCCAGACCGGCTCTCCTTTTGCAGACTTTGATTTCATTTGGGTGTGGGACGATCTCGGCCTGGCGGACTACCGAAAATGAACCAGCTACCGTTCTTCCAATCATTCGTCTCAAGAGCCTGGCGAGTAGTTCACTTCTTCTCGGCTGCGTCTTGCAGAGATGTGGCAAGGGTTATGTTGTTGCTGCGCGTCCAGATGGTTTGCCTCGTGACAGCCGGGGCACAACAAAATTTCAGTCTCCGTGGACACACCGGTTTCATAATCGAAACAGTACTCTTGACCACATATTTCCAGCACCTCTCCACGCTTGGCCAGTTCCGAACTTGTCACCTCACAGTGATGACAAATTCCGCCCAAGAGAGCTGATTGGAGTTCAGAAAGAACCACTGTTTTCTGAAAATTGCACACTCTGTCACTCATAACCGCCTCAGGCTTTCACAAAATGGTGAATAGAGAAAGCTTGTGAAACAAGAATTCAAGGGAATGTGACATAGCCTAATGGGTTCGAGATTTAGTTTAGCCGATCATTGCCTGTAAGCTGAGGAGCGCGTCAAACTTTCACGTCAGCCTCCATCCGACAACAGACCCGCGTACATCAAAATACAATCTGGGCTAGTCCTCCCAGCGAAACGCGTCGTTGTCCGCCTTCACCCGACCAATAGACGGCAAAGCGAAGTGGTTTCCCAGCACAATACATCCTGTTTCCGAGGCGCTTTCCAACAGTTTCCGACGGGATGTCACGGCCATCTCAGCATCGGAATCAAACGTAAAATGCCACTCGGGATGCCAGCACTGGGCGGTTGTATGGATTGCATCACCGGTAATCAGAGCGCGCCGGTCACCACTGGTGATTTCGACCGAGACATGGCCGGGTGTATGGCCTGGCGTGGGGATCAGAGTGACATGGTCGCCAAGCTTGTGTCCGGTCTCCACCAGTTCCGCCTGCCCGGCTTCGACGACGGGCAGAACGCTTTCGATGTAGAGATCGCTGTTATCCTCGCGTTGATAGACCTCGTCTGCCGCAGGCATCAGATAGCGCGCATTCGGAAAGGTCGGAACCCAGCGCCCGTCCTCGAGGCGCGTGTTCCAGCCGACATGATCGGCGTGCAGATGGGTACACAGAACATAATCGACATCCCCCACATCCAGCCCTGCCGCCGTAAGGCTTGCGATAAATCGCTGGCTTGATCGCTTGTGCCAGTCGGGTCGCCGCGGCAGAGTTTTGTCATTGCCGACGCAACTGTCGACCAGGACGTTATGCGTGGGTGTTTTCAGCAGAAAACCCTGAATCGGCAGGATCAGCTGCCCGGATTGCACACAAACACCGCCGGGAACATGCGCTTCGACAATAGCCCGGACATCTGGCCCCGCAGTGGGAAACAACTCTTCCGCAGTCAGAAAAGGAGCATGGATTTCCAGAATACGCCAGACTTCAACATCACCTACTTTGCACAACATGACTGGTGTCCTTTCTTACTATGCTGAAACCGCCATTCTCTGCCCAGCAGATTTGCCATGCCGTTAAACAACGTAGCTTGTATCCGATAGGCTCGATCACGTGGCGCCGACACTTGCTTGTCGAAGCAGAAACCTCTGAATTTTGCCGCTGGGTGTCTTTGGCAGTTCTTTGACAAATTCGATAAGCCGAGGATAGGCGTGCGCAGAAAGGCGCTGTTTGACATACTCCTTCAGCTCTTCAGCCAACTGGTCAGTACCTTCTTTGCCCTCCGCCAGTACGACCACCGCTTTCACTATTTCGGTCCGCTCCTTGTCAGGAACGCCTACGACCGCCGTTTCCGTCACAGAGGGATGTTGAATCAGAGCGCTTTCAACGTCAAACGGTCCGATGCGATAACCCGAAGAGGTGATAACGTCGTCGTTCCGACCAACAAACGTGATACAGCCGTCTTCATCCCGCTCCACCGTGTCCCCAGTAAGATAGTATCCGTTTTCGATCGACTTGTTGCCCTTGTTCAGGTAGCCGCCAAAGAACAAGAGAGGTGACTCCGCAATGTTGACGGCCAATTGACCTGGCTCATTGAGATCGGCAATGCTGCCATCCTCAGCCAAAACCTCGACCCTGTATCCCGGCATCACATAGCCTGCCGATCCCGGACGAACCGGATGTTCGAGCCCGTGATGGTTATTCACCAGCATACCCGTTTCGGTCTGCCCATAATGATCTTTGATCGGCGCATTCAGTTCGGACTTGAACCAGCGGATGACTTCGGGGTTCAATGGCTCTCCCGCGCTGCTGATGCAGCGGATCTGATTGCGCAGCTGTGACGCGCGTTCGGTTCCGGCGGCGATGATTAGTCGAAACGCAGTGGGCGCGCCTGCAAAGTTGGTCACGCCCAATTTCGAAATCACGTCATATGTACTGTCCACAGTGAATGGCCCTTCGACCAGAGTGGTTGCATGACCCAATTGGAGCGGGCCGATCACTGCATAGTAGAGACCATAGGCCCAGCCCGGATCTGCAATGTTCCAGAAAACATCCTCATGCTGCAGGCCAATCCCCTCGACCATGTAAGATCGAAAAGCAGTCAGAGCCTTTAGGGGCACGGGCACTCCTTTTGCGGGGCCTGTAGTTCCAGAGGTCGCCATCATGAACATCAGATCATCGCCGTTCCGCAAAACTGGGGCGAACTCCGACGATAGCGCTGCCATTGTCCGGCGGTAATCAATGTCTCCGGCAACAAGCTCTTGCGGGGTGTTTGCGATAGTCGCGATTGGCGGGCAATCTTCCACTCCGCCAAGCTTTTTGCGGTTCGCGGCGTCAGTGACAACCAGCTTCGCACCGCTCATGGTCAAACGATCCTGAATGGCCTTTGTAAACAAGGGCTGATAGGCCGCACCAACCCGGAGGGCGCCGAGAACAACTGTCACGAGATCCGGGGTCCGCGGCAACAGACCCGCCACAATGTCGCCGGGTTGGATGCCTTGTTTCTTCAGCAAGTTGGCAAAACGCGCAGCTTCGTCGCGCAACTCTACAAAGCTGCGTGTCTCATGGTGCCCGTCCAATGCAATCCAGTTCAAAGCCAGGGGATTGCCCTGCAAATGGGCGTCACAACATTCTACGCATGCATTGATCCCGTCGCTAAAACTGCCTGAAAAGAAGGACTTTGCAAGGTCCAGGTCAAAGTTCTCGGCCGTTTTGGAGTAGTCTCGAGGAGTCCCAGAGTCAGAATTCGATCCCATCAAAACGCATTCCTCCAAATGCAGCCCTTCAGTTACCTTGCACTCAAATGGGTCGAATTTCCACGTTGGAGATTACGCGAACGTAAGTGCACCACGAGCGGTCCATTAGTCCCATACCAAAGCCCGGTTTGGGTTCGAGAGGCCGACCTCGGAAGCGGTGCCGCATCCACAACACCTCTGTTCTGATACCCTGCGCAGTCGGCCCAAATCGACCATTGGCAATGGCTTGATGACTCCGCGGTGCGGTCCGCCAAAGGGGACACTCGCTGCAGTAGCGAGTTGCCCGGGAAGATGAGGTCATGCTCGCGGAAGACACCCTGTCGCCGCCCTAAGGTTCACAAGAGATCCGAGACAATGTAGGTATCTATGAAGACTTGACGTCAATAGGTGTGGATCAGAATGGCGCGACAGTTCCCGCTCGAAGGTGACAAAACCTTTTTGGTTTATGCCGGCACTGGCACCGACCTGATATTCAATCATGGCGTTGATTTACCCGGTTTCGCATCGTTTCCATTGCTGGAAGAACCTGGCACCAGGGCAATACTGGCCGGTCAAATGGAGGCACTTGTCGATCTCGCCCATGAAATGAGTGTCGGATGCATCCTTGATGCACCCACATGGATGGCGAACGCCGATCGGGCAGCGCCGTTGGGGTACGATACAGACCGGCTCGTTGAGGTGAACAAAGATGCGGTCAGTCTAATGGAGGAGGTGCGCCAGGCTGCCGCTCGCGATGATGTACTGGTGTCGGCCTGTATCGGCCCGCGCTATGACCCTTACGCCGACATCCCTCCGGTGACGGTCGAAGATGCACGCCAATACCACGCCGCTCAAATGCACAGCCTGAAAGACACAAGCGTCGACCTGGTCACCGCTTATACGTTCAACCGTCCAAGTGAGGCTGCGGGATGCATCCTCGCTGCCCGAGACGCAGATCTGCCGATCATCATGTCTCTGGTTGTCGAAACGGACGGGTGTCTTGCGGACGGGACCAAACTTGTGGACGGAATTGATCAGATCGACGATGCAACCGACTCGGCGGCGCTGTTTTTTATGGTCAACTGCGCTCATCCGACCCATTTCGCCGGAGCGCTTGGCAACCACCCCCGACTTAAAGGCATGGTGGCAAACGCTTCGAGTTGCTCGCATGCGGAACTTGACGAAGCAGATGAGCTGGACGAAGGCGATCCAATTGAGCTTGGCAAACAGATTGCCGCGATTGCGCAGCAGAATCCGTCGATTCAAGTATTTGGAGGGTGCTGCGGCACCGACATGCGCCACCTGAAATCGATGGCCAGCGAATTGGCGTAGCCAACTTCGTTCAATCTGAGCGATAGCGCTGAAATCTAAGGTGATACCGTGATTTCTTTCCACAACTTGTTAGGAGATCGGACCCAGAGCCGGCGTCCAGCGGCGGGTCGCGATGCTGCGGACGCAGCCCGCTTGGTAGTCATTCGCCGCAATCGAAAAATCTGGTCAAGGTCGAACTCACAGTCTGCGGTACGAGGCGAGCTTTCGTTTCGCAATAAACACTTGCCTTCCGCCATAGTAAAAGCTCTAACCGGGGTCCAACTCCGACCCAATCACAGTTTTTCGCCTAGCATTTGTCCTGCGTCTTTCACTACATCAGCTAAGGCGTTGCCAAACTAAGCTCGATGCACATTGCGCTACTTTCACTTTTCGATTTTGGTGATTTTTGTCCCTTGGAGGCTTGTGCCGGCCATCAGGCCTTCTTGCCCGAACACAATTGGCACGATGTCGCCTTGCAGGTCATTTGTTCCCATCGAAGCTGACCACCCCTGATCGCCGCCCACCAAAGTCGGACCGGTACCTGCTTCCCAACCATCATTGTTGCGGAAGTATTCCAGCGCCGCGTCATCCAGGAAAAACATGGCATAGGAAAATTGCTGAACACCCGCCTGAAACCCGTATGAAGCGCCTGCAATGCTGTAGTACCCGGTCGTGCTGCCATTTTCTCGCATCGCTCCCTCACCAAATTGACCACCAACCATCAGGCCCCCCTTGGTAATCTTTGGAAAAACCAGGATCGCTACCGATTTTTCTGACAGGTCTTTGGCTTCAGATGAACTCGAATAAAGCTGTTCAAGCGCTACATTCACTCCACTGTCGATCTCAGACGCAGTCGAATTCCCAGTTGTGTCGATGACAGCTTCCCCTGTTGTCTCCGCGACATCTCCAACCTTTTTAGCAGCGCCCGAGACGCCCTCTGTGACTTTGTCGAGTAGATTTTGTGCATGCACAGCATAGTCCGCTGACAGAAGCACAAACCCAGCTATCGCAATTCCAACGATTAGTTTAGCACGTCGCATATTCTCCCCCTCATATAGTTCTGCAGACGTATCAAGCACTCAATACCAGAGCCGTTCCCGCCAAAAACTCGGCCAGTTGGTGTCAAAGATAGTTCATCTTCTTTGTGATCCAGAACAGGATTTCCGCCAACGCCGAAATCGCCCCTGCGCCTTCGGTAATCACAAGCGCTGTTCCAGATGCGCCCAATTTGGTTGTCTTTTCGTTCAGATCGGTCGGAATGTCGGCGATCACGATATAGGCCGCGGACCCGGCAAGTTCGCCCAGCGAGGGCAAACCGCTTCGGGTGTCCAAAGCCCCTTCGCTGGTTGCCGGAGGTATGTCCCGTATGGTTGTTTCGAACTCCTGTCCCGGCGCGCTGCGCATTGCGATGCGAATCTTGTCCCCTGCGGATACGTTTTGCAGACTGCTCAAGGGAAGCGTGGCAATCAGAACCCGGTCGTCCGGCACAACGAAGTTTATTGCGCCTTGCAGCGTCGTAACACGGTTTCCCGGGCGCAAAGATAAGCCCGTCACCAAGCCATCTGCAGGGGCGCGAACAACGGTCTGCTCCAACGCCCAACGTGCTTGTGCCAGCATGTTTTCAACTTCTACGACACCGACATCAACGCCGTCCACTTGTGCCGCAATGCGCCGTTCAAGACCTGCCTTGCGCGCTTTGGCGGCCCGTAATCCAGCCTCTAGTTGCTCAATCGTAGAAATTGCCTCCTGCAATTTGAACTCTGATGATGCGCCCCGGTCCGCAAGGCGGATGATGTCATCGCGGCGTGCAATTCCAAATTCCAGCTGTGCTTCGAGAGAGGCAATATCAGCCTCAGCTGCTTCGAGATCGTGTATCAGCTGATCCGCTGAGGCTTGCGCTGAGGACAAAGATGCCTCAAGCCGCGCCACTTCAGCGGCTTGTTCCGTATCATCGATCCGGAACAGGACTTCACCTTCTGACACAGGCTGGTTGGGTTCGACGGCAACCTCGGTCACTGGACCGGAAACATTTGGAGCTATGCTGATTACCGCGCCTTGAACCGACGCTGTGCCGCTTGGTGTGGTGTGGTTCAAGGCCCCGATCACGACCAGAGCGATCACTACCGCGCCCCCGTAGACAACCGTCTTTGAGATGGCATTCCAAGGCAGCAGGTGGAGCTTAGAGAACACAAGCCAGGCCAAGCCGAAATAAAGTGCCAGAACGATTAGCATATTTCATGCCCCTTTGGGATAACCAGTGATCTCAGCGACGGTGTTTTCCGCACCGTCAGGCGGCTTGAGATGTTCTGTGCCTTCACAGAACTCAGAGTATTAGCACTCTCCACGAGTGCTCAGAATGCAAACTTGGCCCCGACGATCGGGCCAGAGAATGACAGATCGCTCACGACATCGGAGTTGCCGATTTCCCATGCAAGGTGGCGGTAGCCGAAGCTCAGATCCCAATTGTTGATCCGGTAATCGAAGGTCACCCCAGCCTGCCAGGTCAGGTCACTTTCACCCGCCCCCACATCGGCAATGAAAGAGAGCGCCCATTTGTCGGCCAGCGGCTGCACACCACGCACACCGACAATTGCATCAAAGTTTGAAATGGAGCCGGAAACCCTCTGCGACCCAGCACCGACGGACAAGTTCGCTGTCGTGTCCAGGTCGAGGTAGCGAAACCCGCCATAGCCGACAAGTTGACCTGGGTAAGCGTGCCTGAAATCGTATCCCGCCGACCCCGTGAACACGAACCCGGTGACACTGGCATCAGCGGTCGCTGGGATACCGGGACCAACAGCGGCATCCTGATCTGAACTCAGATCAAGATACTGAAAGTCACCCAAGATGGATATCGGACCTTTGTTGGCTTCCAGCGCCCCCATGAGGCCAAAGTCCAGATTGTCCAGCAGATCCGAGAAACTCAAGGTCATGTCCTGGCCGGTGACGGTCGTTCCACTTAGCTCAGGGGCCCAGAGGTAAATAAATGCCCGAAAATCCCATTTATCTTGTTCGGCGAACGTGGCCGTCCCAACAAAAGCCAGCGCTGTGGCCAAAGCTGTTGTAGTCGTAATATTCCTCAAGGCGTGGCTCCCTTTCTCAGGTCTAATGCCTTTGCATGATTTTACTGAAATTTCATTTGAATACGGCGGCCCGGATACCGGACCGCCGCTACCGTTTACTGGTTCGGAGATTCCTTACGAACGATAAACGCATCTACGGCAGCTTGTGTTTCGGGCCGAATGTTCTCAACCCCCTCGTAAGGCATCCCGAAGGCCGGCGGTGTATCGGGATAGAGCTCTTTGCGTGCCACGTGGCGATTCAAGATTCGCACAAATTCCTGACCACCCCAGGCCCCTACTTCCGTTGATACTGAATGTTCTTCGCGTGTGTCGTGGTACAGGTTGAAGAACTTGGCGACGATCGGATTTTTACCCGGAGGAGGCAGTTGCAGCTTGAGCTGGTCCTTGACGATCGCTTCGGGCTTTGTGTCGGCATAGATGATCACGTGGTCACGGCGTGCTTTCTGCTCATCGCTAAAGAGAAGCGCAGCGGATTGGTCGACACCGTCAACCAGACGGTCCCTCGGGATGAACTGATCAGCACCGGCAAACCGGGCCAGCGTCGTGTACATGTCCGATACGTGAACGATGCTATTGAGCAGGCCATCCGCTTCGATCATGCCGGGCCAGCGAATGAACGCGTCGGTGCGTACGCCACCTTCGGTCGTGTCGGCTTTACCACCGCGGAAGATCATCGGCGTGTAACCGGATTCCGGCGAATACTTGGTAAAGTGACCGTTGTCGCCCATCACAACGACGATGGTGTTGTCGGCAACGCCCAGTTCTTCCATCGAGTCGAACATCGCACCCAGCCATTCGTCCACTAGCTGCATCTTGTCCGCATATAGACCACCGTTCGGTGATTGAGGACCATCACGGCCAGCGCGGGTGTTGTCCAGCGGCAGAAGCGGCCAGTATTGCAAGAAGAATGGCTCTTCGCCACCTGCCAGACGCGCCAGCTCTTCCATGGCTTTGTCCTGGAAGGCCTGGTTCATTTCGTTGTATTTCAACGCATTCCAGCGCTCGCCCGGTTCCATGCGGATCTCGCGGATCGGGCCACCAGCTTCACCTTCGATCGTGGTCATCATGGCCGAGGCATCAGGTCGGAAGTTGCTGTCGATCGTATAGGCCGGCACATAGTCAGCATTGCCAACAGACACACCTTCGTGGATGGCATCGTCATTGAAAATGGTTAGCTGACCTTGTTGGTGCACGGCCATCTGGGCGTAGTCGAACCCGTTGTTCATGGCCCAGCTTTCGGGGATGTCGCCCATGTGCCACTTGCCGATATGGCTGGTGGCATAACCCGCATCTTTCAGAACTTCGGGCAGGATCTTCTCGCTCCCCGGCAGGCCAAATCCGGCGATGTCAACGGCGGTGTCACCCATGCCGATGCGCACCGGC
Organism: Ruegeria sp. CG4; assembly: GCF_056537185.1. NCBI lineage: Bacteria > Pseudomonadati > Pseudomonadota > Alphaproteobacteria > Rhodobacterales > Roseobacteraceae > Ruegeria > Ruegeria sp. CG4. The sequence goes on along the minus strand of NZ_JBQFRB010000008.1, from coordinate 67,307 downwards.
AGACGGCCGGTCATCTGTGCGACCCTTGTTGGTGTACAGGATGGTTCGGTATACATGCGCACCATGCGCAAAGCTTCGTCCGAGAAGTCATTGATGTTGGGCGTCTCATATCCACGGAGTGCGTTGAGCTCGGGAATTCCCATGTCACCAAAACCCAGATCATCGATCAGAATGTTGATGATGTTCGGGGGTTTGCCACCGTTCTTCTCACGAAATTCCGCCAGCCGAGCGTCCACGGCTGCGTCATCTTCGGCCCATTGATCACCGTGCTCCGAGAGCAGAATGTAATATTCTGAATCGTGGATGATGGGCTCCTCCTGCGCAAGCAGCGGATGTGCTGCAAGCATCAAGGGAACTATTGCGAGGTTGGTCAGTTTCATAGTCTCTCCGTTGATCTCAATTCATTTTCAAGTGCTTCAAGGGGTACCTTCGATCGTTTGCGTCTGAATAGTGCGAGAGTATTTCTTCTTTCAGCCCTGTCAGGCACTCGTGCACATGCGGATCCTGTGCATCTGCCAACACGCTCAGCTTGTGTATCTCGACAAAATCCCGGCACATCTCGGCAAAGTTCTGATCGCTTAAAAACAGTGCACGAACACTGTCAAATTCTCCGGTGAAGCATTCCGACAGTCCTGCGGTCCACAGCTCTTCAATCTCCATCGCGAAACTCCGGTTGCGCCGCGTAGAACTTGCCTAATTCACGCAGTTGTTTAGATATATGGTTTAACGGCATGTAACGGTTACACGCTGCTGTAAGCGGATGAATTTAAATCTAAATTCTGGAGACCCTCGGACCAAGATGCAGGACGTATCCTCAGGAGTATCTAGCGAAACAGATGTGCGGGACGCGTTAGATCGTGTCTTGTCCAGCGAGGTGTTCGCTGGTGCTGACCGACTGCAGGAATTTCTGCGTTACATTGTTGTCGAGAGCTTAGAGGGTCGAGGCGACAAAATTCTTGGAAAACGGATCGCGCAGGACGTTTATGGACGCCGATCCGAAAAAGACATCGCGACTGCAAATGTCGTGCGCGTCGACGCTGGCCGCCTGCGGCGCAGGCTGGATGTGTATTATCTGGAAGAAGGCGCGCAGGACCCGCTTCGCATCCATGTCGCAAAGGGCGGGTACGCACCTCATTTCGAAACCAACGTACCACCAGAGAAATCGCAGATCGAAGCGTCGTCTGCACCCCAGTTGGGCATTGTCGTAGGCGCGATCGTTGTTCTTTTTGTGGGATTTGCGGCCGTCTTCTTTGGTTTTCGGACAGACAAAACAACCCAGCCAACCAGTTTCGATCCGGATCAGCGCAACCAGGTTGAGCGCGCGGTTTTGTTCGAAACCTCCCCCGCGGCGTTGCAGGCCCGAAATATCGCGGAAGATGCCCGTTCGATGCTGTTTCCAGCCACTCAACCAACACGACTATTGGCGGCCCTGACACTGTTCGAAAAAGCGATCGAACTGAAACCGGATTATTTCGGTGGTTATGCCGGGGCGGCACAAGCGGCTACGTTCTTCGGAGGTTTAGCTCCTGAAGGTCCGGATCGCGATCAAATGCTGGTGCAAGCCCGGCTCTATGCGGAAGAGGCGATGCGTTTGGCACCATCAGAGGCGTGGAGCCAGTCGGCCATGGCCGCGCTATTGATGTTTGAGAGGGATTTTGATGAAGCAAACAGGTTGTCGGTGCGCGCGGTGGAATTGAATCCAAATGATCTGATCGTTCTGGAATTTGACGCAATCATTGCGTTCTTCTCAGGCGACTTTGAAAGAGCCGTCGCGAGTTCTGATCCTAAAATTCATGAAAACCGTCAGGGATCGCGGTTCCCCTGGCGCAATGTTCTTGGCAACGCCAGTTATTATCTGGGGAACTATGAGGATTCGATTGACCACCTGATGGATGCAGCAGCTTCTGGTGAACCAGTCAGCGAGATTAACACAGCGCATCTGATTGCTTCACTACAGGCGTCCGGGAGAACGGCAGAAGCGCAAAAACGCGTTCAGGAATACCAAAAAGCCTGGCCGAACAGCCGCATTGAGGAGTTCATGTTTCGGCTATTTCGCGATCCCGAAGACGCTGAGAGCTTGATGAACCAATTGCGCAAAGCTGGGTGGAGTCAGTGAAGCGTCGGCAATTCGATCGAGCAGAGGATTTACATAAATTTTGCTAATCCTCCCGCAAGTTCTGGCTACTTTCGGACTTTGAAGTTCCCCACAAAAATCGAGGCTACCGTCGTTATCGTTGCAACAAAAATCCCGATCCCGGCGACAGTGAAGATCATGGTGAAAACCTTGCCCATTGCCGTGGTTGGCGCGATATCCCCATATCCAACGGTCGACATGGTGACGACAGAGAAATAGGCCGCATCCAGAATGCTCCAACCTTCGACCAAAACGTAGAAGCTCGTGCTGACGAACACCAATGATGCCGACATGGCAAGCAAGTGCAAAGACCGGACATCCGTCAATGCGCCCGCGAGAGCGCGAAACAGGCCAAGGTAGTTGAACAGAAAGTTACGAACCATACCGCTATTCGCCTATGAGACTGAAACAGCTGCCGGTTCGTGTTCATCGCGTTTTTGTCTGTTGGCCTGCCATTTTTTGACATCCACAATGTCGAAGTAAATTCCGAGCGCCGTTGGGAACACGAAGATGACCAGCAAAGTGGATGCCAAAAGGCCAAACGCAACAGCTGCAACCAACGGCACCAGAACCTGTGCCTGAGGGCTGGTCTCAAACAGCATTGTCAATGAGCGTTCAAAACTGACCCGGTTTCAGCATTTAAATTTGACCCACCCTATGTGGCGCAAAGCCCCCAGGCGGGCCGCCCTCATATAGCGAGTCCGTCTGGGGGCTTTGCTTGCGCGACGTTTATGTTTTTCTGCGCCGCTTGCTCTGTGCGAACCGGTATGACGTGTTGCCTGTCTCGATGATTGCGCAGTGATGGGTTACGCGATCCAGAAGCGCGGTTGTCATCTTGGCATCGCCGAAGACCGAGACCCATTCGCCGAACTCCAGGTTGGTGGTGATGATGACACTGGTCTTCTCATAGAGCTTGCTGATCAGATGGAACAGCAACGCACCGCCGGACTTGGGGAACGGGATGTAGCCCAACTCGTCGATGATGACGCAGTCCAGGGCGGAGAGCTGCCGGATGATCTTCCCGGCATTGCCCTCGGCCTGTTCCTTGATCAGCGCATTGATCAGGTCGACGGCGTTGAAGAAACGGGCCTTCTTGCCGTTGTTGATCAGGGTGGTTCCAAGCGCGATGGCGATGTGGGTTTTGCCCGTGCCGGTTCCGCCCACCAGAATGAGGTTATGCGCCTCGTCGGTGAACTGGCCTGTGCAGAACGGTTCGATCTGGCTCTGGGTAACCGCGGCCGCACCGTAATCGAAGGTGGCGAAGTCCTTGTGATGGGGGAACTTCGCGATCCGCATTTGATACTGGATGGAGCGCACCCGGCGTTCTACAGTCTCGGCGTCGATCAGTTGCTTTATCGCTGTGGTCAGACTTGGTGGCTTGCGCGCGGACAGCAAATCATGGGCGCAAGCTGCCATTCCATGCAGCCTCAAGGTAGTCAGTTGGTCGATGAGGGCGTTCATGCGGCCGCCTCCTCAGCTGAGCACAGCATCTCATAGCGCTTGCAATCGGCCTCGGGCCGCAAGGTTAGTTGCGGATAGGTATAGGCGTCGTTGAGCGGTGTGATGACCGGTTCTACCAACTGGTTGATCAGGTTGATGATGGCAGGAAGGCGCAAGGTGTTTTGTTCCACCGCCAGTTCGCAAGCCGTCTCGACCACCTCGATTCCGTGATCCTGGGCCAGCAGAAGCAAATCGACGAACTCCCGATCCCCGCCTTTGCCGGCCATGTAATGCTCCCTGATCCGATGCATGGCCTCGGGCAGTTGCCAGTCCACAAAGGGGGCGCCGTCGCGCAGGGCGCCGGGCTTGCGATCCAGCAGCGGCACGTAATGCCATGGCTCAAAATAGCTGACATTGCGAGTGAAGCGACGTTTGTGCTCGGCGATGACTTCTTGGCCCGACGCCAGCACGATCCGGCCAGCATAGGCGCGCAGCGACACATGTTGTCCGGCGAACCGGGAGGGCACACTGTATCGATTGCTGGCAAATTGAACCAGGCAGGTGGAGCGGACGCGGACGGTCTTCTCCACGTATCCATCAAATGCCCGGCCCAGAGGGCGCAGCTCAGCACGCTCGTCTTCGAACATTTCTGCAATGGTGCGATCCTGATGCTCGGGATGGGCGCGCTCTGCCAGTTCTTCACAGCGCAGGCGCAGCCAATCGTTCAGCGCATCGAGATCACCAAAGGCGGGTTTGGGAACAAACAACCGGCCGCGCAAAAACTGGACCTGGTTCTCAACCTGCCCCTTCTCCCAGCCCGCAGCGGGTGTACAGGCCACCGGTTCCATCACATAGTGGTTCATCAAGGCCAGGAACCGGGGATGGAATATCCGGTCCTTTGAGCGCGAGACATAGGTCACCATCGTTTTGGGATTGTCGATGATCACCCGGCGCGGCACGCCGCCATAGAACGCCAATGCCCGCACGAACGCATCCAGCACCATCTCCTGGGCTTCGCCGGGATAAGCCACGACAAAGGGCTTGCGGCTGTGACACAGGCGGAAATGGGCAACCTTCACCTTCTGCTCGACACCGCCCAGGACAACCCGTTCTTCGCTCCAGTCAAATTGCAACGCATCACCTGCCGCAAAATGCAGCGGAATAAACGCTTCGCTCGAACCAGTGCCAGCCCGCTTCAGGTCGCGCACAAAGCGCTGAACCGGGGAATAAGACCCGGTGTAGCCCTCCGTTACGAGTTGCTCATAGAGCTTCTGGGCCGTCCGCCGCTCCCGGCGTGGTCGCTTCTGGTCCTGATCGAACAACTCCTGAAGCCGGAGATCAAACCCATTGCAAAGTTTGTGCCGAACCGGCGGGGCCTGGCGCTGGTAGCTCGGCGGGCTCTCATCCTTCAGATACTTCTTGATCGTGTTCCGTGATAATCCCGTCGACCGCGCAACAGACCGGATGCTGCGTTCCTCAACCAATACCCATCGCCGGATCTTCGATACGCTTTCCATCAATAACACCTGCTCTTTCCTCCGCACTTTTGTGCGGATCTTAACGAAAACAGGTGGGTCAATTTTGCATGCCGATTCACATCGCTCATGCATGATCTCTTCCAGATCGCGATATGACACACCGTATCGGACATAGAAGAACACTGCGAAGAGGATCACATCTTTCGGATACTGTGCGCCTTTGAAAGAGATCATAAACAAACTTTCGACTTCAATATTTCGATTTCCATTCACTCGAAGCACTAGTGAGAGGCAACAGTCAAAAGTTTGCAACAGATCCTGAAGCATTTGGGTTGGTCAGGAAAAGGGCACGTTGACCGTATGTGGTTCTTGCTATCGCCCAACACTTCTTGAACGTCCGCTTGTTTCACCGCACCGTCGCCGTGTTGCACACGCAGCGAATGACTGCATCCCGCCCTTCGTGCCGTACTTCAGCCCCCTACCCGTCCCGATCTAGCTTTAACCAATATCGCGTGTACCGGAGTTCACCCGTTCGGATCAAAGCGCCCTTCTCTACCAGGTTCTGGAGATCCCGCGTCGCCGTGGCGCGGGACGTTCCGGTGATCGAGATATAGTTCTCGGCACTCAATCCCCCTTTGAACCCATCCGGCCCAGCCTTGAACAACCGGGCAATTACCTTGCCTTGGCGGGCGTTGAACTGATCGCGATGCCGGTCATAGAAATGCGTCTTGGATATGAAGAACCCAACCCGCTCAAGAGTCACCTGCTGCGCTGTAAGAACGGTCCCGGCAAACCAAACGAGCCATGGTGTGACGTCCAGTGTCTTTTGGTGGCGTTCGAGCTGGTCGTAGTAAGCCTTCAGCTCTCGCTCAATCGTGAAAGCAAGCGCAATCAGGCTTGGCTGACCAATGTTTTGTGCCAGGGACTTTTCAGCCAGCGCCCTACCCAACCGGCCATTGCCGTCCTCAAAGGGGTGAATGCTTTCGAAATACAGATGACTCAACCCGGCTCTGGTCAGGGCGCGCAAGGGCTTGGGACGATCTGGTGCGGTCCGGTTGAACCAGGTTACGAACTGGTCCATTTCAGCCGGAACCTGATGTGAAGGTGGCGCTTCGAAATGCACCGTTGGGCGGTCGATCCTGCCTGAGACGATTTGCATCGCATCCTCGTGGCTCCGGTATGCTCCAATCGTTTCCAGATGCCTGTCATGGGACAGAAGCATGTCATGCCACCGAAACAAAGTGTCGTGTGACAGTGGTTCTGAATAGTTGGAATAAACATCCACCATCATTTCAGAAACGCCCTGCTCCCGCGGTTTGGATGGATAGCTGCCGGGAGCCAGTCCAAGATGACGGCGCAAGGAAGATTGCACGCTGAGGCGATCCAGCATCTCACCTTCGATCGCGCTGGTTTTCATCGCTTCTTCGCTGAGCAAGTCAACACGCAATTGATCTCGATCTGATGTGTTCACATGATGAACCGCTCCAAGAACTTCCCCTGAGGACAACAGGAACTGTTGCTCGTATGGTTCGAGCCTTGCGGCGTCGTAACGAAAATTCGGCCAATCATGGTTCTGCCAGTTCCACATCGTGAGGTATAAGCTTCCTTTCTATAGCTCACTATTTATGGTTACGTGATTTATAGAGGTCAATCCTATTGCTCACCTTTTTCAAACTCTTCAATCCGATCATCGATTGGATGTGTAATCTGAAAACGGTAAACCTCATCCTCCTTCCCAAAGTTACGTGGCATTGGAGGTCCGCGACAGCATTGCCTTTGGAGACAGCTCTCCCTTTTCAATCTTAGCCAATAATGAAATCAGGTAAGCCCCTGGAGACTGTATGTTCTCAGCACGTTGAAAAATGTATCCAAGAACAATGAAGCGAATAGCTGGGCCAAACGTTGATTTCATTGCATACCAGGTTTGGCCAAGCCGTAGGTACTCGGCGATATCGTCCATAAGCCGATCACAGTGGTGCTGATCTTTAGCAAAGCGTAGTTCTGAGCATAGCCGTGGAAAACTGCGCTCCATTTGGCCTGGAGAAACCTGAATCTGAGAAAGTTCTTCTTTCTTAACTTCTGGATTCAGAGAGTCCTCTTTGTGCCCCTCAATTTCACTGTCACTGGCCCTCAAATTTTCTGTATCTGTCTGTGTTATCTCGGAGATTTCCACAGAGATTTCTGCCAGAAGCTTGCTGAGTACACTCGCATCTGGTTTGCGACGCAGAGCATTGCGTACGGTGGTCATCAAATCAGAGATCGCGGTGTCATTTGCTACGAGTTCCCTAAGGCGCGCCAGAGCGGCGGAAACATTGTCACGGAGTACAGTGAACTCGAGAACTCGATCAGCATGCCTCTGGGCTTCTTGGATGAACTCAGCGTGCCGTTCAGACAAAGGCATCAACGAGAGCCCGGTTGCGGTGACCACCCTGCCCTGTCGATCCCGGCGCGCCCATCGCTTGCCGTTTGCGCTCATTACGCGGCGGATAAGTCCAAGCGCAACCAGCGTCGAGATATGACGCTCAACTGTCTGCACGCTGACATGCGTTCGTTTGGCGATCGCCGCGTTGGAAGCGAAGCAGATGTGATGATCATCTTGGTCCGCAGCAATCTGATCACCGCCCAAAAAGGAAATCATGGCTCTCAGGACATTGAGAGTTGTGGATTTTAACCCAAGAGGTTCTCTGGCCTCTTCAACGGCGCGAAGAAGTATCCATTTTTTGGGCGTACTACTCCCCTGCCCTGTCGTTGCCGACAAGGTTGCTCCATTTGGAGCCAATGCTGTTAGTGTTTTCATGATTATCTATCGGCAGACAAAAATTACCCGTTCGCTCAAGAGCGTTTTTTCTTGTGTGGCGATTCGGGTGCTGCTAGATTCTAGGTGTCTAATCTAAGAATTGCGCTTTGCGCAGCAGCCCTCGAAGCTCCGGTTTCGGGGGTTTTGTTTGTTTGCCTTCCTCCTTTCTGCTCGTCCTCAGTTCTTTTTCTTGGCGTTTACAGCTGTAAACTCAGCGTGTGAGCGCTTAATGATTTCAGCCATGTTTTCGTCCAACCAGCTAGCGAAGCCAGCGTTAGCTCCGGTCCTTTTGACCGAAACAGTTAGTGATCCGTTGGTAGATTTGATTGTAACGCCTTCGATTGGGTTGAGTTCGGCTGCACCTTCTCTTTGTCTTGCACCGCGTTTGGCAGCTGCTTTTAGGAGCATTTCCAGCCGATCATCTGACGACATCGATGGCTCAATGGTTGCAAGAAGATTTGCAGCTTCATCTTCCGCTAGCTTGCCTGCAACGAAGTGCTCTGCAAGCACGGTCCATTTTGGGCGGCCTGATTTTGGGGCTGCGCCGATCATGTCACCAATCTTTGCAGGAACATGTTGCGTAATTTTTGTCAGGTGAGACAGCCCTGATTTCGAAACGTTCAATACTTGCCGCACCGTTGCCGTGTCATGCCCGGAAGTCAGGATCGCCTCGGCGAAACGTGCTTTCTCGTAGAAGGAAAGATTGCGCCTCGCAGCATTCTCAAGCCCTTTGGCGAGAAGCGCTGAAGCATCGTCGATATCCTGAACATTGGCGCGGACTTTAATACCAAGTTCACGACAGGCTTTGAGCCTCCTCCGTCCATAAATTGCCTCGTATCGACCGTCGGATTTCGATCTTCTGACAAGAATGGGAACTTGTTGGCCACCGTCTTGTATACTCGACATCAAGCTTTCAAAACTATCGTCTTCTTCGTCAATGTTTACAGCTGTAAACTCACCGAGCCTATCGGCAGGCCCCCAGTCGTCGATCAGAGCAGGGTCAATTTCCCTGATTGCGGCAAGAGAGCCCTGAAGCGCACCAAGAGCAGGGGCATTGGGTTTTGGAGTTTTATCGATGGCCTTGGGGCTAGAGCGCGCGATGGTGTTTGCGATCCCCGACATCTCCTGAAGCGACTTTCTAGCCATTAGCTGCGTCCCCATGCTTGATGGATCATTTGCTCTACCTCAGAGCCGATCGCATCCATTGAGTTCTTTGCCCGATCATAAGTTGCGCGTGTCATTTCTGACCGCACGACTTCGTAAATTGATTGTTTGAGCATTGTGGCGTCACTGACCGCGGTGCTTTTGAGGGCTGTGGCTGACATAACGCGATCCTGAAACAGTGCCCGCATGAACGAAGCCAGTTGTTGAGACGGTACGTCTGTTGGCTCGTCACGCGTTATCAGGAATTTGAAGTTGTCGTATTCGAGCGTAGCGCCGGCATCTTCAATGACTGCCATGTAAGCACCAGCGAGTTCGAGAAATTGAGCCGTCGAAGACACGTCCAGCATCGAAGGTGTAAGTGGCACAAGCAATGAACTGGCGGCCGCCATCCCAGCAATTGTCAAGAATCCTAGCTGAGGTGGGCTATCAATCAGAACAAGGTCAAAATCTCCTTCCACCTGGGCCAGGGCATTCCGTATTCTTGTAAAGAACGGATGGTCTGGGTTGGAGTGAACGGCAGATTCTGTCTCAAATTCGGAAAGAACAAGCCGTGACGGAGCCACAGAGAGACCGGGGAAGTACGTCGGAAGCACGACGTCCGCCATATCTACCGGATCTTCATATCGAATAGCATCGTAAATCGTCAGCCCGTCAAACTCTATTTCGGGGCTTATGCCGCACATGGATGTAAGAGAGCCTTGAGGATCCAGATCAACAGCCAGCACACGGTAACCGCGAAGCGCAAAATAGTGAGCCAAGTGAATTGTTGTGGTGCTCTTACTGCTGCCGCCTTTGAAGTTCATCAACTGCCAGACTTGGAGCTTTTCTCCTTCAGTCCGGCGAGGGACATAGCGCCCTTTTTTGCGTGAGGTTTTCTCAAGCGTTTCGCGAGCCTCCCAAAGTTCTTGGGCAGTATAGTAACGCCTACCGCTGCGTACGTCATTCGGTTCAGGAATCGTTCCCTCTGCGTGGACTTTGCGCATGAATTGACCTGAGACTCCTAAGAGTTCAGCAGCTTCTGGCGCTGCAAAATTTCGCAGTGATTTGGTATTGTCGGGGGCAAATGCAGCAAGTAGATGTTCCCGGATAGCCGAGTTTAATCTCTCAGATATTTCCGTGGCGAGTGCCGATGGTCTTTCTGCCGCAAGTGGTGTCACGGGAATCATGTAGTTGCCTCAAATTAAAGAATGTGGTCATTTTTGCGCCACTTGAGATAAACAGCCGTGATTCATAGCACTAAGTCAAGGATTTTCGCCTATATTGTAGGTTTTCCAACGCGGAGGACTACATACGCTTTGCATCAGAGCAGGGTGGTTTACAGTTGTAAACTCGGTTGAGCGGGATCATGGGTTCTTTCAGTCGATGAAGTTCTAACGTAGGCATGCGAAGGCATTCCTGTAAAACTCCTCCCTATGCTCCGCTTTGAGTAGAACGCCTCTAGCATGGAGTTGGAGTGAAGGCCGAACGGCTTTTGGCGCAAATTGCGCAATTGGGAAGGGCAGGGAGCTAGTTGAGCTGATTGGTCAAATTCTCTCACCAACAATTTCGTTATCGAGTTTTCTGCGATACCAACTTCGTAACAATACTTCTGCGCCAGTACGGGAGTACGATGCGGTGAGAATGGCATGGCGATCTGGGTCAGATACACCGAGCTCAGCCCGTGCGCAGAGGAAAACACGCGAACATTCCGGCTAGAGTCAGCCGCTCGCCAATTGCCCAAGAAATGGCATACCGTGAGGGCGGGGTTTCGGGAATTGTGCGCCTGTAAGTTGCGACGGAACAGGGAACTGTCCTCGATCCAGTGCAGCTGTGCTTGCGCGGCGCGGCTTTTGACGCAAGTCTCTACCGTCATTGGATTCATATGGGATCACAGACATGATCCGTGTGTTCACGTCCCATTAGCGTCCATAAAACCAGCTTGCTCGAATTAGTGATTTTGGGCTCCTCAATCGTTGAACAGACGGTCTCGTTGGCATATATTGCCAAAAAGGAGGCTTACGCCATGGTAACCCGCAATGTTGTACTTACAGAATCGCAGGATCAACTGGTGCAGAATCTGGTTGCGTCCGGTCGATATCAGAACGCCAGTGAAGCGTTGCGCGCCGGCCTTCGGCTTTTGGAGCGGGAAGAAGCGGGGCTGGAGTCTCTCAAACAAGGCTTGCAGGAGGGTGTAGCGCAGGCTCAGGCCGGAGATTTGGCAGAAGGCAGGGGTTCGGATGCGATCCGTCGTGCCTTTGCAAGGGCACGAGCCAAGGCGTGACCAGACCCTTTCGACTGACACGCCGCGCTGAATCCAGCCTGGTGGAAATTGCCCGATGGACCATCGACAAGTTTGGATCGCATCAAGCCGATCTTTATGAACAAGAACTAATAGCGCGCTGTCAGGCCATCACAGAGGGCAGGGTGGCCAGCCGAAGTTGTTCTATATTGGTCGAAGAGGCGGCGGATCTCAGATATGTGCGCGCAGGAGAGCATTTCCTGGTTTATCTGGATCAGCCGGACGCGGTGATCATTGTTGATATCCTGCATTCCCGTTGCGATCTGCCGCGACATGTTTCCGCGCTGGCCACGTTAACAGATGCGACAGGAAACAAGACATAGGCACAGCAGCCGGAGTTTCCCTCAAGCGGGGATTATTAAATAGTCAGTAACTACTCACCCCAGTAGATCAGTCGCCGGGTTATCCGCGATGTCCACATCGTCGTAGTATTTCTGCGCCTGGGCCATGGAGCGATGCAGGGAGAGGCGCATCGCGGCCTGGATCGGGGCGCCGTCCAGCGCGGCCTGGGTCAGGAAGCCCGAGCGCAGCCCATGGGGGGAAGCGAACCCGTCCGGCAGGCCCGCCAGTTTCACCCGACGCTTGACGATCTGCGCGATGGCATCCGGGCTGAGGCGGCGGGTTAACACCCGATCGGCTTTTGAAACAGGCCGGAACAAGGGGCCGTCCTGAATCTCACCCACCTCGATCCAATGGGCCAGCGCTTGGGCTGCGCGGCCTTTCAACACCAGCCGCGGCGTTTCACCTTTGGTTGTCGTCTTGGTCTCCAGCAGTGAAATCCAAACCAGGCTTTTCTCGTTGAACTCCTTCAGCGAGACGTCTTCAAACATCAACCCGGTGATCTCCGAGCGCCGTCTACCACCCGAAGCCCAACCCAGCATCAAGATGGCGCGGTCGCGGCAATCCCGCCGGGACCCCCGACAAGTGGACAGCAACTGCTCGAGCACATCGCGGGTAATCGGTTGCTGCGATTTTGGGGCAGGGGGCCGGGCGGCGGCGCGGCGCGCCTTGGCACGGGCCTGCTTCACCTGCGGCGCACCGAAAGGGCTGGTCAGGTTCTTCATTCGATGAAAGGCAAGCCAGGAGGCGATGCGCCGGTCCAGCGTAGAAGGGGCCGGGCAGGCGAGGGACTTGCGTAGCCCTTGCGCGATCAACATCTCGGCACTCTGACGCGCGACATCCTCGGGCGCGGCATCTCCCAGATCGCGGGCGTGATCGAGAATGAAGGCCAGCGCTGTGGCCTCGCTCTCGGGCCAGTCCAACGGCACTCCGAACCGTGCTGCCTTCCAGGCCGTAATGTAGAGCAGATCGCGCTCATAAGCGCGCAGCGTGTTGGCCGGCGTGCCGCGCACATAGAGATCGGTGAGCGCGTCCTGGTCTTCGACAGACAGGGCAGGGGAGGCGGCAGGGAGATAGGGCGCAGGAGGCTTCATGGGGGCTATTTTGCGCGCATTTTCCTGCAAAATCAATCATATTTGATAAGCGGTACTTATCACGTTTAAAGATAACAAAGCTGGGTTGCAAATGTAATGGTCAAAACGGTCGATTTTCGCGCGTAAGGCGGGTCGAGGGCTTGCGAAACTATAAAATCGAAGGTTCTGTGGCAGGTCTGTGACCCATTTGGCATCGACATTGCGCTGGAACCGTTGGCAAACTAAATGAAATGAACAGATATTTTGCCACTGAATTGCCTTTCTGGAAGTTTGCCAGAAACACGCTGATTGTCAGTTGCCTCGCGTTGTTTTCACTGTTGGCCATCTTCGTTTTGCGCACGCCGGGCTTTGCGACGCACCTCCTGAACAGTGGTCCCGCGTTTGTTCGGTTTTTGCGCCAGGTCGTGACGAACGGGTTGCCGGTTGTGTTCCTCGTAAATTATCTCAGCTTTTTTCTTTTCGCAGTTGGGGTAAGGGCGCGGGGCAAAGGAGCCATCCCGGCCCGGTATCTGCTGATTGACCTGCTGCTTCGGGCCGTCCTGTTCATCGGGCTGCATGCGCTGATCTACGCGCTTTCGGCGGACTGGTTCGGGTCTTTCGGCGGTGATCCCGTAGTGGCGTTGCGGGTAGTCGGTCCGACGCTGGTGCGCTCCGCCTACTTCGAGAACATCTCAGGCGTTTACCTGTACGCCACGCTGGTCGGAGCGCTGCCGCTATACCTATCCGTTGTTCAGAGCCAGATCGCCCACGGTACTGGATTTGCGGCCCAACTGGCACGTCGCGTACCCGGGCGCGGCGGACCTGTGATATTGACCCTGCTACTGATGGCGGTGTCAGTGGTCGTTCTGACCACCGCGGCGGCGCTGATTGTCCGTTTACAGTCGGTTTGGGGCTGAAGGGTCAGAACGCCCTGCGTATCGCGAAGGAGACTGCGTAATCGCGTTCAAGCTGGGGCCCATCCCAGATCTTGATACGCCGGGATCACGCCCTCGATACCCAGACGCGTGCCCGCCAAAGCACCCGACCCCGACACAAGGTAATTCACTCCGATTCCGATGCTCAGAAACTGGCCGCTGCGCAGGGTCGGATCGGCGGTGGGCACCATGCCTCGGTTCAGGCGCGCATCCGACCCGTCAATGTTTTTGACGATGTCGCCGACCACCCGCAACGAAGAGCTGAACTAGTCATTCCAGCGCCGTGCACCCCAAACTGTTGCTGAATAGACGTTGCCCAAGGTGTAACCGGCATCATTCTCACCCATCCGGATCATGGCCGCCAGCTGGGCGCCCCACGACCAATCCGCGTTCTGGCCCGTATAGGTGACGCCCGGCAGCAGGTCGTAAGTGCCTGAACCCAGTTGCATGGGGTAGGGCAGCAGCTGGTCCGGCCCGGCCTGTGTGGTGTCGGTCTCGTCTATCGAGCCGGTCGGCAGACCGAGGCCAAGAGATAGTTCCAGCACCTGCCTGTTGGATTTGTAGATATCATATCCGCCGATGATCTTCAGATCGCCAAACCCCTGTGCCTTGGTCTTAAAGGTCTGGCCCATGCGGGTCTGGTGCTTCATCGTCTTGCGGGTATAGGGCAGCATCGCCATCACCGAGATTTCGTCGGTCACACCGTACATCAGGCCGACCATCGCCATGTTCATGCTCATGCTGAGCGGCGCGATCGGATACTGCGACAGCACGTCCGAGGTAGACAGCGACTGCGTTCCGGTACGTTTACCGTCCATCTCCATGTTCATGTAAGAGAACATCGGCATCAAAACTCCCTCAGGCGGATGCATACCGCCAACGACACCCGTTGGCGGCACCGCATCGGGGCGCATCATCGTGGACATGCTTCCCATACCTGACATGTTGCTGGAGGCTTGCGGGTTCATCGCCACGTTGTCAGCCGGACGGTTTTCTGGTTGGGCCATGGCAGGTGACCCGAGGCTCAGCCCCCCAGCCAGTATTACGGCCTGGAGGCGTTGCCAGACGCACGAAATCTTGCTGTTGTTCCGTGTCATTTTGCCCTCGTGTTCGTTTGTTTCCTGAATCCGTGTCCTGAAAACAAAGTGTTCGGTACGCCCATTGGTGAAGCCGGAATGGTGGGGGTCTCCAGCGCTGGAAGGTCAAGGCCGCCGGCCAGATTTGCGCTCGTCAAGCATGCATCAGCCGAAGGGGGTGCGGCAATAATGCGCTTGACCCTCCAGCGCTGGATTGTCGGACAAGGCCGCAAAACCGGAAATCCGGAGGGATTGGAATGATACCGGAAATCGGGCAGTTCGCCCTGGCGCTTGCCCTGGCCGTGTCCTTGGTGCAAAGCGTATTACCTTTGATTGGAGCAGCACGGAACAATGTCATGTGGATGCGATCGGCATCTGCGACCTCGGTCCTGCTGACAGCGCTGGTTGCTATCGCCTTCGCCGCTCTGATGTGGTCCTTCGTGGTCAGCGATTTCACTGTGCTAAATGTGGCCAGCAATTCTCATTCGCTGAAACCGATGCTTTTCAAGGTGGCTGCGACCTGGGGTAGCCACGAAGGGTCGCTGCTGTTGTGGATTCTGATATTGGTGATTTTCGGGCTGGGTGTGTCTCTGTTGGCTCGGAACATCCCGCTGAAACTCAAGGCGCGCACTCTGGCAGTTCAGGCCTGGATCAGTGCGGGGTTCCTGTCATTCATGCTGTTCACCTCGAACCCGTTCGACCGGGTGTTTCCGGCACCGCTGGATGGTCAGGATTTAAATCCGCTGTTGCAGGATGTCGGCCTGGCTATGCACCCGCCGTTCCTATACCTGGGTTATGTCGGCTTCTCGATCGTATTTTCTTTCGCCGTGGCTGCCCTGATTGAGGGGCGGGTCGATCCGGCATGGGCGCGGTGGGTCCGACCCTGGACATTGGCGGCCTGGGTGTTTCTGACACTTGGTATCGTTCTGGGCAGCTGGTGGGCCTATTACGAACTGGGTTGGGGTGGCTGGTGGTTCTGGGATCCGGTCGAGAATGTCTCGTTTATGCCCTGGCTTGCTGGCACAGCGCTGTTCCATTCGGCCATTGTGACCGAAAAGCGCGGCAGCTTCAAAAGTTGGACGATCCTACTGGCCGTTTTGACCTTCTCGTTGTCCTTGTTAGGGACATTCATTGTCCGCTCAGGCTTGCTTACATCGGTCCATGCGTTTTCGGTCGATCCCGAACGCGGCATTTACATCTTGGCGCTGTTGGCTGTCGCGATCGGTGGTTCATTGACGCTGTTTGCCATACGCGCACCGGAGATGGAGGGCGGCGGTCTTTTTGCCCCGATCAGCCGCGAGGCCGGTTTGCTTATTAACAACCTGCTGCTGGCCACCGCAACGGCGACGGTTCTATTCGGTACGCTTTATCCGCTTTTGCTTGAGGCTGTGACAGGTGAAAAGATTTCGGTTGGACCACCCTATTACAACGCCAGTTTCGTGCCGATCATGCTGGTTCTGGTCGTTGTAATGGGGATTGGGCCGCTGTTGTCATGGAAGCGGGCGGATTTGCGCGGTGTTCTGTCCCGGCTCAAATGGGTGGCCGGGGTTAGCCTGCTCGTAGCATTGCTTGTGTGGTATCTGGATACCGGCGGCCCAGCCTTGGCGGTAGTGTCGATCGGCCTTGCGGTTTGGTTGCTGGGCGCTGTGCTGACAGAGTGGGCCAGCCGAATTAAACTGGGTGAGGCGCCGTTGGCCGAGTCCCTGCGTCGGGCCCGCAACCTACCGCGTTCTCATTACGGCATGGTCGTGGCCCATGCGGGGTTGGCTGTCTGTATGATCGGCTTTATCGGGTCCAGCGCTTGGAAATCCGAGGTCGTGACTTTTGCCGAGCCCGGAACACAGATTGAGATAGCAGGGTTCGACGTGCGTTTTGACGGTGTGGAACAGCTTCGCGGTCCGAACTATCTGTCTCGCACGGCCACACTGACGGTATTTCGCAATGGCGCTTATGTCACCACGCTTCAACCCGAGCGCAGGGCCTATCTCGTGGCGGGTACCAGTACGACCGAGTCGGCAATTCGAACGACGTTGGCAGGGGACCTTTACGCCTCGATATCGGAACCGGCGGCGGAATCAGAACAGAGCAAATGGACCCTGCGTATCTTGTATGAGCCATTGGTGGTCTGGATCTGGATAGGTTCAGGATTGTTAGCATTTGGTGGTGTCTTGTCACTCTCCGATCGGCGTCTACGCGTCGGTGCACCACGAAAACGGACTGGGCAGAGCTCCGTTCCGGTGGCGGCGGAGTAGGGCAATGAAACGTCTATTTGCACTGTTCCCAATTACTATTTCCGGCATCCTGGGTGCCTTCTTGCTATGGGGACTGAATCCCGATCGCGATCCGAACGAAATCCCGTCTGTTTTGATCTCGCAGCCGGTGCCTGAGTTCGACTTGCCGCCGGTTGATGGGCTGGATACCCACGGGCTGTCCAGCACCGATCTTGTGGAAAATGACGGGTCAGCTCCGATCGTGGTCAACGTGTTTGCGTCCTGGTGCGTGCCTTGCCGGGCCGAACATGCGGTGCTGACGCGTATGGTACGCGATGAGGGCATTCGCCTGATGGGCATCAACTACAAAGACAAGCCGCAGGACGCGCGGAAATGGCTCGACGATCTGGGCAACCCTTATGAGCGCATCGGTTCCGACCTGGACGGCCGAGCCGGGATCGAATGGGGGATTTCCGGCGTGCCGGAGACCTTTGTGATTGATGGCGCGGGCAAGGTCGTATTCCGCTTTGTCGGCCCGGTGCTGGGCGACGAGGCAATTTCAAAGATGCGCACCGCGCTGGATCAGGCGCGGGCGGCCGGAGGAGAGGCCTCATGATACGTCGCATTGTAATTACCGCAGTCACTTTGGCGACGCTGGTGTCGCAGTCGGCATTCGCGGTTGAGCCCGACGAGATACTTGCAGATCCGGTTTTGGAAGAGCGGGCCCGGGCGATTTCAAAACAGGTGCGCTGCGTGGTGTGCCAGAACCAAGACATCGACAGTTCTAACGCTGGCGTGGCGCGCGACCTTCGTCTGCTTGTGCGCGAACGGCTGGTGGCAGGCGACACGGACCAGCAGGTTTTGGACTTTCTGGTTGCGCGTTATGGCGACTATGTTCTGTTCAACCCGCCATGGAAGCCATCAACTTACATTCTGTGGGTTGCGCCTTTCGTCATCCTGGGGCTGGGTGGTATCGCGACTGCAGCGGTATTGACCCAAAATGCGCGCCGATATCGGAAGTCGCGAAAACAAGAGACGGAACGCGGCGCGAGCGAAGAACGGAATCCCGAAAACCATTCACTCACGGAGCCGCACGCATGATCTGGATTATCTTTTCATTCATGGCCGTGGCGGTGTTTCTGACGCTCGCCCTCTCCGGTATGGGGCGCAAGACCTCGGATTTGTCGAGACGAGAAAGCGCCTCTGCCATCTTTTCCGACCAGATCGGCGAAGTAGAGAAGGACCTGGAACGAGGAATTATCTCGGCCGAAGAAGCCAAGGCCGCCAGAGCCGAGATAGAACGTCGCCTGAAAGCGATTGACCGGCAATCGGACGACAAAGCGATGATGGGCCATTCCGGGCGTGCACTGATTCTACTTGCCGCGCTGGCAGTTCCTGCGCTCGGAGCCGGTCTTTATTGGCAACTGGGTAATCCCGACATCCCCAGCCAGCCATTTGCCCAACGCGAGGGGGAGCAGGCCGAAGCCCGTGAAATCGCCGACCTTGCCGTGCGCCTGAAGTCGCGGCTCGAGGCGGATGAAACCGGCGGGCCAACCGAGGGATGGGTGTTGTTGGCTCAGACCTATATGCGTATGGGACGTTTTGGAGATGCCGCAGATGCGTTCGAGGGGTTGCTGGACCGACCCAATGCGAATTCAGCGCTGGTGTCGCAATATGGCGAGGCGTTGGTCTATGCCGATGACGGTGTCGTTACGCCCAAGGCTGATCGGGCGTTTGAACGAGCCTTGGAACTGGACCCATCGAACCCAGCAGCGACATTCTACAAAGCCATTGGTCTGGAGCAGGCTGGATCGCCTGATAAGGCCTATGATCTACTGAAGACGCGGATCGACGCCGAAGAGGAGTTCCGGCCATGGATGGAGAGTTTTGTGGCCCAGCTTAACCGCATCGCCCCGTCGATCGGACGGGCGCCGGTGGATCTGGCGGCTTTTGCCCCTTCCATGCCCGGCCCAACTGCCGATCAGGTGGCGACGGCCGAGGAGATGTCCGACGAAGATCGGCAGACCTTCATCCGCTCGATGGTCGAACGGCTGGCGAGCCGGATGCAGGAAAACCCAGGCGATCTGGACGGCTGGATGCGGCTGGGCAACGCCTATTCGGTGCTGGGCGAGAGCGACGGCGCCCGGAACGCCTATGGCAGGGCAAGGGATCTGGCGGATGACCTGCCGCAGGAGGATCCGCGCAAGGTGGCAATCGACCGGGCATTGCTGGAACTGGGGGGTTGATTCCCGCAGCCCGGCGTGGATCGGGCCGGCGCCGACTTCGCGCTGATGCCCAGTGAGCCATCTGGAAAATTCCGGTTTAGGCTATCACATGCCGATCTTTAGGAGGTTGAGACCATGAAAGTTGAAACGTTTTCTGATCTAATTGTCTGGACGCGGGAAATGCATCATTGGCTCGCTGAATGTTTGGCCCACTGTTCGACACAGTCCGAGCAGGAGCTGGTCAGGATGTTGCTTACCTACCTCGCCGACCATGAGGCTGCTTTGGAGAAAATCGTCGATGGCTTCGTGAAACGAGCCGATCCCAAAGCGCTCAACACGTGGGTATATGACTATTTGGGCCATGAGCCGATCGACCCACATCGCACCTGCGACAGACCGTTCGCACAGATGAGCGTCGATGAGATCTGCGAAGCGGTCTTCGATCTTCACAATCAGGTGATCGATTTATATCGGTATTTGCAAGGGCGGGCCGAAATACCCGAGGCACGCGAACTCCTTCAGGCGCTACTGGATATGGAAGAGCACGAGACCATGCGTTTGGCGCAGCAGAGCAATCGCATCCGGGATATGTGAACTCCGGGGTCAGGATCCGCTTTCCACAGCTCCGCCCGCAATCGGCGCGGCCTGTTCCATCGCGTCGAGAATGGCGTTCGTGGTCAAGATCTCTGGCAGGGCGATGCCTTCGGGGGCCGACGGGCCGTAGACGATGTTGAAGGGGATCCCGAACCGGCCATTGTCCTCAAGGAACCGGGCGATCACATCGTCGGGGCGGGTCCAGTCGGCCTGCATCGGAATTGCTTTGTCCGATTGCAGTGTTGCCAGAACCTCGCCGCGTTCCAGCACCAGCGCTTTGTTGGCCTTGCAGGTCAGACACCAGTCGGCTGTGACATCGACGAAAACCACCTCGCCGCGCGACACAAGGCGCGCGATTTCGGAGCGGCTGAAGGTAATCCAGGGGATCTCTCCGGCTGGCTCAAGCAGCTTGGACCGGTCTTTGCCGGCAATCGCAACCGGTGCAGCAAACGCTGCGGTCAGCGTCAGCAACAGGGCTGTCCAGCGCAGAACGGGTGGCATCATCGTACTTTTCCAGATCAACAGGACCAGCACAGTTGCAGCCAGCACGGTAGCAGTTGCAGCAGTGTCTCCGGCCACCCCGACCATCACCCAGACCAACCAGCCGATCGTGGTCAGCAGTGCCGCCGACAGGGCCCATTTTAATCCCACCATCCAACGCCCCGGTTTAGGCAGAGCGGCGGTGAGTTTCGGGTGTACTGCAACCAGCAAGTAAGGAATGGCCAGCCCGACCCCCATTGCGGTGAAGATCGCCACGATATCCTCCGGTCGGCCGGTCAAGGCAAAGGCCACCGCCGTGCCGAGGAAGGGGGCCGAGCAGGGCGTCGCCAGAACTGCTGAAAAAGTTCCGGTCAGGAAATCCCCGACCAGCGACACGCGGCCCTTTTCGACATGGGCCAGCCGGGTGTTCAGCGACTGCGGCAGCGTGATCTCGAACAGGCCCGCGAGGCTGGCTGCAAAAACCGCCAGCACCACGATCATCACCGCAAGGAAAAGCGGATTCTGGAACTGGATGCCCCAGCCGACGGAATAGCCCAGCGACCGCGCCGCAATGGTGATAGCCGCCAACAGCCACATGAATGTCAGGATTCCGGCTGCCGAAGCCAGGAACCCGGCGCGAATCTGAGCCGCAGAGCGGTCGCGAGCCTTTACCGCCGAGGAAAGCTTGATCGAAAGCACTGGCAGTACGCAGGGCATGACATTCAGAATCAACCCGCCGCCCACCGCCAGCAAAATGATCCAGACCAGCGCGCTGGCTGAAGTTTCGGCGGCCGCGATCTCATATGGTGGCGGGGTAGGGGGAGAGTCGGTACGGGGCGAAAACTCGGCCACGCGGTTGGTGTCGGTAACCGTGACGGACAAGGAGGGGGGGTCCTGTGCCAGAGCGAGGACCGGGAACTGCACCCATAGCTGACGCCTGTCGCCAGCGAGCCGGATGTCGGGTGCACCAAACGCGGTATCACGTCCCATGTCGGGAAAGACATCAGGCGCATCAAAGGGCAGGTCGCTGGTGAAATTCAGCGTCAGCATCTCGGACACGGTATCCAGGGTCGCGGCATCGGACTTCATTCCGCCTGTGTTTCCCGTGGTTGGCACCCGCGACAGAAAGGCATTTATAAGCCGGGCCGAGTCCTGATCCCGACCCGTTCCCTGAGTCAGCGACAAGTCCAGCGAAAACTCGACCGGCACACAGATATCGGAACAGATCAGCGTTGTCACAGCGGCCTTCAAGTCAACTGGCGCTCCGGGGTTCTCGAGTGTGACGGTCAGCGGAAAGACCACTTCGTCCTTGTACCCGAAATTCTCGATCCCGAAGGCGCGAAAACGGATCGGCGCGGGCCAGTGAAACTGTACGTCGCTGACGTTTTGCGAGCCGTTCCAAGTGATCTTGGGCGGAATTCCCACCTCACCAGGCGACTTCCAGTAGGTTTTCCAATCTTCGCCCAGTTTCAGATGCAGTCCTGCAGTGATCGTCTTGACGTCAGGCGCGATCCCGTCCTGCGCGGTAATTATGTGTGCGACCAGGGGCTCTGATTCATACGCTTGGGATGTAGCTGCAAGGCTTGTCCCGGCGGAAGTCTGGCCAAAGATTAACCCCAAGATCATAATACATAAATTTAGGAGTGTTCTTGCCATTGCGCGTTGCCATCGGTTGTTTTGCACCCGTTTCTGCCAGATTCCAGCGCTGGAGGGTCAACGAGCCGGAATGTCACATCCCCACGATCAGCTCACGAAACCTTCGCGCCCGTCTTCGCAGATGAAATAGGCCCCGCCATTCGCGCCCTCCCACTGAACCCGGCAACCTTGGGGCAGTGCGTATTCAGGCTGCGGCGGTTGCAACGGGCATAGTTTAGGGCGTGGTGCGCAAGCCGCCAGCGAAAGAGCGGCCAGCGACATGGCGGCCAACCTTGAGCACCAAAGCTTCATGATTGAAGATTATTGCCGGTGTACTGCGTTCGGTCCGACCGCGGCGTCTGTTGCCTTTGGTCCTTCCGATTCAGATTTGTTCGAATGACAGGATTTTCCCATCGCCTTGTGCATAAAGAAATGGGCTCCGAGGCACAGGATCAACGGTGCGAAAAGACCCAAGGAGTCAGAAAGCCCGCCAGCCGTCCCGCCGGCGATGAAGTAGAGAACGATCGGCGTTATCATGGCAATGCAACATACCATCATGCCCCATTTCAGGATCTTGCCGCCGCTAACCGGTGCTGACACCTGCGGCGCGTCTGCAATCTGTTTTTCTTTCACATTCAACTCCAAATTTCGGATTGGAGACCTCTGCTAACGCCTTCCCACGATGGAAGGTCAAGCTGATTTGGCGGGAAGCGAATTTGAAGCTGTCAAACCAGTTCTGCAATTCCCAGGGCGCTACTCGATACATAGACGCGGTCCGAACCTGGAAGATTTCAGGGGATATGACACAGCAGGCATTGTCGACCCGAGGCTTGGTGAAGGTTCAGGTTAAACACGAAGCTGCCTAGGTCACTTTATGCCTTGAAAACTCGCGGGTGGATCGTGGCGGTATCGAACGAACAATTAAATGGACAAATCTTCCCCCGTCGCGGATTGTCTAATCCCCTGAGTACTAACTCCAGGCAACAGGAGCGCTATAAATGCTGACCAGACGACATTTTGTTGCAAGTTCGCTTGCCATTTTCTCTCAGCCGGTTCTTGGAGTGACGTCGGCGGCTGCCTCGCAATGGTCGGAGTGGGATGCGCAAGTAACGCCAGCCAATTTTGATCCCGCAACATCCAATCCCTGGGGGTTACACCCACGTTTCCTGCCTCAGCGTGTGCAAACCAATCGACCACTTATTCCGGGTGACATTCATGTCGACGCGGTGGCACGATATCTGTATTTCATCGAAGACGGTGGCACAGCAATGCGTTACGGCGTAGCCATTGCCCGAGGCAATCTTTACGAGCCCGGTGTCTACACAATCAAGCGAAAGGCCAAATGGCCGCGTTGGACTCCTACAGCCGAAATGATTGAGCGCGACCCTGATGAATATGCGCAATTCGCAGATGGTGTGCCCGGTGGGCCGACAAACCCATTGGGATCAAGGGCGTTTTATCTATTCGAAGGTGGTCGCGACACATACCTGCGAATTCACGGAACGCCTTATCCAAGATCTATCGGAGGTCGCGCAAGTTCTGGCTGCGTAAGGATGGCGATGCCACATATCATCGGGCTTTATGATCGTGTCAGGCCAGGGTCCACGGCTCATCTCTACCCTCCCGAGCGCCTTCTGACCGCGACCAGCTGATAGGCGCTTGTCAGGCGCGCGTACAGATTGGGCGCCCTTCAATAGTCCTGAGTGGCAGGTAGGTTGTTTCAACCGGCCCCACGTAGCGATACCAATAGCAACCGTCCTCAGGCATGATTTTAACGGCGTTCAGGTCCTGGCCCGGAGCAGCAATCTGGGCAACGGCGTCAGGAACTCGGGAAAGCGTTCCGGGCTCGCTTTCTGCAGATATCGACGTTGTTTCGGTGCAGGCGCTGACGAGCATAAGTGCGGCCAGTGCTTGGAAAGCTTTCTTGAAGCACATGGTGTTTAGTCCACTGTGTTTGTCATTTGTAGTACCTGATACCCTCGCATCGACGGGTGATCACATCAATTCACCAAGAACTAAGCAATTGTTAGCGTTGCTTTTTTGTGCTCGGCTGATTCAAAAAAGTCAGGTTTTGCTTATAGCATCCTGGAATTACGTCCAAGAAAATTGCTTTTCCACAATGACTTGATGATTTGGGTCCGCCTTTTAAGGAAATATCCCTGCGACAACGGCAACGACAATTCAGACGAGGCATCCCATATGAAATGTCATTTGCCTGTTGACCTTCCAGCGCAGGAACCGGGCATACGAGTTATTTGAGTCGGAAAAAGAATAAACTTTGGGATGGCAGGCATGAAAACGAACAGTGATAGAAAGGCTGTTACGCGACGCGGAGTGATTGCCGCGTTTGCTGCGACAACCCTTTTTCCAGCACCGGCGGTTTGGGCCCAATCAACGACAACTGAGGGGACGCGCCGGAATGTTTCCTCATTCCGCGTTGCTAAATGGCAGGATCACTTTGATACGCTTAAGAATGGTGTGATCCTGTCCGATACACAGTCCAAGGTCCTGCAATATTGGTCAGAAGACGAGAGCGTCTATCGGATGTATCCAACCAGCGTGCCGCTGACGGAAGACCTTACAAGGCTGGGCTACACCACAGTAACTCGCAAGGTTGAGGGGCCATCTTGGCGACCGACACCAGCAATGAAAAAGCGCAACCCTGCTTGGCCCGACTATGTGGGCCCGGGTCCGGAGAATCCTCTGGGGACACATGCACTTTATTTGAGCTGGCAATACTACCGGATCCACGGCACTAACGACACACGCAAGATCGGAAGAAAATCCTCCAATGGCTGCATCGGCTTATACAACGATCAGATTGCGGAATTGTTCGAGCTGGCGGCTGTAGGCACGCAGGTAAAACTGATCTGACCTTGGTCAATGCGATTTTTCTGAGCGGGCCCAAAAGTCAGAAACTGACAATCATGTGAAGAACAGAGATGGATAAACTTACACTCTTGATAGGCGGAGTAGTGATCGCAGGCGCCGCCGCGTTCGTCTACAACTTAAATCAGCAACCAACAGGTCACTCGATGACGCCGCCCGATACGTCAGCACTGGAGCAAGGAGACCCAATCGAAAACGTCAACCTGCCAGAGCAACTGAGCGAATTTGCGGCCGTCGGCAAAGTGGCATTCGACGCCAAATGCTCGGCGTGCCATGGCGCGAATGCAACAGGTCTGGAAGGCCTTGCACCACCTTTGGTGCATAAAATCTATGAGCCAGGCCACCATTCGGACGAGTCATTTTATGTGGCAGTCCAGAATGGAGTTCGGGCACACCATTGGAAGTTCGGCAATATGCCGCCGGTCGATGGCTTGACCCGTGCGGATGTGAAGGGCATCGTTGCGTATATCAGAGAGCTGCAGCAGGAAAACGGGATTTTCTGAAGGTGACGAGCCGAATGGGCAGTGCAATTCGTTACATCATACTGTCAATGGTGCTGACCATTGGCGGGCTGCTTGTGACGGCCGATTCTGCTCATGCACATGGCAATGGTTCACAGCACGTGATTGACCAAACGGACTCCGCGGACGTTGAGCATGTCAAGCAGGGTCATCCCGGACATTGTCATGGCGGAACGATTTGCAACGCTGTTGGTCTATTTTCGATGGGTCCACCACCGCCTGGCCCCCAAGATACTGAACAAAGATACTCGATCCCTCGAGCCCAATACCGGGTTCTCGGTATCGCGGCGTTTGACCCACCACCGCCGCGTGTCCTGATCTGACCAGTCGAATTGCGCTCAACCTGGGCGCGTCGAAGCAGACGACAAGGACAAAACAATGAACATTCTAAAAATGACCACAGGCGTTGCCCTGATTTCTCTGTTCGCAGCCGCCGCCCTGGCGCATGGTGGCGCAACCGGCATCGTCAAAGAACGCATGGATGGTATGTCCGCGATGAAGGACAGCATGAAGATCCTTACGCCGATGATGCAGGGGAAAACGCCCTACAATGCGCAAACGGTACGAAGCGAGGCCAAGAAAATCGGGCGTCACGCTGGCGAGAGCATGACAAAGCTGTTTCCAGAGGGATCTGATGGCAAACCCTCGGAGGCCAAATCGGAGATCTGGCAGGATTGGGGTTCATTTGCAGAGTTAGCCAGACAGTTGGAAACCTACTCTGAAGGCCTTGCGCTTGCGGCGGACAACGGGTTGATGATGTCCGGGTCGGGCCATGGTTCGGGCATGATGGGCGGCGCATCCATGATGGGTGGCGGTTCTATGATGGGTGCCGGAATGATGGGCGGCAGTTCAAACCAGGCACAACTTTCTGAAATGCCGGCAGATGGTGTGTTCATGATGCTGAGCCAGACATGCTCGGCATGTCACACGCAATTTCGGTCGGAATAGGAATGCGTCATGAGACCGATATTCCGATTGGGCCTTGCTGCCGCCCTAACGGCGTCAGCGGGACTTGTTGCCGTGATGGCTTGGCCGATTGGCCAGCCCTTACAAGCTCTCGACATTCAGGGTGACGTTAACCGCGGGGCGTATCTGGCAAGGGCAAGTGGCTGTATCGCTTGCCACACAGATTTTGCCAAAGGGGGCGCGCCCTTGGCCGGTGGGGTGGAGTTGGATACCCCGTTCGGCACGCTCTATTCACCGAACCTGACCACAGATCCTGACCACGGGATCGGTGACTGGACAATCGAGGATTTTGCCCGCGCGGTGCGTCAGGGCGTGTCGCCTGATGGTGAACCCTATTACCCAGCCTTTCCTTATCCGTTCTATGCCAACTTCACGGATCAGGAAATCGCCGATCTCTGGGCAGCCTGGCAAACGGTTCCACCGGTAGCGGAACCGTCAAAAGAGCAGGAAATGGCGTTCCCCTTCAATCAGAGATGGGGCCTGAAGCTGTGGCGCGCGGCTTTTCTGGAACCACCCCGCACTGATCCCGTGCCGGGCAATGACGAAGTGTGGAACCGGGGTCGGCTACTGGTCGAAGGTGCCACGCATTGTGCGGCCTGCCACACCGGGAGGAACCTGGCTGGCGCAAGAAATTCGGACACGGAACACTTCAAAGGAAGTGACTCCCTGCCGGGCGGTGACAAGGCACCGGCCATCGACTTTGAGACCCTGCAAAAGCGTGGTTGGACGGTAGATGATTTGGCCTACGCGTTGCGCACCGGCGTCATGCCTGATGGCGATGTCTTCGGCGGCGCCATGGGAGAGGTCGTAAACTATAGCACCAGCTTTCTGACAGACGAAGACCGGAAGGCAATGGCGACTTATCTGCTAGATGTGCACGACGGGGGGTAATCGAGTGAGAGATCAAATTTTCTTTGGAGGGAAGTCCTCATGAAGCTCAATCGCAGGCAATTCGTTGCAGGCACGTCGGCACTAATCGCAATGCCGACTATCGGGAGGGCGGCTACCGCCCCCCGAATAATCGAGGCGCGTTCAGGGTTGGCACGTGTTGCCCCCGACAACTATCCGGAGACCGAGATATGGGGATATGATGGCGGTGTTCCGGGCCCTGAAATTCGTGCCCGGCAAGGCGAAACGGTTCGCCGGACACTCCTGAACTCGCTACCTCAGCCTACAGCAATCCATTGGCACGGATTGCGGGTTCCAAACAATATGGACGGGGTGCCGGGCCTTACGCAGGAGGCTGTACCAACCGGCGGCGAATTTCAGTATGACTTGCCTCTGAAGGACGCGGGGACCTTCTGGTATCACTCTCACAACCAGTCAACGGAACAAGTGGCCAGGGGCCTTTACGGCGCGTTCATCGTCGACGAAACGGACCCGCCGGACACGGACCATGACATCACGATCCTTCTGGATGACTGGCGGTTGTCTAAGGACGCTCAAATAGTTGATGATTTTGGTGCAATGCATGATTGGACCCATGCAGGTCGGATGGGAAACTACGTTCACGCGCGCATATCGCCAATGACCGAAGTTTTGACGAACCAGCGATTGCGAATTCGAATGGTCAACGTGGCAACTGATCGGATCATGTATGTGTCAGTAGGTGGCGCAAACGGGAAACTGGTCGCTTATGATGGCATGCCTGTAAGGCAGCCAGAAGATTTCGAAACACTTGTTTTCGGACCTGCACAGCGAGCAGACTTGATCGTCGACGTCACAGCGGAATCGAACGAAGCCGTTCAAATAACTCTTCACGAACGCGATGAATCATTTGTTATCGCTGAGATCCCGGTTTCGGGAAGCGGTACATCTGCCAGCCGCGGTGAGATTGAAGCTCTGCCACCCAACCCTGTTTCTTTTCTTGAAGATGTTTCTGACGCCTTAAAGGTTCCATTGGTGATGGAAGGCGGGGCGATGGGCGGACTGCGTCAAGGTACTTACAACGGCCAAGTCATGAGCGCTAATGAGTTGGTTCAGGAAGGACAGATCTGGACATTCAACGGAGTCGCAGGGTTACCCGAAGACCCGCTCGCTTCCGTTTCGCGTGGCGACATAGTCCGTATTCAGATGCAGAACGACACTGTCTTTGCGCACGCCATGCACTTGCACGGGACGCACTTTCAGGAAGTTCTGCCGAACGGCAGCCTGGGGCCGCTGCGGGACACAATCCTGGTTGACCGGATGGAAACGCGGGAGATTGCGTTCGTTGCGGATAACCCGGGGGACTGGCTGTTTCATTGCCACATGCTGTCGCATCAGGCCGCTGGTATGAAGACCTGGCTGAGCGTGGCGTGATGAACAAGAGCGCGGCGAATTGGCTGTCACTGGCTGCTGTGGTGATCATTGTCGCGGTCGCTGGCTGGGGCTTGGGTGGGCGTGCGCAGAACAGTTCATCGGCGGATTCGGCACGTGGTGCAGTTTTGTATGCCGAAAACTGCGCGTCATGCCACGGGGCAGATTTGGAGGGTCAACCAGATTGGCAGACACCTGATCCAGATGGCGTCTTGCGGGCTCCCCCGCATGACCGAACAGGGCACACCTGGCATCACGGCGACAAGCTGTTGTTCGATTATACAAAGCTTGGCGGGGACCAAACACTAAAACAGATGGGCGTCTCTGATGTCAAAAGCGGTATGCCAGGTTTCGAGGACACTCTGTCGGATCAGGAAATCTGGGACATCCTTGCCTTCATCAAGGAGAGTTGGCCGGATCGGGAACGCAAGCTGCAAGAGCAGCGCACCGAGGCAGAACAAACGGAAGGAAACTGATGTGAAACGAATACTTGCAGGCTTAATCGCCATCGCCATGTCGATTGGCGTTCCTATGGCACGCGCCGACGAACTGTCTGACTCCGATGTGAAACGGCTGGCTCTGGAAGCCATTTTGGAAAACCCTGAGATCATCATGCAGGCGATTCAACTGCTTCAACAGCGCGAGAATCAGGCAAAAGCCGAAGCAATTGGAAGCGTCTTGGAAAATCAGCGTGAATTGCTGGAACAGGATCCGAATGCGCCTGTCATCGGAAACCCGAAAGGCGATGTAACCGTGGTCGAGTTTTTTGACTACAACTGCCCGTATTGCAAACGCGCTGCCCCGGTTGTGAAGAACGTAATCGCAGGCGATTCCGATGTACGAGTTGTCTATCGAGAATGGCCCATACTCGGAGAAGGTTCCGACTTCGCGGCACGCGCCGCGCTTGCCTCACGCAATCAGGGAAAATATGAAGAATTTCATTGGGCGCTTATGGCTCTGGACGGTCGTGCCACTGAGGCCAGTGTCCTGAAAGTTGTCCGTGAACTCGGCCTGGACGAGGATCAATTGCGCGCAGATATGGAGGCGCCGGAAGTCGACGCACATATTCAGGTGTCCATGGAATTGGCCCGACAGCTTGGCTTCAGTGGCACCCCCTCGTTTGTGATTGGAGATGCTCTTGCCCCGGGGCTGATCGCCGAAGATGAAATGACCCGGCTAATCGAGGCAGTCAGAGACGCAAGATAAAACCAAGGGGCGACTGAATGTGCGCCCCTAAGTTTCTCATGCGACCGTGGCTTCGTATCCCTCGGACTTCAGAGCAGCAAGGATATGATCAAGTGGATTGGCGCTTAAGACACGTACCCTGCGGTTTTCCATGTCAAAGTCCAACTGTGCGGAGGAATCCACCGTGGCAACGGCTTTTTCGATAGCTGACTTGCAGTGCCCGCAGCTCATATCCGGGATATTTAGGGTCGTCATGGATGTTTGCTCCTGTTTTCCGTTGTCCCGGCTAAAGTATTCCAGCACAGGAAGGTCAAGTCGTGAAAATTGGATCGCCAAAATTAGCGGAAAAGAAAGTCAACCCCATCCCTTGACCTTCCACTTGCTGGAACCCTTATGTTGCCCGTCAGCAGAACATTGGTGGTGACAATATGACTGAAATTTCACGTGCAAGGTTTCAAGTTCAGGGTATGAGCTGTGCTTCTTGCGTAGGGCGCGTCGAGCGCGCGTTGAAAGATGTGCCAGGGGTAGATGCCGCTTCGGTTAATCTCGCCAGCGAAAGCGTTCAGGTCGATTTCCGCGATCCAGCCGATAAAGCGGCCATTGCTGATGCGTTAAACAGCGCCGGATATCCGGCACGGACGGAAGAGGTAACGCTGGATATTCAGAACATGTCCTGCGCATCGTGCGTGGGGCGCGTTGAACGGGCATTGCAAGCAGATGATGGCGTCTTGTCCGCGTCGGTCAATCTGGCCACCGAAAGTGCAACTGTACGTTATGCTGAGGGAGT
This sequence comes from Ruegeria sp. CG4, assembly GCF_056537185.1. Classification (NCBI taxonomy): domain Bacteria; kingdom Pseudomonadati; phylum Pseudomonadota; class Alphaproteobacteria; order Rhodobacterales; family Roseobacteraceae; genus Ruegeria; species Ruegeria sp. CG4. Next base: position 36,803 of record NZ_JBQFRB010000008.1, on the reverse strand, counting down.
CACAACACCCGAAGCCATCGCGGCGCTTGCGGCATCTGCTGGCTATCCGGCGAGCCTGCGATCCGCGACGCAGACCGAACCACAAGACCGCAAAGCCAAAGAGATTCGCCAATTGGCCCGGCGAACAAGCTTTGCCGCCTTGCTCGCTTTGCCGGTCTTTATCCTTGAAATGGGCTCGCATGTTATTCCGGGCATGCACCACCTGATAGCGAGCACGATCGGCATCCAGAACAGCTATTACCTGCAATTCCTTCTGACCACGATCGTTCTTTTTGGCCCTGGTTTGCAGTTCTACACCAAGGGATTCCCTTCCTTGTTCAAAGGCGCGCCGGACATGAACTCTCTGGTGGCCCTGGGCACTTCGGCGGCTTATGGGTTCTCGCTTGTTTCCACCTTTGCGCCGGGTGTTCTTCCCGCCGGCACCGCAAACGTCTACTACGAGGCCGCAGCGGTGATCGTGGTTCTCATATTGCTGGGGCGGTTCCTCGAGGCGCGCGCCAAGGGGCGAACCGGTGAAGCGATCCGAAAATTGGTCGGTCTGCAGGCAAAAACAGCGCGAGTTGAGCGCGACGGATCGGTTGTTGAGCTACCGATCGAGCAGATCGTTGTAGGGGATATTGTGCACGTTCGACCGGGCGAAAAAATCGCGGTGGATGGTGCCGTAGTGACCGGCGCGTCATATGTTGATGAAAGCATGATCACCGGCGAGCCGGTTCCTGCCGAAAAGACCGAGGGCGCAACTGTGGTCGGCGGAACAGTCAATGGCACGGGCGCATTGACGTACCGGGCTGAAAAGATCGGCGCAGACACTATGTTGGCCCAGATCATTCAAATGGTCGAACAAGCACAGGGTGCCAAGCTTCCGATTCAAGGCTTGGTTGACCGCATCACGCTGTGGTTCGTGCCTGTAGTGATCGCTGTGGCCGTAATGACTGTGCTGGTTTGGATGTTGTTCGGACCCGATCCCACGCTCAGCTTGGCGTTGGTAGCCGGGGTTGCGGTACTGATCATTGCTTGCCCCTGCGCCATGGGGTTGGCCACACCCACCTCAATCATGGTCGGCACCGGCCGCGCGGCCGAGATGGGTGTCCTTTTCCGAAAGGGCGACGCCTTGCAAATGCTGCAGGAAACCACCGTTGTTGCAGTGGACAAGACGGGGACCTTGACCGAAGGGCGTCCGGAGCTGACCGACCTTATTGTGGCCGAAGGATTGGCCGAGGATGAGGTTCTGCGCCTTGTGGCTGCCGTTGAGGTCACATCCGAACATCCGATCGCCACGGCCATCGTGCGCGCGGCTGAAACCCGTGGTCTGGAGCTTTCGAAGCCAGAAGACTTCACGTCGATCACCGGTTACGGGGTAAGCGCTTCAGTCGAAGGCCATACAATCTTGATCGGGGCTGACCGCCTGATGAGTCGCGAAGGGGTTGAAATGGGCGCGCTGTCTGATCGGGGCGCTGAACTGGCAATCAACGGAAAGACTCCACTTTATGCTGCCGTAGACGGGGTTATCGCGGCCGTAATCGCTGTGGCGGACCCAATCAAGACCACCACGCCAGACGCAATTGAAGCTTTGCACGGACTGGGGCTGAAAGTAGCGATGATTACTGGCGACAATGCCGCTACTGCCAAATCCATTGCGGCGCAGCTTGGCATCGATCATGTCGTGGCCGAGGTTCTGCCCGAGGGTAAAGTATCCGCGTTGCAGGATTTGCGTTCAAATGGCGGAAAACTGGCCTTTGTGGGTGATGGCATCAATGATGCCCCCGCTCTGGCGGCGGCTGACGTAGGAATTGCGATCGGGACAGGCACTGACATCGCCATCGAGGCGGCTGACGTCGTTTTGATGTCAGGTGACCTGACAGGCGTGGTCAACGCTTTCGATATTAGTCAGCGCACCATGCGTAACATCCGCCAAAACCTGTTCTGGGCTTTCAGCTACAACACGCTGCTCATACCGGTTGCAGCGGGGGTGCTCTATCCGTTTGGCGGCCCGTTGCTGTCGCCGGTTCTGGCTGCAGGTGCCATGGCGCTGTCCAGTGTATTTGTCCTGACCAACGCGCTGCGGTTGCGCCGGGTTAAGTCGATCAAAGTTGGGCGAGAACAGATCTCGCAGAATGAAGAGCAGGCGCTGCGATCAGCGCCTGCTGAATAGAATAGGAGAACCGCTGTGAATATCGGAGATGTAGCAGAACGTTCGGGTCTGCCTGCCAAAACCATCCGCTATTACGAGGATATCGGATTCATCAAACCCAGGCGCAGCCTGAACGGGTATCGCCATTTCGATGAAAAGGAATTGCACAAACTGGCCTTCATCGGGCGGGCCCGCTCATTGGGCTTTACCATTGAAGATTGCCGCTCGCTACTGGCGTTGTACGAGGACAAAGAGCGCGCAAGCGCGGACGTGAAGGATATCGCCAAACAGAACCTAAAAGAAATAGATGCCAAGATCGCGGACCTGAAGGCCATGCATGCTACATTGTCTCATCTGATCGACGAATGTGCTGGCGACCACCGCCCTGACTGCCCGATCCTGAAGAACCTCGGCCAAACTTAGATGCGCTCATCGTATGAACTGCCTCCGATTTTGGCAGTTTGTTACGTGTATTCGCGGGAATCCGCTTCATTTCTATGCAGCGCACCGACTCACCTGTTTTTTTCTCCGACTGGCTTGAACACACGTTACGTTCGTCCTAACTGCACGGGATGGAGTGGAAGTTTTTCTCAGTGTTGCGAATGACGTTTCTGACATGCGTCTGCTTGGCGATGACATTCGTCGGCACTGTTGTGGTCGCGAGCACTGACGTCAAAAACAGTAGCACCTCTGAGCCTCACGGCGTTGCAATGGCTGCAAAGTCATCAGACTTCAAACACGACCATAGCGGTTTGCATCCGACGACTGGCCAAATCCACACGGATAGCCACGTAAATCACAGCGGAGAATGTCATTCCGGCATCTGCTGCGTTGGTGAATATCCTACCCAAGTGAGTGTTGCTGTGTTGGCTACAGCTTTCGGGCAGCAAAACCGAAACATGGATTCGGACACCCATCTGTCTCAGGGACCTCTGACTCCCGATCGTCCTCCTCAAATCTCCTGACATCCTCAGGCCCGCAAGCGCGGGTTTTCATGTTGTTTCGGTTCCAGCATTCATTGCGACCGTCGGGAGATTATTATGCGTGGAAGATATGCGGCACTATCAGTACTTGCCTTGGCGTTTGGCCTGGGTGGAGGTGTCATTCTTGAAAGACTGTACCTGAATCCAATTGATCAGGGCCAGTCGAATGAACCAGAAGTCCTTTATTGGGTAGCTCCGATGGATCCGAATTTTCGGCAGCCTGGACCTGGAAAATCGCCTATGGGTATGGACTTGATCCCGGTTTATTCTGGGCAGGAACCTACCGGCGACCCTGAAGAAGTCACCCTGAGCGCTGCAGAAATCAACGCAATTGGCGTGCGAACTGCGGTTGCACGCATGACTGATATCGAGCCTCGTATCGAGACGGTGGGTTTCGTCGGCTTTGACGAACACCTGACCAATCACGTTCATACACGCGTTGAAGGTTGGATTGAGCAACTGAAAGTTCGCGCGGTCGGTGATCGCGTTGAGAAGGGGCAAGTTCTATTCGAACTCTTTTCACCGCTGATCGCAGCTGCAACCGGCGATCTTGTACGCGCAGTCGAAGCTGGTGACCCGCGTATTTTGGACGCGGCGCGCAACAAGTTGATCAGCCACGGTATGTCCGCACGTCAGGTTGCAGAGATCGAGGCGGGCGGTGAGTTGGTTCGAAATGTGGAAATTGAGGCGCCTCAAAACGGTGTTGTCATAGCGCTGAACGCCGCCGATGGAATGTACCTGCAGCCAGGCACGCTTGCGTTTTCGGTCACCGATCTTTCCGAAGTATGGCTGATCGTCGATGTTTTCGAACGAGATATTGCACGTTTGTCGGATGACATGCGCGCAATAGCAAGGTTCGAGCACCTACCTGGTCGCACCTTCGAAGGCGAAATCGACTATGTTTACCCTGAGCTTGATCCGCAAACCCGAACTCTTCCCGTCAGACTGAGTTTCGATAACACCGACGGCGTGCTGCGGCCGGGCATGTTTGGCAGTGTTAGTCTTATACCGGATGAAAGCCGGAATGTTCTCACTGTTCCATCAGAGGCGCTAATTCGTACTGGTTCGGCGGAACGCGTCATCTTGAAAACGGGCGATGGTACCTTTCGCCCGAGACTGGTGACTACAGGTCTTCGAGACAGTTTCGGCGAGGGGGGACGAACAGAAGTTCTACAAGGGCTTGAACCCGGCGAGGAAGTTGTCGCATCCGCACAGTTTCTAATCGACAGTGAAAGTGCTTTGAGCGCCGGCTTCACGCGTATGGCACCAACGGACACCGAACCAGCACGCGGGGCAGGTACCCTGGTTTCACTCGATGCCCAAAATCGTATGGCAACTGTTCGTCACGATGTTCTCGAAAGCCTCGATTGGCCCGCAATGACTTCGCAGTTTCCGGTTAGGTCTGGTGTTTCGCTCGACCGTTTGAATTCTGGCGACGCGGTTGCTTTCGTGATCGCGAGGGGTGCGGATGGGCTTCTGAGCTTGATGGAGCTTGCACCAGACGATGGTATTGCCGGAACTGGAGCCGGAATCGCGCGCGCCGTCACTTCAGACGGCAAATTGACGCTTGAGCACGGACCGATCCCCGAGCTCGGTTGGCCCGCCATGACAATGGATTTGCCTGTTGTGGGAGTAGATCTCACTACCGTGCCAATCGACATGCCAATTGAGTTTGATCTGGCTGAGGGAGAAGGGGGGATGTTCTCGATTGTGGCAGTTCGCGAAGAGGGCTCGCCGCCGACGGATTCAGTTGAACCCGAAGAAACCATCACAGCTTCTGCTCCACCGATTGTTGTCACCGGCACGATCAACCTCGTCAATGCTGAGGCAGGGACTGCAACTATCACTCACGGACCGATGACTGAGATTGGGATGCCGGGAATGACCATGGATTTCCCATTAGAGCCAACATTGGACCCAAACATGCTCGAAGTCGGTTCTGAAATGACTCTGACTTTCGCGCGTGCAGATGGCATGACGATGGTGTTGGCTGCGGCAACGCCTATTGCACCGCCGCTTCAGGTTTCTGGCCGAATTAACAGTATCGACCCGAATGCGCGTACCGCGAACGTAACACACGGTCCAATGACCGAGATCGGCATGCCGGGCATGACCATGGATTTCCCGGTTGCGGAGGGGATTGAGGTTTCTAATTTGCCTGTAGGGATTGATGTTTCTTTGATCCTTCGCCGCAATCCCGACTTTTCGATGACGCTGTTAGAGGTCGCGCTTGATGGGAGTGTTACGCAGTGATCACGGCAATCATTCGTTCTTCTCTCGCCAACAGGTTCATCATCTTGGCCCTCGCATTCATGATAGGAGTTGCGGGTATTTGGGCCATTCGTGAGACGCCCGTTGATGCAATCCCGGATCTGTCGGATGTCCAGGTAATTGTTCGCACGCCATATCCCGGGCAAGCACCTCAAGTTGTCGAAAACCAAATTACATATCCATTGGCGACGGCCTTATTGGCCGTACCCGGTGCAAAAGACGTTCGCGGGTTCTCGTTCTTTGGAGACAGCTTTGTATATGTCGTCTTTGAGGACGGGACGGACCTCTACTGGGCTCGGTCGCGTGTGCTCGAATACTTGGGCCAGATTACCGGTAGCTTACCTGAAGGTGTGTCTCCACAACTTGGCCCCGATGCGACAGGGGTCGGGTGGATTTATCAGTACGCGCTGGTTGACAGAACCGGAAATCATGATCTGGCTCAGCTCAGGACTCTGCAGGATTGGTTTCTGAAATACGAATTACAAGCCGTGGAAGGCGTCTCAGAAGTCGCCACCATCGGCGGAATGGTCAAACAGTACCAGGTCGTCGTCGACCCAAATAAACTACGTGCCTATGACATAACACTTGCGCAACTGAGGACGGCTATTCAGGCGGCCAACCGCGAGACGGGCGGCAGCGTCATTGAGATGGGTGAAGCCGAATTCATGGTCAGGTCATCGGGCTACATTGATGAATTATCAGACCTTGCAAGCGCGCCATTGATGGTCAACGAGCGCGGCGCCGCTCTGACGCTTGGAGACGTTGCTGAAATCCGCCTGGGGCCTGAAATGCGCCGTGGTGTCGGGGAGCTCGACGGGCAAGGAGACGCGGTTGGCGGAGTGGTCATCCTGCGATGGGGTGGGAACGCGTTAGCGACGATCAAAGCGGTGGAAGCGCGCATAGAAGAGTTGCGCTCAAACCTGCCGGAAGGGGTCGAAATCATAACGACCTACGACCGATCTGGTGTGATCGAGCGTGCTATCGATAACCTCCAGAAGAAACTGACGCAGGAATTCATCGTCGTTGTTCTTGTGTGCGCGGCTTTTCTACTTCATCTGCGGTCATCCCTTGTGATTCTTCTGTCGCTCCCGCTGGGCATCTTTGCCGCATTTATTCTGATGAAGGCACAAGGAGTAAACGCAAACATCATGTCGCTCGGCGGCATAGCCATCGCTATTGGTGCGATGGTCGACGCATCGATTGTGATGATCGAGGCGATGCACAGGCGGTTGGAAAAAGAAAAGCTCACAGCAGAGAACCGATGGCGGATTGTGCAAGAGTGCGCTTCTGAGGTGGGACCAGCCCTTTTTTATTCTCTGGCGATTATCACGGTTAGTTTTTTGCCTGTTTTCGTTCTGGAAAATCAGGAAGGTAGGCTCTTCTCGCCACTCGCTTATACCAAGACCTACGCCATGGCTGCAGCCGCCATCCTTTCGATAACGTTGGTTCCGGTCTTGATGGGTTACTTTGTAAGGGGGCGTATTCTACCGGAGCGAAAAAATCCGCTAAATCGCTTGGTCGTGTTCGTGTACCGCCCATTTCTGGACGCGGCAATTGCCTGGCCATGGGCAACAACACTGTTGGCCGGCGTTCTGGTGACGTCCATGTGGTACCCGTACCAGAGAATTGGCTCTGAATTCATGCCCGAGTTGAACGAAGGTGATTTTCTCTACATGCCGAGCTTCTACCCCGGGATCTCGACGGGAAAAGCCCGTGAGGTACTGCAGCAGACCAACCGCCTGATAGCTACCGTGCCTGAAGTCGAAACTGTTCACGGTAAAGTTGGGCGTGCGGAGACTGCAACCGATCCAGCACCTCTAACGATGGTGGAGACCACAATCCAACTCAAGCCGGAAGAAGAATGGCGCCCCGGCATGACAATGGAGAAAATCCGGAATGAGCTCGATCGTATCGTTCAGGTTCCGGGCGTTACAAATGTTTGGATCCAACCTATCAAGAACCGCATCGATATGCTTGCGACAGGTATCCGTACTCCTGTCGGTGTCAAAATATCCGGCACCGACTTGGAGGTCATTACAGATATAGGGATCGAAGTAGAACGTGCGGTCGCTGATATTGAAGGGACGGCTTCCGCCTACGCAGAGCGACCTGTTGGCGGGCGTTTCATCGAAATCGACGTCAAACGAGATGCCGCCTCCCGATACATGATGAGTGTTCGAGAAGTTCAGGACGTAGTTCAGACCGCAATTGGCGGTATGCAAGTGTCGGAATCTGTAGAGGGGCTGGAGAGGTTTCCGATAAACCTACGGTACCCTCAAGCATGGCGAGACAGCCCGGAACGGCTCGAAAATCTTCCTGTCGTCACACCGTCGGGTGCTCATGTGCCACTGTCTGCTCTCGCCGATATTCGAATAGTTGACGGGCCGGGAATGATTCGATCGGAGAACGCTCGACGAACCGGGTTCGTGTTCATCGACATAGCGGGGCGCGACCTGGGCGGATATGTGGCCGAAGCACAAGAAGTGGTTACAGAAAAGGTCAACCTGCCTCCAGGTTATTCGCTGACTTGGTCGGGGCAGTATGAGTACATAGAGAGAATGCAGGACAGGCTGACGATCGTTGCTCCTGCAACCCTACTAATTATCACGCTCATGCTTTTCTTGGCGTTCAATCGAGTGATTGAGGTCGGGATAATTCTTGCGGCGCTTCCGGTCGCATTGGCAGGTGGGGTTTGGTTCCTGTGGTATCTTAACTTCGATATTTCGATAGCTGTACTCGTGGGTTTCATCGCGCTGGCGGGAGTTGCGGTGGAAACAGCGATTGTCATGTTGCTGTACCTCAATCTTGCTTGGGAGAAACGTCGTGGGCTGGCGCAATCGGAACAGCGAAAGCTGACACGTGACGATATCGAAGACGCGGTGTTCGAAGGCGCCGTTCTTCGGGTTCGGCCGAAGGTAATGACCGTAGCCACGATCTTCGCAGCACTGATACCCATCATGTACGGCACCGGTACAGGCTCTGAAATCATGCAGCGGATCGCTGCGCCGATGATTGGGGGCATGGTGACAGCAACCCTTCTCACGCTTTTCGTCATTCCCGCAATATTCGTGATTTGGAAACGGCTCGCGCTCAATCGCGTGAACCGAGAGATCTCCCACACGATCCAGGAAGTGCCCCCTGCGCTTCCGGCAGAATAATACCCACAACCTTGAAACAGGAGCATCTGATGAAAACTTTGACTGCTATTGTGGCCCTTTTGGCCGTGTCTACGACAACCAGCTTCGCGCAAACGAACCACGACATGGACCATTCCAACATGTCCATGTCGTCCGAACAGATGGAAGGGGCGGTTCACGCAAAAGCTTTGGTGAACTCAATTGGCGACGAAACCGCCAACGTCAGCCATGATCCGATCCCCGAGATCGGGTGGCCCGCGATGACGATGGATTTGCAGCTTCTTGAGAATGCCCAGATGATGGGTGAGATTAGCGCCGGTGACGAAGTCACACTGATGTTGGTCAAAAGCGATGGTGGTATGTATGCGATCGGCGCGATCATGAAAAACTGAGTCTGTTGATGCGGCAGCTATTCACCAATGATGTGATTGTTCGCCGTTTCAAGGACCGTAGGAAATTCTATGAACTAAGAGAAATGGAGTAGGAGCCACTCAAGAACCAAATCGTATTTTAACGATCTGTGGCTCTGCTCATAAGTTATCAGTCCATTGTCGGTTAAAGGCGCAATAAGCAATTCGTTGACTGATTGAAGCTCCAAAGCTCAGAAAATCTTCCGGCTACTCTGAAGGAACAGAGCAATCCAGGCAAGCAGTACAGAAACTGCCAACGCTTCGGTATCTCCGCCCCGCGCCACTGCAGTTAAACTTGCGCTAAATTCTGGAGTTGCTTGCGCAGCCCAGTGGGAATCTGACCGACAAGCAAATCCCACCTAAAACATTTCACAATTGGAATGTGTGTACTACATTGTCGCTGAGATGACTTCACGCGGCCATTCAACGGACCAGCGTCGAATTGTCTGGGGCGTTGCCTTGTTGGTTTTTGCTTCAGTCGAAAACGCAGCGCGGAGCGGTCAAAATGAGGATATCTTCAGGGCGACGACTTGGGAAAACGATACGACATGACAGCTAACACAAGAGAGCACTGGGACGATGTCTATGGCGAGAAGTTTGACACCCAATTGAGTTGGCACGAGGATGATCCGGAGATATCGCTTGAACTCATCGAGTTGATCAGAGTGTCTAAGCCTTCATCCGTCATCGACATTGGCGGGGGTACATCTCGTCTTGCTGGAGCGTTGCTTGCGAAGGGGCTCCATGACGTGACAGTTCTCGATCTATCGCAGGTCGCGTTGGACACGGCCCGGGAAAGGTTGGGGCGCGCCGCTGAAACAGTCACTTGGATTTCCGCAGATATAACTTCTTGGGTCCCCGATCGCAGATATGACGTCTGGCATGATAGGGCGGTTTTTCACTTTCTCGTGGATACATCGCAACGCGCGGCCTATATGGAAAGAGTGAAGAGAGGGGTAAAAATTGGCGGCCATGCGATCATTGCTACGTTTGCACTTGATGGGCCGGAGACTTGCAGTGGTCTCCCGGTCGCCCGCTATAGTCCGAGCGATATCGCCATGCTTTTCGAGGACCACTTTGAACTCGTCGCGCATCGCCATCACCTGCACCAAACCCCTTGGGGGGAAAGCCAGTCTTTCCAGTTCAGTGTACTCCGACGCTGCGGTTGAGCCCACACCTGAAGCTGGCCCAAAGTGGTGGGCTTCCAATAAGCTTTCGGAACATGCCTATTGTGTTCACAAGTTACGTTTGGCCCTCAAAAACTGGCAGAACCACCTTAGCGCACAAGCCGCCAGTTTCTCTGTTTAGCAATTCTATTGTGCCACCGTGCGACTGGATGATCGTACGTGCGATCGACAGCCCCAAGCCGGTTCCGCCAGTCTCTCGCGAGCGGGATGTTTCAAGCCGCACAAATGGGTCGAATACCGCATCAAGCATATGCTCGGGGATGCCGGGGCCCTGATCCTGGATCAATATTTTTGCCTCATTCCCCTCTTGCTTGACCGAGACGTCGGCCCGGGCACCATACCGGCAGGCGTTTTCAATGATATTGCGCAGAGCTCGCTTCATCAGCATCGGTCGAAGCGTGACGGCCGGATTGTCTGCTACCGATACCTCAACCACGTTGCCGGCTTGCACAATGTCTTCGGTCGTTTTGGTTACGAATTCACCAATTGGGACGGTACTGGAAGGTTCGCGCGTGGCTACGCCCTTGGCAAATGACAGGGTGGAGTCCACCATATCCTGCATTTCCTCGATGGTCTCGATCAGATGGTCACGGGTCTCCTCTTCCTCCACCAGTTCGGCGCGAACCCGCAATCCCGTCAGAGGCGACCGCAAATCGTGACCCAGCGCCCCCAATAGTCTGGTCCGATCGGCAACATAGCGAGTCAACCTGTCACGCATATGGTTGAACGCCTGCGTCAAATCTCGCACCTCGGTCGGACCAGAAACCGTCAGTTCCTGGACGTCTTCACCGCGACCAAACTGGTCTGCAGCCAGTGACAGGCGGCGCAACGGGCCGGTCAGCCGTGTCAGTAGAAACCAAATGGCTGCTCCAAGAATTAAAGTTGCAGTGAAACCGAAGCTGACGAAGGACTGCAAAGGCCATTGCAGAGGAGGGTTATGGAACCGGGTATCCACGTTGAGCCATTGATCGGTCGTCAGAGCGATCGACAGCTGCATTTCAATTGCGGAAACGTGATCACGCATCATTGCCATGTGCATTTCAGCCATTGTGGACGGAACACCTTCGACCGGCAGCATATCAGGAGAGAACTCATGCAACTCTACCCGGATGGGACGGTTTTCATAGCCTGGCAGAATTCTGCGGATTGTGTTTTCGACCGTCCCACCAGCGCTATGCCCGGTGTGATCGACCGCGGGCGTATCTGTAAGGCTGAAACGCACCAGTGGAGAGCTTGCCGCCCGCAGGATCGCGTCGTGCATCTCGGGTGGAGCTTCTTCAATCAGCCGCGCGATGTTTGCGGCGCGTCCGGCGGTTTCCAGGCCAAGGGCCATGTGCACTGCCATTGAGCGTTCGTCGACGAACAGCCACAGGCTGACCAGTTGCGCGGCAGCCAGCGCGGCGATGATCAAAAGGATAAGCTGACCGCGCAGACTTTGGGCAAAGGCTTTCATCCCGTAAGCTCGCTCACGTCGGTCGACAGGCAATAACCGCCACCTCTTACCGTGGTGATGAGCTTCGGGCGCGTTGGGTCGGCTTCGATCTTGCGACGCAAGCGGCTGACCTGGTTGTCGATCGTACGGTCGAACAAGTGCGGGCTGCGGCCGGCGGTCAAATCCAGCAGTTCGTCGCGTGACAGGAGTTTGCGGGGCCGCTGCAGGAATACGGCCAGGAGCCGGACATCGGCGGTGGTCAGACTTTCTTCGGCCCCTTCGGCGGATATCAAAGTGCGACTGTCGGCATCCAGTACCCAGCTTCCAAACGCGATCCGTTTGCCGCTCAGATCGCCAGCCGGGGGGACGGTGGTTTCGGAACGCCGCAGGATCGCCTTGATCCGGGCCAGCAATTCACGTGGGTTAAATGGTTTGGGCAGGTAGTCATCGGCGCCGATCTCTAAACCCACGATACGGTCGGTATCATCGCTGAGGGCTGTCAGCATCAGGATCGGCGGGCCACCGGCCGCGGACAGGCGGCGGCAGACCGACAATCCGTTTTCGCCCGGCATCATGATGTCGAGTACGATAAGGTCAATCCGACCGGCCGCCAGTCGCGCGTCCATCTCGGTTGCGTCGCGCGCGGTACTGGCGCGCAACCCATTCTTTTCCAGATAACGGCTGACAGCATCACGGATTTCGCGGTGGTCGTCGACAATCAAGATATGTGGTGCTTCGGTCATGGCGCGATCATAGGCCCCGGCGCGGTACAAATCCCGGCTTTTTTGTAACCCTTTGTATCAGTTGGGCCGGCTGCGACACAACGATACAAACCGGGTTGAGTAGGGGGGTGGTGGCGCGGCCGAGGGCGGCCATATGCTTTGTGTAGAAACAAAAACCCGAGAGGTGAAAGTCATGAAAGTTACCTTCACGCTGGCCGCCGGAGCCTTTGCCGCGACTTTGATGGCGCTGCCCGCGCTTGCCGCCGGTCAGCATGGCAGCAGCGCGCAGATGCAGGGCCATCAGGGCGGCATGATGCAGGGTGCGCCCGGCGGGATGATGGGCGATCACGCAGGCATGATGCAAATGATGATGAAAACGCATGGCCAGATGATGGGTGGTATGCATGGTAAGGGTATGATGGGCGGCAACTGGCTGGCGGTTCTGGACATGGACGAGGACGGTCGCCCGAGCGAATCTGAGATCGCCGAAGGTCTGAAGGCCCGGATGCAGGCGCATGACGTTAATGGAGATGGCAACCTGTCGATTGATGAGTTCGAAGCGCTGCATTCCGGAATGATCCGTGAAACCATGGTGGACCGATTTCAGCATCTGGATGCCAATGGCGATGGCACGGTGACCACAGGGGAAATCGAGAAAGGCGCGAAGACGATGTCGCCGAAACACGGCATGAAGGCCTCGAAACCTGTGACAAAGGCTTCTGAAACCAACAACTGAAACGCAACCGTGTAGCCGGGTCATCGCACTCGGCACAAACCACTGAGGAACAAAGCGATGATGGGGTATGGCGCTGGAATGGGGTTTGGCATGATTTGGATGTCGCTGATTGCAGTGTTGATCGTTCTGGCGATCGTGGCACTGGTCAAATACATCGCTAAGTGACCTCGGAATCCGTCACTCCCGTATAGGGGTGGAGGGCTATGTCATAGGAGGAACGAAAGCTGGAAGGCCTACACAGCAATAGCCGTTTGGTTTTCATCGCGGTTTTGATCGCGTTTCTGATCGCCACCATCTGGTTGTGGCTGTCTGGCGCGTTGGACGCAGGACTATCGCGCGAAGTCATTACTGCGTGGGTGGATTGGGCCGGCCCGTTCGGACCCGTTGTCATCATCGGCTTCATGACAGCCGCAGTGGTTGCCAGCCCAATCCCCAGCGCTCCGATCGCTGTCGCTGCCGGGGTGGCATATGGGCATGGGCTGGGAACCGCATTGGTTGCTATCGGGGCGGAGTTGGGGGCGCTGCTGGCGTTCCTGATAGCCCGTTGGTTGGGGCGCGACGCGCTGCGCCGGTGGTTCGGCGACAAGCTGGACATGGGGTTGCTTGGATCGCAGAATGCCCTGATGTTGACCGTGTTCACCAGCCGCCTGATGCCTTTCGTTTCTTTCGACATGGTCAGCTATGCCGCCGGTCTGACCCAACTTCAATTTTGGCGGTTCGCCCTGGCCACCTTGGCTGGACTCCTGCCGGCCAGTTTCGTTCTGGCCCATCTGGGCAGCCAGATTACCGAAACCGCGACAGGCGGCACCAGCCTTGCGGTTATCGGGCTTGGGCTGTTGACGGGGGCGCCACTTATTTGGTTGGCTTGGAATCGCAAGATGCCCGTTGGCTCTTCAGACCACGAATTGAGCCAGATCAATGCGACCGGTCCAAGCGGCCCTAAACTGTTGGAGAATGGAGGAAACCCTAAGTGATCCGCGCACAATGGATATCAACTGCGACACGGACGGCCCGAGCCATGGGCCGGCTGCAGGTCCTGTTGATCTGTGCGTTGGTGGTTTCGATGCTGATCTCTGTTGTGCCGTCCCATGCCGGACATGACATCGCGAAGGCCGCCACCCAGGCCGAGCTTGTGATCGATGACAGCGGTGGGTATCCCGCGTCTCATCCATCAGAAGAATTAGACTGCTCAGTGCACCCGGGCTGCTATGCGATGGCAGTTATGGCGGCACCTGAATTGCTCTCGATGCGTATTGCTACGCCCGTGGCGCCAGAACGGTTCCGGCCACGCGCAAGCCTGCCGGTCGCCCCACTACCACATCCGCCAAACCTGTCCTGAACGTGACCGGCAATGGCCCCGGATTCGCTCCGGGGTCTTGCCCAAGCCGTTGATTGCGGCCCAACTCGGTTCAGGACACTTACCATGCTTGCCATTCTGTACTTTTTCGTCACGGGCGCGGTGCTATTCGCACTGTTGCGCCTGGCCTGTGGCTCCTGTGTGATGGGGATACAAGAACATCAGCCGGGTGTTCCGGTGATAACCCTTGGCTGGGCGCTCAGCCTGTTTCTGGCCGCAACCTACCTGCTGTGCGTGGCCTTTGACCTGATCTTTCCAAGTTTTGCCATGTACCGGACTTGGATCGGCCTGATGCCCGGAGTGACCTGGCTCAGCCTGCCCTCATTCCTGTTGGGACTGTTGTGGGCGTTTCTCTACGGCTGGTACGCCGCGTTGCTGTTCGGCGGACTGTTCAATGTCTTTGCGGCTCGCACAAAACTCAACTGATTGAAAGGACAAAGCCATGAAGGCCATCGCTCTGACCCTGCTTTTGACGCCCTTCCTGATGGCCGTCATCTACCGGATTTTTCTGCACGTGCCCGCCAATGCGCGCGTTTCAGTTGACGAAAGGAAACCTAAATGACCCTGTTCAATCTGGCCGCTGGCCTGTCCGTAGTAGCTTTGACCGCGCCCTCTCTCACGCTGGCGTCAACCGTGTTCATTCCCGAAGGCAGCGCGGACTCGGTTCTGGTGATCGACTCCGAAACCGGCAAGACCGTCGAGCGGCTGCCGAGGCTCGTGGCGGTCCATGGGCTGGCAGGCGCGCCCGACGTTAAGTACCTGGTCGCAGGCAGCTACGCAGAAACCGAGGCCACAACGCCACCAAAGCCCGAAGGTATGTCCGAGGATGAACACGCTGCGCACCACGCCAAGCGCGATGTCACCGCGTTGCCCAAAGACAAGGGGCGGAGCCTGCTGACGATCCTTGATGCGGAAACACGCGAGGTCGTCCGCCAGATCGAGGTTCCAGGTGCGGTGCATCACACCGCGGTGTCGCCCGACGGGCGGTTCGCGGTGGCGACCCATCCAGGCGGTGACGGTATTTCGATCGTCGATCTCGATAAGCTCAGCTTCCTTGGTTTCGTAGCAACCGGGCCAATGCCCAACTATGCGGTATTCGCGCCTGACGGCGACAGGGTCTATGTCACCAATACCGGCAATGGTACACTTAGCGAAGTAGATGTCGTCAAAGGCTTCGTCGTACGCAACATCCCCGTCGGCGAAGGCCCTGAGCATCTTGTACTTAACGCCACCGGCAGCGCCGCCTTCGTAGCCGACAGTGATGGTGGCAAGGCCTTCCGCGTAGATCTTGCCAGCGGTTCTGTCACCGAAACCTATGACATTGGAGGCGAGTTGCACGGGATCGGCCTGTCCGACCGCGAGGGCGTACTGTTCGTGGCCGCCAAAGGCACCGACCGGTTGTTGTCGATTGATCTTGCTACGGGCAAACAGCGATCGACCAACCTGTCACCGGCACCTTATCACCTGACGCCCATACCGAACTCAAGCAAGGTGATGGTATCAAGCCGAACCGAACCGAAGGTCTGGATCGTCGATCAAGTCAGCCTGACGGCTATTACCGAAGTGCCGATACTGGGTGAGGGCCACCAGATGGTTGTTCTGCCCTGAAGGACTGTGCCCGGCATTGTGTAATTAAACGGCTCTACGACCAAAGCTTAAACCAGGGAGCAGAACATGACAGAAGACCACGACATCAGAATCCACGCGAACGGCCCGACCGAGGTCGCTTACGTCTGCCCCATGCATTCTGACGTGCGTCAATCTGGGCCCGGCGACTGTCCCAAATGCGGGATGCACCTTGTGCCCGAGGGCGAGGTGGATGCGCATGCGCATCACCACCATTCCGCGCATCATGGAGCGACGGACGACAACGGTGAATATGACATCGTTCCGACAGGCTATGACGGACCCGTATATACCTGCCCGATGCATCCGCAGGTGCGGCAAACCCATCCCGGGTCCTGCCCACTCTGCGGCATGGGGTTGGAGCTGGAAAGCGCGGCGATGGTGGACGAGGGGCCGAACCCGGAACTGGTGGATTTCACCCGGCGCCTATGGGTAGGTGCGGTTCTGACGCTGCCGCTTTTGGTTTTCACGATGGGCCCCTACGTTGGGCTGTCTGGCGTGCGAGAGATTTTTGGTGAGCGTACAACCCTATGGATTGAACTGATACTTGGCACTCCGGTCGTTCTTTGGTGCGGCTGGCCATTTCTGGAACGAGGGTGGAATTCGTTTCGCACCATGAATCTAAACATGTTCTCGTTGATTGCCATGGGGGTTTCGGCCGCGTGGCTGTTCAGCGTTGTCGCCGTATTGATGCCCCACATATTTCCGGACGGTTTTCGAGATTCAGAAGGCCATGTTGGGGTCTATTTCGAAGCGGCCGCAGTTATCGTTACACTTGTTCTGCTCGGGCAGGTGATGGAACTGCGGGCCCGCGAAGGCACCGGTAAGGCGATCCGCGCTTTGCTGGACATGGCCGCAAAGACCGCCCGCATTATCCGCCCTGACAGCAGTGAAGAGGAAATCCCGCTTGAAGAAGTACAGGTAGGCGACCGCCTTCGCGTACGCCCTGGCGACAAGGTGCCAGTAGACGGCATTGTACTCGAAGGGCGCTCATCTGTTGACGAAAGCATGATCTCTGGCGAGCCGGTTCCGGTTGAAAAGGTACAGGGTGAGCCGGTCACAGGGGCGACAATCAACGGCACCGGTAGCCTTGTGATCGAAGCAACCCGAGTGGGCTCTGACACAATGCTGTCCCAGATTGTCGAAATGGTGGCCAACGCGCAACGCTCGCGCGCACCGATCCAGAAATACGCCGACAAAGTTGCCGGATGGTTCGTGCCAGCGGTCATTGGCATCGCTGTATTGGCCTTCATTGCATGGGCGGTTTGGGGACCGGCTCCGGCACTCTCCTACGCCTTGATCGCAGCGGTGTCGGTACTGATCATAGCTTGCCCGTGCGCGCTTGGCCTGGCCACTCCGATGTCGATCATGACGGCCACGGGGAGAGGTGCACAAGCCGGAGTTTTGATCAAAAATGCCGAAGCTCTGGAACGGTTCGAGAAGGTCGACACATTGATTGTCGATAAGACCGGTACCCTGACAATGGGCAAGCCAAAGCTTGTGGCTATATTACCCGAACCTGGCCATGACGAAGTCGAGGTGCTGCGGCTGGCCGCAACGCTGGAGAAGGGCTCGGAGCACCCGTTAGCTGAGGCAATCGTCACAGGAGCCGAGGAACGTGGCGTGGCCCTGTCCGACGCCAGTGACTTCGAGGCGGTGACTGGTAAAGGCGTGAAAGGCACGGTGGATGGCCGCCCCGTCGCGCTCGGCAACCTGAAACTGGTCACCGATCTCGGACTCGAGGCGGCCGAACTGACGGCCAAGGCCAATGCGCGTCGGGATGACGGCGAAACGGTGATGTTCGTGACGCTTGATGGTTCAGTGGCGGGGTTGGTTAGCGTCGCCGACCCGGTCAAGGAAACAACACCCGCCGCCCTCAAGGCGCTGCACGAGCTGGGTTTCCGAATTATCATGGCGACTGGCGACAACGAACGCACTGCAAAGGCGGTGGCCGAACGTCTGGGTATCGACGAGATTCGTGCCGACGTTCTACCCGAGGACAAGGCCCGAATAATTCGCGAACTGCAGGAGAAAGGCGCAAAGGTCGCCATGGCCGGTGACGGGGTGAACGACGCACCCGCATTAGCGCAGGCCGATGTAGGCATCGCAATGGGGACTGGCGCTGACGTAGCAATCGAAAGTGCAGGCTTCACGCTGGTCAACGGTAGCCTCGATGGCATCGTGCGCGCCCGAAGGCTGGCTCGCGCTGCTATGCGCAATATCCGGCAGAATCTATTCTTTGCCCTGATCTACAACGCCTCGGGCGTTCCGGTGGCGGCGGGTCTTCTGTTCCCGCTTTTCGGCATCCTGATCAGCCCGATGTTCGCCGCCTTCGCTATGAGTGCTTCATCGATTTCAGTGGTGTTGAATGCGCTGCGACTGCGGGGGGCGAAGATTTGAGCACGCACGAGCATAATACGCACGGTGCCGATGGCGCGCTGAAGCCCGGATCAATCTCGCTGACCGGGGCCGTCGCCATGGGTACCGGCGTTATGATCGGCGCGGGGATATTTGCACTGACCGGACAGATCGCCGGGCTGGCGGGGCCGTGGTTTCCGCTGTCCTTCGTGGTCGGGGCCGTGGTGACGGGTTTCAGCGCTTATACCTATATCGCCATGTCCAACGCCTGGCCCTCATCGGGCGGCATCGCCATGATCCTGACCAAGGCCTACGGGCCCGGGGCGGTTGCGGCGGCGGCCTCGCTGCTGATGGCGCTGTCGATGGTGATCAACGAAAGCCTCGTCGCGCGTACATTCGCGAGCTATGCGCTCCGCCCGTTCAACATCGAGAGCGGACCGCTGGTACCTTTGGTCGCGGTTGCGCTGATCGTCTTTGCCTATGCGGTGAACCGGTCGGGCAACCGGTCGGTGGGGTTGTGGTCGATCATCATGTCGGCGCTCAAGATCGGCGGGATCACAATATTCGGCATCGCCGCACTTTGGGCGGCGGGCGGAACCTGGCAGGTTCAGGGCTCGGAACCGGCGGCGCCGTTGGGGTTCGTCGCCTCGGTGGCCCTGTCGATCCTCGCGTTCAAGGGCTTCACCACCATCACCAACAGCGGGGCTGAGATCGTCGACCCGCACCGCAATGTCGGGCGCACCATCATGATTTCGATCGCGATCTGCGCGGTGGTCTACCTGCTGGTCGCCCTTGCGGTCGGCGTCAGCCTGCCGCCCGAGCAGATCCGCGCGGCGCAGGACTATGCTCTGGCCGAGGCTGCCAAGCCGGTGCTGGGGCAGGGCGGGTTCTACCTGACCGTTGCGCTGGCGATGGTGGCAACGGCCTCGGGGCTGATCGCCAGCGTTTTCGCCGTGTCCCGGATGCTGGCGATGCTGACCGACATGAAGATGATCCCGCACAGCCATTTCGGCATGACGGGCAGCATCCAGTCTCACACGCTGATCTACACGGTCGTGATTGCGGGTCTGCTTGCGGTGTTGTTCGACCTGTCTCGCATCGCCTCGTTGGGGGCGTTCTTCTACCTGGTGATGGACATGGCGGTGCATTGGGGTGTCTGGCGACGCTTGCGCGGTCAGATCAACGCCCGGGGATGGGTCTTGCTGACCGCTCTGACGCTGGATGCGGTGGTGCTGACTGCGTTCACAATACTCAAGCTACGCTCGGATCCGATGATCGTGGTTTATGCCGTTGCTGGCATCGGCTTGGTCTTCGCCTACGAGCGCATCTTTCTCAAACAATGGATCATCTAAAAGGAGGCAAATCAGCTATGACCCAATCAAATTTCGACGAAACTCGCGCCACACAGGAGACGACCGAAAGGGTCAGCTCTGACGAAACGCCCGAAGCGCCCAAAACCGAAGATCAGACGGCCAACGGTGCCAAGCGTAATTGGCTCCCGGTTGTCATTGCGATCGCGTTGGGCGCCGCTGTTCTGGGCTGGGAATACCGCGAGACACTCTATCCTTTGCTCAGTTCTCCGTTGCTGTTCTTGCTGGTCTGCGTGGGCATGCATTTCTTAATGCATCGCGGCCACGGCAAACACTGAGAACGGCGCCCTGTATGGCTGGCGGCTTTGCGGCAAGAACACTGCGCAACAAGGAGTAGGAATGGCCAACTGAGCAGAGCAAATACGTAATCCAAGAAGGAAGGGAAATTGCCATGTTAGCAGCTCCAATACGGATAGCCGCAATTGCACTGCCCCTGACGGCCGGTGCACTGCCTGTAATGGCTTCGCACGGTGAAGTTGAGCACTTGCGGGCGACGGACCAATTGCCCATGGGGCTCATCATGCCTGAAATGAATGCCGAACGGGGCAGGGCGCTGTTTGTCAACAAAGGCTGTATCGTCTGCCATTCGGTTAACGGTGTGGGCGGCGAGGACGCCCAGGCGCTGGATACCGACACTATGGAAGACATGATGAACCCCTTTGATTTTGCCGCCCGTATGTGGCGCGGTTCGGCTGCGATGGTCGAACTACAAAAGAAAGAACTGGGCGAACAGATCGAGCTTAACGGACAGGAACTGGCCGACATCATCGCCTTTGTCCATGACGCACGGGAACAGGCAAAACTGACACGAGATCAGATTCCGGAAGGCATCGCCAGAATGATGCACCATGACGTCGACGAAGATCACTCCGATGAATCGGAAATGGAGCATCAGGGTGAAGAAGAGAAACAGAGCGACTGATCAATGTCGTTCGTGTCCTACCATTCGATGAACCCGTCCTGACGCACAGGAGGAACAGTATGTCTGAATTTTCTGAAAGACAGGCACCTTCAGAGCCTGAAACTCGGCGAGATTTCTTATACTTCGTCACCGGCGGTGCCGCCATCGTGGCCATGGGCGCGGCGGTCTGGCCACTTGTTAACAGCATGAACCCCAGTGCAGACATCTCCGCCCAAGCCGTTGTCGACATAGATCTTGAAGGAGTCGGACCAGGAACGAGGATCACTGTTAAATGGAAAGGCAAACCGATCTTTATCGACCACAGGACTAAAGAGCGGATCGCGCTGGCTAAGGCAGAAGACGATGCACCAATGATCGACCCGCAACCTGACTCCGAGCGCGTACAGCGACCTGAATGGCTGGTAGTTGTTGGCGTATGCACCCATCTGGGATGCATACCGCTCGGGCAGGGTGGCAGCGAACCCACCGGAGACTGGGACGGTTGGTTCTGTCCGTGTCACGGTTCACATTACGACACGTCAGGCAGAATTCGGAAAGGCCCCGCGCCCCGCAACCTCGATCTGCCCCCTTACGAGTTCGTGACCGACACGCGGCTAAAAATAGGGTGACAGCGTGGTGAAAATCAGAACTGTTCGATCGTAAGCGCTATCGAACTCAGCAGTGAGAAATGGGCGCAATTCGGGCCTTGAACGGAAGGTAGCGGGGTTGCTTGAGAACCGGATTATCGCCAGGCCGGACCCAGAGTGGCAGGTGCAGAAAAAGAGGAGATCAAGGCTTCCGTTTCCGAGTTGAGTTTGCGCCAGATCATTGTGAGAAATCCCTGCGTCGCCCAGAAAGCCATATCTGATGAGTATCCGAGGGTGACGAATATGGCGGTCCCGTATCTGCGGTCCGCATTAAATCCTACCGGTGCGTTTTTTACATCGGCTTAAGACAAGCTTTCCCAGGAGGGAACATGACAATGAATAACCTGAGCCGCCGCCGCTTGATGCAAGGAGCCGCGGCCCTTGTGGGGAGCGCGGCGCTTCCCGTCTTCGCGAAAACAAGCCCCTCAATCCATGTCCTGAAGGATCCGAATTGTGGGTGCTGCGGATCGTGGATCAAAATCATGCGGGCGGAAGGTTTTGAAGTAGGCGTGGAAAACAGTGCTTGGGAGGCCTTGAACGCTTACAAAACCGCCAATGGGATTCCGGAGGGCATGATGTCATGCCACACGGGCCGCGTGGAAGGCTACATGATCGAAGGACACGTCCCACCCGCTGACATTCGGCGCCTGCTGGGCGAACGCCCGGATGGTGTCGGACTGTCGGTTCCGGGAATGCCTTTCGGCTCACCTGGCATGGGACCGGAAAGCGAACGCGAAGCTTTTGACGTCTTCCTGATCCGCAAGGATGGAACCACAGAGGTGTTCGCCAGCTACCCGGCGGCATGAAGTGCCGGTAGCGCTGGCGAGATCCTGAAAAACACGGCCCTCGCTTCTTCTGCCCGGTTTACGTGACATTCTTCACGGCAAACCAGTTGATCCGCGACTTCGCGCCTGCCTTGTCCTATCGGGCAAGTTCCAGCCTACGGTGAAAAAATACCTGCGTCCGCAAAGCCTGATGACCGGCTTTGCGGACAAAACCGACATCACGGTCGCCGTATCAACCGCAGCATTTGTCGCCCGCCTGAATTGGCGGGCATGGGGCCGATCCGTAGGAACAGTAGACGCAGCAATCGCCGGGAAGTGGCTTCAGGACTTTTCCGCAAGATGTGCATTCGTAGAACCACTGGCACGCATCTGTTGGCATCGTTTCAGGTCTTGAATGTCCACATTCCGGGCAGATGATCGTGCTGACAAGGTTCGGGCGTTCTTCACTCATGGCGTCACATTAAGGTTATCAGGAAATCATTTATTCGGATTTCGTTGAGTACGATAACCCAAGCGATAGTCGTCAACGCAAAACTGCCTGTCAGCCACCATTTGAGGCGGTCGAGTGAACCATGGCGGTACGCGACGATGCCAGAGAGAAGCAGCAGGGCCGTCGAACCGCCGAGCACGCAATAACTCGCGGCGGCGATCTTGCCAAATACGGCCAGCCAGCTCCCTCCCAAGCCAAGTAAAATCAAGGCCATCGGCAAGATGCAGCAGGTCGCAACGCCAAATGCGGTAAACGATCTAAGAAAACTCGCCCCTACAAATTTGCTCATAGTCAGCTTTCTCCGACTTTGACGATCTTGGGCGGAAGCCGGTTCGGCTTCCTCGATTTTTGCTTCGTGCGGTTTGCGAAATTCGACATCATGACCGACAATATGCATCCTGTAGTGGCTACAGGTTCAAGGGAAAGGTCATCACATGATTGCGATTGGCGAAGTGGCGAGATTGACCGGCCTGTCGATCGAGACGATCCGCTACTACGAACGGGAAGGCATAGTCGAGAAAGCCGGTCGAACCGCCTCGGGGCGCCGCGCTTACACGGAACGGGAAATATCCGAGCTCAGATTCATCAAACGCTGCCGCGATCTTGGCTTTACTATTCAGGATGCATGTGCACTTCGCGAATTGTCCAAAGCGCCGGAGCAAGCCTGTCGTGACGCCGAAGGCGTCGCAACAAGACACCTCGACAACGTTAGGTCAAAAATCGCCGCTCTCCAACGGCTGGAGCAAGCATTGGTAGAACTTGTGCAGACCTGTGCTGAAGGAGAAGCAGCATGCCCCCTGCTAACGGCGTTGCTCAACGAGCCTGTCGTCAAAGATGTCATTAGCGGCCATTAATTGCAGCGCCCGGAAAAACCGAAACTGCCTATCCCAGTTTGTGGAGGAGCGGCTTCATTGTCCCAGTATTTCGTAACCTTAAACGATGACGGCCGATCTCTGTTGTATATTTGTTGAATGAGAGAATTGCGATCAGCTTACCCTCTAAGTCGCTCTGTTAGCTATGCCGGACTGGTGATGGCGTGGATGCTCTGATGCTGTCAACTAAGGAAGAAATACCAAAGAATCTGCAAATTTTTGCCGCTTTACCCCTAGAGGCTAAGAAGTTGTTGCAATGCCTCAAAGCACATGAAGGCTTGGAATGAAATACATTGGCCCGGGAAGTTTGGATACCTCAGAGGAACGAGCATGGAGAAGGCAGATATGACAAATCCCACTTTAGTTCAGGGAATGTTATCGAAAAACCTGCTGGGTTATCTCCCAATGATCTGTTTTATATGCAGCTTTTTTGTGTCTGCCGCTACATCGCAAGCCTCTGAGCTTCCCTTGATCAAACTAGATAGAGAAATGCGAGCGCCGTCGGGTGCCAAATCACTATGCAAAGACTACTCGTGGGCGTGCGCGAGCGCTCGTAGTTCTGGTCTGTCCGTGGCACAAGAAAATCAGATCGTTAAAACGATCAACACGCGCGTCAATCGGAGAATCCGTGCCGTTTCGGATCAAAGCCAATATGGGACAAAGGAATACTGGACACTGCCGACGCAAGGGTCAGGAGATTGCGAAGACTTCGCTTTGCAAAAGAAGTTTGAACTTGTGCAGAATGGTTTGGATCCTACGAAGCTACTAATTGCGACTGTCTTGGACACCAATCGCAATGGCCATGCTGTTCTAGTCTATCGCTCGAGTGAAGGCGATTTGGTTCTGGACAATGTTACCAACAGGATCAAAACGTGGAAGGAAACGAGGTATCTTTTCCTAAGAATACAGGACCCACTACACCCTGACCGTTGGGTGCAGGTTTCTAGCGGCTAAACCGTTGGGTAAACATTGGTTGCCTCTCGCAATTGATGTCACGACCTGCATTGTTCTGGGCGCATATTTGAGTTTCGTTGCTCCGTCCGACTCGTCCATCTGCTTGTGTTTGCACCATTGCGTGTGAACGAATTCGATCCGCGCGCCAGATATCTCCGAGGTGTTGTATTGGCCCACCGCTGGGATTCCGCAAGCCATACACGTAGACAATGGGCGCGTTTCCGCAGCGAAACCTTCCATTTGACCTGCTCAGATTGGGGTATCTCCGTCAAGTAAAGGCCACTGGGTCGAGCGCATTACGGCGACGATATCGAACGCCTGATTAGGACGACCATGGAGGCCGTTCATCTACTTTAGGGAAGAACGCAATCATCCCCCAAGGATAAGGGGAAATGCGACGGCTCCGGCACTGCGTCGATGACATTGGAGGAGTTCGAAGACTGGCTGCACCCGGAGATATGCCGTTATCACAACACCCGTCACAGCGGGTTGCGGCGAGCACCGATGGCAGCTTGGGCGATCCTCAGTTCTGGTGACGCAGACAGAAAAGTTTTTGATGCCTAGGCGTTTCGCATCAGCGAACTTTCTTTTGAATGTCGTCAGTTGGCGCGACGCATTCAGTCCCATGATCGGTCGTGGTAACGATCAAGCACGAACCCCGCTATATGTCCCGGATCTGGACTGTAAATGACGATAGAACGAACCTAGTTACGCGCTACAAGAACCTGTCGCGTCCCAGAATTCACCTTGGGAGGCGCGGTGCGCGCGGACCTGAAAATAGGCGTGTAATGGCGAGCCGATCCCGGAGGCAATGCTGTTTCAGATTATTGAAGAACAAAGATGTTTCGCGTGAGCTGTTCCACTTCATCGCCTACCACCTGCTTCAGCTCAATCTCACATAGAAACTTGGAAATCTCTTCGTCTGATGGTTGCTTCTTCGCTCTGCCAAATCCCCGTCTCGCACTCGGTGTATTTGCATAGTTTTAGAGGGCTAGGGCTAATGTGTGCTTGTTGCTCGAGTATAGACTCTTTTCCAGATTTAGAGTCAAAACAGGTATTGAAACCGAGCTAACAACCGACCAGCAAATATGAAATCTCAGATGGAAGTTCTCGATCAAGGATCAGCCTGACGCATGTGCCTGCCTACCCTCACGCTTTGCAGAACCTGCCGCGACGCGGATTCCACCCTTTATAATCAGCTAGCCGCAACGCTGGAGGCATCGGGGGTGCAAGCCGAGTTGCAGCAAGTAGATTGCATGTCCGGTTGTCGCCGACCACAGACGTTGGCGGTGCGACAAAGCGGCAAGACCGCCTATCTGTTCGGAGAGATTACTGCAGTCGATCTTCCGGACATAATGATTTTCATGCGGATGTATGAGGACAGTACTGACGGCGACTTCGCTGACGCCAGGAAGCTAGGTAAGCTACGTTTCAAGGCGATTGCACGTATACCGGCACAAAAAAGATAGCCCACATGCAACTTGCCGGCCAAAACTCCGGTGTGGAGTTTTCAGCTTACAGTTTGTGTTTTTCGACTTAGCCTTCTGCACTTAGCGGCTAAAATCTAAACCAATCCTGCCATTACTTAAGATTAACCGCTGCAGAATGCTATGATGTCGCTTTCGTACTTGACGGAACGCAGCACTATGGAAGAATAAAGGCTTCTACGGTGTCCAAAGGTGCTTACGCACTGGGACTGAAACGGGAATGAGGACGGTGCATTAAACTACTGCACTGAAGCCTTGACCGCCCCCGCGACTGTGAGCGGCGAGCGGCCTTCCAATACCACTGGCGTAATGGCGCCGGGAAGGGGGAAGTCTGCTGTGACCTGCGAGTCAGGAGACCGGCCGTAGAATGGACACAACTTATGCCGTCGGGTGTGACGGTGAGGAGGATTAAAATGACGACAAAAACGATCAAGGCATCCGCCGCTGGCGCATCCTTTCTGCCTGCAGTATTCGCCGTGGTTCTGGGTCTGGGGATCATTACCGTGACTGGCCATGTTCAGGCTTCTGGCCTGCATGACGCGGCTCATGATGTGCGCCACGCAACTGGCTTCCCCTGCCACTAAGACAATGTTCAGTCGTATTCTGACCAGCGGCTTGTTCGCTGGTGCTGCAGCGGGGCTGATTGCCGCCCTTCTGCAGTTGTATTTCGTGCAGCCCGTGCTACTTCACGCCGAGCTCTATGAAGGCGGCGACCTGGTACATTTTGGCGCTGATCCGGTAACTGCGCATCCCGACCTGCCCGGCATGTTCGCCGAGCCGATGCGCGATGGTCTCAGCATTATCTTCACCACGCTTACGTACACTGGTTATGCGCTAGTCCTGGCGGCTTTGATGTCGGTAGCCGAACGTCAGGGGCATGAAATCAACGGCCGCACCGGCCTGCTTTGGGGTCTTGCGGGCTTTGTCGCCTTCCACTTTGCTCCTGGCTTGTCGCTGGCTCCAGAAGTTCCCGGAGTGGCGGCAGCAGATGTCGGAGAGCGTCAGATCTGGTGGACGGTCACCGTTGCCGCAGCCGGCGTGGCCATGTGGCTGATTGCCTTTGGAGGTAACCTGGTAAGCTACCTGATTGCGGCCGTGCTGCTAATGGTACCGCATATTATCGGGGCCCCTGAGCCCGACAGTTTCTCTGGGCCGGTTCCGACCGAGATCGGGGCGCTTTTTGCTGCCCGGGCCTTCGGCATCGGCATGGCCGCCTGGGCACTCTTGGGCAGTTTCACCGGCTACTTCTGGCAGACAGAAGGCAAGCGCGCAGGCGCTGCAGTCTGATCGCGCTCCTCCATTGCTACCCCGCTGGTTACACCGGCGGGGGCTTTCTTTATTGAGGATGACAAGATGTCCCGTTCTCTCGCTCTCTTTGCCATCGGACTTGTCTTTGGCGGCGGTGCTGGCTTTGTGATTGCCGCCAGCAGCGGTAGCACCTTTGAGAGCCATGATCATACTGACCCGGCCCAACATGGCGGCAACATGGAGATGGCAGCGCACGACCACTCCGCGGCCACTAATCTACCTGCCGACAGCGACGCCCCCAGTGTGGCGATCCAGATGATTAAGGATCCTATGGCGGGCTGGAATCTGCGTGTGACACCGCAGAACTTTCGCTTTGCTCCGGAAAATGCTTCCTCGGCTGACGTTCCAGGCGAAGGTCACGCGCATGTTTATATCAACGGCGAAAAGCTGGGCCGCCTTTATGCCAATTGGTTACACCTTCCGTCGCTCCCCGATGGCAATGTTGAGGTAAAAGTTTCTCTCAATGGCAACAGCCACAGCCCTCTGATGGTTGAGGGTGTGCCCGTAGAGGCCAAAGTGACCGTCCAGCCTGACGGCGATGACTCCTGAGTGACATTCCTGGCTGAGAAGACAACTACGTGGGTTCAGCAGGTCAAAGCGGCAAGTACAGCGTGCGTGCGGGTTTTTGCCGCTCTGTATCCAAGAACAGACAAGCTGTTGCAAAGCACCGCAGAACATGAAGGCTTGCGATAGAGTACTCTTGGTCCGGCAGTTGCGGATGCACTGGAAAACTGAGCATGGGGAAGGCAGATATGACAAAACCCACTTTAGCTCAGGAACGGTTTTCGGAAAAGATACCGGTTTATCTATCGATAGCCGGTTTCATATGCAGTTACTTTGTCTCTACCGCTACATTGCAAGCCTCTGAGCTTCCCTTCATCGATCTTGATAGAAAGATTGAAGCGCCGTCGGGGGCCAAATCACTATGCAATGATTACTCTTGGGCGTGCGCGAAAACTCGTAGTTCTGGACTGTCCGAGGCGCAGGAAAAGCAGATCGTTAAAACGATCAACATGCGCGTCAATCGGAGGATTCGCGCCGTTTCGGATCAAAGCCAATATGGTACAAAGGAGTACTGGACCCTGCCGACACATGGATCAGGAGATTGCGAAGACTTCGCTTTGCAAAAGAAGTTTGAACTTGTGCAGAACGGTTTGGATCCTACGAAGCTACTAATTGCAACTGTCTTGGACACCAATCGCAGTGGCCATGCTGTTCTAGTCTATCGCTCGAGTGAAGGCGATTTGGTTCTGGACAATGTTACCAACAGGATCAAAACGTGGAAGGAAACAAAGTATCTATTCCTTCGAATACAGGACCCGATTCACCCTGACCGTTGGGTGCAGATTGCTAACGGCTAAAAGTAAATGTGGCGCGCCACAATAAGCACTGGCCCTTTAACTTCTGGTTCTTTGCGGCGTTCAGTTGAGGTCTCCGCTTTTTCTTTCGATCAGACTTTCACCGTGTAAGTAACCGGCCTGCGGCGGCAACACTGGAAAGCGCGATTTTGGCGCCGTTCACGATGCCCGGTTCGATATGCACTTTCTTTCTCCCAAAGCCTCACCCGGCGCCTAACGGTAGATCTCCTGACTCGCGACTGAACGCTCACGGAAATGGGTCATTTACGGAATTGGCACCATTGAGCTCACCGCGCCGATTCCCCGTCTTATTCCTTTGGCTTGCATCGCCGGAAATCGAAAACATGTAAGCCCAATTGGCCCGAAGCTGCGTATTTGAGCGTCAGGTGGAACAAGAGAATAAGATGTGTAACTTTGGTCATTCGCGGCACCACGCATGAGCTTACGCAGAGCGGACAAAGCTTACATTGAAGCATTGTCCGCGTAATCGCTCTAGATCTCCTATGCTCTGTCTGGCGGAAATCTGAAGTTCGAGAACATCGGTCTTTGGTGTAGCTGGCTGACAAACATCTTTTTAAATTCGAAGTGGTGTGGCAACGTTTCGCCATCCTGAAGAACTGCATGCTAGTGTACAGACTTCCACCATGAATCTCATAAGGAGAAGACATGCTAACGAAAATTCTAACGTCTGCATTTTTCTTTATTTTGCCCGCACTCAGTTTTGCTCAAACAGCTGAGCGCAGCGTTACCATCGAAGCCGACGCGACAGTTAAGTCAGTTGATCCGGACACTCGGCTCATCGTGCTGCAAAACTCAGAGACAGGTGAAGAAGAGACCATTCTTGCAGGACCGGAAGTCAAAAACTTCGATCAAATTGAAGAGGGTGACACAGTCAAAGCGATGTACACACTGGGGATGGCTGCAAGCATTGCTTTCCCTGGCGAGGTTGACAGTTTGGTTGAATTGGAAGGCCAGGCTGCAGAGGGATCAACACCGGGCATGGCTGCCGGAACAATGGTCACCTTGATTCTGACTTTTGTGTCCTTCGACAACGCGAGCTCAATCGCCACTGTGACGGACAGCAGTGGTACAGAACAAATGATCGAGGTTGAAACAGACGTTGGTCGCGAGTTTGTCGAGCAGCTTAGCCCGGGAGACAAAGTAGCTCTGAGCTTCACGGAAGGTCTCGCCGTGGGAATTGTCGAAGAATAGGCGTCCGCAGCGAAACCTCACTAGGTGAACTATTGTTTCCTCTTTCACCACCGATAAAAAGCTCGTTCCATCGCTTCCCGCATCCCAAGCCACGTCAGCGACCGCTATGCTTTTGTAATTTCGTAGCACCCAGTCCCCTTGCTAACTTGAACACGATGTCAAAAACGCCGATGTCCTTTCATTCGGACTTTCCTTGGCTTATTTCACAATTTGATACGAGTTCGGAGATTGTTATGATTGGACCAGTGCGTTGAGAAGAAATAGATGGCCTCCCAGCGACGTCACTCACTTACATCACCGGGAGGCGACCAGACACGTCTGGTGGATGCGGCAGCAACAGAGGTAATTAAGATTTGCTACGCACCCCAATACTTGAATCCAAAATGCACCAAATCAAGTATTTTTGCGCGCGCTAAATTTGTTTCTCACTCTCTTGGTGCTTGCTTCCATACTCTACCCTACTGGCCCGCGTTAGAAAACGTGGCCGTGCCGTGCGATTGGTTGGTCACGAGGTTAGTCAGCAGAGTCTAAAATTAGTAGGCAAGGCACCTTTTTTGCTACCTGCGGCTCAACGCACATTCGAGATAGTTTGGCAAGGCACATGGGCAGACTAAATCCCCGCGTTGCCTATCATCTCAGGTTAGGGTGGCGCGGGGAACTTTGATCCAACCCGCGATCCGCACCGTAAAATGGTTACCCCAAACTGCTTCCCGCGTTGTTCAATTGGTTTCCCTCCGAACAATGCGGGTTTTTTGGGGATTGAGGGGGTAACGAGTTTTCCGTCGCTAGTGGCCGATCGGGTCGGTGAATTCCGGTCCGGTCGGCGTTAGATGATCAAACGCTTGGCTACCGAAATCGTTCCGCAATTCAGGAAAAAACGAAGCCCTTTCCCTTCGGTTTTGAGGCTTGTTTGCAAGAACGGCGTTTACCGCCTATCTTCGCATCCTCATTTTGCGATATTTTTTTTGGGAGCGTATCTATGAAAACTACAACTAAGATTGTTTTTGTTTCGGCTGTTCTCGCATTCGGGGCAAAGTTAGGGCACGCCAAGGACAAGAACATTCTGCCGAAAGACAATGCAGAGTTTGTAAACTACGGCGAAGAATCCGGCTGGAACATCTTTGTAGACAAGAGCCGGAATACCTGCCTGATTGAACGGGTCGATGAGAATACAAACGTTGTGCAAATGGGTCTGACCCCAGACAAGGAGTTCGGCTACATAGGGGTCTTCACCAAGGCGGACATTGAGTTCGAAGATGACAAGGTTGAACTGCTCATGGACAACAAGTTGTACTACGGCGATACAACAGCTGCGCCACCCAATCTGGCAGATGGGTATAATGGTGGCTATTTGTTGGCCAACAACCCCGACTTCGTGGCAGATGTGATGGAGCGCGAAGCCATGATCGTAATGCCGGAGAGCAATTTTGCCTTCGAAGTGAGCCTTGCCGGTACGAAGAAAGCGATTGAAGCGGCGCGTGAATGCAATGCTTCTCTCACCAACTGATTTGTCTCAATTTCTCAAGGCCGCTCACGTTGTGGGCGGCTTTGTTTTGGCAAAGCGGTCTCAAAGACTGAGGAAAGCCGACGTTCAATGCTGTCAAACGCATCGAAACCCGGCTCGCGGCCGGATAATTTATCTGCCCCTGCGCCTGAACACGAAACGGCAAAGATAGAAACGTCTGCGTCGATATAGCAGGGACCCACCCTTGCAACTGTTCAGATAAAACTTGAACCGCTCTTCACCAACGATCCTGATCGCAGCGTCACTGTTGGCTATCAGCCCCTTTGCCCATTCGGCCAGAGTGTATTGGTAGTCTTCCGGGCGGTTTTCCATTGAAACCAGTTCCAGATGCGGATGGGACGCTTCGATCACGTCCGCGATTTCTGGCAGGTCACTTTCGGGGAAAATCTCATGTATCCTATTCATATCACGCTCTGCCGGACCAGCGTCACCCCACGTCATGGTCTGTAGGGAAAACCGGCCATCTCGCGTCATCCACTCGGCACAACGCCGGAACAGTTCCGAGTAAATTCGCAGCCTTTCTTCCCGTGACATACTGGGTTTCACGAAGTGCTCAAAAGCGCCGACGCTGACAATGGACTCGTAGGGCTCTTCAGGTTCATGATGTTCGTAGCTTTGCAGAGCCGCGGTTACGTTGGGCAGGCCTAAAGACCCGATGTAACGATGCTGAAGGGGGCTCAGTGTAAGGCCGTGTGCCGAGGCGGCTCCCAGTCGTTTGACCCCAGCGCTCAGCAGAGTGCCCCAGCCACAACCGATGTCCAGCATGCGGTGCCCCGACGCAACATTCGCGGCACTGAGGTGATAGTTGATTTTTTCGTCCTGCGCTTCGTCCAGTGTCATGCCCGG
This sequence comes from Ruegeria sp. CG4, assembly GCF_056537185.1. Taxonomy (NCBI): domain Bacteria; kingdom Pseudomonadati; phylum Pseudomonadota; class Alphaproteobacteria; order Rhodobacterales; family Roseobacteraceae; genus Ruegeria; species Ruegeria sp. CG4. The sequence goes on along the minus strand of NZ_JBQFRB010000008.1, from coordinate 4,698 downwards.
TCGCGTGAAGCGCGCTGCCGTGTAAGTCATAGATCTGCCGAGCCAAAGCGAAAAAAAATCGGCGGGCATATCGTAGTGAAACTCAATAGCTTCCTGCGACGCCCCGGAGTTTGATTCAGTCATTGGCTGCCCCCGGCTTCAGCGAGTTCAGGCGATCAGCAATGTCTTCGATTCTGTCTTCAAAGTCGAGGAAATCATCAGGTAACAGGACCTGAGATTCGGCCTCAAGATGGTCGATGAGTTCGACGGCGCCAATGGAATCAATCCCCAGAGTAGATACGGTATCCGAACCCGAAATGTGGCCGTTTACAAGATGGTTCGGCAGGACCTTCTCGCTGGCGAGATCGCGCAGAATTGAGATCAGCCGATCAACTGTCCAGTCATTCCGGTTTTTCTGGTCCATCAAACCCGTCCTTCCCTAAATAGTTGCGCCGCCTTCTGGCGCATGAGTTTTCCACTGGAGGTGCGCGGTAAACGCCCTCCTATCGCATTTCTGATTACATCGACCTGTAAACCCAGTTCGCCAGCCACTGCAGCGCCCACCCTACGGGCTTGATCATCATCCCAGTTGCGACACTCTACTAGGAGAACAATCTCTTCCCGGTCTGCGCCGGAACGTATGCACGCAAAGGCCACGGCGCGTCCGACGCCGAGGTTCAGCGCATTTTCCGCGACCGCTTCAACCACAGTTGCAGGGAATGCTTCCGCGCCCCGCTTCAACACGTCCTTCGTTCGACCGGTAACATACAATCGACCGCCATCCATGAAACCCAAGTCGCCCGTATCAAACCACGCGTCCGATGCGAATGCTTCAAGCCCGAGGTAGCCTTTCAAAACTGATGGTCCACGGACCTGGATATGCCCCTCATCACCGGCGCCAATCTTGGTTCCGTCTTCGGTTACGATCCGGCACTCCATGTCCGGCAGCACTGGCCCGCAGGAGATGTACCCGTTACTGACAGACCACGTTTCACCAGAAGCACCACAGGAAATGCCTACGACAGTTTCCGCCATCCCATAGGTCGGCTGCACTACCCCTTTGCTTAATCCTGCAGCGGAGTATGCCTCCTCGAAAGCGTCAACCACTGCCGGAAACACCATCTCGCCGCCGATCCATGCATATCGAAGAGCAGTCAGGTCCACATTTTTGACTGTCCGGCGCGTCAATAGTTTCAGCGCTGTGGGCGGAGCCGTTGTAATAGTACCACCATAGTTTGAAATCGTTTCCAGCCACGCGGCCGGGCGACGTACAAAATGTTCAGTTTCCATGAGTACTAGGTTCGCTTTGCGGCTCAATGGAAGCAGAACTGCCATGAGGCCCATATCGTGATAAAGAGGTGCCCAGGACACCATCCGATCTGTCTCTGACAGCTTTGATCTCTGCGCTATTGCGTCCAGGTTGGCCTTAAGTTGCCCAAAGCGAACTACGGCCCCCTTGGCCCCGCCTGTGCTGCCCGAGGTGAATTGAACGAAAGCAATGTCGTCCGGGCTTCGATTTGCCAGAAAACTATTTGGATCTAAGGATAAATCCGATTGGGCGTCGTCTTGCGGCAACTCCAGCGTGTCAACTGTAGCATCCAAGGCCTCGGGCAAGTCTGTGCCCGCCTCCTTGAGCAACAGTCTTGGCTGCAGAACGGACCAGACATCATCCACACGGTGCCGCGACCGTTCAGTCGCAGTCCGACCCGCAAAGGAAGGCAGCACACAAAAAGCCGCGCCGGCGGACCAGCATCCGAACATTGCCGCGATCTGGTCTTCGCCTCGGTGCAACCACATGGCGACGCGATCACCCGGCGATACACCGTTCGACTTCAAAAGCTCCGCGATCAGCGCGGCGCGACGGGCGATGCGTGCCCTCGGAACCGCCACACCATCTGGAGACGTTTTTCCAACAAACACAAAATGTTCGGGCCAATATGTTTTCATATGGAAAATCTCTTTATGCCATTTTCTAAAAGATGATCGAGTCGGAGTCAGCTATCAACCGAAAATGGCGAATCCTACCGGACTGCTTCTATCGCCCTTCGGGCATACGACCTACAGCGCGGTCGGACTCATCTGTCACCGCATTCAGCGCTTTTTGCAAGCTAAGTCGAAGCCTCTCGCTTTCGATGTCGTCTGGAAAGCTCGATACGGCTTCATGCCATTCCTGGCAAAACAAAACGCCGCGAGTCCACAACGCGGGAAACCACATCTTGTCCCAAGTCGGCAGGACGTGGACCCGCCGCGCCGAGTAACTAACTAAAAAAACGCGTTTCGCAGAAGCGCGTGCCCAGGTTACTGGGGCAAGCGAAGCAATCCTGGCTGGTCCTCTAGGGCCGTCTGCTGCCACTCCAAGAGATACGCCCTCGCGAATGCCTCGCAACACCGCCCGCGTCAGCGCGACATGGCGTTGGTGCGAAGACATGCTGATCGTACCCAACCCAAATCGTTTGACAACATTTCCAGCAAGCTGACCAGCTCTTGAAGAGGATGTAAGCGAACAAATTGGTCCAAGCGAAGGGTCAAACAAGTAAGGCGACATCATCAGTCGTTGGTGCCAGAGCACGATGATTGCTGGCTCGCCGCTCCGCAATGAGTCTTCGAGGTCTTCAAATCCGATCCTCTCCCACCTTGATGTCGAAAATGCCAGCCAAATCCATGCCGCTACCATGGCTTCGACGCTGCGGTTGAGCCACGGGACGTCTGCAATTTTTCTTTTTTTTCCCATCACTTTTCACCGGCAACCGTTGTGGCTATCTTCGGCAACCGGGTTAATGAAAGCAATAAAGAGCTGGAAGATTCTTGTGCTGCGATGAACAAGTCTCTTCAGCAGGCAGGGCCAGCGCGTCGATACTCAGCACAAGGAAGGTTTTTTGGCCATTTGGCAATTTATCTCTCTGCGTCTGAACTGAATACTTCGGTCATTCATGTTACTGCACGTGCTGTTGCCAGAGCAGAGGCGCTTCCGGTTTGGGCTCGATTTAGTAATTTGCGGCTTTCGGTGTAAGCGACTGCTTCGTGAACGGAGTGGCCGTCGGCTCCGTATCGTCCACTGCGCTAGACCTTCGGTATCTGCTGAATATTGATGCAATTCAGGTTAGGAGCGGTCGGTCAGCCCGAAATTTGCGAACGACAGCTGCCTCAAGCCGGTTGTCAGAGCAATCGGCAAAGCCTTTGAAAACACCAGATCAGCGCAATTAGTATAATGACTGCTTTCGGGACTAGGTTGCAAGTCGAGCTTCTGACTCGTCGCAAGACCGCTTCTAGCCCGAACCGGAAGTGTCTAGCGATCGTACAAGAAAGCCTGTTCGCACCAAAATAACAGTCGTCAGCAATCCTACGCAGTTTCCGAGGATAGCGCCCATAAATTAATGTCCTCTTCCGCACTGACCTCATCAATCCTGAAGAGTTCCGCGTCGGTAAATTCCATATTTTCGACCGCACCGGCGCAATCCACGATCTGCTCGGGTCGAGAAGCGCCAATAAGTGCAGTCGTTACCCGATCACCCCTCAAGACCCAAGCGAGCGCCATCTGCGCCAATGATTGACCGCGCGATGCCGCTATCTCGTTTAGAGCCCGGACACTCGCCAGTGAACGTTCGTTGATCATACCGTCCAAGAGCGACTTGCCTTGGGTCGCCCGACTGTTCGCAGGAATTTCGTTCAAATACTTCGATGTCAAAATACCCTGTGCAAGAGGCGTGAACGCAATCGATCCGACGCCCATTTCGTCAAGCGTGTCCAATAGCCCGTCGTGTTCAACCCATCGGTTAAGCAGGTTGTAGGAAGGCTGATGGATCAGGCATGGTGTTCCAAGGTCTTTCAAGATGGCAAGCGCTTCGCGCGTTCTTTGCGAGTTGTAGCTTGAAATCCCGACATAGAGTGCGCGCCCGGAGCGCACGATATAGTCCAGAGCGCCCATAGTCTCTTCCAGTGGGGTATCCGGATCAAACCGGTGGGAATAAAAAATATCTGCGTAGTCGAGCCCCATCCGCTTGAGCGACTGGTCACATGATGCCACAAGATATTTCCGTGATCCCCACTCCCCATAAGGACCTGGCCACATGTCATAGCCGGCCTTGGTTGATATGATGAGTTCGTCCCGATAGCCTGCGAAATCAGTTTTTAAAATTTCGCCGAATGCTTCTTCCGCCGATCCCGGCGGCGGGCCATAATTATTTGCCAGATCAAAGTGTGTAATACCCAAATCAAAGGCAGTCCGGCAAAGCTCGCGCTTTGTCAGTTGCGGCGTATCCCCACCGAAATTGTGCCACAGCCCAAGGCTTATCGCGGGTAGCTTTATGCCAGACTGACCGCAACGGCGATAGACCATTTGCTCATAGCGATCGGGATCAGGAAGATAAGGGTGCGGTCGGGGTTTCGGAGGGCGTTGCACTTTGCTCATCTTTCCATAATCCTAGATCATCACACCTTGTCAATTCAACGAGATCGCAATCAGGCATCAGCAAAGCATGCTGCAATCACTTCCAACGAACAGAAGTTGCGGCCGAAACTCGGCCGTAGGCCTTTTTGACTTCGCTGTGCTCGGCGTGAACGACAGCTGCGCGGACAACGCTGCCTTTGTCTACGCTTTCGCAAATTCTGAGACTCTAATGGCATCTTCGCGCAAGTTACTTCCTTCAAAAAAATAGTGGCCACTAGCCAAATGATGGCCATAGTGTACTGCGCGTTTCATTGGTCGTAGTGAGGTCGAAA